>NZ_JAAMPF010000022.1 GCF_011074795.1 Marinobacter salicampi
TTGCGATTCGTGAAGGCGGCCGTACTGTTGGCGCCGGGGTTGTTGCAAAGATCGTCGAGTAAGACTCGCTCGGTTCATTGCAGAAGAGGGGCTGCAGGTTGCAGCCCCTTTTTCTATCCGGAGTCTATTGTCTGCGCTGCTGGTTCTCTATAACCCTGCTTGACAGGGTTGGGCATTCTGCATACAATGCGGCTCCTTTTTTTAAGGTCGGCTAAAGTAGCTGCTACGAGTGGAGTTTGGTGCAAATGCAAAGCCAAAAAATCAGAATTCGGTTGAAGGCGTTCGATTATCGCCTGATCGATCAGTCAACGCAGGAGATCGTCGATACAGCAAAACGTACCGGCGCTCAGGTACGTGGACCGATCCCTCTGCCGACGCGGAAGGAAAAGTACACCGTCCTGGTTTCACCGCACGTCAATAAAGATGCGCGTGATCAGTACGAGATTCGTACACACAAGCGTTTGCTCGACATCGTCGAGCCAACGGAAAAGACAGTAGATGCTCTGATGAAGCTTGATCTTGCAGCGGGTGTAGACGTTCAGATCAGCCTCGGTTAATGCTTTAGCGTTAACCAGTGTAACTGTCAGAAGGCCATAGAGGGTGAGAGCCCCGTACACTTAGAGGTGAAACATGGCAATTGGAATTGTCGGTCGCAAGGCCGGTATGACCCGTATTTTTACGGAAGATGGGCAGTCTCTGCCTGTAACGGTAATTGAGGTTGAAGCCAACCGCATTACCCAACTGAAAACCCTCGAAACAGATGGCTACCGTGCGGTTCAGGTAACCGTGGGTAAGCGTCGCTCCTCTCGTGTCGCCAAGAGTGCGGCAGGTCATTTCGCGAAAGCTGGCGTTGAAGCTGGTCGCGGGCTGTGGGAATTCCGTCTTGCTGATGGCGAAGGCGAAGACCTGGCAGCGGGCGGCGAGATTCTCGCGACAGTCTTTGAAGAAGGTCAGGTGGTTGATGCCACTGGTCAGTCCAAGGGTAAAGGCTTCCAGGGCGGCGTGAAGCGCTGGAACTTTGCCATGCAGGACGCCACTCACGGTAACTCCCTGTCTCACCGTGCACCGGGCTCCATTGGTCAGAACCAGACCCCGGGTAAGGTATTCAAGGGCAAAAAGATGGCGGGTCAGATGGGTAATGCACAGGTTACCGTGCAGAACCTTCGGGTGGTCCGTGTCGACGCTGAGCGCAACTTGCTTCTGATTCGTGGCGCCGTTCCTGGTGCGACGGGCAGCAACGTTGTCATCAAGCCAGCAGTTAAAGCCTGAGGAGCGGTGCGATGGAATTGACAATTACAGGTAGCGGCAAGGGGATTTCGGTTTCCGAAGCTGCATTCGCCAAAGATTTTAACGAAGCGCTGGTCCATCAGGTTGTCACTGCCTATATGGCTGGTGGTCGCCAGGGTACTAGTGCCCAGAAAACCCGCTCAGAAGTGCGTGGCGGTGGTAAGAAGCCATGGCGCCAGAAGGGTACCGGTCGTGCCCGTGCTGGCACCATCCGCAGTCCGCTGTGGCGTTCAGGTGGCGTTACCTTTGCTGCCAAGCCCCGGAGCTATGAGCAGAAGGTTAACCGCAAGATGTACCGTGCGGCGCTTTGCTCGATTTTTTCCGAGCTGGTACGCCAGGAGCGTCTTGTTGTCGTTGACGACTTCTCGGTTGATAGCCCAAAAACCAAAGCCTTCAGTGCCAAGCTCAAGGATCTCGGCTTGAGCAATGCCCTGATCCTATCAGAAAGTGTTGAGCAGAACCTTCACCTGGCGGCTCGCAATGTGCCTCACATTGATGTGCGCGATGTGGCCGGACTTGATCCAGTTAGCCTGGTGGCCTTTGAAAAGGTAGTGGTGACCGTTCCGGCTCTTAAGAAGATTGAGGAGATGCTGGGATGAATCAGGAACGAATCTATCAGGTTCTGTTGGGGCCGCACGTGTCTGAAAAGACCTCCATGGCTGCTGAAAACAGCCAGGTCGTCTTTCGGGTAGCGCCGGACGCAACCAAGCCGGAAGTGAAAAAGGCCGTTGAGCAGCTGTTCAGCGTTACTGTCGAAGGTGTTCAGATTATGAACCGCAAGGGCAAGCTCAAGCGCACTGCTCGTGGGTTCGGTAAGCGTAATGACATTCGCAAGGCTTATGTTCAGCTTGCGAAAGGTCAGGACATCGATTTTCTGGATGTGGAATAAGGTAAAGGGGTCGTAATATGCCGATCGTCAAAACCAAGCCAACATCTCCTGGCCGCCGTCACGTTGTAAAGCTCTACAACCCTGACCTGCACAAAGGCAGCCCTTACGAGCCGTTGGTTGAGAAGCAAAGTAAATCCGGTGGGCGTAACAATGTTGGCCGTATCACCACTCGTCACGTTGGCGGTGGCCACAAGCAGCACTACCGTATCATCGACTTTAAGCGGACCAAGGATGGCATTCCGGCGACTATTGAGCGCCTGGAGTATGATCCTAACCGCTCGGCGCACATTGCGCTCCTTAAGTACACCGATGGCGAGCGTCGCTACATTATCGCTCCCAAAGGTGTGAAGATTGGAGATCCTGTGCGCTCCGGCATCGACGCGCCGATTAAAGTGGGAAGCACGTTGCCGCTCCGGAATATTCCGGTCGGTTCCGTAATTCACTGCGTCGAACTCAAGCCTGGCAAAGGCGCCCAGCTGGCCCGAAGTGCGGGCGCATCCGTACAGCTGGTCGCTCGTGAAGGTGCGTATGCAACTATACGTCTTCGGTCAGGTGAAATGCGTAAGGTGCTTGTGGACTGTCGCGCCACGTTGGGTGAAGTCTCCAACAGTGAACACAGTCTCAAGCAGCTTGGTAAAGCGGGTGCATCACGTTGGCGCGGCAAACGGCCAACAGTACGTGGTGTTGCTATGAACCCAGTTGACCACCCGCATGGTGGTGGTGAAGGGCGTACCTCTGGTGGACGTCACCCTGTTACTCCTTGGGGTGTTCCGACCAAAGGGCATAAGACTCGTAAGAACAAGCGTACTGACAGAATGATAGTACGTCGTCGTTCGGCCAAGTAAACGACTACATAGAGGTAATTGCTGTGCCACGTTCTTTAAAGAAAGGTCCTTTTATAGACCTGCATCTGTTGAAGAAGGTCGAGGCAGCTCTGGAATCGAACGACAAGCGACCAATCAAAACCTGGTCGCGTCGTTCTACCGTATTCCCAGAGATGGTAGGCCTGACGATTGCAGTCCACAACGGCAAGCAACATGTGCCGGTTTTTGTAACCGAAGATATGGTCGGGCATAAACTGGGTGAGTTCGCGGCAACGCGTACCTACCGTGGCCATGCTGCTGACAAGAAAGCTAAACGCTGATCGCGAGGGGAATAAAAATGGAAGTAGCGGCTAAGTACAAGGGCGCTCGCCTCTCTGCTCAGAAAGCACGTCTTGTCGCCGACCAGGTTCGCGGTAAGGCTGTCGAGGACGCCCTGAACATTCTGACTTTCAGCCCAAAAAAGGCAGCAACAGTTATCAAGAAAGCTCTTGAGTCTGCTATTGCCAATGCTGAGCATAACGAAGGTCTGGACGTTGACGAGTTGCGGGTTGCCACCATCATGGTGGACGAAGGTCCGACGCTCAAGCGTATCAAGGCGAGAGCCAAGGGGCGCGCTGATCGGATTTTCAAGCGCACCTGCCATATAACCGTCAAGGTCGCCGACAAGTAGGAGATGCTCAGATGGGTCATAAAGTAAATCCGACCGGTTTTCGGCTGGGTGTGATTAAAGAGCACAACTCAGTCTGGTACGCCGAGAAGAGGGAATATTCGAACAACCTGTTGAACGACATCAGGGTTCGTGAGTTTCTGGACAAGCGTCTGGTGAAGGCGTCTGTCAGCAAGATTGTGATCGAGCGCCCTGCTCAGAACGCCCGTATCACGATCCATACCGCCCGCCCGGGTATTGTTATCGGGAAAAAGGGTGAAGATGTTGACCGTCTGCGTCGCGAAGTCAGCGACATGATGGGTGTGCCTGTGCACATCAACATCGAAGAAGTCCGCAAGCCGGACCTGGATGCCCGCCTGGTTGCGCAAAACGTAGCCGGTCAGCTCGAACGTCGTGTTATGTTCCGTCGCGCCATGAAGCGTGCGGTTCAGAACGCTATCCGTCAGGGCGCGAAGGGTATCAAGATTCAGGTAGGCGGACGTCTTGGGGGTGCTGAAATCGCCCGTTCCGAGTGGTACCGCGAAGGCCGCGTTCCTCTGCACACCCTGCGTGCAGATATTGATTACGCGACTTATGAAGCGAAGACCACTTACGGCATTATCGGCGTCAAGGTATGGATCTTCAAAGGTGAGATTCTTGGTGGTATGGAGCAGGTCCGTGCTGACAAGAAGGCCTCTCCCAAGAAAGGTTCTAAGTAAAGGGGCACTCGTATGCTGCAGCCAAAACGCACCAAATTTCGCAAGGTAATGAAAGGCCGTAACACCGGTCTGGCGCACCGCGCTAACAGGGTGAGCTTCGGTGAGTACGGATTGAAAGCGACGTCTCGGGGGCGTATAAATGCGCGTCAGATTGAGGCCGCACGTCGTACCATGACACGTCGCATCAAGCGGGGCGGAAAGATCTGGATACGGATCTTCCCTGACAAGCCGATCACTGGTAAGCCGCTTGAAGTACGTATGGGTAAAGGTAAGGGTTCTGTCGAGTACTGGGTAGCTGAAATTCAGCCTGGCCGTATGTTGTACGAGATGGAAGGCGTTCCTGAGGATGTCGCGCGTGAAGCCTTCACGCTGGCCGCTGCAAAGCTGCCTGTGTCGACCACCTTTGTTACGAGGACGGTGATGTGATGAAAGCAACAGAGCTGCGTGATAAATCAGTCGACGAGCTGAACAAAGATCTGATCGATCTGCGTAAAGAGCAGTTCAACCTGCGCATGCGTAAGGCGACAGGCCAGCTGAATCAGTCGCACCTCGCCGGCAAGGTGAAGCGTGACATCGCTCGCGTCAAAACGGTTTTGAATGAAAAGGCAGGACAGTAACATGACCGAAGCTACCAAAACTGCCAGAACCCTGAGCGGCAAGGTCGTGAGCAACAAGATGGAGAAATCCATCGTGGTTCTGGTGGAGCGTCAGGTTAAGCACCCCCTGTATGGGAAGTACCTGAAGCGTTCGACCAAAATTCACGCTCATGACGAGAACAATCAGTGCAACATTGGTGACATCGTAACGATCGAAGAAACCCGCCCGGTCTCAAAGACCAAAAGCTGGGCTCTGGTCGATGTCGTCGAACGCGCATCGAAGGTGTAACTCGCCCGGACGGTGAGTCTTGTCGTAACGGCAAAGTGGTTTCTGCTGGAGAATAACCATGATTCAGACTCAAACAATGCTTGAAGTCGCGGACAACAGTGGTGCACGTCGTGTTATGTGCATCAAGGTCCTGGGCGGTTCACATCGGCGTTATGCCAGCGTTGGGGATATCATCAAGGTAACCGTCAAGGAAGCCATCCCCCGCGGTAAAGTGAAAAAAGGCCAGGTCCTGAAAGCTGTTGTCGTGCGCACCCGTAAGGGCGTACGCCGCCCGGACGGATCGTTGATTCGCTTCGACGGTAATGCGGCTGTACTTCTGAACAACCAGGACGCCCCCATCGGTACCCGTATTTTCGGGCCTGTGACACGGGAACTGCGTAATGAAAAGTTCATGAAGATTATTTCGCTGGCACCCGAAGTACTGTAAGGACTAGAGGCCGGTTATGAAAAAGATTAAACGAGATGACGAAGTAATCGTCACCACGGGGAAAGATAAAGGCAAACGTGGTAAAGTCCTGAAAGTTCAGGACGATGGTAAGGTGGTTGTTTCCGGGATCAACATGATCAAGAAGCACACCAAGCCCAACCCGATGGTCGGCACCCCTGGTGGCATCGTCGAAAAAGAAGCACCTATCCAGGCTTCCAACGTGGCTATTTTTAATCCGCAGACCGGCAAAGCCGATCGTGTCGGCTTCCAGATCAAGGAAGACGGAGCGAAAACGCGGATCTTTAAGTCCACGAAAGAAGTCGTCGATAACCAGTAAGCGGTGGTGGTTACGATGCTTAATATGAAAGAGCAGTACAAACAGGAAGTAATACCAGCCCTGCAGAAAGAGTTCAGCTACAAGAACATCATGCAGGTGCCGCGTATTGAAAAAATCACCCTTAACATGGGTGTCGGTGAAGCGGTAGGTGACAAGAAGCTGATCGAGAATGCTGTGGCAGATCTCGAGCGTCTGGCAGGTCAGAAAGCCGTTGTAACCAAGGCCAAGAAGTCGGTTGCGGGTTTCAAGATCCGTGAAGGTTGGCCGATCGGTTGTAAGGTAACGCTGCGCGGCGAGCGTATGTGGGACTTTTTCGATCGTCTGGTTCACATTGCGATTCCCCGTGTTCGTGACTTTCGTGGTCTGAATCCGAAATCCTTTGATGGCCGCGGCAATTACAGCATGGGTGTGCGTGAGCAGATCATCTTTCCGGAGATCGAGTACGACAAAGTCGACAAGATCCGCGGCATGGATATCACCATTACGACCTCTGCTGGAACCGATGACGAAGGCCGCGAATTGCTGAAAGCGTTTGGCTTTCCGTTCAAGAAATAAGGAACGAATGTAATGGCTAAGGTTTCCATGAAGAATCGCGAGCTCAAGCGTGAAGAAACGGTAGCGAAGTATGCGACCAAGCGCGCTGAACTCAAGGCGATTATCAAGAACCCGAATATCAGCGACGATGAGCGCTGGGACGCACAGGTAAAGCTTCAGAAGCTGCCCCGTGATGCGAGCCCGGTTCGCCTTCGTAACCGTTGTCAGATGACTGGCCGGCCCCATGGTGTTCTGCGTAAGTTCCGTCTGTCACGTATCAAGTTACGTGAAGCGGGCATGCGTGGCGACGTCCCTGGGCTGACCAAGGCCAGCTGGTAACAGCGACACTGGAGTTATCCGGTGTCCGTTGGTAAGCGGTGCGGTAAATCACCGCTGCACAACTAAAAAGATCAGGAGCCTCATACCAATGAGCATGCAAGATACGCTTGCGGATATGTTCACTCGCATCCGCAATGCCCAGATGGCAGCCAAGGCCGATGTGGCCATGCCGTCTTCAAAAATGAAAATCTCCGTGGCCCAGGTCCTCAAGGACGAAGGCTACGTTCAGGATTTTGCCGTTTCAGCTGACGCGAAACCCGAACTGACCATCACCCTCAAGTATTTCGAGGGCAAGCCGGTTATTGAGGAAATCAAGCGAGTCAGTAGACCGAGTCTGCGCCAGTACAAGGGCGCTGGGGAACTGCCGAAAGTATCCGGTGGTTTGGGGGTCGCGATTGTCTCTACGTCCAAGGGCGTAATGACAGACCGCGCTGCACGTGTTGCAGGCGTGGGTGGCGAAGTCATCTGCACCGTCTTTTAGGAGAATCACATGTCCAGGGTTGCCAATAATCCTGTCGTGCTGCCTTCCGGTGTTGAGGTTAAGCTGAACGGACAGGAAATTAATGTGAAGGGCTCCATGGGAGCACTTCAATTCACCGTGCATAACGTCGTTGAAGTCAAGCAGGAAGAAAATACCCTTCGCTTTGCTGCCCGCGACGGCGCGAAACAGTCCCGTGCTCTTGCAGGCACAACCCGTGCACTTGTAAATAACATGGTTACTGGTGTTTCTGTTGGCTTCGAGCGAAAGCTCCAGCTGGTGGGCGTTGGTTATCGTGCCCAGTCCCAGGGTAAGAAGCTCAATCTGACGCTGGGGTTTTCACACCCGGTAGAGTATGAGCTGCCTGAGGGTATTACCGCAGAAACACCGACCCAGACGGAAGTAGTTATCCGTGGGTTTGACAAGCAACAGGTTGGCCAGGTCGCTGCTGAAATCCGTGCCTTCCGTCCACCAGAGCCCTACAAGGGTAAAGGTGTTCGGTATGCGGATGAGCAGGTCAGACGTAAAGAAGCCAAGAAGAAATAAGGCGGGACTATGAGCGCGAATAACGAAAGATTGCGTCGCGCACGTAAAGTGCGCATCAAGATCCGTGAACTGGGTGCTAATCGTCTCTGTGTACATCGTACACCGCGGCATATGTACGCCCAGATCACAACAGCAGACGGCAGTAAGGTAATTGCCGCTGCCTCCACGTTGGATAAGGACTTGCGCCAGGGTGCAACCGGTAACGTGGACGCCGCTAAAAAGGTCGGACAGCTGATCGCTGAACGCGCCAAGGCGGCAGGAGTGGAGCAGGTGGCATTTGACCGCTCCGGTTACCGTTATCATGGTCGCGTACAGGCTCTTGCCGACGCGGCTCGTGAAGCTGGCTTGCAATTCTAAGAGGTGGAGAAGATGAGCGTTAACGAACAGAAGGCGCCTGAGCTCCAGGAGAAGCTGGTTCAGGTCAACCGTGTCGCGAAAGTGGTCAAAGGTGGTCGTATCTTTGCTTTTACCGCCCTGACTGTGGTCGGTGATGGCAAAGGCCGTGTGGGCTTTGGGCGAGGTAAGGCACGTGAAGTGCCTGTTGCGATCCAGAAAGCCATGGAAGCTGCGCGCAAGAACATGATCGACGTACCGCTCGACGGTACCACACTGCAATATGCCATCAGGGCCAATCATGGCGCCTCCAAGGTATACATGCAGCCAGCCTCAGAAGGTACCGGTATTATCGCCGGCGGCGCCATGCGTGCCGTGCTGGAAGTGGCAGGTGTTCAGAACGTACTGTCAAAGTGTTACGGCTCGACCAATCCGGTCAACGTAGTCCGTGCCACTATCAAGGGTCTTCAGGCAATGCATGCGCCGGAAGATATCGCAGCCAAGCGCGGCAAGACCGTGGAAGACATTCTGGGTTGAAGTCATGGCGAACGCAAAAACATTCAAAGTAACACTGACCCGCAGCCCAATCGGCTGCCAGCCCAAGCACAAAGCCTGTGTAAAGGGATTGGGTCTTCGTCGGATTGGGCATACCGTAGAGCTGGAAGATACGCCTTCAGTTCGCGGCATGGTTAACCGGGTTTATTACATGGTACGGGTTGAGGAGAACTAAGATGCGTCTTAACGAGCTTAGTCCAGAGCCCGGTTCACGGCCTTCCGCAAAGCGCGTAGGCCGGGGTATCGGTAGCGGTCTTGGTAAAACGGCCGGCCGCGGTCACAAGGGTCTGAAGGCCCGGTCAGGCGGCAGTGTCGCGCCAGGCTTTGAAGGCGGCCAGCAGCCGTTGGCCCGTCGTCTGCCGAAGTTCGGTTTCACATCACGCCAGGCGCGTTATGTGGTCGAGATTCGTCTGCACGAACTGGCCAAGGTAGAAGGTGATGTGGTCGATCTTGCTGCCCTTAAAAAGGCTGATATCATTCGCGACGAAATCCGTTTCGCCAAGGTGATCATGTCAGGTGAGTTGACCCGTCCTGTGACCGTCAAAGGTCTTAAGGTGACAAAAGGCGCTCGCGAGGCCATTTCGGCCGCGGGCGGTAAAGTCGAAGACTAAGACGAGTCGAGGGCTAAATGGCCAAGACAGCATCATTGCCTGCGGGCGCGGGAAAAGGACTGGCAGAGCTGCGATCGCGGCTCTGGTTTGTCTTCCTGGCACTGTTGGTGTACCGGATAGGTGCCCATATTCCAGTGCCCGGGATCAACCCGGATCGTCTGGCGGCGTTGTTTGAACAGAATCAGGATACCATTCTGAGTCTGTTCAATATGTTTTCTGGTGGTGCCCTGGAGCGAATGAGTATCTTTGCCCTGGGGATCATGCCTTACATCTCTGCTTCAATTATCATGCAGCTCATGACGGCGGTTAACCCGACCCTTGAGCAGTTGAAGAAAGAGGGTGAGTCTGGCCGTCGTAAAATCAGCCAATACACACGGTACGGCACGGTGGTGCTTGCCCTGATTCAGGGCATGGGTATATCGGTCGGACTGGCGTCCCAGGGCGTAACGTTTAACGATAGCTTCAGCTTCCACTTTGTGGCGGTGGTGTCCTTCGTCAGTGGTGCCGTGTTCATGATGTGGCTGGGTGAGCAGATCACCGAGCGCGGTGTTGGCAACGGTATCTCGTTGCTGATTTTCGCAGGTATCGTAGCCGGCTTGCCGGGGGCGATCGGCCAGACGCTGGTGCAGGCCCGCAATGGCGAAATGAGCCTTCTGCTGGTCCTGGGTATCGGTATTCTGGCGATTGCGGTGGTAGGTTTTGTGGTGTTCATGGAGCGTGGTCAGCGGCGTTTGACGATCAACTACGCGAAGCGGCAGCAAGGGCGTAAGGTGTTTGCCCAACAGTCCAGCCATTTGCCGCTGAAAGTGAATATGGCGGGTGTTATTCCGCCCATCTTCGCATCGTCTATACTGTTGTTCCCGGCGTCGCTGGGTCAGTGGTTTGGCCAGGGCGAGGGTATGGATTGGCTGAGTGATGTGTCTCAGGCTCTGGCGCCAAGTCAGCCCCTGTACATCATCCTGTTTGCTGCTGCGGTTGTGTTCTTTTGCTTCTTCTATACGGCGTTGATGTATAACCCCAAGGAAGTAGCGGATAACCTCAAGCGCTCAGGGGCGTTCATCCCGGGGATCCGTCCGGGTGATCAGACAGCCAAATACATCGATGGTGTTTTAACGCGCCTGACTCTGTTTGGTGCAATGTACATCGCAGCGGTGTCCCTGTTTCCTCAGTTTCTGATGGTAGCCGGGAATGTGCCCTTCTATCTGGGTGGCACCTCACTGCTGATTGTTGTAGTCGTGGTGATGGATTTCATGGCCCAGGTTCAGTCGCACCTGATGTCCCATCAGTATGAATCGCTGATGAAGAAATCCAATCTCAAAGGCTATAGTCGGAACTGATACAGTTCTATTTGAAAACTGGAGTCGACAATGAAAGTACGCGCTTCGGTAAAGAAAATTTGCCGTAACTGCAAAGTAATTCGTCGCAATGGCTCAGTGAGAGTCATTTGCTCGGAGCCTCGCCACAAGCAGCGTCAGGGCTGAGATCCATACTGGAACTCTCCCGAATCGCAAGGGGTACGGAATAGTAGCGCTTGACCTTTTCGAGGTCAGGCGCTATTATTTCGCGCCCTTTTTGTGGCGGAAAATTCACACAGCAAAGCTTTGAACGCGGAGTAATTTGGATGGCACGTATAGCCGGTGTCAATATACCCGATCACAAACATGCTGTTGTCTCACTGACTTATATTTTCGGAGTCGGGAAGACGGCAGCCCAGAAGCTTTGCGATGCAACCGGCGTCAAGCCGGACGTCAAGGTCAAGGACCTGTCCGACGAGCAACTTGAGTCACTTCGTACTGAAGTGGGCAAGCTGTCTGTTGAAGGCGATCTGCGTCGTGAAGTTCAGATGAACATTAAGCGTTTGAAGGATCTCGGTTGCTTCCGTGGTCTGCGCCATCGTCATGGGCTTCCAGTCCGTGGCCAGCGCACCAAGACCAACGCCCGCACCCGTAAAGGTCCTCGCAAACCTATTCGCAAGTAACAGGTAGGCAATCATGGCAAAGCCAGGTACACGTACCCGTAAAAAGGTGAAAAAAACGGTTGTTGATGGCGTCGCGCACATCCACGCGTCCTTCAACAACACGATCGTGACAATTTCAGATCGGCAGGGCAACGTCCTGTCCTGGGCCACCTCCGGTGGTTCAGGTTTCCGTGGGTCACGTAAGAGCACGCCTTTTGCTGCGCAGGTAGCAGCTGAAAGAGCCGGTAATGCGGCTGCTGAATACGGCCTTAAAAACCTGGATGTAGAGGTTAAGGGTCCAGGGCCCGGACGTGAATCCGCTGTACGCGCGCTGAATGGCTGCGGGTACAAGATCACCAACATCACCGATGTGACGCCGATTCCCCATAACGGCTGTCGTCCGCCCAAGAAGCGCCGCGTTTAAAGGAGACAGTTAGATATGGCACGTTACATAGGTCCAAAATGTAAGCTGTCTCGTCGTGAAGGGACAGATCTTTTTCTGAAGAGCGGCGTTCGCGCGCTGGACTCGAAGTGCAACATCGAAACCCCTCCGGGGCAGCATGGTGCACGTCGCAGTCGTCTGTCTGAGTACGGCGTTCAGCTTCGGGAAAAACAGAAAGTGCGTCGCATCTACGGCGTCCTGGAAAAGCAGTTCCGTAATTACTATGCCGAGGCGGCACGTATCAAGGGTGCAACAGGTGAGAACCTGCTGCAGCTTCTTGAAGCCCGCCTGGACAACGTAGTGTATCGCATGGGCTTTGGTTCGACCCGTGCAGAGTCCCGTCAGCTTGTGTCTCACAAGAGCATTCTGGTGAACGATAAGGTGGTAAACATCCCGTCCTATCAGGTTCAGCCAGGTGATGTTGTGAGCGTGCGTGAGAAAGCCAGAAACCAGTTGCGTGTTAAAGGCGCACTTGATCTGTCTGCCAACCGCGCCCCGGTAACCTGGGTAGAGGTCGACGCCAGCAAGATGTCAGGCGTATACAAGTCATTGCCAGAGCGCACTGAGTTGCCGGCCGACATCAACGAGAACCTCATCGTCGAGCTTTACTCCAAGTAAAGCCGAGTTAGCAACGAGAGCAGATAGGGGCGTCTATGCAGCGTTCAGTACACGAGTTATTGACACCTCGTACCATTGACGTGAAGGAATCAAGCGGCACGCGTGCCAAGGTGACACTGGAGCCCCTGGAGAGGGGTTTCGGACACACATTGGGCAGTGCTCTTCGCCGTATACTTTTGTCCTCAATGCCGGGCTGTGCGGTTACAGAAGCACAGATTGACGGCGTGTTGCACGAGTACAGCGCCATCGAAGGTGTCCAGGAAGACGTTATCGAGATTCTTCTGAATCTCAAAGGCGTTGCGGTAACCATGGGCAGCCGTGATGAGGCTGAGGTTTCGATCAGCAAGAAGGGCCCGGGCGTTGTAACGGCCGGGGACATCAAGCTTGATCACGATGTCGAGATTGCGAATCCTGAGCATGTTATCTGTCACCTGAGCGCCAATGGTGAACTTAATATGCGCCTGAAGGTCGCTCGTGGTCGCGGTTACGAGGCTGCCGATCAGCGGGGGCTCGAAGAAGACGAGACCCGAGCTATCGGACGCCTGCAGCTGGATTCAACCTTCAGCCCGGTTCGTCGCGTTTCTTATGCCGTGGAAAGTGCACGGGTAGAGCAGCGTACGGATCTGGACAAGCTGGTGATCGATCTGGAGACCAACGGCACGATTGATCCGGAAGAAGCGATCCGTCGGGCTGCGACCATTCTCCAGCAGCAATTGGCCGTCTTCGTTGATTTTGATCACGAGAAAGAGCCAGAGCGCATTGAGGAAGAGGAAGAAGTTGACCCGATCCTGTTGCGCCCGGTTGATGATCTGGAGCTGACGGTTCGTTCAGCGAACTGCTTGAAGGCAGAAAACATTTACTACATCGGCGATCTTATCCAACGCACAGAAGTAGAGCTGTTGAAGACGCCTAACCTGGGTAAGAAGTCGCTGACCGAGATTAAGGACGTTCTGGCCTCCCGCGGTCTGTCCCTTGGCATGCGTCTGGATAACTGGCCGCCGGCGAGCCTTCGTGGCGACGACCGGGTATTAGGCGGTTAATCGCCGAATTAGTAGTTTAAGGTAAGGAATCAGAGCAATGCGTCATCGTAAAAGTGGTCGTAAGTTCAGCAGGACCAGTGCGCATCGCAAGGCCATGTTTCGGAACATGACTGCGTCACTGGTTGAGCACGAACTGATCAAGACAACGCTGCCCAAGGCGAAGGAACTTCGCCGTGTAGCGGAGCCGTTGATCACGTTGTCAAAGAAAGATTCGGTCGCAAATCGTCGTCTGGCATTTTCACGCCTGCGTGACGATGCTGCGGTTGCCAAGCTGTTCAACGAGCTTGGTCCCCGTTTTGTCGAGCGCCCGGGTGGGTACCTCCGTGTCCTGAAGTGCGGCTTCCGTGCCGGCGATAATGCCCCTATGGCATACGTCGAAGTGATCGGACGTCCGTTGGATGTGGAAGCGGAAGAAATGGACGACGCGGAATAACATCTGCAGTTGGCCAAAAAGAACCGGAGGCTAATGCCTCCGGTTTTTTTTATGCCTATATTCACCAGCTTCAGCCGGTCTGCTTAACCCGCTCATTATGACGAGCCAGTATGGGCTTGAGGTAATGGCCGGTGTGGGAGTCGGTGTTCTCCGCAACGTCTTCCGGTGTTCCTTCGGCAATGATCATCCCGCCACCAGAGCCACCTTCCGGACCTAGGTCAATGATCCAGTCTGCGGTCTTGATGACGTCCAGGTTGTGTTCAATAACTACGATAGTGTTGCCGTGATCCCGCAGCCGTTGCAGCACTGTCAGCAGCTGTTGGATGTCGTAAAAATGCAGGCCTGTGGTGGGCTCGTCCAGAATGTACAGGGTCTTGCCAGTGTCTCTTTTCGACAGTTCCTTGGCCAGTTTGACCCGCTGTGCTTCGCCGCCGGACAGGGTGACGGCACTCTGGCCCAGCCTGATGTAGGACAAGCCGACGTCCACCAGGGTTTGCAGCTTGCGCGCCAGGAAAGGCACCGCATCGAAAAATTCCCGGCCTTCCTCCACGGTCATTTCCAGAACTTCGGTAATGTTCTTGCCTTTGTAGCGGACCTCAAGGGTTTCCCGGTTATAGCGCTTGCCCTTGCAGACGTCGCAGGGCACGTAGATATCCGCCAGGAAGTGCATCTCAACCTTGATGACGCCATCGCCCTGGCAGGCCTCGCAGCGGCCGCCCTTGACGTTGAAGCTGAAGCGGCCCGGTTTGTAGCCTCGTGATCTGGCCTCCTGGGTGCCGGCGAATAGTTCCCTTATAGGCGTGAACAGGCCCGTATAGGTCGCCGGGTTGGACCTGGGTGTTCGTCCGATGGGGCTCTGGTCGATATCAATAACCTTGTCCAGATGTTCCAGCCCGGTCAGCTTGTCATAAGGGCCATGGGTCATGGTAGTGGCCTTGTTAAGCTTGGTAGCTGCAACCGGGTAGAGCGTGCTGTTGATCAGTGTTGACTTGCCGGAGCCGGAGACGCCGGTCACGCAGGTCATCACGCCAAGAGGCAGGCTGAGATCAACCTTGCGGAGGTTATTGCCGCTGGCACCTGTGAGAGTGAGGCACTTCCCGGTGCCCGCGGACCTGCTGTCAGGTATGGCAATTTCCTTGATGCCACTCAGGTACTGGCCGGTCAGGGAGTCAGGGCAGGCAATAACATCTTCCGGCGTGCCCTGGGCAATAATCTGGCCGCCATGAACACCCGCGCCGGGACCAATATCAATGACATAGTCCGCAGCCCGGATCGCATCCTCGTCATGCTCCACGACGATCACGGTATTACCCAGATCCCGGAGATGGGTAAGGGTCGCGAGCAGGCGGTCGTTGTCCCGCTGGTGCAAGCCGATGGATGGCTCGTCGAGAATATACATCACTCCGACCAGTCCGGCGCCGATCTGGCTGGCCAGTCGTATCCGCTGGGCCTCACCGCCGGAAAGTGTGTCTGCACTACGCTCGAGGGTCAGGTAGTTGAGTCCGACGTTGACCAGGAACTGGAGTCGCTGGCGTACTTCCTTGAGAATCTTGTCGGCAATCTGTCCGCGCCGCCCGGGCAGGGACAACTGGTCAAAATAGTCATGAGCCTCACCCACGGGCAGGGTGGTAATGTCGGGCAGGTTCCGCTCGTCAATAAACACATTGCGGGCGCTGCGTCGCAGGCGAGAGCCGCCACAATCCACGCAGGGCTGAGTGCTCAGGTTGCGGGCGAGCTCTTCGCGCATACCCTGGGAATCCGTCTCCCGGTAGCGGCGTTCAAGGTTGGGCAGAATGCCTTCGAACGGATGTGATCTCTCCACCACCTGGCCCCGGGAGTTCACGTAGCGGAAGATAATATGTTCCGAGCCGGAGCCATGGAGGATCGCCTTGCGGAAATCGTCCGGGAGATCCACAAAGGGCGTATCCAGATCAACATCGTAGTGCTCGGCGACGCTGCTCAGAAGCTGGAAATAGTAGACCGAACGGCGGTCCCAGCCCTTGATTGCGCCCTCGGCGAGGGTGGCTTCGGGATGCTGAATGATTTTTTCCGGATCAAAGAACTGTTTGACCCCGAGTCCGTCACAGGTCGGGCAGGCGCCGGCCGGGTTGTTGAAGGAGAACAGTTTGGGTTCCAGTTCGCTCAAGGCATAGCCGCACTGGGTGCAGGAATAGCGGGACGAGAATATGTGCTCTTCGCCTTCACCTTCCATGGGAACGACCAGCGCAATACCCTCGGCCAGGGCTAGGGCCGTCTCAAAACTTTCAGCCAGACGCTGCTCAAGGCCGGGTTTGACCTTGAACCGGTCAACCACAACATCAATCTGGTGCTTGCGCTTTTTATCCAGAGCCGGCACGTCGTCGATATCGTAGACCTGGCCGTCCACCCGCAGACGGATAAAGCCTTGGCTGCGCATAGTCTCCACCACGTTAAGATGTTCGCCTTTGCGGTCACGGATAACCGGCGCCAGAATCATCAACTTGCTGTCTTCCGGCATGGCCAGCACCTGGTCCACCATTTCACTGACCGTCTGGGCTTCAAGGGCCTGGCCATGGTCCGGACAGCGGGGTTCGCCAGCGCGGGCGAACAGCAAACGCAGGTAATCGTAGATCTCAGTGATGGTTCCCACCGTAGATCGTGGGTTGTGGGACGTTGATTTCTGCTCAATGGAAATAGCAGGAGACAGCCCTTCGATGTGGTCAACGTCAGGCTTTTCCATCATTGAAAGGAATTGCCGGGCATAGGTGGATAGGGACTCCACGTACCGGCGCTGGCCCTCGGCGTACAAGGTGTCAAATGCCAGGGACGATTTGCCAGATCCGGAAAGCCCGGTTATGACGATCAGCCGATCCCGGGGCATATCCAGGTCAATGTTCTTCAGGTTGTGGGTGCGAGCCCCTTTGATCTGGATACGATCCATAGTACTCCCCGTTAGAAAAGCGATCAGTATACCGCGTTCGACCGAAGTCGGTGAAATGCAAACGCGATCAGTTGCATCTGTTACAATGCGCCGCGGCGTCAGCTCCTGCGCGCTGCCAGTCAATGGTCAGAGGAAACCGCAGTGTCCATGAATGCCCTTGAAAAACGTTCGGTAGCAGCCCTGGCTTCGGTATATGCCATGCGAATGCTCGGCCTTTTCATGGTACTGCCGGTCTTTGTCCTGCTAGCGGATGAGCTGGATGACGTTACTCCCGCGCTGGTGGGCCTGGCGATCGGTGCCTATGGCCTCAGCCAGGCCCTGCTGCAGGTCCCCTATGGAATGTTATCGGACCGTTTTGGCCGCAAGCGGCTGATCTATATCGGTCTGGTCGTTTTTGCCCTGGGCAGTTTGCTGGCCGCAACCTCCGACTCCATATACGGTGTGATTGCAGGACGGATTCTTCAAGGGTCGGGTGCCATCGCCAGCGTCCTTATGGCATTGCTCAGTGATCTGACCCGGGAAGAGGAGCGCACCAAGGCCATGGCCCTTGTGGGGGTCTCCATAGGTCTGTCCTTTTCCGTTTCTCTGGTGCTTGGGCCACTGCTCGGTAACCTGTTCGGGCTGTCCGGTATTTTTTATTTCACCGCGGTTTTGGCAGTGGTTGCCATGGTGCTGGTCAACCGGGTGGTTCCGGAGCCACACGTAGTTACTCTTGCCTCCGAGTCCCTGCCTGCCAAGGTCGTGCTTCGGCGGGTGCTGACGGATGCCCGCCTGCTACGGCTGGACTTCGGTATTTTTGCCCTTCACATGGTGCTTACCGCCATCTTCCTGGTCGTTCCCAGGCTACTGACGGACCAGGTCGGGCTACCAACGGCTTCCCACTGGTGGCTCTACCTCACCGTCATGATCACCTCGTTCTTTGCCATGGTTCCGTTCATTATTCTGGGTGAGAAGAAACGCCAAATGAAGCCGGTTCTGTGCGGGGCAATTGTTCTGCTGCTGGTTGCCATCGGCGGGCTCGGGGCCGACTCTTTCGGCCTGGTGTATATCTGGTTTGTGCTCTTCCTCTTCTTTATGGGGTTCAATTTGCTGGAGGCAAGCCTGCCATCACTGCTCAGTAAGGAGGCGCCAGCCGGAAGCAAGGGTACGGCCATGGGCGTCTACTCCACGTCCCAGTTTTTTGGTGCCTTTGTCGGTGGTGCCTTTGGCGGACTGATGCTGGAAAGCCTAGGTTTTACCGGCGTGCTTGGTCTGATGGTAGCGGTACTCCTAGCCTGGCTCGGGGTTGCATTGACCATGTCCCCCCCAAGCCACACAGCAAGTTTCGTGGTACAGTTGCGGCATGCTGCAGGGGTGCCTCTGGACGAGGTTGACCGAACCCTTCGAGACCTGCCTGGCGTGGAAGATGTGGTCATTCTGGAGGGGGCTGATACGGCTTATCTCAAGATCGACCGTCAGCACTTTGACGAAGGACAGTTGGCGGCGTTTCCGTTTATTCGGCCAGCAGTATAAACCTGGATTCAGAGCGTCGGCGAAGGACTGCCGATGAATATAAAAGATAGAGCTGCACTGCCACCGTCCTGCGTGCAATGACGGACAATCAGTGTGGTTTGATGGTAGGAGTGGAATCATGGCACGAGGCGTTAACAAGGTTATCCTAATCGGTAACCTCGGGCAGGACCCGGAAACCCGGTATACCCCTAACGGTAATGCGGTGGTCAACCTCAATCTGGCCACCGATGAGAGCTACAAGGATCGGCAGACCGGCCAGATGGTCCCGAAGACCGAGTGGCATCGTATAGTCATGTTCGGCAAGATCGCCGAAGTGGCGGGTCAGTACCTGCGCAAGGGTTCCAAGGTCTATATCGAGGGCAAGCTTCAGACCCGTAAATGGCAGGGTCAGGACGGTCAGGACAAGTACACCACCGAGGTGGTTGTCGATATCAACGGGCAGATGCAGATGCTGGACAGCCGTGGCGGCGAAGGTGGCGGCGCAAGCCAGGGCGCGCCGGCGGGGCGTCCCCAGCAGCCAGCCTATGCCGGTAGCGCAGGCCAGCAGGGCAATGCCGACCAGGGCGGTGGCTATAAGCAGCCTGCTCCGGGACAAGGTTCCATGCCGGACCCGGTCGACGACTTTGACGACGATATCCCGTTCTAACTCCCGGTATTTTAAAAGCGTAAAAAAAAACGGCTGCTTCGGTAGCCGTTTTTTATGATGATCGATTTTTTACGAGGCCTTTGTGCGGCGACAGGCGAGTGAAGCATTTGGATCAGGCAGGGTGTAGATTAGTAAATGAAGCAAAGGTAACGCGGTTGTATGTTTTTAATACATATTTCACCTGATAGAGTATTTAAGGAAATTTTCTGACAGGGAGTTCAGATGCCGCCAAAGCAAGGTCCAGGGAAAACGAGATTACGGCTTCACGAGTTCCTGTGTCAGCAGCATGAAACCATACTGCAGAAATGGGAGGAGCTGGACCGGGAAACTCTTGCCTCGGCCGAAAGGCTAACCAGCAAGGATTTGCGAAACAATCTGCCGGACATCCTGGTTGACCTCGCGGAACAATCCGAACGCACGCCGGCCAGCGGCCGCTACATCAACTTCGAACAGAAGGGCCCCCAGCATCACGCCGAGCATCGCTGGAAGCTGAAGTTTTCATTGGAGGAGGTCACCCGTGAGTATGCTCTGCTGAGGGTGATCATTCTCCAGCTACTTTCCCCCCGGGTGGGTGAGCTTCCACAGGGAGAGCTGGTGTTTCTCAATGAGGGACTGGACCAGGCCATTGACGAATCCGTGTCCACTTATGTGGCGAAGGCCAACAGCCAGCTTCAGAGTGAGCAGGAGCGCCTGCGTGCAACATTGACAAGTATTACCGACGGCGTCATCAGTACCGATACTGGCGGCCATATTCTGTTCCTCAACCCTGCCGCCGAGCGCATCAGCGGGTGGACCCAGGACGAGGCGATAGGGCGGCCGGTAGACAAGGTGCTGGTGACCGAGGATGAAACCACGCGGAAGATCCGCGACAGCATGGCGTCCCGCGCTATGGCTCTGGGTGAGCAGCAGTCTGCAGGAGGCATCACCCTGCACCAGCGCAGCGGTGAACGGGTGCCCATCGAAGAGAGCGTGGCGCCGATGCGGGACACCAATGGCAACGATCTTGGCGCCGTTGTCACCTTTCGCGATATCAGTGAAGTCCGCTTGCTGACCGAAGAGCTGACCTATCTTGCGTCCCACGATGCCCTGACGTCGCTGCCGAATCGTGTTCTTCTTCATGATCGGCTCGCTCAGGAGCTGGCACATGCAGAGCGGAACGGCACCCGGCTCGCGCTTTTGTATCTGGATCTGGATCTGTTCAAGAAGGTCAATGACGTACTAGGTCATGGTGCCGGCGACGAGCTTCTCAGGCAGGTTGCCGGCAGGCTTGTCCATTGCGTGCGCCGCACGGATACCGTCAGCCGGCTGGGCGGCGATGAGTTCGCTATCCTGCTATCGGACGTCGAGCAGGAGAGCATCCCAGGCGAACTGGCCAGAAAAATAACGAAGCGCTTGAGCGATCCCTTCGTACTGCACAATGATACGGTGAATGTATCGACCAGTATTGGCATCAGTCTGTACCCAGAAGACGGACGTGATGCGGAAACACTGATCAAACACGCAGACACCGCCATGTACCAGGCGAAGGCCTGGGGCCGGGGAGGCATACAGTTCTTTACCCGTGAAATGAACCGACGGGCAGTTGAGCGCCACGAGCTTGAGCGGAGCCTGCGCACAGCGCTTGAGGAAGAACACCTTTCTTTGTATTACCAGCCCCAGATTGCCCCGGCTTCGGGCCAGTTGATAGGGGTTGAGGCTCTTTTGCGCTGGCACCATCCCGAGAAGGGCCTGATTTCGCCAGCGGACTTCATTCCGGTTGCGGAGGAGAGTGGTGACCTCATGGTGTCCATTGGCAACTGGGTGATGGAAAACGCCTACACCCAAGCCAGGGCCTGGCTCGATGCCGGCCATACCCCGGTGCGAATATCGGTCAACATTTCCATAGTTCAGCTTCGCGATGACCGGTTTACGGATTTTCTCGACGAGCTTCTGCAACGCTTTCCGCTGCCGCCGGAGCTGTTTCAGCTGGAACTTACAGAGTCCGTCCTTATGAGCGACATAGCAGGCGCCGCCGATCGCGTCCGGCGGATCAAGGAAATGGGCGTCGCCATAGCCGTTGATGACTTCGGAACCGGTTATTCTTCCCTGAGTTACCTCAAAGTGCTCCCTATCGACGAGCTCAAGATCGACCAGAGCTTCGTCCATAACCTCCACTCGGACGTCGACAGCGCCGCCATTGTTCAGGCAGTTATTCGCATGGCCCAAAGTCTGAAGCGCCGGGTGATCGCCGAAGGGGTCGACAGCAAAGAGGCTATGGACTTTCTGGTTGAGAATGAATGTGGGGGTGCCCAGGGCTTTTATCTGAGCGAGCCCTTGCCTGCGGGGGTGTTCGCGCGCCAGTACCTGGCTGGCGTGGGACAGTGATAGATCGGCAGCCGAAACAGTCCGAACCAGAGACAGTCTGAACCCACAGAAAGTAAAACTTACGGAAGAGATTCTGATCGACTTAAAACGCTCCCGACCTGGGAGCTTTTTTGTTTCAGAAGAGCAGCCAAGTGAGCAAGCAGCTGTAAACGGTATCGGTCCGTAAAAAAATATGTCGCCTCTGGTGTCATAAATTGCAAAACCAAGCCAAACTACACATGAATCGTACAGTTACGTTCGCTTTTTAAACTACTATTGAGCCTGAACCCATTTCGCAGAGAAGGTTGTTGTGTGACGGTGTCTCTCTTTCAGCGACTGCTTAAACGCTCAGGCGGCTCCGGCCGACTGTACCTGGAGGTATGCCCGGAGGGCCTCTCCTGGTCGCTTGCGAGAAATGGCTCTGCTACCACCGCCGGCTTTGTTACCTGCGACACAGCCAAGCGTGCCGATGCCCTGGCTGAGCTGGTGTCTTCCAGCAGCCTGTCCCGGATGTCCACCTCCCTGATCTTGCCCTTGAACCACTACTCTGTGTTTCAGCTCGAGCGCCCAGAGGAGCTTGCCGATACCGAACTGGCCGGTGCCCTGCGCTGGAAGTTAAAAGATCTGCTTGATTACAACCCGTCGGAAGCGGTATGCGACGTGTTTCCGTTTCCCGGCGATGCCTCGAGAGGCCGCGGCACCCTGGTAAACGTTGTCGCTGCCCGTAAAGCTCTGGCAGCTGATCTGGTCAACCTGGTCAGCCAGGCCGGGCTGACCCTCGACAATATCACGATTGCGGAGCTGGCCCTGCGCAACTTTGCCGCGGCCCTGGACCCCCAGAACCGGGGCGTGGCGCTTGTCCATCTTCGTGACAGTTACGGCCAGATGATTATCTGCAAAGGCCCTATCCTATACCTGTCCCGGCGTCTGGACGTTACCGCCGGCGATCTCAGGGATGCGTCCCGGCAGGAGCAGGCTGTCCAGTCCCTGGCTCTTGAAATGCAGCGTTCGCTGGATTATTTCGAAAGCCAGCTGGGCCAGGTGCCGCCCCGGGCGATTCACCTTGTGGCCCGGGACGCTGTCTTGCCTCTGGCATCCATGTTGTCCTCGTATATGGCGCCGGTCGTTGAAACCATCGACTGGTCAGCCCAAGGCCTGGGAGAGCCCCTGGATAGCCGCTGCCTGAGCGTATGGAGCGCCGCCCAGCCCATAGCGGGAGGCGTGGCATGACGGTCCAGCAGGTCAATCTTTACAACGATGAGTTACGTCCCCGTCGCACCCCGCTACAGGCCACCACCCTCGCTGTGACACTCAGCGTCGTTATTGTGGCGTTGCTGCTGAGCGGAGTTTTCGTCCGAATGCAGCACAGCGAAAGTGAGGCCAGGCTGCGAGCGTTAAAAACCGAAACCTCGGCGATCGAAACCAGCGTTGCGCAACTGACAGCAAAGGTTCAGAGCCAGCGGATCGATCCCCGCAATACCGAAGCCATCGAGAAGGTCACCGCCGAAATTGGCCAGCGCCAGCGTCTGCTTGCGGAAGTCTCGCGCCTTGTAGGTGACGAGCGCAGCGGCTTTTCTCCCTACATGAAAGCCATGGCCCGACAGGTTCCTGCGAACCTCTGGCTCACCGGTTTTGTGGTGGACCTGGCAAGGAGCGAGATCCAGCTCTCCGGGCGTGCCCGGTCCGGAGATCATGTGCCGCTCTATCTGGAACATCTGGGCCAGGAGCCTATCTTCACCGGTCGTCGTTTTGAACAGTTGAACCTGCAGCGGGAAGAGTCCGGGCGATGGATCGATTTCCACATTGCCTCAGACAGACGGTCCGGAGCGGGTTCATGAGCGGTTTGAAGCAGTCCCTGGGCCAGGGCGCCCAGTGGTATAACGATCGGCCCTACCGTGAACGGATCCTGTTGCTTGTTACCACAGTCGTCGTGGTGCTTCTGGTGGGCTGGGAGCTGGCGGTTTCGCCGGTGCTGGCCCAGAACGAGCGCCTGGCAGGCCAGATACTCCAGGTTGAGCAGCAGCAACAGGACTGGCTGACCCAGCAGCAGGCACTTGAGCAGGCTGTGCAACAGGACCCCAACGAAGCGCTGATCGCGCAGCTCCGACAAAGGCAGGAGCGTCTTGAAGCCCTTGATGACCAACTTGCACAGGCCACCGATGGGCTGGTAGAGCCAGAGGCCATGGTCGGTCTGCTGCGCAACATGCTGGTCATGAAGAAGGGTCTGGACCTGGTCAGCATGACGCTGCTTGACCCTATCCCTGTCTATAGCGATGCCGATGCCAAAACCCACGGAGAGCTGCCTCTGCTCTATGCCCATGACGTGGAGTTTACCGTGGCCGGACGTTATCTGGATCTGATGGGGTATCTGACACGCCTGGAAGGCCTCGACCAGCGGTTGGGCTGGGGCAGGCTGGAGTACCAGGTAGACGAATTTCCAAAGGCCGAGGCCCGGGTGCGGGTACGCACCCTCAGTCTCAGCCAGGCCGGATTGGGAGTGTAACTTGATGACCATGACACAAATGACAGGTTTTGCTCTGCTGGCCCTGGCTTTGGCGACGCCCACCATCGCCCTTGAGGACCCGACACGACCACCGGATTTCAGCCCCGGCGTGGCGGTGGCAGCAGTACCGGCGCGGACCCACTCCCTGGATTCGATCATGATCGGTCCGGAACGCCGTGTGGCCGTGGTAGACGGCATCGCGAGAACCGAGGGTGAGCGATTTGACGGGCTAACACTGCTGAAAATCCATCCCGGCCGGGTGGAACTATCCGACCGCGACCAGACCCGAACTCTCCACTGGAAGACGCCGCCCCAGGTGCGGGTGTTGCGATGACCGGCTTTAAAGGGCTTGATATGACAAGGTGCAAGATTGCGGTCTGTCTGGCGGTGTTGATGACCGTATCAGCCTGCAGCAACAATCCGCTTCTGCGGACAGGGCAGGCCACGTCAACAGACTCCGCCCGGGCAATTGACGATGCCCTGGCAGAGGCTGCCGGTGAGAAGCCGGCAGGCGCCACGGGTTCGTCGGCCCCTGCGCCCGCCCTGGTGACCGACGCACTGCTTCCCTCCCTTGGTGGTGATCATGCTGACAGCGAGCGGTTTGATATCGACGCCCGGGATCTGCCGGCGGCGACCTTCTTTGCGGCCCTGGTGGAAGGCAGCAACTATAACGTGGCCGTCCATCCCAAGGTGAGCGAAACCATCAGCTTCAACCTGAACAATGTGACCGTGCCCGAAGTCATGGCCATTGCCGGCGATCTCTACGACCTCGATATCCAGCGTAAAGGCCAGCTTTACAGGGTCCTGCCCGGTGGCATACAGACCCGCATCTTTCCTATTGACTACCTGCATTTCAAACGTCAGGGCGGCTCCGAGACCCGGGTGAGTTCCGGTCAGGTCTCGAGTGCACGCAGTGGCAATAATGACAATGGGCGCAACGCCGGACTCAATGACAGCGCCAATGACACCGGTGGCAGTAATGCCTCGAGCCTGGTGGGCACCCGTATTTCCACGACCACCGAGTCGGACTTCTGGGCCAGCCTTGATGAGGCCGTCCGCATGATCGTGAGTAGGGGTGACGGCAGTCAGGTTATTACCAATGCCGGCGCCGGCCTGGTGATGGTGCGCGCCTCGGCTGCTGATCTTCAACAGGTCGAGCGTTATCTCTCCCAGACACAGCTGATCATGCAGCGCCAGGTGGTTCTGGAAGCCAAAATCCTCGAGATCAGCCTCAGTCAGGGTTATCAGCAGGGCATCAACTGGGCGGATATCCAGAGTGGCTCCAGCATCACCGACTCCGACGGCCTACCTTCCGATTTTACTGCCCAGAGCCTGGCCGGACGGGCAATTACCAGTGGTGACATCGGTGGCGTGTTCTCGGCCAGCGTCAGGGCGGGCGACTTTACCGGCCTGATCGAGCTGCTGGGCCGCCAGGGCAACGTGCAAATCCTGTCCAGCCCGCGCATTTCCACCGTGAACAATCAGAAAGCGGTGATCAAGGTCGGTACCGACGAATTTTTTGTAACCGACATCGACTTCAACGATGACGAAGGCGCCCTGGGCGCCACCAGCCGCACCAGTACATCGGTGGAGCTTACTCCGTTTTTCTCCGGCATCTCCCTGGACGTGACGCCGCAGATCTCCGAAGACGGCGTCATTACCCTGCACGTGCATCCCTCGGTGAGCGAGGTGAAAGATCAGGAGAAGGTCATAACCGTTGGCGAGCGTGACGTTACCCTGCCACTTGCGCTCAGCACCGTGCGGGAGACGGACAGCGTGATCCGGGCCCAGAGTGGCCAGATCGTAGTGATTGGCGGGCTCATCCAGGACAAGAGCGAAGACCGCAATGCGGCGGTGCCCTTCTTCAGCGAAATCCCGGTGCTTGGCGAGCTGTTCCGGCAGCGCCGGTTTGAAAGCCAGAAAAGCGAGCTGGTGATTCTGCTGCGGCCAGTGGTGGCGGGTCTCGAGGATTATCTTGATGATGTCAGCGCCAGTCGTGAACGAATGACTGTGCTGCGGGAGTTGCTGGAGTCGGCGGAGACGGTAACACCGGAACCCGCCCGGTCGGCGCGCTAGTCGGGGATGACTATGTACGAAGCCCACTTTGGCCTGCAGGAAGTACCCTTTGCGCTGACACCCAATACGCGCTATTTCCTCAATGCCAGAAGTCACAGTGACGCCCTCGAGCTATTGCTCGTGGCCTTGCGTGAGCGTGAGGGTTTCATCAAGATCACTGGTGAGGTGGGCACCGGCAAGACGCTGTTGTGCCGGATGCTGCTCAACGCCCTCGCTGAGCAGGCCACCATGGCCTATATTCCCAATCCCAGCCTGAGTCCGGATAATCTCTACGAAGCAGTAGCGGATGAGCTCGGGGTGACCGTACCCGACCAGGACAATACCCACCGCATCCTCAAGGCACTCACTCACCGTTTGATTGAACTGGCCGGGGAAGGGCGCCAGGTGGTCCTGGTGATTGACGAAGCCCAGGCCATGCCTGAGGAAACCATCGAAGCCCTGCGCCTGCTGACCAATCTTGAAACTGAAAGCACCCGTTTGCTACAGGTCGTGTTGTTCGGCCAGCCGGAGCTGGATGTGCTGCTTGCCAAGCCCAGTTTGCGGCAGCTCAAACAGCGCATCACCTTTCAGTACCAACTGACAGCTCTGGACAGGACCTCCGTTGCCCAGTATCTACGCCACCGCCTGTCTCAGGCTGGCTATAATGGCGTCGACCTGTTCGCCCCGGCTGCCCTGCGGTTAATTGCCCGTACATCCGGCGGCATTCCCAGGCTGCTCAATATTCTTGCCCACAAATCACTGCTTGCTGCCTGGGGGCGTGGCGACCATCAAGTGGGGCGCTGGCACGTGCTGCAGGCGGTGAAGGATACCGAAAGCGCACTGAGCCCCGGTCTGTTCGGGAGGTGGTTGTGAGCCTGCTGAATGACGCGCTCCGAGGTGTCGAGAGCCGGGACGATCGATCCAGGCTGCCGGCTGCTTACCCCGGGGGCCAGGCTGGAGTAGCCCAGGCACCCAAGCCCCGTCTGCCACTGATAGCCGCTCTGGTCGTATCAGCGCTTGCGCTGATTGTGGCTGCTGTGGCGTTCTGGCCTGTCGAAGGCCAATCCGGCGTTGCACTCTCAAGTACCGAACAACGCCCCCTGCTACTGGCAGAGCCCGTCCCGCAGGTGAGGACAGCTGAACCTGAGCCTGAACCAGCGCTGGAAGCCGAAGCACCTGTTGAGGCGGGCGTTACCATCGCCCAGGCGCCAGAGACTGCGCGGCCCATGGAGAGGCAAAGCCTAACGGCCAGGCTCCAAAGCACTCAGTCTGTAGAGCCTGAGCCTGAACCCGAGCCAGGTTCTTCTGGCGCCGTCGCATCGGCTGTGGAAGCGAGTGCTGAAACCAGGGCAGCCTCAGATAATAAAGCAGAAGAGCGCACGCACGCTAAACCTGCCGTAACGGTGAACGAAGCCGTGGCGGAAGTAGACGAGGCCGCCTTGGCCCAGCCCGTTAAACACCAGCAGGAAACGCCGGAAGTTCTGGACCGCCGGACCGAAAGGCAGATACGAGAGCTGCTGGCCAGTGCCCGGCTGGATGAGGCTGAAACCTTGATGGCGCAACGACTCGCTACTCAAGCGGCGCCCCAGAGCAGGGCTCGGCTGGCCCGGCATCTCATTGTTCAGGGGCAGCCCCGGCGCGCCCTTACCTGGCTCGAAGCCGATCAGGTCCATTCCGTATCAGAACTGCGCCTACTAAGGGCCCGGGCTCTGCTGGCCAGTGGCGAGGTTGAGCAGGCGCTGGCGACTCTGGAGGCCGATATTCCGCCGCTGCAGCAGAGCACCGACTACACCGTGACCCTTGCCACCCTGTTGCAGCAGCAGGGACGACATAACGCCGCGGTCAGCCATTGGGCCAGGCTCATTGCGTTCGATGATAGCAATGGCCCCTGGTGGGCGGGTCTTGCCATCGCCCTGGAAGCTGACAAGCAACAGGCGGGCGCCCTCAGGGCCTACCAGCAGGCGGTACTGATGCCGGGCCTGTCCACGGCGCTGGCTGACTACTGTCGTCAGCGTCTTGCCGCGCTGAGGGCAGGATGATGATTCACGAATTCACTACTACCGATGGCGAGCGTTTCGATGTCTGACGTAAAGACCACGGCCGAGCCGAAAAAGAAAATCCGCATCGGGGACCTGCTGGTCCAGAACGAGGTTATTAGCGAGCAGCAGCTGATGACGGCCCTGAAAGAGCAGAAGAGCACCGGCCGCAAGCTGGGCCGGACGCTCATTGATCTGGGCTATGTGGAAGAAGACAACCTGCTGAACTTCCTGTCCCGTCAGCTGGATATTCCGTTTGTCCAGTTACGCCACTTCCAGTTCAACAACGACCTGGTGCGGCGGCTTCCGGAAGCCCTGGCCCGGCGTTTTCGCAGTATCGTGCTTGCTGAGCAAAGTGGTGAGTTGCTGGTGGGCATGGCCGACCCCATGGACATCTTCGCCTACGATGAGCTGGTGCGTGTGCTCAAGCAGCCGGTCAAGCAGGCAGTGGTGCGGGAAAGCGAGCTGCTGACCACCCTTGACCTGGTCTACCGGCGCACCGATGAAATTGCCTCCCTGGCGGAAGAACTGGAAGACGAGCTGGGGGACGATGCCTTTGACCTGGCGGATCTTTCTGCGGAATCCGAGAGCGCCGAGGCGCCCGTGGTGAAACTGCTTCAGACGCTGTTCGAGGACGCTGTCCAGGCCCGCAGTTCGGATATTCACATCGAGCCTGACGAAAGCGTGGTGCGTATCCGCCAGCGGGTTGACGGTGTTCTCCAGGAACAGGTGATGAAGGAAAAGCGGGTCAACTCCGCCCTGGTCCTGCGCCTGAAGTTGATGGCGGGCTTGAACATATCTGAGAAGCGGCTGCCCCAGGACGGCCGTTTCAACATCCGGGTCAAGGGCCGCAGTATCGATGTGCGGGTCTCTACCATGCCCGTCCAGTATGGCGAGTCGGTGGTCATGCGCCTGCTCGACCAGTCCGAAGGCACCCTCGATCTTTCCGGCACCGGCATGCCGCCGGCCCTGCTGGAACGCTTCCGACAGCTGATCCACAAACCCCACGGCATGATACTGGTCACCGGCCCTACGGGTAGCGGCAAGACAACCACTCTTTACGGTGCACTGACCGAACTGAACCGGCCCGAAGTCAAGATCATCACCGCCGAGGACCCGGTGGAGTACCGGCTGCCCCGTATTACCCAGGTGCAGGTCAATCCGAAGATCGGGCTTGAGTTTGCCACCGTCCTGCGCGCTGGCCTGCGCCAGGACCCGGACGTGATGCTGGTGGGCGAGATGCGCGACCGTGAAACCGTTGAGATCGGTTTGCGGGCGGCCATGACCGGTCACCTGGTACTTTCAACGCTCCATACCAACGATGCCATAAGCAGTGCCATGCGCCTGATTGACATGGGCGCCCAGCCTTTCCTGGTGGCCAGCTCGTTGCTTGGTGTGGTTGCCCAGCGCCTCATTCGCCGGATTTGTGTCAACTGCAAGGTGGCTTACGAACCCACGGAACAGGAAAAAATCTGGCTCGACACCTTCCACCGGGATCCATTGGATATCGCAACCGGTTTCGTGAAGGGCAAGGGCTGCTATCAGTGCAGTAACACCGGCTACAAGGGCCGAATCGGGGTCTACGAGATGCTGGTGCTGGACGAGCCCATGCTCGACGCCCTGCGCCGGCAGGATGTGGCTGGCTTCAGCAAGGCCGCCCGTACAAGCGAGCTTTACCGGCCGCTGGGGCAAGGGGCCATGGATTATGCCATTGAAGGGGTGACCACCCTGCAGGAGGTGGCCCGGGTAACCACCATGTCGGAAAGCGACTTTGCGGCCGAAGTATCTGTGCCCACCATTGAGGAGTTGGCCGAATGATACGGCTCGTGTTCAGGACGGTGGGCTAACCATGGAATTCACCTATCGCGGCAAGGACAATCGGGGCGGGCCCCAGCAGGGCGCTATCCAGGCTGCTAATGTGGATGCGGCGGCCACCGAACTGATGCGTCGGGGCATTACCCCGCTGCAGATCCATGAAAAACCGGTATCCGCCGGTGCCAGCTTCAACCTGGCCAATCTGCCGATTTTCAGACGGCGCATTACACTGGACGAACTGCTGGTGTTCTGTCGCCAGATGCATGCGCTCACCCGGGCCGGCATTCCGCTGATACGAACCATGCGGGGCCTGGCCGACACGTCCCGTTCTCCGGTGATGGCTGAGGTGCTTGACGATATTACCGACCGGCTGGAAGGCGGCGTCACCATGGCCACCGCCATGCAGGCCCACCCCAAGGTTTTCTCCGAACTGTTCGTGGCCATGATCCATGTAGGGGAGAACACTGGCCAGCTGGATGATGCCTTCAAGCGCCTGGGTGAAATCCTGGAACTGGAACGGGACACCAAGCGCCGTATGAAACAGGCCCTGCGCTATCCTACCTTTGTGGTGGTGGCTCTGCTGGCGGCCTTGATGGTGGTGAACTTCCTGGTTATCCCCAAGTTTGCCTCGGTCTTTGCCAAGCTCGGGGCGGACCTGCCGTTTCTGACCCAGGTACTGGTTGGCACCTCGAACTTCCTGATCAATTTCTGGTTCATTGTCGTGTTCGTTATGGTTGCCTGCGCCCTGCTGCTGCGGCAGTGGAAGGCCACTGAATCCGGCCGCCTGACCTGGGACAGGTACAAACTCAGGATGCCGCTTATCGGCCCATTGCTGGAGCTGATCATGCTCAGCCGCTTCGCCCGGAACTTCGCCAGCATGCTGTCAGCCGGCATGCCCGTCACCAATGCCCTGACCGTAGTTGCGGATGCTACCGACAACGCCTGGATGGCGAGCCACATGCGGGAGATGCGTCAGGGTATCGAGCGGGGCGAGAGCCTCTTGCGAACGGCCCGTGCCAGCAGCCTGTTCACGCCGCTGATCCTGCAGATGATCGCCGTCGGGGAGGAGACCGGCTCCGTGGACGAGATGCTGATCAACGTGGCGGATTTTTATGATGAGGACGTGGATTACGGCCTCAAGCGACTGGCGGAGTCGATCGAGCCCATTCTGATTGTGGCCATGGGCGTCCTGGTGCTGATTCTTGCGCTGGGTGTGTTCCTGCCCATATGGGACCTGGGCGCGGCAGCCATGGGTCGAGGCTGAATGGGGGCCTCTTCGCTGCCTGTGGGTGGCCATGGGGCTGAGGTTTCCCGGAGCTTCCGGTTCTGGTTCGTCGCCTGCCTGGTGGCAGGACTGGTGTGGTTTCTGCTGTCGTCACTGGAGCGGGAAATCGACCGGGCCAATGAGCTGTCGGCCAATATGATCCTCAGCCAGCTGGGTTCCGCGCTGGTGGTCAAGGGGGCCGAGGTCAGGCTGGATCGTTCCGCGCAACTGAAGGACTACGAGGGCATCAACCCCTTCGAACTGCTTGACCACCGATGGTCGGTTTATAAGGGCTCTTGTAAAGGAATCAGGCCAGAGCCAGGTGACTGGTGTTTTCAATCTCCGGCTAAGGGAATGGTTAGTTCAGAACAGGTCAGCGAAAGTGCTATGGAAAAAAGCTCAGCCCAGGGCTGGCTAATTTTTACGCCGAGGCAGCCGATAACCCTTAAAGGACGGCAAGCCCGTCCGGGTGAATCCCTGGCCTGGCAGGTAACAACAGAATTCGTGGACCGGAACGGCAACGGCCTCCGGGACCACAGCGAACCACTCACAGGTCTCACGCTGGGCCCTGTTGAGCTGAATGGAGAGGCGGCGGCCCAGGTGCCAGCAGTGCCGCAAATAACAGGGAAAACGAATGAACCCGGACGAGGTTAGTAAATGATGCAGTACAACCAGAAAAACAAACACAGGGGTTTCACCCTGATCGAGCTGGTGGTGGTGATCGCCATCCTCGGCATACTCGCCGCCTTCGCATTGCCACGCTTCGCGCAGCTTTCGGAACAGGCCCACCAGTCCACCATCAGGGCGACTGCGGGTGCGTTGAGTGCCGGTGTGGCCCTGGCCAAGACCCAATGGGTGTCTAACGGGCTTACTGCGGCTGCGGACAATGTGCAGGGATTCGGCAACGATCAGGTCGACGTTAGTGCTGATGGCTGGCCAACCTCCACAACCGCTGACAACAACAACGCCGATCTGAACGCAGGCCGCTGCATACAGGTTTGGCAGGGCGTGATGCAAGCCAATGCGCCCAGCGTTAATGGCACTACCCCGGACTACGTGGTTACTGTGCAGGGCGACGCCGATGGCAACGAGCCGGGCGATGACTGTGTGTTCACCTATCAGCTGGATGGCCAAGGCAGCACCATCGGTTACGACGCTGATACAGGTGAAGTAACAACCGACATCAACTGATCAAAATCAACTAAATAAAACTCAACTAAATAAAACGTTAAAACGGAGTAGAACCATGAATGCAATGAGCGCAATGAATCAGATGGCAACAAGAAAAAACAAAGGCTTCACCCTGATCGAACTGGTTATGGTGATTGTGATTTTGGGGATTCTGGCGGCGTTTGCTTTGCCGCGGTTTGCCGATTTGAGTGGCGAGGCTGAGATTGCCACCGTTGAGGCTGCGAGGGGAAGTGTCAAGTCTGCATCGGGCATTGTTCGTTCCACAGCTCTCGCGACTAATGCAACCGGAGCTACAGGCACCGTTACATTGGAGGGTAATACTTCGGTGGCGACAATCAATGGTTATCTTGCGGGAAGTGCTCTTGAGGCCGCCGCACAGTTGGAAGACTTCAACATTCTAGGCACTGCTTCGCCATACATTGTCACAATTGACTCTCCAGCTTCAGGAGACCCATGTTTCATTTTCACTGATTCCACTGACGCTGACACGCCTCCGGTCGTTTCGGCAGTGATAACCATGGATAGTGCCACGGCTTGCGATGGTACCTCTGCAGGCTCATAAACAGGGCCAAGCCATGTAGGTCGGATTAGCACAGCACAATCCGACATGCTTGATGCCCATACACTTTGCGTCGGGTTACGCTAGCGCTAACCCGACCTACCTTGAATGAACAGCCGGAAGTCCGGGAGAGGGGCATGAGAACAGAGATCGCCCCGAGATCATCGGGGTTCACCCTGGTCGAGCTGGTCATGGTCATTATCCTGATTGGAGTACTCTCCGTTCTGGGTATTGGCCTGTTTGCCGGCCGCTCCGCCTTCTCCCCGCTGCTGGCCACCCAGCAGCTGGCCTCGTCGGTACTGCTTGCCCAACAGGCGGGACTGGCGGGTAACGGTGCCAGCCAGCTTGATGTTGTTCAGGGAGCGGAAGACTTCATGTTCCGCATCCAGAACGGGGGTACGACCGTGCAGGAGTTCAGTATCCCCCGCGCCGGTACCAGTTTCTCTGTGGCCGGCGCCTCTTTTCCTATTGTGTTTGGCGCTGATGGGGCTCCGAACATTGGCGGCAACGCCCAGCTGACCTTTAGCGGTGACAGCACCTTTACCCTTTGCCTGAGCTCCCTTGGGTCTGTTTACGCTGGGAGCTGTCAGCCATGAAGCGCCCGGTGCCTTCAGGCCAGTCAGGCGCCACGCTGGTGGAACTGGTCATGACCATTGTCATCATCAGTATCGCCATTGCTGGGGTGGTAGGAGCCTTTGCCATGATTGCCGGTCGCAGCGCCGACCCCCTGAACCAGACCCGTGCGGTGGAGCTGGCCCAGCTCTACATGGACGAAATCATTACCAGGAAATACAACCACAACACACCCCAGGGTGGCGTACCGAAACAGACCAGCGATCTTTGCGTTATAGGTCCTGATTCCGGTGAATCCCGGGCCACCTTCAATGATGTTGATGACTACGACGGCCTGTCTGACACTCCTCCTGCAGGAGCAGACGGGCCTCTGACCGGCTACAACGGCTTCAGTGTCACGGTTGCCGTAACCTGTGCCGGCAGCGAAATCGGGCTTGCCAATGACGACGGCAAACGCATACACCTGATAATCACGGCGCCAGGTGACCAGAGCTTCATTTTTTCTGCCTACAAGGCCAACTTCTGATGGCCCCGCGCAACGGGTTTACCCTGGTCGAGCTGATCATCGTGATCGTTCTGCTGGCCATCGTCGCCACCGTTTCGGTTCGGTTCGTAGCGCTTTCAACGAGCGGTGCCATCGACACCAGTGCCCGGCAGCAACGCGCGCTGGCGGGCGTGGTCATCAGTGAGCGGATCAGCCGGGCCCTGCGGGAAGCCCTGCCCACATCAGTCAGGACCAACGGGTCCTGCATCGAGTGGATGCCCACGGTGGCGGCATCGAACTATCTTGATCTTCCCCGGGGTGGCAATCCTGTGTCTTTCGAGGCCGTGCCACTGGCAGGTGGCTTGGCCGCCAGTGGTCGTGTCGTGGTGTATGGCTATGGCGGCGATCTTTACACCCCGTCCAGCCCCGGGCCGATTTCGCCACCCGCAACCATGCCCGGCGGGACATCGCTGGTCACAGTCACCTTCGACGGTGGCGCTACTCACCGGTTCAATACCAACTCGCCGGAAAAGCGGTTTTATGTGGTCACCGATCCGGTCACCTTCTGCCAGTCCGGCCGGTTCCTGTATCAGTATGCCAATTACGGTATCCAGAACAGCATCGGGACCAGCTTGCCCGCTGCGATGCCCAACCGTGAAGTGCTGGCGGCCACATTGCAGACCGGCTCGCTCAACTTTGAGGTGACGCCTCCGACCCTGCAGCGGGGCGCTGTAGTGGCCTTTACGTTGGTGCTTGAAGACACGGATTCTGGCGAATCCATGACTGTCCGCCAGGAGGTGCAAATTCGTAATGTACCCTGACCGATCCCCTGGCCATCAGCGCGGAGCAGGGCTTCCGCTTGCGCTGTTCATTATTACGGTACTGGCTTTGCTCGTGGCCGGCATGGCGCAGCTGCAGCAGAGCTCAGCCGGAGCCGTCAGCCTTCAGATCCAGTCCCAACGAGCATTTTTCGCGGCGGAGAGCGGCGCCCAGGCGGGTGTTGCCGAAGCCTTGTCGGGAGCAAGTTGCAGCGCAGTCAGTTCACCAAAAATATTCAGCGTCAGTGGACTCAATGGCTGTCAGGCCCTGCTCAGCTGCAGCTCTGTACAGGCAGACATCGAGGGCAACAGCGATCCGGAAACGGTATTTAACATAACAAGCACGGGGCGCTGCGGATCGGGATCGGACCTGGCTGAGCGAACCTTGGAGGTGAGAGTTAGGTGACTCCTGGTTATTTGCGTTTGTGGATTGTTCTTTTGTCGTTGGCGTCGGCCCCGGCGGCAGGGGTCGTCATTCTGTCGGGGAACGGCGACCCGGTGGGTCCGGTGACCGTAAACGTGGGTGACACGGTCGCGTTTGAAGTCACAGCTACTGAGTGTTCGAACGTCCAAGGTGGTAATTCCGTCTGGCGGGACAGCTGGTCTAACGCGGGTGAACCTGAAGAACAGGTGTTTGCAAGCAGCCCCTGCTCAGTTCCGTCGTTTGGTCGAACGTTCAGCTATTCAACCGCCGGGACCTACACGGTGAGCTATACCTCGGAGTACTGTCGAAACCTCCGGTTCTGGGGTTGCGCCACGGGTTGGGAAGACGATCAAGGCGACGACATAGTCATCATTGTTATTGATCCCAGCGCGCTTACCTGCTTTCAGGATAGTTTTTCCGTCAATACGTTAGACCCAGATAATTGGGTGACCTCTGTCTCGCGCGGCAATTTTACCCCGGGGGTCGCGTCCAATGGCCGTATGCGCATGACCGAGGCTGTAAGTAATCAGGCCACAGCCGCCACTATGCAACGGGAAATTCCGGCCGCAGATAATCTGATTATCCTTGAATTCAATTATTTCGCCTATGGCGGAAACGGAGCAGATGGCTTGGCCATTGCGCTATCCGATGCGGCGGTGACCCCACAACCGGGTAGCTATGGTGGTTCCCTCGGATACGCTCAACGAAACAATGGTGACCCTGGCTTTGCTGGAGGATGGCTTGGCATTGGGTTGGACGAATATGGTAATTTTTCCAACTCGAATGAAGGCAGAATCGGGGGACCGGGGTTCCGCCGCGACGCCGTAGCGATTCGTGGAGCGGCACCCCAATACCGCTACCTCGCGGGCACCAATTCGTTGACTCCCGGGATTGACCAACCCAACATAGCCAACCCGGCGCCACATCGTTACCGGATCACAGTAGATTCGCGATTGAGCAACCAGGCGCTGGTCTCAGTGGAACGTGATCTGACGGCTACCGGAACCGCTTATCAGACCCTGGTAGCGCCCTTCGATGCCGTCGCCCAGCCGGGGCAGCCAGCAGTACCCGAGAGCTTCCTGTTATCCCTGACCGGTTCAACAGGCGGTTCGAATAACATCCACGAGTTGGACAACGTGCAATTATGCGCCCAGAAGCTCAACCCCGTGGGCGCCCAGGTAGACCATTTTGAAATCGTCCACGATGGTACTGCTTTGACCTGTCAGCCTGAGGCTGTGACCATTCGGGCCTGTGCCGACGCCGATTGCAGCACGCTGTTCACCGACCCTGTGTCAGCGACCATGAGCCCGTCAGGCTGGGTTGGCGGCGACACCGTGACTATCACCGAGGGTGTTACAACCACCGCCATGTTGCGCCATACCACCGCTGAAACCGTGGTTCTGGATGTGGTCGGCTCACAGCCCTCGACCAGACCACAGTCCACCACGCTCTGTCAGGTGGGTGGCAGCGGCCTGAGTGCCGCCAACTGTAACCTGACCTTCCACGCCGCCGGCCTCAGCTTTGATGTTCCAGACCTGGTGGCGAACAGGACATCCGGCAGCATACAGGTCAGTGCCGTACGACAGGACGACGCCAGCCAGGCCTGCGTACCGGCTTTTGCCGACGTGACCCGCGATGTCAGCTTCTGGTCGACATTTGTGGAACCCGGCGGCGGTGGGCTTTCTGCCATGCCCTCCGTGTCAGTCTCGGGCTCCGAGGTGGGCCAGTCCCCGGCGGCAGCTACCGCCTTACCCCTCAGTTTCAATTCATCAGGTGTTGCCGAGATTGAAGTTCATTATCCCGAGGCCGGTCAGATGCAGATCGAGGCACTGTATTCCGGTACGTCAGCCACGGAAGATGAAGGTCTGACCATGCCGGGAGCCGATCTTTTCGTGAGTGTTCCCGCCGGCTTCTGTATTGAAGCTACGGAAGCCGCGGCAGCCTGTACCGGAACTCAAAGCGAATGCTCTGTTCTAACCGCGGCCGGAGATCCCTTTGATGTATCCATACGGGCTGTGGCCTGGGAAACACCCGATGAGTCGGGCGCGCAGTTCTGTACCGGAAACGGTATTACCCGGAATTTTCGGATAACCTCACTGACTCTCGGCCACGAACTGGTAGAACCGATCGGGGGAGCGGCTGGTGCGCTTGGTGTGACGGCGGTGGAAATGACCGCAGCCGATGCGGGAGTCGTGGCTTTCAGCCAGGATGTATCGGAAGTCGGTGTGTTCGCACTGGAGGTTCCAGCTGGGCAACCCTATCTGGGCAGCAGTCTTCCAAAGGGCCAGAGTGACGCGGTAGGACGCTTTACCCCGGCTTTTTTCGATATTGGTCCGGCGGCCACAATCGACGGCATTCTTGCTGCAACTTGCGATGCTGGCACGGCGTTCAGCTATACCGGGGAGGCCATGGGCTGGTCCCTGGCGCCCGATGTTCAGATTCGCGCCCTGAATCGCGATGGCAGCATCACCACAAACTATACCCATGAAGACTTCCGGAAACTGGCCGCAATCGGAGTCTCGAGGACACTGCCCACCAGGGATGACGCCCAGCTGCTCTCCGATGGCTCGGACCTCGTGCCGGTCACCTACGTCAGTGCTCCGGCGACTCTGCTTGAGGTCGGTCCAGGAGTGCTCAGTTATGGATTTTCGCAGGCGGATAAAGTCGCCTACGACAAGCTTGAGTCAACACGTCTGGCGCCTTTCACCCCCGACCTGACCCTGAGCATCGACAATATCCAGGATGCTGACGGTGTTGCGGGTATTGGCCTGCCCCGGGTCCTGTCGCCCCAGAGTTCGTTCGAGATGCGTTACGGTCGCCTGGCCATGCAGAATGTGTTTGGTCCGGAGAACATTCCGGCTCTGGAGATGCCTCTTCAGGTGGAATACTGGAACGGCGGGCGCTTCGAGCTGAATACGGTAGACAATGGATGCACCGGCTGGTCGACCACTGACATTACCGGAAGCAATGATCACCACAGCCTGGAGGCAGGGGCAGGTTCTGTCGCAGGAGGCATTGGCGGTCCGCTGGTACTTGAGCCAAGCGGCACCCAAGGCACCGATACCCTGGTTATGGACGTAGATGATTGGCTCAAGGATTTCTGGAACGGCTCGGCAACCCTGGAAAACCCCTCCGCCCTGGCCACCTTCGGGGTCTACCGGGGCCATGACCGTGTTATCGACTGGCGCGAGCGCTGAGTTCGGAATAGGGCGGACAGTGCTCAGCTGCCCGTCTGCCTTTCAGCCCTCGTCCACGTTGTCTATCCCGAGCTCATTGATCTTGCGGGTCAGCGTATTGCGGCCCCAGCCCAGCAGAATGGAGGCATCTCTGCGCCGGCCACTGGTATGTTTGAGCGCCGAGTCGATCATGATGCGCTCGAACTCGGGCACCGCGGTGTCCAGAATGCCTTTCTTGCCCCGCTTCAGTTCCTGCTCGGCCCAGCTCTGCAAACCTTCCTGCCAGGTATGGCCAACCGGGGATGCGTCCGCCTGGTGCAGCAGCTCCGGGGGAAGGTCGTCCACATGGATGTCGCGACCGCTGGCCATCACTGTCAGCCACCGGCAGGTATTCTCCAACTGGCGTACGTTGCCGGGCCAGGGCAGGGTGGTGAGGTATTCCTCGGCATCCGACCGCAAAAGCTTGGGCTCGACCGCAAGCTCCTTTGCCGCCTGCTTCAGAAAGTGCTGCATCAGCCTGGGTATGTCTTCCCGGCGCTCGGCCAGCTTGGGCAGATGCACACGGATGACATTCAGTCGATGGAACAGGTCCTCCCGAAAGGTACCAGCCTGAACCAGTTTTTCGAGGTCCTGGTGTGTCGCGGCAATGATGCGCACATCCACCTTGATGGGCGTGGTGCCCCCGACACGATAGAACTCCCCATCCGCCAGAACCCTTAGCAGCCGGGTCTGGGTGTCGGCCGGCATGTCGCCGATCTCATCCAGGAACAGGGTGCCACCGTTGGCCTGCTCAAAACGGCCCTGGCGAGCCGCCGCTGCGCCGGTGAAGGCGCCTTTCTCATGACCGAACAGTTCTGACTCGATCAGGTCCTTGGGGATGGCCGCCATATTCAGGGCAATAAAAGGGTGTTTCGCTCTGGGGCTGTGGTTATGCAGCGCCTGGGCCACCAGCTCCTTGCCCGTGCCGCTTTCGCCGTTGATCAGTACGGTGATATTGGAGTGTGCCAGACGACCGATGGCCCGGAACACCTCCTGCATCGCCGGTGCTTCACCAATGATTTCGGTGTTGCGCTGGCTGGTATCCGGAATGGGCTCAGAGATCGCCCGGCGCTCATGGCTGTGGGCCACGGCGCGCTTGGCAAGGGCCACAGCGTCGTCCACATCGAAAGGCTTGGGCAGATATTCGAAAGCACCGGTCTGATAACTGATGACGGCGCTTTCCAGGTCTGAGTGCGCCGTCATGATGATGACCGGAAGATCAGGGTGAGCTTCAACGATGCCGGCAAGCAAGGCGATGCCATCGATTCCGGGCATCCGGATATCACTGATGATGGCTTCCGGCTGCTCATGATCAAGGCGCATCAGTATGCTTTCGCCGCTCTCGAAGGTCCGCGGCTGCATGCCTGCCTGGGTCAGCGCACGTTCGAGTACCCAGCGGATGCTGCGGTCGTCATCGATGATCCAGACATTGGCCGGTTGGGTCATTGGGCGTCCTCCAAAGGCAGGAAAATAATGAAGTTGGTGCACCCGGGCTCGCTTTCGCATTCCACCAACCCGTGGTGTTGGCCGATAATGCTTTGGGTGATGGATAGCCCCAGGCCGGTGCCGTTGGCACGTCCGCTGATCATGGGGTAAAACACATTCTGCAGCAGCTCTGGGGGTATGCCGGGGCCGTTGTCGATAACATCAACCCGACACACAAGCCGGTAACGGCGGTGACCGATGGTGAACTGGCGCAGCGCCCGGGTACGGAAAATAATGTTGGGCGGCTCGCTCGGGCGGGCATCCCTGGTGTTTTCGAAGGCCGCCTCCATGGCGTTGCGGGCAATGTTGAGAAAGGCCTGAATCAGCTGTTCCTTATCGCCGGCGAATTCGGGCAGGCTGGGGTCATAATCGCGCTCGAAACGCAGCTCGCCCCGGCTTTCGGCTTCCAATAACGTCCGTACCCGTTCCAGTACCTCATGAATGTTGGTGGGTGCCATGCGCATGGCGCGGTTGGGTCCCAGCATACGGTCAACGAGGCCCCGCAAGCGGTCGGCCTCGTCAATGATAACCCGCGTGTACTCCCGCTGGCCTTCCCCGGTCAGTTCCCGGTCCAGCAACTGGGCAGCGCCACGAATACCCCCCAACGGGTTCTTTATTTCATGGGCCATGCCCCGCACCAGGATGCGTGTGGTTTCCTGCTGGGAGATAAGATCTTCCTCCCGACTGATACGGAGCAACCGGTCCCGGGGCTGGATCTCAAGGAGCAGGTCCGTTGGCTCCAGCCCGATCGGCGACACGGAATAGTCCACAGTGAACCGGGCTCCGGTAATCAGCGTGAACTCGGCTTCCCGCTTGGTATAAGACTGACCATTGCTTGCGGCTGCCTGCAGGGTGTCTAGCGCGTGATCAGAGTTGGCGAAGAGCCCTAGCACAGGCGAGTGCTGGATTCGGGTCAGGCTTGTTTCCAGCAGACTTTCGGCAGCCGGGTTCAGGTACCGGACCTGCAAGGTCGGGCTAAGCACAAGGACGGCCGTGGCCAGATTATCCAATATGTGTTTGTACCCTGCCTGTACCGACTGTTGAGCCATGCGCTTCTCCCTTGTCTATCTGCCTGCGATGCAAAAAGCGAACCAGAATGAGTCGAAACACTCATCCGGACAGATCAATGCGCTTTCAGTGGGCGAATGGCGGCCTGGAGTGGTGTTGCCGAGCCCCGCCAGTGGGCAGCTGGCAGGCCTAAGGTTGTTTTGGGACAGGACGCGCCCTCTGGTTGACCAGAGTATGGCGCGTTTATGGTGCTCGCGCACCAAAATAGTGCGCTTTAGATTTGAGGCGGGTTTGCGGGTGGAGTCAGTTCAGCACCGAGGGCCGGTGAATGGTGAACGTGATACTTTCACCTTTCTGTATGGGTCGCCCTTCGCTATCCACTACCGCTACCGAGGCTTCGTGGGTGCCCCGGAAAACATTCTGGACCGAGACACTGCCTCCGGCAGACTGGCCGACAATCTGGCCATCCAGAGAGACTTCGTACTTGTGACCCTGACGCAGGGCAGGGCTACTGGTTACACTGAACTCAATGTCGCCGCTGCCACTATGAAACGCCTCATTGTTTCCCGGGCTGGTGAACCGTATGGTCTCGTAGGGGCTTGGGTCATCCGTCTGGCGACTACGTTGATTCGCCCCGCGTTCCTCATCGGCAACTACGTCCTTCATTTTAGGTAAGGTAATGGTGGTGACCGGCTTGACCTCTACCTCCTCTGCTCCGTGGCGGGGTTCATCGGAAAACGTAACACTGCCATCGGAATCGACATGACGATAAACCTCCGCCGAGACCGGGAGGGCCAGGGTGATCAGAAGCCAGGTTGTTAGAACTCTGCCCGTTATGTCCATTATCTACACCTATGCAGGAACTGTAGTCTGATTATCGGCACAGCCTCGGGGCAATGCAATGTCGGCGACGCAGTTACCTGGTTACAGACCGTTAAAGAAGGGTACGTTCATTGACCCACAAAAAAGCCCCGCCAGTGGCGGGGCTTTGCTCGGTAGCTGTTACAGCCGGTCAGGCTGCAGCGGGGCAAGGCCCCGGATAGCGTTATACCGAGTAATACAGCTCGAACTCGACCGGGTGAGTGGTCATATTCAGGCGCTGGACTTCACCGCGTTTCAGGTCGATGTAGCCTGCAATCATGTCTTCGGTGAAGACGCCGCCACGGGTCAGGAACTCGTGGTCCGCTTCCAGGGTGTCCAGAGCTTCCTGGAAGGTTTCTGCCACAGTGGGAATGTTCAGGGCTTCTTCCTTCGGCAGGTCGTACAGGTCCTTGTCCATGGCATCGCCAGGGTGGATCTTGTTCTGGATGCCGTCGAGGCCAGCCATCAGCAGGGCTGCAAAGGCCAGATAAGGGTTGCAGGACGGGTCAGGGAAGCGCACCTCGATACGACGGCCTTTCGGGCTGTTGACGTAAGGTATACGAATCGACGCTGACCGGTTGCGGGCAGAGTAGGCTAGCATGACCGGTGCTTCAAAGCCTGGCACCAGGCGCTTGTAGCTGTTGGTGGACGCGTTGGTAAAGGCGTTGAGGCTCCTCGCGTGCTTGATAATGCCGCCAATGTAGTAAATGGCCATTTCACTCAGGCCGGCGTAGCCGTCGCCTGCGAACAGGTTGGTGCCGTCCTTGTTCAGGGACATGTGTACGTGCATGCCGGAGCCATTATCGCCAACCACTGGCTTGGGCATGAAGGTGGCGGTTTTGCCGTAGGCGTGCGCGACGTTGTGCACGCAGTACTTGAGGATCTGTACCTCGTCAGCTTTCTTCACCAGGGTGTTGGCGCCGACACCGATTTCACACTGGCCGGCCGTACCGACTTCGTGGTGGTGTACTTCGATTTCCAGACCCATGGATTCCATGGCCGCACACATGGCGCCACGCAGGTCATGCAGGCTGTCGACCGGCGGCACCGGGAAATAGCCGCCTTTGACGCCGGGACGGTGGCCGATGTTGTTACGGTCGAACTCTTCACCGGAAACCCAGGCTGCTTCTTCCGAGTGCAGGGAGTACATCGCGCCCTGCATGTCGATCTTCCAGCGCGCTGAGTCAAATACGAAGAACTCGGGCTCAGGGCCAAACAGGGCGCCATCGGCCAGGCCGGTAGACTTCAGGTAGTCTTCCGCACGACGGGCAACCGAGCGGGGGTCGCGCTCGTAGCCCTGCATGGTGGTGGGTTCAACGATGTCGCAGGTAATGTTGACGGTCGTCTCTTCGGTAAACGGGTCAATAACCGAGCTGCTGTCGTCGGGCATAAGAATCATGTCGGATTCGTTGATGCCTTTCCAGCCGGCAATGGAGGAGCCGTCGAACATCTTGCCGTCAGCAAAGAAGTCCTCATCCGCTTCGGTGGCGGGAATGGTCACGTGCTGCTCTTTACCACGGCTGTCGGTGAACCGCATATCGATCCACTTGACTTCGTGTTCTTTGATCAGATCAATCGTCTTTGACATTGTGCATACTCCGTATGTTGCCCGCCGGGCGGGAGAGTTCTGTGTTCGTCGTGCCGGATCGGTGTTGTGCCCAGGCGTAGGCTTGGCTCCGACATCCGACCTGTTTCTCAGGTTGGGGCAGCTTAGCAAAAGCCTCTTCTGCTTGCCTGTAAATTCGGCTGAGTAGGTTTAAGCAATCCGCTTGCCAATTTCGGTGCAAATGCTCCAGAAGAGCGCAGTGAAGCGTGATTCGCGCCTTTGTGAAACCGCAGGCGCTACGCAAGGACTGCTGGCTGAAGGATTACCTGCACTAATAGTGTGCAAACAGGTGTTCAGTGCCCAAAAATGATGCAGTGTGGATTCTGTGCATAATGATCAAGGGTAAAAAGAACGGGGCCTGGACGCCAAGCGCACTGGAATAAATCAGTAGACTGTACCATCCACTAATACATCGGCATATCCCTACATAGTTACGGGCGCGAGTTTCCTATATACTGCGCGGCCCGGATCGGCCTGTACATGTTCCAAGTACGTCAGCCGTCGGACCCTTTATCAGATTTGAGATGGCATGCGCGTGGCAGCAAGACTGCGACCAGACGATCCTCTCAGGTCCTCATGCATGCCGCAGGATACCGTTGTGATTGAGAAACTTCGTAATATCGCCATTATTGCCCACGTTGACCATGGCAAGACCACGCTTGTGGACAAATTGCTGCGTCAATCCGGAACGCTGGATCGTAAGGAGCTCGAGAGTGAGCGCGTTATGGATTCCAATGATCAGGAAAAAGAGCGTGGCATTACCATTCTTGCCAAAAACACGGCACTGAAGTGGAAAGACTACGACATCAACATCGTCGATACCCCGGGCCACGCCGACTTCGGTGGTGAAGTCGAACGGGTGATGAGCATGGTTGACTGCGTGTTGCTGGTGGTCGATTCCATCGACGGCCCCATGCCGCAGACCCGTTTTGTGACCCAGAAGGCATTCGATGCCGGACTGCGTCCGATCGTCGTGGTAAACAAGATCGACCGTCCTGGCGCGCGCCCGGACTGGGTGGTGGATCAAGTGTTCGACCTGTTCGATAACCTGGGCGCCACCGACGAGCAGCTGGACTTCCCGATTGTATTCGCCAGTGCCCTCAACGGCATTGCAGGCTTGGACCACGAAAACCTGGCCGATAATATGGATGCCGTGTTCCAGGCGATCGTTGATCATGTGCCTGCGCCGAACGTCGATATGGACGGGCCATTCCAGATGCAGATTTCCCAGCTGGACTACAACAGCTTCCTGGGTGTCATCGGTATCGGTCGCATCGCGCGGGGCAGAATCAAGACCAATTCGCCGGTAACCGCTATTGGTGCCAATGGCAAGAAGCGTAACGGGCGCATCCTCAAAATCATGGGGCACTCCGGTCTGCACCGGGTCGAAGTGGATGAGGCCCAGGCCGGTGACATTATCTGCGTCAGCGGCATGGACGAGCTGTTCATCTCCGACACCCTGTGCGATCCCGCTCACGTAGAGGCGCTTCCGCCGCTGACTGTTGACGAACCCACTGTTTCCATGACCTTCCAGGTGAACGACTCACCGTTTGCGGGCAGGGAAGGCAAATTCGTTACCAGTCGCAACATCAGGGAGCGGCTGGAAAAGGAGCTGCTGCACAACGTAGCCCTGCGCGTCGAAGAAGGCGAGTCGGCCGACAAGTTCAAGGTGTCTGGTCGCGGTGAGCTGCATCTGTCGGTTCTTATCGAGAACATGCGGCGCGAAAACTTCGAGCTGGCCGTTGGCCGACCCGAAGTGGTCATCCGCGAGGTCGACGGTGTGAAGCAGGAGCCCTATGAGAATGTCATCGTTGACATCGAGGAGCAGCACCAGGGTGCCACCATGGACCAGATGGGCCTTCGCAAGGGCGATCTGACCAATATGGTGCCGGATGGCAAGGGCCGTATGCGCCTGGAATACACCATTCCGGCCCGTGGCCTGATTGGATTCCGAAATACCTTCCTGACCATGACCTCAGGCACCGGCATTCTGACCTCGACATTCAGCCATTACGGTCCGATCAAACTCGGCGACGTCACCAGTCGCCAGAATGGCGTGCTGGTCTCCATGGCAACTGGTACCGCTCTGACCTACTCTCTGGAAACCCTCCAGAGCCGCGGCAAGCTGTTCCTCGATCCCGGCCAGGAGGTGTATGAAGGCCAGTTGTGTGGTATCCACAGTCGTGACAACGATCTGGTGCTCAACCCGACCAAGGGCAAGAAACTCGACAACATGCGCGCCTCCGGCAAGGATGAAGTCATTGCCTTGGTGCCTCCGGTCAAGTTCACCCTGGAGCAGGCGCTGGAGTTCATCGACGACGACGAGCTGGTTGAAGTGACGCCCAAATCGATCCGTCTGCGCAAGAAGTTTCTCAAGGAAAACGAGCGCAAGCGCGCCAGCAAGAAAACCTGAGCCTGAGGCTCAAAAAGGCGGCCAGATGGCCGCCTTTTTTATGGGCGTGCTGCTGCCTAAAGGGCGGTGCGAAACAGGGGGCGGCGACCGGGAGCAGTTTTACTGGCGGGCTGGAGTTGCGGTATCAGAGCTGGCATGCTTGGCTTCTGGTATGGTCATGCCCAAATCAAAAGCGGCATCGCTGGTTGCGATCGGCCTATTCACGGGACTGAACTTTTGAGAGTGGAAGAGCAATGCTGACCCTTTATCCGGAGCTGAAACCCTACGCTGTCCACCGGCTCGCGGTGGACCCGCCGCACGATCTGTATATAGAAGAGAGCGGTAACCCTGATGGCCTTCCGGTACTGGTCGTCCACGGTGGCCCTGGCGGAGGCTGTGAGGAGTATTATCGACGCTTCTTTGATGCCGAACGCTATCGGATCATTATGATGGACCAGCGTGGAGCCGGACGCTCGACACCCTTGGCCGAACTTGAGGGAAACACCACCACCCGGCTTGTCGAAGACATGGAGCGCGTCCGGGAACTGCTGGGTGTTGAGCGTTGGGTGCTCTTTGGTGGCAGTTGGGGTTCGACCCTGAGCCTCGTCTATGCCCAGGCCCATCCGGACCGGGTTCTCGGGTTGATTCTCCGGGGTATTTTTCTCTGTCGTCCGAAAGATATTCACTGGTTTTACCAGGACGGTGCCAACCGCGTGTTTCCGGACTACTGGGAGGATTTCCTGGGGCCCATACCTGAATCCGAGCGTGGAGCTCTGGTCGAGGCGTATTATCGGCGTCTGACCAGTTCCAACGAGCTGGAGCAGATACAGGCAGCCAAGGCCTGGTCCATTTGGGAAGGCCGCTGTGCAACGCTCCATCCCAATCCCCGGGTCGTGGAGCATTTCGGCCACCCCCATGTGGCCATAGCCCTGGCGCGTATCGAGTGCCACTACTTCATGAATAATGCCTTCCTGGAGCCGGACCAGATTCTGCGCAATGCCCGCCAGCTAGCGGGTATTCCCGGCATTATTGCCCACGGGCGCTACGACATGGTCTGTCCTCTGGACAACGCCCTGGCCTTGAGTGAGGTCTGGCCCGAGGCCGACCTCAGGATTATCCGTGACGCTGGCCATTCCGCATCGGAGCCTGCCATTATTGACACCCTCATGCGAGCCTGTGATGAGCTCGCGGACCAGCTGGAAGGGCGGGTCTGAGAGTCGGCCCGGGATGAGCATTGCGACGCCGGGAGCAAGGCGCTATTCTTCTGGGCACGATTGGTCTTCTAAACGGGATGTAAATGAAGGGCTTAGTACAACGTGTAAGCAGTGCCAGCGTTACCGTTGAAGGCGAATTGATTGGCGATATATCGGCCGGACTGCTTCTTCTCCTCGGTATAGAGCGTCATGACGGGCCTGACCAGGTCCGAGCCCTTTGCCGCAAGATCCTTACCTACCGTATTTTCCCCGACCCTACCGGTCGTATGAATCTCAGCCTGCTTGATACGCAGGGCGAGCTACTTGTTGTTCCCCAGTTTACCCTCGCTGCCGACACCGGCTCGGGCACCCGACCGGGCTTCTCGGCGGCCGCTCCGCCCGACAAGGCCAGATCTCTTTTTGAACTTTTTACTCAAGAGGCCCGGGATCAATTGGGTGGCGGTAAAGTCAGAATCGGCCGGTTCGGCGCCGATATGAAAGTGGCCTTGATCAATGACGGCCCGGTGACCTTTCTGCTGGAAGCCACGTCTGCGCCAACTTAGGGCGCCCAATGCAGGAGGGCACTTCCTTGGGGCGCCCGGCCTCCGTCCATTACCGGTGACCCAGGATGACGGCCGGTTTAACGTATTGATAAGTAATGGTTTAACCAGGATTGGCCCTGTATTTGTACTAAGATTAATTAACAGAAAGGTCAGACTGAAGAATATGACGTGATCGTAGGCTCTGTCACAAAACTGACAAAAACTTCTGCTAAAAAGGTTTGCATAAAGCGGAAGGTTGTAATAAAAATAGCGCATCATTACTTTCTTTAAGTTGCGCATGTAAGTAATTGAACAATATCAAATAGCGTTACCTCTTGCGTTGCCTTGATATTTTTCAAGGTCAAGCCTGGTAGCACAGGTTCATGATAAACGACTGAAACTGTCGAGCAGAGGGAACCGGTCCGAGAACTTTCTGATTATTTACAAAATGTCATGAAACTGACATTTTACCGATCCAGAATCGGGCGCTATGACAAGCCTGATCATTAAGAAAGCGGGGCCAACCCCGTCGCTAAAACCTGAATTAACTCCATATAGGAAGACGCAAAAATGAAGAAGACCCTGATCGCTACGGCTATCGCTGCAGTTGCTTTCTCTGGCACCGCCATGGGCCAGGCTACCGCTACCAGCGCTGATTCTCGGGCAGACGAACTGGCTGCACGCATGGACTCCATGCCGCAAGTTTACGGTAACATCCAGTACGCAATCGCTTACGACGACATCGACGGCGGCCCGAGCACTCTGGAGCACTTCGATAACGGTACCACGCTGGGGGTTTCCCACGAGCACGACTTTGCCCCAGGCGTTACCGGCTTTTTCAAGCTGGAACTGGAAGGTATCAACGCAGACGACAAAGCTCGTAGCAATGGCATTGACGGCCTCGACGAAGCCTACATCGGTGTCAAGGGCGACAACTTCGGCCAGATCTGGATCGGTTCTGACGACTCTACCTATGAGCGCGCGGTTGACGAGATTTCCCAATACTACGAAGTAGCCATCCTGAACATCGGCGCTGACTACACCACTGGCGAAGGCGATCTGGTCCAGTATATGTCTCCCAGCTTCGGCGGCCTGAAGTTGATGGCCGCGGTTGAGGTTCGCGGTGACGGCGAGCCGGGCGTAGATGACAGCCGTTTCCCGTTCCAGCTGGCAGCCATTTACTCCGTTGACGCTCTGGAGCTGGCGGTAGCCATGGACTCCAACGATAACGGCGATGGCAACAGTGAAAACAGCTATGGCCTGCGTGCCAGCTACGACATGGATAACTTCCGTGTGACCGGCGAGTACCACACCCGTAGCGACTCGTCTGACACCATCGGTGTGATTGGCTACTACACGCTGGGCGCGAACACCTTTGCGCTGTCATACGAGATGGCGGAAGCTGACAACAGCGACCTCGAGCGTGACACCATCACCTTCCAGGCCCTGCATAACCTGTCTGACCACATGTACGTGTACTTCGAAGGCTACCTGGGTGGTGGTGATGATGTTTACCTGTACAACGAGAATGGTGCAGTTGATGACGCCGCTGATGCGATTGGCGTATCCGATGAACGTTCCATCGCGTCTATCGGTGCTGTTTACTACTTCTAATGACGGCTTGAGTCTGACTTGAAGTTGTAGCCAAGCCGGCGGTCCTCGGACCGCCGGTTTTTTATTGTGCCGCTTTTATGTGCTTCGGGTTTCTTCCAACACCCGTTCGTTATGCCTTCCTCAATACACCAGCCGTTCTGCTAACATGCTTATCTGTACTTCTCTCAAGGAGCGCCCATGGCGCAGGAGCTGGAAATCAAACTCACGGTGGTGCCGGCCGGTCTGGAGCAGGCCTATGGCTGGTTTGAAAACCAGAGTTGCGCGAACTCGGGTGAGGCGCGTGAGCTGGTCAATCAGTACTATGATACGCCCAAAGCTGAGCTGAACCGGCAGCGAGCAGCGCTGCGGGTTCGGGATACCGGAGACGGCTTCATACAGACCCTGAAAACCCAGGGAGACTTCTCCAATGGTGCCCATCGCCGGCAGGAGTGGGAGTGGCCGCTACTGGGGCGTGACCTGAACATAGGCCTGCTGGCGGATACACCGCTTGGGGAGGGGGTCAATCTTGCAGAGCTTGAGCCTGTGTTCGAAACCAATTTCCGGCGCCGTACCCTCATGCTTGATGACGGGAGAGCTTCCATCGAGTGCGCTTTTGATGCGGGGGTGATCCGCGCTAGTGACACGGACTGGCCGCTGCATGAAATTGAGCTTGAACTGAAAGGAGGAGACGAGGCTTCTCTATTATATTGGGCAAGCAAACTGGCCCAGGATGTGCCCGTCTTCCTGAACCTGATCAGTAAAGCAGAGCAGGGCTACTACCGGGCTGGTTTACACCGTCCCCAACTGGCTGCTGATAAAGCGCCCCTTGAGCGGTTTTTGAAATCGCTCAGTCTGTTGTGGCTGAAGGAGGAGGGTGTCGCGGACGTGCTGGATGCCCTTGCTGCCGTTGAGCCGCTGGCAAAGAGCGCAAACTGCGCCGTGGAGCTTGCCTGGTTGCGCCAGCGTCTCGAAGATCAGCCAAAGGGCATTTTTGAGGACCGGCGCCTCGGGCAGTTCCAGCTTCTGTTGGTGGACCAGAACGAAGCCGGCTGATCAGGCCGTCGTACCGCCTTAGTATCAGGCAAGATAAACTAAACCCAGAGACAGAGGTTTGCATCATGTCAGAGCCCTGGAAAGCCGTTCCGGAACTTTTGCAGGACGATATTGCTGAGGCCTGGTCCGAGCTTGAGCGCGAAGGCCGCGTCGCCACTTGGAAGGGGCTGAATGACTCTGACATTGTGCAGGCCATGGCACGAAGCGTTTTCCTGCAACAGGGCATCGTCAGGCATCCCGGAGCAGTGGAACGTATGTTGAGTGCGAGGCCTCTCTCAGAGGTGGTCAGTCCGGAGTTCGTGGCGCAGCGATGGCAGGACTATCTGGCAGAGGTGGATGATGAGCCCGAGCTGCACCGTGCCCTGCGTCGGTTCCGCCATGAAACCCAGTTTCGTATCATCTGGCGGGACGTCTTGGGCTGGTCCGATCTGCACGAGACCATGGCCGCCACCAGCGCCCTGGCTGACACCTGTATCCAGGGAGCGCTGGACTGGCTTTATGAAGATAGCTGCGTGCACTCCGGTACCCCCTGGGGCCCTGACCCGGTGACCGGCGAGCCGGCTCCCCAGCGCATGGTTGTCCTGGGCATGGGTAAGCTCGGCGGGCGCGAGCTTAATGTGTCGTCGGATATCGACCTGATTTTCGCTTTCCCTGGCAAGGGCGAAACCAGGGGAGGGAAGCGCGCACTCGATAACGGACAATTCTTTATTCGTCTGGGACAGCGGCTGGTTCAGGCACTGGACCAGAGAACCGCCGACGGCTTCGTGTTCCGGGTCGACATGCGGTTGCGGCCCTACGGCCAGAGTGGTGCCCTTGCGCTGAGCTTTTCGGCGCTTGAAACCTACTACCAGGACCAGGGGCGGGACTGGGAACGCTATGCCATGGTCAAGGCCCGAGTCGTGGCCGGAGACCAGAAAGCCGGCGCGGTTCTCATGGAAAGCCTGCGACCCTTCGTCTACCGCAAGTACGTCGATTTCAGTGCTTTTGAGTCCCTACGCAGTATGAAGTCGATGATCAATCGTGAGGTACGGCGGAAGGGGCTGGATAACAACATCAAGTTGGGCCGTGGCGGAATCCGTGAAATCGAATTCGTGGTGCAGGCCTTCCAGCTCATCCGGGGCGGCAGGGATCGGGAATTGCAGCAGCGTGAACTGCTGAATATTCTGCCTGAACTGGCGAACCTGGACCTCCTGCCGATTGAAGTGGTTACCGAGCTGAGCGAGGCCTATATTTTCCTGCGTGATCTTGAGCACGCGCTCCAGGGCATCGAAGACAAGCAGACCCAACTCCTTCCCGACGAGCCCGGGATGCAGGCCAGGGTGGCTCTGATCATGGGATATGAAAGCTGGCAGGACTGCGTTGCAGCCCTTGACCAGCACCGGGACCGGGTTGCCCACCATTTTGCCGATATCATTACCCTGGAAGAGGACGAAGAGGCCGGTGCTGAGCTGGATGAGGCCTGGCAGGAGCTCTGGCTGGGCGAGATGGACGATGAGGCTGCTGCCACCTGGCTCGACGACCACGGCTTTGAGGATCCCGACACCAGTCTCAAGGCACTTACAAAATTGCGCAAAGGTCGGCCGGTGCAGACCATGCAGACCCAGGGCCGCCGGCGCCTGAACCAGTTCATGCCGGTATTGCTTGAAACCCTGACCCAGGTGGATAAGCCCTCACAAACCCTGGCCCGGGTACTCCATCTGGTGGAGGCGGTTTTGCGGCGCACCGCTTACCTCGTGCTGCTGCTGGAAAACCCGGGCGCCTCGACCCAGCTTGTCAGGCTCTGCAGTGAAAGCCCCTGGATTGCCCGCCAGCTGGCCGAAACGCCCCTGTTGCTGGATGAGCTTCTCAATGCGGAGAACCTCTATCATCCGCCTGCCAAAAGTGAGTTGCTCGATGACCTGCGCCAGCAGATGCTACGGATTCCGTTCGAGGATCTGGAAGAGCAGATGGAGTCTCTGCGCCATTTCAAGAAGGCGCATATATTGCGGGTCGCGGCATCGGAGCTTCGCGGTACCCTGCCTCTGATGAAGGTAAGCGATTACCTGACCTGGATTGCGGAAGTGGTGCTGGATCACGTGGTGGACGTGGCCTTCGCCAACCTGGTTGCCCGCCATGGCCGTCCCCGGCGGGCGGACGGCTCAGGCTGCGAGACCGATTTCGCTGTTATCGGCTACGGCAAGCTTGGGGGGATCGAGCTGGGCTATACCTCAGACCTGGACCTGGTCTTTGTCAGCAGCGCCGACCCCCAGCAGATCACGGACGGCGACAAGCCCATCGACAACGCCGTGTTCTACACCCGCCTGGGCCAACGCATTGTTCATATCCTGAGCACCCAGACGCCCTCTGGGCAGCTGTATGAAGTGGATATGCGGCTGCGCCCCTCGGGGAACTCCGGCCTGCTGGTCAGCACCCTGACGTCATTTGAGAAATACCAGCGCAACGATGCCTGGACCTGGGAGCACCAGGCACTTGCCCGGGCCCGTGGTGTCGCAGGTTGCCCCGAGACCCTTGAGTCGTTCGAACGACTGCGCCACGATCTGCTTTGCCAGCAGCGGGATCACGAAAAGCTGCGCCAGGAAGTGATCGATATGCGCGAACGCATGCGAACCAACCTTGGCACGCCCCAGTCAGACCAGCGGCCCGCCGAGGTGTTTCACCTCAAGCATGACAGGGGCGGCATTATCGACATCGAGTTCATGGTCCAGTATCTGATGCTGGCGCATTCGGCAAAACACCCCGAGCTTACCCAGTGGACCGATAATATCCGCCAACTGGAGGAATTGGGGCGGGCCGGCCTTCTGCCGGTTGCGGACACGGAGCAGCTCAGGGAAGCCTACATTACATTACGATCGACCATCCATCGGCGAGCGCTGCAGAACCACAACAGTCAGGTCGGTGCTGATGAGTTCAGGGCCGAGCGGGACTATATCGCTCAGGTCTGGGACCGCGTCATGCTCGGGACCTAGCCCTTCGTCAGCCCCGATTTTCCTGCTAGAATGCGGCTTTTCCGAACTACGCCTGCTTGAGGAGCACAGCAAATGTCGATGGCGGATCGCGACGGCCTTATCTGGCTGGACGGTGAAATGGTTCCCTGGCGCGACGCCAAGGTGCACGTGCTGACCCATACCCTGCACTACGGGCTGGGCTGTTTTGAGGGCGTGCGGGCGTATAACACCAGCAAGGGTCCGGCTATTTTCCGCCTGCAACAGCATACCGATCGTCTGTTCCGTTCGGCCCATATTCTCAACATGAAAATGCCTTTCTCCAAGGATGAGGTCAACGAAGCCCAGCTTCGGGCGGTTCGCGACAACAACCTAGATGAGGCCTATCTCCGGCCGATGGTGTTCTACGGGGCCGAGGGCATGGGCCTGCGGGCGGATAACCTGAAAGTGCATCTAATGGTGGCAGCCTGGAGCTGGCCCTCCTACATGTCGCCCGAGGCGAAAGAGCTTGGCATCAAGGTTCGCACCTCGTCATACACGCGGCACCATGTGAACATCACCATGTGCAAGGCGAAAGCCAACGGCAACTATATGAATTCCATGCTGGCGCTGAACGAAGCCATCGCGAGCGGGTGTGAGGAAGCGCTGCTGCTGGACAACGAAGGCTACGTGGCGGAGGGCTCCGGCGAGAACGTCTTTATCCTGCGTGATGGCGTCCTGCACACGCCGGAACTGACCTCTTGCCTGGAAGGCATAACCCGCCAGACCATCATGGACTTCTGTAAAGAGCTTGATATTCCGGTTCGGGAGCGTCGCATTACCCGGGACGAGGTCTATGTCGCGGACGAGGCCTTCTTCACAGGAACGGCAGCCGAAGTTCTGCCCATCCGCGAGCTGGATGGCAGACTGATTGGCACGGGCAAGCGCGGACCATTAACCGAGAAGCTGCAGTCCATGTATTTCGATGCTGTCAAAGGCAAGCGTGAGGCCAACAGTAGCTGGCTCTCCTTTGTCTGAAGCAAGGCTGTTCCCGGGATCCATCCAGTTCAGAAAACCAGCGAGTATAGTTATGGCAGACGTAATCAAGGTGCCGGTTTCGTTCGGCGAAGTTCTCGACAAGATCACCATTCTGGAAATCAAGTCCGAGCGCATGGCAGACCCCCAGAAGGTAAGGAATGTTCGTCTGGAGCTTGATGAGCTGAGCCAGACCTGGGACGCGGCAGTGACAGACCCGGGCGCAATTGCCGGCCTCCGCAGTCAACTCAAGGCGGTCAACGAAGAGCTTTGGGTGATTGAGGATGACATCCGGGACCAGGAAGCGGCGCAGGATTTCGGGCCCCGGTTTATCGAGCTGGCCCGTGCGGTTTACGTGACCAACGACAAACGTGCCGCAATAAAGAAAGAGATCAACCTCGCCCTTGGATCACGGTTTGTGGAAGAGAAATCCTACCAGGACTATACCGCGAAGAAGTAAAGGCCGGTTGCCCCGGCTGCCATGGAAGCTGGCTGTCCTGAAAGAGGGTCAGGTTGCTTCCGGTTCCTGCTTAGTCTCCTTTCCCATCCCGTGCTCGGCCACCCACCGGTCGAGCATGGCCGTTACATCCGCTACGGTCACCATTTCCATGGCCCCCTCAAACTCCGCCTTTGCGCCCCACCGGGCCTGCTCGACGGTTTTGCCGGTAAATCTCTGGAGCGCTTCCGGGTAACGGTTAACGCACCATTTCAGGGAGCCGTAGGGTCCTGAGCGATAGGGGTTACTGGCCGCGAACAGCCCGATCACATCGGTACCCATGGCACTGGCGATATGGGCGGGGCCAGTGTCAGGGGCGACCACCACGTCCGCCTGACCCAGCAGGGCAGTCAGCTGCTTGAGCGTGTCCTGGCCGCAAATGTTATGGGCCTTTCGGGTCATGGCAGCCTCTATGGCAGCGCAGAACCGGAGCTCAAACTCGGCCGGACTGCCCACCAGAACCACCTTCATGCCGTGCCGTTCAATGGCATAATCCGCCAGGCGGGCGTAGTGGTCGGACGGCCAGTTACGCAGGGTATGGCTGGCGCAGGGGCTGATGACCAGATTTAGCCGCTGCGGGTCCAGGTGCTCGCGGGCGAAGGCCTCATCGTGTTCTCGCAGGGGAATGAACCAGCGGGGCGGGGCTGCTTCGAGCCCGATCGGCTCAAGAAAACTCGCCAGGGCGTCCCGGACGTGCTGGCCATGCACCGGTGCTATCCGGCGGTTGATAAACAGGCTGTGCAGGTCCTTGCTGCGAGCCTTGTCGTAGCCCACTTTGACCCTGGCCGGAATCAGCGCCGCGGCGATGTTTGCCCGAAAGGCCACCTGCATGTGCAGGAGTACGTCAAACCGTCGCCCCTTCATGCTGCGACGTAACTCGGCATAGCCCTGTCGCCCTGCTTTCTTGTCAAAAATGACGAATTCCACTCCCGGCAGATCGCCGATCAGCCTGGCTTCGAGCTTGCCGATGACCCAGGTGATTCGGACACCCGGAAGATGCTCCTGAAGGCTGAGGACCACAGGAATCACGTGAGTTACATCGCCCAGTGCCGACAGCCTGAGAATGCAGATGGAGTTGATGTCATGAGGGCTGCGCTGTGGCAAGTTGGCGTCCGTTGCGATTCTTTCATTGGCTACTGTAGAGCCAGAGGAATGGGGTTGTTAAACTGTCGCCATTCTAGCGTACTCCCCTGACAAGGTGGCCAGGGCTTGTAAAATAATTGGGTTTTTCGGTTATGGTGTCATCTCAGAAGTCTGGAAACAAATGTGAGTCCGGCACCGGCAGGTGCTCAATACTTCGCGCTCCGGGTTATGAACAGATCGATGAACAATGGTTCTCCCCCACTTTTTGGGCAGACAAGGCGCAGCCGGTTGAGAAGGGCGGGCGGGGAGGAGCCTGGTTTATCGATCGGGAACCTTCCAGTTTGGTCCTCCGTCATTATAGACGAGGCGGGGCTGTGGCTAAGCTGATAGAAAAGACCTATCTATTTACAGGCTTTGATCGCACGAGATCACACGCCGAGTTTAAGTTGCTAAATCATCTCTTCGCGCTTGGGCTCCCGGTTCCGGAACCTGTTAGTGCCTTGGCATGTTTACATGGACTTCTCTGGTACCAAGCTGCAATTATGCTGAAGCGCATACCTGGTGCGGTCACGTTCTTTTCTAGCACACATTTATGCGAACCATCTCTCTGGGAAGAGCTGGGGTATGTGATACGCCGCTTCCACGACCATGGGTTAAACCACGTCGATCTGAATTGTGATAACGTGCTAATTGCTTCTGAGAAAATATATATCATCGACTTTGATCGCTGCCGGGTCGTTCCTCAAAGCCGGAATGTGTTAGACGCAAATTGGAAGCGGCGGAATATCGAACGCCTCCATAGATCGATCCGAAAGCGATGTCCGGAGCGATGCTTATCGAAGCAGCCCAAGCTTTGGCAACACTTTCTGAAAGCTTACCACCACCATCAGTAAAGAACTGATCCAGCCAAATGACAACACTCGAGCTTAAAGAAGAACTTCATTCAAATATTCGCCGAACGCGCATCACCTACTTGGCCACAATTGACGGGGAGACGGCAGCATTAAAGTGCTACAAGCGGCCTTTTTTCGGGCTGATCCACTGTATCAGGGCCTTGCGTCGTGGAAAACTTATCAGGCGCGCGGGTGGGCCCGTGCCTCCCATCGTTTTTTCGGGTTGGGTGGCTTCTGAAAAATGCTTTGGCTTTGGAACTAGGTACTTGGCTGGATACCGCGCGGTCAGGGTCGCGTTGCGAGATGAGCCACTTCAGGAGAGGCGGTACGAGATAATCCATATCCTGGGGAGGGCCATGGCAATGATACACAAGATGGGAATTGAGCAAGCGGATGGCAACCTGACCAATTTTTTATTAGGGCCGGATGATGAGTTTGCCATGATAGACGAAGACGATATCCGTGTTTATTCAGGTGCGATTCCGGTTAATGTTGCAACACAAAACCTTGCAAATGTTGCAGCAAGGCTGGCGCATCACGAAATGATTGAAGAGTTGCTTGGCGCATATCTTGAAAAGAGGCATGATAAAGCAGGTGCTGAATGGAATACCGAAGAATTTTGGGCCAGTGTTTATTCTTGGAAGCAAATGTTCAAAAAGAAAAGGGTTCAGAAAAATATATCTCCCGACCGAGAGTTCGATTAATACAGAAGGGGTATTTAAATGAGTTATAGTTTACCTCTCACTGGACAGGAGTAACTCAATAGTGGGAGCGATACCACCTATTTATTGTGTTTCGTTGGAGAGCGATAAGAGTCGTAGGTTGCAGCTCTCTGAAAAGTTCCCAATTCATTTCAATATGATGAAATTAGTCGAGGCGGTCGACGGTCGGAAACTTGATCCTCAAAGATATTTTCAATATATTTTCCCTGCTGTTTCTTCAGGATACCGAATGCTGTCACCAGCGGAAATAGGTTGCACGTTGAGTCATATCAAAGCGATTAATAAATTTCTGGAGTCGAAGCGAGCAAGCGCGTTAATTATTGAGGATGATGTTATTGGAACAGATTCAGACTTGGGCTCAGTGCTTAATGACGTCGCAATGATGCCAGAGAACTCGGTCATTATTTTCGGCGGACAAGAGGGTATGCCATCGAGTAAGTATATATTCGGTAAGCCAGCCGGTATGAACGGTATTCTAAGGCTGCCAACGTACTCAAACTCCTATGTACTTCGTACGTGTTGCTACGGCGTGACACGGACAAGCGCAAAGGCAATGCTTGATGCCCATAGTGATTATTTAAAGCTAGCAGATGCCTGGAATCTGTTTTTCCGTGATACAGATATAAATATCCTGTTTACTAAGAAGTTATCACACCCCTATGACCGTTCAAGCAGTCATATCGAAAAAAGTCGGCTGCTTTTAAAAGGTACCTCCAAACCTTCTCTTATGGCCAGGTTTAAAAAAAGGGGCGTAAGGATTCGCCGCAGGCTTGGAGCTTTAGTTTGCTTCTTGGCAGGCTATCGTCGAGTTAAATGAAGGGTCTTTTACTCGGTTTGGTATTAAGATAAAAGTAATAATGTAATAAGTAAATATAACAGGAGGGTGGTTTAAGGGCACGTCGGTAAGGCTTGCAACACCATATAAAAATGCGAGCGCTGCTACAGTGTGGAACTTCCAGGATTTACAACCTGAAAATTTATATGACAGAATCATAGGTATAAGAAAAGTTGCTAGCAGAATAGCCAGGCCGACGACGCCTCTTTTAACAAGATTGTCTAAATATTGGTTGTGATAATGACGGGGCGCATAGTCAGCAGCTTCTTGCGTTATAATTTCCCGATTAATTAACTGTGGAAACATCTCACGGTGGTTTTCCCCGGAACCAAATAGCGGGTTAGCTTTAGAAATTTCAATTGCGCCTTTCCAGAACTGTAGCCTTAGGCCAATCGAGTCGGTAAGGTCGCCAGCTTCAATCTTCTTAAAATCAGTAATAGTGCTCTCTACGCGATCACTGAATATGTACGCGGGCACAGTAAAAGAAAGTCCGATGAGCAGGATAGCAGCGCTAGCTCTCAAATAATTTTTATCTATTAAGTTTCTGTACAAAAAAAATAAAAAGATCCCGGCGGCAAGAATCATTATGGGTAGAATAACCCCGCGGGTTCCCGTCATTGCAAGCGACACTAATAGTAGAAAACTCAGACAATAAAATATAAATTTTTTATTTAAATTTATCGAATATGCGATAAAAAAAGTGACCACTAGTATTGATGCCACACCTGTAGCGAAAGGAATGGGGTTATAGTTGAGTGCTGCTCTTCTTGAGCCTTCTATATAAAAAAAATAAAAGCAGACAGTGATGAAAAGCGCCGCTGATGCGGCTATTATGTATATAAAATGCTTCTCTTTTATTTCGTAATTATATATAATGGAAAGGTAAATAAGTATTGAAATCAGAGTCCTCAGTTCAGAGATATTGCCGCCGTTTATTTTATAGCTTAAAAAATAAAAAACGGTTGTAACTAGTAAGGTAAGGTAGTAGGGATTTCTAGGGTTGAATGTTGATTTATGGGAAAGGTTCCACCCTTTTAGTGAAATAAAAACGACAGCGCTTATAAGAATAATTACGGGAGCGTATTTGTAACCATCATGTACCATCCACATGATGGTTAGGATGTAGATGAGCGGGCTAAAAATCGCTGCGTGTACAATTTTATCGCGTGAGGGATAGCTGTATCTCATTGATTTTCCGGTGCAAAAAAAATATTTTCTCGTTTAAAAAATTATACCTTCGATTTTGTGAAAGGCCAGTATTAATTTGTTGCCAAGATATGGTCTAATGTTAATTATTTTCTGATCACGTTGTCGTGCAAGTTTTTGATCTAATTTCTGGTATGGTGAGAGCTTTGAATTTATTCCATATTTGTTTGGATTTTTTCAACATTGCGATCCGTCGCCGGGTTCCTGTCTATTATTTTTATAAAGAAAAAAACGTAGGTGATTTGCTAACGCCTTATCTGGTTGAAAAGATCACGGGGAAACCAGTTCATAATGTAAAAAGCCGGAAGTTCGGCCATCTTCTCGGTGTCGGCAGCATGATACATCGTGCGAAGAGGAATAGCGATATCTGGGGTACAGGAACGCTGGATTATACTATCGGATCTCAGTTTGATGTTTCTGAGTTGAAAGTTCACGCGCTACGGGGGCATCTAACAGCTGAAATTTTATATAGAGGAAAAGGTTATTTAGACCAATGTGTTCTTGGCGATCCGGCCATTTTGATGCCTGATTTTTATAAGCCCGCTGTTGAAAAGCAATATAAAGTTGGAGTAATTCCGCATTACGTCGATTTTGGTTCCAGCTCCATAGTTAAAATGTCTGACGTTCATGTAATAAATGTAAGAAAAGATCCGGAAGAGTTTGTACGTGAATTATTGATGTGTGATTACATACTCTCATCATCTCTCCATGGCCTTATTTTAGCGGATGCGTACGGAATTAAAAATAAATGGGTTTCTTTTTCAAATAAAGTGACAGGTGGCGGCTTTAAATTTAGAGATTACTATTCGACTACTGAAGCTAAAGGTGAATCATGTTTGACAATAGACTCTCGTGACGATTTTAAAAATGCGGTAAATAAAATTGAAGATTATGCGTCAGTAAAGTCATTTTCTGAGAGCAAAGACCGGCTCATTTCTTCTTTTCCAGATAGATATTTTGGTTTTGTTAAGTAAGACGTTGCTTGATCAATAAAACTTTAGCTTTATCGACCACCAAAGACGTCGTTTTTGAGTTCGTAACGAGAGCGGATTAATTTTACAGAGTGTATTAAGTGCGTTTAGTGCTTCTTTTTTATATCCTCTTGCCCAAAGCCGTTTTGCAACGCGACCTATATACCTTTCTGCGAGTACAGGGTTGTCTCGCAAAAAATCAGCATTTTTGGACAGCACTAACAGGTCAGACTCAGCTTGGGCCGTACTCGCACTAGGAGTGCTTAGCCTGTCTCCGGTGTGAATGCGGATGTAGACGCGTGCATCAACACTCTGGCGTCCAGTGTAACCGGCATTAAGCAATCGGAACGTGAGATCTCTGTCTTCAGACACAACCAATGTCTCATCAAAGCCACCGACTGTTTTAAATGCACTGACTCGATAGGCAGAGCCAGAACAACCAGTTTCCATAAGGCTGTTCAGAGCTTTTTTGTCTGTCAGGATTGGCGCCGCAGATGCCTTCGGGGCGTTCGTCTCCACTCTTTTACCAGTGTGATCATAAACAAGAGTTCTTGATGGCCAACAAAAGTCCACGTTTCCATCCGAACTGGCTAAAAACTTGTTTAACTCCTGAACATAGGTGGGAGAAAGCCAGTCATCATCATCGAGAAAGATAGCCCATTTTCCCTCGACATAGCCCATTCCAATATTACGTGCAGCTGAAACCCCATGACTATTCTCATTGCGTATGAACTTACAGCTTTCCGCAAGTTTGGGATCGATTAATTCTTCAATTGGTCGGTCACTGCCATCGTCCACCACAATAATGGAGGCAGCCGGTTCTGTTTGAGCCGTGGCGGAGGAGATGGCGTTAGCCGCGTAAGCAGGGCGATTTTTTGTCGTTATGATAACGTAGACGTTTGTTTCCATTTCTTCCAGCACCGTTAAATTCCAATACCGTCTTCGAGGTTACAAGTTAACCTCGGAGCCAACTCAATCAAAAGGCTGCGAAACGCTTTTTTCGTTTCAGCGTGTTCTCTAGATAAAATTGAGTATGGTTAAGAAGAGTATTTACGTTCATCTTCAGTGTCTGCGTCCGTGCCCATCGTTCTATGAAGGCCAGATATACGGTCCTGTCCACATGGGTGCTGAATTTCCCGTTAAAGAAGAATCCGAAAGAAAACCCTAGCTGTTGTTCGATACATGCGGACGAATTCAGTTTGGAGAATTCAAGATCTATTAGCCAGCAATTCTTCAAATCCCTTGTTAGCAGAAAATTGCCAGCCCATGGGTCGAGATGCAAGAGTCGGTCTCTGATAGCGATAAGTAGCGTATCGAAGGCGAGAGTTAATGCGGGGCCTATGGACTCTGGATGGCTGGTGACGAACTCTTCGAGCGTCAGTGTGTCCGTAAGATTGCGTGTTACAGAAAAGGTTTTTACAGGGAGTCCCGCTCTGTTCGTCGACCATCCATAGGCGAATAACTCAGGTATGTAAGGTCTTTTCTGCATCCTAATAGCGGTATGGAGTTCGGCTGTTGCCCACTCATATCGGCCGTGTCGTTTAATTCCGAGGCGGGCTCTTACTCTCTGACTCAAGTATCGTAAGGTATTTACTTTCAGGATTGCCGGTTTTCCCTTATAAATACCAGTGCTTGTTGTTTTGTTGATGGGCTGTTCCAACATTTTTTTCACATCTATCAACCACTCGAACTCCGTCTCGGCCGCCCCCCCTGTGTCTTTCTCTGTGTAGACGGTCAGCGCTTTATCGTTCAATAAGCGGTTATAGGCCGGACTCTCTAGGTAGCGCATCCTGAAGCTCATGATTTCAATGGCGGGAGGTTGAAGTGCTTTGCAAGATTGATCCATTGATCACGGTTTGCATCCCCTTTAACGTTCGCTTTTTGTAGAGATACCGATTGGGAGAAAGGTATGGGATACGGCTTGTCGCTTGGCTCCGTCGACCTGCGCGACCTTGTGCCATTGTGCCAGCTAACCGCTTTGAACCAGAGATCATCAGCTTTGGGTGCCAGTTTCCTAAACAGGTCGGCATTGGTAGTAATCTCTGGCAGGGAACCTACGGGATAAAGTACACCGCCGTAACCAAGGGGGAGGGTGTTGTCGTGAGATTGTCCAGGGGCTTCGTCTACCCACTGTTTATATGGTTTGGGGCTCCCGTTGTCACGGAATTGTATAGTGCGACATTGGTGTCCAATTATGTCACTAGGGAAAGCCTGATGCGCACTCATCAGCCTCTCCAGCCAGTCAGCCGGGTACATTAAATCGTCATCGCAGGTTACGATGATGTGATCAGGAAATTCGCTGAGGCTGTGTATCAGCTTTGTGTGAGGCCCGACGTCTTCCCGAAACCGAATTTCAAAATGCGGCCCAATGAGCTGCTTGAGTCTCGGTGGGATCGCATCTTTGCAATGTTCTCCCAGCCAGAGGATAACCTTTTTCGGTTTTATCGACTGATTAAGTATGCTGAGAACTGCAAAGTGAACATGCTTCAAGCGCGGAGCAATTGATGTCAGCGAAACGATAATATTTGGGTTCGGCTGGCCGTGGTAACCATCGGCGCTCGGCATTTTTAGTCTGAGCTTTACCATGCGCCATAGGGAAGGTGGGTACTCTTTTATCTTCATCGAGTGCTCCAGTGATCTAAGGTTAGGTTTTGCCGGCGTCGGTTGTGCTCTGCTTCGTAATACCGTTATCTGCCCAAAACGTCCCGTTTTCCTTCACCGCTTTTCGAATCGCCCGATTCTTGGCCCAGACGTCCGGCCTGGAATAGCCACGGGCATGATCAAGGTGCAGACACACGGTGCTGTAGCGAATCTGCCTGGACTTATGGCCGTAGTTCCAGAGCCTTTCGCCCAGTTCCCGGTCGAGGCCGCCGTACTGCATGTCTTCGTTAAACCCGTTGACCGCCATAAGGTCTTTTGTCCAGGTTGAGCTGTTCATACCGTTCCAGCTGGCGGCAGCGGGTGTTACCGCGTTGAGCAGTTTCCTGGCCAGGGCCGAGCGGGAAAGCTTCCAGAGCTTGTGGTTTTTCGGTTGGCCCTGGGCCACGAGCCAGCTGGCGTCGAAAACCCTGCCTGAGCGGATGTCATCGTCAGAGATGGCTTTTGAAACGGGCATGGTCAGTTTGATGTAGCCGCCTGATAAAAAGTATCCGGGCTCCGCTAGCCTGCGGTGGGTCTCGATGAAACCGGGCTCGGGAATGCAGTCGCCGTCGGTAAAGATCAGGTAGTCGCAGTCGGTCTGGGCGATGGCCTTGTTGAGGATTTCGCACTTACGGAAGCCGTCGTCTTCCTGCCAGACGTGGTCGATGTCCAGTATGCCGTGCTCCCGGTAAGTGTCGATCAGCAGCCCTGTGTCCTCCCTCGAACCGTCATCAGCAATGATGACCCGAAACTCGCTGAGGCTCTGGTTCTCATAACCGGTCAATACCTTGGCAAGCCATTCAGGCGAATTGTAGGTGGTGATCACTACGCCAATGCGTTCGGGGTGCATCAAGTCGGACCTGGTACCAGAGGGTTGTGGGGCTGTTAGTCGGGCCAGGGAATTATACAGTTTTTAGCAGCGGCGCGTAGCAGCTCAACAGACCCGGTCCGGGTTGTAGGGGTCTCTCTGCCCCGGTGGTCTGTGGCGAAACCGTTTGTACTCCCATTGATACTGGGCGGGGATTGCTCTCACACAATCTTCTATCGACTGGTTCAGGGCCGTGGCCGCAACCACCGGGTCAGCATCGTCAACGCCGGGCTCTGTTGACCGTATGACGATCCGGAAGCCACGGCTGTCTGGCAGCCGCTCGGCGTAGGTAACCAGTGCTTGTGCGCCGGTCCTCTGCATCAGTTTGGAAGCCAGGGTCATGGTCTTGACGTCAATGCCAAAGAAAGGTGCGAATGCGTTGCCCTTACCCCGGGGCGACTGGTCAGGCAAAATGCCCGCTACGCCACCTTCCCGGAGTATGGCCGCCAGCCGGCCGAGACCGCGTCTGTCGCCACGGACCAGCTCAGAGCCCAGCCGACCGCGGACCTTGATCATATACTCCTCGAACTCTTTGATATGGGGCGGGCTGTAGAGTGCGGCCATCTTGTAGCGGGAGGAGAAATACAGGCCTGCAAGTTCCCAGTTGCCTAGGTGAGGGGCAAGAAGAATCAGGCCCTGGCCCTTCTCAAGCACTTCGTCGAGAAGGTGTGCCCCTTCCACTTCCCGTACCAGGCCGAGGCACTTTTCCACCGGCCATTCCCACATCAAGGGGATTTCAACCAGAGTCTCACCAGTATGGCGCAGGCTATTGCGTGCAAGCTCGGCGCGGGCTTCCGCATCCAGCTCCGGCATGCACAGAGCGAGATTGGTTTCGGTAATCCCCCGGTAGCGTGTCTTCAGATACCAGCCCAGCAGACCAAGGGCAGAGCCGATTTTCTGGGCGGCTCGCAATGACATTGAGCCGGCAGCGCGGAGCAGGGCGCTGATAAGAAAATACTTGAGCGCTCTCATATTCGCCCGTTCCCGTGTAATTATATGAAGGCGAAAGAAAATTACCATTGTCCCGAAGGATGCGCAATGTACCTCAAAGGCGGGGCTTGCGGTTGGCACTGGAGAGCGTGGCATTATGCAGCCGGTATCGGTCTATTTTATAACCCTCAATGAAGAACTCAGGCTGCGGGAGTCCCTGGCGCAGGTTGCCGACTGGGCCGACGAGGTGATTGTGGTTGATTCCGGTAGCACAGATAACACTGAGGCTATTGCGAATGCCTATGGCGCACGTTTTGTTCGCCATCCCTGGCAGGGCTTCGCCTGCCAGAAAGCCTACGCTGCCAGTCTGTGCCGAAACCACTGGGTTCTGGACCTGGACGCCGACGAAGTGCTATCAGATGCCCTTGTGGCCAATATCCGCAAGCGCTTCGCTGAGCCCCAGCCGCCAGACCTGGCGGGCTATAAGATGCGCTGGATACTTTCTCAGCCCCAGGCCGGACACCCGTTTCGCTTCGACAAGCCCCAGCGGATCCTGCGCCTATACAACCGCAATAAAGCCTCGATTGCCGCCGAACCAGGAAGCAATGATGACCGTCCCAGAGTGCATGAGGGCAGGGTGGAGTTCCTGCCGGGCGATGTGCTGCATCGTACCTTGGTAGATCTTGGGCAGATCGAGCGGAAATACATGCAGCTCTCCGACGAGCAGGCCCGGTTTCTGGCGCGCAAGGGGCGCGCCATCTCCAGTCTCAGGCTGGCGTTGGAAATTCCCCTAAAATTCCTCAAGTACTATCTGTTGCGGGGCCAGTTCCGCAATGGCTGGTATGGGCTCAGTCTGTCCGTACTCGGCGCTAACAGGAATTTCATGCGACTGGCCAAGGCACGGGAGCTGCAGATGCTTGCCAGGCTTCAGGAGTGGGAGGCGGACAGAAGAGAGCGGTAGAAATCGAGTGTGCCCCGAATCATGGCGTCGGAGGTTAACAACCGCTCAGCCCTGGCAAATGCTTCCGACTGGTTTTGTCCCAGTGCCTCCAGATCACCCAGGTGGGCAGCCAGCAGTTCGGCCAGTGCCGGCGCCGAACTGTCCCGGGCCAGGCAAGCCGCGGGCAGGAATTCCGTTACTCCGCTGACCGGAGTGGCAAGCAGGGGGCATCCCGCCAGCAGAGCCTCCACCAGAAGAAAGGGGAACCCTTCCCGCTGCGAGCTGATAATGCAGGCGTCAGCATGGGCGAGCCAGTCGCGAACGTTCTCGCAATAACCGGGGAGCGAAACGCTGCCTTCAATACCCAGGTCGTGGCGAAGCTGCTCAAGCCGCTGGCGCTGGCTTCCCTCGCCGAGGATGACCAGCTGTCCCGGGCCCGAAACCTGTGCCCAGGCCCGCAGCAGGTTGTCAAAGCCTTTCACTGTCTCCAGACGCCCAGCCGTGACCACCACGGGCCTGGTCCCGGGCATGGCGGCCGGTCGGCCCAGGGCAGGGGCGACGAAGGGCAGGCCATTATGGATCAGTGCTTTACGCCGGTGGTCAAGGGAAGCGTGGATTTGCTGACTTACGGCGATGACGCCCTCAAGGCTTCTGAAGTTTCGATGGGAGGATTTGGTGCCATGCACCGTCCCCGCCCGCACATGACCGCGCCGGTGGGAGCTGAGGAGCTGGGCAGCCTTGTTGCCCTGGGCATGGCAGATGTCAGGCTGCACTGTCTTCAGAAGCTGGCGCAGCCTGAATCTGAGCCAGGGATTACGACGGCCCAGGTTCATGGGCAGACCATGGAAACGGATCGCGGGATTAAAGCGGTCCCGATAAGCCGGGTGCGCAGCCACATGAACCTCTTTGCCCGCCCGTGCAAGCCCTTCAGCCAGAACGCTGGTATGCGTCTCCATCCCTCCCCAGCCAGTGCCCGGGGTGGCGAGCACAAGCAGGATTCGCAGCGGCGCAGGCATCAGTCAGCTGTGCCCCTGCCGGGTTGGGTGGGGTCATGGTGCTGGGCCAGCGCCTGCTCATAGACTGCAAGTGTGGCGAGGGTCTGGGCTTCGAGCCGGAAGCGTGCAGGAATTTGGATGCTGTACTCGTCGATATCCAGCAGTGCCAGAGCCTTGCGGGCCAAAGCCTGCGCGTCATCCGGTGCCACCAGGCCATCGGGGAAGCAGGCTTTGAGGGACTCGGCAGCGCCACCCCGCTCGTAGGCCACAACCGGGGTGCCGGAGGCCAGGGCTTCGGTTACTGTGCGGCCAAATGGCTCAGGTTTGGTTGACATGTGGCAAGCCAGGTCGGCCACCTGGTAAAGCTCGGCCATGTCGTGGCGCTGGCCCAGGAAGGTCACGTGATGGAGAAGCCCGAGCTTGTCCCTTAGTGCCTCCAGCTCTGCCATAAAACGGATCTTGCCGTCTTCAACGCCGCCGACTATCAGGCCATGAACATCAGAGCGTTGCTTAACCAGGGAGGCCATCACTTCAAGGAAGTCGCGCTGGCCCTTCCATCGCGAAATACGGCCAGGCATAAGCAGCAGCTTTTTGCCCACCAGTTGAGGCTGCTCGCTGAAAAACCGCTGTGACCACTCCGGGCTGAGCCGGCCACGCTGGAAGCGCGCCACATCAACGCCTCGCTGGATGACAGTCAGTCTGTCAGGGTCGACATCATAACTGTCGATCACATAGTCACGGACACAGTTGGACACAGCAATCAGATGCTGCGCCTTGGTCATCACCGCGCTGTAGGGATTTACCGAATACATGCCGTGGAAGGTGGCGACGAGTGGAGGGCGCTCTTTCTCGGGGAGCCCTTTCCATGCCAGATAAACGATCCAGGCAGGCATTCGGGAGCGAACATGGACAATATCGGGCCTGAGCTCGCGCAGGAGTCGGCGCATGGGGCGAACCTGCCCGAAGGATGCCAGGGACTTGCGATGGACCGGACGGGTAACGTGCCTCGACCCGCCGGCTTCGAGCTGGCGGACCAGGGGCCCACCCGCTGACAGGACGATGGACTCGTGGCCCCGGTTGACCAGTTCTGCGGCAAACTCGACGGTGCCCCTCTCAACGCCGCCGCTGTTCAGGGCGGGCAGTACCTGGAGGACTCTCACGGCTTCATCCCCGGCACCAGCGTGTCCAGCACCCAGCGGGCGGCACGATCGGCTTCCCACAGCGTCGGGACGACCTGCCGGGAGTCCCCCGTTTCTCCGGGCGGGGCCATTAGCGCATGATGATCCTGCCATCGGGCCGCGCGACCACCGGAAAGCAACGCCTCGACGCTCCGGACGATTCTCGTGTTGGCTTTCGGCGCAAGCTCGAACAGACCTGTCGGGATGCCGGCTGTGAGGGCTTCATAGACCATCGAGCCACTATCAGGGGTGACCCATACGGCCCTTACCGCGGCCAGGGTGTGAGCCAGCCAGTCTTCGTGGCTGCGACCGGGGTTGGTGACGGTGGTCTTTGGACCTGCGAGCTCCTCCAGTTGCGCCCCCAGCTCTGCAGGGGTGCGGCGAGTGCTGCTAACGGTCCAGCGCCAGTTCGGATAGGCCTGCATAAGTTGCAGGAGCTGGCTGAAGACCAGGTCGTTATCCCATTCATAATGCTTTGAGGGCCCCCCAACCAGTACCAGAGCTTCAGGCTTGGTGGTGAGCTTCGCCATGGGCATGATGTTGTTAATGACCCCTTCAGTCAGCAGTACCCGTTTACCCGGCTTGACCTGGTCATGCTCGGGAAGAATGGCTGCATCCACCCATGACAGCGGGAATGACGGTTTCATCAGTACCAGGGTCCGGACGTTTCGCTTGTGTCGCAGGGCGAGCAACAATCGATGAGTCCCTGATCCGGCGCCTATGACCAGGTCCGGCTTGGGTAAATCCAGTTTGGGGGCCACCCCTAAAAGTGCGCGCCATACCGGGGTACGAACCTGGGTTGCGTCAACCCAGTGGGTGCTGGCGCCGGACAGCACCCGCAGCCGGTTGCCGAGCCCCTTGAGCTGATTGCGGTGGCCCGGCCTCTGATCAGATACCAGCCAGATGACCGGCGTCCGGCGCGCGCGCCTCCTCATTTTCGGGATTTACCGTAAAAGCTCGGGTCCTGGCGGGAAGGTCGCGTTTTAAAGCGGCGGTGCATCCAGAGGTACTGGTCTGGGTGGCGCCGGATCTCCTGCTCGATGGTATGGTTCACCAGGGCAGCATCTGTCAAATCATCCCCGGATGGGAAATTGCTCAGAGCCGGATGGAAATACAGGTCGTAGCCGATGCTGCCCTCCCGCCGAAAATGACTGAAGGGCACTACCGCGCATCGGCTGCGCTCTGCAATACGGGACGTTGTGGTGATGCTGGCGGCAGGTGTATTGAAGAACGGCGCGAAGACCGTCCCCCGGCGCCCGTAGTCCTGATCCGTGGCGTACCAGATTGGCCGGTTCAGCCTGAGTCTTTTCAGCAACCCCCGTAGATCCTTGTTGCCCAGCACCATGCCATAGCGACGCTCCCGCGCCCGCGTCATGACTGCGTTCATCAGGGAGTTATTATGGTCCCTTTGCATGACGTCGGCGTCGATGTAGAGCGAAATAAGGCTGCCGCCCAGATCCAGGGTGCTGTAGTGCCCGCCGAGCAACAGGACACCATTACCCCCGGCGAGTCCGTTTTCCAGATGCTCCAGCCCGTGGACCTGGGTCATCTCCCTGAGGCCGGTAGGGTCGCGGAACCAGGCAACGCCAATCTCGAGGATGCCAATGCCGTTTGAGCGAAAGGTTTTCTTCACCAGCGCCTCTTGCTCAGCGGCAGAGTATTCGGGAAAGCATACCCGGATATTAGTAGCGGTGACGTGGCGACGAGAAGGGAGCAGGTGATAGGCCAGGCCACCAATACTGGCCCCCAGCCACCACTGGAGTCGTAAAGGCAGTCGCGAGATCAGCCAGATCAGACTGATCATCAGCCAGGTTGGCCACCATTTCGGATGGCGGTAGCAGGAGTAGCGGGTTTCTCTGGTGCTGGATCTGGGTTTGGTCACGTATTGGGGCCGAAGTGATGGAACAGACTATTGACTTGAAAGTGGCAGTTTACCGGTCCTGCTCCATAGACAGAAGCCCGGAGGCAGCAACCTGTGATTCCGTTGCCCCATTGCCAGCCGGTTTGGTTAGAATGTCCGCCTGCCCGAACGGGCAACGAACTGATCAGTCCGGAGCCTGCATGCTGCATTTTTTATATTCCCTGTTTTTTCGTATGGCTTTGCCGTTCGTTCTTTTAAGGCTCTGGTGGCAGGGTCGGGATTCCAGGGAAGCCATGACCCACTGGCGCCAGCGTCTGGGTTACCTGCCAAGGTCCGAGCAGCCAGTTATCTGGGTGCATGCGGTTTCGGTAGGCGAAACAATCGCGGCAGCACCCCTGGTTGAGGCCCTTCTGGTTCAGGTCCCGCAGACTCCCATCCTGATGTCGGCAATGACAGCCACGGGTAACGAAAGGGCGCGATCGATGTTTGGTGACCGCGTCAGCTATGCCTACTCACCCTATGACACCCCAGGCTCGGTACGGCGCTTCCTGGACAGGGCCCGGCCCAAGGCCCTGGTGATCATGGAAACCGAACTCTGGCCCAACATGATCTCTCTTAGCCATAAGCGGGGCCTGCCTATTTTTCTCATCAACGCCCGACTGTCTGAGCGTTCGGCCAGAGGCTACGGGCGGGTGCTGTCTCTGGTCCGGCCACTGCTGGGCAGTATCACCTGGATTGCAGCCCAGGCCGGCGAAGACGCCCGCCGATTCCTCAGTATCGGAGCCAGGCCGGAATCGGTATCGGTGACAGGGAGCATCAAGTTCGACGTCGCAATTCCGGCTGAAATACGGGCTGCCGCAGATTTGCTCAGAGGTGATGTCCTGGGTCGGCAGCGGCCCGTGTGGATAGCTGCGAGTACCCACGATGGCGAAGACCAGCAGATTCTTGAAGCGCACCGGCTGCTTCTGGCGAAACATACCGATGCGTTGCTGATTCTCGTGCCCAGGCATCCCGAGCGGTTTGAAGCCGTGGCGGCGCTGGTAAAACAGTCGCCGTTCACTCTGGCGCGCCGGTCAGAGGGTGCCTCTGCCAAGCACAGCGAGGTCTACCTCGCCGACTCCATGGGTGAGCTGCTGATGCTGTACGGGGCGGCAGATGTGGCGTTCGTGGGTGGCTCGCTCATTGAGCGGGGCGGGCACAACCCCCTGGAGCCAGCAGCCTGGGGGATGCCAGTCGTCTCGGGCCCCCATGTCTTCAATTTTGAAACCATTTACGGTCAGCTCGCCGACGGCGGCGCGTTTTATTCAGTCGCGAATGCCGAGGAACTGGCGAGCTGCGTTATGGGGCTCTTTGATGCGCCCGAATCGGCTGCCCGCTCAGGTCACAATGCCCGCATGGTGGTGGACGCCAACCGTGGGGCACTGGACAGGGTCGTAGCCGGTATTATTGATCGGGTGTAGTGACGGGGTCCTCAATGGTTTCGTCCTCATTCGCCAGGGCTTCAATGCCGGGCGCGGCCAGGCTCAGCCATTGATTGAGCGCGATCAGATCCTGGGGGCTGAGTGTCCCTGCTGACTGTTTGAGGCTCAGCGTGTTGATCACGTAATCATAACGGGCGTTGGCGTAGTTGCTCAGGGCGATGTAGTAATTGCGCTCCGCATCCAGTACCTCGACGATATTTCGGGTTCCCACGTCGTAGCCTGCCCGGGTGGCGTCTAGGGCGCTGCGCCTGGAAACAATGGTCTGTTCCAGGGCCGAAACCGACTCAATGTTGGTGTTCACCGTCAGGAACAGGCTACGGGTGTTCACCCGCACATCACGGCGGACGGTACGAAGTGTCTCTTCGGCCACATCCACCAGGGAGCGCTGGCGTCGCACACCCGCCTGGATCCCGCCACCCAGGTAGATGGGCACATTCAGCGACAGACTGATAACCGCTTCCGTTGTGGTGCCGTCACCGGCGCGCTGGGCTGCGACGGCGGTTCCGGGCTGGTCGAGGCCATTAATTTCACTCTGGCCATAGGACGCATTGAGGTCCAGTGTTGGCAAGCGCTGGGATTTCGCGCTACGAAGGGTTGCCTCGCTGGCATTGAGTTCAAAGAGAGTCGACTGGATCTGCCAGTTCTGCTCCAGAGCAATCTGTTCCCAGGCGGTTGGATCCATGGGCTCGGGGCGCAGGAGCGGGAAGTCCTGCTCGAGATTTTCCAGTTGCTCGGGGTACTCGCCTGTCAGTCTCGCCAGGCGCTCACGGGCAATGTCGAGTTCCTGTTCGGCAACAATACGCTGGGTCTTGGCATCATCGTAGCTGGCCCGGGCTTCATAGACTTCGGTGATGGCTATCAGGCCCACCTCATAACGTTCCTGGGCCTGCTCATACTGTCGCTGAATGGCTGCTTCCGTGGCTCGGGCGGTAGTCAGGGTATCGTTGGCCCTTAGCACGTTGAAGTAGGCCGTTGCAGCGTCCAGGATCAGTTGCTGTTGGGCCAGGTTGTACTCTGCCTGGGCAGACTCGGTTTCAAACTTGCTCGACTCGTAATTGAACCAGGCGTCCGCGCGAAACAGTGGCTGGGATAACTGGAGGCCATAGCTGAGAGTGGTGTAATCAACGTCCCGAAAGTCGCTGTCCGAATCGGTGTAGCTGGCGTCTCCAAAGGCGCTCACCTGGGGCAGGAGGTTGCTCCGGACGACATTGATATTGGCATCCTGGGCCTCAAAGGAGGCGCGGGCTGCGGCAATGCCGGAATCGTAGGAAAGCGCTTTCTCATAAGTCTCAACCAGGTCAAGTGCGAGGACCGGTTGGGTCGAAAGTAGCGCGATCAGTCCGGAAAGCATAAGTTTCTTCATGAAAACTCCTGGTTACTCGAGAGCGTCTCTGCTTGAGCCAGTGTTATGCGGAAAGGCCGGGGAAAGGCTCCGAAAACCCAGCTGTCGGGCTCACAACCTGAGCATCGAGGCGGCGGCGGCAATCATTATGGACAATAATCCATCTGATCTCTACACTTGCAAATGGTACCTATCCATACCGACAGCTGAGTATTCAGGAAGCTGCCAGGCAGGCCGCTATATTAATGGCCAGGTATCATGTTATCGCGTCTTGACGGGGTGCTGGCATGGCCAGCTGAGATTGCACTGCAGAACCCGCGAACCTGATCCGGCTAGTACCGGCGTAGGGATTTAAGACCAGACCGATCTTCAGGCCGACATACCCGCGTACCTTTTGTACCGTGTGTAAAGAGCCTGAGATCTGTGACTCTCCGTCATACGCGACCCGAACTTACCCCAAAGGGACGCAACCATGACGACCACACCCAGATACCTGAGCGACGCAGCCAGCGTTGATACCGCCGCAATCAAGCCCTTGCCCCAATCACGGAAAGTGTACGTGCAAGGCAGCCGACCGGACCTGCTCGTGCCCATGCGGGAAATCACGGTCAGTGATACACCTACCGAGCTGGGCGGCGAGAAGAACGCGCCCGTGGTGGTATATGACACATCCGGGCCTTATTCCGATCCGGACGCGCAGATCGACCTGCGCCAGGGGCTTGCGCCGCTCCGGGACAACTGGATCGAGGAGCGTGGTGATACCGAGCGGCTGCCGGACTATACCTCGGAATTTACCCGCCGACGCATGCGAGACCCGCTCCTGGACCCTTTGCGCTTCCTCGACAAACGCAAGCCCCGTCGATCGAAGCCCGGGCACAATGTCAGCCAGATGCATTATGCGCGACGAGGCATAATTACCCCTGAAATGGAGTTCGTCGCCATTCGGGAAAATATGAAGCTTCAGGAAGCTCGGGCCCAGGGTCTTGTCGACAACCAGCACCCGGGTCAATCCCACGGCGCCTCGCTCCCTGCCGAGATCACCTCTGAATTCGTTCGGGAGGAAATTGCCCGGGGCCGGGCGATCATTCCCAACAACATAAATCACCCTGAGTCTGAGCCCATGATCATCGGGCGAAACTTCCTGGTGAAGATAAACGGCAATATCGGCAATTCAGCGGTCAGCTCGTCCATTGAGGAAGAGGTGGAAAAACTGACCTGGGGCATTCGCTGGGGCTCCGATACCGTTATGGACCTGTCGACGGGCAAGAACATCCATGAGACCCGTGAGTGGATCATCCGTAATTCTCCCGTTCCCATCGGGACGGTACCCATCTATCAGGCACTTGAAAAAGTCGGCGGCGTGGCTGAAGACCTGACCTGGGAGATATTCCGGGACACCCTGGTCGAACAGGCGGAGCAGGGCGTCGACTATTTTACCATCCATGCCGGGGTCAGGCTCCATCATGTGCCCATGACCGCCGAGCGCGTCACTGGCATCGTCTCCCGCGGCGGCTCCATCATGGCCAAGTGGTGTCTCGCCCACCATACCGAGAGCTTCCTCTATACCCATTTTGAGGACATCTGCGAATTGATGAAGCAGTATGACGTCGCCTTCAGTCTCGGCGACGGCCTGCGCCCCGGTTCCATTGCCGATGCCAATGATGCGGCCCAGTTCGGGGAGCTGGAAACCCTGGGGGAGCTGACCAAAATCGCCTGGCGGCACGATGTCCAGGTCATGATCGAGGGCCCGGGCCATGTGCCGATGCACCTGATCAAGGAGAACATGGACAAGCAGCTTGAGTGCTGCGACGAAGCGCCGTTCTATACCCTGGGACCGCTGATCACTGATATTGCGCCGGGTTACGATCACATCACGTCCGGTATCGGCGCCGCCATGATCGGCTGGTATGGCTGTGCCATGCTCTGCTATGTGACCCCCAAGGAGCACCTGGGGTTGCCCAATAAGGACGATGTCAAAACCGGCATCATTACGTACAAGATTGCCGCCCATGCAGCGGATTTGGCCAAGGGTCATCCTGGCGCCCAGATCCGTGACAATGCGCTTTCCAAGGCACGGTTCGAGTTCCGCTGGGAAGACCAGTTCAACCTCGGTCTGGACCCGGACACCGCAAGGGCTTTCCATGATGAGACGCTGCCCAAGGATTCGGCCAAAGTGGCGCACTTCTGTTCCATGTGCGGCCCCAAATTCTGTTCCATGCAGATTTCCCAGGAAGTGCGGGAATATGCCCGGGACAAGGGTATCGCCGATGCCGCGGCCATGGATGAGGGCATGAAGGAAAAATCTGAGCAGTTTCGGGCTTCCGGCGGCAAGCTGTACGACAAGGTCTAGGGATTCCGGGGCCGCTGCGCCGGGCCCTTAAAAAACCGGCAAGGGCGCTGGCGGCTCAAAATCCGACAATGAACTATCATAGCCGGAGTCAGGACTTGAAAGTTCCGGCTCCGGCCAGCTATTGTTCTGCTTCATATCAAAGAAGTAGGGCACCGATGTCTCAGTCCAGTTCTCCCCCGTTCCAGTTTACCCAGCAGGATGTGCAGGTTGAGCACCGGGAAACCGTGTTTGACGGCTTTTTCGGTATGGAAAAGCTGACGCTGCGCCATGCCCTGTTCGGTGGCGGATTGTCCCCGGCAATCACCCGGGAGTTATTCGTAAGAGGCGATGCCACCTGTGTTTTGCCTTATGACCCTGGCCGTGATGAGGTTGTGCTTCTGGAGCAGTTCCGGCCTGGTGCCCTGGGGCGCGACCAGTCACCCTGGCTGCTGGAGCTGGTGGCGGGCATGAACGAGGCGGGAGAGAGTCCGGAGGAGGTCGCCCATCGTGAAGCTGAAGAAGAGGCGGGACTGAGTTTCCGTAAGCTGGAACGGATCTGCGACTACCTGGTTTCACCCGGGGGCACCACGGAAATGGTTCACCTTTTCTGCGGTTGGGTAAGTACCGAGGCTGCGGGCGGTCTTTACGGGCTGGCCTCCGAGAACGAGGATATACGTGCCCACGTTTTCTCGGCCGACGAAGCGTTCGCCATGATGGCAGACGGCAAAGTGAACAATGCAGCCGGGCTGCTGGCACTGCAGTGGCTTCAGATAAACCGTGCCCGCCTGCGCTCAGAGTGGTCCTGACCATGTCTGAGTGGGTCATGAAACGTCGGCGCTATGTTCCCGACCTGAGACGGCTAGGGGCACTCTGCGAGGGTAACTACCACAGGCTCACACGCCTGCGGCGACTGGAATCGGACGGCCGCCTGGTGTCAGAGTTTGAACTTCACAGTGGCGAGCGCTACTTTGGCCGGGTCCGGATACAGGTGCTGCAGACCGCGCGCTTCACCGAGACACTGCTGCTGGAGCAGGTTCACAATGTGGGCAAGTGGCTCAACAACCCCCAACTGACGGTAAGGGTGTATCACGACGCGTCCATGGTCGAGGTTATCAGTTGCAATCGCGGTCGCCAGATAGCAGCGGTTAATGACTACCCCAATCGCTACATGCACCATCCGGACGAGAAGGTTCAGGTGAATGGTTTCCTGGCAGACTGGCTGGAGTTCTGCCTCCACTTCGGGCAGGTTCCCCTCGTGCTATCAAACTGGCCCCGGAACGGGGAAGTTGACGAGGTGGACGAAGGTTGAATGGTCGCTGCATCCATCCTGGGTCATAGTCCGTAATAAGATGGTTCGTAATCTCATGTATTAAAGCCGGAAATTGCACTCGGCGGTCTGCTCTATGAACAGGACTGTGATGAGGTTTCTGGAAACTAATGTCATTAGGCTCTAACCTCGACTCAGGCTTGGTTCCGATAGCAGACGATATGACCCCGAATGAGAACCCCGCGCCGTTCAAGGTGCTCCAGTTGACAGACCCCCACCTGATGGCCGACCCGGCGGGTGCGCTTCTGGGCGTCAACACCAGAGACAGTCTGGCGGCGGTGGTGGCCCAGGTTAAGCAGGACCATTTCGAGCCAGACCTTGTCCTCGCCACCGGTGATCTTGCCCAGGATGGCTCTGAGCTGGCCTACCGTGCGGTATCCGAGCAGCTGGCACGTTTTTCCTGTCCCTCTGTATGGCTTGCCGGCAACCACGATAGCCCAATCAACTTCAACAAGGCCATCGCAGGAACGGTGTCTGACCAGCGTCATCTTGTTGAGGGTGGCTGGCAAATCATTGCACTGAACTCTTCCGTTCCCGGCGAAGTCCATGGCGAGTTGGCCAATGATGAGCTGGCGTTCCTGGATGCCGCCCTGGCCAAGCACCCCGATTTGCCTGCGCTTGTGACGCTCCATCACCACCCGGTGGATATCGGCAGCGAGTGGATGCGCAACATCGGGCTTCACGACCGGGAAGCATTCTGGCAGGTAATTGACCGCTGGCCCCAGGTGAAGATCGTGCTTTGGGGCCATATCCACCAGGAGTTCGATGGCTATCGAGAGGGTGTCCGGCTGCTCGCCACGCCTTCTACCTGTATCCAGTTTGAAAAAGGCTCGCAGCAATTTTCGGTGGAGGAGAATGCGCCCGGCTATCGCTGGTTTAACCTGTACGCATCCGGGGCATATGAAACCGATGTCGCCCGGGCCCATGGCTTTACCTACGAACTCGATACCAACAGCACCGGCTACTGAGCTATTCGATTGGATCCGCGAAGGCCCGGCCTACTTTTGCACTGCTCTCGCCTCTGCTCGCTTTATTTCAACACCAGGCTGTTCATCTTTCCCGCTTTCGGTAAACTTCCCGGAAATGCCGGTCAAGGATAAAAGTAATGAGCGAAATTCCAGCGGATCTCAAATACATTGAAACCCATCAGTGGGTTCGGGTCGCAGACGATGGCACCGCCACTGTGGGAATTACCGACTTCGCGCAACAGCAACTTGGGGACGTGGTTTATATCGGTGTCCCGGACGTTGGGGTGACTGTAACCGGCGGCGAGGAAGCCGGTGTGGCCGAGTCGGTCAAGTCTGCCTCAGATGTGTTCAGTCCGGTATCCGGTGAGGTTGTGACTGTGAACGAATCCCTTGAGGATGAGCCTGAGAAGGTGAATGAGGATCCTTATGGTGATGGCTGGCTCTTTCGTGTTCAGCTTTCAGACCCCGGCGAGTTGGATGGGCTGATGGACCCGGAAGCCTATGCTGCTCATGTGGAATCTGAGGCCTGACTGGTTAATTCGCCAGCCCGCTTTCGCGCGGGCTGGCTCGTAAGTCCCGGTTTACAGCCGAATCGTGCCGTCTGGGGTTCCCAGCAGCGCGCCATCTGTTCGTTCAACAGGAAGTCTCTCCATGAAGTTTCCGGTCCTATACCTGCGCAAGGGCGCAGAGCGTCGTCTGCGGGCGGGTCATCTGTGGGTGTACAGCAACGAAGTGGACATGCATCGATCGCCCCTGACGCAATTTGAGGCAGGCGTTCAGGCTGAGCTGCGCTCGTCGGCGGACAAGCCACTGGGGACCGTGTTTGTGAATCCTCACGCCCTCATCTGCGGCCGGCTGATCAGTCGTGATCCAACTCAGGGCATGACACCGCAACGGCTGTCCCAGCGTCTGGAAACGGCGCTTTCGCTGCGGGACCGCCTGTTCCCCGAACCCTTCTATCGCTGGGTCTTTGGCGACAGCGACGGCCTGTCAGGGTTGGTGATCGATCGCTTTGGTGATGTGGTCGTGGTGCAGATATCCACCGCTGGCATGGAAACCATGAAGGAAGCAGTAGGTCGGGCCGTGTTGCGTCTGGTGCACCCCAAGGCCATTATTTTCAAGAATGACGGCAAAATGCGCAGTGTAGAAGGGCTTGCCAGCTATACCGAAACCTTTGAAGGGGCTGAGCCTGAGTTGCTGACTGTGCGCGAAAACGGGGCGGTGTTCGAGGTGCCTCTGTCAGAGGGACAGAAGACCGGGTGGTTCTATGACCATCGGGCCAACCGGCAGCGTCTGCAGGCCTATGCCCCCGGCAAGACGGTACTTGATGTGTTCAGTTATGTCGGAGGCTGGGGCATTCAGGCGGCAAAGGCGGGCGCCACCCAGGTCACCTGCCTCGACAGTTCGACGCAGGCGTTGGACTCGGTTCATCACAACGCGGCCCTTAACGGCCTCACCAATGTGGATACCCTTGAGGGTGATGCGTTTCTGGCGCTCAAGGCCCTGTGTGACGAAAAGCAGAAATTCGACATTGTGGTACTGGATCCCCCGGCCCTGATCCCCAGGCGCCGCGACCAGAAGGCTGGTGAGCAGGCCTATGCCCGTCTCAACCAGCTGGGTCTGCGCCTGCTCGAACGGGATGGACTGCTGGTCTCCGCTTCCTGTTCAATGCATCTGTCCCAGGACGCCCTCATCGACATCATCAGAAGCAGCGGTCGCAAGATTGATCGCTTCGTCCAACTGCTTGAGCAGGGCCACCAGGCACCGGATCATCCCATTGTCCCGGGCATTCCCGAAACTTCCTACATCAAATCCTGCTTTGTCCGGTCACTGACCGGCTTTCTCTGACGTTGGTGCAGGCGTTAATGGTTCTGGCTCTGGTAGGGCCGGGCCCTGCCCGTCGGCGTTCTGCAACCGGGCAATAAGGGTTTGAGTCATGGCCCGGGCCTGGGAGACCGCTTCGGGACTTGGAGCAGTGCGGGTTTCTCCCATTGATGCCAGCGTTGTTTCCAGGGCTGCCATGGAATCGAACAGACCTCCACTGGCATCGGGGGCGGACTCGTCTGATGCGGGCGACGCTGGCAGCCAGTCTGTCCTCAAGGCCTGAAGCTGCATCGCCATACGTTCAAAGTCTGTTTTGGCGAACATCGCGTGCCAGATGGACATGCCATTGCGGTCAACTCCGTCCGGATGGCTCTGCCATTCAGCCAGTGGGCGGTCGATCAGCACCGTCAGTGCTTCTGCCACTGCCTGTCGCTGACTGCTCGGCTCGCCCAGGCGCTCGCTCAAGGAATGCATCAGCTCAAGCCGGTTACTGTGCACACATAAAATGGACGCATCCCGGGGCAGGGCGTGGGCGATGAGGCGAAGCAGTTCTCTTCGGCGCGCACGGGCGTCCACCGTGTCTTCCTGGGCAACGGGTGCTGGTATGAAAAGCTCGGTGCGGTACTCGGGACGCTGGTCAATACCGCCCCAGAGCAGGGTCTCCAGCGGGTGGAAGCCCAGAGTAAGATAATAGAAATCGGTCGACTGGTGCTCCTGCTGAAGATAGCCGGGCGTCAAAGGTACCTCGGAATAGACTAGCCCACTACGGGGATAACCGGGCACCCGGTCCAGGTATCCGGGCAGCAGCGGGTAAGCATCGATGGGGTCCCGGTCGCCCTGGACATGGGGTGGGCGGAGATTGGCCAGCTGATACGCGACCATTAGCCCCGAATAGGTATGATGGGTACGGACCCAATGAGCGCGGGCCTGTTGAAGGGCGCCGGCGGCAGGCTCATCCAGAAAGCCGCCAATACTTTCCTGAAGCTGATCTATACTTTTGCAGACCTCCCCGGTGTGTTGGGTAACGGCTATCTGGACAGGTTCAGGCGCCTCGAACGGCAGGGGGTCCGTCAGCACCGGCCGGGGATCGGGCTCGTCTGAGCAGGCAGCCAGCAGACTAAGGGCTAACAGTGCCGGGACACAACGGAGCGAGGCAGGCATCGGCTCAGTCCCTCAAAGAAATTATGTCCCACCCCTCCTGGCTGGCAACTTCCGCCAGCATGGGGTCCGGATCGACCGCGACCGGATGGCTCACCTTTTTCAGCAAAGGCAGGTCGTTATGGGAATCGCTGTAGAACCACGCACCGTCAAGTGTCATATCCTGATGTCGCAGCCATTCGCCTAGCCGTGTCACCTTGCCTTCCTGGAAGCTCGGGGTGCCTGCCACCGAACCGGTATAGCGTCCGTTCACCATTTCCGGTTCGGTCGCAATCAGGTGGTCGATGCCAAGCAGCTCGGCCACTGGCTCGGTAACAAAGAGATTGGTGGCGGTAATAATCAGCAGGGTGTGGCCCTGACTCCGATGCTGGTCCAGCAAGGCTGTTGCCTTGGCCAGCATCATGGGCCGTATTTTTACGTCCACAAAATGTTTCCGCCAGAGCAGAAGCTGTTCAGGTTCGTGACGGGCCAGGGGCTCCAGTGCAAAGCTCAGGTAGCGGTGTATGTCGAGTTCGCCATCCAGGTACTCCCGGTAGAAACGGTCATTGGCCTGGCGGTAAACCTCGGCATCGACAATTCCCTCCTCTACCAGAAATTCGCCCCATGCATGGTCACTGTCACCTGCAAGAAGGGTGTTATCGAGGTCGAAAATGGCGAGGGTCAACAGAAGCTCCTTCTGAATTATTGGAGATGACGCTTATCGAATTCCGGGCATGACACGAGGCCCTTGTCTGCCGCCAATTCTAACATGCTGAAAAGATAACAGCTTCGTTTGCCGAAGGTTGGGCTTTCTGTAAGAATGAAGTCAACTTGGATTTTAGACCGACTTACTAAAACAGGACTGTGCCGTGATTGATTCAGACGGTTTCAGACCCAATGTCGGAATCATTCTTGTCAACCACAGGGGCGAAGTTCTCTGGGCGAGGCGGATAGGGCAGGACTCCTGGCAATTCCCTCAGGGTGGCATCAAATTCCATGAGTCACCGGAGGAGGCGCTGTACCGGGAACTGTCGGAAGAGGTTGGTTTGTGTGCAGGGGATGTGGAAATCATCAGCTGTACTCGTGGCTGGCTGAGATACCGCCTTCCTCGCCGGATGGTGCGTCATAACTCGCACCCGGTCTGTGTCGGGCAAAAACAGAAATGGTTCCTGCTGAGGATGCTTTCGCCGGACGAGCAGGTATGCGTCGACGGCACCGATTCACCAGAGTTCGACGGCTGGCAATGGGTGAGCTATTGGTATCCCCTGGGTCAGGTCGTATCGTTCAAACGGGAAGTGTACCGGCGTGCCCTGCGAGAACTGGCACCACGATTGTTCCGGACGATGGAGCAATGGCAGCGGACTGAGGCTGGAGCAACGCCAGTCCAGGGCCGGTACCGTTCACAGCCATAAGGAGTGTTCTGGCAGCTCAGCTGGCAGGGCCAGCGCTACGGCCTGATCAGAACTTCCCAACAATGACGGATTGAGCCGGCCATGCTGAGCACGCTGCGGAGTATCGTACAAGAAGTCAACAGTGCCAGGGACTTGCAGGAGGCGCTGGGTATTATCGTTACGCGAGTTCAGGCTGCCATGTCCACTGAAGTGTGCTCGGTGTACCTGTTGGATCCCGAAACCAACCGCTATATCCTGATGGCCACCGAGGGCCTCTATAAAAAGGCCGTGGGCAATGTAACCCTGGCCCACTCCGAAGGGCTCATCGGGCTTGTGGGTTCGCGCGAAGAACCCATTAATCTGGAAGACGCCCCTTCCCACCCCCGCTATCGCTATTTCCCTGAAACCGGTGAAGAGCGTTTCAGCTCGTTTCTGGGCGTGCCGATCATTCACCATCGTCGGGTACTGGGCGTGCTTGTGGTCCAGCAGCGTGAAAGTTCGCGCTGTTTCGATGAGGGTGAAGAGGCTTTTCTGGTCACGGTGTCGGCGCAACTGGCTGGGGTCATCGCCCACAGTGAAGCTACCGGCGCCATCAGCGGCCTGTCCCTGACCGGTCGTGAAGCCCGGGATATCAGCTTCAAGGGCGTGGCTGGCGCGCCCGGAGTCGCCATTGGCCAGAGTGTCGTGGTATATCCGCCGGCGGATCTGGACGCCGTGCCGGAAAAACAGACCGATGATATCGAACAAGAGCTTGCCAGGTTCAGCGGCGCGGTCACTGCTGTCCGGGAGGATATCGAGCGTGTGGCCGAGCGGCTGGCGCCGCAGTTACGGCCGGAAGAGCAGGCGCTTTTTGAGGTCTACCTGCGCATGCTGGACGACAACGCCCTCCCGGGCGAGGTGGTCAACCGCATACGGGCGGGCTACTGGGCCCAGGGCGCGCTCAAACAGGTGGTGCATCAGTACGTCCGTCACTTCGAGATGATGGGTGACCTGTACCTGCGGGAAAGGGCGGTGGATATACGGGACCTGGGTCGCCGGCTGCTGGCTCATCTGCAGGAGGGTGAGCCGAAGGAAGTGGTCTACCCGGAACGTACGGTCCTGATCAGTGAAGAGCTGACCCCCGCCATGCTGGGCGAGGTGCCACGGGGCCAGCTGGTTGGTCTGGTATCGGTTCGCGGCTCAGGTAACTCCCACGTTGCCATACTCGCCCGCGCCATGGGCGTGCCCACGGTCATGGGGATGGTGGATATACCGGTCAACCAGCTGGACGGAAAAGAGCTGGTGGTTGACGGCTTCGAAGGTCAGGTTTTTGCCTCGCCATCAGCGGAGCTGCGGGTTTACTACCAGGAGATCTGTGATGAGGAGGATGCGCTCTTCCGGGGGCTGGAAGAACTCAGGGACAAGCCCTGTGAAACCACCGACGGCCACCGGGTCTCGCTGCTGGTCAATACTGGCCTGATGACTGACGTGGTCCGCTCACTGAACCACGGTGCCGAGGGTATAGGCCTGTATCGCACTGAGGTGCCCTTCATGATCAAGGAGCGCTTCCCGTCCGAGCAGGAGCAGAGGGAATACTATCGGGAGCAGCTTGAAGCTTTCGCCCCCAGCCCGGTGACCATGCGGACCCTGGACATCGGCGGCGACAAGTCCCTGACCTATTTCCCGATCTCCGAAGAAAACCCGTTCCTGGGCTGGCGAGGCATCCGGGTCACATTGGACCATCCGGAAATCTTCCTGGTGCAGGTGCGTGCCATGCTGAAGGCCAGCGAAGGCCTGAACAACCTGCAGATCATGCTGCCGATGATCAGCAATATCTCGGAAGTGGAGGAGTCACTGCACCTGATCTATCGGGTCTATCACGAAGTTCGGGAGGAGGGTTTTAATATCCATATGCCCAAGGTGGGTGTCATGGTTGAAATTCCCGCAGCCGTTTATCAGGTCCGTGAACTGGCGGACCGGGTGGACTTTCTGTCAGTGGGCTCGAACGACCTTACCCAGTATCTGCTGGCGGTGGACCGGAACAATCCCCGGGTCGCCCAGCTTTACCATTCCTTTCACCCGGCCGTTTTGCAGGCACTGGTGCGCGTGGCTCACGATGCCCATGCTGTGGGCAAGCCGGTCAGCATCTGCGGCGAACTGGCAGGCGACCCGGGCGGTGCCGTGCTGCTCATGGCCATGGGGTACGACGCCCTGTCCATGAATGCGGCCAGTCTGCCCAAGGTCAAGTCGGTTATTCGCAGCATCAGCCGCGAATGGGCAGCCCAGCTGCTGGAGGATGTGCTGTTGCTGGACTCGCCCCATGTCATCAAGAGCTGTGTTGAGCTTGCGTTGCGAAGCGCCGGGTTCGGCCGCTACCTGCGGCCCGGCAGGAGCTCGGCAGACGCCCTCAGCCAGTCGTCCTGAGCCAGTGTTGTGATTCGGTTACCACGGGTAGTAAATCCGCATCCGGACGATGCGCTTCATTCCTAGGGTGTGTACTCTAGAATGCATTGCTAATTTGAAGCCAACGGCCATCCGATGGCTGTAATCAATAAAACGACGGTCAATCAATGACAGCAACACGCACAGACATCAAGCCCCGGCCCCGCATAGGCCTCGCCCTTGGCGGTGGCGGTCCGTTGGGCGGCATCTATGAAATCGGTGCAATGAGGGCGCTGGATGAGGCCCTCGAAGGCATCGATTTCAACGATCTCGATGTGTACGTGGGCGTTAACGCCGGGTCTTTTGTTGCCGCCAATCTTGCTAACCAGATGACCACCGCTCAACTGTGCCGGATCTTTGTCCGCAATGAAGCCGAGGTTCATCCTTTCCATCCGGAAGTCTTCTACCGTCCGGCACTGAAAGAACTTGGCAGCCGCTTGCTGGCTGTGCCGGGGCTGGTGACCAGTGCGATCAGCCGTTTTATCAATAATCCCTACGACCAGAGTCTGCTTGAGGCCCTGACCATTCTTGCCCAGGCTGCCCCGGCAGGCCTGTTTGATAATGATGGCCTGCATGAGTACCTCAAGCGAAGTTTCAGCATGCTGGGTCGAACCAATGATTTCCGCCAGCTCCGTCGCAGTCTCTACATTGTGGCGGCGGATGTGGAAAGCACCGAGGCGGTCTGTTTCGGGGCGCCCGGGTTCGACCATGTGCCTATTTCCCGGGCCATCCAGGCCAGTATGGCGTCACCCGGGCTGTATGTGCCTGTGGATATCGATGGCCGCTTTTACGTCGATGGTACCCTGAGGAAAGGCCTACACGCCTCGGTGGCCTTCGAGGACGGCGCCGACCTGGTACTGGCAGTCAACCCGCAGGTGCCGATTGATGCCAGCGAGGCGGTGCGGTCAGGCTCCATGGCGCCAGGCGCGCTGACCCGTTCCGGAATGCCGACGCTGCTGTCACAAACATTCCGGACCATGGTCTATTCGCGCATGAAGTCTGGTATTGCCCAATACGCCCGGGATTACCCGGAGAAAGACATCCTGCTGTTCGAGCCTACCCGGGACGACGCCAAACTCTTCTTTTCCAATGTATTCAGCTTCCAGTCCCGGCGAATGGTTTGCGAGCACGCCTATCAGATGACCCGCCGGGATCTGCTGGCCCGCGCTGATGAGCTTGAGCCAAGGCTGTTGAAATATGGCATCAAGTTGCGGCGGGACCGACTGGAGGATGAGCAACGCACCATCAGTACGAGTCTGTACGGTGAAATGCTCCCCCTTTACGTAGCAAAGGGGCGCAGGAAGAAGGCCCAGAAGGGTCGTCTGAGCACGGGCCTGAACAATGTGACTGGCCTGATCCAGAAGGCCCTGTAACGGCCGTCAGTCCCGGCTACCGCCCTGTTCCTCAAGCCGCCTGAGATAGTCCTGCCAGACCTGTTGCTGCCGATCACCCAGGTCACGAAGGTAATCCCAGGTGAATAGCCCCGAGTCATGCCCGTCACTGAAAGTAAGTTTGACCGCGTAATTGCCCACCATTTCCGCCCCCGTGATATCAACCTGGCGCTTGCCGGTCTGGAGTGTCCCGGGCCCCGTGCCGTGGCCCCGAACCTCGGCAGAGGGAGAGTAGACCCTTAGCAGTTCGAAGGGCAGCTCATGGCAGGAGCCATCAGCGTACTCAAGACGCAGAAGACGACTTTTTCTTCGCAGGCGGATATCAATGGGGCGTGTCGACTGAGTCATGGGTAACCTTGGTCGGAAAGCAGGAACAGAAGGCGCCTGGCGCCTTCTGACCCGGGTGCGTGTAGCCGGCTACAGGATGAACCGGCTCAGGTCTTCGTCTTCCGCAAGCTCACCCAGTTTCTCGTCCACATACTCAGCGGTGATTTCGAACTGCTCGGTAACCTTGTCACCGGCATCGAAGGACAGGGTTTCCAGCAGTCGTTCAAGCACCGTATGCAGGCGACGGGCGCCAATGTTTTCGGTGGTTTCGTTCACTTTCCAGGCCACCTCTGCAATTCGCTCGATAGCGCCCTCGGTGAAGGTCAGGGTCAACCCCTCCGTGCCCATCAAAGCTTCGTATTGCTGGACCAAAGAGGCATCGGGCTCGGTGAGGATGCGCTTGAACTGCTCGGTTGTGAGCGCCTGCAGTTCTACCCGGATGGGCAAGCGACCCTGCAGCTCGGGAATCAAGTCGGAAGGCTTGGAAAGGTGAAACGCGCCTGACGCGATGAACAGGATGTGGTCGGTCCGGACCATGCCAAACTTGGTGCTGACCGTGCTGCCTTCAATAAGGGGCAGCAGGTCACGCTGGACACCTTCCCGGGAGACATCCCCCCCTGACCCGGTTTCGGAACGCTTGGCCACCTTGTCGATCTCGTCGATAAACACGATACCGTTCTGTTCCACCGCCTCGATGGCCTTCTGCTTGATCTCTTCCTCATTGACCAGCTTCGCTGCTTCTTCATCCCTGGCCCTGATAAGGGCGTCGGACACCTTCATCTTGCGGGTCTTGCGCCGTTCCGATGACATGTTCGAGAACATGCTCTGGAGCTGGTTGGTCATCTCTTCCATGCCAGGAGGCGCCATGATCTCGACCCCGGAACCGGGATTCTTCAGGTCGATCTCTATTTCCTTGTCATCCAGCTGACCTTCCCGGAGCTTCTTGCGGAACAGCTGCCGGGTCGAGGAATCCTCAGGGGCCTTGCTGTCTTCGTCGAAGTTGCGGGCCGGGGGCAGAAGCGCATCGAGGATCCGGTCTTCAGCGGCATCCATGGCCTGGTTGCGGTGCCGTGCCATTTCCTTTTCACGCAGCAGTTTCACCGCCATATCAGCCAGATCACGGATAATGGATTCAACATCCCGACCGACATAGCCCACTTCGGTGAACTTGGTGGCCTCCACTTTCAGGAAGGGCGCATCGGCCAGCTTGGCGAGACGGCGGGCAATTTCAGTCTTGCCGACACCGGTGGGACCGATCATGAGGATATTCTTGGGCGTAATTTCGTCCCGCAGACTGATGTCCAGCTGCATCCTGCGCCAGCGGTTGCGCAGGGCAATGGCCACTGCGCGCTTGGCTTCGTCCTGTCCGACTATGTGCTTGTTGAGTTCATGGACAATTTCACGGGGAGTCATTGCAGGCATGGTTGCTCCGGTCAGTCGTTGGCAGACAGCACTTCGAGAGTACGGTTGTGGTTGGTGTAAATGCAGATGTCGGCGGCAATATCCAGGCCTTTCTCGACGATGTCTGCGGCGCCCATCTCAGTGTTCTCCAGCAGCGCTCTGGCGGCCGACTGGGCGAAGGGACCACCGGAACCTATGGCAATCAGGCCCTGTTCCGGTTCGATCACGTCACCATTGCCGGTAATGATAAGGGAGGCAGTCTTGTCCGCGACCGCAAGCAGGGCCTCAAGGCGCCGCAGGGCACGGTCGGTGCGCCAGTCTTTGGCCAGCTCAACGGCGGCCCGGGTCAGATTGCCCTGGTGCTTTTCCAGCTGGGCCTCGAAGCGCTCAAACAGGGTAAACGCATCGGCTGTGCCGCCAGCAAAACCTGCGATCACTTTATTGCCGTAAAGGCGGCGGACCTTGCGGGCGTTGCCCTTCATGACGGTGTTGCCGAGAGAAACCTGGCCGTCGCCACCCATGGCAACGGTGTCTCCGCGCCTTACCGAAAGAATCGTGGTCATGACTGCTCCATAAACCGGAGGATGAATTGATTCATCGGATATGGCGGCAACCGATAGCATTTCAAGGCCTGGGCCAACGATGGCCTGAGATCCCTGGTCATCGGCATGCCGTTGGCCTGGCGGTTGAAGAAGGCTTCAGACTACCCCTCTTTGTTGGGGATGCGGCGTACCAGTGGCTGGATGTTAATGCCCACAAGCTTGTCAATGGCCGCATTCATCTGGCTGCGGTTCTCGAAGGGGCCGACGTTGACCCGAAACCAGGTCGAACCATTATCGAGATCAATCCTGTCGACCTTGGCACGCAGTCCCTGGAAGGCGATTTCAGCCCTTTGCCGCTCAGCGTCCTGCTGGCTCCGGAAGGATCCGCTCTGGACCAGGTAGGTGAAATTCTGTTCGGTCGGGCCAGGGTTGTACTCTTCCACGTTCGGCGCAATGACCTCGGACTCTGGCAGCATGTCGTAGAACCGGAAACCGGGTTCTTCCTTGGCCGTTTGTGCCGGAGGCTGGATCTGCTGCTTTTCTGTCACCGTTTCGGTCCGGGTTTTCTGTCCAGGGTCGGGCATGGAGTTCAGGTAGGCGATAAAACCGATAAAACCGCCGACCGCAGCAAGGGAGACGATCCATTTCACCGACAGGCCTCCCCCCTGGCGACGGGCTGGGGCCGAAGCCCTGCCGCGTGACGCCGGCCGGCTGCCGGTATTTTTCCGGCTTGAGCCAGAAGTCTTTGTTGCCGGGCCTGAGGGCCGGTTTTTCTTGGCGTAATCACGAGGCATGACGTACAGCTATCCTGAGGGCTAACAGTTACATTTCTTCCGGTGCACCAACGGCCAGGATGCCCAGGCCGTTGGCTATGACCTGGCGCACGGCCAGGTAAAGGCTTATGCGGGCATCCCGGATCGCGGTGTCTTCGACCAGTACTTTATGGGCGTTGTAGTAGGTGTGGAATTGCCCGGCCAGTTCCCTCAGGTAATGGGTCACATGATGGGGCTCCCTGAGGCTTGCAGCGTTGCTGATCAGGTCCGGGTATTTCGCCAGCTGGTTGGCAATGTCTTTTTCCTCATCCAGGGTCAGCAGTGACAGGTCTCCTGCGCACTCGTTCAGACCCCGCTCCACGCCCAGTTCGCCGACCAGCTTGCGCAACACGCTGCAGATACGCGCATGGGCATACTGGACGTAGTAAACCGGGTTTTCATTGGTCTGGGAACGAGCCAGGTCGATATCAAAGGTCAACTGGGAGTCCACCCTTCGGGCCGCCAGGAAGAAGCGTGTGGCGTCCCGGCCAACTTCATCGATAAGGTCCCGCAGGGTGACATAACTGCCGGCACGCTTGGAGATTTTCACCTCCTGACCGGAGCGGGTCACCATGACCATCTGGTGCAGCACATAATCCGGCCAGCCCTGGGGAATGCCGGCATTCAGTGCCTGGAGGCCGGCCCGCACCCGGGTTATGGTGGAATGGTGGTCAGCCCCCTGCTCGTTGATGACGGTGCTGAAGCCACGCTGCCATTTATCCAGATGGTAGGCGACGTCCGGTAGGAAGTAAGTGTAACCGCCGTCCTGCTTGCGCATGACCCGGTCTTTGTCGTCGCCGAAGTCAGTCGTCTTGAGCCACAGCGCGCCGTCCTGTTCGTAGGTAAAGCCGTTTTCAACCAGGCGCTTCACCGCGGCTTCAACTTTTCCGTCCTGGTACAGCGACGATTCCAGGAAGTAAACGTCGAACTCGACACCGAATGCTTTCAGGTCCAGGTCCTGTTCACGGCGCAGGTAAGCCACCGCGAATTCCTGAATGGCTGCCAGGTCGTCCGGGTCGGTCTTGCCCGTAACCTCGCGGTCGTCCGCCACCACCATTTCACCGTTCAGGTAGGCGTCGGCCAGGTCTGCAATGTACTCGCCACGATAACCATCGGCGGGCCAGTCAGCATGATCTGGTGTCAGTCCTTTTATTCTCGCCTGGGCAGAGAGCGCAAGGTTCCTGATCTGCACTCCGGCGTCGTTGTAGTAGAACTCGCGGGTGACCCGGTAGCCGTTGGCCTCCAATAGCCGCGACAGACAATCACCAATGGCAGCGCCCCGGCCATGTCCGACATGGAGCGGGCCGGTGGGGTTGGCCGAGACGAACTCCACCTGAACCGCAGCACCCTGACCGCTGGCATTGCGGCCGAACTCGGCTCCCTCCTTCAAAATGTCTTCCACGATGGAAAAGGCACTGGCTGTGCTCATGAAAAAATTGATGAACCCGGGGCCGGCGATCTCAACCCGCTCCACAGCCGGGCTGGCGGGCAGGTGTTCTATCAGGGCCTGGGCAAGCTGCCGGGGCGGGCAGCCGGCAGATTTGGCCGCGATCAGAGCGATGTTCGAGGCGTAGTCGCCATGGGCCTTGTCCTTGGTGTTGCCCACCGCTGGGGAAAAGGTAGCGCCTTCGGGCAGGATACCCTCGGCGGCCAGGGAGGCCAGCGCGGACTCAAGAAGTTGGGTAACGGTCTCTTTCATGCTGTCAGGCGACTCGATTCGTAGGAAGTTGGAGGCTCGGGTGCCCCGGGCATTTTACAAGGGGCGCTATTATCGCGGAAAGGGCAGGGGGACTCAATGAGCACGCCCCGGCGGCGCCCAATCGGGACTCAGCTTGTCTCGACGGGGTCGACGTCTACCTGCCACCGTAGGGACTTGCTCTGGCGCTGGCTGTCGAGGGACTCACACAGTTGCCCGAGCGCTCTGTTCAGGCGGCTCCGGCTGTGGCAGACCAGGACCAGTTGAGCCCGGTGACGGTCTGCTCTCCTGGCCATCACCGCTGGCAGCGGCCCCCAGACCTCAATGGCCGGTTCGGTGACCTGGGTCTTTGCGGCATCGAGAAAGGCCAGGCTGTCAGCCATGGACGGAGCCTCGGCCCGGACCATCGCCATGGCGCGAAACGGCGGGAAAAGACTGGCCTCCCGCTCCTGCAAAAGCTGGTCGGCAAGAGGCAGGTAGTTGCCTTTGCTCATACTCGACATCATCGGGTGGTCGCTGTGGCAGGTCTGGATCAGTACCCGGCCAGGAACAACACCCCGTCCGGCGCGGCCGCTGACCTGGAGCAGCGTCTGGATCATCTGTTCCGGTGCCCGGAAGTCAACACTGAACAACCCTCCGTCCGCGTTGACTACGACCACCAGCGTGACGTTTGGAAAGTCATGGCCTTTGGCCAGCATCTGGGTACCTACCAGAATGCAGGGTTCACCACTGGCCACTTTGTTGATGATCGCCTGGATGCTGCCCTTGCGCTGGGTACTGTCGCGGTCGACCCTGACCACAGGCGTTTCCGGAAAAGCCTGGCCCAGTACGTCTTCTGTCCGCTCGGTACCCTGTCCGACAGGCTTGAATGCCTCGCTCTTGCATTTCGGGCACTGGTCTGTGGCGGCAGCCTGGAAGTCGCAGTGATGACACCGCATGGCCCGGTCCCGACGGTGATAGGTGAGGCGAGTATCACAACGGGGGCATTCGATCATGTGGCCGCAGTCAAAGCACATCATGACCGGCGCATAGCCACGACGGTTGACGAATACCAGCGCCTGTTTACCTGCTGCCAGGCAATCCCTTATGGCCTGAATCGCAGGCGTCGACAGTCCGCCCTCCAGTGGCCGGCTGCGGACATCCAGTAGCCGGATTTCTGGAGGTACCGCTGAGCCTGCGCGCTCCTCCAGTCTGATCAAGCTGTACTTGCCCGTTCGGGCATTATGCAGGGACTCGAGGGAGGGCGTTGCAGACCCCAGGACAACCGGGCATTGGTTAAGGCTGGCCCGATAGACGGCAAGGTCGCGGCCTGAATAGCGAAAGCCTTCCCCCTGCTTGTAGGAGCTGTCGTGCTCCTCGTCCACCACAATCGTTGCCAGGTTAGTGAAAGGAAGCATCACCGCGGAGCGGGTACCGATCACCAGTACTGGTTCGCCCTGGCGTACTCGCAGCCAGGTGTCCAGGCGTTCGCTGTCGTTGAGGGATGAATGCCAGACAGCAATACGGTTGCCCAGATAGGTGCGAAACCGGGCAACGGTCTGGGGGGTCAGGTTAATCTCAGGCACCAGCACCAGGGCCTGCTGCTTATCCTGAAGGTGGTTCTTGAGGTAGTGGAGGTAGATCTCGGTTTTGCCTGAACCGGTAATGCCGTAAAGCAATGCCGCTGAAAAGCCCTGCTCCGGGGTCGGTATCTCCTTGAGCGCGATGAGCTGGGCCGGGGAAAGCGGAGGCAGTGTTTTCAGTTCATCGGCTTTCCGGGGCGCCATTCGGTCCTGGCTGGTTTCCTCTATCAGGCCCTTGTCCCGGAGTCCGTTGAGCTGGGCACGGGTAAACCCGGCGGCGATAATTTCCGCGCTTGAATGTGCACCAGCATGGCTCTGCAGCCAGTTCAGCAGTGAGCGCTGGCGCCTGGCGTTGGGGGACAGTTCTGCCTGACCCCGGGGGTTTGCCTGCCACCAGCTTTCCTGACGCCTCTGCGCCGGGCGGCCCCGCCGCAGTGCTGGCGGCAGGGCCATGAACAGGCATTCTCCCAGCGGATGCTGATAATAGGTCGCCGCCCAGGTCAGCAGCTGCAGTGTTTCCGGTGGTAGCGCAGGCCAGTCCTCGAGCGCGGCAGTTATTGGCTTGAGCGTGATCTGGTCCGGCGCTTGCGCATCAGGCTGCACCACCAGTCCGGTCAATATCTGGCGGCCAAAGGGGACCTGGACCCTTTGCCCAGCCTGCAGCTTCAGGTGGGCGGGGACCTGGTAGTCAAACAGGCGGCGGATCGGCCGGGCCAGGGCAATGCGTGCGGATCGGCTCAAGGACTACTCCGTATTAGAATGCTGCGTCAGGGTACTGGAAAATGCGGATCCGGGGCAGGCTTTGGCGCTTGCGAACCACGCATTTTGCACGTAAGATTCGCGGTCTGATTACGGCAGGGCAGATTGTGCCCCGTCTTTCCAATTGATTCAAACGATGCGGTGCCTGACAGTTCGCCTGAAAATATCCAGGCCATGATCGGGTAGCGGCATGACCGACAGAGGTTATCCCCATGAAAGAAGGTATTCATCCCAAGTACCAGGAAATCACTGCTAACTGTAGCTGTGGTAATGTGATCAAGACCCGCTCCACCGTTGGCCATGACCTGCAGCTGGACGTGTGTTCACAGTGTCACCCGTTTTATACCGGCAAGCAGAAAGTGATGGATACCGGTGGCCGGATCGACCGGTTCCAGAAGCGCTTCGGTGGCCGTATCGCAGGCAAGAAGCCCGAGTAACACCGTTATTCTCAGAGTACCTGGAACTGTTAAAAACGCGCCCCCGAGGCGCGTTTTTTTATGCGCCATTGGAAGGAGATGTGGTACCGGGGCTGATTACCGGATACACAGTAGCTCTTGTTTGGATCAGACCTTCAAGCCATAATGTCGCGCTCCCGCTGGCCCAGCCGCCAGCGAGTGCTGCGAATACCACGAGCGTTCATTACGCATGCCTCGTAGATTTTGCAGAGAGCGAATGAATCGAACGTTTGAAATTTCAAAAGGTTCGAAAGCATAAGCATCACCAGTATCGAGAGAACAGCGCTGACACAAGCTCTGGAAGGCTGCCCGATCCCGGTTCAGATGCAACCGTCGGGCATATAAGTCAGCGACAACGTATCTCCGTCCTTTTAACGTGACAAACGGAACAGTGGCAATGTCTCAAGATCTGAAAGCAGCAGCCCTTGAATATCACGCCAAGCCGCGGCCTGGTAAGCTGAGTGTGGAAATCACCAAGCCCACTCAGACCTCCCGCGACCTTTCCCTGGCGTACAGTCCCGGGGTTGCAGAACCGGTCCGCGAGATCGCAAAAGACCCTGAAAACGCCTACAAATACACCGGTAAAGGCAATCTTGTAGCCGTGATTTCCGATGGCACGGCGATACTGGGCCTGGGCAACCTTGGCCCGCTGGCCAGCAAGCCGGTCATGGAAGGCAAAGGGGTGCTGTTCAAGCGCTTTGCCGGTATCGACGTTTTCGATATTGAGGTGAATTCCGAGAGTCCACAGGCGTTTATTGAAACGGTTGAGCGCATCGCCGATACCTTTGGTGGCATTAACCTGGAAGATATAAAGGCACCTGAGTGCTTCGAGATTGAGCGAGCGCTCATTGAAAAGTGCAACGTGCCCGTTTTTCACGATGACCAGCATGGTACCGCTATTGTTACCGCTGCGGGTATGCTGAATGCCCTGGAGCTTCAGGGCAAAAAAGTGGAAGACGCGAAAGTTGTATGCCTGGGTGCCGGTGCTGCCGCAATCGCCTGCATGAAGCTGTTGATCAGTTGTGGTATCCGCTCTGAAAACATCTACATGCTCGATCGCAAGGGCGTTATCCACGCGGGTCGTGATGACCTGAACCAGTACAAGGCCATGTTTGCCAACGAAACTGACAAGCGCACTCTGGAAGATGCGATTGACGGCGCCGATGTGTTTCTTGGATTGTCCGGTCCTGACCTCTTTCCGGTCGAATGCCTGAAACTGATGGCACCCAATCCCATCGTTTTTGCCTGCTCCAATCCCGACCCTGAAATCAGCCCTGAAGTGGCACTGGCAGCCCGTGATGACATCATTATGGCAACCGGTCGCTCAGATTACCCGAACCAGGTTAACAATGTTCTGGGCTTTCCTTTCATCTTCCGTGGCGCACTGGATGTCCGTGCCACCGCTATTAACGAAGAGATGAAAGTGGCTGCGGTCAACGCCATCCGTGAGCTGGCGAAAATGCCGGTGCCACAGGAAATTTGTGAAGCCTATGGTGTAGGGTCATTCGAGTTCGGCCGTGAATACATCATTCCCAAGCCCATGGATGTCCGTCTACTGGAAGTGGTGCCCGCGGCGGTTGCGCGCGCTGCGGTAGACTCCGGCGTGGCGCGTAAAGGCTACCCTGAGCACTACCCTTTGAAGTCTCTGGAAGACATCAAGTAAGTAGCTGTCAGAAAGTAAAAAACCGGCACTGAGTGCCGGTTTTTTTATGGCTGCCCGGGGGAGAGGGCAGCCTGTAATGCCGGTCAAGCAGCCTTGGTGTGCTAGAACAGTTCCCGCTGCAGGTCATCGTAGTCGTCACTGTCCTGCTGGCCTCGCCGTTCGCTGCTGCTCAGCGCCTCTGGAGCCTGTTCTTCACGGAACAGTTCGAAGACGGCGTTGTCCTGGCCGGGGCGGGCGCGTTCACCAGTCTCGGGGTCGATGCGTACGCTTACAATGCCGTTGGGCTGGGGCATGAAAGCGGAAGGTTCACCTTCCAGGGCGACCTCCATGTAGTCCAGCCACACCGGCAGTGCAGCCGTGGCTCCGTATTCTCTGCGGCCCATGGGCTTGGGCTGGTCGAAACCAACCCAGACTGTGGTCGCCAGGTTGTGATTGAAGCCTGAAAACCAGGTGTCCCTCTGTTCATTGGTGGTGCCGGTCTTGCCTGCGATATCGTCCCTGCCCAAGGCAAGCGCCCTGCGGCCGGTGCCCCGCTTGACCACGTCCCGCAGCATTGAGTGAAGAATGTACACCGAGCGCTCATCAGCCAGGCGGGGAGCGATGCGAACGCCGGGCTCGTCCTGCTGCTGGTCAGACGCTTCGGTGGCTTTTTCGTCACAGTCGCGGTCACAGAGCACAACCTCAGGTGCTTCGTAGACGACCCTGTGCTGGCCGTCCCGGATTTCTTCTATCAGGTAGGGTGTGACGTCGTAGCCACCATTGGCGATGACTGCAAAGCCGCGGGCGACCTCCATGGGTGTCAGGTTGCCGCTGCCCAGGGCAAGGGACAGGTCTTTCTGCAGATCGCCGGTGGGGATCTTGAGTTGGTCCAGGTAATCGATGGTGTTATTGATGCCCAGGTCTCTCAGCAGTCGAATGGAGACCAGGTTTCTGGACCGGTAAAGCGCTTCCCGAAGTCGGGTCGGGCCGTAGAATTGACCTGACGAATTCTGTGGGCGCCAGGCGGTTTCAAGCTCAATGTCATCAAAGACGATTGGCGCATCGTTGAACAGGGTTGCTGCTGTCATGCCCTGTTCAAGGGCCGCCAGATAGACAAAGGGCTTGAAGGTAGAACCAGGCTGCCTACGGGCCTGAATGGCCCGGTTGTACTTGTTCTGGCCGAAGCTGTAGCCACCGGCCAGAGCCTCAATGGCTCCGGTCTTGGCCGCCAGTGAGATCAGCGCACCCTGGACTTCCGGTACCTGGCTCAGTGCCACTCTCATGGGTCCCACGTTGAGGGCTGGGCGCGCGGTGTCTTCTTCCCCGGTCGCCGCTTCGATGTTCTCCAGTTCGTCCTTAGGCCGGTCTTCGTCGGCAAGCAGGGCGGCAGGTCCCAGGGGCTTGACGTAGACCACGTCGCCCCGGGACACAACATCGGCCGGTTTTTCAGGGGCCGGCCCGGTGCGGTTCTCATCTCTGTAAGGCTGGGCCCAGAGCATGGTGTCGAACGGCATCACGACTTCATTCAGACGAGGGGAGTAAAGAATTGCCTGGGTTTCAGAGACCTTGGTCACCACGGCGGGGAACAACTGCTCGACCCGCGGAAAAGAGGACAGGGCCTGCCTTAGGTCACCTTCAGAGAGGGTGTCGTCGTCCAGCTTGCCCACCGGGCCCCGGAAACCGTGGCGCTGGTCATAGGCTTCCAGGCCGGCCTGGAGGGCTTCGGTGGCGGCCTGCTGTGCCGTGCTGTCCACGGTCAGCATGACCTTGAACCCATCGGAATAGGCAGCTTCGCCGTAGCGGGCGACCATTTCGGCGCGGGCCATTTCCGCAACGTAGTCGGCATCGACTTCGGTTGAGGGTCCAAAATAGCTAGCGGTCACTGGCGCAGAAGAAGCCAGCGTGTACGCATCGTCGGTAATGTGTCCCAGGTCCCGCATGCGGCCGAGCACCCAATTCCGTCGGATAAGGGCCCGTTCCGGGTTGGCAATGGGATTATAGGCGGACGGGGCCTTCGGCAGGGTCGCCAACATGGCCATCTGCGGCAGGCTCAGCTCGCTGACACTTTTGTCGTAATAGACCCGCGCGGCGGACTCGATGCCATAGGCCCGATTGCCAAGGTAGATCTTGTTGAGGTAGAGCTCGAAAATCTGGTTTTTTGTGAGTTCGCGCTCAATCTGAAGAGCAAGGAGTATCTCGTTGAACTTCCGTATAAACGTCCGATCACGTGACAGAAAGTAATTTTTTGCAACCTGCATTGTGATGGTACTGCCTCCGGATTGAATACTTCCGGTTGTCACCAACTCGATTGCAGCCCGCATCAGGCCTTTAACATCGACCCCGAAGTGCTCGTAAAAACGGGCGTCTTCCGCTGCCAGAAAGGCATGTAACTGGATTGTAGGGATCTGTTCTATTGTGACCGGAGCCCTTCTCTTTTCACCGAATTCTGCTATTAATCTCTTGTCTGCGCTGTAGACCCTCAGCGGTGTCTGCAGACGGATGTCCGTAAGTTGTTCGACAGATGGAAGGCCGGGCCGGAGATAAAGATAGAAGCTGGAGGCCAGCATGATGGCCAGGCTTAATCCGACCAGGAAGAACCAGATTAGGACACGAGATGTACGGAGTATACGGGACATTTTTCTGACAACTGTTGGATATAGGTCTATCATTTGAGAAACCGCTTTAGCAATGACGAGTAACTCTCGCCGTTACATAGCCTCTCAAAATAATGAACAGGCATTGTAGACATAAAGTGTCAGAAATTCTCTTAATTAAAAAACATATAACCGGGTGCATGTAACCAGGTATAGGGTGACCGCGTGTTCGGATTGTTCGGTACGAAGTCCAATGCAGTCCTGGGTGTGGATATCAGTTCCAGCTCGGTCAAGCTGCTAGAGCTCTCTAAGCAGGGCGAGCGCTACAGGGTCGAAAGCTACGCGGTGGAACCACTGCCTGCGAACGCTGTAGTAGAGAAAAATATCACCGATGTTGAAGCGGTAGGCGAGGCGCTAAAGCGTGTGGCGGGAAAGGCCCGTACCGGCGTTAAACAGGCGGCGGTCGCAGTTTCGGGCTCGGCCGTTATTACCAAGCTCATTCAGATGAATGGCGGCCTCAACGAGTTTGAAATGGAAGATCAGATCGCCCTCGAGGCCGATCAGTACATTCCTTATCCCCTTGATGAAGTGGCCATCGATTTCGAAGTCCAGGGCGCGTCCGAGTCCAATCCCGATCAGGTTGACGTCTTGCTTGCGGCTTGCCGGAAGGAAAATGTTGATATCCGGGAAGACGCTCTCGGCATTGCCGCTCTGACTGCCAGGATTGTCGATGTAGAGGCCTACGCCCTAGAGCGCGCCTTCTCGTTGATCGAGCCTCAGCTCGACGCCCAGGGTGAAGAGCTGATCGTGGCCATTGTCGATGTCGGCGCCACCATGACCACGCTGAGCGTGCTGGCCGACGGCAAGACCGTATATACCCGTGAACAGATTTTTGGCGGCAAGCAGCTTACCGAGGAAATCCAGCGCCGATATGGCCTGTCCCTGGAGGAGGCCGGCCTGGCCAAGAAACAGGGCGGCCTGCCGGACGACTACGAGTCTGAGGTTCTTGCGCCTTTCCGTGAGGCGGTGGTTCAACAGGTCGCTCGGGCCCTGCAGTTCTTTTTCGGCGCCAGTCAGTACAACACGGTCGATTATGTGATTCTGGCGGGTGGTACAGCATCCATCCAGGGTCTGACCGAGATGGTGGAAGAAAAAACCGGAACGGCGACCCTGGTGGCCAATCCCTTCGCTGATATGGCTGTCGGCTCTCGAGTTAATGCATCTGCGCTCAGCAATGACGCTCCTTCGCTGATGATTGCCTGTGGACTTGCGATGAGGAGCTTTGACTAATGGCCAAGATTAACCTCAGACCCTGGCGTGAGGAACTTCGCGCCGAGAAGCAGCAGCAGTTTGTGGTCATGCTTCTGGGTGCTGTCATTGTCGCTGCTGGCCTCACCTTCCTGTGGAAGTCGGATATGGATTCCAGAATTGCCTACCAGGAATCCCGCAACGCCTACATCCAGACCGCGATGAAGCAACTCGACAGCCAGATTACCGAGATCGAAAACCTCAAGCGCAAGCGTGATGAGCTTCTCGCCCGCATGCGGGTCATTCAAGATCTGCAGGGCAAGCGTCCCGTTATTGTACGGGTGTTTGATGAGCTGGTCAGAACCCTGCCGGAAGGCCTGTATTACCAGGATCTCAAAAAGAACAATGAGATCATCTCAATTGTGGGGATGGCTGAGTCCAACAGCCGTATCTCGGCACTGATGAGACGGTTCGAGGAATCCGACTGGTTTACCGATCCCAACCTGACCAATGTAGCCTCGGCCGATGCAGCGCGGGCAGGCTACAGCCAGTTCAACCTGTCGGTGAAGCAGCAGACACCTGAGCCCGAAGTGGAGGATGGACAATGAGCCTCGCGGACTCGTTCAAAGGCCTGAAAGACTTTGATGTCAATGACCTTGATGTCAACAACGCCGGCATCTGGCCTGCGCCGGTCAAGGCTATCGTGGTACTGATTATTTTCGGGCTGATTCTCGGCGGTGGCTACTGGTTCTTTATCAAGGACCAGTACAGCAGGCTGGATCAGGTCATGGCGAAGGAGGCCGAGCTGCGTCAGCAGTACGAGCAGAAGGCCTACAAGGTCGCCAACCTGGAAGTATTCAAGAACCAGATGGTCGAGATGGAAGAAACCTTTGGCGCCCTTGTCAAGCAGCTCCCCAGCGACACCGAAGTGCCGGGTCTGCTTGAGGATATTACCAATACCGCAGTAGGAAGTGGTCTGGCGCTGCAGGAAGTCAAACTGCAGCCCGAGCAACGGCGGGACTTCTACGTCGAGCTTCCGATCAACATCCGGGTATCAGGCTCGTACCACGAACTGGCGACCTTCGTCAGCAGCGTGGCCAGTCTGCCAAGGATTGTGACCCTGCATGATTTTACCATCAAACCAACGGCGGGCGAGGCGGACAGGCTGGATATGCAGGTCCTGGCACGCACCTACCGTTACCGGGCTGGAGAGTAAGCATGGCAAAGCAGCATGCGGTAAAAGCCTGGCTGAGTGTGTGCATGGCGTCGCTTCTGGCCGCCTGTTCCCAAGGCAGCGGCTTTTCAGATATCGATCGTTTTATGGAAGAGACCCGTGCGAAGCCGCGCGGCTACGTCGACCCCCTTCCTGAGTTCAAGGCCTATGAGGCTTTCAGCTACTCGGCAGCGGACCGTCGGTCGCCCTTCGAGCCACCTATTGAAGTGCAGCTCACCATGGTGGACCAGCAGCCCCAGAGTAACGTGGAACCTGACCTCGACCGTCCCAAGGAAGTGCTGGAGAACTTCGACCTGAAGTCTCTGAAAATGGTTGGCACGCTTCGAGGTGCTGGCGGAAATCAATATGCCCTGGTGGCCGATGACGAAGGCGGTGTACACCGCGTCAACACCGGCAATTACATGGGACAGAATTACGGCAGGATCATCGGAGTCAATGAGGTCCGGATTGAGCTTGTCGAGATTGTACCCAATGGCCGGGGAGGCTGGGTTGAACGCCCCCGATCCCTTTCGCTGGATAATGAGGGTTGAGGAGCGCCAGTTATGAATACTGAAAGAAAAATGCACGATAAAAACAGGTTGGGGTCGAGGCTCGCGATGTTAAGAAAACTTTCCTTATGCGTAAGCATGATTGTATTTGCAACAATGTCAGGCCTTGCCAGTGCTGTGACCCTGAAGGATGTGGAGTTTTCCACATTGTCCGGGGACCGGACCCAGGTGACGCTGAAGTTTGACGGCCAGCCACCCGAGCCGACCGGCTACACCATCGAGCGTCCGGCCCGGATCGCGGTGGACCTGCGGGACACCCGCAGTGGCTTAAACAGCCGGAATATGTCACTGGGCTCAGGTAATGCCCAGAGTATGACGGTGGTTGAGACCAATGACCGGACCCGGCTGATTTTCAACCTGGTGGAACTCACTACCTATACCTCGTCCCGCAGTGGTGACTCCATCATCCTGACCATCGGTGACGGCTCTGGCGCCACAGCAGCATCGGCATCCTCTGCCTCTTCTGCCTCGGGCCAGGCAATGTCGCGGTCTTCGAACGCCCGGAGTCAAGGCGTGACCAATGTTGACTTCCGTCGTGGCGAAAACGGTGAGGGACGGATCGTGGTCCAACTTGCCGACAGCAAGACACCAGTGGATCTGTCCGAGTCAGGGGGCCGGATTCGGCTGGTGATGGAAGACACGCCAGTGCCTGCAGATCTCCGCCGGCGTCTTGATGTGACTGACTTTGCCACCCCCGTCACCCGGGTGGACACCTTTATGGAAGGCAATGATGCGGTCGTCGAGATCCGTCCCCAGGGCGCCTATGACTACCTTGCATACCAGGCAGACAACACCTTTACGGTCAGTGTCGAGCCATTGTCAGAAGAGGAGGCCGAGAGCCGGCGCGAAGACAAGTTCCCCTACACCGGCGACAAGCTTTCCCTGAACTTCCAGGACATCGAAGTGCGTTCTGTTTTGCAGTTGATTGCTGACTTTACCGGGCTCAACCTGGTTGCCAGTGACACCGTCAGCGGCAGCATCACACTGCGCCTGCAGAACGTGCCCTGGGACCAGGCCCTGGACCTGATCCTGAAGACCAAGGGTCTGGACAAGCGTCAGATCGGTAACGTCCTTCTGGTTGCCCCTGCTGATGAAATTGCAGCCAGGGAGCGCCTGGAACTGGAAACCAACAAGCAGATCGCTGAGTTGGCGCCAGTGAGCTTGGACATTATTCAGGTTAATTATGCCAAGGCCGCAGACATCGTTGGTCTGATTCAGTCGGACGAAGAGCTGATCTCCAGTCGCGGCTTCGTGTCATCGGACGCGCGCACCAATACCATCAGCGTCCGTGAAACGGTAGACAAGCTTGAGCAGATCCGTCGACTGGTCAGTACCTGGGACGTGCCGGTCCGCCAGGTATTGATTGAAGCCCGTCTGGTTCGCGCCCAGACCGACCTTGCCGAAGAGCTGGGTGTACAGTGGGGTGCTGCAGGAAGAAGCAATGCTAACGGAGGCGAGAACAACCTCGGGTTCGGCGGTAACATCGGCCAGACACCCATTGGTGGATCGCCACTGGATCTTGGTGGGCTGAACGTTGATCTCGGCGTCGCCCGTGCCAACACCTCGTCAGTATCCTTCGGTTATATCGGCTCTGACTTCCTGGTAGATCTGGAGCTGTCTGCTTTCGAAAGCGATGGTCAGGCCGAAATTGTGGCGCAACCGAAAGTTGTTACGGCAGATCGTCAGACGGCCAAAATCAAGTCCGGTGAAGAGATTCCTTACCAGGAAGCCTCTTCCAGCGGTGCCACTTCAGTATCCTTCAAGGAAGCTGCCCTGTCGCTGGAAGTCACTCCCCAGATCACCCCGGATGACAAGATCATCATGGATCTGACCGTGGCCCAGGATTCCCGGGGCCAGGAAACGGCCGGTATACCCAGTATCAACACCAACGAAGTGACCACCCAGGTGCTGGTACGGGATGGTGAAACCGTAGTGCTTGGCGGCATTTTCCAGTCAGAGCGTTCAACGACTACTGTAAAGACCCCGTTCCTTGGCGACATTCCTTACCTGGGGCGCCTGTTTACACGCAACACGTCCATTGACGAGCGCAGTGAACTGCTGATCTTCATCACGCCGAAGATTCTCAAGGGCGACTTGATCGACTAGTCGGGCACTGTCTGAAAGCCGCCTCAGGGCGGCTTTTTTTTGGCTGCGAGGTAGGTGCAATCTTATGGTTGCCGGGGCTCTGTGCTATTCTCACCCGCCAGGTTCAACAAGAGCGAGTAGCATGTCTTTGCCAAAACGCATCGTATTAGTGGGCCCTATGGGTGCTGGAAAAAGCACCATTGGCCGGCTTTTGGCGCGCGAGCTTGGGTATCGTTTTGTTGATTCAGACCGGCTGATAGAAGAACGTTGCGGTGCCAATATTCCCTGGATTTTTGATGTCGAGGGCGAGGAGGGCTTCCGGCAGCGGGAGTCCGCCATGCTGGCTGAACTCGCACACCAGCAAGCGGTTGTCGTAGCAACAGGCGGCGGGGCCGTGATGAAGCCCGAAAACCATGAGACCCTTAAACAGGATGCCCTGGTGGTATACCTCAAGACCTCCATTGATCAGCAGGTGGAGAGGACCCGTCGTGACAAGAATAGGCCGCTACTGCAGAACGACGATCCTGAAGCCGTGTTAAGAGATTTGTTCACCATGCGCGACCCTCTCTATAACGAGCTGGCCGACCTAGTGATGTTCACCGATCGCAAAAGTCCGAGGCTGGTGGTCCGGCAATTGATCAATCGTATGGACCCGAAAACACCTCGTCATAAGCGCCAGGTTAGAAAGGAAGGGCCCAGACATGCGTGAAACCCATCGTGACCTTGAAGTTGGGCTGGCTGATCGCAGCTATCCGATCCTGATCGGCCAGGGTCTGCTGGGTATCAGGGACCTGGGGCCCTTTGTTACTGGCGACCGGGTCATGATCGTTACCAACGAAACGGTGGCGCCCCTGTATCTGGATCAGGCCAGCCGCTGCTTTGCAGGCAAGAAAGTAGATTCCGTGGTTCTGCCCGATGGCGAGCAATATAAGAACTGGCAGACCCTCAACCTGATCTTTGATGCCTTACTCGAGGGTCAGCACAGCCGTAGCACCACGATCGTTGCCCTTGGTGGAGGCGTCGTAGGCGACATGGCGGGTTTCGCAGCCGCCTGCTATCAGCGTGGTGTGGCTTACATCCAGATTCCGACCACCTTACTGTCCCAGGTGGATTCCTCCGTAGGTGGTAAGACCGGCATTAACCACCCCCTGGGCAAGAACATGATTGGTGCATTCCATCAGCCCCAGGTCGTGCTGATCGATACCGACACTCTGGCGACCCTGCCCGAACGGGAACTACCGGCTGGCCTGGCAGAAGTCATCAAGTACGGGTTGATCCGGGACCAGGCCTTCCTAGGCTGGCTGGAACAGTCAGTGGACGCGCTCTCCCGGCTTGAAACCGAAGCGCTGGTCGAGGCCATATTCCGTTCCTGTGCCTGCAAGGCAGAGGTGGTTTCGCTGGATGAGCGAGAGGGTGGACTGCGGGCTATACTCAACCTTGGCCATACCTTCGGCCACGCTATCGAGACCTATGCCGGCTATGGCCGGTGGCTGCATGGTGAAGCCGTCGGCACCGGCATGCTCATGGCCCTGGACCTCTCCGCCCGGCTCGGGCTGATTCCAGAGTCTGACCGAGTTCGGGGCGAAACCCTTATCCTCAGGGCAGGTCTACCTGCCCGTCCACCTGTCGATATGAAGCCTGCCGATTTCCTGAAACTGATGGCGGTGGACAAGAAGAACGTGAGTGGTTCACTGCGGCTGGTCCTGCTGCAGGCTCTTGGTGACGCGGTGATTACCTCGGAGTTTGATCATGCCTGTCTTGATGAAACGCTGGCGCTTTTCTGCGGCGCCGGTCAGGAATAGCAGACCCCATGGCAGCGACGGACGACACCCTGGGAGGCACAGAATCAGGCAGCCTGTTTTCACGCCTGCAGACCCATTATGGGCTGCGTGCAGATCCCCTGGACATGGACTCGCCTTTTTTTCCTGATGCCCAGCGCCAGCACGCCCTGGAAACGCTTCGGCATCTTTGCGGTTTTGGAGACATGGTACTCCTGCTGACCGGTCCCAAGGGAACCGGGAAAACCCGGATTCTGGCAGAGCTGATCCGGGGTGAGTCCAGCCGCCTGTCGTTTCATCGCCTGCCGTCGGCCGCATTGACCAGCACTCAGGCTCTGTCACGAGAGTTGCTGAACATTGCTCACCAATCATTGCCAGCCAACAGCTCGCCCCGGGATGCGGTCTACGGTTTCTTCCGCTGGAGCGAAAGCTCAACACGACGTGGCCAGCGTCTGGTCCTGCTCGTTGATAACGCTGATCAGGTGCCTCAGGAGGTTATTAATCTGCTGGCGTTAGCGTTTCGGGCTGCGGATGCAACGTCCGCTGCCGTACCCGTACTTAGCGGCTCCGACGATCTGGTGCAGGCCCTGGGGATGGTTGATCAGGGGGTGCACCAGATCCATCTCAAACCTCTCAGCAAAGAGGATGTCAGACGCTACCTGGAGCCGAGGGTCCAGGTAGCAGGGGGTAAGACAGAAGAGCTGCTGTCAGGGCGCAATCTTGCCCGTATTCATGAGCTCAGTCAGGGCAGTTTTGGCAGGCTCAAGCGGGTGGCTCCGGCGGTCTGGCTTGACTTGGCCTCACCGCCTCGGCGGGCGGCGGGGCCGGGGTTGGCTGCCTTGAGGTGGCCAGCACTCGCTTTGATTCTACTCGCGCTCTCTTGGTGGCTGGTTTCCAAGCAGTACGACAGCGTATCTGAGCCTGCTGAGTCGATGGCAGAGGCTCCGGTGGTGGTGCGCAAGATGATCAGCGTGGGCCCTGAACGGTCAGCCTCAGGTGCTGATTCAGTCGGGGAGTTGCCTGGGCAAGCAGTTACGGGAGATGAAGGGAAAAGGCGGACGAACGACACGGTTGCGGGGTCAGGGAGCGGCGGCAACGCGCCTCCACCGGCACCAGAGCCCCTCCGTCAGGACGATCGGCCCCACTTAACACAGGTAAGTGACGAAGCCTTGGCAAGGGACAATAATGACCAGACTGCGGTGCCTCCAGCAGCGTCTGAGGCGGCGCCCCAGGCTGGGCTGGAGGAGTCGGCTGTCGAAACACTGGCCCTCGGGGCAGGCCCGGCGGATTCTGGCTCGGCGTCCGCAGGTTCCGAGGCAGAAGCGGTTGAGGCCGATAGTGAGCCGGGCAGTGACATTGTTGAGCTCTCGCTTGAGCAGGCGATTCCAGCGGCGCAGACAGAGGTACCTGGCTCTTTTGAGCCGGCTTTGCCGGGACGTTTCATACCGGCAGAAGAGGTTCGGGACAGTGCCGCCTTCACAGCCCAGTTCATCGCTGGCTTTGAAGAGGGAACAGCGGAGGACTTCCTCAATCGGCACAAGAATATTGACCAGTTGCAGTACACGCTTAGCGAAAGGAAAGGCCAGCCATGGTTTGTGGTATTCTATGGCAGGTTTGACTCCGAACAGGAAGCCCGGGCCGCCCAAGACACGTTTCCGCCAGCCCTGAGACAACAACAACCCTGGATTCGGCCGCTCGGCACGCTCTAGCCGTGAACTGGCTGAGAGCCGCCAGGTGAAGCCCCCGCAAGCCTTTGAGCGGGGTTGAATCTACCCGATACCGTAGGTCGTAAAACCCTGTCTACTCCTCTATCGTTTGAGTAGGTACTTCTACGCGTGTAAAATAGCCAGCCCCCATTTTCAGTGTCAAAGGGCAGTTTTATCGATAATAGCTCTTATCCCTTTGATTGAAAAAGAATTTCTTTGCGAGAGAACGCTTATGACCACAGGTTTGTATCATCCCGATGAATTCAGGGACAACTGCGGATTTGGCCTCATCGCCCACATGAAAGGGCAGCCTAGCCACAAGTTGTTGCAAACTGCCATAGAGTCTCTGACCTGCATGACCCACCGGGGTGGTATAGCAGCAGATGGCAAAACCGGTGACGGTTGCGGCTTGTTGATCCAGAAGCCGGATACGTTCCTGCGCAAAATTGCTGACGAAACCTTCGGCAAGACCCTGAGCGACCTTTATGCCATAGGTCAGGTTTTCCTCAGTCCGGACGAAAGCCGCGCCCAGGCGGCACGGGCTGCGGTTGAGCGTCACTTGACCGATCAGGGCCTGGAGGTGGTCGGCTGGCGTGAGGTTCCAACCGATAACAACTGCCTGGGGCCCATGGCCCTCGATTGCCTGCCGCGTATCGAACAGGTTTTCGTGGAGTCAGCGGGCAAGACTGAGCGGGAATTCGCGATCAGTCTGTTCGTGGGACGTCGGCAGGCTGAAATGGCTCTGGTTGAGGACGAGGAGTTCTATATCTGCAGCCTTTCTCATCGGACCCTTTCTTACAAAGGTCTGATGATGCCTGCGGACATCACCAATTTTTACCAGGACCTTGGTGATCCACGGGTGGAAACGGCGATCTGTGTGTTTCACCAGCGCTTCTCCACCAACACTATGCCGCGCTGGCCTCTGGCGCAGCCCTTCCGCTATCTGGCCCACAACGGCGAGATAAACACAGTTTCGGGCAACCGCAACTGGGCCATTGCCCGTGCATCCAAGTTCAGCTCGCCGGAACTGCCGGACCTGCAGACTCTGCAGCCCCTGGTTAACCTCACCGGCTCCGATTCGTCCAGCATGGATAATATGCTGGAGGTGCTGATGGCCGGCGGCGTGGATCTGTTCCGGGCAGCCCGGATGATGGTGCCGCCGGCGTGGCAGAACGTCGACACCATGGACTCCCAGCTGCGCGCCTTCTATGAATACAACTCCATGCACATGGAGCCCTGGGATGGTCCGGCCGGGCTGGTACTCACGGACGGCCGCTATGCAGTGTGCATGCTGGATCGTAATGGCCTGCGCCCGGCCCGCTATGTGATCACCAAGGATGACTTCTTCACGGTTGCGTCCGAGATCGGGACCTACGGTTATAAGCCTGAGGATGTCGTGGCCAAGGGCCGGGTTGGCCCCGGCCAGATGCTGGCGATCGACACCGGATCCGGTGAGTTGCTCCATACCCGGGATATAGATGACCGCCTGAAAAGCAGCCAGCCGTACAAGCGCTGGTTGAAGGATAATGGCCTCCGCGTCGAGGCGACCCTGAACCAGGACACACCCGAGTTCAGGCTTATGGATACGGACCAGCTGCAGGTCCACCAGAAGATGTTCATGGTTTCCTATGAGGAGCGTGACCAGATCCTGCGACCGCTGGCAGAAAACGGCCAGGAGGCGGTGGGTTCCATGGGTGACGATACGCCAATGGCGGTGCTTTCCAGCCGCGTGCGGCATGTAGGCGATTACTTCCGGCAGAAATTCGCCCAGGTCACCAACCCGGCGATCGATCCCTTGCGCGAAGCCATCGTCATGTCGCTGGAGACCTGTCTTGGCGCCGAGCGGAATGTGTTCGAAGAAACCCCGGAGCATGCCAATCGCATCATTCTCTCGACGCCGGTGCTTTCGCCTGCAAAATTCCTGCGCATCATCACCAACGACCGCCCCGGTTTCGAGGTTGTCCAGATTCCGCTGGGCTACCGGCCGGAGCTTGGTCTCAAGCAGGCCATAGAGGGGGTGTGTGAGCAGGCTGAAAAAGCCGTCCGAAACGGTAGCGTGCTGCTGGTGCTGACCGACCTGAAACTCAAGGAAGGTGAGCTGCCGGTCAGCTCGCTTATGGCCACCGGTGCGGTGCATCATCACCTGGTTGCCAAGGGTTTGCGCTGCGACTGCAATATTATTGTTGAGACGGGCTGGGCAAGGGATCCGCATCATTTTGCCGTGCTGTTCGGGTTTGGTGCTACGGCGGTCTATCCCTACCTGGCCTATCAGGTACTGAACGACCTGATCCGTACCGGCGAGCTTCTGATGGATCCCATCGAAGCCAAGAATAACTATCGCAAGGGTATCAACAAGGGCCTGCTGAAGATCTTGTCCAAGATGGGTATCTCGACCATTACCTCCTACCGGGGTGCCCAGCTTTTCGAAGCCATCGGTATCGCGGACGATGTGGTCGATCTCTGTTTCAAGGGCGTACCGAGCCGCATTCAGGGTGCCAGCTTTTTCGATTTCCAGCAGGATCAGGAACTGCTTGCCAGCGTCGCCTGGAAACCCCGCAAGCCGATCAGCCCTGGCGGCCTGCTGAAATACATTCACGGCCAGGAATACCATGCCTTTAATCCCGATGTGATCCGGACCCTGCAGCAAGCAGTCAGAAGCGGTGAGTACGGGCTTTACCGTGAATATGCCGCGCTTGTGAATGAGCGGCCGGTGTCGACATTGAGGGATCTGCTGGGCATCCGTAAGGATCTCAAGGCCATTGAGCTGTCTGAGGTGGAACCGGTCGAGGCCATCTTCCCGCGCTTTGACTCAGCGGCCATGTCCCTGGGCGCTCTGTCGCCGGAAGCCCACGAAGCGCTGGCCATGGCTATGAACGCCCTGGGTGGCCGTTCGAACTCGGGTGAGGGTGGCGAAGACCCGGCCCGCTACGGTACCGACAAGCGCTCCAAGATCAAGCAGGTAGCGTCTGGCCGTTTTGGCGTAACCGCAGAGTATCTGCGCAGTGCCGACGTCATGCAGATCAAGGTTGCCCAGGGCGCTAAGCCCGGGGAAGGGGGGCAGCTGCCCGGCGGCAAGGTCAACGACCTGATCGCACGTCTGCGCTATTCGGTGCCCGGGGTCACGCTGATATCGCCACCGCCTCACCATGACATCTATTCCATTGAAGATCTGGCCCAGCTCATCTTTGACCTCAAGCAGGTCAATCCCAAGGCGCTGGTGTCGGTCAAGCTGGTATCGGAGCCTGGGGTCGGAACCATCGCCGCCGGCGTCGCCAAGGCCTATGCCGACCTGATCACCATTTCCGGCTATGACGGCGGCACCGCGGCCAGTCCGTTGACGTCCATCCGATATGCCGGTTCGCCCTGGGAGCTGGGCCTCAGTGAAGCCCAGCAGGCTCTGCGCTCCAATGACCTGCGTGGCAAGATCCGGTTACAGACGGACGGTGGCATCAAAACTGGCCTGGATGTGGTCAAGGCGGCCATTCTGGGCGCCGAAAGTTTCGGGTTCGGAACCACACCCATGGTGGCTCTTGGCTGCCTGTATTTGCGCATCTGCCACCTGAATAACTGTGCCACCGGCGTGGCTACGCAGAACCAGTACCTGCGCGACGAGCATTTCAAGGGTACGGTGGAGATGGCGATGAATTTCTTCCGCTTCGTGGCGGAAGAAACCCGGGAGTGGCTTGCCCGTCTCGGCGTCAAGTCTCTGGAAGAGCTGGTGGGTCGAACGGATCTGCTCGAGCGCCTGCCTGGCGACACTGCCCGGCAGCAGAAACTGGATCTGTCACGGCTGCTGGTCAACGAGCACATACCAGCCGATAAACCGCATACCTGCCAGGTTGATCGCAATGAGCCTTTCGATCAGGGTGGCCTTGCAGAGCAGATGGTACGTGATACCTCTGACGCCATTGCCAACAAGGCCGGCGGCACCTGGACCTATCGAGTGACCAATTGCGACCGTTCAATCGGGGCCCGGCTGTCCGGCGAAATCGCCGCCCTGCACGGTAATCAGGGCATGGTCGATGCACCAATTACCCTTGAGCTCACGGGTACTGCGGGTCAGAGTTTCGGGGTCTGGAACGTTTCCGGTCTCAACCTCAACCTGGAAGGTGATGCCAACGATTACGTGGGCAAAGGCATGACCGGCGGCAAATTGGTGGTCAAGCCACCCAGGGTCAGCAGCTTCAAATCCCAGGAAACCTCTATCGTCGGCAACACCTGCCTCTACGGGGCCACGGGCGGCAAGCTGTTTGCTGCCGGTACCGCGGGCGAGCGCTTTGGGGTACGCAACTCCGGCGCCCATGCTGTGGTAGAAGGGGTTGGCGACCACTGTTGTGAATATATGACCGGAGGACTGGTGACCGTGCTTGGTACCACCGGTCATAACTTCGGTGCCGGCATGACCGGAGGCTTTGCCTACGTGCTGGATGAAAACAATACCTTTGTGGACAAGTACAACCACGAGCTTGTGGAAATCCAGCGTATATCCAGCGAGGACATGGAACCATACCGGAACCACCTGCGGGGTGTGGTGCGGGAGCAGGTTTCGGAAACCGGCAGCGAGTGGGCCGGTCATATTCTTGAGAATTTCGATGACTACATCGGGCGTTTCTGGCTGGTGAAACCAAAAGCCGCCAGTCTCCGGAGTCTGCTGGCGACCACCCGCGGCCGTCCGGAGTAACGACAGCAACGACCCTTTTGTCGGGGGCGCGGACAGGTGATCGGCCTGATCATGACTGCGCCTTTCGAAATTGAGCTGATGAGAGCATCGTGATGAAAGAAAGACTGAACAATGACTTCCAGTTTGTCGAAGTTGGGCGAGTAGACCCCAAAAAAGTGCCGGCAAAGAAACGGAAGAAAGAATTTGGCGAGATCTACCAGCCATTCAAGCAGGAAGAGGCCGCGGTCCAGTCCCACCGTTGCCTGGAATGTGGCAATCCCTATTGCGAGTGGAAATGCCCGGTCCACAACTACATTCCCAACTGGCTAAAGCTGGTAGCGGAAGGCAACCTGATGAAGGCAGCGGACCTGTGCCACCAGACCAATACCCTGCCTGAAGTCTGTGGTCGGGTGTGTCCGCAGGATCGCCTCTGTGAGGGCGCCTGTACACTGAATGACGGTTACGGCGCGGTGACCATCGGATCGGTGGAGAAATACATTACTGATACCGCCTTCGCTCTGGGCTGGCGTCCGGACCTTTCCCACGTCAAGTGGACGGACAAGAAGGTTGCTATTATCGGCGCCGGTCCGGCGGGCCTGGGCTGTGCCGATGTACTTGCCCGCAACGGCGTCAAGCCGGTGGTATTCGATCGCTACCCGGAAATCGGCGGTCTGCTTACCTTTGGTATTCCAGAATTCAAGCTGGAAAAGACGGTCATGACCCGGCGTCGCCAGATCTTCGAAGAGATGGGTATCGAGTTCCGCCTGTCCACGGAAGTGGGCAAGGACATCATGATGCAGGACATCTATGACGAGTTCGATGCGGTCTTCATGGGCATGGGCACCTACACCTACATGAAAGGCGGATTCCCGGGCGAGGATCTGCCAGGGGTTTATGACGCGCTGCCTTTCCTGGTTTCCAACGTCAATCATCGCCTCGGCTATAGCAAGCCGGAGGATGAGCTGATCGACATGAAAGGCAAGCGTGTCGTGGTGCTCGGCGGTGGCGACACCGCCATGGATTGCAACCGCACATCCATTCGGCAGCAGGCCGCCAGTGTCACTTGCGCCTACCGTCGTGACGAAGCCAACATGCCTGGCTCCCGCAGAGAGGTGAGCAATGCCAAGGAGGAGGGGGTCAAGTTCCTGTTCAATCGCCAGCCTATTGCCATTATTGGCGAGGATCAGGTGGAAGGCGTAAAAGTTGTGCAGACCCGACTGGGTGAGCCTGACGAGAATGGTCGCCGTCGTCCTGAGGTGGTGGCTGGCAGCGAGGAAGTGATCCCTGCGGACGCCGTGCTCGTAGCTTTCGGGTTCAGACCGAGCCCTGCTGACTGGCTTGGCGACCTGGAGGTGACCACCGACGATTCTGGCCGGGTACAGGCTCCGGAAGGCGAAGAGTTCCCTTTCCAGACCTCCAATCCCAAGATTTTCGCCGGCGGTGATATGGTCCGCGGCTCGGATCTTGTTGTGACAGCCATCTGGGAGGGCCGCCAGGCAGCCGAAGGTATCCTCGATTATCTCGATGTCTGAGCTTCTATTCCCGACTAAACAGGATTTGCATGACTGAACTAAAGAACGATCGTTTCCTGCGCGCCCTTATGCGTCAGCCCGTTGATCGCACGCCGGTGTGGATGATGCGCCAGGCCGGGCGCTACCTGCCGGAATACCGGGCGACACGGGCCAAAGCGGGCGACTTCCTCAGCCTGTGCAAGAACACGCCCCTGGCCTGTGAAGTGACCATGCAGCCCCTGGAAAGGTATCCGTTGGATGCAGCCATTCTGTTCTCCGACATACTCACCATCCCCGACGCCATGGGCCTGGGTCTGTATTTCGAAACCGGCGAAGGCCCCAAGTTCCGGCGCACCGTGAGATCGGCAGCGGATGTGGATGCGCTGCCTGTGCTCAAGGCAGATGTGGACCTTGATTACGTCATGAATGCTGTCAGCATGATCCGCCAGGAGCTTAATGGCAGCGTTCCCCTGATCGGCTTTTCAGGCAGCCCCTGGACCCTGGCTACCTATATGGTTGAAGGCGGCTCGTCCAAGGATTTCCGGGAGGCCAAGCGGCTGATGTATTCCGAACCGGAGGTCATGCACAGGCTGCTTGATCACCTCGCCGACGCCGTGACTGACTATCTCAATTGCCAGATCAGGGCCGGCGCCCAGGTTGTACAGATCTTCGACACCTGGGGCGGCATGCTTAGCAGCTGGGCCTATGAGGCATTCTCACTGGCGTACATGAAAAAAATCGTCAATGGTCTGATCCGGGAGCAGGACGGCCGCCACGTACCCGTCATACTGTTCACCAAGAACGGCGGCCAGTGGCTTGAGGCCATGGCGGAGACCGGGGCCGATGCCCTGGGTCTGGACTGGACTACCGATATCGGTAAAGCCCGTGCCCGTGTCGGAGACCGCGTAACGCTCCAGGGCAACATGGATCCATCCATGCTGTACGCGCCACCGGAGCGGATCCGCCAGGAGGTGGCGGATATCCTTGCCCGTTTTGGCGAAGGCACCGGCCATATCTTTAATCTGGGCCATGGCATCACGCCGGATGTTGACCCTGAGCATGCCCGCGCCTTTATCGAAGCAGTGGTCGAACTGAGTCCGGCTTACCACAAGCAGCAGTAACCACTGGCGTGGAAGCAGCAGCAGCTCTATAGTTTGGTCGAGGGCAGCCTGCTTCTTACTTTGTTGGCGGAGATTGTGTGTGGTAAATGCAAGATCAGAGAAACGCCGTTTTCACCGGGTACTGTTTGACGCGCCCTGTGACATACACTGTCAGGATGAGGTGTGGCAAAGTGAAGTGCTCGACATCTCGCTCAAGGGCGTCCTGGTAAGGCGTCCGGCGCAGTGGACCGCGCCCTTGAAGCAACCCTTCGAAATTACCATCCACCTTGACGGCGCGGCCACTGGTATTGTGATGGCAGTTGAGCTCAGGCATATCGAGGACGGCCGGCTTGGTTTCAAGTGCCAGTACATTGACCTGGAAAGCGCATCCCACCTGAAGCGACTGGTTGAGCTGAACCTGGGCGATCAAGCGGTTCTGGAGCGAGAGCTGGCGCATATGCTCGGGGACTGAATAGCTTTGAGTGACTCTGACCGTGTGCTGCCAACGGCCCCGGTCAGAACTCCTCAAGTGCCGTGAGCGCATCGCTTAGCTTGTTGACGGCAATGACTTTCATGTTCTCCACTGGTTTGCGGGGCATATTGGCTTTGGGCACCAGTGCCCTGGTGAAGCCGTGTTTCGCCGCCTCGTAGATGCGTTCCTGGCCACTGGGCACGGGGCGGATTTCCCCGGACAGACCCACCTCACCAAAAATCACCAGATCCTGGGGCAGAGTGCGGTCCCTGAATGACGATACTACCGCCGCCAGAAGCGCAAGGTCGGCACTGGTCTCGCTGACCTTGACACCGCCGACGACGTTGACGAACACGTCCTGATCGGCGCAGTGGAGCCCGCCGTGGCGATGCAGCACCGCTAACAGCATGGCCAGCCGGTTCTGGTCCAGGCCTACTGCGACCCGGCGTGGATAGCTGCCCTGGGCTGTGTCTACCAGGGCCTGGATCTCTACCAGCATGGGGCGGGTGCCTTCCCAGACCACCATGACGACGCTGCCTGGCGAGGCTTCATCTCCCCGGTTCAGGAAAATGGCACTGGGGTTTTTTACTTCCTTGAGGCCCTGCTCCAGCATGGCGAAGACGCCGAGCTCGTTGACCGCGCCAAACCGGTTCTTGATGCCCCTGAGAGTGCGATAACGGCTGTCACTGGAGCCTTCCAGCAGAATGGAGCAGTCGATCATGTGTTCCAGCACCTTGGGGCCGGCGAGGCTGCCGTCCTTGGTAACATGGCCTACAAGGAACAGGATGGTGCCGGTCTGCTTGGCAAAGCGGGTCAGGAAAGCGGCGCTTTCGCGAACCTGGGAGACGCTGCCCGGCGCGGACTCAATGTCACTGACGTGCATGACCTGAATGCTGTCTACCACCAGAATGCGAGGTTTTTCGATTTCGGCAATCTGAATGATGCGCTCGACGCTGGTTTCGGACAACATCTTCAGGTCACTTGTGGGCAGGCCCAGTCGTTGGGCCCGAAGGGCTACCTGTTGCAGGGATTCTTCACCGGTCACATACAGGGCTGGCAGGGTTCCGGCGAGATGACACACCGTCTGCAGTAGCAGGGTACTCTTGCCCGCCCCGGGCTGTCCGCCCATGAGTACAGTGGAACCGCTGATCAGCCCGCCGCCGAGTACCCGGTCAAGCTCCTGCATGCCGGAACTGATCCGGGACTGCTCTGACAGACTGACCGAACCCAGGGTCTGGACCGCAGCCAGGCTGCCAGCGAAGCCTTCGAACCGGGCGCCCCGGCTGCCCCCCGAACCTCCGGACGAACCGCTTACACCACGTACTTCAGTGATTGTGTTCCAGGCCTGGCAGGCCGTGCACTGGCCCTGCCATTTGGAGTAGTCAGCGCCACACTCGGTGCAGACGTATGCGGTCCGGGTTTTTGCCATCAGGCCAGCTTCTTGTACTTCATGCGCTCAGGCACCAGGGCCGAGTCGCCCTTGCGCTGCTTGTGGTCCTCATCGTACTCGGTGAAGTTGCCTTCAAAGAACACCACCTCACTGCCACCTTCAAAGGCCAGGATGTGCGTAGCGACCCGGTCCAGGAACCAGCGATCGTGGGAAATGACCAAGGCGGCGCCCGGGAAATTGAGCAGAGCCTCTTCCAGGGCCCGGAGGGTCTCCACGTCCAGATCGTTGGTGGGTTCGTCCAGCATCAAGACGTTGCCGCCTTCCTTCAGCAACTTTGCCAGGTGAAGGCGGTTTCTTTCACCACCGGAGAGGTCGCCTACACGCTTTTGCTGGTCGCCACCCTTGAAATTGAAGCGTCCCACATAGGCTCGGGAAGGGGTCTGGTAATTGCCCACCTGGATGATGTCCTGGCCATCGCTCAGTTCTTCCCAGACGGTTTTGCTGTCGTCCAGGTCGCGCATCTGGTCCACGTAGGCAAGTTTGACTGTTTCACCGATGGTGATGGTGCCGGTATCGGGCTGATCGTAGCCGGCAATCATTCGGAACAGGGTGGATTTACCGGCGCCGTTACCGCCGATGATACCGACGATGGCGCCCGGCGGTACCTGGAAGGTGAGGTTCTCGTACAGCAGTTTGCCATCGAAGGATTTGCTGACGTCCTCCACCTCAATCACCTTGCCGCCCAGGCGAGGCCCGGGCGGGATATACAGTTCGTTGGTTTCGTTGCGCTTCTGGAAGTCCTGTGAGCTGAGCTCCTCAAAGCGGGCCAGCCGGGCCTTGCTTTTCGATTGACGGCCCTTGGCGTTGGAACGCACCCACTCAAGCTCATGCTTGATGCTCTTCTGGCGGGCATCCTCCTGCTTGGATTCTATTTCCAGCCGCTTCTCCTTGGCCTCCAGCCACTGGCTGTAGTTGCCTTCGAAGGGAATGCCCTGGCCCCGGTCTAGCTCCAGGATCCAGCCGGCCACGTTATCGAGGAAGTAACGGTCGTGGGTAATGGCAACCACGGTGCCGGAAAAGTCGTGGAGAAAGCGCTCCAGCCAGGCCACGGATTCGGCATCCAGATGGTTGGTGGGCTCGTCGAGCAGCAGCATGTCCGGCCCCGACAGCAGAAGTCGGCATAGGGCAACCCGGCGGCGTTCACCACCGGAGAGGGTGGCAACGCTGGCGTCCCAGGGCGGCAGGCGAAGCGCATCGGCGGCAACGTCCAGTTTGCGCTCGATGTCGTGGCCATCCACTGCCTGGATAAAGCTTTCGAGTTCGCCCTGCTTTTTGGCCAGGGCGTCAAAATCGGCATCCGGCTCGGCGTAGTCTGCGTACACCTGTTCAAGGTCGGCGAGGGCTTTGTGCACGCTGGCCACGGCTTCATCAACGATTTCCTTGACGTTCTTGCTGTCGTCCAGCTCCGGTTCCTGCGGCAGGTAGCCAACGTTAAGGCCGGGCTGAGGGCGGGCTTCGCCAATGTAATCCTGATCCACACCGGCCATAATCCTTAGCAGGGTCGATTTACCGGAACCGTTTAGGCCGAGTACGCCAATTTTGGCGCCCGGAAAGAAACTCAGCGAGATGTCTTTGAGGATTTCGCGCTTGGGTGGCACAACTTTGCCTACCCGGTTCATGGAAAATACGTACTGGGCCATAGCTGGCAGGATCCTTTCGGTAGATGACCGGTGTCTCTGAACAAGCCTGTTAAGGTAGCGAAACTGCCGGCTTAAGGCAATCTGCGCCACCGGGGGCGAGCCATTGGCCCAGGACTGTTGAAAAGATGATTTCAGGGCCCGGAATACGCTAGAATAGCGGCCCTTTTCATCACCCGCATCTTTCCAGTGTCTGTTGACCAGACTAAGCACACAGGGGCAGCGCCTACATGTTTAACCGTGATATGAAAATTGCTGGATACGACGACGAGATCTGGACTGCAATCCAGGCCGAGACAGCAAGGCAGGAAGCTCACATAGAGCTGATTGCGTCGGAGAACTACACCAGCCCTCGGGTGATGGAAGCTCAGGGTACCGTGCTGACCAACAAGTATGCGGAAGGTTACCCGGGCAAGCGTTACTATGGCGGTTGCGAACACGTCGATGTGGCGGAGAACCTGGCTATCGAGCGGGCCAAACAGTTGTTTGGCGCGGCCTACGCGAACGTACAGCCCCATTCCGGCTCCCAGGCCAACTCGGCTGTTTTCATGGCGCTGCTGAAGCCGGGTGATACGGTGCTGGGCATGAGCCTGGCCCACGGCGGTCACCTGACCCACGGTGCCTCAGTGAACTTTTCCGGCAAAATCTACAATGCCGTCCAGTATGGCCTGAACACTGACACTGGGCTGATTGATTACGATGAAGTCGAGCGGCTTACCCTTGAACACCGGCCCAAGATGATCATCGCCGGTTTTTCAGCCTACTCCCAGGCACTGGATTTCGCCCGCTTCCGGGCCATCGCTGACAAGGTTGAAGCCTACCTGTTTGTGGACATGGCCCATGTCGCCGGTCTGGTGGCAGCGAAGGTCTATCCTGATCCGGTACCCCATGCCCACGTGGTTGCGACCACGACCCACAAGACCCTGCGCGGTCCCCGTGGCGGGCTGATTCTGGCCTGTGATGATCCCGAACTGCACAAAAAACTGAACTCGGCTGTGTTCCCCGGTGGCCAGGGTGGCCCGTTAATGCACGTTATCGCTGCCAAGGCGATCTGCTTCAAAGAAGCCATGAGTGAGGAGTTCAGGGACTACCAGAAGCAGGTAATCAAAAACGCCAGCGCCATGGCAGACGTGTTCATCGACCGCGGCTACGACGTGATCTCCGGCGGCACCACCAACCATCTGTTCCTGGTCAGCCTGATCAAGCAGGACATTACCGGTAAAGACGCCGATGCCGCCCTTGGCCGCGCGCACATCACCGTGAACAAGAATGCGGTTCCCAATGACCCCCGGTCGCCGTTCGTGACCTCGGGTCTGCGCATTGGCACCCCGGCTGTCACCACCCGTGGTTTTGGTGAAGCTGAATGTCGCGACCTGGCAGGCTGGATGTGTGACATTCTGGATAACCTCGAGAATGACGACATCAACGTCAAGGTCCGCGAAAAGGTTGAAGCTCTGTGCGCCCGCTTCCCGGTGTACGGCGCCTGATCGTTCACTGTGAGTGCCGGTTTTGCCGGCCTGTCCTGGAGCATTGAGTATGCATTGTCCGTTCTGCGGCGAAGCCGATACCAAGGTCATCGACTCGCGTCTGGTTGCCGAGGGCGACCAGGTGCGTCGCAGAAGAGAGTGCCTGTCCTGCCATGAGCGGTTTACCACCTTCGAGTCCGCTGAGCTTGTGATGCCCCGGGTGGTCAAACAAGACGGTACCCGGCAGCCTTTTGATGAGGACAAGCTTCGGGACGGCATCATGAAGGCGCTGGAAAAGCGGCCGGTGAGCATCGAGGAGATCGAGGCTGCCCTGAACCGTATCAGGTTCCGGCTGCGGGCGACCGGCGAGCGAGAGGTCAAGTCGATGCACCTGGGCGAGGAAGTCATGACGGAACTGCGTCAGTTGGACAAGGTTGCCTACGTGCGATTTGCCTCGGTCTATCGCAGCTTTCAGGATATCAACGAGTTCAAGGAAGAGATCGAACGCCTCTCAGCCCAGATGGGTGAGGGCGCCGACGCCGTCGATGTTGCCAAGGTACTGGCAGATAACGGTGAGTCAAAAGGCCAGAAATGATCGATGCCCGTGACACCGCGTTTATGGCGCGTGCCATTCAGCTTGCCTGGCGCGGCCGTTACTCAACGCACCCCAATCCTCGCGTCGGATGCGTTGTTGTAAAGGATGGCCATGTGATTGGTGAAGGCTGGCACGAGCGTGCAGGGGAAGCCCATGCCGAAGTGCGGGCGCTCAGTCAGGCTGGCCCGCAAGCCCGTGGTTCTACCGTGTACGTGACCCTGGAGCCCTGCAGTCATTTTGGTCGTACCCCGCCCTGTTCGCGGGCCCTGATCGATGCCGGCGTTGCCCATGTGTTTGCGGCCACCAAGGATCCCAATCCCGCCGTATCCGGCCGGGGCCTGCAGCAGTTACGGGAGGCAGGTATACGGGTGACGGAAGGGACTCTGGCCGACAGTGCCGAGAAGCTTAACCCCGGATTCATGAAGCGGATGCGTCAGGGGCGACCCTATGTGCGCGTCAAGGTAGCGGCCAGCCTCGACGGCAGAACTGCCATGGCATCGGGCGAGAGCCAATGGATAACTGGCGCGGCTGCGCGCCAGGATGTCCAGCGCCTGCGCGGCTTGAGCGACGCCATACTGACAGGGGTGGGTACGGTCCTGGCAGACGACCCCTCGCTGACAGTACGCCGCTTAGAGATGGGCGATATCGGCCATGCCACCGAACCGTCCCGCCAGCCTCTGAGGGTAATTGCCGATCGCGACGCGCGCACGCCCCCAGGCGCCAGGATCCTGCAGGGAGGCAACGTGCAGGTGTTCTGCTCGTCCCGGGCGCTCAGCACGGCCCCTGCCCAGGATCTGGCCGCGCTGGGTGTCGGTATTACAGGCATTGGCTGGCAGGACAACGGTGTCAACCTGGATGAGGTGCTTGATACCCTCGGCGAGATAGGAATTAATGAACTGCTGGTTGAGGCCGGCCCCCGTCTGGCGGGGGCTTTCGTTACTGAAGGCCTGGTGGATGAGTTCTGGCTTTACCAGGCGCCTGTTTTCCTTGGCAGCGAGGCACGACCAACGGTAACCGTGCCGCTGGAGATGATGGCAGACAGAATTCAGTGGCAGGTCGTGGACAGGCGCCAGATCGGCGATGACCAGCGTTGGATACTCAAGCGCCACCACCGGTTATCTGGATAACCAACCGGCCAGGCTCAACGGCCAATAGCTGTCCTGTGGCACTGGTCTGAAACGGTCAGAACACAGTAATCAACGGAATCAATGGACTGCCTGCCTCCCGACAAAGGCCGGCCCAAGGGTGTTACGCCATATGGCTCTGAACAAAATTGAAGACATTATTGAAGACATTCGTCAGGGCAAGATGGTTATCCTGATGGACGATGAGGATCGTGAAAACGAAGGCGACCTGGTCATGGCCGCCGAGTTCTGCACGCCTGCTGCCATCAACTTCATGGCGCGGTTTGGTCGTGGCCTGATCTGCATGCCGATGACCCGTGAGCGTTGTGAAATGCTCGAATTACCACTTATGGTGGACCGGAATGCTTCCGGGTTCGGCACCAAGTTCACGCTGTCCATTGAGGCCGCGGAAGGGGTCACCACCGGAATCTCGGCCGCTGACCGGGCCCGTACCGTCCAGGCAGCTGTGGCCCGCAATGCTAAAGCCAAGGACCTTGTCCAGCCTGGTCATATTTTTCCGTTGATGGCCAACGCCGGCGGCGTGCTGAGCCGTGCTGGACATACTGAAGCCAGCTGTGATCTTGCCTCCCTTGCTGGCTGTGAGCCGGCCGGTGTGATCTGCGAGATCATGAACGACGACGGCTCAATGGCGAGAAGGGAAGATCTTGAGCTGTTCGCTGAAACCCATGATCTCAAGATCGGCACCATCGCTGACCTGATCCACTACCGCACCATGCATGAGCGTACCATCGAGTGCGTCGAGCGCTATGATCTGGAAACCGAATACGGAGTGTTCAATCTGCGTACTTACAGGGACACCATCCAGGGGGCAACCCACCTGGCGATGGTGATGGGTGAGCTTAAGCCCGATCAACCGGCGCTGGTGCGGGTTCATATAACCGATACCCTCAGGGATCTCCTGGGTGCCCGTCGTCAGGGTTCCCACAGCTGGCCTCTGCATCATGCATTGCAGGCTGTTGCTGAATCCGGACAGGGCGTGGTTGTACTGCTGAACAGTGGTGAGGATAGCTACAACCTCGAGGACAGAATTCACGAATTTTTTGACCAAGGCCGGGCCTCTGCCGGGAAGGGGAGTTCAGGCGTTTATTTTACCGTGGGAACGGGCTCGCAGATCCTGAGGGATATCGGTGTTCGCAAGATGCGCCTGCTAAGTGCCCCGATCAAGTTTTCAGCCATCTCCGGATTTGATCTGGAAGTGGTTGAGTACGTCCCTTACGAGCCCAATTGAATGCTTAAGGCTTGCTTCGGCAGGCCATGACAGGAGCCAAGAATGGCAGATATCAAAGTAATCGAAGGCGATTTTACCCAGTGTTCCGGTCGCTATGCGCTGGTGGTGGGTCGCTTCAACGGATTTGTTGTGGAAAGCCTGGTTGAGGGTGCTCTCGATGCCCTTCGACGGCATGGTATTGCCGATGGGGACATCACCATTGTGCGGGTTCCAGGGGCCTATGAGATGCCCCTCGCTGTCAAACGGGTGGCAGAGACCGGCCAGTACAACGCCATTATTGCCCTGGGTGCCGTGATCCGTGGCGGCACACCGCATTTTGACTATGTCGCAGGCGAAGCCGCAAGTGGCCTGGGCGCGGTGAGTCTGGATTCCGACATTCCGGTCAGCTTTGGTGTGCTGACCGTGGACTCCATTGAGCAGGCCATTGAGCGTGCCGGCACCAAAGCCGGCAACAAGGGCGTTGATGCGGCCATTACCGCCCTGGAAATGGTCAGTCTGTTCAAGAAGCTGGGTGAATGATGACAGGACCTGACGAGACCGCGCCCAATTCTGGCGAACCGCAACCGGCGGCGCCCAAAACCGGTCAGCCCAAGGCCGGCGAGCGCCGGCGCGCCCGTATTCTGGCGATGCAGGGCCTGTACCAGCGCCATTTCAGCAAAAGTCCCATCTCGGATATCGAGGCGGAATTCATCGTCGACAATGATATGAGCAATGTGGATTCAGCCTATTTCCGCGATCTGCTGCGCGGCGTGCATCGAGAGCAGGCGGAGCTGGATAAGGTCCTAGAGCCTTTTCTCGACCGTCCTATTGGCGAAGTGGATGCGGTTGAACTGGCTATCGTGCGGCTTGGCGCCTATGAGTTGCGCCATCGTATTGATGTGCCCTATAAGGTGGTGATTAACGAAGGTATTGAGATGGCCAAGCGTTTCGGTGGAACTGAGGGGCATCGCTTCGTTAACAGCATTCTTGACAAGCTTAGCCGCCGTCTGAGACTGGCGGAAACCCGTCCCCGCTGAACCATGGGCGAATTTGAACTGATTCGCCAGGTGTTCATGCCAGTGGCCCGCGCCACGGCCTCTCCTGATATCGTGGTCGGCCCTGGAGACGATTGCGCCGTTCAGGCGATTCCACCGGGGAGTGAGCTTGTCTTTTCGATCGATACCCTGGTGGAAGGTGTCCATTTTCCGCCGGACTATCCACCGGAATTTCTCGCCTGGCGCAGTCTGGCTGCGGCTGCCAGTGATCTCGCTGCAATGGGAGCTGACCCGGTCTGTTTTACCCTGGCGATGACCCTGCCGGAATCGGATGAAACCTGGCTAACTGCATTTGGCCAGGGTCTGGGCTCGGCAGCCGCGAATTTTCAGATAGCCCTGGCAGGGGGGGATGTCACCTGTGGCCCGCTCACAATCACTATTCAGGTACATGGCAAACTTCCCGCAGGAACTGCGCTACTGCGTTCGGGAGCGCGTCCTGGGGATCTTGTCTGTGTTTCCGGCTGTCTGGGTGATGGAGCGGCTGCACTGCATTGGCTGAAGGTGCCAGATCCCGGCGAGCAGGCGCGCAAGCTGCTGGAGAAATACCATCATCCGCTGCCCCGGCTCGCGCTCGGTGTGAGCCTGCGGGGCAGGGCATCGGCAGCCATTGATATATCGGATGGCCTGTTGGCGGACCTGTCTCACATTCTGGAAGCATCAAATGTTGGTGCCCAGGTCGATGCCGATAAGCTCCCGTTGTCCGCAAGTCTTCTTGAGCTTCATCCTGACGAGGCCCGTACCCTGGCCCTTGAAGGAGGCGATGACTACGAGTTGTGCTTCACCCTTCCCCAGGCGCAATGGCAGTCTGTCTCGCAGCAGGGGCTGGGCCTGACTGTGATTGGGCGCATCACAGACAGGCGGGGCCTGTGGCTGAGCAGTCAGGATGGAGAGAGAAAGATGGACCCAGTGGGGTACGACCATTTCCGGGGTTACAGACCCTAGGCTTTTCGCCGACAGGCAGAGCCCCGGTCACAGGCGGTCTAGTGCACCCGCTCTTCTTCCGGTAAAAGACGTACCACGTGCAGAAACCGTTTCAGGCCGATTTCGGCACGGTCCTTGGTGGCAAAAGGACCGCTGTCAAAACCTTCCCGGGTGGTGAAATACCATTTGCCCCCAACACAGAAGAAACGACTGCAACGGAATGGAACGGGACCGGCTTCACCGCTACGAGTCTGGATATTCATGTGGCCTCCTCTGCCTAGACTGAAATGCAATATGGGACGTTATTGTCTACAGATCTTGTTACAAATTAAATCAATAGCCGTCAAATTCAACAAATTTTTACGCTTTCTGTACAAATAAAAACCATTCAATTTTAAGTGCTTGATGTTGATCGTTATGTTGTGTCCAGGTTGCTGGCTGGATTGTCTTGCGATTGTAAGAATCCGTGGGCAGAATGCGTTTTACCGTCCCGGGTCCACGGCAAGGCATCTTCGTGCCCCTTCCGGCGTGACCGTCAAGTGACCGCAGTTCATCTTCTCAGTGAGGCTTCTATGACATTCCAATGGCTGCGGCAGACTGGCCGCGTTACCCTATTATTAATGTTGATTTCCGGGGCACTTGCACTCGCTGGCTGCAGCAGCTCCATGTCTCGGGTCCAGACTTGGGATGGCGCCAAGGCTGAGCCCGGGCAGGTTGCCGTGCTCAAGACCCCTGGCGAGATCAAGGTGCAGTCGGTTAACGGCCGCCGCACAGGCAGCTTTTTGCTGGACGACCTGGAACTTGACTATGAGCTGCTACCCGGTCGGAACGAAGTCGTGTTTACCTATGAAACTATCTGGGCCAAGAAAACGGTCGTCCGGAACGGTGAGTCAAAAGTCCATACCGTTAGCACCGAGCCTCAGAAGCTGGTGATCGATGCCCAGGCAGGGGAAACCTACATATTCGAGTTGCCGGACTTGAGTGCGCGCAAGGAAGCGGAAGCCTTCGCAGACAGTCCTACTCTCGCCGTCACTAACGAAGCGGGTAAGGTTGTGGCCACCGCCTCCGAGCGAACTGCCCCCACGCCCAGCCTGCCAACCCTGGCAGGTGCTGATGATTCCGAAGCCTCTGAAGCCGACGCGGAAAAAGATGAGTCTCAGGTGGTGAACACCGGCGCGCGGGCGATGGCCGGTGAAAAGCTGGGAACCGTTGAGGCGCTGAAAGTCATGTGGGAGCGTGCCAGTGCTGACGAAAAGCGCGAGTTCCTGCGTTGGGCGTTTGAATAGTTCCGGTTTCAGCAATCCCTCACCCGGGCGCAAATGGTCGGACGGATGTCCGAACCATCAATTGCGTAACCGGGTGACGGTTTTACGGATAATCCCTTCCATATAAGTCAGTGCATCGTCCGCCAGGGTGTTGCGTTGGTGGTCCGGCTGGAGGTTTTCTTCCGACTCGGCCGGCAACTCCTGTGCGGCCTCCTCGATACATGCAAGGCTCTCAGACACCAGTTCGCTCAGCATGTGGCCCTGGGCAACGACATCCGGACACAGGGTAAAGTTGATGGTCAACTGGCCCTGGTAGCTGACGGCAACGATCACCAGCCCCATGCTGTCGAAAAGGGGAGCGGTATTGTACTGCTGCACCAGTCGGGCGCCCTGGAGATACAGGGGCACCTGAGGGCCCGGCACGTTGGTAATGGGTACGTTGAATACCGGTTGGTAGCGCTGCGCCATCTGCAGCTCGGTGTAGAGTCGCGCAGACAGTGCAAGCATGGTCGATGGGACTAGTTCGGTCAGCCGATCCGCTGATATGGCTTCCTGGTACGGTTCAGAGGCCACCGCGTTGCAGTGGATCCGGCGAATCCGCCGGGCCGGGTTGGGCTCATCGGTGGCCAGGTCCAGCAGCATCGCGGACATCTGGTTACCGGTGGCCCGCCGCAGGCTTTTCGATCGCACCGAGACCGGAGTCATGGCGACCAGTGAGCGCTCAGTATCCGCCGACTGGGAGACCATATAGCGGCGCAGGGTCTCGGCACAGACCCCCAGCACCACGTCGTTGAGCGTTACGTCCCCAAGCGAACCCTTGATGGCCTTCAGCCGTGCCAAGGAAATGTTGGCTGCCACCACCCGACGGTTGGCGGTGATTTGCCGGTTGAAGGGACTGTGAGGGGCTGAAAATAGTGGAAAGGGCAGGGGCAGACGTTTCAGCTGGCGATGAATAAGGCCCCGGGTGGTTGCTTCCATGGCGCCCGCGGCCAGGGACGCAACCCGAAACGGCTTGCGGATCAGATTGGCGCCAGCCTGCAGGGCGACCCGTTCGTCGGAAGGCGCCGCTTGTGCCTGCCAGGGCTGGGGCGCAGAGATGCGTCGAGCCTGAGGCGTGTACTCCAGTAATTTACCCATGATCTCCTCGCCGCTGAACGCATCAATCGCAGCATGGTGGAGTCGCACGATGAGCGCAAAGCCCTGTTTTTCTTCAGCTCCTGAGCCGGTGCGGAAACCATCAACGAAGGTGATGTGCCACAGGGGGCGATCCCGCTTCAGCGGTTCTTCCAGAATTTTTGCAGCCAGCGCCATCAGGTTATGTTGCAGCCCGTTTTCGCCCAGGTTCACGTAAGCAAGATGGCGTTCGATACTGAATTCGGTATCGTCCACCCAATAGGGGCGCCCTAGGCGTAGCGGGATCTCCCGCAATCTCTGGCGGAAAAACGGTACCACGTGAAGACGGCTGCGCAGATAGGCGACAAACGTGCTGAAGGCCAGCGGCTGCTCGCTGTCCTGTCCCTCGAACAGGTAGATGCCACCGATGTGCATCGGAGCGGTATCGGATTCAAGGTAAAGAAACGAGGCATCCAGCTCGGATAACTGTCGCATAAAGGTCTCCCTGACCCTGAGTTGCGGTTGGTTGGCGAGAGTATACTGCAGCAGCCCTCGATTAGGCTTGGCTTCAGCGTCTCATTGCGAGCCCTTGTCTGGCCCATTGACAAGGTGGCGGCCCGGTTTGGCAAGGGGTTCCAGCCATAAGTCAAACTGCCCGGGCTGTGCCAGGCGTTGCCAGAACCACATCAGGGCCTTGCCCACATCGTCGGCATGCTTCGCCAGGTGGAGCACGACCGGCTGGCGGATCTCCACCACCGGCAGGCTGACCAGGCTACCCTCGTCGATGTGGTGTCGTATCCGGGGCTCCGGCAGCCAGCCCACTGCGAGCCCGGCGCGCTGAATGGCAATCTTCTGGTCGATGTTGGATACGGTCAGTGTCGGCTGACGACGGAAAATACCGGCCGAACCGGCGGGGAGGCCCCGGGAGCTATCGGCGGCCACTGCTGCCGGAAATTGAGCAATGTCCTCTTCGCTAAGCGGCCGGGTAACTTGTGCAAGAGGATGTCCGGGCGCTACGACGTATACGAAGGGCACTTCACCCAGCACCCGGGTTTCAAAGGGCCCCGCCGGTTTACTGAGGTGATCGGCCCCGAAAACCAGGTCGGCCCGGCGACTCTGCAGGGCATCCCAGGCGCCGGCAAATACCTCTTCAATCAACTGGATTTCCACCGGCACACCCAGAGCATGGAATTCCCGTATGGCCGGAAAGAGGGCTTCTGCCGGCAACAACGTATTAAACGCAATTTTTAGACGAGTTTCCCACCCCTGGGCCACCTGGCGGGTTGTGTGGGCCAGGGCGTGGGTGGCCTCCAGCAGGGCGCGGCCTTCATTGAGCAGATAGCGGCCGGCCGGCGTAAGCGTTGCGCGATGACCGCTGCGGTCGAAAATCGCAACATCCAGATCATCCTCGAGCTTCTGCACTGTATAACTGATCGCCGATGGAACACGGAAAAGCTCACTCGCAGCGCCGGCAAAGCTGCCCTTGCGGTCGATGGCGTCCAGAACCTTGAGGGCGTCAATAGTGATGGCTGTATGCATGTTCGAATAATCTGAAAGTGTTGACCAGAAAACAGCGTTTGAAGGCTGGTTAGTCCTGACGGTACCCTTTCCCTGTTCTTCAGTACAACTGTATTGCTTCCGAAAGACCTTCTTTCAGCAATGCGCAGGCAAGGCATGAGATGGCATAGCCAAAGGGGGCGTCATGGGGTTACTCGTAGAAGGTAAGTGGCAGGACAAGTGGTACGACACCGACAAAACAGGCGGCAAGTTCGAGCGGGAAAAGGCCCGTTTCCGACATTGGGTTACCCGAGACGGTTCCGCGGGCCCGACCGGAGAGAAAGGCTTCAAGGCCGAATCCGGGCGCTACCATCTATATGTCTCCATGGCCTGCCCCTGGGCCCACCGGACCCTGGTCTTCCGGAAGCTGAAACAGCTTGAGGAGCATATCTCGGTCTCCGTGGTTCATCCGGATATGCTTGAGAATGGCTGGGAATTCCGGCCGGAAGACCCGGCCCACCGGGACGAGATCAATGGCGCCCGCTACCTGCATGAGGTCTACACCAAGGTGGCGCCGGACTATACCGGCCGGGTCACTGTGCCAGTTCTCTGGGATCGCCAGACCTCGGTCATTGTCAGCAATGAGTCCGCCGACATTATCCGCATGCTGAACGGCGCTTTCGACGGCCTGGAAGGAGTCAGTCAGAAGGATTACTGCCCGCCGGAGCTCCGGGAGAAAATCGACGAAATCAACGCCCGCGTTTACGATACCGTCAATAACGGGGTCTATAAGGCCGGTTTTGCTACCGCCCAGGATGTTTACGAGCGTGCCTTTGATGAACTCTTTGAGTCACTGGACTGGCTTGAGCAGCGGTTGTCCGGCAACCGATACCTGCTCGGCTACCGTGTAACGGAAGCCGACTGGAGGCTGTTCACTACGCTGGTCCGCTTTGATGCAGTCTATTACAGCCACTTCAAGTGCAACAGGGAACGTCTGGCGGATTTCCCCCATCTTTCGGGTTATCTGCGGGATCTATACCAAGTGCCCGGAGTGGCGGAGACTGTGGATATAGGGCAGATCAAGAGACACTACTATGTCAGTCAGCGCACCGTGAATCCGACCCAGATTGTACCTAAAGGGCCCAGTCTGAATTTCGATGCGCCCCATGGCCGCGATCATCTGGGGCCCGAGCCGGAGTAATATCGAGAGGCGGTAGGGGTCAGGAAACCCGGGCGACGGCCGCTTCTGTCAGCAGATTCAGGGCAGTCTTGAATTCAGATTCCTCGAGGGAGGCGGTGCAGGCCAGGGCCAGCTCGGCCTCGGTCCGGGCCCGCTGCATGGTGTAGTCGAGGGCGCCTGAGTCTTCCACCGCCGATACGATCTCGGACAGATCGTCCAGGCCGCCCTTGCGAATAGCCTGGCGGATGAGTGTGCGGGTGCTATCGCTGCCCTTGGCCATGGCGTAAATCAGCGGCAGGGTAGCCTTGCCCTCGGCCAGGTCGTCGCCAACGTTTTTGCCCATGGCGTCGGCATCTCCCCGGTAGTCCAGTACGTCATCCACCAGCTGAAAAGCCAGACCCAGGTGCTTGCCGTAGCGTCCCATGGCGTCGGCCTGTTCCTGGCCAGCTGACGCCAGCAGGGCACCCGAGTGGGCAGCCGCTTCGAATAGCATGGCGGTCTTGTTGTTAATGACCTCCATGTACTGGGTTTCGGTCAGGTCCGGGTTCTTCACGTTCATCAACTGCATGACCTCGCCCTCCGCAATGACCGCCGTTGCGTTGGACAGAACGGCCATAACCGGAATGCTGTTGAGCTCCACCATCATCTGGAAGGCCCTGGAGTATAGAAAGTCGCCAACCAGGACACTGGGCGCGTTGCCCCAGCGAGCGTTGGCCGTGGTTTTGCCACGCCGCATATCTGAGGTGTCGACTACATCGTCATGAAGGAGGGTTGCGGTGTGAAGGAACTCGATGACCGCCGCCAGCTTGATGTGGTCACTGCCTTTATAGTCAAGCGACCGGGCGGTCAGCAGAACCAGAAGCGGCCGCAGGCGCTTGCCGCCGCTGTCTACAATATACTGGGCAATTTTCTCAACCATCGGAACGTCCGAGGCAAGCCGGTAGGTGATCAGTTCGTTGACGTGTTTGAAGTCGTCGGCGACGGGGTCGTAGATACGCTGCGCTGTCATGCGGCTGATCCGGTCCATATGTGAGAAGAAGGCAGGAAGCGGCAATGCTAGGTATTGGGACCAGTGGTGTCAACTTGGCTTGTATTAAAGGAACGCATTTCGTACAATCACGCGCCCAAACTCATCCCAACCTGCGCTCCCTGCTATAGGGTTGCCGAAGCGCTTCCCTTAGAACCAGGTGGATAAGAGCAGGGGTGGGTCAATAGCGGAGAAACTCCATGTACGCAGTAATCGTAAGCGGTGGCAAACAGCACCGGGTAGTGGAAGGCGAAACCCTGAAGCTCGAAAAAATTGAAACTGAAACCGGCGCTACCGTTGAGTTCGATCGCGTTCTGCTGATTGCAGACGGCGACAATGTTCAGGTCGGTGCTCCGATTGTAGAAGGCGCCAAGGTGACTGCGGAAGTGGTTAGCCATGGCCGCGCGGACAAGATCCAGATTATCAAGTTCCGTCGCCGGAAGCATTCCATGAAGCGTCAGGGCCACCGTCAGTGGTTTACTGAAGTCAAGATCACTGGTATCAAGGGCTGAGGCTCCTGGTAACCCCCGAATAGAGGAAGCTAGCAATGGCTCACAAGAAGGCAGCAGGTAGTACCCGTAACGGTCGCGATTCCGAGTCGAAACGCCTTGGTGTCAAGCGCTATGGTGGCGAAAACGTCGGCGCAGGCAGCATTATTGTCCGTCAGCGTGGCACCCGTTTCCACGCCGGCACCAACGTTGGCTTGGGCCGCGACCACACTCTGTTTGCCAAGGCAGATGGTCAGGTGAAGTTCGAGGTCAAAGGCCCCCAGAACCGTAAGTATGTGAGTATTGTTCCAGCCGCTTGAGCTGACAATTCTCCGGTTCTGATGAACTGAGGTGGTGCTGACCTGTCAGTACCATCGAAGCCCCGCAGTGCTTCTCTGAGGCTTGCGGGGCTTTTTTGGTTGTTGAAAGTCGTATTTCTGTTTTTGTTGCTGGACACATAGCTGATGAAATTTGTTGATGAAGCCACCATTCGGGTGGAAGCGGGTAAAGGCGGCAATGGCTGCCTGAGCTTCCGCCGGGAAAAATATGTGCCCCGTGGCGGCCCTGATGGGGGCGACGGTGGTGATGGCGGCTCAGTGGTTCTGGAAGCGGCTGAAGCGCTCAATACCCTGGTGGACTATCGCTTCAAGCGCAGCTTCCGGGCCCCGTCCGGAGAGCAGGGCAGTGGCCGTAACTGTTCCGGTAGCAAGGGTGAGGATCTCATTCTGCCGGTTCCGGTGGGCACCACCGTGGTCGATATGGATAGCCACGAAGTCCTGGGCGACCTGACCAACCCCGGAGACCAGCTGAAAGTGGCCCAGGGTGGCTTTCACGGGCTGGGCAACACTCGCTACAAGTCGTCGGTTAACCAGGCGCCGCGCCAGACCAGTAAGGGCTCCGAGGGCGAGCTTCGCAACCTGCGGCTGGAACTGAAGGTGCTGGCGGATGTGGGGCTGCTGGGTATGCCCAATGCGGGCAAGTCCACCTTTATCCGTTCGGTATCGGCAGCGACCCCCAAGGTGGCGGATTACCCGTTCACCACGCTGGTACCCAATCTGGGTGTGGTCAGGGTGCAGGCGCACCAGAGTTTTGTGGTCGCCGACATTCCCGGTTTGATTGAAGGTGCCGCTGAGGGCGCTGGCCTGGGCGTGCGGTTCCTCAAGCATCTCGTGCGTACCCGCCTGCTGTTGCATCTGGTCGATGTTGCGCCCTACGACGGGTCGTCCCCTGCTCAGAATGTCCGCGCCATCGAGCATGAGCTGGAAAAGTTCAGTGAGACCCTGGCCGCACGCGACCGCTGGCTGGTGCTCAATAAGCTCGACATGATTGCCGAAGACGAGCGCGAGGCCCACTGCCGGGCCATTATCGACGAGTTGGCATGGGAAGGACCAGTGTTCCAGGTGTCGGCGTTGACCGGGGAAGGCACGCGCCCGCTTACCCAGGCTGTCATGCGATGGATTGAGCTCAAGGCAGAGGAAGAGGCCGAGAACCCCGAGGTGGCCGAGCGTGAAGCGGCCCGTCGCCGCCGTATGGACGAAGAGGCTCGTGTCCGGATAGAGGCGGAAAAGCAGGCCCGGCGGGCGGCTCGGGAAAAGGACGATGATGACGATTTCGACGACGATGATTACGACGTTGAAGTGGTGTATGCGCCGGAGTAAGCAGTTCAGCTATGAGTGAGCGTCAACAGGTTGTCCGGGCCCGTCGCCTGGTAGTCAAGATCGGCAGTGCTCTTCTGACGAACGACGGCAAGGGGCTGGATGTCGCTGCTCTGGGCGGCTGGGTGGATCAGATCGCCGAGTTGATCCGTTCAGGTGTCGAGGTGGTGGTGGTGTCCTCCGGCTCCGTTGCCGAGGGCATGAGCCGTCTTGGCTGGACCGTTCGGCCCCAGCAGTTGCACGAGTTGCAGGCAGCCGCCGCCGTAGGTCAGATGGGGCTAGTGCAGACCTGGGAGGCGCAGCTCAAGCGCCACGACCTGCATTCGGCGCAGGTTCTGCTCACCCACGATGATCTTTCTGATCGCAAGCGCTACCTGAATGCCCGAAGCACACTCCGCGCCCTGCTGGATTTTCGGGTGGTTCCCATTGTGAATGAGAACGATACCGTGGTCACCGATGAAATCCGCTTCGGTGACAACGACACCCTGGGGGCGCTTGTGGCCAACCTGATCGAGGCAGACGGCCTGATCATCCTGACCGACCAGCAGGGCCTGTTTGATGCTGATCCCCGCCACAATCCTGAAGCCAGGCTTATTGATCAGCGCCAGGCCAGCGACCGGGGCCTTGATGCCATGGCAGCCGGCAGTGCCGGTGCGCTCGGGCGTGGCGGCATGCAGACAAAACTCAGGGCGGCACGCCTGGCCGCCCGCTCAGGAGCGTTCACCATAATTGCCGGCGGTCGACTGCCGTCTGTCCTGTCGCGCCTGCGCCTGGGTGATGTGCTGGGCACGCTGCTGCTTCCCGATCAGGGCCGCATTGCTGCCCGCAAGCAGTGGCTGGCCAGTCATCTGCAGACCCGTGGCCAGCTGGTTCTGGATGAGGGTGCGGTCCGTGTGCTGTGCCAGGGTGGTCGCAGCCTGTTGCCGGTGGGGGTAAGAACCGTGCAAGGCAATTTCCGCCGGGGTGAGATGGTGTCCTGCACTGATGAGGCTGGCCGGGAAGTCGCCCGCGGTCTCATCAACTATGATGCCGATGAGGCGCGAACAATTGCCGGTCGGTCTAGCGACCGTATTGTCGAGCTGTTGGGGTATATTTCCGATGACGAGATGATCCACCGGGATAACCTGGTCATTGTCTGAACTGATGGTGCCCGACCTGTTATAGACAGACCTAAAAAAACCGGCTCGAGGCCGGTTTTTTATACTGAGCCACCCAATATCAGGCGGTCTTCAGGCTCTTGATCTTGGTGCTCATGCGGCTCTTCTGGCGGGCAACCTTGTTCTTGGTAAAAATGCCCTTGTTTACCATGCTGTCCATAATCGGCTGACAGGTCTTGAACGCTTCCTGTGCCTCGTCGTAATTGCCGGCGTCGATCTTGAACTGGACTTTTTTCATGTACGTACGCGCCATGGAACGCAGGCTGGCATTGTGCTTGCGGTTCTTCTCGTTCTGACGTGCGCGCTTCTTCGCTTGCGGGGAATTGGCCACCGTGTAACTCCTGATATAACTGAATGCGTTTCTGGATAAATCGCGGGCGCGCGGTCATCCAGCGCCTCGAATTAAATGACGCGAGATGATGCCGCTTCACTGTCCTGATGTCAAGGCTGATGAAGGCGGCATCCCTGTTTTTAAGGGGCCTGTGTTACACTCGCCCACCAGTATGGTTGGGCGTCTGCCGCTTGTCACCCCTGTTCGTCCCAACCGCAACAATGACCACTCGATGTCAGGCCTTTAATGTCCCAGACCGTTACCACGCCTGCTCCGGAAAAACCGCCAAAACCGCCGGGCCTGCTGCGCTCTTCCGGCGTGGTGGGAATCATGACAATGCTCTCACGGGTGCTTGGTCTGGCCCGGGACATGGTTATCGCACGCTATTTTGGCGCCGGTGCCGGAGCTGACGCTTTCTTCGTCGCGTTCAAGATTCCCAACTTCCTGCGCCGCCTTTTCGCCGAAGGTGCTTTTTCTCAGGCCTTCGTACCGGTGCTTTCCTCCTATCGTGAGCAGGAAACGCTGACCGAGGTACGTCGGCTGGTGAACGCGGTCGCCGGCACGCTGGGCCTGGTCCTGCTAGGGGTCACTCTGGTTGCGATGGTCGGAGCGCCGGTCCTGACAGCGGTTTTTGCGCCGGGCTTCGTGGACGACACTGAGAAGTTCGCATTGGCCAGCTCTATGCTGCGCATTACCTTCCCGTACCTGCTGCTGATCTCCCTGACGGCCTTTGCCGGTGCCATCCTTAACAGCTACGACCGTTTTGCCGTGCCCGCGTTTACCCCGGTGCTGCTCAACCTGTCGATGATCAGTGCAGCGGTTTTTCTGTCACCGCTGATGGAAACGCCAATTGTTGCGCTGGCATGGGGTGTATTTATTGCCGGTGCCCTGCAGCTTTTCTTCCAGTTGCCTTTCCTTATGCGCCTGGGACTGATGCCCCGCCCGAAAGTCGACTACAGGCACGAGGGCGTGCGCCGGGTGCTGACCCTTATGGGCCCGGCCATTTTCGGGGTGTCGGTATCCCAGATCAACCTGCTGCTTGATACGGTGCTGGCCTCCTTCCTGCAGACCGGAAGTGTGTCCTGGCTTTATTATTCCGATCGGTTGGCGGAGCTGCCACTGGGCGTGTTCGGCATTGCCATTGCCACTGTCATCCTGCCGAACCTGTCTCGCAAGCATGCGGCCGAGTCGAAGGACCAGTTTGCTGCCACCCTGGACTGGGCCATCCGGGCGGTCCTCCTGATTGGGTTGCCGGCGGCAGTGGCCCTGATGCTTCTGGCGGAGCCGCTGATCGCCACGCTGTTCTACTATGGGGAAGTGACCGCCCGTGATGTGGCTATGTCGGCCCAGAGCCTGAGGGCTTACTCGGCCGGATTGCTGGCTTTCATGCTCATCAAGGTGCTGGCGCCGGGATTCTTCGCCCGCCAGGACACCAAAACCCCGGTGAAGATCGGCATTATCGCCATGGTTGCGAATATGATCTTCAACCTGATACTGGTGTTTCCCCTGGCCCATGCAGGGCTTGCGCTGGCCACGTCGATTTCAGCCTGGCTCAATGCCACCCTGTTGTGGCGGGGCTTGCACAAGCAAGGCGCCTGGAAAGCCCAGCCAGGCTGGCTGAAGTTTTTCGTTCAACTGGGGTTGGCCAATATTGCCCTGATCGCAACGGTGGTTTACCTGGCGCCACCATTGTCGGAGTGGCTGGCGGCCGATGGCATCAAGCGGGCTACCGATATGGCGGTACTTGTGGTTGCAGGAGGCGCGGTCTATTTCGTCACACTGGTTCTGTCCGGGGTCCGGCTGAAGCATTTCCGGGGGCACTAGTCCGCTCTTATCCGCGGCGACAGGATGAGGTATGATTGCGTGTTTTACCGGCACAATCACAGACGGCACAACCAGAGAAGGGTGCGTTTTACATGAGGCTGATCCGTGGCCTGACCAACTTGCAGCAGCTTGCGAGACAGCCCGACTCTCCATTGCGCCACGGGTGTGTGGCGACAATCGGCAATTTTGATGGCGTCCATATCGGTCATCAGACCATCATCGAGCAGGTGCTGGCCCGGGCCAGTGAACGACAGTTGCCCAGTGTTGCGATCATCTTCGAACCCCAGCCCCGGGAGTTTTTCCAGGGGCGTGAGGCGCCCCCACGCCTGGCCGGGTTCCGTCAGAAATTCCTGGCGCTGACCCAACGGGGCATCGATCTGGTGCTCTGCATCCGGTTCGACGAGCGTTTTCGCCAATATTCCGGCATGGGTTTTATCGACGACGTGCTTATTGACGGCATGGCAGTGAAACATCTCGTGGTGGGGGATGATTTCCGCTTCGGCTGCGATCGTGCCGGTGACTTTGCCCTGCTCGAGAAAGTCGGCGCAGTGGCCGGCTTCGGGGTCGAGAACACGGTGACGGTTACGGTGGCAGGCGAGCGGGTGAGCAGCACCCGGATCCGTGACGCCCTGCAGAATAACGAGCTTAACCTGGCGGCCCAGATGCTGGGTGAGCCTTATGCCATTGAAGGGCGTGTGGTCTACGGCCGACAGCTCGGACGGGAGATAGATGCGCCCACTGCCAATATCCTGCTGGACCACATGCCGCCGCTCCAGGGGGTTTATGTGGTCAGTGCCCGGTTGGCTGACGGCGCCGTCAGGGACGGGGTTGCCAATATCGGCTTGCGGCCTACGGTCGACGGCAAGCAGCCGGCGCTGGAAGTGCACCTTTTTGACTTTGCTGGCACACTGTACGGCCAGCGTTTACGGGTTGTTTTCAGGCAGCCCCTGCGGGATGAAGTGCGCTTCGATTCAATAGATGCGCTTAAGACCCAGATTCAGCAGGACATGCTCGATGCGCGGGCCTTTCTCTCTGCCCGGCACTGAACCATACCGATTTCGACTTTCCACGACTGACAGACAGAGCACTCTTAGAGACCCATGAGCGACTACAAGCACACCCTCAATCTGCCCGAAACGGCTTTTCCCATGCGTGGCAACCTCGCCAAGCGTGAGCCGGACATGCTCAAACGCTGGCAGGAGCTGGATGTCTACGGCAAGCTCCGCGAAGCTCGCGCAGGCCGCGAGAAGTTTATCCTTCATGATGGCCCTCCCTACGCCAATGGGAGTATTCATATCGGGCATGCGGTCAACAAGATTCTCAAGGACATGATTGTCAAATCCCGGAGCTTCATGGGCTACGATGCGCCCTACGTGCCAGGCTGGGACTGTCATGGCCTGCCTATCGAGCACAAGGTCGAGCAGGACATTGGCAAGGCCGGGGACAAGGTTGACCATAAAACCTTCCGCCAGGCCTGCCGCGATTATGCCGCCAAGCAGATTGCCGGCCAGAAAACCGACTTTATCCGCCTTGGGGTCATGGGAGATTGGGACAGGCCCTACCTGACCATGGACCCGCAAGTGGAAGCCGATATTATCCGTGCCCTGGGTCAGATTGTAGCCAACGGCCATCTTCAGCGGGGCTACAAGCCTGTGTACTGGAGTGTGGTCGGTCAGTCCGCTCTGGCTGAGGCCGAAGTGGAATACCAGGATAAAGCCTCCACCCAGATCGACGTCCGGTTTACCGCGGTGGACCAGAGTCACGCCCTGGCGGCGTTTGGTAGTCCGGACGGGCAAGGCGAGGTCTCCGTAGTGATCTGGACCACCACGCCCTGGACCATTCCGGCAAACCAGGCGGTGGCCCTGAATGCCGGTCTGGACTATGCGCTGGTTCAGACCGATGCAGGGCAGGGGCCGGAGCGTATGATCCTGGCTGCGGACATGGTCGAAGGCATCATGGCCCGCTGGGGTGTCGAAGATTATCAGGTGCTGGCAACCTGCAAGGGTATCGACCTGGAACATCTTGCGCTTCAGCATCCGTTCTATGATCGTCAGGCCCCGGTCATTCTGGGAGAGCACGTGTCGACCGATGCCGGTACCGGTGCGGTGCACACCGCCCCTGACCACGGTATGGAAGATTTTGTGGTGGGCAAGGCCTACGGCATAGGCACCATCAACCTGGTTCAGGCTGATGGCACCTATACCCCGGCCGCCGGCGACGAGCTGGCAGGCGTGCATGTCTATAAGGCGGATGAGCCGGTGTGCAGTGCCCTGGAGCGTGCTGGCAAGCTGGTCAGACGGGAAACGTTCCGCCACAGTTTCCCCCACTGCTGGCGGACCAAGACGCCGTTGATCTATCGCGCCACGCCCCAATGGTTTATCAGCATGGACCAGAAAAACCTCCGCAATGATGCGCTCGAGGCGATCAAGGGTGTCCGCTGGGTTCCGGCCTGGGGGCAGAACCGGATTGAAGCCATGTTCCAGCAGTCGCCGGACTGGTGCATCTCCCGCCAGCGGACCTGGGGCGTACCCATAGCGCTCTTCATCCACAAGCAGACCCAGGAGCTGCACCCGGAAACACCGCGTCTGATTGAGGCGGTGGCCGAGCAGGTGGAGAAGGCCGGCATCGATGCCTGGTACGATTACGACTTTTCCGGGGCCCTGGGCGCTGATGCGGATCAGTACGAGAAAGTCACCGATACCCTGGACGTCTGGTTTGATTCCGGTGTCACCCATGCCTCCGTGCTGCGCAAGCGCCCGGAACTGGGCCAGTTTCCTGCCGACCTGTATCTGGAAGGCTCGGACCAGCACCGGGGCTGGTTCCAGTCGTCACTGAAAACCTCCATTGCCATCAATGGCGTAGCGCCCTATCGCCAGGTGCTCACCCACGGTTTCACGGTCGACGGCAAAGGGCTCAAGATGTCAAAGTCCCTGGGCAATGTCATCGCACCCCAAGAGGTCATGAACGAGCTGGGTGCAGACATACTCAGGCTGTGGGTATCGGCTACCGACTACAGCGGTGAGATGACCGTCTCCAAGGACATCCTGCGCCAGACCGCCGACGGCTACCGCCGTATCCGCAATACCGCCCGCTTCCTGCTGAGCAACCTCACCGGTTTTGAACCCGAGCATCATACCGTTGCGCCGGACGATATGCTGGCTCTGGACCGCTGGATGGTCGACCGGACGCGGGTGCTGCAGCAGGAACTCAATGAGGATTACCAGAATTACGCCTTCCTCAAGGTCTATCAGAAGATCTACAACTTCTGCGAAGCGACCCTGGGCGGCTTCTATCTGGACATCATCAAGGACCGCCAGTACACCACCAAGCCGGACAGCCTGGCGCGCCGTTCCTGCCAAACCGCGCTTTTCCACGTCGCCGAGGCCCTGGTCCGGTGGATTGCACCCATCCTGAGCTTTACCGCTGACGAGATCTGGCAGCACCTGCCGGGCAAGCGCGGCGACAGCGTCTTCTTTGAAACCTGGTATGAGCGGCTGACCGCGCTGCCGGAAGACGCCAGGCTGGGTCGTGACTACTGGCGTGAGCTCTACAGCGTGAAAGAAGCGGTCAACAAGCGCCTGGAAGATGCCCGGGCCCGGGGCGAGATCAAGGGTTCGCTCAGTGCCGAGGTGGAGCTGTTCTGCGAGCCTGAGCTGGCCAGGAACCTTGAGTTGCTGGGTCATGAGCTGCGGTTCGTACTCATTACCTCCGAAGCTACTGTCAGCCCCACGCCGGAGGTTGGCGATGCCGAGGCCACCAGTCATGAGGGCCTGTGGGTGAAGGTCCGGCCCGCGCAGCATCCCAAATGTGAGCGTTGCTGGCACCATCGTGCCGACGTCGGCCAGCATCCTGGGCATGAGGATCTGTGCGGTCGCTGTGTCGATAATGTGGATGGCCAGGGTGAATCCCGGGCGTTCGCATGATGGAGCAGGTCATGGAGCAGGGCGGTAAGCGTTCACAGATGCTGCGGTGGCTCTGGCTGGCGGCGCTGGTTGTGCTGCTGGACCTTGCCACCAAGGCGATGGCGACGGCCTGGCTTAGCTATGCCCAGCCGGTACCGGTGATGCCCATGTTCAACCTGACCCTGTTGCACAATACCGGGGCAGCCTTCAGCTTTCTGGCCAGTGAGTCCGGCTGGCAGCGCTGGCTGTTCATTATCCTTGCGCTGGGTATCAGCGTGGTGCTGGTGCGCTGGCTCAGCACCCTGAGCCGCAAGGAAACCTGGTTGGCCATCGGCATCGCATTGATACTGGGTGGGGCGCTTGGCAATGTCTACGACCGGATTGTCCATGGTTATGTGGTCGACTTCCTGCATTTTTACTGGGGGAACTATCACTTCCCGGCCTTTAATATTGCCGATACCGCTATCACCATAGGGGCAGCCATGATGATACTGGACATGTTCCGCAACCCATCCGGCACCTCCGGCAATTCTGACAAGGGAGATACAGCAAGATGAACCAGTTGCCGATTGACAAGGGCACCCGCATCACCCTGCACTTCGCCCTCAAGTTTCAGGACGGTCAGGTGATCGATTCGACCTTTGAAAAAGGCCCGGCCACCTTGGAAATGGGTGACGACAACCTGCCCGAGAATTTCGAGGCCTATCTGATGGGCATGAAAGCCGGCGACAGGGAAATCTACGAAGTGCCCCCCGAGAAAGCCTTTGGCCAGAAGAATCCCAGCAACGTCCAGATGTTCAAGCGCTCGGACTTCAGCGCCGACATGGTGCTTGAGCCCGGGGTCATGATTTCGTTTGCGGATGCCCGCCAGAGCGAGCTACCCGGCGTGGTGGACCATGTGGAAGGCGACCAGGTGACGGTGGATTTCAATCATCCCCTGGCAGGGCGTACACTGTTGTTCGAAGTGGAAATCATTGATGTGGAGCCGGCCGGGCCGGCGCACTGAGGAATCAGGCCTTTTATGCAGATCCGTCTTGCCAACCCCCGGGGCTTCTGCGCCGGTGTTGACCGCGCCATCGAGATCGTCAACCGGGCACTGGATGTGTTCGGAGCACCGATCTATGTCCGTCACGAGGTGGTTCACAACAAGTTCGTGGTCAGCAATCTCCGGGATCGCGGCGCCATTTTCGTGGATGAGCTGGATGAAGTGCCCGACGACCATCTGGTGATTTTCAGTGCCCACGGGGTTTCCCAGGCGGTCAAGACCGAGGCCACCCGGCGCGGTCTGAAAGTGTTTGACGCTACCTGTCCCCTGGTCACCAAGGTGCATCTGGAAGTCATGCGCTACAGTCGCAGTGGCGATGAATGCATATTGATCGGCCACCAGGGTCACCCGGAAGTCGAGGGCACCATGGGTCAGTACGATCACAACAATGGTGGTGAAATCTACCTTGTTGAGAACGAGGACGATGTCTCCCGGCTTACCGTGAAAGACCCGACCCGTCTCGCCTATGTGACCCAGACCACTCTGTCCATGGACGATACCGCCAAGGTCATCGATGCCCTGCGCGTTAAATTCCCCAAAATCCAGGGCCCCCGCAAAGACGACATCTGCTACGCCACCCAGAACCGGCAGGACGCGGTCAAGCAGCTGGCGGCCGACTGCGACCTGATGCTGGTGGTGGGTTCCCCCAACAGCTCCAACTCCAACCGGCTGCGGGAGCTGGCCGAGCGCATGGGCACGCCGGCCTATCTGATCGACGAAGCCGGCCAGATTGACCCGGCCTGGCTGGATGGCTGCCAGGTCGTCGGCGTCACCGCCGGCGCTTCCGCTCCGGAAGTTCTGGTGAACGACGTGATTTCGCGGCTAAGGGATCTGGGGGGCGAAGCGCCCCAGGAAATCTCGGGCCGGGAGGAAAATATCGTGTTTTCCATGCCCCGCGAACTTCGCATTGATGCGGTCGAGGTTTCGTAACAGTTTTCAAACCGAGCCATTGCGTCCTGCACCTCTTCATTCAATGAGGTGCAGGTAGCGATCGGGTCTTGCACTGGGACCCGGTTCACACTCCCAAGCTCTTTTCCTACCGGTTATCCTCCCCAACAAACCGTTCGTCGCGTTCCCGTAGCGGGCTAGAGGGACGTTGTTTAATCTTCCATTACGTCAGAATGGAAGTGAGCTATGTCTTCTGAAACTGCTTCAAAAAGAAATTCCCACAAGGGTTTTACCCTCATCGAACTGGTTATCGTGGTTGCGCTTATCGCCATCGTTGCAGCTTACGCCGTGCCGTCCTTCGGCCGTCTCATTGAGAGCAATCGGGTTTCCTCAACCGCCAATGGCCTGCTGGGCACGCTTAACTATGCCCGCAGCGAGGCGGTAAAGGCAGGCCGGACGGTCAATATAAGGCCGGTAGACGGCACTGCCTGGGGCAGCGGCCTGCTGGTATGGCTCGACGCCGATGGCGACAACACGTTCGACGCAAACGAAGAGCTGCGGCGTTTTGCCGATATCAGTACTGGCCTGACCATAACCGGCAGCGCCACCACCATCGGCTTCAGGGGTAACGGCTTCATCACTCCGGAAACAGCAGCCGAATTCCAGCTCAGCGTCGCCAGTGCCAACACGGCCACCAGCTTTATCTGCACCGGATTCTCGGGTCGCATCCGGACAGCCAGCGCTGCCTGTTAACAGGGGAGGGGATATGAACAGATCAGGCCAGCAAGGGCTTTCCATGATTGAGGTACTGGTGGCGATGCTAATTTTCGCTGTCGGTTTGCTGGGCGTCGCTGGCATGCAAAGCCTGGCGCTCAAATCCAGCGACAATTCGAATATCCGTTCCCTGGTGAACATCCATGCCTACGAAATCGTCGAGCGCATGAGGGCCAACATGCCTGCGGTACAGAGTGGTCAATACAACACGATTTCCGGCGCGAGCACCGCCACAGGCTGCCTGCCCACCTGCACACCGGCAGAGCTGGCGGCCTGGGATGCCGCAGAATGGCACGCCAACCTCCAAGCTGATATCCCCACCGCGACCGGCGCCGTGGCCTATGCCAATGGCAGAGCTGTGGTCACCATCAACTGGACTGAGCGCGGTCTTGGTAATGATGCAGAGGCGCAGACCTACTCCCTCCAGGCGAGGATTGATCAATGATGACGTTGCAGATGAAAAAACAGCAGGGCCTGTCATTGATCGAGTTCATGATCGCCGGATTGATCGGGCTGATCCTGATACTGGGGCTGACCCAGATTTTTGTGAGCAATCGGCAGGCCTTCGATACCACCGCCGCCAGCGCGGATGTGCAAGAAACCGGCCGCATGGCGACGGAGATTCTGGCCAAAGCTATTCGTAATGCGGATTACTGGGGTTGTGCGGATCAAAGCCGGATCTTTAATAATCTCAATGATGGCAACGGTATAGACCCTGACGTCCTCGGTTTTGGTTCAGGACTAGACGGCTTTGATAACAATGCGGACGCTGCGGACACGGTTGCTGATGGTACGGATGTGATTGTTATTCGGGGAACCCGGGGGTCCTCGGCAATCCAGCTCTCCGGGCCAATGAACAATTCATCCGCCGTGATGGATGTTACGAGTGTCTCCGGTTTAAACGAAGATGACATAGTCGCCGTCACAGATTGCCGGGGTGGCGATATCTTCCAGGTAACGGCTCTTCCGAGTGGCAATAAGATCCAGCACAACACTGGTGGGTCGGTGGTGCCGGGTAACGGCAAGAACTCCGGCCCATGTGCAGGCGGTAGTAACTCGGCCAATTGTCTTTCCCAGCTTTACGATACTGGCGCTTCGGTACTCGTGCCCTACAGTGAGCGTTATTTTGTCGGAACCGGCGTGAGCGGCGAGCCAGCATTGTTCCTGCGCCGTGGCGTACTGTCAGGTACCAACATTGGTTCAACGCAGAGCATTGAGCTGATAGACGGCGTGGAGGATATACAGATTCTCTACGGCGAGGACACCAACGGCGACGGCACCGTAAATGCATATCGTACGGCAGCTACCGTGAGTGATCTGAACGACGTCCTGTCAGTTCGAGCCTCCCTTCTGGTCCGTTCGCGCCAGGCGAATGTTCTCGATAACGCTCAGACTCTGACTTTCAATGGTGCAGCTGTTGACGGCAGCGATCTTCGGTTGCGCCGCGTCTATACCATGACGTCAACCATCAGAAACAGGATGTAGGCTGTTATGAACTCTGTACTCGTCTTAAAGCGCCAGAGCGGCGCCGCATTGCTTACCAGTCTGCTCATTCTCCTGATCCTGTCACTGCTGGCGGTGGCATCCATGCAGAGCGCTTCCCTTCAGGAGCGTATGGTGTCCTCAGTCCGGGACGGTCAGATCGCCCGGGAAGCGGCGGAGTATGCTGCTCGTGAGGCTGAGCTCCGGCTTGAGAACCAGACCGTGACCCTCGGTGACTTTGGCGTTACAACCGGACTTTACCTGAAAGCTGCTACGCCAGACCTATACGGAGGCGCTACCTGGAGTACGGCTGGCACGACCGGTTCAATCGCGGCTGCAGGATTTCCGACAGCGGAACTTGCCGTGGCCCCGAGATACCTGATCCAACATGTCGGCCAGGTCACCAATGAAGAGCTGATCAATAACATGGCGATCTCCAACTACACCGGCGGCTCGGCAGCGCCGCCGGAGGGCTTCCGGATCGTCGCCTGGAGCTCCGGCCGGTCAGGACAGACAAGACGCATCATTGAAGTTTACTACGGTAAAGGCAGCTAGGCCTTAGCCCAATGGAGTTGTTCCCATGAACAGATTCACTCGACACAGTTTTCATATTCTCGTTGGTCTTGGTCTGACACTGCCCTCCGTCGGTTATGCGGCACCGGTCGTGCCCGCGAATGAACCCCTGTTCCTGGCGGGTACAGTGAAGCACAACGTCATGCTGGCAATTGATGACTCCGGCAGTATGGATTTTGAGACGCTGTTCAGTGTGAACGACGGTGCCCTGTGGCTCGGCACCAATGGCTCGTTCGTAAAAGCAGATGGCAAACTCAACGATGCGGGCGAGAGCGGCGTTTTATCCCAGGGTAACGGCGGCAAATATGTGTACCTGCTGCCCAATGGCCGCAATGGCACTTACGACGGTCGGAAAATAAGCTCGGGGCATCACTCCATTCCGCCGATCAAGCCCTTTGCCTTTGCTCGCAGCGCAGCGTTTAACAAGTCCTATTATGATCCCTCTGCACAGTACGATCCCTGGCCTTCCTATGGTGGCCTTTCGTTCAGTGATATCGATGAGACTTCGGCTCCATTCGACCCCAGGCGGTCGTCGCAGAGCAATATCGATTTAACGGCAGATATCAATACCACTGGCAAGACTGAGTGGGGCTTTGAAGTAAACGACACAGACATGCCCTGCACCGATGACGGTGGCGCCTGTGGCTCAACCGGCACCAAGCATTACACTTACTTTCCGGCCCATTATTACGTGGTCAAGGGCACCGGAAGCTACACCTTTACCGCCAAGATTGGTGTAACGGAATTCGACTCTGGCAAATCGGTTCTGCTTGAGGGAGAGGATGCTGTCAGAACAGGCCAGTTTCAGCTGGCGTCTTCCGCGTCGAGCAGTATCTCATCTGGCAGCCTGATAGCTGCCGCTTCCGGCAATGACTACGTGGGTGTGGATTCAGCTATTGGTAATTCGTACGACTCTCCACCCAACTCGAGCACCGGGCAGCTGGATTTCAGCTTTTCCCCGAAACAGACCGGTGACCATGTTATCTGGTTGCGCCGGAAGATGGCCAGTGGTAGTGACGACTCCCTCTGGATCAATCTGTTCGGCGTCGACCAGACGGCTATCACTGTGCCCAATAACCCCACATGGGTTGAGGTTTCAGGGGAGGACTGGAACAAATGGTTTGATGGCCACGACCACAGCGACACCTGGCTTTGGGAGGCCTGGGGCGCGGTCAACTTTACCCAGACAGGTACCCAGTCGCTTCGTATCCGTCACCGGGAACCGAACGTTTACATTGATCAGGTGTTGATTACACCCGAAGCAGCCATCCCCTCAGGCGTAGTCACCACAAGCCTGACTCCTTCGAGCTCCGTCGTGCGGGACTGCGCCACCGACCCCGACCCTTCCCATTATGCAGCGTTTATGGCGGACACCGGTCAGTTCTCCAGCGACATTGATGCCATCGGCCCCGGCGGCGAATGCCTTGCCCGGGTGGACATCAAACCAAATCAGACATACAGCTACGTCGATAAGGACGGTGCTACCCAGACCCGGACTTACGACCAGGAAATCACCAACTTCGCCAACTGGTTTACCTATTACCGTCGTCGCCACCAGGCGGTTCGTGGTGGCCTGGCCAGCGCCTTCCAGGGCCTCGGCGGCATCCAGACCGGTCTTTTCTGGATCAATAACCGTCGCGACGTGACCATGTACGACATGGATGATTCAACAGACGTCACCGCCTTCCTGACCGAGCAGTATGACTATGTCAGCAGTGGTGGAACCCCTAACCGGGAAGCGCTTTACCATGCCGCGCAGCAATTCAAGCGTACGGACGCCAATGCCCCCATTACCCAGGAATGTCAGAAGAACTTCACGCTGCTGTTTACCGATGGCTTCTCCAACGACAGTGACATCAGCGGCATTGGCAATGAGGACGGTTCAGCCGGAGCACCCTACCAGGACAGCTACAGCGACTCCCTGGCGGACATTGCCTACAAGTATTATGAAGAGAACCTGAGGACTGACCTTACCCCGACGGGCAATGTGAAAGTGCCGGCGGGGTGTAATGCTGCAACCCCTGACACGAGCCTCGACTGCAATACCAATCTTCACATGAATACCTTTACTGCGGGCCTCGGGGCCCAGGGCACCCTGTTTGGCGTTACCCACAACAAAGTGGCCGATGCCTATACAGATAACCCAACTTGGCCCGACACGGGTTTGCGGGACAAGCGCATGATTGATGATCTGTATCATGCGGCGGTGAACGGCCGTGGCGAGATGTTCAACGCCCTGACGCCGGTTGAACTGCGTACCGAGCTGTCTTCGGCTCTTCGGGACATCATCGCTTCCATTGGCAACTCGTCGAGCGTGACCTTTAACACCGGTACGCTTAACTCAGAGAGCCTGGTGTTCAGCGCGTCCTTCAACTCCACAGCGTGGAGCGGTAACCTTGCTGCCCGTGAACTGGATCCGAACACGGGAGATGTGGCCGATACCCCGGCATGGAACGCCTCCGCTCGCCTTGATGCCCAAACGCCCGCTGACAGGGTCATTCTTACCTATTCCAACAACACCGGTGATGGCGTCCCCTTCCGCTGGGATACCGCGTTACTGGACACCGGTCAGCAGGCGGATCTCAACACGTCATCTGCCGGAACCGCCGATGCCCAGGGTGAGCAAAGGCTCAACTATCTGCGAGGCGCCCGTAACGGAGAGGGCCAGCAGTTCCGGAACCGGTCCAGCGTGCTGGGCGACATCGTCCACTCGACACCGCTATACGTGGGCAGCCCCAAACTTAACTGGCCCGACACGGGCCCATTTGGGGTCGCGGCCGACCGTTACTCAAACTTCAGGAACATTACTGCAGCCGGTCGCACGCCGGTGGTCTATGTGGGAGCCAACGATGGCATGCTGCACGGGTTCAATGCCAAGGAAGCCACTGCTGAGGGCGGCGGTCAGGAAGTGCTGGCCTATGTGCCACGCTCGGTCTATTCGTCCAACGCTAACGAAGGCCTGAACTACCTGACTCACCCTGACTACGGCCACCGCTACTACGTTGATCTTTCGCCGCAGGCCGTTGATGTCTACACCAAGGCCAGCCCGAATGGCACGGAAGCGTGGCGGACGGTGCTTGTGGGTGGCCTTCGCAACGGCGGCGTTGGTTTCTTCGCCCTGGACGTCACCAACCCGGCCAATTTCTCCGAGGCCAGCGCGGCTGACCTGGTGCTCTGGGAGTTCAACGAAAGCCACGACCGCAGGCTCAATTATGTGACCAGCGAACCGGTCGTCGGGCTTATGCCGAATGGCAAATGGGCGATGATTCTGGGTAATGGCTGGGCCAACGGTACCGATGCCCTGGATGAAAAGACCGGTATCTTCATCGTGTACATGGACGGTGGACTTGACGGAACCTGGGTCGAGGGTACTGACTACGAGTTTATTGAGATGGGCGACACCGGCGGTATGTCGGCCGTGCAACCTCTGGATACCAATGGCGACTCTGTTGTAGATCGGATTTACGGCGGTGATCGGGAAGGTAACATGTGGGTCGCAGATGTCAGTGCAACTAATTCGGGCAACTGGCGCGCGGCTTATCTTGAAGGAAACAATAACTCCCCGCCAAAGCCCTTATTCAAGGCCACCGACGGCACAGCCGGCCCCGGTGCTCCCCAGCCCATTTCTTCCAGGCCCCTGGTGGTCCGGAATGTCGAGTCACCTGTGGGAACGGAAGGGACCAACGGCGAGGACTTCCTGGTGCTGTTCGGAACCGGCGGTTACTTCACCAACGGCGATGCCAGTAACACCGATGAACAGACGTTTTATGGTGTCTGGGACCGGGGCGATGCCGACCTGACGCGAAACAACCTGGTAGCACAGACCATTACTACCTCGACCAACGGGCTGCTGAGGGAGAGTGGCAGCGCCACCATAGACTGGGGTAATACGGCTGGCAATGGTCGCGAGTACGGCTGGTACATGGACCTGCCGGAGACTGGCGAACGAGTCATAAACTCAGCCCAGATACGGGGCGAGATCGTCTTCTTCGAGACTTTCACCCCCTCGCAGTCCCCCTGTGATGGAGGCGGTACTTCCTGGCTGATGTCCGTTGACCTGGACGGCTCCAATCCGGACAGCCCGGTCTTCGATACCAACAACGATGGCGTCATAGACAGCACGGATGGCAATTACATTGGTGCCAAGAGTGACGATCAGGGTACCGGCAGCACAGCCTTCCTGGGGGACGGCCAATACATCAACGTGGCCAATGAAGACAAGGTGGCCAAGCGCGACACCGATACCGGCAGTTCCGGCCAGCGCACGGGTCGACTTGGCTGGCAGGAGCTTCTTGAACCCTAGCCCTGGCAGCGTCCACCGCGACCTGTGGGGCGCGGTGGAGCCCCGGAATCAGATTATCAAGCTGGAGTACCGACGGTGAAAACGATGTACAGACAGAAGAGCAGGCAGGCGGGCTTTACCCTGATGGAGCTGATGATAGCCGTGGCTATCATCGGGATTCTCGCGGCAATCGCCATACCCAGCTATACCGGTTACGTAGAGAATGCCCGGGCCACCGACGCCCAGGGCGCACTAACCTCCTTTGGCAGCGCCATGGAGCGTTACCACACCCAGAACGGCTCCTATCTGGGTGCCGATGGCGGAACCGCCGCTATCTCCGATACCCTGACGGCGCCGACCATCTTTCCGACCCAGGCCCCACTGGATGGCTCGACGAAATTCTATAACCTGAGAATCTTCAACTTGACGGCGAACAGCTATGAGCTGAGGGCCGTGCCCATCGCCGGCACGGCCCAGGCCAATCACGGTTTCATCCAGTTGCGGTCAACCGGTCAGCGTGGATGGGATGCCGATAATTCCGGAGGGCTCGGTACCGGCGAGGACACCTGGCAGCGTTAATTCTCCTGCGCCTCAGCTACACACCAGAGGTGCTCCCCGCGAGTCCTCTGCGATACCGTCGCCATCGGTATCTCGGGCTCGCACCACGCGTCCGCCCCAGTTGATCCTCAGCTGAACCGCTTTACTGGCATCGCGGTCGTCCGGGCACCAGGTCACGTTACCGATAGCCCCGGCCGCCATGCCGTCTGCATTGAACCCGAAATAGCGCCTTATGCCTGTGCCGCCGATCAGGCGGCCACGGGAAGGGGCAGTCTTGACCAGAACTACTTCTGTTGAAGAGGTGAGCTGCCGTTGCCGGAGCGGGTCAGTGAAGGCAGTTACGGGCAGACTCCAGTCCCGAGTGCACTTTGCATCGGCGGGGTCCAGCGGGCAGATGGTCACAGGCACCTGCTGCTGGACCGCCGCTGTTCGGGAAACATTGAAAAGGTTCACCATACTGCTGATGGTGGTCTGGCGGTGGGACCTCTCAACCAGGCCGGCAAAGCCGGGAACAGCGAAACCAACCACCACACTTATCAGAGCAATAACTACCACAAGCTCTATGAGGGTCAGGCCCTCATGCTTTCTGAGACCGTTCACTGTTTTTCCTTCCATGGGGATGCAAGTTCAGACGTCCTGTCTGAGAACCGATATTATCAACGATTTCGCTCAAAATCGGCGATTGATCCTGATTATTTAAGTGATTTGTTCGAATTCATGGTCATGGCAGGGTTTCGGAAGTGTCTACTCCATTCCCAGCTTCTTAAGCTTATACCGCAACGCCCGGAAACTGATCCCCAGCCTTTTGGCGGCTGCAGTCTTGTTCCAGCGGGTGGCTTCCAGGGCTTTCTCGATGGCCTGGCGCTCGATGGTCTCGAGGTAGTTTTCCAGGTCCATGCCGCCTTCTGGCAGCTCAATGGCCGGCATGTCCGGGCCGGACAGCTGGGGCGCGCTGCTGAGCGCCGCGGCAGCCCCAAGGTGCAGGTCGTCGGCATCAATTCTGTCAGCATCACAGAGGGTAAACGCACGTTCGAGTATGTTTTCCAGCTCACGGACGTTGCCGGGAAAGTCATAGTGTTTCAGGCGCTCAATGGCGCCGGGCGTAAGCTCGGCAGGTTCACATTCATACTCCCGGGCTATGCGCCCGAGTATGTGCCTGGCCAGCAGCGGAATGTCGCCCGGCCGTGCCCGAAGGGGAGGTACGCTGAGCTCGATCACATTGATACGGTAAAACAGGTCCTGCCGGAACAGGCCTTCCTGCACCAGGTCGGGCAGATTCTTGTGGGTTGCACTTAGAACCCGGATATCGACCGGAAACTCCTTCGATTCTCCCACCGGGCGTACCGCTTTTTCCTGGATGGCACGTAGCAGTTTCACCTGCATGGCCAGGGGCAGGTCCGCGACTTCGTCCAGGAACAGGGTGCCGCCATTGGCAGAGCGGAACAGGCCATCCTTGTTGTCCGTGGCGCCCGTAAAGCTGCCTTTCTTGTGGCCAAAAAACTCGCTCTCCATCAGCTCTGACGGGATGGCGCCACAGTTTACCGCCACAAAGGGCGCGTCGTTCCTCGGTCCCTGCAGGTGAATCATGCGGGCCACCAGTTCCTTGCCACTGCCGGATTCGCCACTGATAAACACCGGTGCCTGGCTGCGGGCCAACTTGCGGACCTGGGTTCGCAAGCGCTTTATTTCCGGGGACTGTCCCAGCAACAGTCCGGGCTCGTCTTTTTCCGGCGCCTCTGGCGGTCGAGGCTCCGATAGCTTCAGCGCGCTATTGACCAGCTCCCGCAGGCGCGGCAGTTCCACCGGTTTGGAGACGAAGTCGAAGGCACCGGCCTTGAGCGCTTCGATGGCCGTATCCATATTGCCATAGGCTGTGACCACCGCTACCGGCGTGTTCGGGCAGTACTGCTGCATCCAGGTGACCAGCTCGATGCCGTTGCCATCGGGCAGGTTCATGTCGGTCAGGCACAGTTGCGGTGCCGCCTCGGTGAGCAGCGCTTTGGCGGTGGTGACATCGGGCGCCGTCCTGGTCGCGATTCCCATGCGGGTGAGGGTGATTTCAAGCAGTTCCCGGATGTCCGGTTCGTCGTCAACGATAAGCGCGGTATGGGTTGTCATCTGGCTCTGGTCTCATTCATGGCAGGACATGGTGGTTCTTCGGTTTCCCGGGATTCTGAACGGCACTTCACTGGTGCTCTAAACGAGCCGTCCCTGATGGGCAAAAGTAATCCGGAAGCAGCAGCCAGGCTGGTTGTCGTCTTGCAGGAGGGACAAATGCGCCTGATTAGCCTCGCACAGTTCCCGGGCCAGATAAAGGCCGAGGCCGGTGCCACTCTTGTCGGTGGTAAAGAAAGGTTCAAAGACTGAGCTACGGTTCTCAGAACTGATACCAGCGCCGAAATCCCGGATATCGATAAAGGCCCGTTCGCCATCCGCAGTTGCCCCCGCTGAAATCCGCAATTTCGGCTCACCGAATTCGGCCATGCTGTGGCGCAGCCCGTTATCGCACAGATTGACCAGTACCTGTTCCATCTGGCTCGCGTCCATGGGGGCAGGGGGCAGGTCATCGGGCAGATCCAGTTCGATAGACACCGGCCGGTCATAGTTAAGGCTGACGGTCTGGCTGTAATCCGCGACAAACTCCTGCAACCAGTTCGCGATATCGACCCGTTCGCTGTCCGCAGGCTGGCGTCGGGACAGGTCAAGAACGTTTTCAATAATGCCATTCACCCGCCGGGAATGGCGCTGAATGATGTCGAGCATTTTCTGGTCGGCCATATCCAGGTGGTGTGACTCATTCATGAGCTGGGCGGCGTGGCTGATGGCGCCCAGGGGATTCCTGATTTCATGGGCAATACCGGCAGTCAGTCGCCCCAGAGAGGCCAGTTTCATCTGCTGTGCCTGCTGGGTCACCTTGCTCATGTCCTCAATAAAGACCAGGATCTGGTCGCCCTTTTCCTGGTGCAGCCGGGTGAAGTTGGCCTGTACCAGGGGGGTGAGCTGGCTTGCCTGAAACGGCTCCAGGCGGGTGGCGGGGTTTTTCAGCCACTGGTCGAGGCCGGCCCGCAGGGGTGCAGGCAGGGACAGGTGGCGGGCCGCTGTGTCCGTGGTCTGGCCAAACAGTAGCTCCGCTGCGGCTGCGTTGGCCAGGCGGATACGTCCGAACCGGTCTGTCACCAGGATGCCCGTCCGCATGCGCTGGATGATCTGCTGGTTGATCTGCTCCAGCTCCATGATGCTCTGGGCACGGGAGTTCGCCAGGGCTTCACTGCGTATCATGCGCCGGGTTATGTTTTGCAGCAGGAAAGCCGCGGCAAAATACAGAATGCCCAGAGACCCCGCCCGCACAATGTCATCGGCACTGCTGCCCAGGGCCAGCACGGACCAGGAGGCAACCCCCAGGGAACAGATGGCGGCCAGGGCGGCGTAAAAAATGCCCATCCGGCTGGGTGTCAGTATGTTGCCCGCCGCGACCGCAACAATGACCAGGTTGGCCAGTCCGCTGGTTATGCCGCTGCTGAACAGCAACAGGGCATGCATGATGATAATGTCGAGAAACACGGAAAGCGTGATGTGGCGCTGCAGGGGCCGAAACCCCGCCATCAGTAACAGCCCGATAAAAATATTCAGGGCAAAATAACTGATGACACTGCCCTGATAGTAGTCCACCAGCCGGTACCGGGTATCGAAGGCATCCAGGTTCACAAAGATCACCGCGACCAGAGTAAAACTGATCACCAGCCGGTACTGGTTATAGATACGGAACAGTCTCACCCGCTGGTCAGGGGTGGTCGGGTCAGGCTCTGCTGCACTGCCAATAAGGCGGGTTTCTGGCATGCTAGTGGATCTTTTTCAGTGGTTGGGCCGGGCCCGGGAGAGAAACCGGGCCCGCGACAGGTCTATAATAGCCTTTTACCCGCAACGAGTTACAGGAGCTTAACTATGTCGCAACGGTCGGAAGCCGGGTCAGACGCAAAACCGGGCAATCGTCTCACGGTGGTTATTGCCCAACTGGACTTTCTGGTGGGCGACATTCCCGGTAACGCTCGGGATATCCTCGAGGCTGCCCGCAGTGCAGAGCGGGTGCACGGAGCGGATGTGGTGGTCTTCCCGGAGCTCTGCCTGACCGGCTATCCACCCGAGGACCTGCTGCTTCGCCCCAGCCTCGACCTGCGTATCCAGGAGGCCCTGGATCAGCTTATGGCAGCGGAGCTCGATGCGGCCATAGTGATCGGGCTGCCTCTGAGGGAAAAGGGCCTGCTGTATAACGGCGCCGCGGTTATCGACAAAGGCAGGATCACCGCCCGCTACTTCAAGCAGTTCCCTCCCAACTACCAGGTTTTCGATGAGAAACGGTATTTTGCCGAAGGTACCGAGCCCTGTGTGGTGGACATACGCGGTGTTCCTGTCGGCCTGACCGTATGCGAGGACATATGGAGCGATGGCCCGATCGAGTCAGCGGTGGCTGCCGGTGCCAAACTGATATTGAACCTCAATGCCTCTCCCTATGACATCGGCAAACAGGCCCGGCGCAAGGCCCTGCTTGAGCGTAAGGCCCAGGCAAATGGCATCAGTATTGTCTACGCCAATCTGGTGGGTGGCCAGGATGAGCTGATTTTCGACGGTGGCTCCTTGGTGGTGGATCAGTACGGCCAGGTGGCGATGGAAGCTCCCCAGTTCAGCGAGGGGCTCTATGCCGTGGATTTCACCCACGAGCGCCACTGCCAGCCCGTATCCCAGCCGCTTCCAGAGGAGCCATCGCTGCCCCACAACATCTACAGTGCGTTGGTACTGGGGGTTCGGGACTATGTGAATAAAAATGGCTTCAAATCTGTGGTGCTCGGCCTGTCGGGAGGCATTGACTCAGCATTGACCCTGGCTATCGCAGTGGATGCCCTGGGCGCTGATCGGGTTCGGGCGGTCATGATGCCTTTCCGTTACACCGCAGACATGAGCCGTGAGGACGCCAGCACCCAGGCCAAAACCATGGGGGTGCAGTACGAAGTTTATTCAATCGAGCCCATGTACGATGCCTTTATGCAAACGCTGGCTGAGCCTTTTGCCGGCACCGAGCCCGACACCACCGAGGAAAACCTCCAGGCACGGATTCGGGGGGTCATCCTGATGGCGCTTTCTAATAAATTTGGCGCCATGGTGCTCACTACCGGTAATAAAAGCGAGATGGCGGTGGGGTACTCCACCCTGTACGGCGATATGGCCGGCGGTTTCGATGCCCTGAAAGATGTACCGAAAACCCTGGTGTTCGAGCTTGCCCGCTACCGCAACGAGATTTCCCCGGTGATTCCCGACCGGGTCATTTCACGGCCGCCGTCAGCGGAACTGGCGCCGGGGCAGGAGGACAAGGACAGCCTTCCGGACTACGCCGTTCTGGACCAGATCCTGAATCTCTATGTGGAGCGGGATTACAGTGCGGAGGCGATTATTGCCGAAGGCTATGAGCGCGCCGATGTCGAGCGTGTAACACGCCTTGTAGACGTTAATGAATACAAGCGGCGTCAGGCGCCCTTGGGTATCAGGATTACCGAGCGGGGCTTCGGTAAAGACCGTCGCTATCCGATCACCAATGGCTGGAAAATCGGCAAGTAGCGAGTAGGGCAGTAGTAAGCAGTAGTTCGATGAGAGGCCCCGGGGCAGATGGCTGGAGGCTGCCCAGCCCCGGCTCGGAGTTTACTCGTCGCCCATCAGACCAAAGGTCACGACACTGCCAAGGGAGCGGTCTTCCCGCTTGAGAATAGAAGGCTGGAACTCCATGTCTTCATTAAAAGCGTCGCTGTCAGGATAGTTCAGTGCCAGGAGTCGGATGGCGTCTTCCGCGCCCTTTTTCAGATCCATGAACTGAAAGGTTTCTGCCAGAATGATCAGGGCTTCTTCCGTGGCCGGCGTAGACGGGAAATTCTCCACCACATAGCGGGCCCGGTTGTTGGCGGCCACGTAGGCTTCACGCTTGATGTAATAGCGCGCTGCGTGCAATTCCTGTTCAGCCATCCGGTTACGGACCGCAATCATGCGCTGGCGGGCATCGGCCACGTAATCACTGTTCGGATAGCGGTTCAGCAGTTCCGAGAAATCACGGAAGGCCCTGAGCTGCTCGCCCGGGTCACGCTCTGACACATCAATGGGGAAATACCGGGCCGCTAGGCTGATATCAAGGTTGTAGGAAGCCAGGCCCCGCATATAGAGGGCGTAGTCAGCATTCTCACTCTGGGGGTTCAGGCGCAAGAAGCGGTCAGCCGCTGCCCGGGAGCCTTCCAGGTCGAGGTTCTGATAGCGGGCATAAATGAGGTCTAGCTGCGCCTGCTCGGCATAGCGCCCAAACGGATAGTAGGTTTCCAGTGAGTCGAGGTTGCTCTCGGCTTCATTGAAGTTGCCGGACTTCATGGCTGAACGGGCGTTCTCGTAATAGGTTTCTTCCGGCAGAACTTCTTCTTTCTGATTGGACGAACAGGCACTGATCAGTACAAAAACGAACAATAGGAGTAATCGAAAACCTGATCTCATGCCGGAATCCCGTATAATGAAAAACGTGTTGAGCGCTCGACATTGTAGCGGGGTTAAAGCTCCGTGTGCAGGGTCCGTTCACCTTTACGTGGCTTTTTCTGCCATCCGTGCCAGGGTCTTTAACAAGAAGACCCGGTTCTTCTTACTATCTTCAACCGCCTGGGGCGTGAATGACCTCCGATAACCGAATTACTGCCGATTTTCAGGTTCCCCCTGAGCTTAGCGATCGCCGCCTCGACCAGGCCGTCGCCGAACTTTTGCCGGAGCACTCGCGCTCCAGGCTCCAGGGCTGGATCAAAGCCGGTGCCCTTACGGTGAACGGCAAGCAGTATAAGCCTCGGGACAAGGTCATGCTGGACGATCACATTCACCTGGATGCCGAGCCTGAGGCCCAGGTCACCTGGCAGGCTGAGTCCATCTCCCTGGATATTGTCTACGAAGACGAGCACCTGCTGGTGATCAACAAGCCAGCTGGCCTGGTGGTTCACCCTGCCGCAGGTCATGCCGACGGCACCCTGGTCAACGCTCTCCTACATTACGCCCCCGAGGTGGAGAATCTGCCTAGGGCGGGAATTGTGCACCGCCTCGATAAGGACACTTCCGGCATCATGGTGGTGGCTCGCAGTCTGGTTGCGCATACCTCGCTGGTTGACCAGCTGCAGACCCGGACTATGGGGCGGGAATACGAAGCCGTGGTGGTCGGTACCATGACCGGGGGTGCCACGGTTGATGCTCCCATTGGCCGGCATCCGCGTGAGCGCAAGAAAATGGCGGTGGTCCCTTCCGGCAAACCGGCGGTGACTCACTATCGGGTGCAGGAGCGGTTTGCCGCCCATACGCATATCCACTGCAAGCTGGAAAGCGGTCGCACCCACCAGATTCGCGTTCACCTAGCCCATGTGCGGCACCCTCTGGTTGGCGACCAGATGTATGGCGGTCGTTTGCGCCTGCCAAAAGGCAGCACCGATGCACTCCGTGACGTGCTGGCCGGTTTTCATCGCCAGGCACTGCACGCCCGTCGGCTGACACTGGAGCACCCGGTCAACCGTGAAACACTCAGTTGGGAAGTAGCCCGGCCGTCAGATATGGACGTTCTGATAGAGGCCCTGCGTGCACATGTGAGGGAAATCGCTGCCGATGCCTACTGATCTCCCGGTGCTGAAGCCGGACTGGCCTGCCCCGGCGTCGGTCCGGGCACTAAGCACCACCCGGTTGGGGGGCGTGAGCGACGCACCCTGGGATTCACTGAATCTGGGCAGTCATGTGGCTGATGATGAGCTCCATGTCATGGCCAACAGACGTTTACTGGCCAGCCATGCAGGCCTTGAGCCCGCTCAAATCCACTGGTTGGAGCAGGTGCATGGCAATCACGTCCACAGGGCCGATGGCGCAAGCCGTATCGAAACACCCTGCGCCGATGCCTGCATGACGGTTACGCCCAATCAGGCCTGTGCCATTCTGACCGCAGACTGCCTGCCGGTGCTGCTGTGTGATGTCAGCGGCACCCGGGTAGGTGCCGCTCATGCCGGATGGCGTGGGCTCAGCGGAGGCGTCCTGGAGGCACTGGTGGCCTGCCTGTCGCCGGCCCACGAGCTGATGGCCTGGCTTGGCCCGGCCATTGGTCCCCGGCACTTCGAAGTTGGTCCTGAAGTCCGTGAAACCTTTGTCGCATCTTATCCGGATGCCGGTCAGGCCTTTACCGTAAGTGGTGATCGGCCCGGGCATTACCTGGCTGATCTTTGGGAGCTGGCCAGACAGCGCCTCAGGCGCGCGGGCGTTACGCAGATATACGGCGGGGGCATCTGCACAGTCTCTGATCCGGCCCGCTTCTTTTCCTATCGCCGCGATGGAAAAACCGGCCGCATGGCCACGTTGATCTGGTTAACTTGACTGGCGTCAATTTTCTGACGTTATTTCTCTCCTACTGCTTGAAGTCCCCATTCCCGTCCCTACATTAAGGGCATGACCCGGCGTTTCCGGCTGTGCCTGTTCAAGCACACTCTGTTACCGCTCCCTTCAGGTTGGAGCGGGGCAGGGCCATAGGAAGCGCCCGCACCACTGAATCAGGGATACCTTATTATGCGAATCGATAAACTCACCAGCCGTCTGCAGTCAGCACTTGCTGATGCCCAGTCCATTGCGGTTGGCAAGGACCATAACTTTATTGAGCCCCTGCATCTGATGCAGGCGCTTCTGGATCAGCGGGACGGCTCCATCAAGCCCCTGCTGAAGCAGGTTGGGGCAGACCCGGGCCGTATCAGGCAAGCGGTGGCCCGTGAAATAGACAACCTGCCCGAGGTGCCTAACTCAGCGGGTGACGTCGCCATGTCCAACGATATGGGGCGCTTGTTCAACATTGCCGACCGGACCGCCCAGAAACGCGGCGACCAGTTCATTTCCAGTGAGCTCATGCTGCTAGCTGCGCTGGAAGACCGCGGTACCCTGGGGCGAGTTCTGCGTGAAAACAATCTGGACAAAAGGGCGCTCGAGGCCGCCATCGACGAGGTCCGTGGTGGCGAAGGGGTGGATGACCCCGGAGCGGAGGAAAACCGCCAGGCCCTTGCCAAGTACACTATCGACCTGACGGAGCGTGCGCGGGACGGCAAGCTGGACCCGGTGATTGGTCGTGACGACGAAATCCGGCGCACGATTCAGGTGCTCCAGCGTCGTCGCAAGAACAACCCGGTGCTGATCGGGGAGCCTGGCGTGGGTAAAACGGCCATCGTTGAGGGTCTGGCCCAGCGAATCGTCAACGGCGAAGTTCCGGAAGGTCTTAAGGACAAGAAAGTGCTGTCGCTGGATATGGGCTCGCTGCTGGCAGGTGCCAAGTTCCGTGGCGATTTCGAGGAGCGGCTCAAAGCATTGCTGAACGAGTTGTCCAAGCAGGAAGGTCGTATCATCCTGTTTATCGACGAGATTCACACCATGGTGGGTGCCGGCAAGGCCGAAGGCTCCATGGACGCGGGCAATATGCTCAAGCCAGCCCTGGCCCGCGGCGAACTTCATTGTGTGGGCGCGACCACCCTGGACGAATATCGCGAGAACATCGAAAAAGACGCGGCCCTGGAGCGGCGATTCCAGAAAGTCCTCGTCTCCGAACCCAATGAAGAAGACACCATTGCCATTCTCCGGGGGCTGAAAGAGCGTTACGAGGTCCATCACGGGGTGGAAGTGACCGACGGGGCCATTATCGCGGCGGCCCGGTTATCTCATCGCTACATTGCCGACCGGCAGTTACCGGACAAAGCGATTGATCTTGTGGATGAGGCCGCGAGCCAGATCCGTATGGAGATGGATTCCAAACCTGAGCCCCTGGACCGGCTCGAACGCCGTCTCATCCAGCTCAAGATTGAGCGGGAGGCGTTGAAGAAGGAAACCGACCCCAACTCCATCAAGCGCCTGAACGAACTTAATGACGTCATCGCAGGTGTCGAGCGTGAATTCGCTGATCTGGAGGAGGTCTGGAACACCGAAAAAGCTGCATTGCATGGCTCCCAGAAAATTAAGAGTCAGCTCGAGCAGGCCCGTATTGATCTGGAAACCGCGCGTCGCTCCGGCGACCTGGGCAAAATGTCTGAGCTGCAGTATGGTCGCATTCCAGAGCTGGAGCGTCAGCTGGATATGGCCAGTCAGGCGGAAATGATGGAAATGACCCTTCTCCGGAATCGCGTCACCGACGAAGAAATCGCCGAGGTGGTTTCCAAGTGGACCGGTATTCCTGTGTCGAAGATGCTGGAGGGGGAGCGGGACAAGCTCATGCGGATGGAGGCCGAGCTTCATAACCGTGTTATCGGCCAGGATGAGGCTGTGGAAGCGGTTGCCAATGCGGTGCGCCGTTCCCGCGCCGGGCTGTCAGACCCTCACAGGCCTAATGGCTCGTTCCTGTTCCTCGGCCCCACTGGTGTAGGTAAGACAGAGCTCTGCAAGGCCCTGGCGTCGTTCCTGTTTGACACGGAAGAGGCCATGGTGCGTATCGACATGTCCGAATTCATGGAGAAACACTCGGTAGCCAGGCTGATTGGTGCGCCTCCCGGTTATGTGGGCTATGAAGAAGGCGGGTACCTGACTGAAGCGGTGCGTCGCAGGCCCTACTCGGTTTTGCTGCTGGATGAGGTCGAAAAAGCTCATCCTGATGTATTCAATATCCTGCTTCAGGTGCTTGAGGATGGCCGGCTTACCGATGGCCAGGGACGTACGGTGGATTTCCGCAATACCGTCATCGTCATGACCTCCAACCTGGGTTCAGACATCATTCAGCAGAAAGCCGGGGAAGATAATTACGAGGACATGAAGCAGGCGGTCATGGAAGTGGTCGGGACCCACTTCCGCCCCGAGTTTATCAACCGCGTGGATGAGGTGGTGGTTTTCCATCCTCTTGCAGAAAGCCAGATCCAGGGCATTGCAAAGGTCCAGATCGAGTTGCTGAACAAGCGCCTGAAGGATCAGGACATGACCCTGGAGCTGGACGAGCCGGCAATGAACCTGCTTGCGAAAGTGGGGTACGACCCGGTGTATGGCGCAAGGCCGCTCAAGCGGGCCATCCAACGGATGATCGAGAACCCGCTTGCCCAGCGCTTGCTGAAAGGTGAGTTCGTGCCCGGCGATGCCATCCGGGGAACGGTGGAAGACGGCAAGCTGACCTTCACCAAAGGCTGACCAAGGTGACCGGGCGGACCTGTGTTGCCGCCCGGCTTCTTGCGTTGACTAGCAGTTAGCGTCCGCTATTTCCTGAAACCGAACGCTTTGCTCTGCGATTTCCTCAGGCCCCAGGTAGCGCTGTTCGCCATTTTCTTCCACCTTGATGCGGGCGTTTGAATCGAGGACGTTGAGGTTACTGCGGGCTGTTTCGCAGTTGGCGGTACGTTGCTTGCGCCGGGCTTCTTCCTGGGCGGTTTCTGCCTCTCGTTGCTGGCCCTCCTGCTGGCTTGCAGTCAGGCTTTCCAGCTGTTCCTGGGCACTAGGGGGCTGCTTCAGCTTGCTGGACGTGCCCGAGCGCAACTTGACGGATTCAGTTTCACGTCCGGTCGGCTGGCGGTCGCCAAAGTGGGTTACGCCCTCATCGTCGGTCCATTTATAAACCGAAGCGCTGGAAGCCAGGGCAGGGGCTAAAATAACCACAGTGGCCATAACAAGAATTTTTATGCTCATGGGTACGCTCACACTACGTTTTCCGAAAGTCGGAATTGCTGAAAAACAGGGAACGCTGAAAAAAGAAGCACTCAGCTGCCTCCTGTGTGCAGGTAGACCCATGGTGCCACGGATAATCTGCGTTTGCCCAAGCTTAGTTCAAATCTGTGCGCTAAGTATGTTCTGTTTCCGTACCAACTTGTCAGCTAATCGTCTCTGCGCTATTGACAGAGAGTTTCCGGCTGTCAAAATTACCGACTGCCTGAAAATAGGGGTCAATGCGGCAGGCAATCCCGAGCAGTATTCCCCGTGATTACCACACTGAACGCTCCGCGCAACTGTCGCGGAATGGTCGTTGCTTTCAGCAACCCGGTGTTTAACCGTCCTCCGGCACCCTCAGGAGCGCGGTTGGCCAGGAGACAACCTCTCGTCTGATAGTGTGGCGGAATATCCGGCTTGCCTTCCAAAAGAGGCGCAGGGCCGGAGATCCAGGCAACCGGGGCCATCCCGGCACATTCACTCGTATAGAGGGTAGAAAACGTGGAGCTATTGTCTGGCGCCGACATGCTGATCCGGTCCCTTCAGGATGAGGGTATCGAATACATATACGGCTATCCGGGCGGTGCAGCATTACATATATATGATGCGCTGTTCCGACAGGATAAAGTCAAACACATACTTGTTCGCCACGAGCAGGCCGCCGTCCATATGGCTGACGGTTATGCCCGTGCCAGCGGCAAGCCCGGTACCGTTCTGGTGACTTCAGGTCCAGGCGCTACCAACACCATCACCGGCATCGCTACCGCTTTCATGGATTCCATTCCTATGGTGGTTCTGTGTGGCCAGGTCGCGTCAACCCTGATAGGGGAAGACGCCTTCCAGGAAACCGATATGATCGGTGTCTCCCGGCCTGTGGTTAAGCACAACATCAGCGTCCGCCACCCGGAAGAGATTCCAGAGGTGATTCGCAGGGCTTATTACATCGCCTCCACCGGCCGTCCCGGACCGGTTGTGGTGGATATCCCCAAGGATATGACAACGCCCAATGAGCGCTACGAGTACGTCTTCCCCAAGAAGGTGAAACTGCGCTCCTACAACCCGGCCATCCGAGGTCATGCCGGCCAGATCAAAAAAGCCGTCGACATGCTGATGGCGGCCAAGCGGCCCATCATTTACGCCGGTGGCGGTGTGGTGCTGGGTAAGGCCTCGAAGGAACTGACCGAGCTGGCGCATAAACTTGGCTTTCCGGTCACCAATACCCTCATGGGTATCGGCGGCTTCCCGGCGACGGACAAGCAGTCCCTGGGCTGGCTTGGTATGCACGGGACTTACGAGTCCAATATGGCGATGCACCATTCGGACCTGATCCTGGCCGTCGGCGCCCGCTTTGACGACCGGGTCACCAATGCTACGGAAAAGTTCTGTCCTGGTGCGCGGATCGTTCATATTGATATTGATCCGGCCTCCATTTCCAAAACCATTGATGCGGACGTGCCAATCGTCGGACCCGTTGATGCGGTGCTAAAGGAAATGCTTGGCCTGGTGGCGGAAAGCAAGGAAAGGCCCGACGCCGAAGCGTTGAAGTCCTGGTGGAAGCAGATCGATGAGTGGCGTGCCTTCCATGGCATGCGCTACGAAACCAGTGACACCCATATCAAGCCTCAGGAAGTGATCGAGGCTATCTGGCGGATCACCAACGGCGACGCCTATGTGACCTCGGACGTGGGCCAGCACCAGATGTTCGCAGCCCAGTACTACAAGTTCGACAAGCCCAATCGCTGGATCAATTCCGGCGGCCTGGGGACCATGGGGTTTGGTTTACCTGCAGCCATGGGCGTCAAGCTCAGCTACCCCGACAGTGAAGTTGTCTGTGTCACCGGGGAAGGCAGTATCCAGATGAACATCCAGGAGCTGTCCACCTGTAGCCAGTACAACCTGCCGGTTAAAATCGTCAATCTTAACAACCAGGCCCTGGGCATGGTTAAGCAGTGGCAGGATATGAACTACGAGTCCCGTCACTCCCAGTCTTACATGGGATCCCTGCCGGATTTCGTCAAGCTGGCCGAAGCCTATGGCCACGTTGGCATCCGGATCGACAGGAAGGAAGAGCTTGAGCCCAAACTGCGCGAAGCCTTCGCCATGAAAGACAAGCTGGTGTTCCTCGATATCTATGTGGATCCGTTTGAGCACGTTTACCCCATGCAGGTAGCGCGCGGTTCCATGAAGGATATGTGGCTCAGCAAAACGGAGAGGGTCTGATAACCATGCGTCGCATCATATCTGTATTGCTGGAAAACGAGCCGGGTGCGCTGTCGCGGGTGGTTGGTCTTTTCTCCCAGCGCAATTACAACATTGAAACCCTGACCGTCGCGCCCACTGAAGACGAGACCCTGTCGCGCCTCACGGTTACCACATCCGGGTCAGACAAGGTTATCGAACAGATCACCAAGCAGCTCAATAAACTGATTGAAGTGGTGAAGCTGGTGGATCTGACCGAAGGCTCCCACATCGAACGTGAACTGATGCTGGTCAAGCTGAAAGCCACCGGTTCACAGCGTGCGGAAATCAAGCGCACCGTGGACATCTTTCGCGGCCAGATTGTGGACGTTACCAGCACTATCTATACGGTGCAGCTGGCCGGCAACAGCGACAAGCTCGATGCCTTTATACAGGCTGTGGGGCCTGCTGGTGTGCTGGAAGTGGTGCGCTCGGGTGTGTCGGGTATCGCCCGCGGTGAAAAAGTTCTGAGTCTTTAAGTGCTCAAAAAATTACGATTACTAATGGCCTTTGAGGCCAGATAACGCAAACAGGGGTTTGTCATGCAGGTTTACTACGATAAAGATTGTGATCTTTCCATTGTCCAGGGCAAGAAAGTGGCCATTGTCGGTTACGGTTCCCAGGGCCACGCTCACGCCAACAACCTTAAAGAGTCAGGTGTTGATGTTGTGGTCGCGCTGCGCGAGGGCTCGTCTTCAGCGGCCAAGGCGAAGGCTGCTGGTCTTACCGTTAAGGGCGTGGCTGAAGCGGCCAAAGAGGCTGACATCGTCATGCTGCTTGCGCCGGACGAGAACCAGAAAGCGATTTATGAGACCCACATCGAGCCGAACCTGAAGCAGGGCGGTGTGCTTGCCTTTGCCCATGGCTTCAACGTGCACTACAACCAGATTGTTGCCCGCAAGGATCTGGATGTCATCATGATCGCACCCAAGGCGCCTGGTCACACTGTGCGCACCGAGTTTACCCGCGGCGGCGGTATTCCCGACCTGATCGCTATCCACCAGGATGCATCCGGCAACGCCAAGAACATTTCGTTGTCCTATGCCAGCGCCATTGGCGGCGGACGGACCGGAATCATCGAAACCACGTTCAAGGACGAGACCGAGACCGATCTGTTCGGGGAGCAGGCAGTCCTGTGTGGCGGTACCGTCGAGCTGGTCAAGGCCGCGTTCGAGACCCTGACTGATGCCGGCTACGAGCCTGAAATGGCTTACTTCGAGTGCCTGCATGAGCTCAAGCTCATTGTTGACCTGATGTACGAGGGCGGCATCGCGAACATGAACTACTCCATTTCCAACAATGCGGAGTACGGTGAGTACGTGACGGGGCCTGAAGTTATTAATGAGCAGTCCCGCGAAGCCATGCGTAATGCGCTCAAGCGTATCCAGAGCGGTGAGTATGCCAAGATGTTCATTCAGGAGGGCAACACCAACTATCCTTCCATGACTGCTCGCCGTCGTCAGAATGCTGAGCATCCCATCGAGATAGTCGGTGAGCAACTCCGTTCAATGATGCCCTGGATTTCCGCCAATAAAATTGTGGATAAAGAAAAGAACTAAGTTAGGAAAGCGTAATGAAAACGCGGCCTCAGGGCCGCGTTTTTTTATGGTCGAACAACGGCTGGGCCTGATACGTTATACTTCACTCAAATATTCGCTGGATGAACGGAATGACTGTAAATAAAGACAACTCAGACAACGAGTCGCTGGCAGACCAGGACCTGGCTTCGGGAGAGGTGGTCGAAGAGGAGTTCGTGGAAGGAGCGCCGGTCCGGCGAAAAGGTGTTTACCTTCTGCCTAACGCATTAACAACTGCCTCCCTGTTTTCAGGGTTTTATGCCATTGTTTCGGCAGCAAACGGGGTTTTTGACAATGCAGCCATCGCCATATTTATTTCCCTGGTTCTGGATGGGCTCGATGGTCGGGTAGCAAGAATGACCAACACTCAGAGCAAGTTCGGTGAGGAGTACGACAGCCTTGCCGATATGGTTGCCTTTGGCGTCGCACCGGGGTTGGTCGCTTTCTTCTGGTCCCTCAATAACCTGGACCAGGTCGGCTGGGCCGTTACTTTTATCTATGTGGCCGGAGCGGCGCTCAGGCTGGCCCGATTCAACACCCAGATTGGCTCAATCGACAAGAAGTTTTTCGTTGGCTTGCCAAGCCCCTCGGCCGCCGCGGCGGTGGCAGGGCTGGTTTGGTTCTTCCACGAGTTCGAACCCAATAATTGGCTCACTTTGCTCACCATTATTGTCGTTGGTGGCACGGGCGTGTTGATGGTGAGTAATATCCTTTACCGCAGCTTCAAGGATCTGGATCTTCGGGGAAGGGTGCCTTTCGCAGCTATTCTGCTGGTGGTGCTGATCTTTGTGGTGGTTGCGCTGGATCCGGGCACGGTGCTGTTCGTAACGTTCCTGGCCTACGCCCTATCCGGGCCGTTTACCGCTTTGATGAGAAAGTCGCGTAAGAGCGCGGTTTCAGCCATGCCCAAGAATAGCCCCGAGCCGAAAGATGCGGATAAGTCTGGTTAAAAATTCACCATATTGAGCAGTGCCTGACCGAATGCGGGGGCAAGCCAGAATTTAGCGGTTTTTTTCCAAAATCCCCGTTGACACCTGAGTGGGTGTCTGTAGAATGCGCATCTCCTTCG
>NZ_JAAMPF010000023.1 GCF_011074795.1 Marinobacter salicampi
GAACGAGGAATATCCACTGCTGATGGAAAGCCACCTGAGTGGCTGGGAATTCGCGGTTGAAGCATGGATTCACGACGGCAAGATCCAGTTCCTGAATATCTCAGAGTACGTCACCCTGGGGTATTCGGTATTCGTGCCTGCGACCAAGGAACTTGAGAGCTGGCGCAACGCGATTACCAAGCAGATCGAACTGCTGATCAAAACCTTCGATATCAAGTTCGGCCTGATTCATCCTGAGTACTTTGTAACCGCAGATGGCGAGATGTACTTTGGTGAGGTTGCCTATCGCCCGCCGGGTTTCAAGGCTTTTGAGCTGATCGAAAAGGCCTACGGTTTCAGCGCCTACCAGGCTTCCATGCTGGTTTTCGACCCGAAGAGCACGAAAGAGGAAGTCGCTGCGTTCTTCCCCAAGGAAGTCGAGGGAGCGAAAGGGTATGCGGGCTGCTTCGGTGTCTATCCCCGCCGTCGCGTGGTAAGCAAGCTGGAAATGCCGAAAGAGTGCGTAGACCATCCTTACTTTGATTCCCACGAGCTAGTGGCGCCCTCTGAAGAGACAGTTCCAGACCGGAACGCCTTCGGCACGCACTGGGGTCTGGTGTTCTTCTTCGGTGATGACCCCATAACGATGAGGGATCTGCTGAAATCCCAGGAAGACCTGGACTTCTACGTGTAGTTAAAAGCTGGCCGGTGATTCCGAAGCGGCGCATGCCGTTATCGGTCGCTGGTCAGACTGCCTCAACGGCCGGAGGCTTTGCTGACAGCAGCAAGGTCCTCGGGCAAATCCAGCGCCAGTCTGGACCGATTCAGTGCTAATCGGCTGTGTTCAGAGGCAGCGTCTTTTACATCCTGATTATCCAGAGACCCCAGAGAAACAAACGCTTTCTGTAATCGAACTGCCACCTCCACTTGACCGGCGCCGTCACGGGCGGCTCTGAAGTTGATGTGAATGGCGGGTCACTGATCCACTGATGCCCTCCTTCCCTGCCGAGGCATCGTCTCAACACCCTTCAAATGATGGTTAGGTGTTCCTCCATTTTGGCCGGAGTTCTGCTCCGGCCTTTTTTATGTCTGAAGTTCCTACACTCTCCCCCAACTGCTTCCATTGAATCAGCTTGTACCTCCTCCCAAGGAGAATCTCCTGACGAGCTTTACGCTTCCAGCGCTTGTGATGCGGACGACGAATTTAGTACTTTGTGTGGACAATCGAAACAGCTTACTCTTCTAGAATCCACTTTAACTTTGTTTAGGACTTTGTGTGGAAACATGCCGCTAAATATCTGATCTTCTGTTATGCCGGTTTATCACTTTCTATGGTCGTCCAATGGACGACCTCAGACAGTGCTACCCGGCCACCACTAAACTTTGTACTCGAATTCAGCACCGTTCTTTTCTTCCTCAATGCCGGTCGGCTGCCATGGTCAGCTGCGCCAGAAATGCGGAGAGAACATTATAAATACACTCAGGAGCTCAAGTCGGCCCAGCAGCATTGCGGCCATCAATACCCACTTGGCAGCATCAGGCAGAGGCTGGAAATTGCCTGCCGGGCCGATTATGTTTCCTAGCCCGGGACCAACGTTTGCCAAAGCTGTGGCTGCTCCGGTCAGGCTTGTAATCGGATCGAGCCCAAGAAAAGCAAGAAGCGCTGCCACAGCTACCAGTGTGGCCAGGAAAATAAAAGAGAAAGCCACGCTGGAGGCGACAATCTCATCGCTAATGATTCTCCCATTGTAACGGCGCGCGATTACCGCGTTGGGATGAAGCAGCCTGAGAACCTGCTCTCGCAAAAGCAACATCGACAACTGAAAGCGGAAAATTTTCATACCGCCGCTTGTTGAGCCTGAACACCCTCCTACAAACGTCAGGAAAAAGAACGCCACCACAACGAAAGGCCCCCATAGAGCGTAGTCCTGGGATGCGTAACCGGTAGTCGTGACTACTGACGTCACGTTGAATAGCGCATGCACGAAAGCATCCAAGGGAGCAACGTCTTCATTTAATAGGCGGTAAAGCGCGATCAAAATTGCTGAACCAAGTAAGACTTTGAGAAAGAAATGGACTTGCTGATCGCGAAATAAGGGTTCAATCTGACCATTCAAGAACCGTACAAACAGGAAAAACGGGACGCCTCCCAGCATCATGAAGACAGTGGAAGCAAATAAGATAGAAAGCTGATCGAACTGCCCCATCGAGCTATCGGAGGTCGAATAGCCACCCGTCGATACGGTAGTCAACGCATGATTTAGCGCGTTGAACAGGTCCATTCCTAATAGCCAATACACACCAATGCAGCTGGTTGTCAGAATCAAATAGCTTAGCACGAGACCGCGGGCTAGCCGGCTGGTTCGTGGTACTGCTTTTTCCGTCCATTCAGAGGATTCCGTCGCAAATAGCCTCATACCACCGATCCTCAGAAACGGAAGAATCGCCACAGCCATACCGATAATTCCGATCCCCCCATCCATTGCATGATTGAACGCCAGAGCAGAATATCGCCAGGTAGATTGTCCAGGCCGCTCATGACGGTAGACCCCGTGGTCGTCACACCAGAGATGCTTTCAAAGAAGGCGTCTGTGACGCTGAGTTCCAAGTCACTCAAGAGCAATGGCAAACTCGAAAATAGCGGTATGACAACCCATGCCCCAACGGTAAGCAGAAACATCTGGCGCTGTCTTAGTGCATGTCGTTTTCTACCGGCGCTTAGGAAACACACCAGGCCGATCCCAAAACAGATACTTGCCGACTTAACAAACGCCAGCCAATCGGGGGTGTTGCCAAACGCCAACAAGTTTACTGGTAGCGTCATTAGAAAACTGAGCAAGATCAGAGAGCAAGATCAGAAGAAAACCCAGAATCTGAATGACAGGTAGTATGCTAATAAGCGGCATAATCAGGAATGTCCAAAGCCCTCGTGAACAGTCTTAGCCAGCGCAACCCCAATGGCTGTGCCTGTGAACTGCGCCTATGTAACAAATCCGGCGTAAATTAAGTTCTTGTGTGTGTTTCAACATAAGCCCCATTGCCGCAAACGTAGCTAATCCTGCGATGCAAAACGTCTCCCCTACCCCTGTACCCAGGCGAAGAACGCGACCGGTGCCAAGTACGGAAATTTTGATACCACTGGCTGCATCGCCTGGCGGTTTACAAGTGCCAAGAAACTAAGGCCTGCAAGAGAAATTGCGATATGGGTAGCTAGGCCGGGTTTCAGTGGAGATGTCGCCATGCCCTCCAGAGCCCCGCTTCAAAGCTGAATTAACTGGCAACGGTGCTAAGCAAACCATATCCCAAGCGGTTTTAGGACGGTCTGGCCTCAATTTTTACGGTCTTTTTACGGCTAGTGGTGAGCGCCTCATCGGGCATTACGCTTCTGTAACCGCCCTTTTTATTACTGGTGGGCTGGGGCACCTCGTCATTAGGGAGTTGATGGGAAAACGCAGGTGGTCAAGGCTGTCGGTCTACGTAAAAGTTATTATTCTGACTGCCGCCCTCCTAAACTTGGCCGCCACGATTGCTATTCTGATGCTGTAGTTCGGTAACCCTGCTACGCTCGGAGCTTTCGACAGCTTCGTTGATAAGGTCCTGGCGGCCGGCAAGTGAAATCAAAGTATCGACTTTTGCCATTCTTCTAGCTACTACTCGGTCGTTCCTTCGCGGCAACCTGAATGTGAGCTTTTTTCGCCGGGCCCTGAGTAATGAGAGAGTGCGCTACGCAAAAACCGAGTTTCCAATAGGCTAGGAACTTTGTATGGAAGCTCGTAAAGCTTCAATAGGCGGTCAACTTAGGATTTATCTGGGTGCAGCACCCGGGGTTGGTAAAACCCTTCAGATGCTCCGGGCAGCCCACGAGCTACGCAGGCAAGGCGTTGAGATTGTTATCGGTGTGGTCGAGTCTCACGGAGACGCGGAGACAGATGCGCTCCGTGAGGGGTTTGAGCAGCTGCCGTCAAAAGAGTCTGGCTACTCTGGCAAACAAGTCCGTGAGTTTGATCTGGACGCGGCACTCAAGCGCAAGCCTGACGTGCTACTGGTGGATGACCTGGCTCATCTGAATAACCCGGGTACCCGTCATGCTCGCCGCTACCAGGACATCGTGGAACTGCTGGACCAGGGTATTACGGTCTGGACAGCAATAGACATTCAGCACCTCGAAAGTCTTTCGGATGTCGTAGCGAGAACTACCGGTACAAGAATGCGAGACACCGTACCCGATTCAGTACTGGAACGGGCCACTGACGTTGTATTGGTTGATCTCAGCCCTTCGGATCTTCTGGAGCGTCAGAGGCAGGGCAAAGTCCACGTGTCCGAGCACGTGCACGCCTACTCATTCTCGAACTTGTCGGCCTTGCGTGAGTTGGCGGTTCAGGCTCTCGCTGAACGTCTTGATGCCGACGTTCGGAAGAAACTGCAATCGGGTGAAATAGAAAACCCCTGGCACGTTAGCTCACGGATGTTGGTAGCTGTGGACGGCTCAGGACAAGGTGAAACACTTGTTCGCGCCGGGCGCCGAATAGCGGACAGGCGTAAAGCACCCTGGACGGTTGTTACGGTTGACACTGGCCGTGCCGGGAGCGACGAGCGTCAGCAGCAAGCGAAGGTGCTGGACCTGGCTTCCAGGTTGGGAGCAGAAATCAGAACACTTCGTGGTCACGACGTTGTCGCGGAAATTCTTGCTTTCGCAAAGGAGCAAAATGTCACAACCTTGGTTCTCGGTCGCTCTCACAATCGCTGGTACCCTTTTAAGAGGTCCCTAAGTCGACGCCTTATGGCACAGGCCGAAGCTTTTGAGGTTACTTTCGTACCGTTGCCCCTTGAAAAACGCCACCAACTGGTAGCAGCATCCGTTTCACGAACGCAGTGGAGTGACTATCTCTGGGCTGTGGCAAGCGTCGGTGCTGCCACGGTCGTATCCATGGGCCTCCAGGACGTACTCCCCCTGGGTAACCTGTCACTGATCTTTCTGACGTCCGTGCTGTGGGTTGCGGCCCGGACCGGCATACGGCCCGCGCTCTTTACTGCGGCATTGAGTTTTCTGACCTACAACTTTTTCTTTACGGAACCCCGACTAACGCTCCACATGGCGGACACGGACGAACTTTTGACCGTTGTGTTCTTCCTAATCATTGCGGTGAGCGGGGGTCGTCTCGCGGGTAGGTTAAGGGATCAGGTACAAATGCTGCGCGCCTCGAATGATCTTGCCGATGCGCATCTTCAGTTCACCCGCCGTCTCGCCTCGGCTCCCGATATAACTTCGGTGCAATCTGAAGCTGTTGATGCACTTTATTCCCAGGTGAAGGTACCGATCGTAATTCTTCAGCGCGCTGAGGATAGCGGCAATTTTGAAGTCATCACTCAAGGTGGGGCACCTCACGCCTTCAACGAAGCTGCCTACTCTGCTGTGGCATGGGCCATGCGAAATGGAAAGCTAGCGGGACGTTTTCCGATACTTTCAACAGCCTGCCGTGGCGCTTCGAGCCCATCGAGGCAGATGGCGACGTCTACGCTGTGCTTGGGTTGAAGGTTGGAGGTATGACGGCTGACTATTACCGTGGGCTTTCCATGGGCGTCTACGTGCACCAGTTGGGCCTGGCATGGTTTCGAACCAAGCTTGCCTCTAACCTGTCCGCCTCACGGGTTGCGGAAGAGACAGAGCGCCTGCGCTCTGCCTTGCTTTCGTCCATATCGCATGATCTCCGCACTCCTCTGGCATCAATGATTGGCTCCGCAAGTACGTTGAGATCAATGTCTAGCCGCCTGTCTGTTGAAGACCGGGAAAGCCTCCTTGACTCCGTACTTGGAGAGGGTGAACGGCTCGACCGTTATATTCGAAATCTGCTGGATATGACTAAGCTCGGGCATGGCACGCTAAAGATCGAGAGAGACTGGATAGCCTTGACTGATATCCTGTCCTCAGCCCTGAGACGTTCCAGAAACATGATGGCCGAAGTTCAGGTAGAGACAGACGTGGATGACGAACTGCCGCTTCTTTTTGTGCACCCGGCATTGATCGAACAGGCACTGGTCAATGTGATGGAAAACGCAGCGAAGTTCGCACCTGCAGGGTCAACCCTGAGAATTATTGCCCGACGAGTCGGAGACGAAGCGGTTATCTCCGTCTCCGATGAAGGTCCCGGAATACCTGAAGATCAGAGGATTAAAGTATTTGAAATGTTCTTTACTGGCGGACAGGGCGACCGCGGCCCCCGTGGCAGTGGACTTGGGCTTGCCATTTGTAATGGCATGGTTGGCGCGCACGGCGGGCGTATACGCGCCCTGCCCGGCCCGAATGATCGAGGGGCAACCATTGAAATAGTTCTCCCTCTCAAAGAACCGCCGGAACACGAGCCCAACAAAGATGCTTTCGTATGACCTTGTCAGTGCCAGACCCAGGAAAACCCCGCATTTTGATTATCGACGATGAGCCGCAAATTCGGCATTTTCTTCGCATCAGTCTCAAAACCGAAGGCTATGAAGTATTGGAAGCCGAAAGGGGCGAAACCGGGCTCAGCCTCTTTGCGAAACATTCTCCGGAACTCGTGATCCTTGATTTAGGGCTGCCTGATATGGATGGTTCTGAGGTGCTCGCGGCTCTTCGGGAGTCGACCTCTGTCCCTGTTATCGTTTTGTCAGTAAGAGACAAGGAGCTTGAGAAGGTCAAAGCGCTGGATCTTGGCGCTAATGACTATGTGACGAAACCGTTCGGAGTGGATGAATTGTTGGCAAGAGTCCGGACTCAGTTGCGCAACCAGGAGCGTAAAAGTGGACGCCAGACTGAGGTGCCTCTGGTTTTTGATGACGGTATGTTGCGCATCGATCTTGCTATGCGAAAAATCAGCGTGAACGCAGAGCCCGTAAGATTAACACCGAAAGAATTTGCTGTGCTGAAAGCACTGATGTTGGCTTCCGGGAAAATCGTCACACAAACACAACTGTTGAAGGACATCTGGGGCCCGACCCACACCAAAGATACCCATTACCTCCGGGTTCTTCTCGGGAGGCTCAGACTAAAGCTTGGCGATGATCCTACAGAGCAGCGATACATTCAGACGGAACCTGGAGTTGGCTACCGTTTTGTGGATACTTTCGTTCCCTCCTGATTAACGTTGTCGCCATCTTTCTCCGCGTCTGCTACATATTGCTTGGTGTGATGTAGCCCTTGGAGTGTCCTTTTCAGCTACCTGTTAAGGTGATCTCACTAAATGTAGTGCTCACCGCTACAGCGGTCTCTGTCGTCATCCACTTTAACCGCTGGGCTCGTTGGCCAGCTCCTTCAGTGCCTCCATAGCCTCGTCGATCCGATCGCTGGGTACGAACATGTGGTCGTGATAGAACCCGGCGATGACGTTGGTGGTAATGCCTCGCTCGGCAAGCTGGCTCGTTACCACGGATGTTAGCCCCAGAGCTTCAAGGCTGGAGTGACCCTCGAGTGTGATGCGGCGGAAGACTCGGTAATAGTCCAGGCCCTCGGCTTTGGCCTGCTCCTGAGGAATCACCAAGGTAAGTCCCTCCAGTTCAGCAATGCTGACTATGGGTTTCAGCTTTTCCAGCTCGCCATACTTTGCCCGAGCCACTGTGCAGTAGACATAGGTCGTCGAGTCCAGTTTTGGCGAAAGCTGCCTGATCAAATCCTGAAGAAGCCGTGTTCGTTTCATCTCTGACTATCCTTTAGCCGAATGTCGTGGGTATAGCGAAATTTAGCACTTTCTGAGGCCGTCCGGATCAAAATATCATTTCCCAGCGCACGGTTGGAGAAATATGCCCTCGTTCGAATGCGGCAATAATAATCCCACCTTCACTTCTCGCTCTGCTAGTCTGTCGATTCTTTTGATGCGATCGGAGCTCTGGATTCTGTAAGAGATGGGAGTGTCCTAGGAGATCTGCATTATGAGCTGCGAAAAACAACAAAGGTTCAGTAATGAGCGATTCAAAATTGAGCAGTACGCGTCAAACTGACGACCGGGATGAAAAAAAGCCCGACCTTCCAGAGCTCAGCAACATGGAACAGCTTTTCGTTGTTCGCGGCTTTAACGCGATCCAGAAGCTGTTGCTGGTTCTAACGGGGCTGCTGACCTTGGGCGCTGCAGGGATGGAGATCCAGGGCATTTACGAGAATGGCATTGTAACCCTCGCTGATATTCTGATGATGTTTCTCTACACGGAAGTGGTTGCAATGGTGGTGGTATCGTACACCGGGCGGGGCTCACCATTTATTTATCCGATATTCATTGCGATTACGGCTATAGCCCGATTAATAGTGCTTCAGGGCAAAGACATGGACCCACAAAATATCCTGTTCGAAGCCGGTGCAATCGTGCTGCTGGCTTTTGCGGCGATCATTATTATGCGTTTGCCACGGCGTTAAGACAGCCTGAGTCGGATACATAGCCATTGGACGCTTGGCGGGCGCCCCAAAAAGCTACTTTGCATTAGCCAGTCCTGAGCGCCAGGATTTACGACGCTCGCCAGGTGTTTGTGCCTGCCCAGACGAAGACTAGCGATGTTCGAAGCCGCCGGCCGGCGCTTTCAGCCCAGGTTACTCATAACTTGCAGCCCAACTGGTACGGCCAAGCTCTATGGCCCGGGTAATGTCTGTGTCGGGAACCGCCGACCCGTCTCCCAGCTCCCTCGGGTCGTAGTGGAACACACACAGACGCGAGGCAAACTCAGCGAACGGCAGTGAGGCTTCGCCAGAGCGCTCGCCGTTGCTTTCGGTTGCGCAGTTAATGCCCTGCCCCCAATCCTGGCCGCTGTCATTGTTGGGGTTGAAAAAGTAGAGGCGCATATCGCCAGCGCGATCAAGGTTGACCCGGATAATGGTGATGGCATGGCGTCCAACCAGGCGCCCTCCACTGTCGGTGACCGCGATTCCGGCTGGTTGCGGATGGATAATGGGGATGTTGCCATTGTAATAAGGGTGATAGCTGGCGTAGAAATCACGGATAAAATCCTCATACTCATGGATCTTGCCCGTCTCCCGGCTAATGAGGCTGAGAAAGCCATGCCCTACCCACGAGCCGTACATTTCCGGGTTGATCCAGCGGTGAAGGTCCTCATCGCGCACCCCACACAAACGTCCCATCTCACCATAAATGCGATCAAGATGTGGTATCAGAACCAGGGAAACCGGATCGACATCGGTCGGGGGTAATTTCGCAAGCCCGGCCGGCAGATGCTGGGAGTTAATATCCTGGCCTTCGAAGCGCATGACGACGTCGTCGTCACGGGCCGCCCAGGCCACCAGTTGCAACAGGTAGTAAGCGTCGTTGAAGGCCCACATGGAAAGACCAATAACCGACTGACACGTTGGGTTGTTGCCCTGGCCAATGCCGAACGGCTGTCCAAGAAGGTTCAGTACACCTGCCAGTAAATATACCCGCGGAGGGTGCTCATCGCCAAAAACTGCGCTGAGTCTGTCGGATGCGGTTTGGCACAATTTCAGTTCAATTTGCCGCCACAAGCTGGCAGCAACCGCAGGGATGAAGAGAGTTCCCCTCTCAAGAAACATGGCCAGGCCATAAACAGCCTGGCTGGTTTGCGGATGAACCACGTCATCGATCAGTTGGAGTACAATCTGCTGATAGCTTTGGAGCACATCATTGCCGGTGATGCTCAGACCCAACGCCATGGGTATCAGGTCGTCCCGATGCTCCCGAAGGCGTCGTAACAGCATGGGATGATAGGGGGAAACCATGCCGGTCTCCTGCATTGCACTGGCAAAGTCTTTTGCCTCTGCAAATAGAGCGACATCGTCCATGGCGGACAGACGTTCACCGTAGACCGCAAGGCCCGGATCATCGCGACTGCCTGGCGTTGGCCCGAACAATGCGGTTACCAGGCGAGCAGCTTTGTGCATGCCAGAGGTTTCAATTTCAGGGTCATACAGGCATTTCGCTATCTGGCTGACCATCTGTTTAATGCTGTCGGTCTGTATGGGCCGCTGAGCCAGCAATCGCCGAACTTCACCCACCAGGCTGTCGAGCATGCTTTCGTAGCCCAGCCTGCTCAGCAGAAACTGGTACAGCGAATTGACGATCTGCCCGAGCCCTTCGGGTCGCTCCCGATCCGCTTCACTCATCTGACCTGATAGCAGGTCAAGATTGAGCGCCGTTACCTGGGTCAGGAAATGTCTGGCCTGCTCCGATGAGATACCCGGATGCCGATAATCGCCCATGGCCACGGCCAGCAAACGAAGTTCACTCAGCGCTTCAATAGTCGTGTAGGCCGGAGCTCCCTGGCGTAGGGTCCGCACCGCCAGTGCCGGTCGCAAAATGGCTGGGTTGTCCCAGTCACTGTTGGCGAATACGCCCTTTGCTTCCATCGTCGGGACTCGGGCGTACAACGCGTCCAGGCCGCCGGGAGACTTCATGACAGGAAGTGCCGCCTCCAGTACTTTTGTATTGTAGGCAAAAGGATCGCTCTGTAGGGCAAGCCCGAGCTGTTCCAGCGCTTCATCGAAGTTTGCAACACAAGCATTGGTGTCTGGATCAGGACTGGTAGTAATCACAAAATCTTCCTCACTTACTCAAAGTGCCTCAGGCACCTCCAATTGCGGAATTCAGGAAATGAGAGAAACTGCTTACCGATAGGGAGCATAGTTATGTTGAGGGAGGGCTGCTTTCCATTCGCAGGTAGGTCGGCAAGTCATCTCATTGTTCATTGGATTAGCCTATTTCGGAGTTCAGTCCTGGTCTGTGCGGTATCCAACAGACGTCTGCCAACCTGGAAAGTAGCGGACGGGTCACAAGCTCAACTTTGCCCAGCCCAAATCAAGGCAACGCCGATGCGCAAAGAACGCCTGGATAGGAGCGACTGAGATGATCAGGCTGACTTTCTCTGGCGGTCCCGCCTTAGCAGAGCCTCAAATTCGTCCTGACTCAAGGGTCCCGAGTACCTCTACGAGGACGGCATCGTAACCCTGGCTGATATTCTGATGATGTTTCTCTACACGGAAGGGGTTGTAATAGTGGTGCCATACAGCGGGCGAGGCTCACCGTTAATTTTTCCGATATCCTCGCTTTAGGACTATAGCTCGGTTGAGACATTTAGAAGACAGATAGAGTTCTCATCTATTGCTTCAGATATCCCAGAATCCGTCGTCGCCAGCATCTTGCCATTGGGCTCTTTGCCAGTGACCATCTTCGTTCTCATCGTAATGGTCGAAGACTCCATCGTAATACTCGTACTCGTCCAGCTGGTCGTCGTTGTTAACGTCCCACTCTTCGAACGAACCGCTGTTATAGCCTGTTTCGGCAAACTCTTCCGAAGTCAGATAACCATCGCTATTCATATCAAAGTCTGAGAATGTGCCCCACTCTACGATTGTGTCGTGAAACTCGTCCTTTGAGATTCTGCCGTCACCATTGCTGTCCATGGAGTCGAAAGAGACCTCGTTCGCATAGAGCGAATTGGATAACAGAGTTACCGAAAGAGTTACCGCAAGAGTTACCGCGATTATGTGGAATAGTTTGTCGCTCATCATTCCCTCCACGAATTCATGGTAGGTCGATTTGGCCACATCACAGAGCGCCGTAATTAACTCAGAAGTCCACTAACTGCAGTCTGCCCGGTCCCATTCCAGAATTCCCCTGACCCATGGCGAGCCCCGTATGGCGGAACTTCGGGTCCCCGAACTTCTTGCTTTCGATAAGTGTGACAGCGTATCGACGCTAGTGTCACCGAGAAAAAACTAAAATATGGCGGAAAGAAAATCGCAAGGACGCCAGGGGAAGAACGCTCTCCTGGCTGGGCAGATTAGCGGATTATGGCTGGACGCTATCTGGGACAGCAGTACTGCCACCCATCAGGTGTTGCCGTCTTCGGTATGCTCCTGATTGAAGAGGGAGGCGATGCGTAGCAGTTTTTGCAGTTCGTTGTTCGGGTGTGTCCAACCCCCTGCTACGGAGCGGGCGACAGTCACCCGGTCTAGCATCAGAGCCAGGCGGGTGGAGAGGTGCTCTTGCTCCAGCGTCTGAACATCCTGAAGTGCGGTAAAGACTTCGAAAAAGTCGACATCACCCCCAGCATAACGCTGCCTGAGGTGGTGAAAGACCCGACGTGTCGTGTACAGCCTGCCGGACTGGCTGCTGAGCAGCGCCTGATTATGGCGCTCGGCTGCCAGAGCGTCTTCTACTTCCTGAAAGGCCGTCAGCACCATTTGGCGGAAGTCCGCCTGCGCCTGCTCTGTCTCGCCCAGGTTAATGTCCAGGTAACTGTCGAATTTGTCGAACAACGGAGCGGACAGTTGCGAAACGAGTTCGGCGAGCACATCCTGCACCAATTCGGTCGGCGAGAATGCGGCCTTGGTCAACATTGAGTAAAGGTTGATCGGTGGCACCCCGGATGCGATGAGCCCGGCAGTGTCAGTGTCTGTGGAACGGGTTCTTAGGAATGCTGACTGAATGTCCGGTCGGCTATGGAGCCACTGTGACGGCAGTTCATCTTCCAGGAGTGACGGCAGAGGCTGCAGCGTAGACGCCGTGGCAGGCAGCTCGAATTGCGAGACCGGCTGGCCGACCAGGACGGCCAACTGATGGGTGTGCCTTTGCTGAACTGCCTGTGCCTCTATCCGGCGCGATTCCGCCGAAGCGACCCAAAGCCGTTGTCTAAGGACTTCGTCGGTGGTTGCCCGTCCCTCCTCCCTCGCAGACTCCACCAATCCAAGGAGTTCACGACTGGTGGCGGCCTGGCGCTCCAGCAGACCCAGCTCCGCCCTACCCTTACTCAACGAAAAATAGGTATTGGCGACATTGGCGCTCAGGGTGATTGCTGAGGAACTCAGTTCGATCAGATCGTCAAAGAGAGGTGAATTGCTTGCAATCAGAGTTGGCGGCAGCTTCTCCCAAAGGTCAAACTTGTAAGACGTTACGATACGCGCAGAGACAGGTAAAACTCCGTTTCCTTCGTAAGTCCGGAGGGTGATGCCGCCTCTGCCCACCTGGGGAGGAAGTCCAAGCTTGTCCTGCAACGCCAGCATGGCAGACCGCTCGACCTTGACCTTGACCGATTGCAGGGAAAAGTTGTCAGTCAGCGCCCGCTCTACAAGCGCATTCAGAGTTTTGTCGTCGAAGTGTTCCCACCAGACATTGGCCACTGGATTAGCAGTGGCCAGGGATATTTCACTCGGCAAGATACTGGTCTGTTCGCGAACGATTCCCGGCCCGGCACAGCCCGCTGATAGTATGACGGCAAAAAACGGCAACAGGATGCGTTTCAGTATCTGCATAAATGGCAAGCACAGGAAAGGTGAAATTCCGTTAAATGTTGAGGCGAGTATTACGGACAAGTTAATGAACTGCACGCGTCATTTGGTCACGAAATGTTGCCACGCAGGCATCTTCTATTAGCCCGCGTAAAGCGATCTGGCGACCGAATACGTCGGCACCCATGCTGTCACGATGCCATCAAAAGTGAGCGCAAGGGACATACCCGTATTTACCAGTGCCTTTTTCAGGACGCCCACCCTGGGAATATCTAATTTTTGGCTGGCGAACTGGTCAAAACCAGTGCTGAAAAGTCATCTCAGGTCCTGAACCTCAAGGGCCGGAATCAAGACGCTTTTACTGCGCCGTATGTGGATTGATCCCCAATTTTTTGTTAACGGTATCGCGAATTTCGCGGTAACGATCCGGCTGGTTAACCAGTATGTCCAGATCATCTTCCGGGAAAATTTCGGTCTTTTTCTGTATGGCTTCCTCGCTGGAAAAAATAGCGGGTAGCAATTGTTCCAGGCAGCGCAACATAACCTCCGGTGAAACTGACGCCCCGGGTGATGCCCCCAGCAAAGTGCCGTAGGTTTTGTCAGTAGACACGAGTATTTCTGTGCCCATCTGCAGGTCCCCGTCCTTGATGATCTGTACGCGCTGGCCAGCCTCAAGCGGTTTCCAGTCGAACTTTTTGCTCAGGCCCGGGGCAAAACTTTCGAGTTCCTCCAGCATGCTCTTTTCACCTTTGAAGGTTTCCGACACCAGATACTTGACCAGGGGAAAGTGCTCCAGGGCGACATTCAGTAAACCCGGGATATCATGCAGCCGAATAGAACTCAGGTAGTCAAAGAACCCGCGGCCTTTCTCGAGAACCGGTTTAAAGGAGGCGAAAGGGCCAAACAGCAAATAGTGCTTACCGTCCACCACCCGTAGGTCCAGATGCGGCACCGACATGGGAGGGGCGCCAACTTTGGCTTTGCCATAGGTCTTCGCACGGTAATCCTTGGCCTGCTCTGCGCTGATCGGAGCCCGCAAAAAACGACCGCCCACAGGAAAGCCTGCGAACCTTTGCCGGAACGGCAGGTGGCTCTTCTTCAACAGCGGGAATGCCCCTCCACCAGCACCAACGAAGAGCACATCTGCCTTATGCTGAACTGCAGCTCCCCTACTCTGCGCCTCGATAACCCAGCGCCCGGTGGGGCTTCTATGAACACGCCTGACGTGCGTGCCATACTCAATTTTGACGCCCAGCTCCTGGACTGCATGGGCCGCCATCTGTTCTGTTAAAGCGCCAAAGTTGATATCCGTGCCCGTTTCAACAATGGTTGCCGCCATTTTCTCGTGACGCGGACGCTCCTCCATGGTGTAGGGAATCCAGCTTTTTATTTCATCAAAGTCTTCCGAGTAACGCATGTGCTCGAAAAAGTGATGGGACGACATTTCCTTGAATCGCAATCTGAGTTCTTCAATTGCCGATTCGGAAACCAGGGTGCAGTGCTTGGTTTGATTGATAAAGGTCTTGGGGTCTTTAATGGCTCCCTTGCCGATCAGATGAGCCCAGAACTGTTTGGCTACGTTGAACTGGGCATGAATCTTCAGGGCCTTTTCTACGGAAATAACCTCTTCATCCACCGGGGTATAGTTAAGTTCACAATTTGCTTCATGACCCGTGCCGGCGTTCCAGAATGCCGACGAGTTTCCCGCCCCGGCGCTGTCCAGCCTTTCCAGAATGGTGATTTCCAGATCCGGTGCCAACTCTTTTGCCAGGGTGGCAAAAGTGGTTCCCATAATCCCCGCGCCGATAATGATTACGTTCATAAACGTCTGCTCGCCCGTCTGATTTTCGATAGTCGGTTTCAAAGTTTCCTAGCGGGGAAAATAACATGCTTCCGCCGTACCTTGAAAAACTACCGTTTGGATTCCCGGAGAGATTCCGCCCCCCTCCCCTTGCCGGCGCCCTTTAGCCTACGCTTCGGGAGTCTCAGAGAGCCGGAATTAGCAGGGCGTCATCGATCTACGAGTCCTTGCTGATGCTGGCCCGAAGTTTGAGGGTGGCCGCCGTTCTCCCTGTTCAGTTTAGCCAGGTAGGCTTCCAGCGGTTCGGGCTTGGCAATGCCATAACCCTGAACGTAGTCCACCCCAAGTTCGCGTAATTCCTGTAGCACGCTGGTGCTCACAACGAACTCGGCAATCGTCTTCAAGCCCATCACATGGCCAATATTGTTGATCGCTGCCACCATGGCCCGATCAATAGGGTCGTTTGCCAGGTTCTTGATAAACCCGCCGTCGATTTTCAGGTAGTCGACCGGCAGGTTCTTAAGGTAACCAAACGAGGACATGCCGCTGCCGAAATCATCCAGGGAAAACCGGCAACCCAGCGTCTTCAGTGACTGGATAATTTTGCGCGCACTGGCCAGATTGGCTATGGCCTCTGTTTCGGTTATCTCAAAGCAGATGACCTCGGGTGAAACCGCATGGCGTTCAAAGCAGGTGTTTATGAACGTGAGGAAGCCTTCATCTACAAGCGATGCTCCGGACAGATTGATCGTGCAGGTCGCTACGTGTTCGCCTCCGACTCCAGCCAACGTCGTGAAGGCTGTCTCAAGCACCCATTGGTCAATGCTGACCATCAGGTTATAGCGCTCCGCAGCCGGGATAAACGCCATGGGTGAAACCAGTTTCCCATCCTTGTCGCTCAGCCGCAGCAGCAGCTCGAAATGGGCCCCCTCTTCGTCGTGAATTGGTAAGGGTGCAGATGACGTGGGCATAATCGGCTGGCAATGAAGGCGGAAACGGTTTTCATTAAACGCCTCGTGTATGCGGCCTACCCATTGAGTCTGTCGAAACCGGTGAGCGAGGGCCTTATCGTCACTGCTGTAGAGATGAATCCGGTTACGTCCGTTTTCCTTGGCAAGGTAACAGGCGTTATCGGCAGCGCTCAAAAGATCTGCCAGGGACCAGCTTTCGTCGCTGAAATTGACCTGACCGATGCTCAGGCCGACGCGGAAGGGTTTTCCTTCCCAGGTGAAGTTCAGCCTCTCGACTTCATCTTTCAGTGCTTTGGCGATCTCCTTGGCGACAGGCACCGGACAATCCTGTAACAACACCCCGAACTCGTCACCTCCCAGGCGAGCCAGCAGGTCAGAATGCCTCAGGTGTTTCTGGAGAACAGGCCCGAGTGTGCGCAACAAGGCGTCCCCGGCCAGGTGGCCGCAGGTATCGTTAATGATCTTGAACTGGTCCAGATCAAGAAACATCAAACTATGGGCGTTGTCCATGCCCCCGGGCGCATCAAGAAGAATGCGCAGGCGCTGTTCAAAGGCCTGTCGGTTGAGAAGGCCTGTCAGCCCGTCGTGGCTGGCCTGGTAGGAGACCTTGGCGGCCAACTTGCGAGCATGGGTCACATCATGGAACACCATGACGACTCCGATGAGGGAGCCATCACGGTCACGAATAGGGGCCGCGGAGTCTTCTATCGCAAACTCTGTACCGTCCCGGTGCACCAGAATTGTGTGATTCGCCAGCCCAACGGTGTGCCCATCAGCCAGTACGCGCGCCACAGGGTTCTCCGCCGGCTTGCGAGTCTGCTCGTTGAAGATACGGAAGACTTCCAGCAACGGCAGCCCCCGTGCCTCGGCTTCAGACCAGCCAGTGAGGGTTTCGGCAACGGGGTTGAGGTAATTCACGCACCCCTGAATGTCAGTTGTGATAACGGCATCGCCAATAGACTGGAGGGTAACCTGAGCCAGTTCCTTTTCAGCAAACAGCTGCTTTTCCGCATGCTGACGGCGGGTAACCTCACGGTTCAGGGCGTTCACACGCCGGGTGATCTCGATAAAACGCTGGTTGGCAGAGCTCTCGGTATGGCAGCGGACGATGATCTGTGCTGACGCGTTCTCATATCCTGAAATGCGTGCCCCGTAGGCAGCGTATCGCTCGCCATCCGGGCTACTGATCATCGCGAGGCCCCGGATAAAATCCCCACTGCGGACCCAGAGCCTTAACGACGACTCCAGTTTGTCTGAATCGTTGGCCAGGTGATGGAGCCGGCTGCCATTGGCCAAGCCACGGAATGCCTTCCGGGCGGCCTGATTCATATCGATAACCTCGCCCCCGGATGACAACACAAGGAGCGGCTCAGGCAGCAGATTCTCCCATGATCGGTTATCCATCTTCGAGCCTGGCATCAGGTTGCTGACTGGAAGTATTCTTGCCCGGACGCGGCTGCGGATTCTCTATCGGGCTTGAGGTAAACAACGACACGGCATTCCGGGTCGCCCTGCGCAATGGTTTCCTCCAGTGAGACTTTGGCATAGCCAAGACTTTGAGATGCGACAACACCGAATACGTTACTCGTCATCATGCACATGGACGAGCGTCCTACAACTTTCTCGGCGAAAGGGCAGGCCCGGTTGCCAAGCACGATGCGATCGTCATTCTGCTCGATAATATAGAAGTCGCCTTTGATTCTTTCTTTCAGGTCTACGAGCACATCGGCAACCTGGCGCCGAGACAGCCGGGAAACTTCCAGGGCCCTCTTATAATCGAGGTCCATCTGGTTTCCCATATTCTGGCCGACGATGCTGATAAAACCGGAAGCCTCCTTAAGCCCTACCACATCCTCCAGTACACTGGAAAGTTCACTTACCAAACTGCGAAGAAAGAGGTCTCTTTCCCAGGGTATGTCCAGCTGGGACACAGGGATACGTGTTGAGCCGGTATCAGCCGTTGCCATGACAAAATCCTGTTGGATGAACGACGGTCGGAAAAGCCTTGCCCTTGAAGATGAGGAGAGCGCCAGTTGATATTTGGCAAGCACTTTAACCGAAGGCAACTAGCATACAACAAAGCCGGGGGTATTCGAGTGCGATCACCTTACATTCTGGAAATGTGTACCCGGCGGAGAACCGGGCCCGTATCCACTTTCAACAGAAGCTACTGTTCGTGACTATGAGATTCCCTGCGTCCCTTCGCTTTCGATCCTCCGGCTCTGTTCAGAAAAAACTGCTCGACAACCGCAATAGCGACCATGCCGGCTACTGCCACACCGATAACAAAGGGATCAGAATTCAGTTTGACCCAGACAAAGCCGCCGAGCGCGAGCAGGTCAAGCACAATGGCTGTGGCGGGCACCCAGGCGTTTGCTTCCAGCTCCTTGCGCAGATACCGGATGACGCCCCAGTGAATGGCAATATCCATAATCAGGTAGAACACGATGCCTAACGCAGCAATACGGGACAGATCAAAAAACGCTGTCAGGAACAGGCCGAGTACAACAGTGTAGACCAGTGTGTGTTTCTGGATGCTGCCCGGCATACCAAAGTGACTGTGGGGTACAAGCTTCATCTCAGTGAGCATTGCCAACATACGTGATACTGCAAATATACTCGCCAGGATGCCACCGGCAGTTGCCATCATCGCTAACGCAACGGTAAACCACACACCATAATCCCCTAACGCCGGGCGCGCGGCGGCAGCCAGTGAGTAGTCTTGAGTCTCGACGATTTCTGAAAGGGAAAGGTTACTGGAAACCGCAAAACCAACAAGTGTGTAGATAACCACACAGGCGGCTATCGAAATCATAATGGCACGGCCCACGTTGCGACGGGGGTCCTTAACCTCAGAGCCGCTGTTGGTGATCGTCGTGAAACCCTTGAACGCCAGAATGCCGAGCGCGGTTGCGCCAAGGAAATTACCGATGGATCCGGAGTCGTCCCTGCGTGAAAAAAAATCGACAGCCAGGCTATCGGCGACCCAGATTCCCACGAGTCCGAATATCAGTATGCCGCCAATCTTCAGTATGCCAATACCCGAGGCGACACTCTGAATCAGCCTGTTGCTCATTAAATTGACCACAAATGCAGCCAGAATGAGCGCGACCCCTAGAAGCGGCACCATAAGACCGCTCTCGTCTCCGCCGAAAAGCTGCATGGTGTACGAACCGAAGGTGCGAGCAAGAAAGCTCTGGGCGATGACCATGGAGAAATACATCAGCAGCGCGTTGAACGCGGTGGGTAGACGGTCTCCGTAAGCTTTCTGTAGATACATGCCAATACCGCCCGCAGACGGATAGGCATTGGAAATTTTGATATAGGAATAGGCACTGAAACTGACAACCACAGCGGCAGCCAGAAATGCGAGCGGAAAAAGCGCTCCGGTCATCTGCGCCATTTGCCCTGTCAGTGCAAAGATACCTGCGCCAATCATGACGCCAGTTCCCAGCATGACCGTTCCCGGTAGTGTCAGGCTTCCCTGTTGATACTGAGTGGTTCTATCCTGCTCCTGCGTCATTCGACCTCCGGTTGACAGGGACTTTTTTCAAGCCAATCGAAGACCCGGGTGAACACCAGGCTTTGACGAACCTGACTTGACCAGAACATTCTTAACCCTTGTTGTGGTCAACTGAGGGCCAGCGGGCGAACGCCAGAAAGTACAGCAGCCCGAGATTTAACAGGGGGACAAGAATAAGCAGCCCGAGCGCGCCGGGATAGCCCGCCCGTTTGCAAATGCGCCAAACAGGTACAACAACCACGACAGCAATAAAGATCATCCACAACCAGTTCCCTGCCCACATCGGGTCATGCATCATGCTGTTCTCCTTTTACTTCGGCGCCCGCACCTGTTGTGTGTGAGCGCCGAGGCTCGTTTCTAGTTAGGTCCCTGTTCTTTTCTCATCTCTTTCATCATTTTTTGCATCTGTTCCATCTGCTCTTCCATCATTCGCATTTGGTCACCCATGCCGGGGCTTTGTCCCTTACCAGCCTGATTTCCATTGCCCTGCCTCATCATGCCCTGCTGGCCGCCCATCATGTCAGCCATACTGCCCATATGCTGCTGCATTTGTTGCATTTGTCGCTGCATCATCTGCTGGCGCTTTTCAGGGGACGTTTCATTTTGCATCTGCTGCATCATGGTTCTCATCTCGTCCATGCGACGATTCATATCGCCGGAACGCTCCTGATGCATCATTCCCTGACCCTGACTCTGACCCATTCCCTGGCCCATTCCCTGGCCCATTCCCTGACCCATTCCCTGACCCATTCCCTGACCCTGGCCCATGCCGTCTCTGTCAGGTTTGCCTTGGTTGTGTTCGTTGGCAGCCAAAGCTGGACTGGCAACAATTAAGGCGACTAATAGAGCTTTCAAAAATTGACTCATGATCGACCTCCTGATTGATATTTTAGGTTCCACAATCATTTGAACATCGGAAACTGAATCCAAACTGATATTTTTCACCAACCATGCACACCGTTGATGCAAGTCAATTAAGTTCAGCCTGGAAACGCTGATTAGCGTTTTCTGGCATGGTGTTCGAGCTCTTCTTTTAAGGGTTCCAGCCCAAAACCGGCAGCATGGGCTGCTTCCATTAACTCCGGAATCGGGCAGCGCGGGGCTTCTGATAACGCCCAGAGATGGGCTACCCGCTTACCAGTTCGGCAGAATCCTACCGCTGGTGTCGGAACTGATTTAAGAACCTGGGTGAAATTCTCTACGTCCTGATCGGAATATTCTCCGGGTTTGACCGGTATCTCGCGCCAAACCATTTCCAAAGCTTCTGCCCGTTCCTGTAATGCCTGCATGTCGGGCTGGTCTTCGGTTTCTCCCCGTGGTCGGTTGGATATGATGGTCCGAAAACCCTTGTCCGCTAGTTGGTCGATCTCTTCCAGGCTTGGCTGCGCGGTAACGCTGAGTCTTTCATCGAGCTTTCTGATGTCCATGAGAATCTCCTTTGATCAGACCGGTTCAGTCCCTTTCTTAAGCAAATTTGACGTTCAAGGAGTGCTGCACCTCCTTCCTACAACGCTATCGTAACAAAGTGTTAACTGCATCATGGGGGCTGAGTCAAATAGCTGATACTTTCAATACTCAACAATAATAATCCAACGCATGTCAGGGAAAGGTTGGGAGTGATCCACCATGAGCCATCTTTGCAATTCAAAGAAGCACGGAGCCTGCATGGCATTGATAGCCCTGCCCTTCTGCACGATGGCTCAGGTCAGCCCGGTTGAAGCCATTTATGCCGCAGAAAATGCTTTGTATGGCGCAGGCTATGACATTGGAGTGGCTGACGGCTGGATCGACGATCCCCTTCATAACGCCATCGCGAACTACCAGTCGGACCGGCGCGGGCTGAAATCCACTGGCCAGCTGGATGCTGCCACGCTTTCAGCCCTAGGGGTGGGCCTCAAGCCTGACAATGTGATAAGCGGAAACGAGGCTCCCAATCGGAACGCGGCCCTTGCGGCGCTTGGGTTGGAAGAAAGCGCTATGCCGACGCCGACAGAGGCTGCCGATGCTGCACCTGAACCTGTTAAAGCTGAACCGGTATCCGAGCCTGAGCCTGATCCCGTGCCTTCTGCGGTAATAGCAGAAGAGCCTGCGGAAGTCAGGGAGGTCCCGGCAGTGGCTGAGACCATGCACATTGAGCGGGAAGCCCAGCCAGTAAACCCGAAAAAGCCGGAACCCGAATCGGAGGCATCCTCCTCCGACCCCCGCGCCGCTTTATCTCAATCTCCCCTGGTAGCTGTCGCGGACCCGACTGAACCTGTTGAACCCCGGTCTGAACCAGCCTCTACTGAATCGGAAACGGTGGCAGACACGGAAACACGGGAGCCGACGACAGACGCGACGGTTGAAAAGCCCCCCGGGACTCCGGTCGAAACTCAGCCAGAGTCCGAAGTGATCGTGGACGGATCAGCGGACAATGATTTTGTGATACCTGAAGAACCTACCGCTGCTGGGAAACCCTCTCCAGACACCACTGAAACCGCGGGCGCGGTTCAGACTAGTCATTCAGTCAGCAGTCGTGGCTTTTTCGGCAGCCTCTTCGATTTTCTCTTCGGCTGGTTGATCTAGACGGGGCCCTGGGCTCTACAGGTCTGAGGTTAGTGGCTCCAGCCCCAGTTGCTTCTTGTACTCCCGGTACGCATGCCGGTAGATAATAGCCCCAAGCGCCATGGCGGCTTTGCCGGTCATCCTCCTGAATTTTTCACGGATCTCTTCAGGCACCTGGGACTTGTCCTGCACCCCCGCCGTTTCCATCAGAACGGCTGCCATGGCCAGGACAGCGTCAATAGGCACGTCTTGCTCGCCATCTTCCATGACGGCTCGTGCACTCGCTTTTGCATCGGCCAATATCAGCTTTTCACCGGGCTTCAGGCTCTCACCGTCATAGCCAATCAGTGCCTGATAGCGTTGTGTTCGTTTCAGCCGGAAGGACTCCGCGACGGCGGGGTCTGGGGCCGTCGCGTCCGGAGGTGGAGCGGAGGTGCTGAGACCGTGAAGTCTGAAGTCCAGCTCGCCTTCTGACCTCTTTTCTTCAAATTCTCTGGTCAGGTTAGCCCTGGCAATCTCTGACGTGGTTTCCTTGGCATTTGCAATGACCGCCTCAAACACTTCCTTTTCCAGCACATCAAGAAGCTTGCGTATGCGGTGGATAGCGCTCATGAGGTCCGGCCACAAATCAGGGTCTGCTGCTTCAGGGGTTACCGGTAGCCAAGCCTTGGTTGCCCTTGCCAGGAAAAATGTTTTCTCGACTTCATGGTGGTCCAGCCCCGGTTCGTGAAGGGCTTCATGAAGTCCGTAGTCTTCCAGGTCGTCAATAAGGCTGGGCGTCAGGATCAACAGATAGTACTTGAACCCGGCAGGCAAGTTGGTCACTGAAACTCCTTCTCGGCTTGAGTGCCGTGTCGATCAGCATGTACCTGTTATGAATCTAGCAGCTGATAGCCAGTCCAGCTGGGTGGGATCACTCAGAGCCGGTGACGCCCTGCATCGGGACCATGCAGTCCATAAGTTCGAGCCCGTAACGTCTGAAGGCCTGCTCCGAGCGGATAACCTCCGGCATACCCTCCCCCACAGCCCTCAGGCATCTGGCTTCGCGCTTCTCAGCCTGGTCGATGCAGCGCTCCAGATCGTCGGTTCCTGTACTGCTGCTGGCCGTCTTTTCATAACACATGCCTTCGGTTTGCCTGGAGAAAAAGGCAAGCACGTCCGAGGCGGAGGCAGGGTTCGCCTCCAGGTCTGTGAATCGCTGGGGATCAAGGTCAGCGGATGGTCGGGTCTGGTCCCAGAGCACATAAATCAGCGCAAGCAAAACGAGCACGACAGTGACATAGGGAAACTTCATGGGAACTTTCATTGCAACACCGTAGAGAGGGATGGAAAGCGATTGTGCCAATAACGCCAGACAGATCGCGGACTGTAATAAGTTTGGTCACGCCCGGCAAGGCGGAAGCTGCTGCGCGCCCTCACCCGCCTTTGACATATCGCTAATAACTCAGGCTGGCCAAGGGGCGTAATATAGTGGCACTGTATATTTATTCGCCTCACCCTGAGGAAGATTTCGATGACTTACGCAAGAATTGTCGGCACGGGCTCCTACCTGCCCGAAAACGTTATGACAAACGCCGATATGGAGAAAATTGTCGATACCTCTGATCAATGGATCCGGGAGCGTACCGGCATTGAACAGCGGCATATCGCGCGTGAGGATGAAACGGCCGTCGATCTGGCTGAAAAAGCATCCCTCAGTGCAATAGAGGCGGCTGGAATAGTGCCCAGGGACATTGACCTGATCATCTTCGCAACCTCGACCCCTGATAAGATCTTTCCCAGTTCAGCCTGCATTCTTCAGGCCCGGCTTGGCATACACGGCTGCCCGGCTTTCGACATCCAGGCTGTCTGCAGTGGCTTTGTCTATGCCCTGTCAGTAGCCGACCAGTTCGTGAAGACCGGGGCCAGCAAGAAAGTGCTGATTGTGGGGTCTGAAGTATTTTCCCGCATCTTGAACTGGGAAGACCGGGGCACCTGCGTGCTTTTCGGCGATGGCGCCGGTGCCGTGGTTCTGGAAGCAAACGAAGAGACCGGCATACTGTCGACCCATCTTCATGCAGATGGCCAGTATGAAGATCTCCTGCGTGTGCCCTACGGTATTTCGGACGGCTTTGACCAGGTCAAGGCTGGCAAAGCCACCATTGAAATGAAAGGCAACGAAGTCTTCAAAATAGCCGTGAATACGCTCGGACAGATTGTTGACGAGACCTTGCTGGCCAACAACATGGCCAAGTCCGACATCGACTGGCTGGTGCCCCACCAGGCCAATCTGCGCATCATCTCGGCCACGGCACGCAAGCTGGGAATGCCCATGGATCGGGTGGTGGTTACCGTCAACAAGCACGGCAATACATCGGCGGCTTCCATACCTCTGGCTCTGGATGAAGCCGTGCGGGATGGCAGAATCAAGAAAAATGAACTTCTGCTCCTCGAAGCGTTTGGCGGTGGATTTACCTGGGGCTCTGCTCTGATCCGCTACTGAACCCCCTCGACGGCTACTCGGCAGTCAGAGGCTGGGGAACATGCTGTTTATACCACTCCTCAAAACTCGATCCTGACATTGGGTTGCCCAGGTAATAGCCCTGCCCTTGCATGCAGCCCAGTGAACGTACGTACTCCAGCACCGCCTCGGACTCCACACCTTCGACAACCACTTCCAGCCCGAGGGTGGTCGCCAGGGCGGTCATGGCATCGGTAACTGCGCGGTTGGCAATACTGTCTCCGACCCCCGTTATGAACGACTTGTCGATTTTGACCTTGCACAATGGCAAACGGGTCAGATAGGCAAGACTGGAATGGCCTGTGCCGAAGTCATCCAGCAAGATAGTGAAGCCGAAGCCGTCCAGTTGGGTCAGCATGGCCACGGTATGCTCCGGGTCATCCATAACGGCTGTTTCGGTCAGCTCCAACTGGATTGCATTGGCCTCGATACCGTGTGACTCGATGGTTTCTTTAAACCTGGAAACGAAGTTTCGGTCCCGGAATTCAACGGCAGACACATTCAGAGCTATTGGAATAGGCGGAAGCCCGTTCTGAATCCAGGTTTTATGCTGGATGCACGCCTCCTCCAGCAACCACCGGCCAATGGAATTGATGAGTCCGGTCGCCTCGGCTATCGGAATAAATTCTTCCGGGCCAACTTCATCTGCACCCCAGCGCAGCAGCGCCTCAACACTGACTATCCTGTCTGTCTGAAGATCCCTCACCGGCTGGTAAACCAGGTGGAAATCACTGGTATTGACGGCAATCCGTAACTGCTGCTCGATAAACTGGACGTAGCGGGTTTCTGCCGCAAGCCCGACAGAGTAAAAACTGTAATTATTACGACCAGCCTCTTTTGCAACATACATAGCCATATCGGCATGGCTCACCAGGGTATCGATGTCGTGTCCGTCCTGAGGGAAAAGGCTAATACCGATGGAAGTGGACAGGCTCAGGGTCAGGTTACTGCTACTAAAAGGCTTACTGATTTCTTCCACCAACTGCCCTGCCACTTCCGCCGCAGTTTCCGGGCGTTCTATGTCCTGCAGGAGTATAAGAAACTCGTCGCCCCCTAGCCGAACCACCAGGTCTTCTGATCTAAGCACCTGCAAAAGGCGGCGAGCCACCTCCTTGAGCATGGAGTCGCCTATCTCATGGCCGTGAGTATCATTGATACGCTTGAACCGATCCAGATCAAGAAACAGGACCGCTGCCTGCTGGGCGTTTCGGCCATACCGCGGCAGCAGATGATTGGCATACTCAAACAGCATGGCCCTGTTAGGAAGGCCGGTTAAGAGGTCATGGAGGGCGGCATGGCGCAGCTCTTTTTCCGCATGTTTGCGCTTGGTGATGTCGTAAACAATGCCTGCCATCCGCGTGGGAGAGCCCTCATTGCCGTAGACACTGCCGTGGGCTGCAATCCAGTGGACGCTTCCGTCAGGCCAGATTACCCGGCACTCACAGTGCCAGTCATCCACGTTCTGGATAGCCAGCTCGAACGCCCGCTTCACACGGAGACGGTCATCCGGGTGGACATGCTCGATAAAAATATCGAAGCCCCAGTCAGGTATAGGTTCTTTATAGCCAAAGCAGAGGTCGTGGCGGACCGAGCGACGGGCAACGTCGTTCTTCAGATCCAGGTCCCAGTCGCCGATTTCAGCAGCGTCCAATATGAACTGAAGGCGGGCCGCGGTTTCCCTTAAAGCTCCCTCGGTCTGGATCCAGGCTGAGATGTCAGTAACTGCCGCTATGCCGCCAACAATACTGTCCTGGCTGTCCCTTAAAGGCATCGCCGATGCCAGCACCGTACGGCGTACAGGTGGCTCATCAATGGATTCCAGTTCAATGGTGGCATGGGGCGACTCTTCACCGGCAAGGGCACGGGCCAACGGCCATTCCGACGGTTTCAAACGTTGGCCATGGCGGGATGAGCCGTCGGCCCACCATCCCTTCCAGTCCTGAAGCTGGTCAATACACCAGGCCGGGGACTGCTGATCGCCAAACAGCGTCACTTCCGACGGCGCTGTTTCAATGAGCCCACCCTTTGAATTGGAAAGGAGGATCCCTACCGGGACGGCAGCTTCCAGCACAGCTTCGAGCTGGGCGTGATCGGCCAAGGGATCGCGAAGGGTGTCTTTCCGGTCCGGATTTAACCCACCCCGGGCTTCCCGCAGCATCTTGCCGAAGCCCAGATGGCTGCCATCAGGGGCAAACAGTGGGTAAGTGGTCCCGTCTGCCAGAACCTGCTGGCCATCTTTTCGGACAAACCGGCGCCTGGTTTCAGCAAAGCCTGAACGAAGAGCTTCTGCGACATCTGCCTGGGGAAAACCGGAGGCCTTGTCTTCCGGGGTGAATATAAAGACACAGGACTGTTCTAGGACCTCAGCCTTGGTCCACCCGAGCATCTGTTCCGCGCCCTGGGTCCATTCAACAATTCGGCCCTGAGGGTCAGTGATAAGCATCGCGTGGGAGCTGGCCGAGTTGGCTAGTAAGCGGAAGCGTTGATCTGAGGAAAGCGTGCGCACATCGTCCATAAAAATCCCTGTGCTGAAGAGCTTCACTGCTTCTTTTGGACTCCTGAGCCGCAAACATCCGGTAAGCGAGAGTCCTGCAGAGTCCTTTGCCAATCAGAAAAATGTATTCGAAGCATAACTTAACATATAGTCAAGGCCGTTTACTCCCTTCACGGCATGACATGCAAGTAAGAATCAGTATTAAGTGTCGAAAAAGCATCCATAAATTAGAAAGCCACTGCCAAAAGTTGCTATTGCTTGCCCGCCAGCTGCTTTGCAACCCCCAGTACGCCCTTGCCGTGAATATCGGCCCTGACCCCGACCGGGTTTTGCACTTTCCCCGGGCGTTCCACAAACGCAGTCCTGCAGCCGGCCTCAGCGGCGCCTGCGATGTCCCAGGCGTGGGCGGCGATCATCATGAAATCGCCGGTCTGGATGCCCAGCCGTTCTGCTGCCATGGCGTAGGGTTCACGGGCAGGCTTGTATCGCTTTACCTCATCAACCGACAGGATGTGTTCGAAGAAATGGTCCAGGCCGGCTGATGCAAGTTGCTTCCGTGCCGCGGCCAGGGTGCTGTTGGTCAGTGCGGTCAGCTTGTAACCATTGTCACGCAGCAGGGTGAGTGCTTCGGCGACGTCTTCATGGGCCGGCAGGCTCAGCATGCCGTCAATGAGTTCGCCCTGATCGTCCTCTGACACATCCACACCCCTTCTCTTGCCAACCATGACCAATGCGCTTTTGGCCAGATCACCAAACGGCAGGTACTTGTGGATAATGGTCGCGGTCAGCCAGTTTTCCTGAAGAGTGAGAAACCATTCCTGGCGGGTCGAGGCGTCATTGAAAAGCCTTTCAAACAGTGGATCCAGTGCGGAAACATCCAGAAGTGTTTCATTCACATCAAAAACCAGATGCTTTGTCATGACTGTCCTCTCGTGTTCAGTAAGTGTGTTAGCTCCGGCAAAAGCTCGATACCTTCGACCGGGTGAATCAGGCCTTCAGCCCATAACCCTAGCACTATAACCAGCAGACCGGCAGTCATCGCTATTAACCCCGGCGCTCGTCCCAGGCAGGCGACTTCGGCCCCGGGATGTCTGAAGACCATGATTGAAATGACCCTCAGATAATAGAACAGGGACAGCACCGTATTGGCAATGGCGACAATCACCAGCCAGGTGAAACCACCCTCTATGCCTGCTTTGAAGACCATCAGCTTGCCAAAGAAACCCACCAGCGGAGGTATGCCCACAAAAGACAGGAAAGCCACGATCACCACCAGTGCCGACCAGGGCCTGATGCCCATAAGACCACGATAGTGCTCAAGCGCTGTCCTGCCCCGCAGGTGTACCACAGTCGCGAACGCCGCCAGGTTGGCAAGCCCGTAGGCGGCCAGGAAAACCAACAGTGACGGTACTGCGGAGTCGGCGGCACCCACTACGGTAATCGCAACCAGGGCGTACCCGGACTGGGACACTGCAGACCAGCCCAACAGGCGCCGCAGATCGTCTTGCCAGAGGGCGGCCAGATTGCCCACAGTCATGGTCACAGCGGCCAGCATGGCAATGACCCATGGCCAGGCCAGCGTGTCGGGCAGGATATGGACGAAGCGTGCAAGCGCAATGGCTGCAGCAATCTTGGGGGCGACCGTCAGCAAGGCGGCTATAGGCGCGGGGGCTCCCTGAGCGACATCGGGCATCCAGGTGTGAATGGGGAAGGCCCCCAGCTTGAACGCAAGGCCAAGAAAGATAAAACTCAGGGCGACAATGGTTACCAGCGGATCTGCGTTCTGACTGAGTTGCCGCGTGATCTCCGGATAACCCGTGGCTCCTGTGAGCCCGAACAGAAGCACAACGCCTATGACAAACAGTGAGTTCGCCAGCGCACCCATGAGGTAGTATTTCATACCCGCTTCCAGCGCCGGCGCCCAGGACCGATGAAAAGCAACCAACGGGTAACTTGCGGCCGAGGACAACAGCAGTCCTATCACAAGTTCCATGGTATCGGTGGCGGACACCAGCATGATGGCGCCCAGTAGCGAGAAGAGCACTAGCCCGTAATATTCACCGTGACGCCGGTCCCCCGCCATCCACCGGGGGGAGAGCGCGACAGCGACCGCCCCCGCCACAAGAATGAGAATCTTGCCGGCGACAGCACCGCGGTCGAGTGCCCAGACTCCGGAAAAGGTGAGTCTTTCAACACCTCCGTATTGCGCTACCGACAGGGCCGTTGCCAGCGCCAGAACGAGCAGCGCAATGACTGCGGCCACGGGCTGCATGCGTTCGGGAGTAAAGGCCGCAAACAGAATGATGAATACAGCTCCAATCAGCACTACCAGCTCTGGCAGCAGGTCAGCAACAGGCATTAGCCGCCCCCAACCAGCCAGCGGGCTGACTGCTCGACAACGTCAATCAGGAAGCCGGGTGCCACGCCAATAACAACCACAAGCAGGAGCAGGATCAGCAACACACTGAGCTCGCTTCTGTGCAGATCCGCAAAGCCTGACCACTGGGCAGGCAGCTTGCCGAAAAAGAGCCGTTGCAGCATCTGCAGGAAGAGCGCGGCGGTGATCAGTATCCCCAGAAGGCCGATGGCCGCGAGCCAGGGGTAAACGCCAAAGGTTCCCACAAATATATGGAATTCGGCAACGAAACCGGCAAGACCGGGCAAGCCGAGACTGGCGAATGCCGCCAACGCGGTCATGCCGGTCAGCTTGGGTGCCTTCGAGCCAAGCCCTCCGTATATGTCCATGTCATAGGATTGGCCTCGGCTCCAGAAAGAACCTGCAATCAGGAACAGACTGCCCGTGATCAACCCATGGGCGACCATCTCTATGGCTGCGCCCGTCAGGGCAAGGCTTCGCGCCGCCTCACTACCTTCAAGCAGGGCTCCGGCCACGGCGATACCGAGGACCGTATAGCCCATGTGGTTAATGGACGTGTAGGCGATGCGCCTTTTCATATCCCCCTGCCCCAGGGCCACCAGCGCCCCGTAGAGGATGGAGATCACCGCAAGAATGGCGAGCCACAGGGCGTACTGGGCAAAGGTCTCTTCCATCATGCTGTAGGGAATCCGGATAAGCCCGTAGGTGCCCATTTTCAGGAGCACACCCGCAAGGATGGCTGACGCCGGTGCAGGGGCATCCACATGGGCCTGGGGCAACCAGGTATGGAATGGCACAAGCGGTGTCTTGATGGCAAAGCCAACCACAAACCCGAGAAGCACCAGGCCGGCGGCCGGGGCCATACCTGCCAGGGGTTGCTGGGCTATCAGTTCGCGCATGTCGAAGGTGTGGGGGTCCGCTGCCAGGTAAAGGGCAATAATGGCGAGCAGAAGCGCCAGTGAACCAAGCAAGGTGTAAAGGAAAAACTTGAGCGCCGAATATTCCGGCCGGCCGTGGCCCCAGCGGGCAATGAGGAAATACATGCCAACCAGGTTGAGGTCGAAAAACACGTAGAAGAGGAGCAGGTCCAGCGACAGGAAAACACCCAGGGAGACCGTTTCCAGAAACAGCAGCCAGGCATAGTACTGCCTCGCCATGCCTTTGGTTTCCACCGGATAGGCAGCCGCCCCGGCGAACAGCAGTGCGCTCATGGTAGCAACCGCCAGGGCAATGCCATCAACGCCCAATCGGAAACCCATGCCAAGGGACGGAACCCATTCGTATTCTTCAACCAGCTGGAACATGGCTCCGTTCGGGTCAAAGAGCAGCCAGGCCCAAATCAGCAGCAGAAGTGGCAGAACCGCAACGGTTGTGGCGAACAGGCGGATCTGGTTCTCACGCCAACTGCCCGCGAATATGAGAACAAGAGCGCCAACTAAGGGTAGCGCGAGAGTCGCAGTCAGAATCAAAACAGTTCTCCCGTTGCGAAAATAGAAAGGATGGTGACGAAACCAATCACGGCAATGGTGTAGTAGTGATGGACCATGCCGCTCTGGAAACCTCTGACATAAGTAGCCAGGCGCCCTGAAACTCGAGCCGTGCCGAGGGGTAGTTCATCAAAGAGTCGCGGTTCAATCCTGGCACCTGCGTAGTCTGCTGCGTTCTGGCTGTAACGTGCCAAGTCTTCCGGGCCAAGATCAAACAGCCACTCCCCGACCCGGCTGTTCCAGCCGGCCAGGCGATGGGCCAGCCGGGCGCTGGCCTCGAGGCCCTGGTCCACAACGCGGTCATCCAGGCTCGCCAGTGACAGGGCCAGCCAGTTGACCGGGCGGCTCACAAGATCACGCCCAAGGCTGGGAAGTCCAAACCAGTTGGCTGCAACCGACGCCGCCACGCGCTCTTCCTGTCTGTTTTCAGCAACCGTTACCGACCAGCGCCCGAGCACAAGCCCCAGCACAAGCCCCAGCACTACACAAAGCATTGAGAACAGGACTTCCCAGGCCTTGAAGGCCGGCACCGGGCTGTCGAGCAGCGCTTCCAGCCATTGTCGGGAACCCGGCAGCCACAGGGCAGCCAGCGCCACCGTGACAATGGCAAAGCTGTAGATCGTCCCTGACTCCAGCTGATGGACTTCGGCCCTGCCCTCGGGGCCCCGGCCGAAGGCCATCAGCTGGAAGCGGGCACAGTAGGCGGCGCTTAGGCCGCCTAAAAGTGCTGTGATAACCGCGTAGTACGGTGCCACATGGCCTGCGGCCGTTACGATGGCTTCTTTTGTCCAGCCCGCCCCCATGGGGAAGAGGCCGGCAAGGGCAAGAGACAGCACCAGGCCTGCAACTGCCAGTCCGGGCATAACCCGCCCCAGCTTCATGGCGGTTAAACGATAGCTGCCGACATAGTCTCCTGCGACACCTGAAGCCATAAAAAGTGGGGCTTTCAAAAACGCATGGGCAATGAAATGGGCAACCGCGACCGAAGGATAACCGGCCCCCACGGCCACCCACATCAGACCATGATGTGCGGATGTTGACGCTGCAAGCAGACGCTTTGCATCTGACTGAAAGATGGCGACTACGGAGCCTGCCAGGGCGGTGGCCAAACCGAGACCGATGGTCAGCGGAGCGAACCAGGCCACCGCAGATAATTCACCCTGCAAACGTGCGATCAGGTACACACCGGCCGAAACCATGGTGGCGGAATGCAGGAGTGCGGATGCCGAGGTTGGGCCTGACATCGCCGAGAACAGCCAGGGGGAAAATGGAAGCTGGGCTGACTTTGCCGCAGCGGCGAGCACAATCCCGGCTACGAACAGTCCCAGGGCCGGGCCTTCCAGTTGTGCCAGCGCCTCGAAGCTGAAGGAGCCGGTCTGGGAAAACGCAACCGCGGCCGCAAGATAAAGCCCGAGGTCGCCAAAGCGGGTCACCAGAAAGGCCTGTCGCGCATGAGCGCTTTTGCGGGCATCAGAACCATGATGGCCTATCAGCGCCCAGGACAGGGCGCCTACCAGTTCCCAGCCAATCAGCAGGGTCAGAAGATCCTGGGCCAGAACGAGCAACTCCATGGCGCCCACAAAGCCAAGCATCAGGGCCAGCAAGCGCGCCCGGCCCCGTGACTCCTCATGTACACCGGCATAGACAAGCACAAGGGCGGCAACAAGGGGAAGCGTCAGGGCAAAGGCAGGTGAAAGACCTTCAAGGCCAATCTGAAGCACAATGTCAGGGCCCCAGGCAAAGCTGCCCGTCCAGCCTTGCAGCATGCCCGCGCCGACCAGCAATGCGGTCCCGATAGCAGCAGAGCCGACTGCGATGCTGCCCGCCGAGGCGCCCCGGCCCTGGCAGAAGCGGTAAAGCGCCAGCGCAGCGAGAATCGGGAGCCAGACCGTCGCCCAGAGCATCAGTGCTTGAACCCTTCCAGGGCTTCCGTCATGTCCGCCTGCTTGCCACGGTACACAGCCACAACCAGCGCGAAGCCCAGAGCCATCTCGATCGCCATGACGGCCATCACCACAATGGTGAGTAGCTGGCCTTCAGGTATGCCCGTACCGCTATAGGCCCAGAATCCGACCGCTGCCAGCATGACACCGTTGAGGATCAGTTCCAGCCCCATCATCAGCATGACAAAGGACTGCTGGGATAGCGCTCCATACAATCCGATGCCGATAAGGGCTGCGGCAACTATCTGTACAGTGATGATAGACACGGTGCCTCCTTGCGCCTGCTATGTGTTTGACGGAATTTCCATCGGTTCGTCAGTCATGGTTCAGCCTGGGGAATGCCCCCTTCCATTGCTAATGGTGGTGGTGATGATGGCCTCCGGAGGACCCCTCCTGGTCGCCGGAAAACGCAGGCATCCCCCCGGGCTCAAGCCCAGGAGGCCGGGAGCCGGCGTTGGCGTCGCCGTAGCGGCCGCGGTGGCTGGACATGGCCACCACGCCGATCATGGTCGCCAGCAGGGTTACGCCGGCAGACTCGAAGACCAGCATCGAGTCGCCCAGTAACTCTTTCCCCAGGGTGACAACCGGGTCGAGATCCGACGGTCGCGGCTGGTCCGGAAAGTCGCCAAACACGGCCACCGCGCTCAGGGCGAAGAAAGCCACAACCCCGGCAAGGGCAGCAAACTTGTCCTGATGGACCATTTTCATGGGGTTCAGGCCGGCCGGGTTCATCATGAACATCACCATGAAGAGCGCCATCACCATCATTTCCACCGCCATCATGAAGAACAAAGCCACGCCCAGGTACACAGCCCCGAGCAGCAGCATGATGACGCCCACCGCGATAAACGAGATCAGCAGGAAAAATGACGCACGCACCATGGAGTCGGTGCAGAACACGCGCCATCCCGAAAAGATTGCGATGGCTCCGCAAATCAGGAATATGAGGTCGACAAAGCTCATGGCAACGCCTCCAGACCGGCCCAGACCAGATCGACGAACGCCAACGGAAGCAACAGCACCCAGGCGATAGTGAGAAAACGATCCGGCGAAAATCTGGGAATGAGCTGCCCAAGAAGAAGTGCCATCGCGAGCACCACCATTGTTTTCAGAATCATCCAGACGAAGCCGGGTAATACCGGGCCGAGCCAGCCACCGAGAAAGGCCGTAGCACCGATTGCTGAGAAAGCGACCAGCATGACGGCCCGGCCCGCCTGCCATACCAGCCTTGCTCTACCGGAAGATTCCGACGACGTGCCCCCGGCAAGGTCGTTAGAGTCGGCAAAATTCAGCGGTCCCCAGAAACTGATGCCCAGACCCACCAGGAGAAACAAAGGCAGTCCCAGGGGCTGGCGAATCACATTCCACAGGCCGGCCTGTGACTCCACAACGGCGGAGAACTGAAGCGATTCGGCCGGTAGCGCAACACCAATAAGCACAAACATGCTGACCAGCAGGTAGGACAGCCCAAGGGAAACGTACCGATAGGCGCCGAGCATGGAAAGATGGGCGTTGGCTGACCAGCCATGGAGGAAGATCACCACCGTGGCCAGAGGCTCCAGTGCGCCCCACAGTACGATGCCCGTAGTCAGGTCCACAGGCACCAGATTCTGGGACCAGGGCACCAAAGCAAGCCCCATGGCTGCCAGGGTCAAGTAAAGAACCGGTGCCAGGTGCCAGGCCATGGCGTCAGGCGCTTCGGTGGTATTGGCGGGCGCGACCCACAAGGAGGCCGCGCTGTAAAACGGCGCAGTGAACGGGTTACCGGCCCCGGAATGGCCAAGGGCATTGGCCCAGGCCCGGTTAATGATGGCGACCAGATAGACTCCGATCGCCAGAATGGCCATGACAAGCAAGGCATTGGTCAGCGACGCGGTCATAGTGTTCCCTCTGCCCCAGCCCCGGCACGTTGCACCGCGCTCAGGTCCAGGCTTGCCAGCACTGCCATGGCTTCACTCCACTCCAGCCCGGGCAGCAGGTCTTCCAGCATGGCAGTGCCATCTTCCGGCAACTGGCCGTCTCTGGATGCGCCACGAAGCAGCTCGACGCTTCTGGTATTGGAGGTTTTTACATGGCCTGGGCCAGCATCGTGGGCAAGCTGCAGCGATCGTTGTGCTTCCTCCAGCCATAACCACCAGCGTGCCGCGGCATCGCCTCGGTCCATAACCAGGGGTTTGAACCCAAGGGACCTGTAACCGTCATCGTCCACCCGGGCATCACTGCCCCGCCCGCAGGCCCTGGCGGCGACTCCGCCTGTCATCAGGGCCTGGCTATCGCCCAGAACCCCCTTATCAGCACCTGCCGATCTGTAAAAGCCTGTGTATATCAGTTGTTTCTTCAGCTTGTTTAGGGACTCACCCGGCTTCAGAGATCGGGCCTTGGCAAACACGGCATGCGCCACTGTCCCCGACTGATTGATCCAAAGGGCGTGGCCAAGCTGATGCAGGTAATGGCGGGCCCTGGCCAGTTCCAGTTCGGTAATTGAAACCGGACCTTCGAGAGCTTTTTCAAAAACCCCGGGCAGTAACGATGGGTAGGGTGTCGAGCAAACCTCGAAACTGGCGACAACGTCGCCATGAAGGGTGACATTGGCCTCCAGGCCAGGGGGTAGAAAAGAGCAGAAGGGCCCGAGGCTGAACGCCATGGGGTCAAGCTGAAGGCCATCCCTGAGGTCATCAGTTGGCATGGCCATACTGCGGCCATAGGGTTTCCCCCCCATCATGCCCTCGCCGCCGTGTCCGATATCGCCAAGACCTTGCCAGGGTTCAGGCGGTTCGTCAGGGCACAGTGCCGGTTCGCCCCGGTGCTTACCGCTCAGCAGGTCAACCTGTAACTGATGGGCGACACGGCCAAGGTCATCGGCTTTATCCAGTATAGTGGCGCCATCAGCCAGGCTGTCCAGCGGTTGTCCCTGCCACCAGATGCTGGCTGCGGGCCCCGGTAGCTGATCGTGAACCTTGCCGAAGGCCCGGTCAGTGGCTGGTGAAAGCTCCCCGGCCACCAGCAGAACACGGGCATGGCGAGGCGAAGCCACCCACTCGATGCGCGGGTCCAGCCCCATGGTCTGGATGTCGGTACGCAGGTTGCCTGCCAGTAATGGATAGACTGGTACGGGGGCTTTGGCCGCGAGCTGGCGTAACCAGTTCATTGCCATTTAAAGGCCCCCTCTCGCCAACCGTAGATGATGCCAACAGAAAGGATGGCGAGGAACATCCCCATTTCGACCAGAGCTTTCATCCCCTCGGCGACGTAAACCACAGCCCATGGGTACATGAACATCATCTCCATCTCGAAGGCGATGAGCAGAAGTGTCATGGGATAGTAGCGGGCGTGAAAGCGGTTCCAGGCGTGATTTTCGGGGCTACCACCGCCGAGAAAGGGAGCGCGCTGGGGCCATGGGGGGGCTGCCCGGTATTGCGGCTTTGTGATGGGGCGTCCGGACAGCCAGAGTCCGACAGCGAACGTCAGCAAGCCGATGATCAGCAGTGTCAGTAGTTCCGTCAGCTCCATGACAGACTCTCCCTAGCTTTTCCTGGCAGGGACCTCGTTACCTCTATCGGGGCCTATACCTTCCTATGGACCTAATACCTCTTATCGACCTGATATTTTATTGAACCTAACACCTCTATCGGTCGAAAATCATCGTGTATAAACTGTACCCTACTCCATCTTGCGTGCGGGTCTCTATAAAACCTACTGATTCCGTTGCAGAAAATCAACGGACCCGTCCGGATTGGCCATTCCGGGAAGGCCAAAATCCCCTCCCCCTGCCCGGTCGGCAGTCTCAGCCACCGCCGCCCATACCGCCAAACATCGCGGTCAGAATGACGATACCCACAATCCATCCTATGATAGCCGGCCAAAAATTGACGATTTGCGGCTTTTGCTCCGCGAGCGTTTCGCCGCGGTCATCCGCTGAATCCGACGGGTCCTTCTCAGCCAGACTCCGGGCCTGACGTGAGGCGTCTGCCCAGCCAAACCAGTCGCCCAGGAACAGCGTTACATCGGCCGGGAAACTACCATTCTGGGCCATAGGGCGAACTTCCCGGGACAGGGCTTCGCTGAGCGCCGAGCGGATATGCTCCTGATCTGCCGGCGGTTCGGTGATGATGGCTCGCCATACATTGATGTCCCGACTCCTCGGTGGATCGTTGAGCAGCGCCCGCACCTGTACTACTGTGTCGTGGACTAACTGCCGCTCATTGGCATCAAGCTCACGGTCACTGCCGTTGCCGGAGGAGTCGGGCCGCGGCGTTGCAACGTCGTGACGGGAGCTGCTGCTCTCGACGGGCTGTTGGGCAGGCGACGTTGCCAGGCCAGCGTCCATCAGGGCTTCCTGGTAGGCCTGCTGGAGTTCCTGGTGTTGCTCATCGGAAGCGAACTTCTGCTGCCGGGCAAACGCCTGCTCGATGGCGTCCTTGTCTCGGGTCGGCTCAATGCCCAGTATTTCCCAACAATTCATCGTGGCGCACTCTGATACCGGAGCGTTTTAAGTGAGGTTAAGTAAGACACAACAACGGGACCTTTCGTAGTATTGGCGGGCCGGATGGTGGCCGCTGCCGTTCAATGAACAATAAACACACCGGCATGGTGTGTAAACGGTTTTGATGAGCCAGACTAACCTGTTAGCCGGCTAGTCTGAGCTGACAGCCTCACGCATGGTGACAAACTCTTCTGCCGAGGTGGGGTGGACGCCAAGAGTACAGTCAAAGTGGGCTTTGGTAGCCCCTGCTTTCATGGCAACCGCGAGGCCCTGCACAATCTCGCCCGCATCCGGTCCCACCATATGGGCGCCGAGCACCCGGTCGGTGCTGTCCTCTACCACCAGTTTCATCAGGCTGCGCTCGTCCCGCCCGCTCAGGGTATGCTTCATCGGCTTGAACGCCGTACGGTAGATTCGCAATTTGCCATAAGACTTTCGGGCTTCTTCCTCGGTCAGTCCTACGGTCCCTATGTTGGGCTGGCAGAACACAGCCGTGGGGATGCAGGTGTAGTCCATCGTACCCTCGCCATCTCCGAACAGCCGACGGGACAGAACCATGGCCTGGCCCAGGGCCACCGGTGTCAGCTGCGGCGTTCCGATCAGGTCGCCCAATGCTGTAATCGATGGCACCTCGGTCTGGAAATGGTCATCAACCACAACGTGGCCGGCTGAGCTAAGCTGAACGCCCAACTCCTCCAGGTTCAGGCCATCGACCAGGGCCCGTCGGCCGGTGGCAGCCATAACAAGCCCGGTGGTCATCTGGGAACCATCCGACAGGGCGATGGAGTAACTGGCACCTTCGGAGCTGACCGAGTCTATGGTGACGCCAAACCGGAGATCGACCCCTTTCTTGCGCATTTCGTCCGCCATGAAGCTGCGAATATCCTCGTCAAAGCCCCGCAGGAAGAGCTCGCCCCGATACAGAAGCGTTGTTTCGACGCCAAGACCGGCCAGTATTCCCGCAAATTCAACCGCAATGTAACCACCGCCCCAGACCACGGCTGTCCGGGGTAATTGGGGCAGATAAAACATCTCATTGGAGGTGAGAATGCATTCCTTGCCGGGGATATCAGGTGTCACCGGCCAGCTTCCGGTTGCAATGGTGATATGCCGGGCGGAGAGTTTCCTGTCCCCGACTGCCACGGTATGGGGATCAACAAGGGCGGCAGTGCCCTCGATAATCGTGACACCCGCGCCTTCCAGCAGGCGACGGTAAATGCCGTTCAGGCGCTCGATCTCGGTGTTCTTGTTGGCAACAAGGGTTGGCCAGTCGAACCGGATCTGGTCTTTAGGTACGCTCCAGCCATAACCCCCTGCGTCCTCTATGTCCTCTCCCATGTGCGAGCCGTAGACAAACAGTTTCTTGGGCACACAACCCACATTCACGCAGGTGCCGCCCAGGTAGCGGGACTCGATCACTGCGACTTTGACACCCCTCTGGGCAGACATGCGGGCAAGCCTAACCCCGCCGGACCCGGCGCCAATAACGATCAGGTCGTAATCATGGTTGTCAGACACATCGACTCCTTTGAACTGCAGTTCTGTGGGATTTTCAAGCTGGACTAAGCGGAGTGGACCTTACCGATGACAGGCCCCACCTCCCGGAACAATACGTGGTCTTCGTGTTCACCCAGCTGTAGTTTCCCCAGGCTGCGAAAGCCCAGAGACTCGTAAAATTGCAGGTAAGCACTATTGCCGGTATCAAGCACCAGGCCGCTTCCTTTTGGGTTTTCTGCACAGAAACCCTCAACCGTTTCCAGTAACAGGCGGCCGAATCCGCGGTTCTGGTATTTGGGATGCACACCCATTAGTGGTAGCTGATGAGTCTGGGCTTCTGGCAGCATCTGCTTGATCTGCTCATGGTAATCGAGATAGCGCCGGGTGGAAGAAAACCCGGCGGTAAGCACCATCCTCAGGCGCCAGCTGAACTGGTCCGCCAGATTCATCCGCAGATCAGGATCACCCACAAAGGCAACCGCAATCAGGGTATCATTCAGTAGCAGGCCGATAGCATCCTGGCGCAGGTCGAAGTACAGACTGATCAGTTCGCGGATAGTGGCGCGTACCCGTTGCTCATAGCCCGGCCTTCGATGATCGAAGAGATAATGAAACGTCGGTTCGTGGCGATAGGCCTGAAACAGTATGGATTTGGCTTCGCTGATCGCCGTCTCATCCAGCCTTACGATAACCGGCTCTGTCTTCTTTTTATTATTGTCTTGTGCCATGCCTCAACTCCACTCGCTGTCGTTGTTAGCCCAAGTCCACCAAGACCAAGGCGAGGTTTATATCTGCAGGGTCAGGCGTGCGGATACCTGCCCAGGCTGGTCACTGCTGTCCAGTGCCGCCTGGTCCACCAAGATGCCGTGATCCGTATTAAGCGCTTCCAGCCACGCCGCCACCTGGCTGAAGGGCACATTTTCAAGCCATACCCTGAGGGCATTTTCCCCGCTGGGCTCGAAGCGTTGCAGGGCAATGCCAGCCTCCCTGGCGCTACTGGTAACCGTAGACATCAGAGCCCGGCCGCTGGTGATTCGGTTACTGCCCTTTTGATCACCGCGATTTTCTGACAGTTGGGCAATGGCAGCCCGATTGTTCTCCATCCACACCACCAGTGACTGGGCACGCTCGTGCGCCAACTCTGCGTTGTCGTGAAAACCGGCAACCGGGCGCCAGACTGCAAAGTACAACAGTGCCAGCAAAAGCGCGACGGCCATAAGCCACAGTGCTTTCTGATCCCGCTGGGACAACTGGTCATACTGGGCGACCAGCTTCTGCAATGAAGGATTTTCCCTGAGTTTCGCCAGCATGTATCAGCCTCCTGAAATCGTAAGCCGGCCACGTGCGCCGGACGCTTCGTTGACGACCGAGCCAATGTTGGCATCAAGTCCCTGCTGGTTCAGCCCTGTGCGCAACGCACTGAGCTTACTGTAGTCATCCGCACGCAGATCTACCACCAACTCGCCTCGTGCGCGGCTGTAATTGATGCTGTTGAACTGGACGCTGTCGTTGGCAGGCAGCATCGAATACTGCTGTCCGGTACGCTTCATCAAGGCCAAAAAGTCCTCCCTCGGCCCGTCCTGGCTCGCTACCCGAAGCTCGCCGAGGAGCACGTTTTTGACGTTGCCGGCGTGGGTGCGGGTATCCTGGGGAAAGGCGTCCCGGTAAACCGACATCGCCTGGGCATTGAGGTCCTCTGCTTTGGCCTGGTGATAAAAGCCCAGGCCCAGTTCTACGCCCAGCTGAAGCACGAACCAGAGGCCTGCAATGGCGATTACCGGTCGCCAGGGCCGCCAGGCGCCTCCGTTCTCGTTGCTGATGGCAAACCCACCCTGACACAGGTTAACGGGCTGGCAATAGTGATGATGATGGGCATGCGCCAGCAGTTCCAGTGGCATCAGCTCCAGGGTCTGATGGCTGACCACCAGGCGCCGGGAATTGCTCAGGCTCGTCAGTAGCGGTTTTTGATGATCAAGCTCTTGCTGGGTGCCGAAAACGGCTACCCGAACCTCCGCCACCACTTCATCCTCCGAGGGCGCAGCGAGGGTATCTGAAAAGATTTCGAGGTTGGCTATCTGCATTTTCAGCCATTCGCCCTGGCGACTGGCCAGCAGAGCAGAGGTGCCGTCCAGGCAGATACTCCAGTCCTGATCGTTTACCGGCAGAAGACTGGCATCGGGGAATATGGCTTCCAGCCGCACATGATCCCAATCCCGGAACAGAGCCATCCAGGACGCCATTCGCTGGCGGTCGATTGCCGCCACCCGGAAACCCTCGTTACCCCGGCCACCCAGGGCCAGATGCATGGATTCGACATCCTGGGCCAGTTGCTCTTCCACGGCAAATGGCAATGCCTGACGGATGTAGCGTTCCTGTTTGGCCGGAATATTGGCAAAACAGAAAAGCGCTTCGTCACCTGGAATGAGACCGATGAGCCTGACGTGTTCAAGGGCATTTTGACCCAGGGTCTGTTCGATGTGCGCCCTGGTGTCGCCCGTTCCCTGAGCCTGCACGTCGCCGCTCGCGTCCAGCAGAACCCAGTTGAACAGCTGACCGTCCGGTTCGGTATCCAGGTCAGCAAAGGGCGGTACCGGTCGGGCGTACAGGCGATATGACATGCTTCCGAGTCCTCGAGTGGGGAAGGTGTTCCGGTATAAATCAGTTGTCCGACACCGCAAATCGCTCTTTTGTGATGCGATTCTTCTGGCCGGTGTCCCGTCGGACGGTGGAAAGCTCTCCGGCGGGGCTGCGATATATTGTGCTGACCAGATTCACAACCCGGTCATCGTAGGTAATCCGGGAGGCGACTTCAAAAAAATGCGTCTTCAGGGTCAGGCCTTCCGCTTTCAGTCCCAATCCGGCGAATTCGGGCAGCGCCAGAAAGTCCTGTACCGTTTCAAAGCGCTCATCTTCCCTCTGGGCAACCACGGACTCTGCCTGGGCTTCGGTAAGCTCCGGATGCAGCGCCTGGATCACCGCCTGGGGCGCCATATTAACATTGATGCCGGCGCCAGACACAGGTAATGCCGCCACATGAAGGCTCAGCAGCTGGTAGTCATCCTCGGAAATGCCTTCGAGCAAGCGCAGCTCGGTAACACTGGTAAAAGGCTGGTTCGCCGCCCGATAGGCCGGATTCTGGAGCAGGTATTGGCCATCTTCGGCACCGTAGGCACTGATGGTTTCATCGTTGGGGTCGATCCAGTCAATGATGGCATCCACGCTCAGGTTGCCGATGCCAAGAACCTCGATAAGCCGCGTCAGGCGCTCGCGGGTGACCTCGTCGGGCTGACCTTGGGGGTTGACCAGATCGTTCAGGTTGATGCGGCCACCGAGGTCATCTATCTGAACCTCCACGACTCCATTATCCAGCGGCAACACGGCAGAGTACCGGGCCCAGGCTTCATTGGGGCTGTCGATGAAAAGATTGTCCTCGCGGTCCGCTTCAAAATCCCTGAACAGGATCTGACCGGCAAAGGCTTCTGCCCCAAGGGCAATGCTGTAGCCCTGACTTTGGGCCAGGTAATGACCCGCCTTGTAGATCCGCACGCTCTGGTGTTTTGTCATACCGCCGGCAAGCATGACCACCAGGGCCATGGCCAGAAGAACCATGATCAGGGCCACGCCGCCCTGCTTGCGGACTGTGACTGCGGCAGACCCGGTGCATCTATGAGTGAAGCCCGTCACTGTTGCTGCACCTCTTCTTCCTCGGGAGGCTCTTCGTCTGTGGTTTCAGGGGGTGGCTGGTTTGCCTGCATGACTTCGCCCTGGGCGCTGGCACGGTCAAAATCGGGCATGGAGAATACCCGCACCAGTTCACCGAATCGCCGATGTGTGAGGGTGAGCTCGATGCCCAGGGGCAAGGCCTGGATCTGGCCCAAACCGGGATTGGGGTTGTTACCACCATCATCCTGAGGAGGCCAGTCCTCCACCCAGTTGCGTTCCTGATCCATGAAGCGAACGTCGAATTCAGTCACATCCTCCAGGAGCTTCTGATTCTGGCTTTCCTCCTCCTGGCCCCGGTCAACGGTAATCCAATACCGTCGGTGGAGCTCCTCCCCTGTCAGTTCGTAGGCGGATCTCTGCAGTTCGCTACGCTTTCGGCCCAGGGGATTACGCCAGCCCTGGCGTGTCAGTGTCAGGGCAAAGGCTTCGTCCCGACTGCTCAGGGCGGGTTCAAAATCGCCGTAAATATTGCGTATGGGCCGGTTAACGATCTGGTGGACGTCCCGTTCAAGCAGCAGAAAGGCCCGTTGAATAGACTCAAACTCATTCGCCACCACGTCTACGCGGTCCCGGGACAGAATGATGCCGGAAATGACCTGCCAGACGCCCAGTCCGATCACCGCGGTTATGGTGATGGCGACCAGCACTTCCATGAGCGTGAAGCCCGCCTGGGGTGCTGAATAGGCTCTCATTGCCCCTGGTCCCGAAGAAAACCGGACAGACTGTGAGTGGAGCGTGGGTCGCCACCGCTTTCAACAAAGCGCGCAATGTTGATGTCGACCCGGCGGATACTGGCCTCTTCGGTGGCGCTCACCTCCGTGGTTACCTGCCATCGGTAGGGGCCGTAGTCGAGCTCCTTGGTGGTTTTCGATATGTCCGGTACGCGTTCAGCCAGACGTAGCTCGGCCATGCGGTTTTCCGCCACCCAGCTGGCGAGGGTTTTGTCCCGGATGCGTTCAAAGCTGCCGATGTACTGGCTGCCCACTTCTGACGCGGCGGTGGCAATAAGACCGAAGACCAGCAGTGCGACCAGTACTTCAATCAGGGTAAAGCCGGATTGAGTACGGGTCATGCCCGAACCTCGTCAACGTCGCCGCCCGGCCGCTGCCAGCGGATCCCGTCAAGGCCGTCGGACTCAAGAAGATGGGAGTACTCGTCCTGGCCGGGCCCAAAGAACTCAAGTTCGAACGGCGTGACCTCGCCACTGGAATAGAACACGATCTCGGGTCGAACCGTATCCTCGTCGCTGGTGAGCGCTGGCAGATCGTTTTCGATGACCTGGGTCATGACCGTGCCATCGGGAAAGGCTCTGGGGCGGAACAGGCGTTCTGACTGGGCGGTCCAGGTGCGATCCTCGTCATTGAAGACCACGAAGCGATAGCCGTCGTCTTCCAGTACCAGCCCGAGCTCCTGGTTAGTGACGATGGCCTGTTCCGATGCGGTCTGCATCAGAAGGAAAAGCTCACGGACCGTATTCTCCATTTCCCGGTGCTGGGCGCTGCCGCCCAGATTGGCGACTGCCAGAGCGGCGAGCAGGCCTACGACAATAAGGACCACCAGGATCTCGATCATCGTGAAGCCGATGCTACGAGACCGGCGAAAATTACTGTGCCGGAAAACGTGACTGCGCCCGGGCATGCTGGCTTATCCCTGTACGTCCCAGACGCTCAGATCCGCTGCGTCTCCCTCGCCCCCTTCCCGGCCGTCAGAGCCGTAGGTGTAAAGGTTATACGGCCGTTCGGCACCGGGGCTGATGTACTGATACTCTGAATTCCAGGGATCCTGGGGCACATTCTTGAGGTAGCCGTCAGGGTTCCAGTTGCGGGGCTCGGGGTTGCCGCTGGGCTTGGACACCAGCGCTTCAAGGCCCTGCTGGGTCGAGGGGTAATGGCCATTGTCCAGCCGGTAGAGGTCCAGGGCATTAGCTATGTTGTTCATCTGCGTTTTAGCTACCGTAACCTTGGCCTGGTCACTGCGCCCCATGATGTTGGGCGCCACAATGGCGACCAGCAGCCCCAGAATGACCATCACCACCATGATTTCTATCAGCGTGAAGCCGCGCTGCTGTGTTGCCTTGTTCATCTTTGTCACTCTCTTGTCACCTGTTCATTTTGGCGGGCCGTCAGCCCACAAGATTACTCATATTCAGGATGGGAAGCATGATTGCCAACACGATGATCAGCACCACCACGCCCATAACCAGCAGCATCATGGGCTCAAACAGGCCCACGATTGCAGCGATCTTCGCCTGCAGGGTGGTTTCCTGCATCCGCGCTGTCCGCTCCAGCATACTGTCCAGTTCGCCGCTGGCCTCGCCACTGGCAATCATGTGCAGCATCATGGGCGGGAAATAACCGGTCTGGTTCAGAGACCGGTGCAGACTGCCCCCTTCGCTGACGCGCTGGGCCGCCCCCCTGAGTTCCTGGCGAAGATAGTCATTGGAGAGCACTTCACCGGCTATCCGCATCGCGTCAACCAGAGGTACGCCGCTGGTGGTCAGGATGCTCAGGGTGCTGGCGTAACGGGCCGTGCTGACCCCGCGAACCATACCCGATACCAGAGGCATATTCAGCAATGCCCGATGGAACCGGAGCCGGTTCGCCGGCTTGCGCAGAGCCATGCGGAAAAGCAGGATGCAGGCAATAATGACGACCAGCAGGTAGACACCAAAAGTCGCCAGAAATTCCGATATTGCCAGCATAACTTTGGTTAACGTTGGCAGCTCCTGACCCTGGCGAACAAAGACTTCGATAATGTCCGGCACCACATAGGTCAGCAGGAACACCACAATGGCAATGGCGACGAAGCTCAGGATGATGGGGTAAATCGCTGCCAGCTGGATTTTCTGGCGGGCTTCCTGGCGGCTTTCGGTATAGTCAGCCAATCGGTTCAGTACCAGGTCCAGGTGGCCGGCATGTTCCCCTGCCGCCACCGTTGAGCGATAGAGGCGCGGGAAGGCCCGGGGAAACTCACCCAGGCTGTCCGCCAGAGTGTAGCCTTCCATTACCTTGGCACGGATGGCAATCATCATTCCCTTGACACTGGGCTTCTCCGATTGCTGGGCCGCGGCTGACAGGGCCTGCTCAATCGGAATGCCTGACTGTATCAGCGTGGCAAGCTGGCGAGTCACCAGGGCAAGGTCCGGCGGACTCAGCTTGCCACGACCAGTCAAAGGACTGGTGCGGGAACGCTTTTCAACCGCGGGCTCCACCGCCAGGGGCGCAAGGCCCAGCTCCCGTAGCTGCTGCCGGACCGCCCTGGCGCTATCAGCCTCCAGAACCCCCTGTTTCTGCTTGCCTTTCGGGTCCAGGGCCTTGTAATCAAATGCAGGCATTCGGCTAGCTCCGGTGAGTCACTCGTAGAACTTCTTCCATGGTGGTCGCGCCTTCCAGTATTTTTGCGACCCCATCCGAGTGAATGCTCGGTCCGTTCTTCCTGGCCTCATGCTCAAGTTCAAGCTCGCCCGCCCGCCTGTGGATCAACGCGGTGAGCTCGTCGGTTACTTCCACGACTTCGTAAATACCCATCCTGCCGCGATAACCCTGCTGGTTACAGGTGTCACAACCCCCTGCCCGGTAGATGGTCGGCGGGTTTGCTTCGTCCTGCTGGAGGAACTCGCACTGCTCGGCCGTCGGTGTGTACGGGATCTTGCACTCCTCGCACAGCACCCTGACCAGACGCTGGGCGACAATGCCCACCAGACTGGATGAGATCAGGAATGGCTCGATGCCCATATCCATAAGCCGGGTAATGGCGCCAACGGCGGTATTGGTGTGCAGGGTCGACAGGACCAGGTGGCCGGTAAGACTGGCCTGCACCGCAATTTCCGCGGTTTCCAGATCCCGGATCTCACCAATCATCACCACATCCGGATCCTGACGAAGAATTGCCCGCAGCCCCCGGGCAAACGTCATTTCCACCTTCGGGTTTACCTGGGTCTGGCCGATGCCCGGCAGGTTGTACTCGATAGGGTCTTCGACCGTCAGGATATTGCGGGAGCGATCGTTGATCTCCTGAAGCGCGGCGTACAGAGTCGTCGACTTACCAGAGCCGGTGGGACCGGTAACCAGTAAAATGCCGTAAGGGCGATAGATTAGCTTGCGCAGGATCTTGAGATCACGTTCACCCATCCCGAGCGATTCGAGGCGGATCTGGCCGGCCTGCTTATCGAGTAATCGGAGTACGATACGCTCGCCGTTGGACGATGGCATGGTAGAGACCCTGATATCCACTTCACGGCCGGCTACGCGAAGGGAAATCCGGCCGTCCTGTGGCACCCGCTTCTCGGCAATGTCCAGTTTCGCCATGACCTTGATCCGCGATACCAGAAGTGGCGCCAGTGCCCGCTTGGGCTGGACCACCTCCCTCAAAACACCGTCCACCCGAAATCGAACCACCAACCGCTTTTCATAGGTTTCTATGTGAACATCTGAAGCTCCGGTCTTGACCGCTTCAGCAAGGATGGCGTTGATCAGCCGGATAATCGGGGCGTCGTCTTCCTGCTCCAGGAGATCTTCAGTCTCCGGAACGGAATCAGCCAGCGAGGCTAGGTCCATATCGTCGCCGATGCCCTCGACCATCTGCATGGCCTCGGCGGAATCATTCTGGTACGCCGCGTTGAGGGCTTCGTCGAAAGCTTCCGGTGCAATAGGTTCAAAGCGTGCCCTGCCTCCGCTGACACGGTTGGCCTCAGCCAGGGCCGAGTGTTGCGCGCCCGGCCGTACTAATACCAATGCCCCACCCTGATCGTCGCGGGTTAGAATCACCCCATTTCGTTTTGCGAACGTAAAGGGCAATCGCCCGACCGGGGCATCTTGTGGCTGCACTTCTGCTTCTATGTTCAACGTCGTCCTCGTATGCTCACAACCTGGAGGGTCTTATCAGCTGGATCAATCCAAGAGGCTACCACAGGATCGGTAAAAAAAGTTGGGCGATCCGGCATTTCTGAAGGATAAATCAGACCGGCTCAGGACTCTGCTGACAAGCAGTTTTCCGTTCTGGACGCCGGCCTCGTTATACTTGAAGAAAACCTGCTACATTGGAGCCTAGGCTCCGCCCGGACGAGTAAGGAAAACAATGGCATTTACCACCTCACGGCTACCTTTGCTGGCCGTCGTTCTGGTCACCGCAGCGATGATCGGCAGTCTGTCCTGGCAGGCCTATCAGGTCTGGTCCGGCGACAAGCTGGGTCCTGTCGCCGATTCGGATGGCTTGACCGAGCGAGCCGCCTCGGAGATGAACCCGGTGCCCGACATCCGGCTGGCGTCCATTGACCTTTTCGGGGAACTTGATCCGGAAAATGAAACCAAAGAGCTCGACACCGAAAACCTGCCGGAGACCAATTTGCGACTTTTCCTTCGTGGCGCCCTGTCAGCCGACGGGGAATACCCTGCCAGCGCGCTCATAGAAGACTCGACCGGCAGGACTGAAGCCTATGTCAAAGGGGACGAATTGCCTGGCAACGCCACACTGAGGGCGATTCATCCGCAGCGGGTCATTCTCGAGCGGGGCGGCAAGCTGGAAAATCTCTATTTCCCTGAGACCGACGACCGGGCCGGACTTTCAATCGCCGCCAATGACTCCCAGCCCGCAGCTGTCGAACAGGAGTCTGCGCCACAGGCCCAGGCAGGCGGCTCTACGCGCGGTAGCGACCCCTCCGAACAAAGGCGAGAGGAAATTCGCCAACGCCTGGAACAGTTGAGGGAACGCCTGCGACAGAATAATAACTAAGTGCTGGCCATGGTCCATTGCCTGCATTCACGACTCCGTCATCTGTGTTTTGCGCTCATACTCGGGGCATCGACTGTGGTCGCGGTCGACCTCAGCTCCGACCTGCTCGAATACATAGAAGCGGAGTTCGGGACGGAAGCCACCGACCGTCTCAAGCGATGGGAACATCTCAGCGCTGTCGCGGCTAGCGCGCCTGTTGAGCGCCAGCTACAACTGGTTAATTCTTTCTTCAACCGTGTGCAGTTTGTTGACGACATAAAGCACTGGGGTGAGGAGGACTACTGGGCAACACCGGTGGAAATGCTCGCGACCAATGGTGGCGACTGCGAAGACTTTTCAATCAGCAAATACGTCACACTCAAGGCCATGGGCGTCCCCGACGCCCAACTACGGATCATGTATGTCAAGGCACTGGAGCTGAACCAGGCCCACATGGTGCTGGCCTGGTATCCCACCCCGGATGCTGAACCGCTTATTCTCGATAATCTCATCAATGAAATACGCCCGGCTTCGGAGCGCCCGGACCTTGAGCCTGTCTACAGCTTCAACGGTGAAGGCCTTTGGCTGAACAAACAGCGTGGGCCCGGTAAAAGGATCGGTACGCCGGAACGACTCAGCCGCTGGGTGGACCTTAACAGCCGGCTGATCGATTCCCTGCGATAACCATTCCCGCAAGGCCACTAGAAAGTTAGCCCCCTTACTTGACCCCCAGTGCTCGACCGAGGCCTGAGGTCCGTAACACCTGTCGCTTGACCGCGTATTCAAACACCCGCTCATCGGGGAGTAGCAGGCTGAACCAATGCTTGGCCCTGGTGATCCCGGTATAGACCAGCTCTCTGGTAAGGACCGGGTTGAGCTTGTCCGGTAGCACCAGGCTGGCATGGCTGAACTCGGAGCCCTGGGCTTTATGGACGGTCATGGCATAGACGGTTTCTACTGCCTGCAAGCGGCTGGGCAGCACCCATCGTATACCTGCTGAACCGTCAGTGGCTGCGAAGGCGACCCGCTGCACAAGGGTTTCAGGGTCAATAGCCTCCTGATTTGATGCCCAGAGCCTTGCGGGTAACTCAAGGGTCAGGCCGACATCACCATTCATCAGGCCCAGGCTGTAATCATTCCGGGTCACAAGCACAGGCCGGCCCGGGTACCAGCCGTGAGCCGATCGGATAAGACCGGCCCGATGCAAAGCGTCTGCGATCACCTCGTTCAGCCCTTCCACTCCATAGGGCCCTCGTCTGAGCGCGCAGAGAAGCTGAAACTGCCCGTAAGCCTCAAGCAGTGCCCGGGCCCATGCATCAAATTCCTGCAGGGGCGCGGTGGTCGGGGGACGCAAGCGGAGCATTTCGGCGAGATAGTGGCGATAACCCACTGGCGATGACTGCTGCTCAGCTGTTGACACAAAATGCTCTGCCCCGCCCTCAATGGCGTGGCGACAGATTGCGCTGTCCCGACCGGCTTTTTGCAGACGCACCAGCGCTATATCACTGAAGCCTTCGTTGAACAGGCCTTTCAGTCTCCGTAGTCCGGCCCCGGCATTGACCGATTGTGCCAGGGTCCCGATACCGCTGGTTTCAGCAAACCGGAAGCTTTTTCTCAAGAGTGTGACGGCCTGATCCAGCAGCTCGCCTTTGCTGTCAACCAGACCCGGCTCAACGGTCTGGCCGGCCACCTGCGCCAGCCAGGTTGCTGTCTGCTCACTGTAGTGGCCGTCAGCAGCCCGCTGGCATAATTCCCCAAGGACTGCCCCGGCATCCACAGACGCCAGCTGGTCCTTGTCGCCCAGTAGAATCAACCGCGCCCTGGGCGGCATGGCCTCCAGTACTGAGGCCATCATCTCGATATCGACCATCGACGCTTCGTCAATCACCAGGGTGTCCAGCACCAGCGGGTTATGGCGATGATGGCGAAACTGCCGTGACCCCGGCAGGCTGCCCAACAACCTGTGGAGCGTTGTGACCGAGGTTGGAATGGCCTCTTTCAGCTCGTGAGCCCGGGGCAAGCCCGACAGGTCCAGCTTAGCCACGGCGTTTGATATCGATTCGTTTAGCCGTGCTGCAGCCTTGCCAGTTGGCGCTGCGAGCCGGATGCGAAGGGGCCGCGCACCGGAGTCTTTTGCCATCGCGACGCACTGCAGGGCTGCCAGTAGCCTGACGACGGTGGTGGTCTTGCCTGTGCCCGGGCCACCGGTAATCACGCTGAAGTTAAGGCGCGCCGCATTGGCACAGGCGATGCGCTGCCAGTCTGCGCTGGTGTCATCGCCCGAACTGGGAAACAGTGATTGCAGAGCTGACCGAAGTACCACAGCAGGGTCGCTGTCTGGCGCCTGAAGAAGGCCAGGTAGACTGAGCCGAGATGTGATCTGGTGGGAGATCACCTGCTCGTATTGCCAGTAGCGCCTCAGATAGAGCCGCAGGCCATCGCGTACCAGTGGTGTTTTCCCGGTGTCCACGCCCGCTCCGCCTGTCACCAGCAACGGGTGGGCCAGTGCTTCCCGCCATTGCTCGAGGCTAACCTGTGCCAGGATTTCTGAAGGCAAAAGACTTTGCTCCGGCGCGGCTTCGTCTTCTGGGGGAAGCGACAGGGCGTCGTTAAACCCATGCTGCACCATACCGTTAAGATCCAGGCAGACGTGGCCCCGCCCGAGCTGGTGTGAGGCAAGCGCGATGGCCAGCAGCAGAAGTGGAGAGGCGGGCTGACCGGCTTCCTGGGCCTCTTGCGCCAAGAAGCGGGCCAGAGCCACATCCAATGGTCTCAGCCAGCCAAGATCGACCCAGCGCTGCAACAGATCAATCAGGGCGTCAACACTGGCAAGCGCATGTCGTCCCGGCGCGAGTTCAGCTACGCCCTGTTCAGACCGGATTCCGGCATCAGGTTGTACGCTGCCTTCACCCGGCTGTTCCAGGCCCAGCTCAAACTGTTCAGGGCTCATTGGTCCGCCTCCGTAAGGTTGCTGCTCGACTGGGAGGCGGGTTTGCCACGGAACAGCCGGTCCAGTGCCTCAATCAGGGCCCGATCAGGTCGATCGCAGTGAACGCCACCGCCCGGCGAATGGTTACCCCGCAGGAAAATGTAAACCGCGCCCCCTATATGGCGATCATAGTCATAATCGACAAGGCGTGCTTTCAGAAGACGATGTAAAGCAAGAAGATACAGGGCATATTGAAGGTCGTATCGCTTGTCCGCCACCACACCAGCCATGGCTTCTGTGGTATAGGCGGCATCGTCGGGCCCGATGTAGTTGGACTTATAATCAGCCACGTAGTAGCGGCCGCCGTGCTCGAATACCAGGTCGATAAACCCTTTGAGCATGCCGTTCAGCAGCAGCGGATCGGCTTCAGGTCGGCCGGAGCGCACGGTTTCCGGAGCAGCAAGTAAGGTATGGTTCCGGACCAGGCGATCAAGTTCCGCCGTCTGGACCTGGTCCGTGGCGAACCAGAACTCCATTTCCGGAACGCTCTGCTTCAGGGCTTCCAGGGCCACCCTGGCCTCGCTGCCATCAGGCTGTCGGGGCAACTGCAGAGGTGTCGCGATCATATCGGCGAGCCAGTTCGCAAGTGGCTGCGCCCAGGCTTCCCAACCTCTTACGGCGCACCGCTGCAGCAACATGTCCGCAAGTTCCTGTTCCCTGGCACTCACTGTGGAAAACGCCGGTTCGGCACACCATTCCAGTAGCCCATGAAGAAAAGTGCCGGGCTCTGCGCCCCGGTAAAAACCGTGGATCCGACGCCCGGCGGGGTTTGGGTGCCTGACCGGTCGGGCATGGACCTCCCTCGGCCGGTCGGTTTCCTCCAACTGACGTTCGGCAGCGGCGGTTTCGGGCTCGGGAATCGAGGACGGCGGCCGAGGAAGATCACGTTCCAGGTCCACAAGGTGGTACTGGATGGCCGAATAACTGGCAATCCACCAGTGCACGCGCGCGGCCCTGACGGGCCTCAGTGCGGGCGTCAGTTCAGGTGGCTCGGGGGGCTGGTAGCGCTCGCCAGTGATGACAGGCAGACCTTCAAGCGCCATCGCCGGTTCGTCTCCGACCATTGCCTCAAGGCCTTCGTGCAGGGAGGTGTCTGGTCCTGCACCGGCAAGGTAGCCCAATGCTCCCCTCAGCTCTTCGCCTTTCATTTCGGCAGCGCCGACCCAGGTTGCGTAGCGGGCTCGGGTCATGGCCACGTACAGCTTACGAATATCCTCCCCCAGGCGCTCACGGTCGGCCAGGGCCAGGTTAAGATCATTGCACTCAAAGCTCATCTGCAGCTTGCCGTTGTCATCGTGCCAGGTCAGCGGGCTGTCCTTTTTTGCGGTCGGGCGGCAACTGCTGCCGAACGGCAGGAACACCAGGGGATATTCCAGTCCCTTCGATTTATGAACCGTCACCACCTGAACCAGGTCCGCATCACTTTCCAACCGGACCTGCAGTGCTTCTGCTTCGCCCCGGGTTTCCGCAATCATGTCTGCCAGTCGCCGGATCAGGGCCTGCTCGCCGTCGACTTCCTGACTTTCGGATTGCAGCAGTTCGGCAATGTGAAGCACATCCGTCAGTATCCGTTCACCATTGCCGGCCTTCAGCAGACGGGAGGGCACCTCAAAGGCGGTGAGAATCCGGCGGACCATGGCCAGGACGCCCTGCTCTCGCCAGACGACCCGTAACAAACGGAAGCGCTCGATTTCCAGCTCCCAGTCCAGTTCGTTGCGCCTTAGTTCGTCCAGTCGGGACCAGGGTAAGTCCAGGGTCGCTGTCGCCAATGCGGCCCTGACCAGACGATCCCGCTCGGGCTCGGCACAGGCTTCCAGCCATCGAAGTATGTCCCTCGCTGCGGGCGTATTAAGAACCGAGGCGCGGTCAGACAGATAGACGCTCTTGACCCCGCGCTCCGATAAAGCGGTCCTGATCAGGTGTGCTTCGGAGCCTTTGTTTACCAGAATGGCAATATCCGAGGAGCGCAAGGGTGCAAACCTGCCGCCGCTTGTTTGGCTGTCACCATGGCTGCCCCGGGCCGCGGAAAATCCTGCCTTTTGCTGTATTCCAAGGGTCAGTAGTCTTGCTATTTCACTTGCACAAGCATTGGCAACCCTCTGTTCGACATCACCTTTGTTGTCGGTGTTCTGGTGGCTCCAGAATGTTATGGCAGGATATGAGGCGCCCTCAATAACAAGCCCCTCAGGACGGCCCTGGGCACTGACTTCAACAAAGGGCAACGGGTTGTCTTTCCCGTCTGCGTCGGTTTCGGAGCGAAACAGGAAAGCCCCTTGCCGCTGACGTGTCTCGGCGAAGCTGAATACCCGGTTACTGGCAGCCACCTGATCTGCCGAAGAACGAAAGTTTCTGGGCAGGGTGACATGGCGCCCGTCCGTGGCGGCGCGGGCCTTGAGATAGGTATGGATGTCGGCGCCGCGGAATTTGTAGATGGCCTGCTTGGGGTCGCCGATCATAAAGATCCCGAGCTCAGAATTGTTGTCCGCAATGCCATAGACGGCATCAAAGATCCGATACTGCACCGGGTCGGTGTCCTGGAACTCATCAATCATCGCAACGGGGAACTGGGCTCGGATGGTTCGGGCCAGACGTCCGCTTTCATCCTGGCGCAGGGCTCCGTCAAGCCGGGTCAGAAGGTCGTCAAATCCCATCTCACCGCGCCGGTTTTTTTCTTTCTCCAGGCGTCCGGCAATCCAGTGGGTAGCGTGAAGCCAGAACAGCTCGGCGGGCACCGACAGCGCCCGCTGGGCCTCAACTCTTGCCATCGAGTGAATCAACGGGTGATCCGTAGGCGCCTGGGCTCCTTTCCAGGCTTCCTCAAGACCCTCGCAGGACAGCCGGTGCCAGGCTGCGTCGGTCAGGTCCGGCGGAGCCATATCCGTTGTCTGACACCACAGGGTTAGCCGGTCGAGCCAGTCCTTGAGGCGATCCTGACGTATTTTGCTGCCGTTAACCTGTTTCCCGGCCTTGGCCTCGAGAAAAATTCCCATGAAGTCGGTTGCCTGGTCAGCGAGCTGCCCCCTCACCGAGTCAAATACCTCACGTCGTTCGGCAATACGCGCGGACAACAGTTCCCTGGGGCTGCCCTGGGCTGGCGGCAGGGCTTCATGGAGCTTGAGCAGGCTTCTTACACGGCCCTGGAGATCCGCCGGCGAGCGTACAGAGGCCAGGTAGGCTTCGGCTTCATCACAGTCAAGCTCTGTCACAAAGGTGCGCCAGTAATCCCGGGTGACTTCGCCCAGCAGCTGGCCATCGTCTGTTTCGAGGCTCTGATTAAACAGACCGCCGCTGTCGAAAGCGTGCTCCTTGAGCATCCGGTTGCACCAGCCATGGATGGTGTGAACCGCAGCCTCGTCCATGGACTCCGCCGCCAGTTGCAGCAGACGCGAACGCCCTGGCCACTGCTCAGGCGGATACTCGTTACGAAGGTCTTGCAACAGGTCACTGCCGGATGGAAAGCCTCTGCCGCTCTGAGGGTCGGCCCGAAAGACATCGGCAGCTTGCGCAAGGCGTTTGCGTATCCGGTCCCTCAGCTCCTTGGTGGCAGCCTCGGTAAAGGTCACCACCAGAATGTCTCTCGGGGTAAGCGCGCGCCCGAAACCACCAATGTCTCCGTGGCCCAGAATCAGACGAACATACAGCAACGCTATGGTGAAGGTTTTGCCGGTACCTGCGCTGGCCTCGATCAGGCGGCTGCCGTGAAGTGGAAAGCGCAGTGGCTCCATGGCCGAATCTGTTTGGCCCTCTGTCGCACTCGCTGTTGCACTCGCTGTTGTGCCCTTTTTGCCATGCTGACCGGGTGACGGGGACGCCTTTGTGGTCATGTTCGCACTCCTTGATCCTTCACGTTCTGCCAGAGTGGCAGGTACAGCTTTCGCGCCCAATCGGTAAAAGTGGTTTGTGCCAGCAAGGCCTCGAAGTCCGGGTAGGCTCGGGCCAGTGATGCTACCTCGCCTGCCTCGCCAGTCACCTGGTAGCCCCCCTCATACGCTGTGCAGGCATCACGGATGGCCCGGTCGGGGTCCCCGGCCTGGTCCTTTATCAGCCAGGCAAAGCCCGTTTTTGCGCCCAGGGGCATTGGACTCCCAAGAGCGGTGAGCCAGGCCCCCATAACGGTCTCCAGGTGCAGGCGGGCCGTATCCGAAGCCATGGGTCTGAGCTCAACGTCTCCGGCCTTGCTCACCAGAAAGGTGCGAACGCCACTGCTGCAGGCCAGGTTGGCTCCCAGATGGAGCACCCAGGGCTTCAGCAGATGGGTCCATTTATACTGATTGCGATTGGTGGTCAGGCCACTGCTGCTGAGAATGAGCTGTGCCAGGGTGCCGTCAGGTGCCTGCCGGAGGTTAGGCAGCCAATCCTCAAGCACAACCCGGTGCTCGCCGGTTTCCGCAGTAAGACTCACCAGTTGCAGATCCAGAATCGCGGGAAACTGCTCCACAAGTGTGCGATAGCGCTCGGCAAGATCAGGCAGGTCCTTCTCCAGATGGCGCTGCTGCAGCCGGCCCGGGCCTCCCTGGGCCAGCTCGCCACGGCCAGCCTGGTGGCTGATGTGCGCCTCCAGTCGTTGGGCAAGTCCGGCGGGCTCAGGGTCCCTTCCTATAACCTTCTGGACCAGCTCATCGGTCAATGCCCAGTTGCTCAGGCCATCCAGCACAAAAGGCTCTTCATCTTCCGCAGCGGGCCTTAGCTCATCGAAATGAGCCCCCAGGCGATGATGGAAAAATACATCGGACGGAAAGCGCAGAAAGCGGGCCAGCGCCGCAAAGGTGAGCGGTTCCTTCAGGAGCTCAGAAGGAATGTCGTCCAGGCTTTGGTCAGGGTCGTTGCCAGCCGCTGAGGCTGCGCCATCATGAGCTTCCCGCCATTCCCGGGCGTAGGTGAACAGTTCGCTGGCGCCCTGGAAATAGGCTGTACTGAAGGGCTGCAGGGGATGCTCAGTCGTTAACCGGTCCGACAGCTGATTGCCCTCGCCGGCCTCAGTCAAGGGTCGGATCAGGTTCAGGTGATCCTGTAGCTGGGCCACAAGAACCGAGGCCGGCCGTTCAGAGTTGTCATTAATACTGCGCCCTACCCAACTGATATAAAACTGTTTTCGTGCCGACAGTAAGGCCTCAAGGTACAGGTACCGGTCGTCTTCCCGGCGGGACCGGTCGCCGGGCCGGTAGTCCTGCGCCATGAGATCAAAGTCCATGGGCGGCTGGGTACGAGGGTAATCCCCATCGTTCATCCCCAACAGGCAAATGTGGGAAAAGGGGATCGCCCGCATGGGCATCAGGGTGGCAAAGTTAACCTTTCCGGCCAGGAAACGCTGGCTAAGCCCACCTTCTTCCAGCCCATCCAGCCACACATCCCGGACCACAGAGAGGGGCAATGTCTCGCCGCCGAGGCCACCGCCCTCGCAGGCGTCCAGCCACTCGCCGACAACCTGCTCCAGACGGCTGAACGTGAGACTGTCCTGGCCGTCAAGATCGGCAAAAAAATCCGCTTTAAGCCCATTAAGCGCTGTTACCCATTGCGCTGGGGTGCGCCGTTCCGATAACAGTTTCCAGTGGTGTTCCAGTAGCCGGATCAGATCGTGAAGCTGGCCTGCCAGGCTGCTCTCGAGACCGCCCACCTCACCGTAGGGCTCAATGCTCTGCCAGCTCTGGCCATCACCCACCGTGTAACCCAGCAGCATTCGACGCAGTCCAAAGTGCCAGGTGTTTTGTTCCAGCCCGCCGGGCAAGTTCAGCGACTGACGCTGCCCTGCACTCAGGCCCCAGCGAATGTTGGCTCCCTCAATCCAGTCGTGAAGAGTGGGCAGATCGGATTCGGTGAGGCCGAACCTGTCCCGCACCGCCGGCACATCCAGAAGATCCAGCACGTCACTGACCGCAAGCCTTGAATCCGGCAAGCCCAGCAGTTTCTCCAGGGCGACCAGGACGGGCACCTGGTGTCGCTGGCCCTGGTCAGAGATGGTAAAGGGAATATAGCGGTCATCGTCTAGGGCCATCTGGCCGAACACCGACTGGATATGGGGCGCGTAGGCATTGATATCCGGCACCATCACAATGATGTCCTGGGGCTTCAGGTCCGGGTCACCGTTAAAGGCTGCCAGTAACTGGTCCTGGAGGATTTCGACCTCACGCTGGGGCCCGTGGGCACTATGAAACACGATGGAGCCGTCGCCACTGAAGTTTGCCGGCATGGGCTGACAGGCTTCAGCGACTGGTCGCAGGTTGAGAATGTCATCCTGAAGCGACTGCAACAGGGTTGCCTCAGCCCGGGACTGTACCGGTGAATCAAATAGATCGATGCGATCGAACCAATGGGCATAGGCGGCCTGATCGTCGTATTCATCCAGCAGGCGAATGTAGTCCCTGCCCTGCTTGCCCCAGGCCGCAAGCAGCGGCTGGGCATGGAGGTGAAGATTGTTGTCATCCAGTACCACGGGCATACCCGTCCGCTGTTGCCCGCGCCGGTTGATGGCCCGAAGCAGGTCCCTGTCTTCCACGATATCCGCCCAGAAATAGCGGCACGGATTATGGACACATAACAGGACCTGGGACGACTGGCCCAGACGGCTTAGTACTTCCAGGGTCTGCTGTGGCAGCGACGACACGCCAAATACAATCACCCGCCGGGCCATTGCCTGGGGCCGATTGTCGGGGTTCAGGTCGACGGTCTGCTCCATAAACCGGGTATGCACTGCGGCGCGACTGGCGGCCTCAGGGGCCTCGCCAATGTCCTGGTCAAGGCGTCGCCAGAGCTCCGGTTGCCATAACTGCTCCTCAGGCAGGGGCACGCCAGTTCTGCTCCGGACCGAGACCGTATCCTGATTCTGGCGCCAGGCGTCCAGCCAGTCGGCACGGTAGACCTGGTACTGGTCAAACAGATCTGCAATCCGGTCAGCCAGCTGGTAGAGCCGCCGGTCGGGTTCCTCGCCGTCCAGAAAACGGCTTAGCGGTGCAAATACGGGCTCGTGCCTGACCTGCGGAAGCAACCGCATCAACCGCCAGGTCAGGCGGTTCTTGTCATAGGGAGACTGCCTGGCCACTGCATTATCTCCCAGCACAGCCCGGTACACTTGCCAGAGAAAACGGGAGGGCAATGAAAACGTCATGCCGGCAGCAATGCCGACCCCGGCCAGCTCCGGGTCATCCTCATCCCTTGCCAGGGCGAGTTTCAGCCATTGAGCAATACCGTTGGAGTGGACCAGAAACACTTCGTCTTCGAGAGGCGCCAGGGGGAAACGACGGATCACCTCGACGGTAAGCGCCCGAAGATCCTCGAGCCGGTTGGCGTGGATGACCTGGAGACCCGTTGGTAACTCATTGCCTCTGACTACGCTGGAAAGGCCTGAGCCCATGCTGTCCCCCAAGGGTTTATGCAAATGCTGTTCGAAAAAACATGTCGGTAAATGTCAGACCGGTTGTCGTGATCCGATACTGTAACAGGCGAGAATACCGCTACACTCTCTGGCATCCAACCTTTGTACCAAACATGACCACAGGAGTAGATCACCATGCGACGCTGGAATGGCTGGGGCGACGACAGCTTCCACCTGGACCTGCCGCCGGCAGGCAGGGAGTTCCTGGTAGAGCGCGTTGGCCCTGGTGAGCCCCTGCCCGACGCCTCCCTGGAGGCGGTCTGTGCGAAGGTTCCGCAAAGCCGGATCGAACCCGATCAGTTAATAGACACCAGCGCCGAAACCCGTGTCCGCCATGCCCGGGGCCAGAGCCTGCCGGACTGGCTTGCCATGCGCAGTGGGCGGATCGACCCCTTCCCGGATGGGGTGGCGACACCCGTAAATGCCCAGGAGATCCGGGATCTGCTGGCCTACGCCAACCGTCACGGCGTCGTGCTGATACCCTATGGGGGCGGCACCAGCGTGGCCGGCCACATCAACCCGGCACAAGGCGACAACCCGGTGATCACCGTGGATATGGGCGCGATGAACCGCCTGCTGGACCTTGACCGGGAAAGCCAGATCGCCACTTTCGGAGCAGGGACCCCCGGCCCCCTGGTCGAGTCACAGCTGAGGGCCCACGGCTACACTCTTGGCCATTTTCCCCAGTCTTTTGAACTGTCCACCCTGGGCGGCTGGGTGGCGAGCCGGTCCAGCGGCCAGCAGTCACTTCGCTACGGCCGTATCGAGCAGATGTTCGCCGGAGGCCGGGTCGAGACCTTCCAGGGTTCTCTTGAGATTCCCACCATACCCGCGTCCAGCGCGGGCCCGGACATCCGTGAGATGGTCCTGGGCTCGGAGGGGCGCCTAGGGTTTATCACCGACGTCAAAGTCAGGATCACACCCCTGCCCGACCACGAAAGCTTCCATGTACTGTTCTTACCGAGCTGGGATAAGGCACGAACGGCAGCACGGGGACTGGTGCAGGGCAAAATTCAGTTATCCATGCTTCGACTGAGTAATGCGGTGGAAACTGAAACCCAACTCGCGCTTGCCGGCCACCCCGGGCTTATCGCCATGCTGGAACGCTACCTCGGCATCAGGGGCGCGGGCTCGGACAAATGCATGATGACCCTCGGAGTGACCGGTAGTCGCGGCCAGTGCCGCAGCGCTCTAAAGCTGGCCCGCAAAGTCTGCGCCGCCCATGGTGCGGTCTATACCGGTACCCACCTGGGGGCCAAGTGGGCGGAAAAGCGCTTCACCATGCCCTATCTCCGGGAAGCTCTCTGGCATCTGGGCTATGTGGTGGACACCCTTGAAACCGCTACCGACTGGGACAACGTCGACAACCTGCTGGGGCTGGTGGAAGGCAATCTACGGCAGGGACTGGGCAGCGACGACGAGAAGGTGCACGTATTCACCCATCTGTCCCACCTGTATCCCCAGGGCTGCAGTCTCTATACCACCTATGTGTTCCGCGCCGGTCCGGATTATGAGACCACACTGGAACGCTGGCGCCGGCTCAAACACAGCACCTCGGAACTGATCGTCAACAACCGCGGCACCATCAGCCATCAGCACGGTGTCGGCAAGGATCACGCGCCCTATCTGCAGGTGGAAAAAGGTGCCTTGGGAATGCTGGCCATCCGCTCACTGTGTGATGTGTTTGACCCTGAAGGCCGTCTTAACCCCGGGACGCTGATAGGACACGCCACGCAGTCCCAAGACAACTCCTGAGGAGGCGCGCCTATGGTTCCGCAAAGCTCGATTGAAAGGCGCAGGTCCTTGCTTGGCTCACTTGAACATGGCAACGGAGAGTTTGACCTGGTGGTCATTGGCGGCGGTATCACCGGCGCCGGTGTCGCACGGGAGGCTGCAGGCAGTGGCCTACGTACCCTGCTGGTTGAACAGGCTGACTTCGCCTGGGGCACCTCCAGCCGGTCATCGAAAATGGTCCACGGTGGCCTTCGCTACCTGGCCGGCGGCCATTATGCCCTGACGCGGGAGGCTGTGCGGGAACGCCAGCGCTTGCTGGACGAGGCACCGGGTCTGGTTGATCCCCTTCACTTTGTAATGCCCCACTACCAGGGAGAATTCCCCGGCCCCAAGGTTATGGCTGGTCTGCTCTGGGCCTACGATGCCTTGGCCGGCCGGAAGTCTCGGCAACGCCTGTCTCCCGGCCAGACACTGCAATGGGCGCCGGGCCTGAGCCAGAACAGGCTGGTCGGCGCTAGCGGGTTCACCGATGCCGTAACCGATGATGCCCGCCTGGTCCTGCGAGTGCTTGCCGAGGCTCGCAAGGACGGTGCCCTTTGTCTGAACTATGTACGCGCCGTGTCCATCCTGAGAAATGACGACGGCGAAGTCCGGGGTGTGGCGCTTGAGGAAACGGGGTCCGGCGGGGGCAAAACGCTGACCGTCACTGCGCCGCTTGTAATTAACGCGACCGGAGCCTGGGCCGGGAACCTGCGGCCCTCGGGTAATCAGGGCGAACGTATACGACCCTTGCGGGGCAGCCATCTTGTGCTGCCCTTTCAGGTGTTGCCCGTTTCCTGTTCGGTGGCGTGCCTGCACCCGGAGGATCGAAGGCCGGTGTTCGTCTTTCCCTGGCAGGGCAAAACCGTGCTGGGTACAACCGACCTGGACCACGAGGACAGCCTTGATAGGGAGCCCGTGGTTACCGAATCTGAAATCGAGTATCTGTTGGCTGCCGCCCGAAAGCTGTTTCCAGGCTCGCCTGTCGAAGTTAGCGATATCGTCTCCAGCTGGTCCGGCGTCCGACCGGTGGTGACCCAGGGCAAGAGCAAGGGTCTAAAGCCCTCGAAGGAGAACCGTGAGCACGTAATCTGGCAGGACCAGGGGCTCATCAGTATTGCCGGCGGCAAGCTGACCACGTTTCGTGTGATAGCCCGCGAAGTGCTGAACCATGCTACCCACCACTTGCCGGATTTCTCGCTACGGGCGAATTCGGAGCCGGTATTTGCCCAGTCCAGCGCCCCTGCCCGGCCAGACGATATTGGGGCTCTACAATGGCGACGGCTGCACGGCTTTTATGGTGATCAACTACCGCAAGTGCTCAACGGGGGCTCCATTGAGGCAGTTCCGGACTCCGATCTGCTGTGGGCCGAGGTTGTATGGGCAGCGTCCAACGAGGATGTCATTCATCTCGATGACCTGATGCTCCGCAGAACCCGCCTGGGCCTGACACTGCAAGATGGCGGCTACGGGCTGCTGCCGCAGGTCAAGCAGCATTGTCTGGGGGCTCTGGGCTGGGATGGGCGCCGGTGGCAGAAAGAGGTTGAACGTTATCTGGCCCTGTGGAAAACCGCTTACTCCATTCCTGACGTTCCCACAGCATCAGGCGCGCCGTTCTGATGCCGAAAGACCCTCTGATTCTTGCCATTGATAACGGCACCCAAAGCGTAAGGGCCCTGCTTTTCGACGCCAAGGGTAACTTGCATGGCAAGGGCAAGCAGGAGATCGAGGCCTACTTTTCGGACCACCCTGGATGGGCCGAGCAACACCCGGAGTACTTCTGGCAGCAGCTCGGCAAAGCCTGCGAGACGCTCTGGAACACAACCGGTGCAAGTCCGGACCAGGTCGTCGGGATCACTCTCACCACCCAACGGGGAACCGTGGTGAATCTGGATAAACACGGTGAACCCCTGCGGCCCGCTATCATCTGGCTTGATCAAAGACACGCCGAGTTAAAAGGCAAACTGAAAGCACCCTGGGGATGGGCATTCAAACTTCTCGGCCTTGAAGAGACCATCAGCCGGTTCAGGCAAAACGCCCAGGCCAACTGGATCAGCCAGAACCAGCCGGACATCTGGGCGGCGACCGAAAAGTTCCTGCTGCTGTCCGGCTACCTCAACTATCGCCTGACCGGGCAATTCAGGGATTCCACCGGCAGCCAGGTGGGTTACCTGCCGTTTGACTACAAACACCACCGCTGGGCGGCTTCCCGGGACTTCAAATGGCAGATCCTGCCCGTGACCCCTGCGATGTTGCCCGAACTGGTCGCGCCGGGCGAAACCATCGGTCCCCTGCTGCCCAGCGCCGCCGAGCACCTGGGTGTGCCGGCCGGCCTCCCCGTGCTGGCAGCAGCGTCTGACAAAGCCTGCGAAGTGCTGGGCTCAGGCGGCATCAGCCCGGATATCGGCTGCCTGAGCTACGGCACCACGGCAACGATCAACACCACTAGCAATCGCTACGTCGAGCCGACGCGATTCATGCCTCCCTACCCCTCGGCGGTGCCCGGCCACTACTGCACTGAAGTAATGATCTACCGGGGCTTCTGGATGGTGACCTGGTTCAAGAGGGAATTCGGACTGAGGGAGGAGCGTATCGCCCGGGACCGGGGCGTGGCGCCAGAGGTTCTCTTTGACGAACTGGTGACGGCCGTGCCGCCCGGATCCATGGGCCTGATGCTGCAACCCTACTGGTCTCCAGGTGTAAAACAGCCGGGGCCAGAGGCCAAAGGGTCAATTATTGGTTTCGGCGACGTTCATACCCGCGCCCACCTCTATCGCGCCATTCTTGAAGGGCTCGCCTACTCCCTGCGCGAGGGCAAGGAGCGCATAGAAAAACGCAGCGGAGTCCGCATCACCCGATTGCGGGTGGCAGGAGGCGGCTCCCAGAGCGATGCCGCCATGCAGTTGACCGCCGATATTTTCGGGCTACCCGCTGAGCGACCCCACACCTATGAAACTTCCGGTCTCGGCGCCGCTATAACAGCTGCAGTCGGGCTCGGCCTGCATTCGGACTTTGACACCGCGGTAGCGGCCATGACCCGCGTGGGCGAGACGTTCAAACCACACCAAAGCCATCGGATGCTTTACGACAGACTCTACAAAGAAATCTACCTGAAGATGTACCGGCAGCTTCAGCCGCTCTATCATCGAATCCGCGATATTACCGGGTACCCGCGATAGTTGTTCTGTGGAACAGCCCTGCTCTTCTAACCTAGGCTGCAAGAGCAGGCCTCATGCGATAATACCGCGTTCCCTGAGTGCCTGTATGTCCGCGGGGGAAAGCCCCGCGACCTCGCTGAGGACCTGTTTCGAGTGTTCCCCCAGCAAGGGCGGCGCTGCCCGGTAGGAGACCGGGGTCAGTTTTAACTTGATCGGATTGCCAACGGTGGGCACCTCACCCAGTAGCGGATGAAAGACGGATTGTTTCATGCCTCGTGCGAGGACCTGGGGGTCGTCAAACACCTGATCCAGGGTATTCACAGGCCCACAGGGCACTCCCGCGCGCTCCAGGATTTCGACCCACTCCCGGGTAGAGCGCATAACCGTCGCCTGCCTTAGCTTGGGGATCAGTTCCCGGCGGTTCGCCACCCGGGCGCGGTTTGTCACAAAGCGCTCGTCACCCGCCCATTCCGGATGCCCGAGCACATCACATAACCGGGCAAACTGCTGATCGTTGCCGATCGTCAACACCATGTCGCCGTCAGCCGTAGGGAAATTCTGGTAAGGCACGATATTGGGATGAGCATTGCCCATTCTGACCGGAGCCTTGCCAGTGGTCAGGTAATTCATGGCCTGGTTGGCCAGGCAGGCCACCTGCACGTCCAGCAGGGCGGTTTCCACATACTGGCCCTCGCCCGTAAGGTCCCGGTGGCTGAGGGCTGCGAGCACCCCAATGGTGGCGTAGAGACCGGTCATGATATCGGTCAGGGCTACCCCGACCTTCATTGGCCCGGCCCCGGGCTCACCGTCAGGATGCCCGGTAACGCTCATCAGCCCACCCATCGCCTGGATCAGAAAATCGTAGCCTGGCCGGCTCGCGTAGGGGCCATCCTGGCCAAAGCCGGTGATTGAGCAGTAGATGAGCTTGGGGTTGATCTGTTTCAGGCTGTCATAATCCAGGCCATAGCCTTTAAGACCCCCCACCTTGAAATTTTCCAATACCACATCCGATTCGGCGACAAGCTTGCGGACCAGTTCCTGGCCCTCGGGCTGGGCGATATCGATCGCAAGGGACTGCTTGTTCCGGTTGGCCGTCATAAAGTAGGCAGAGAGTTCGGCACTGCCGTCCTCTGCCTTCAGATACGGCGGTCCCCAGGACCGCGTGTCGTCACCGGACCCGGGCCGCTCTATCTTGATGACCTCAGCGCCCAGGTCTCCGAGAAGCTGACCGGCCCAGGGGCCGGCCAGGACTCGGGAAAGATCCAGAACACGCAAGTGTGACAGGGAGCCTGACATCTAATTCTCCATGTAAGAGTGGGCTTGGTGCCGGGCAGCGTCATCACGCTCAGAGCAGATAGCTTTCAACCACGTCCCTGACAAACGCAGAGTAATCGTCGACTGAAACATTCTGGTCACGGTATTTCCGGCGTTTCAGGTACCAGTCCTGCAGCAGGGCCTTGATCATGGAGGCAACGAGCGGGGTCTTCCTCGAACGGTAGACCCCGGCATTGATGCCCTCTTCAATTAACCCCAAGAAGATGGCTTCAATCTCAAGCTCAATGGCAATGGCATCGCGCTTTTCCTCAGCCGGCAGACTCTTGGCTTCCATGTACGAAAAATAGAACCAGGCCCGCATCAGTTCGCTCAGGTACAGATGCGACTGGATGGCAGCAAACAGGCGGTCACGCTCATCCCGGACCTGTGCTGTGTAATGCAGCAGAGTCCGGCGCGTAATAATGAAACCGTGGCTCTGGATGAGGTGGATCAGGTCATCCTTGTTACGGATATAGGCGTAGAGGCCACCCATGCTCATGCCTGAATCCGCACAGAGATCCCGGAGCGTCATGACATGGAAACCCTTAGAATTGGCCAGCCGCAAGGTTGAGTCAATGATCCGGGTGAGGTTTTTTACCGCCGTCGCCTCCTTCTTGATGCTGATGCGTTCTTTGTTCTGGCGGTAAACATCACGGATCACATCCTCCTTGGACATGCTGAGTTCACCACGAAATGCCTCATAATTCTCGATCATAACTCCACACATAGTTGCTGCTGCGGCGGGGATTATACGACAGATCAAGCCACCGAGAGGAACCGGTCCTGGGTGGCCTGGTCCGCCCGCAACTCCTCACTGCTTGACTCATGGACGACGCGACCCTTTTCCAGGATGTAAGCACGCTGGGCATGCTTGAGTGCAAACCGCACGCTCTGGTCTGTGAACAGGATGGTGGTGGTCTTGCTCAGGTCGTCAATCAATTCGCCAATCTGCTGCACAATCACCGGGGCCAGACCCTCGTTTGGCTCATCCAGCAGTAGCAATCGGGGCTGGATCATCAGGGAGCGTGCCACGGCCAGCATCTGCTGCTGCCCCCCCGACAGGGTGGCACCGTCCTGGCCTGCCCGTTCCCCCAGCATCTCATATTTCTTGAGGATGCCCTCCACAGTCCAGCGAGCAGTAGCGCCCTTGCGCTGATAGGAGGCGACCTCCAGGTTGTCCCGCACGGACAGCCCGGGAAATATCCGGCGGTCCTCCGGCACATATCCGATCCCTGCCCGGGCAATCCGGTGCGCCGGCCAGCCCTGCACCGGTTTGCCGTCATATATCACCTCTCCGGAGCGCGGGGGGGTGAGCCCGATAATGCTTTTAAGGGTCGTACTCTTCCCTGCGCCGTTCCGGCCGAGAATGCAGACCGTCTCGCCGTCTTCCAGGTTAAGGGTGACACCCTGGAGCGCCTGACTTTCACCGTAGAATGTCTGGATATTCCGCACTTCAAGCATCATGTGTTGGCCTCCTCAACCGGCTCGTCCTCTTCCTCGCCCAGGTAGGCGGTTCGTACTTCCGGATGGTTCTTTACTTCCTCCGGCGTGCCCGCAAACAGATTTTCGCCCCGGTGCATGACCAGGATGCGGTCGGCAAGGTCGAATACCACATCCATATCGTGCTCGGTGATCAGGAAGGTATAGTCGCCACTTTCCGCAAGGGCCTTGATCAGCCTGGTCGTCCTCCTTGTTTCGTCCGGTGTCATGCCGGCGGTGGGCTCGTCCAGCAGCACCAGTTTGGGCCGAATTGCCAGTACCATGGCTATTTCCAGCAACCGCTTGTCGCCGTAGCTGATAACTTCGGCACGCTGGCCTTTCAGCTCGTCTATACCAAGACGCTTCAGATACTCGACAGCTTCCGTCTGGATTCCGGTATTGCGGGACGCAATGTTGAACAGCTTGCGGCTGTGGCCATGGTAGGCCGACAGCACGACTTCAACGTTCTCCTGCACGGTCATCTCCGGGAAGATATTGTTGAGCTGGAACGAACGGGATACACCCAGCCGGCTGATCTTGTGGGGTGGCAGGCCGGTGATGTCCTTACCATCCAGCATGATCTTGCCTTCAGTCGGCTGCATCCGGCCCGACACCATGTTGTAAAAAGTAGTCTTGCCAGCACCGTTTGGGCCAATGATGGCGAGGGTTTCCTTTGGCATGACCTCCAGGTCAATCTTCGATACCGCAGAGACGCCGCCAAAACGCTTGGTCAGATTGGTTATGGTAAGGATGGGATTACTCATTTTTTCACCTCCATCCACCAGTCAATAAGGGTGCCCAGCAGCCCCTTGCGGAAGAAAATCACCATCAGGGCAAGGATGATCCCCAGAACCAGCATCCACGACTCAGTGAAACTTGTGATCCAGGTTTCCAGCAGCACGAAAACTGCCGAACCGACGAACGGCCCGAGAAAATAGCCAGTGCCTCCGAGGATCGCCATAAGTACCGGCTCAGCAGACATGGACCAGTGCAGAAGTTCCGGACTCGCCACACGAAGAAATGGCGCAATGAGCCCGCCAGCCAGGCCTGCAAAGGTACCGGCAATGACGAAAGCGACCAGGCGATAGGTCCGGACATTGAGCCCGGCGAAAGATACCCGCTCCGGATTCTGGCGGATGGCCTTGAGGATCATGCCAAACGAACTGCGGCAGATGACGTAGAGCACGATCGAGGCAATGGCCACGATGCCCAGCACAACATGGTAATAGACCGATGGGTTGCCCAGGGTGAGATCCAGGCCGAGTCCGAAGGAGCCAAGGCTGAAACCGGCCAGTCCGTCACTGCCATTGGTAACCGAGCGCCACTGGTAGGCGATGGCAAATACCATCATGCCGAAGGCCAGGGTGAGCATGGCAAAGTATACTTCGTTGAGCCGGACGCTCAGGAAACCAATCACCAGGGCCAGCAACGCGGATGCTCCCATGGAAACCAGCAGGCAAGCCAGGAACGGCCACTGCAGATGGATCAGTACCAACGCCGTAGCGTAGGACCCGACACCAAAGAAAGCTGCGTGGCCGAAGCTCAGCATGCCTGTATAGCCGAAAATCAGGTTGAAGCTTGCCGCGAACAGACCCAGGATCAGGATTTCGGTAAAGATAAAAACGTAGAAGTAAGACGCAATCCACGGCACAGCAATCAAGCCGGCGATCACCAAAGCCAGAATGGCCATCAGAATCTTGCTCTTCATGTGGTTGCCCCTTTACCCATAATGCCGTGCGGTTTGAACAGCAGAACCAGTGCCATGCCGACAAATGGCAACAGCAGATTCACCTCCGGCAGGTAACGGCCACCAAAGCCGTGGATCAGGCCCAGCACCATGGCGCCAAGCAAGGCACCCGGGAAACTGCCGAGCCCGCCGATCACGACCACAATGAAAGACTCGATAATGATCTTGTCGCCCATGCCCGGGTCCAGCGCTCTCATGGGCGCTGCCATCACGCCGCCAACGCCGGCCAGCCAGGCGCCAAAAGCAAAGACGCCAGTCACTACCATCCGCGTATTGATGCACAGGGCCTCGGCCATATCCCGGTCGAGTGCGGCGGCGCGCATTATGCGTCCGACCCGGGTGCGGTTGAACAGGTACCAGAGCCCGGCCAGCAGTATTAGGCCAATGACGATCACAAACAGGCTGTAAGTAGCGACCGAACTGCCCAGCAGCTGAACTGAACCGGAAAGTAACTGGGGCGGTTGCACCACCTGAATGCCACTACCCCAGATCATCCTTACGCTTTCATTGATGATCAGCAGAATGGCGAAGGTGAGCAGCAGGCTGTCTGCCACATCCCGGGAGTAGATGAAACGCAGCAGAACCCGGTCGATGATCACTGCCAGTATGGCGACGCCGATTGGAGCCAGAAGCAGGGCTGCCCAGAAGGGCATGCCCACCATATTGATCAGGGTGAAGGCCAGGTAAGCCCCCAACATGTAGAGTGCCCCGTGGGCAAAATTGATGATGTTGAGAACCCCGAACACGATGTTCAGGCCCACTGCGATGATGAATAGCAGCAGCCCGATATCAAGACTGTTTAGCAACGCCGATCCGATGCCAGACATGGATTACCTCGTTACGTTAGGGCCGGGTTTCGTGGCGCCCCGGAGGACGCCACGGCAAGCGGGAAAAGACGGTCAGATCAGAGTTTGCAACCGGTTTCTTCGACGGTGCGGGCGACTTCTTCGCCGTCAAAGATCTGCAGGTTGGTCAATGTCCGGATGCCATGTTCCGGGTGCATTGGGCCGGAGACACCCCAGTTCGGACTGACCATGGCCTGGTTGTCGCCCTTGCGGAAGGTAACCGTTCCGTTTGGCGCTTCCATGGTCATACCGCTGAGTGCTTTGGCAACGGCAGGGCCGTCGGTGGTACCCGCCGCTTCCATGGCCTGCTTATAGGCGTAGATGGCTGCATAGGCTCCTTCGGCGTTATAGCTGGGCGGGTTGCCGTAGGCATCGATGTAGGCCTTGACGAAACGGTCATTGATATCGTTGTCGTAGGCCTCGTACCAGTAACGGGTAGACAGATGCACACCCTCAGGCATTTCGTCACCCAGGGCGGTCAGCACTTCGGTGGCTGCCCCGACAGTGAACATCAGCTCCATATCTTTTTCGAAGAAACCACGGTTATTGGCCTGGCGGATGAAATTGACCAGGTCACCGCCCCAGACAGAAATCAGAACACCATCCGCATCAGAGTCCATCACCCGATCGATGAACGGTGTGAAATCCTCGGCCCCGAAGCGTGGGAAGTTGGTCTCGGACATCAGATTCACATCCGGCTTGGTTTCTTTTAGGTAGTTGCCAAAGAACTCCCAGGACTGATGGCCAAAGGCATAATCGGGGCCGATGGTCGTCCAGTTGGTGGCATCGGTTTCAGCAGCCACCATCGCCGCGGCCTTCATGTTCTGGGCCACGTTCACACTGATGCGGTAAGTAAAGGCGTTACAGAGTTTGCCGGTGACATCCGGCGTGGCGGCGTGGGTTATGATCAGGGGTTTCTGCAACTCCGGCATGGTCGGCACCATGCCCTGGGCAACGCCCGAACTGTCCAGCCCCACCAGGGCGTCGACGCCTTCCGAGTAGACCAGCTTGCGGGCGGCCTGGATGGCAACCGAGGCCTTGCCCTGGGTATCTTCATAGATCATTTCGATATCGCGACCGAGGATACCGCCGGAGCCGTTTATTTCCTCCACTGCCAGATCAATACCTTTTTGGGCAAACTCGCCATAGGTGGCAGCACTGCCGGAAAGAATATAAAGGCCACCTATTTTTATCGGTTCTTCGGCATAACCTGAAGTGGCGGTACCGAGGGCTGTGGCTGCGGTCATCGCAACCAGCAGATTCTTGATGCGTGTTGTTTTCATGGTAGTGCTCCTGTGTTCTTGTCTTTGTTGTCACTGGAACTTGAGTTGTCGCTGGCACTTGTGAGCCCGTTGAATCAGGGCCCGCTCGCTTTTTCCGAATGAATTATCTTCGCTATCGCAACCTCCTGCTGGCCACCGCCAGCTCGATCAAAGGAACAAACCGGTCATTACGACAGAGAGTCCCTGAGAATGTTTTTGCGCACCTTACCGGTGGATGTTTTGGGCAGTTCACCAAGCACCACCTTCCTCGGCGCCTTGAAATGCGCCATGTGCTCACGACAGAAAGCGATAAGTTCCTCGGAGGTGAGCTCGGCGCCGTCGGCGGTCGGATAGACAAAGGCACAGGGGACTTCCCCCCATTTTTCATCGGCCATGGCCACTACTGCCGCCTCGGAGACTTTCGGATGCCGGTAAAGAATCTCTTCCACCTCGAGGCTGGAGATATTTTCACCACCCGAGATAATGACATCCTTTGCCCGGTCCCGGATTTCGACGTAGTGGTCCGGGTGCATGACGGCCAAGTCGCCGGTATGGAACCAGCCGTCCTGGAAGGCCTTGTCAGTGGCGTCCGGATTTTTCAGATAACCCTTCATCACAGTGTTACCGCGAATGCAGATCTCGCCCATGGCCTGGCCGTTGGCAGGCACAGGCTCACCGCTGCCCACGTCCCTCACGGTGACTTCGTCCAGACCGTGGGTAGGAACACCCTGGCGTGACATTTTCACCGCCCGCTCCACCAACGGCAGCTGCTGCCATTCCGGTTGGGGCACACACAGTGTCGCTGGACCGAAAGTCTCGGTCAGGCCGTACAGGTGGGTAATCTGGAAGCCGATCTCCTCAGCTTTGCGAATCACGCTGCTCGGGGGCGCAGCGCCACCCAGGGCAAAGTGAGCAGGTCGGGACAGCGTCAGGCCCTGACGGCCCAGGTCCTGCAGCAGCATATTCATCACAATCGGGGCACCGCACATGTGGCTGACGCCGTAATCCTCTATCAGCCGGTAGATTTCCGTGGTATCTACTTCCCGCAGACAGACATGGGTGCCGCCCACAGCAGTGATCGCCCAGGTGTAGGCCCAGCCGTTGCAATGGAACATAGGCAGAGTCCATAAGTAGACAGTCTCGGCGGTCATGTTGAACACCATGGCATTGGTCATGGCGGCCAGATAGGCGCCGCGATGGTGGTAGACCACGCCTTTGGGATTACCGGTCGTACCCGAGGTGTAATTCAGGGATATGGCAGCCCATTCGTCGGCAGGACGTCGCCATGACGCCTCCGGGTCGCCCTCGGCCAGCAGACGTTCATAATCCAGGTCTGCCAGACCGTCGCTCGCTCCCGCCTTGCGCTCAATTGCCACCAGCAGCGGAGGCGACTCCAGCTCCGCGATGGCCGCCCTGACCTGGGTCTCCCATTGGGTGTCGTAGAACAGCACCCTTGCTTCACCATGGCCCAGGATGAACGCCAGGGTGGCAGCATCCAGACGGATGTTTACCGAGTTGAGCACAGCACCGGCCATGGGCACGGAGTAATGGGATTCCAGCATCTCGTGACTGTTCGGGCACAGAATGGCCACCGTATCGCCGGGATTGACGCCGCGGCCATGAAGAGCGGCCCCCATCTGGCGACAACGCTGGTAGAGCTGCCGGTAAGACAGGGTCCGGTCATTATCGATGACCGCCGGTTTATCCGGAAAGACCTGTGCCGAGCGCTGAAGCAGACTCAGTGGCGTCAACGCAGAATGGTTGGCGACGGTCTTGTCGAGGCTGGTGTACTTATCCATGATTCACCGTTCCAGAAAGCCGGGATTGTTGACCCGCAAGCGGGCCTTGGTGAGGGTACGGAGTACAGAGCGCAGCGCCGGGTCGTCTCCATCCACACGGCGCTCGCGAATAGCCGTGGCAAGGGCCGACTCAGCTTCGGCGCCCGAGTTGTCGAGGGATTTCTCCTCAAGGTATGCCCGGAGCGCCTGATCCGTTTTCCCGGGCTCGCCCTGCTGTCGTTGTTCGAGCTCCCGGATTGCCATACCCATGGCATTGGCAATCATAAGGGCCTCGTATCTGCGTTTTCCCACAAGGTCCGGTGCCAGCGATTCCAGTAGCACCTTTCGGGCCTCGGCAAGGAGATCCCCGGTTTCCGGTTGGTTGATCATTGCCCGTCCTCCAGTTCCTGAATCTGGTTCAGCAGGTCGAACTCCATCTGGGCCACCATGCGACCGGTAAGGGCCAGCTCCAGCGATCGTTGCTCGCCAGACATATGTCTTCGCGCCTGTTGCAAGGCGATTGCCGCCCAACGCACCAGAGCCATGACTTCCCAGTAGCTGACCGTAGCCGGGTCAATGTCGACACCGCTTACCTCCCGGTAGCCCTCCAGAAGATCCTGCTTGTCCCCGATTCCGCCCGCCTCCCGGTGGTCAGCACCAAACCGCCAGCTGCGGCAACATAGCCAGCCCAGGTCCTCACAGGGGTCGCTCCAGGCGGCGAATTCCCAATCCAGTATCGCGGTCAACCGGTCACCGTCCATCATGTAGTTGCCGGTCCGGAAATCGCAGTGGCACAGCACCGTCGGCCCTGGTGCCGGCGCCCGATCCTCAAGCCAGTTCAGCGCCCATTCCAATACCGGATGGGGCTCACCAATCTCTTTCAGGTAGCGGCGATACAGAACGACCCGGCTCAAGGCCGGATTCTCCAGTTGGGGTGGTTCCAGAAATTGCAGGGACTCCTGCGGCGGTCGCACTGTGTGCAGCCTGGCGAGCTCAGCACCCAAGCGCCGCACGATAGTCCGACGCTGATCTTCGCTAAAATCCGCCTTCACCAAGGTCCGCGGGGACGCACTGCCCGCCGCACGGGTCATGACATAGAACACCTGTCCGCTGATCCCGGGATCCTCACACAGCCAGAGCGGCTCCGGGGCTGTTACCCCGGCTTTGAATGCCGCCTGAAGAACCCGGAACTCTTCCGGCCGGGACAGACTCTCCGCAACCCCGGAAGGGGCATCCTGCCGGATGACAAATGCCTGCCGCCCGAGCCGACTGCCGTCCTCCAACTCCAGCGTCAGCCCAAAATTATCCTGGATGGCGCCCCCGGAGAGTTTGTCGAAGTCAATAACCCTGGCACTGCGGGCGCCAGTTTGCTGTGCTATGAATGTGCTGAAGATGTCGGCAATCGCTGACATCAGGACTTCACTCCCCAGTGCCAGAAATTGGTACGCTCTGCCAGCAGGGTTTTTGAAAACACCATCTTGTGTATTTCGGAAGCGCCGTCCACCAGCCTCGCCTGACGGGCATAACGGTAGATCCACTCCAACGGCGTATCCTTGGAATAACCCCGGGCACCGCACAGCTGGATGGCGGTATCAACCGCCTTATGCAGAGTATCGGCGACCGCAACCTTGGCCATCGAAACTTCCTTGCGGGCGAAGTCACCCTGATCCAGTTTCCAGGCAGCGTGCATGGTCAGCAGCCGGCCAATCTGGATATCCATTGCGGCTTCGCCCAGCAGCCATTGCACGCCTTCGCGCTGGGCAAGGGTCTGACCAAAGGATTCCCGGTTGTCGACATAATCGGTGGCTATCTCCAGGGAGCGACGGGCCAGCCCCAACCAGCGCATACAGTGAGTCAGACGGGCAGTGCCCAGACGGATCTGAGTGAGTTTGAGGCCGTCACCGACCTCCATCAGCCGATTCTCATCCGGAATTTCCAGCCCGTCGAAGCGCAGCTCACAATGGCCACCGTGCTCTTCCGGCCCCATGATCGGAATGCGCCGGACGATCTCCCAGCCCGGGTCGTCCTTGTGGAACAGGAAGGCACTGAGGCCCTTGCGGGTATCATCCGAGGTTCGGGCAATAAGAATGAAATGGGAGGCTGCGGCCGCGCCGGTAATATAGTGCTTGTGGCCGTGGATCACCCAGCGGTCGCCTTTGCGAGTGGCGGTTGTCTGCATCATGCCGGGATCCGATCCGCAGCCGGGAGGCGGTTCGGTCATCACAAATGACGAGCGCACCCTGCCCTCAACGATCGGCATGAGCCAACGCCTCTGCTGGGCTTCGGTCCCCACCTTTGCGAGCACCATCATGTTGCCATCGTCCGGTGCTGCCGAGTTAAACACCACTGGCCCGAATATCGACCGGTTCATTTCCTCGTAGCAGGCGGCCATACCGGATATATCGAGCCCCTGACCACCCAGATGTTGAGGTATCTGAAGGCACCACAGACCCTGCTGTTTTGCCTTGGCACGCATCTTCTCCAGCCAGTCCTCGGCTATGTTCTCATGTTCATCGTAGGCCTCCGGATTCTGCTCCAGCGGCAACAACTCCTGTTCCACAAAGTCCCTGATGCGTTCTCGGTACGATTCATTCCTGGAATTCAGGTTGAAGTCCACAGACCACTCCTTAAAGCGAGGATTGAAGATGGCCGCCATCCACCACGAGGGTGCTGCCGGTCATGTAGTCGGAAAGTTCAGAAGCCAGAAGCAACAATGGGCCACTCAGATCAGCTGGCTGCCCCAAACGCCGCTGGGGAATTCGATGGATCATCTTCTGGCCGGGTTCACTGGCGAAAAAATCACGGTTCAGATCGGTTTCGACGTACCCGGGCGCCAGCGTGTTGACCCGAATACCGAAGCGGGCCCATTCCAGGGCAAGGGCCCGGGTCAATTGCTCAACGCCGGCCTTGGCGGCAGCGTAGGGCGCAACATTGCCGGCCACCCGATGACCAAGAATGGAGGAAATCATGATCATGCTGCCGCCCTGGCCAATTGCACAGAGACGCCGGGCGGCTTCAGTGCACAACAGCCAGCAGCCCTTGAGGTTGGTGTCGACAACCCGATCCCAGTCCGCAACGCTCAGATCCAGAGCCTTCATGCTGGTTGCCACGCCTGCATTGGAGACCACCACATTCGGGACAGCGATGTCCTGGGCCATGGTCTCGAACGCTTCGGTAACGCTCATTGCGTCAGTGACATCCATCGCAACCACATGGATTCGTTCAGCGTATTCCGGAAGAGCGGTTTTAAGCGATTCCAGCGCCTCGCGACGGCGGCCACTGACGATGACCGTTGCACCTACCTCGAGCAGGCACCGGGTGAAACTGTGGCCCAGGCCACCGGCAGCTCCCGTGACCAGCGCGGTTTTGCCGTCGAGGCGCAGTGAGTGTTTTTTGCTGTCCTGTGCTGTATTACCGGAATTGATCATTTTTCGCCCTCCGTCCTTGAAAATAGAACGAGCGCTCGTTTTAATCAAGGAGGGAATCGAAATACGAGCCAAATAAATGGCAGCTCGGTCATTACCTCCGCCATGTCCGCTGCCATTGTCCGTTTTGAATAGGTGCTGTGATCTGGAGCCGAGGGAGGTTTTTCGCTGTCCCCATAACCTCTAAGGTCGGGGCAGATGAGGTGGAAATGGGGCGCCAGAGAAGGAATGATCCGATGCCACATGACGTGGGTCTGGGGATAGCCGTGGAGCAGCAACAGGGGTTGGCTGCCCTGCCCGCCATGTACCACGTTGATGGCGGCGCCGGAGGTCTGGATCCGTATTCTCGTGAAATTCTCTCCGAAATGCATGCATAAGCTCCCTTTGGGCTAGCTTTTCGGGCTCAATGTCAATACTACGCCTATTGGCGAGCTGCCTCATCCGTTAGCGAGTAGTGAACAAACCCCTATATACAAGGTTCATCGCAACTGACGCCTCGATTTCAGACAGACCGATCTTAATGCTCACTTAATCAGCGCATCCTATAGATGATAGTCACCACAGGCTCGAAACAATCGAGCTTGCCAAGCTGCCCGCTGAAGGAGGTAATACCTATGGAGAGTTCAATTCGTCGAAAGCACAACAAGATTTTCTTTGCAGTATTCACAGTAGCCTTTATCTGGACCTGCAGCGCCTGTATTACAGACAGCCCGGTGAAGTTTTATCCCGATATGAAAACCCCCCCATCAAGCCCTGGCATTTACTGAATCCGGCTGCACGTTTAATCTAAGTGTGTCCTGTATCGGTAGGCACAGACGGTTCGGCTTGCCCCAGATTGAAGCACGCCGATTTCTGTCAACTCCTGCCCGGCTGTTCCGATAATCCTTTTGGACACCCAGCGCTTCAGACCTAAAGACCACAGCAGTCATTGGCTTAAAGCCATACCCTGAGTGAGGAAGCCCCATGTTCATCGAGAAAATCAAGTCAGAAGGACTATCACAATTATCTTATCTTGTCGGCGGCGGCGGAAAGGCGATCGTTATTGACCCCCGTCGCGACTGCGAAATATATGTAGAGAAGGCCAGTCAGCTTGGTTGTCGAATTACTCATATCTTCGAGACCCATCGGAACGAGGACCTCGTTTCGGGCGCCCCGATACTTTCGGGCCTCACCGGGGCCAAGGTCTATCACGGGCCGAACGCAGCCGCAAAGGTTCAATATGCCGATACTGTGGCTGAGGGGGATAGCTTTTCGACAGGCGAAGTGCGAGTCGATGTGCTCGAAACACCTGGGCATACGGACGATAGCGTGAGCTACGTTCTTTATGACCAATCATTCGGGAACGATGCCGTAGCCGTTTGTACGGGTGATGCATTGTTCGTCGGGGACGTTGGCCGCACAGATTTTTACCCGGAGCGCGCCGAAGAAGTGGCAGGGCTGCTTTTTGATAGCCTGCAAAAATTATTGGGGTTGAACGATCACGTGCATGTGCTCCCGGCACACGGCGCCGGTTCGGTATGCGGCGATAATATGGCCAACCGCGACTTTTCATCGGTCGGGTATGAAAGAGTCCATAACCGAATGCTTCAGATTACCGATCGCGATGAGTTTATCGCTGCCAAGCTCAGCGAGCACCATTATCAACCACCATACTTCCGTTTGATGGAGCAGCTCAACCTCGAGGGGGGCAAGCCTGTCGCCCGTACGCTGGTTCCACCTCCACTTGACGCTGATGAGTTCCAGGAACTTTCCCAGCGCTCTGTCCTGGTGGACGTTCGTAATATCGCCGCCTGGCTCGGGGCGCATGTGCCTGGCAGCCTGGCGCTCCCGGTGGGAATGATCACCTCTTTTGCCGGTTGGCTACTGAAACCGGAATCCGGTATTACACTGATTGCCGAAAACGACACACAAGCCGAAGAATCGGCCCGACATCTTGCCCGCATAGGTTTCGATGAGGTTTATGGGTATCTCGCCCTGCCGATGTCGGGTTGGGCTGCCAACGATCGGCCCTTTGAATCGGTTCCAGCCATAAGCGTTGAGAGTATAGCGAGCCGGGTCAACGAGCAGCCTGAGAACTGGCAGTTACTGGATGTCCGCAGCCAGTCTGAGGTGGAGAGCGGGATGATTCCCGGCTCAAAACACCTCTATGTCGGTCATGTGCCCGCTGAACTGGAGGCCCTTTCCAAAGACAAACACTACACCGTCATGTGTGCCAGCGGCGCCCGGGCTACAGTTGCCGCTTCAGTCCTGCTCAACAACGGATTCAAAAACGTCGATGTCTTCATGGGTTCCATGGGCGCCTGGCAAAGCGCAGGCCATTCTGTTGCCTGATTCGTCGATCATTCAGGTTTTGGCCCGAACATTTCTGTCATCTTCTCAGGAGATGGGAGGCCTCGTACCATGTGAACCTCGCCATCGGGTGTCTTGTAGACCAATGTCGGCGTAGCGCGGGCGCCGACATTTTCCATCAGCTGGGAGTTGTCCGACAGAATGGCGCGGATATCGCCGGGGATTCTTTCCAGGGGGTCCACGCCCCCCTGGTCGTATACACGTTCATGGTCTGCCAGAGCTTTGGACGGATCGTCTGCGGAGAGAACTGCAGCCGCCTTACCGGCGCTGGAAGGCCGAAGAATACCGACCATGATGTGCCGAACCTGTGCCTCCCCGGCCTCGATCCAGGGTCTGGAGGCTTCCCAGAATTTGTGGCAGAAGGGGCAGTTGGGATCAGTGAACGCGTAGACCACACGGTCTGCGTCCGGTTTTCCGTCCAGAACCCATTCGCTTTCTGCCAGCTTGTCCCAGTTGGCTTTAAGACGTGGGCCTTCCACCAGTGCCTGCACCGTTTTGCTGGACATGTCGTTGCCTTCACTGTCCAGCAGAGTGCCCACCAGTGCATGGTTCCCACTTTCAGTGACATAAACGGCAAAGCTCTGTCCGCGCATCTGCACGGCATAGCCAGTGAGCCGTTCTGGCGCAGAAAATTCCTGGATAATTTCCACACCCTGGGCCTCCAGCGCTTTCAGCGGGGCGGGGATGTCCTGTGCTGACGCAACACCGGTGAAGATGAAGACGTAGAGCAGACCGAGCCAACGCGTGGACCGTTGTACGGACTTGGAGGCGAATTTAAACGTCATTTATCAGTTCTCCGGTTCAGTGGATGCTTTCGAGTTTCTGCTTGAGTGAAGCTTCTGAGAGTTCGCCGAGATGGTGGTCAACCAGCCGGCCCTCGGCGTCGTAAAAAAGAGTCGTCGGCAAGGCCCGGGAGCCGCTGACGCGACCAAGTTCGGTGGTGGGATCCAGCAGTACGTTCTCCAGTTCGAGCCCCTCTTGGCTGAGATAGCTCTGAACCTGATTGAAGGACTCGCCCTGGTTGGCAAAGATAAATGCAACGCCAGATTCCCGGGCCTGGGCTGCCTGAAGAACGGGCATTTCCCGGCGGCAAGGGGGGCACCAGGTTGCCCAGAGATTGACTACTCGCGGCTTGCCTTCTTCCGCGGCGCCAAGATTCCCGAGAGTTACCGGTTCGCCATCCAGGCGATGGAACGACGCGGTCGGGATGCTTGTCCTGGTGGCCTCCATCAGACTCACGGCCCCTATAGTGCCGCCCCACATAACAAAGCCAGCCAGCATCGCTGCTCCGAGCGGCCAGCGCAGGGCGGGGCTGCGCCAACCCCACCACAGCGCTGAAGACATGCCAGCCACAAGGCCGGGCGCGACCATAAAGCCTCCATCCCTTATGTCGAGCATGGACAGAGGCGCATCCAGATATGAATCAATGTAGAGGATGACAAAGGACAGTCGGGCAACAAGGAAACCGACCAGAAAGCTGTTAATCAGACAGTCCGACGTGGCGACACCTCGCTTGCGCCCGACCAACGCGCCAACCAAGAGGGCAACACCCAGGGCGACCATAATGAGCACTCGGGAAGTAGGCAGAGCCAAAGGCCCCAGACTGACGGTTAACATAAATAGCTCTCAACAAAAGTTCCCGGAAACCGCTTTCTTTAGCATCGTGGCCGAGCCAGCCAATCTGCTCGAGACGATGCAAACAAGTATACAGCCACCGGATTATGTAGAGATTAACTGCCAGAGTTCCCCTGGGGTCAGCCCGGTTGGCCTGTTAATGCTGGCATAATGCCGTTATCGGACACTGACAAGAGGCAAATCGGGTCCTGTCTGTAGTCTCGAAACCAGCGTATTCGCAGATACCCATCAATGACGGCCAATGGCGGCTCAAGAGGCATACGTGCATATTCTGATAGTTGAAGATGATGAGCTAGTTGGCGACGGACTCAAAGCAGGGCTTGAGGCACTGGGCCAGACTTCGGACTGGGTTCGCTCCGCACGCGCTGCAGATATCGCCATGGGATTCGCCCGCTTTGATGTGGTGATTCTGGACTTGGGGCTGCCTGATGAAGACGGTATGACTCTGCTGAAGCGCTGGCGCGACAAAGGTGTTGACCAGCCCATTCTGGTATTGACTGCGCGTGATGCCGTGCCCGAGCGTATTGCCGGGCTTGAGTCAGGCGCGGACGATTACCTGACCAAGCCGTTTGATCTCGGTGAGCTCGTCGCCCGGCTGCATTCGCTGATAAGGAGAGCCGAAGGCCGCTCCACCAATCTGGTCCAGCACGGCCCCCTCACACTCGATCCCGTTCGCCTTGAGGTCCGGATGCACGACGAGCCGGTTCCGCTATCACGCCGGGAGCTCGCGGTGCTGCAGGCGCTGCTTCAGAACCCGGGCCAGATCCTGGCCCCTGGCCAGTTACAGGATAGCGTCTACGGTTGGAGTGAAGGCGTCGAAAGCAACGCCATTGCTGTGCATGTTCATAATCTTCGACGAAAGCTGGGCGACGACCTGATCGAAACTGTCCGCGGCCTCGGCTACCGACTAAACCGGGTCGCGAAATGAGTGTTCGGAGAAGTCTTCGCTGGCGACTGATGGCGCTGATCGGTTTCTCGGTCGCTGGTTTATGGTTGCTGCTGGCGCCCTGGCAACTCCAGAGCGTCCGCAGCGAAGTGCAGAAAAGTCTTGATGATCGGTTGGCCGCTTCGGCAAAGATGGTGGCGTCGCTGGTCAGCCAGCAGTATCTATCGGGCTCGGTACAGCCTGATGGAACAGGTGACAAGTTGGCGGTGGCCAATCCTGAGTTTCCATCCACGCTTGCCTGCCGCGTTGGCACTCTTCGCGGCGATCTGATCGCGCTTTCCCAGGGGGCGCCCACCGAAGTTCTATCAACCAAAGAGGAAGGTTACTCCATCCGCGAAGTCGACGGGGAGCACTGGCGCGTCTACACCCTCGTCGCCGATTCCCTCGTCATCACTACCGCGGACCGTCTCGATAAGCGCGATGCGTTGATGACCTCCATCGTCTTTGCTGCAGCGTCCCCTTTTGTGCTGGCACTCGCCGGCACCCTGGTGATCCTCTGGTTTGGTATTCGTCGCGGTTTCAAGCCGCTAAGGGAGCTCAGCCAGGATGTGGCCGCGCGGGACATCCAGGAGCTCGAACCACTACCTTGGGAGAACGCACCCGAGGAAGTCAAACCGCTGGTCGCAGAGATAAACCGCCTGCTGTTACGTGTCAGCCAAACCCTGCACAGAGAGCGGCGTTTCACCGGTGATGCAGCGCACGAGCTACGTACTCCCCTCACGGGTATCAAGACGCAGTTACAGGTGGCAAGACTCACCGAGGGCAAACAGTCGGACCATGCGCTGGATCAGGCGGCGCGGGCGCTCGTCAATCTACAGGAAACCCTGGAGCAGTTACTGCTTCTGGCCCGCATAGAAGGCGACGCAGCGTTTTCCGATCCGTCCGGGAGTGAGGTTGACGAAATCACCTCCTCGGCTCTGGTCGATGTTGCCCATAAAGCGGATGAAAAACAGATCCGGATCATTTACCAGGGTGATTCTTCCGAACGAGTAGCCGCGCCCGCCCCACTCGCCTCCGCGGCGCTTCGGAATCTGCTGGATAACGCCATCCGTTTTTCGCCTCGGGCGGGCCGGATCGACCTTAATTGCACATCCGACGGCGACTACATCCTATGGCGTGTCCTGGACCAAGGGCCGGGCGTTCCAGAGGCGGAGCTGGGGGTGCTTACCGAGCGATTCAAGCGGAGTCAGGGAACCGGCGGCAGCGGCCTCGGGCTGGCGATCGTCGAGGCCATTGCCGGTCGCTTCGGCGGCAGCCTAACCCTTTCCAACAGCAGCCCCCATGGCCTGGAGGCGCAGCTCCGGCTACGCCGCAGCCATTGAGGCGCCTGCGCCCAGTGCAGAACTACCCCTTCTTAACGCTGTGTTAACGGCCCCGGTTCAGACTGCAACTCTCACAGCCTTTTGGGAGTAGTACGATGTACCGGAATCGGGCCTTGCACAGCGGTCTCGCGTTTATTCTTTTTCTGTTGTCCGCCCAGGTCGGGGCTATCTCCAGTCCGTTCTCGGGATCGTCATCCGGAACGTTCGCCAGCAGCAACAGCGGCGACTTCCTTCCCGTGGGCGAAGCATTCCAGCTTGAGATGGAAGTGGCGGGCGACCAGATCTTTGCGCACTGGGACATCGCGTCGGATTACTACCTCTACCAGTCGCGGATAGACCTGGAAACTGCAGATGCCGAGCTTGGCTCGCTCGAGTTTGCAACCGACGGCGAGATGAAGGACGACCCCACCTTCGGTCCCATGGCGGTCTATTACGGCGAGGCTGACGTCAGCGCAGCAATACTCAGCGCCCCTGCTGATGAAGTTGCGCTGACGCTGACCTACCAAGGCTGTTCCGAGGACGGTCTTTGCTACCCACCGGAAACCCGGAACTTCACCGTAGACCTGTCTTCCAACGAAATCTCGGCCTCTGATGCCGGCACTGCACCCGGCTCGGGCAGTGCCTCAACCCCGGCGGCGACGCAATCCACCTCAGGCTACTCAACATCGACGGGCGCAACGGGCCTGACCAGCTTTCTCGAAACGTCCCACTGGGGCGTCATACTCCTGACCTTCTTCGTTTTCGGCCTCGGCCTGACGTTCACCCCCTGCGTCCTGCCCATGATTCCCATCCTTTCAGGCATTGTCATGGGCCAGCGCGAGCGGCCCTCCACCAGCAGGGCGTTTGTTCTGTCCCTGAGCTACGTGCTGGGTATGGCCACGACCTACGCACTGGCTGGCGTGGCAGTGGGTTACTTCGGCGCGAGCGCCAACCTGCAGGCCATGATGCAGCAACCCTGGATACTCAGCCTGTTCGGCGTGTTGTTCGTGCTGCTCGCCCTCTCCATGTTTGGCCTCTACGAACTCCAGTTACCCGCCGCTCTGCGGGACCGGCTCGACAACCTGAATCGCAGGCAGAAAGGCGGCCAGGTAGTGGGCGTCACCGTCATGGGTGTGCTCTCGGCGCTGGCAGTGTCCCCCTGTGTCACGGCCCCGCTGGCGGCCGCGCTTTTCTATATCTCTTCCACGGGCGACGCCCTGCTCGGCGGCGCTGCATTGTTCCTGCTCGCGCTCGGCATGGGGGCACCGTTACTGATCATCGGCACGATGGGCACCCGGCTGCTACCGAAAGCCGGCGCCTGGATGGTGCGGGTCAAAGAGGCCTTCGGCATTATCCTGCTCGGTGTGGCCATCTGGCTGGTCGAGCGCGTGCTGCCGGACAACCTGGGTCTGGCCTTGTGGGCACTGCTGCTGATTGGTGTGGGTGTGCACCTGGGTGCGCTGAAGAGCTCGCATACCGGTGGCTGGGCCCGCAGCGCACAGGCATTGGGCCTGGCGGCCCTACTCTGGGGCAGCTTTGTGCTCTGGGGCGCCGCCCAGGGCAGCGGTTCGCTCTGGCAGCCCATCACTGCCAGTAGCGGCGGCCAGGGACAGACCCAGCCGCACGCCAGCCCGTTTGAGCGCGTCGACGGTGCGTCTGAGTTGGCTGCACTGCTGGGTTCAGGTACGCCGGTGATGTTCGACTTCTACGCTGACTGGTGTGTGAGCTGCATCATCATGGAGGAGACCGTGTTTGCCCAGCCTGAGGTGGTCGCCTACAAAGACGACATGAAGTTCGTGCAGATCGATATCACCGATTTCGACGCCGACCACAAGGCCCTGCTGGACCAGTACAACCTCGCCGGTCCCCCGGCAGTGCTCTTCTTCGATGGTAATGGCGAAGAGATACGGGGGGCGCGGATTATGGGTGAGGTCGGACTGGAGGAGTTCCTTTGGAGGGTGAAGGACCAGGTACTCTGAGGTTCCACCCTGCCCTGGTCCGGCCCATGCCGAGGCTCAAAAAGCAAATCGTACCCCCGCGAGGACCATCCATTGTTCTGTTTTTTCGCCCGCAGCAGACGCAAGGTCTTCAGTCTCCCCCACCAGGAAGTGGTAGCGTGCGCCAATGTATGGGGCGAATTCACGGGTAATTTCGTAGCGCAACCGCAAGTCGAGATCACCGCTGGTAATACCGGCGCCGAGGTTGCGTTCATCAATATCCTGCGCCGCCAGCCCCAGTGCCAACCGCGGTTGAAGCAGCAACCGCTGGGTGATGCGAAGGTCGTATTCGCCCTCGATTTCCAGGGTTACATCTCCTTCCTCGGAAACCAGCGCCGAACCATCAAGTTCGACCTGGTACGGAGCCACTCCCTGCAGTGCGAGCACATAAGACCAGCGATCCTCATAGTCATCGGGCGTCCATTCACTGGCGTATTGCACACCGGTCTGTAGGCTCCAGAAGGGCGTGACCAGGCGAGAATAGAGAAAATCGTTCTCGCTTTCCCCCTCGTTAGGGCCATCGAAGATCGCCTCCCCTTCGCTTTTCCACCAGAATTTGTTGAGGTCGCCGCCAACCCAGAAGTCGGCCTCCCACCCCAGGTGATCGGGCGCGTCATCATCTGTCACCCGGTATTCGAACTGGTCAAAGAGGACGAACCCAAATATCTGCTCATCCATCACAGGGTCGCCAAAGTGGGGGGGAGGCTCGCTGTCGGCCGCTCCGAACACCTCATCAAGTGTTATACCCGCTGGCAGCGGCGGGACGTCAAGCCCGGGCGGCGTCCTCTCCGCTTGTTGGTCGTCGGTCTGCGCAGACTCCTTGTGCATAGGCATATCTGCGGTACTTGGCATTTGCTCCATGCCGGTGTGATCCTGGGCTCCGGCCTGACCGGAAAGCATCACCGCAACGGTGGTCATAAACGTAAGGGGTGCATTACGCATTGGCATCGATCGACCCTCCTTCCAGCGAGCGGACAACAGCAACGGTGCGGAACATACCGGCTTCCATGTGGTAAAGCAGATGACAGTGGAAAGCCCACTGGCCTGGCGCGTCGGCGGTGATATCAACCGTCAGCAGTTCTGCCGGCTGGACGTTCACCGTGTGTTTGCGAGGATTGGTGTCGAGGTTGCCCCCGGCGTACAGGTCCATCCACATGCCGTGCAGGTGGATCGGATGGCTCATCATGGTGTCGTTGACCATATTGATTCGTACGCGCTCACCAAACTGGAAACGAATCATGTCCGATTCGGACCACTTCTTGCCGTCGAAGCCCCAGATGAACTGGTGCATGTTGCCGGTCAGGTGCAGGTAAAACTCCCGGGTCGGTGCACTCCGCAACGGGGGGCGCTCAAGTGCCCGAAGCTGACTGTATGTCAGCACGCGCCAGCCGTCCCCCCCCCAAGACCTGCGCCGGGGTAATCCAGCCGACGATAGGCGGTCTCAGCCATGGTAATACTCGCCGGGCCGTGGAGGTCCGGGCCATGTTTGATTCGATCCTCCAGGTTCTCAGTAGGTAGTCCGCCGGGCGCTTGGTGGTCTCTGGGCATCTCTGTGGCGGCATGGTCGGCGGAGCCCATTCCCTGCATGTCGGCGCCATGATCCATGCTGCCCGAATGGTCCATACCACTTGTATGGTCCATGTCTTCCATACCATTCTTACCGCTCATCATCATGCCCATATCGGCCATGGTCAGCATGGGGCGGGGCCGCTGTTCAGGCACCGCCGCCGACATGCCTTGCCGTGGCGCCAGCGTTCCGCGAGCATAGCCGCTGCGGTCCATGGTTTCGGCGAAGAGCGTATAGGCCTTGTCGTCAGGCAAGGTGACCACAACGTCGTAAGTCTCGGCGACCGCGATGCGTAGCTCATCGGTCTCTACTGGCTTGATATCCTGCCCATCCGCCTGCACGACCGTCATGGGCAGGCCGGGAATGCGGATGTCGTAGAACGTCTGGCTGGAGGCATTGACGATGCGTAGCCTGGCCTTCTCCCCCGGCCTGGCAATAAACACCGGGTTCTCGTCGGCTACCTGGCCGTTCATCAGAAAGCTGTAAGTGGCGCCCGTAACATCGGCAATATCGGTCGGGTCCATGCGCATACCCTGCCAGGACAGCCGCTTTTTGATGACTTCCTCGAGCGACATGCCGGTGTTTTGCAATCTTAATTCGCAACTTTTATGCCTGCACTCTACTGCTCCCCTTTACTGCGACTCAGCTGGTGCAAGGAAAATTCTATAACCCAGCGAAACTAAAGCCAGCGCCGACGTGCCAGGCTGTAATACAGCAGCGGCACGACCAGCAAGGTCAGCAAGGTCGATACGGCGAGCCCGAAAATCAGTGAAATCGCCAGGCCATTGAATATCGGATCGTTGAGTATGAAGTAGGCACCGACCATCGCCGAAATAGCGGTCAGAGCAATTGGCTTGACCCGTACTGCGCCGGCAAGCACCACGGCTTCGTCCAGGTCGACGCCCTCGTCCAGCAACTGGCGGATGAAAACCACCAGCAGGATGGAATTCCGCACGATAATACCCGCCAGGGCGATCATCCCGATCATGCTGGTGGCGGTGAACTCTTTCCCCAGCAAGGCATGCCCCGGCATGATACCGATCAGCGTCAAGGGTATGGGCGCCATGATCACCACAGGCAGGATATAGGACCTGAACTGGGCCACCAGCAGGACAAAGATCATGAATACACCGACGCTGTACGCCGCTCCCATATCCCGGAATGTTTCATAGGTGATCTGCCATTCACCGTCCCATTTCAGCGACGCACGCTCAGGCACGTCGGGTTGCCGGATATAGTACTGCTCGGGCGCATCCGCCTGTTGCTCCAGCTGATCCACCATCCGGAACATGCCGTATAGAGGCGAGTCGACCTCCCCCGCCATGTCGGCGGTGACGTAGCTGACCGGAAGCAGGTCCTTGTGGTAGCGCGCCCCTAGCCAGTCGGCTTCCCTGATCTCCGCAATACTCGACAGAGGTACCAGTTCGCCGCTGCGACTGCGCAGGGCTAAAGACAGCAAACCAGACTGCTGGGCCTTGGTTCCCTCATCAAGGATGACGCGGATGGGCACGGCGTATTTGGCATGCTCATCATGCAGGTAGCTAACACTGGTTCCGCCGAGCAGGGTCTGCAATGCCGACACCACCTGAGCTTGTGAGACTCCCATGCGCGCTGCCCGATCCCGGTCCACTGCCACTTCCCACTGACGGGTCGGGGCCTCCACCGTGGTATCGATATCAACGAGCCCCTGCACTTGGCTCATACCCCGGGCAAGCTCTCTGGCAAGCTCGGTGCGTTGGGTTTCGTCACTCCCATAGACCTCCGCCACCACCGGCGACAATACCGGCGGGCCTGGCGGCACCTCGACAATCTTGACGGCGGCACCGTAGCGTTCGCCGATTTCCGTTAGAGGTGCGCGCAGGGCCAGCGCTATGGCGTGGGACTGGCGGCTGCGGTTTTCCTCGTCAGCCAGGTTAACCTGGATGTCCCCCTGGTAGGGCTCGCCACGCAGGTAATATTGCCGAACCAGACCATTGAAGTTGATCGGCGAACCCGTGCCAGCGTACGCCTGCCAGTTGGCAACCTCATCTATGGATTCCAGATAATGACCCATTTCCAGCAGCACACGCTGGGTCCCCTCCATGGGCGTATGCTCGGGCATATCCACCACAACCTGGAGTTCGGATTTGTTATCGAACGGCAGCATCTTGAGAATCACGGCCAGGAACACTGGCAACGAGGCCGCAAGCAGGGTCAGTGCGAGAACCCCCAGGCCAAGGAGGCGACGCCGCCAGCGATGGCCACCAAGAAAAGGCCCAAGCACGGAACGAAAGAGCTTCAGAACCTTGGGACTGACGCCTGTGGCCGAGTTACTGGCCTGCTCAGCCTCATCTGCTGCCTCGCCTTTCTTGTGTTTAAGCAGGCGAAGCGCCAGCCAGGGAGCAACCACAAAGGCAACGATTTGCGACAACACCATGCCGGCAGATGCATTGATCGGGATCGGCCGCATGTAGGGGCCCATCAGTCCGCTGACAAAGGCCATGGGAATCAGCGCGGCCATGATGGTCAGGCTCGCCATGATCGTGGGTGTGCCCACCTCATCCACAGCGAGTGGAATGATTTCCTTGACCGGACGCCGTGTATTCTGGATGCGGCGGTTGATGTTCTCCGTAATAACGATGCCGTCATCCACCAGGATGCCAATCGAGAATATGAGGGCGAACAGCGAAACGCGGTTGAGCGTAAACCCCCACGCCCAGGAGAACACGAGCGTCAGCAGCAAGGTTATGAGTACCGCCAGCCCCACGATCAGGGCCTGACGCCAGCCCATTGCCGCAAGCACCAGCAGAAACACGGCCAGCGTTGCCGAGATCAGGTCGGTGATCAGCTGGTTCGATTTGGCGGAGGCGGTCTTGCCATAGTCGCGGGTGACTACCACTTCGATGCCTGCTGGCAGCGATTTGTTACGCAGACCCTCCAGGCGTTGCTCAACAGCGCGGGTAATATCGATCGCGTTTTCGCCCGGCTTCTTGGCAATAGCCAGTGTCACGGCAGGATAAAGGTCACCGGGTTGGCCGGCTCGGCTGGGGTCACTTGCGGGCCCGAATCCCATCATCACGCTCTGGTCCGGCACCGTGCCGCCCCGACTGATTTCGGCAACATCCTGCAGTCGCACGGCGGCGCCGTTGTTCACACCAACCACCAGCTCACGAACAGTTTCAACATTGTCGATGAGGGTGCCCGCCTGTACCGGAATGGACACCCCGTCCTGGGTTACCCGGGCCTCCTGGCTACTCGCGTTGCCAGCCTCGAGCGCATTTCGGAGGTCGTCAATAGCGAGGTTATAGCCTTTCAGCAATGCCGGATCCACCCTCACGTCGACCCGGTCCGGGGTGCCACCCACCGTGTACACATCGCGGGTGCCGGGGACCCGTTTAAGGGCGACTTCGAGCATGTGGGCCAGGCGTGTCAACGCCTCTCCGGAGTGACGGTTTTCCGGATCGTAGAGCGTCAGCGTCATGACGGGCACATCGTCGATGCCCTTGGGCTTCACCAGGGGCTGGCTGGCACCCAGATTCTGCGGCAACCAGTCCTGGTTGGAGTAGACCTTGTTGTAAAGCCGCACTAGCGCTTCCTGGCGCGGCACCCCAACCTCAAACTCGACGGTGATGACCGCCTGGCCCTGACGGGACACGGAATAGACATGCTCGAGACCATCGATCTCGCTCATCACCTGCTCGGCAGGCGTGGCGATCAGGCTCTCGACCTCACGGGCGCTGGCTCCAGGGAGGGCCACCATGATGTCCGCCATGGTAACGTCGATCTGGGGCTCTTCTTCCTTGGGCGTAATAATGATCACCAGAATGCCCAATACAATGGCCAGGACAGCCAGCAGAGGTGTCAGTTTGGAATCCTGGAAGACCCGGGCAATGGCGCCGGAGGGACCGACAGACGGTGGCTCTCCGCTCACTGGATAGACTCCCTGTCACTGAGGTCGGGATTTTCCGCCTCTATCTGGCGCCCAGCTTCCACCAGCCCTGCCGGGTTGGTGACGACCTGCTCACCCTCACTGAGGCCCGCCAGCACTTCGATGCGCCCGTTGTCCCGCACGCCGGTGCGGATCTGGCGCAGGCGCGGTTTTGTATCATCTTCAACAACATAGACGGCACGCAACTCACTGCGCTGTATCAGACTGCTGGCAGGGATCCAGAGCGCACTTCGCTCGCTGGCAGGTACACCCACCTTGACTAGCATGCCCGGGAACAGCGAGCTTTCGGGCTCGTTCAGAGCCAATCGCAGACGAAAGGTATGTGTCTCGGGGTCGGCGTAGGGGTAGAAGGTCATTTCCCCACTTTCGAGGACACGCCCGTCATCGAAGGTAATGCGGGCCTGGCGTGTGTCACGGACCCTGCTGGCATACTTCTGGGGCAACTCGACAACTACCCGTAGTTGCTCGAGCGAGAGCCCACTCATGAGCGGTTGTCCTGGCCTTACTGACTCCCCAACCTCTACGTGTCTGTCAGTAAGAATACCGCTGTAAGGCGCGACTACCCGTGTGTATTCCAGTTCTTTTTCCGCTTCTTCGACCGCAGCCCGGGCGCTCTCCAGCCGGGCACGCGCCGTACTGAGGTTATTGCGTGCCTGATCAAAGTCCTGTTGTGAAACGAATCCCTCATCGTGGACTTCTTCAATTCTTGCAAACTGCCGACGGGCATTCTCGAAGTTGGATTCCGCCTCTTCCAGTCTGCCACGGGCCTGGTTCAACCTCGCCTGCTGCTCACTGTCCTCCAGTTGGACTATAAGCTCACCGGCCTCGACCGAGTCGTCAACGTCAAAAGGCAGACGCAGCACAGTGCCACTGGTCTGCGCCGAGACTGTGCTTTGCTGGACAGCTTCGATCACACCGTCGAGACTCACCGTCTCATGCAGTGTGTCACGCCGAACTGGCTCGTGGTTTACCTGGGCAAACGTCTGGCCCGGCAGGCAGACGATCAGTAGCAACAAGGACCAGCGCAGAAGCTTCATCAGCATTCCTTTTTCTTAGCATTCGCTCTGGGAGCGACGTCCACCAGGTGGCGCCGCGTATCAGATTACTCATTCCATCTGGGGGTTGGTGAACAATGCGACCCCATTTTGCCTTAGGGCATCACAACTGTGGTGTTCTGCAGACCAATCCGACCGTATGGAAAAGCCCATATTTCGAAAACTGCACATCAAACACAGACTTCTGGTAACGGGCTCCGATCAAGGAGCTAACCCTGTGGGCTTGCAGCCATTTGGTTGCAGTATGCCTGCAAGTGTTCCGGCAAGTCTGGAGGACAGACTCCGCACTGTTTATTGCCGGGGACCGCATAATCGATAAACTTGGGGTAAGCCAGATTAAGGCTATTCATGATATCCCGAAACTCCTCCAGGCTCTTGCTCTGCCCTAACCTCGGGTTGCGGTCCTTCTCCTGACGGATGGTGGATACCCTACGGTGGTTGTAATCATGAGCGGGATATACCAGGTAGTCATCAGGGAACGTAAAGAGCTTTTCGGTAACTGTTCGGTAAAGCGAGTCAACATCTCCGTTCTGGAAGTCCGTTCGTCCGCAGCCATCGACCAGGAGTGCATCACCGGTGAACAGACGGTCGTCGAGCCGATAAGCGAAATGGCCGTCGGTATGTCCGGGTGTATGAATGGGCTGGAATCCAAGCCTTCCGACCTGGAACGGCTTGCCTTCTTCTATGCCAAGGTCGGTGCAGGGTAAACAATCCATGGCTGGCGCAGCAATCTTACTGCCTACCCGCTGTTTGAGCTCCCGCGCAGACGTAATGTGATCAGCGTGAATGTGGGTGTCGAGCGTGTAGTCGAGTTTTAGACCATGTCTGGCGACCTCTTCCAGGTCTCGGTCGATTGCGTTAATTACGGGATCGATCAGCACTGCAAGCCCCGTCTCTTCACAGCCAAAAAGATAGGTATAGGTGCTCGATATTGGTTCATATAGCTGACGAAAAATCATGGCTTGGCCCTTCCTTTGGTGAATCATACTCAGTGGCTACTGCTTGCATCGAAACCAAATTTCACTTTTCGACTTGAATAGTTCCGGACTGAACAACGGTTACTCTCACGTGACTGTGCCTGAAAACCCCCGGGCGGCTAACGATTGTTCTTGGGTTCCACTGACGCCCAAGCCCGGCATTTACTTCTCTAGAATCTACTTCCCCTCAGTTTAAAAGGTGCTAGTCGCTCAAGACTAGCGTATCGACAGCATTTTTATTTCATCCCGCTTACCAACCTGTCAAATGCTTATATCCTCTATGCCAAGTGTGCTAGTTTTTAGAAGTACGGCTAACGAGGCTGGGAGACGTACCTCTTTGGCAACTGCAACTGAGCCTGACCAAATCCCATGTTGAAAACAGGAGGATTTATGTTTCAGAGCACAACCGAAAGAGTCAGTAACCATACAAGCGAAGCTCAGCGACGAAAGCTCGATCAGCAGTTACTCGACACCATCGACGAGTATCGGTCCGCCAGTCCCTATCAGATCAGTAAACGACTTGCCGAGCTTGATGATGAGTGGGACCTGGAAAGAGTAATAGAAATTGAGGCGCCCCTCATGATCGGACTGGGCGCCGGGCTGGGCCTGTTTCACAGTCCAAAGTGGTTCGGGCTTTCCGCTGCGGCTGCAGCCATGGTCATTCTGCATAACACCCAGGGTTGGTATCCCCTTTTGCCATTATTTCAACGCATGGGGATCCGCTCTCAGAATGACATAGAGACGGAGCGAAACGCTTTGAGAGTCTTGCGCAGGGACCATGAAAAATACGCTCGCCAATCTCGTCACTAAGGAGGAAAGATCATGCTCCATAGTAATGCCAATCGAGTTAAGGAACAGACTGCCCCGCATATCAATCAGGCAATTGAGCAAAAGTCCAGAGATCGAGTGCAGCTGTACAGTGCTCACGCGCCAGACCTGATAACCAAACGACTGCAGCGCCTGGATGCCGAGTGGGACACGGAACGAACGTTACAAACCAACTTTGCCACGCTTTCTCTGGTTGGCATAGCGTTAGCGGCAACGGTAGACAAGCGCTGGGCTCTGCTAGCTATAGGCGTCCCGGCCTTTATGATCCAGCACGCCCTGCAGGGCTGGTGCCCTCCATTGGCAGTATTACGTCGCAAAGGTTTCCGCACGACTAAGGAAATAAATGAAGAGCGATTTGCATTGAAATCCCTGCGCGGGGACTTTGCCGATGTCCGTTCGACGAATGACCCCAAAGATATACTGGACGCCGTCAGGTCCTGAAGATGCGAGGCTTAGCCAAGCTCTTGGCCCCATCTGTCTAGATGGATGGGGCTCCCCTTTTGTTTCGCCAGCAAGTGCGGCACCCATCAACACCGCTAGTAACAGTCCCAGAGCCAGTTCGAAAGAGCCTTGGTTTGCCGGCGTCCATTTCAGAAATACGCAGGCGCAACCAGTAGGGCCACCGGTTAGCGGGCAAGCCGTGCACTATTGGCCACAACACTCAGGCTGCTGGCCAACATGGCTATTGCCGCGGCAACGGGCGGCACGGCACCCGAAGCGGCGAAGGTCAGGATAGCGACATTATAAAGGACCGAAAAAGCAAGATTCTGGCGGACGATTCGCAGTGTCCGGCGTGACAGGCGCCAGGCAGAGGTTACCCCGTTAAAACCGCCGTCCGCGATTACCACCCCGGCCGTGGCAACCGCCGGGGCAGAAGCACCCTGCACGGCAATACCGCAATCCGCTGCTGCGAGGGCGAGCGCATCGTTGACCCCGTCGCCGACGAACACAACCGGTCTGGCAGCACTGCTGACGCGCGTTACCTTGTCCTCCGGCAGGCAGCCGGCGTACACATGATCCGGCTCCAGGCCGATCGCAGAGGCAACCACCGATGCCGCGTCGGCATGGTCCCCGGTCGCCAGAGCGAGCTTTACGCCAGCATCCCGCAGAGTCTCTGCTGCATGGATGGCGCCGGGTCGAATAGTGTCCCGCAGCAGGATCAACCCGAGCCATTCGCCATTGCATGCCAGGCCAACAGGCGTAGTGCCAGGGTTCGTGGCGCGCCGTTCAGCCGGGACGTCTACGTTCTGCTCCCGTAACCAGCTTATGGCGCCGACCATGACAGTGTCAGCTGTGTCGGCGGCAAGCCAGACAGAGCCGCGGGCATAGCGCGTGGTGTGACCGGGCTCGTCAGGACAAGTAGCCGCGCCAACCTCCGCCCTGGCGGCACGATTGATAGCGTCTGCGATGGGGTGGGCTATTCCGGCTTCAGCCCGCGCGGCAAGATGAAGTATACGTTGGCGAGAAAGGCCCTTACTGATAACCCCCTCTACGTCCAGCTTCCCCGAGGTCAGCGTTCCTGTTTTGTCGAACAATATTTCCCGGGCGCCAGCTAGTGCTTCAAGGGAGGCTGGATCACGGAACATGATGCCCTGCCGGGCGGCTGTACCGGTGGCGGTGGCATAGGCCAGCGGCAGGGCCAGCCCAACCGCACAGGGACACGCTGCGACGAGAACGGACAAAGCTCTCAAGGCAGCCTCGGCGGCATCGCCGGTGGTGCTGAAGCCATAGGCAAACGCTGCTGCAGAAAGCACCAGTGCCGTGGGGACGAGCCAGCGTGCGAACCGCTCCGCCTGAAGCGCCACGGTACTCTTGGCCCCGGACAGCTCCAGCATGCGGATACCGATCCGGTCGACAAAACGGCCCCCATAGGCAACGTCTGCCCGAACGGTGATCTGGCAGGACAGATTGGTGCTGCCGGCCTCCACCACGGCTCCGGGCGCGATCGCCAGAGGGCGGGATTCGCCGGAGACGAGCGCGCGATCAACCTCGCTCTCGCCCGCGAGAACCGTTCCATCGACAGCAATGCGCTCGCCTGCCCTTATCAGCACCTGCTCACCAACCGCCAGATCAGCCGCGCGAATGTCTTCGCTACTGCCGTCGCTCAGCAGCCGGCGAACGGTTTCCGGAACGGTCTGGCGCAACGCATTTACTGCTGCGGAGTTGCGGCGACGGGCATGGAGTTCGATCAGGCGACCACACAGCAGAAACGTCACCAGCATCGTCGCGGTGTCGATATAGATGTCGGCGCTGCCCCGGACCACCTGCCAGACCGAGAGCCCCGTGGCCGCCAGAACTCCGAACGAGATCAGTGCGTCCATGCCCGGCACACCAGCCTTCAAGGTACGCCAGCCAGCACGGTAGAAGGACCAGGCCGAGTAGGTTAGGACTGGTATTGCAGAAATGATGGCAGCGACAGCGATCCACCAGCCTGCGGCAGACTGCGCAATCACCGGGTCGATATAGAGCATGATGGAGGCAAGCATGCTCCACATACCGAAGAACAGAGCCACCGCAAGCCTTACCCAGACTTTGCGGGAATGCTCATCGATGCGCTGCTCCATCTGGTCGACTTCGACCAGCGGGGAGACGCGATAGCCCAGTTTGGCCACGCGCTCGAAGATCTTTCGCGGGTCGAAGTCGTCGCTGTCCCAGGTCACCAGAGCACTGCCACCAGCAAAGCTCGTACTTGCAAACGTGACGCCGGGGGTCCGCTGGATGATCCGCTCAACGGCCATGGCGCAGCCAGCACACCACATTCCCTCGATGGTCACTACCAATCGGCGTGCCCGGCGAATGCTGGCTAGATCCAACTGATCGGCATCCATCTAGACAGAATTCCTACTGTTGCGGGGAAGTTGCCGCCTGCTCGCGGCTGGCCCCCTGGCCCACAATCTTTCCACGGACTTCCTGGCCGTAGTAGATCTGGCTGCCGTCGTGATGTCTGGCGCGGTTTTCTTCCACCGTGCCGGTCTGGCGGGGATCCTTGGGCCGCTCGAAGCTGTTGATGTAAGCCGCGACGTCCCAGGCTTCCTGGTCGGTCAGGCTGTTTGGCTTGCTCAGTGGCATGTTGGCCTTGATAAAGGCCGCGGCGGTATTGACCCGCGACATGCCAGCGCCCCAGTTGTAAGACTCCGGTCCCCACAAGGGTGGGAACCGCACGCTGCCGTCGGCTTCCCGGCGCCCCTGACCATCTTCACCATGGCAGAGTGCACAGTTTGCCTTGTAGACATCCTCACCCCGGCCGTAATCGTAGCCAAGATCGGTTTTTGCTACTTTCGGATACCCGGCACCTGGTACTTTTGCGCCGGCGGGCAGGCCATCCGCAAGCCAGAAGGCGTAAGACTCCAGAGCAACGTATACGTCGCTGCCCAGAGGCGGTGGCGTCCCGGAGGGCGAGTCCGGCGCGTTCATGGAATAGGTAAAGCACCCTTTGATACGCTCCTGGAAAGTGTTCACTTTTTTGTTCTTACCGCGGAACATGGGGTACTTGGGATAGGCGCCCCAGAGCGGCGCCGAGTTCTCTTTCCGTCCCCCGTCCAGATGGCAGTTGGCGCAGGACTGACTGTTGCCGACAAAGTCCGGTGCGTTCTCGCCGGTGTTGAGAAAGATGTCCCGCCCACGGCGTATCGATTCGCCGAACGGTGTGTCGGGGATATCAGATTCAGCCGGAGGGGCGTAGTAGCCCTCGCTGGAAACCGGTATTTTTGGCGGATCCGACTGAATGTCTTTCAGCCACGACTCCCGCGAAGCCTGCATTTCGGCACGACTGGCGAGGGCTCGCTTCTCGATGTCTGCCTCATCGGTCTCGGGTATACCGCTGACCGTACTGTAGAGGTTGTTCCAGATGCCCGACTGAAAGACCAGCGTGCCGAAGGCGAACAATGCCAGGCCCAGGGCCCCCGCCTTGAGCAGCCGACGCAAGGTGAGGCTCAGGCCGCCGTTCTGTGAGGAATTCTTGCTCATTTTATTCTCCGACTGGTCCGGTAAACTACTGCGCCTGTTACCTGGGCCTTAGTGGCAGTGTCGCCAGGTAATCTGAAACCGCACGCATGTCTTCGGGCGCCATTGCCTGGGCGATGCCGTCCATCAATGCCTGCGGCGAATTGCCCCGGGCGCCGGCATGCCACCTGGCAAGCTGGACGAATGTATATTCCGGGTGCTGTCCGGCCAACATGGGGAAGGAGGGCTCTACACCTTCACCACTGCTCCCGTGGCACTGCAGGCAGGCCGGCACGTTTTGTTCCCAGTCGCCGTTTTCGGCGAGGACCCGGCCACGCTCAAGATCCCCGCCCATCGACGGCGCCACTACCGAAGGCAAACGGATCTGGGCATAGTAGTCCGCCAGGCCGCGCATCTCGTCTTCGCTCAGGGCGTTCACCACAAAAGCCATACTGGCGTCATCGCGGCTGCCGCCGTGGAAGTCCTGCAGCTGCTTGAACAGGTAATCCGAAACCTGGCCGGCCAGTCGTGGTGTCGAGGTGTTGCCCTCCCCCGTCGCGCCATGGCAGGACGCACAGCTCCACATGTCGTCCTTGCCCGAGTACACCAACCCCAGTATCTCCTCGGGTGCATTTTGCAGTCCCTGCGCTTCGGTAGCCGGCGCTGATGCTGGCGCATCGGGGCTGGCTTCCTGGACAGCCTCAGGACCGGTTTCATCATGGGCGCCGCCGACTTCGCTCAGGTACGTCAGGGCTCCCCAGATGGCTAGCGCGAAAACCAGCGCAATGACAAATATCGGAATCGGCTGGTTCGGCTCCCAGGGCTCAAAATTCTGGTCTACATGATCGATGTGCTTGACTGATTTATCACGCCGCGTCATTTCCGCTCCCCCTTCGACGTGTCAAAACCCTGATCCCGGATACTGCTCAGTTCGCCTTCCACGGGGTAGGTCCGTTTCAGGCTTTGCAGATACGCCACCAGATCCAGTGCTTCTTGCTTGGCCACCACGACTTTACCGTCGGGCCGGTACTCGGCCGGAAGCTTGACGACAATATCCTCCGGGGAAGCTTGGTCCTTGGCCTCAAACAGAAACGGGTACGCAGGCATGATGCTCCAGTCGAAAATCGACCGGGGCTGATAGAGATGCGTGAGATGCCATTCGACACTGGGCAGTCGCGCGCCCACGTTAAGCAGATCCGGCCCGGTACGCATGGTGCCCAACTGGTGCGGTGCATCGTAGTGGTAGTCGCTGCCTACGGAGGCACGTCCCCATCCGTGGGCGGCATCGGCCAGGGTCTGCGAACCTGAACGCGGCTGCTGGCTATGACAGTAGACGCAGCCCAGGCTGACGTACTGGTCGCGGCCGGCCTGCTCTTGCGCCGTGTAGGGCTGCAACTGTTCTGACGGCTTCTGCTGGTTGATCTGGATACCCGGCAGGATGACCAGCATCAACGTGGCGGAAGCCAGAATCGCGATGGCGCCAATGGCCAGAGGAAGCAGGCGATTCATATCAGATGCCCTCCGCAGTAGCGGGACGACCGGTAGCGTCCGTTTCATTTCGGGTACGCGCCGTCGCGCCTTTGCCCATCAGCAGTGCGACGATATGGACGGCGAAGATGACATGGCCGAGCGTCATCAACGTGCCGCCGACGGAGCGGGCCTCCAGGTAGGGCTGCAACGTACGGGTGATGTCAGCGAACGGATGCCCGACTTCCATCAGCCCCAGCCCTTGCAACCAGCCGCCGATCGAGACGGAAAAGAAATAGATCGCGAAGCCGCCCACCACGAGCCAGTAGTGCGTGGCCAGCAGGCGGGGCCAGGGCCATTCGCGCCGGGTCAGCAGCGGCAGCATGTAATAGAACGCGCCGAACATGACCATGGTGGTAAAGCCATAGGCGCCGAGATGGGCGTGGCCTACCGTGTAGTGCGTGAAGTGAGTAACCGAGTTGATCGACCGGAGCGCCTCAAGGGACCCCTGGAAAGAGGCAAGCGTATACATCACTGCCCCGGTGGAAACAAAGCGGAGTGCGAGGGACTGCTTGAACGCCCACAGGTTGCGCAGCACCGTGCCATGCTGATTGATCGCTACCGCGATGACCGGAATAAACATCATGACGCTGTGGATGACAGATAACGTCACCACCCAGGTCGGGACAGGACCGCCGATGAGGTGGTGGATGCCCACCTGGCTATAGAACAGGGCCAGGCCCCAGAAGCCCAGCAGGGACAGACTGTACGAGTAGACCGGGCGGCCGATAATCTTGGGGATCAGGTAATACGCCGCCCCGACCCCGAGAGGTGTCAGCCACAGGCCTAGAACGTTATGGGCGAACCACCAGTTCATGGTCGCCTGCTGCACCCCGGAGTGCAGCTCCGGGATCTTGGCGATAAAAAACAGGATCGGAAACCAGCACAGCGCTGCCAGCAGGTACCAACCCGTAACGTATATATGGTGGACCTCACGGTGCCGGGCGGTATTGATCACCGAGAACGCCATGCAGGCCCCGCCAATAGCTAGCAGCAGGCCGATTTCCCAGGGAATCTCAAGCCATTCGAGGCCCTCAGTCCAGCCACTGCCAATCGCAATCACGCCCGCCGCGACGCCAATGGTCCAGACGCTGGCACCGAAATAGGCCACGCGGGGCCAGCGCAGCGGCGTGTGGAACATGCGAGGCAATATCCACAGCGCCACGCCGATCCCGGCAATGGAAAGCCAGCCATAAGAAACCAGGTTCAGGTGCATGGTACGCACCCGGCCAAAGGTCATGGCGGCGGTATCGCTGAGAAGGTCAGGCAAATGCAGCTTGAAGGAGGCGAGCAAACCGAAGGCGGAGCCCAGTAGCAGCATGACCGCCGCGACGATGGTCATGAGAATGACTACGTTGCGACCAGGATCATCGATGCGTGAGCGTACGGCATCGAAGCCCTTCTGCTCCTGGCTTTTCTCGGCGTGAAAAGCAGTGGAGTCGTCCGGCTGCCCCACCTCTCCTTTCTCGAAAATAGACTCGGCATCCTGCTGGTTGACCGAGAACTGACGATTGGCAATCGCCCAGATCAGTATGCCGAGCGCGGCCAGCGAGCCGATAAAGCTGAGCGTCAGCAGAAGCCCTATTGTTATCATAGTAAAGGCCTACTCCATTCACAGGGTTAAAAGCTGCTACCTAGGCCGTGGAACGGCTGGTGTTATATTGCTAAGAGAGGTTCGTCTAGCAAACTGAGCATTTCCCATGTTTGAACATGCATCGCTTGGCACGACCCGTCGCTGAATGTGCGCATGCGAACCAACAATGAATGCCGACGACGTCTGTACCGACGAAGTTAAACGGTCAGGATTAAGCCAAGATTAAGCTCGGCCTTTTCAAACCGTTCGTTGTCTTCACCCATCAGACTGAGCCAACCTGTGGAGAACGGATCCTTGTAGCCTTCCTCGATCACCACGCCCTAGGCCTCGGCCGCTGCCTGAATTTCTTTGATGTTGAAGCTCTGGCCTTCCTCAAGCACATTCCCTCCAAAGCGCAGAACTAACGGCACATACGTTCGACGGGGTACCGATAGCGTTTGATGTGATCCACGTATCGAGAGAAGATACCGCTGTCAGACCTCATGGAGAATCCCGCGCTCATCTGCAAACCAGCAACACTAAGAAGGCACTTGCTATGAAACTCAAAGACTCTGTCGCCATCATCACCGGCTCCTCTTCCGGTATCGGCGCGGCCATCGCCCGCCTGTTTGCCGAACACGGCTGCCACGTGGCGATCAACTACAGTAACAATGAGGAAGGCGCCCGGGCGGTAGCCGCCGACTGCGAGAAGCACGGTGTGAAAACCCTGGTGATGCGAGCCGATGTGGCGGAATACGCCGACTGCCGTGCCCTTGTGGATGCCACCCTGGACCAGCTGGGTCGTGTTGATATCCTGCTAAACAACGCCGGCACCACCAAATTCTGTAACCACACCAACCTCGACGGCCTCGACAAACAGGACTTCCTCGACCTGTACGCCGTCAATACCGTGGGCCCCTACCAGATGACCCGTGCCGCCGAGGAAGCCCTGCGGGCCAACGGTTCCGGGCATATCATCAACATGGCGTCCATTGCCGGTCTTGCTGGCATCGGCAGCTCCATCGCCTATGCCGCCTCAAAGGGTGCCCTGATAACCATGACCCGCTCCCTGGCCCGCGTTATGGGTCCGGAAGTCCGTGTCAATGCCGTCTGTCCAGGTTTTGTACAGGGTGAATGGCTGAAAAAGGGTCTGGGCGAAGCCAAATACGACGCCTTACTGGAGAAGACCAAGAGCGCCTCGCCCCTGCATGACGCCGCTTCTCCGGAAACCGTAGCCGACGTCTGCCTCGGCCTGATCATCGGGGGCGACCTGACGACGGGCGAGACCATCCTCATCGACGGCGGCGCCCATCTGGGCATGGCGCCTGTCCGCAGATGAACCCGCGCAGAATCAAGGAGACTTCCCTGACATGAGTAACAAGCCCAACATACTGATCGTCGGTGCCGGAGCCATTGGCAGTTTTTACGGCGCCATCCTTAAAAAAGCCGGATGCAGCGTCAGCACTGTACTACGCTCCGAATATGACGCGGTGAACGCCAACGGCATAACCATCTCCAGCCCTCTGGGCGACCTCTCCTACCGACCGGACCACGTTTACCGTGAAGACGACACGCCGATAACAGAACCGGACTACCTGATCCTGTGTGTGAAGGTATTGCCGGGCGTGGACCGGGCCGCCCTGGTCAAACCCTGGATAGGCAGCAACACCCGCCTGGTACTGATCGAAAATGGCCTGGACATCGAACGGGAGCTGGCCGACGCCTACCCGGACAACCCCGTGATCAGCTGCCTGGCCTTCATCGCAGCAAGCCGCACCGCACCGGGCGTGGTGGAGCACAAGGCCTATGGCAAGCTGGTCATGGGCCGCTACCCCAAAGGCATCGACGACAACTGCCGGGAACTGTCACAGCTGTTCATTGACGGTGGTATCAAGATCGACCTGACCGAGCAGGTGGTGGGCGAACGCTGGCGCAAATGCCTGTGGAACACCCCATTCAACCCCCTGTCGGTTATCGCCAACGGCGCCGACACGAAAACCATTCTGGATACAGAAGGTGGTGAGGATCTGATTCGTGCGATGATTCGCGAAGTCATGGATGTGGCCGCAGCCGAAGGTTACCCAATGGACGACAAGGTGATCGAACAGAACATCGAAGGCACTCGCAAGATGCCACCCTACAAGAACAGCATGGCGCTGGATTACCTCAATGGCCGGCCGATCGAACGGGAGGCCGTGCTGGGCAATGTGGTGGCAATCGCAACACGTCATGGCATTCAGGTACCGCATCTGAACACCGTGCTGGTGACGCTGAAAATGCGGGCGGCACTGGAAGGCCGGGACTGACCGGAACACGAGGTAAATGCCATTCCATCCGTGCCACGAGAAATTCTTATGAAAAATCGACTGCCCCAGGAATCTGCCTCTATCGCTATGACTCTCGAAGACTTTGCACAGATGGCAGACTACTCGCTGATGGATCAACTGAACTGCGACCCCGACGCGAACCCAAACGGAGCTGAGCACGCCCCGCGCCAGGTTTTTACAGGCCACTATGTCCCCGTCAGCCCTACGCCGTTAGAAGCGCCCGATTACGTTGCCCACAGCCAGGACCTGTTTCAAGAACTCGGCCTCGCCGACAGCATGGCGCAGTCGGCCGACTTCGTCCGAGTGTTCTCTGGCGACCTTTCATCCGTCCCGGAACCCATGCGCAAAGTCGGCTGGGCCTGTGGTTACGCCCTTTCCATTTATGGCACCGAATATACCCAGCAGTGCCCGTTCCAAACCGGCAACGGATACGGTGACGGCAGGGCAATTTCCGTGTTTGAAGCCGTGATAAACGGTCGTCGCTGGGAAATGCAGCTCAAAGGTGCCGGCCGGACGCCCTACTGCCGCGGCGCCGACGGCCGGGCGGTTCTGCGCTCAAGTGTGCGGGAATTCCTGGCGCAGGAACATATGCATGCGCTCGGGGTGCCGACATCCCGGTCTCTGAGCCTGTACGTTTCAAAAACCGAGAAAGTTATGCGTCCGTGGTACTCGGAGGGGTCGCGTTCGATGGATCCAGACCGGATGGTCTCAGAGCCGGTTGCCATCTCGACGCGGGTTGCCCCATCGTTCATTCGGGTAGGCCAACTCGAACTCTTCGCTCGTCGCGCCCGGGAAAAGGCACACCCCCAGGCCAGGGAAGAACTAGAAAAGATTGTCTTGCACCTGATTGATCGGGAATACGCTGACGTCATCGACCATAAACTGGACACCGCAAATAAAGGGGTGGCGCTTGCACGGGAGTTCCGCAGCCGACTCACTTCGCTGGTGGCTAACTGGATACGCGTCGGCTACTGCCAGGGCAATTTCAACAGTGATAACTGCGCGGCCGGTGGCTTCACGCTCGACTACGGACCCTTCGGTTTCTGCGAAGTTTTTGACCCCCAGTACCAACCCTGGACCGGCGGTGGGCGTCACTTCTCGTTCCTGAACCAGCCGGTGGCGGCGGAGCGCAACTTCCAGATGTTCTGCTCGGCTTTACAGCCGTTGCTGACCGGGCATCAGGACTGCCTGTGGCAGCTCGACGAAATTCGAAGCGATTTTTCAAAGGTGATGCAGGCACAGATGGAAGCGATGTGGGCTGCCAAACTTGGGCTTGATACATTTGATGCGGACTTGTTCAGCGAGCTTGAAACGCTGATGGTGCAGACGCCGGTGGACTACACCGTTTTTTTCCGCGAGCTTTCAACCGTGCCTGGCGACATTGGACCACTCACAAAAAGCTTTTATAAAGCAATGGGTAGTACAGTGACGTTAAGGTCACCGATCCAGGAACCAGACTGCCAAAGGCTGGAAAAGCGCTGGTCAGCGTGGCTCGCTAAATGGCAAAGGCTCACCGGCATCGATAGTCTCAACGACGCAGACCCTGCGGCTTCCCGCTCTCGCGAGGAGCTTTCCCGGCGGATGAAACTCGTTAACCCAAAATACAGCATGCGGGAATGGTTCGTTGTACCCGCATATCGGCAAGCGTCCAAGGGCAACTACGCTCCTCTCCGGGAATTGCAGCAAGTCCTGAGGCAGCCATACGCCGAACAATCGAAAGCAATCGAGGAAAAATACTACAGCTTAAAGCCATCGAGGTTATTCGATGTCGGTGGATTGTCCCATTACAGCTGTTCGTCGTGACTGAACACATGGACGCCGATCAGCCTGGACGCGTCCGGACCATACTTACTCAAATGCATATACGTCCATGGCCAGAACTCAACACTCATAGCTGCCATGAGCGAAAATGCCTACGCCTGCGCGGCTTGTCACTGGTCATCACCTTGCCGTATTGTTTGCCGTTGACAGCGCAAATATAAACACACCCCACAATCAAAGAGATTGTCTTTATGTCACTGGAAAAGCACGATCTGATTCATGAATTCCCAAAATCAAAAGAAGCTATTCATCACCTGAAAACCACCAACAATCATTTCGCGAAATTGTTTGAAGAGTACCATGAGCAGGATCATGCAGTTCACCATTTCGAAGGTGGTGCAGAGAACACCTCTGACGAGCATCTGGAGGATCTCAAGAAACAGCGCCTCAATCTGAAAGACCAGCTTTCTGGCATGATTCGAGAGTACGAATCCGCGCCTGAAAAATAGAAGTAACCCGGCAACTATTCCCCGGGCTCGGGCGGAAGCTCTGAGCTCGCGCCGGGGCTCTGCCCCTTTCCGCGAACATTCCTAAAAAGAATCTAAACCGCGATTTACCGCATCAATAGCGCCGGCCAGATACCCCGTAAACTCACGTGACCACTCACTGCCAATTCCGGTTACTCGGTTAGCACATGCCCCTGAGCTCGGCGACAAGGCAGGCATAGGGTGATCGCCAGAGGATCTTTGATCCTTGTCGGTGGCGGTGTAAATCTCTTTAGCCCAGTCCTTGATAAATTCTGCCTCTGGATTCTCCGCCTGCGAACCAAACAGTCGCACGAATTGTGTGCGGCAAGCAGTAATAAGCTCTTCCTCAGAAACACGACTGCGCACGTCAGCAGGCACACCCAGGAAACCAAACAAGGCCGCCTTCCCGCCCGGAGTAGAGGCATCATGGATCTCAACCATTGGCCCAACTGCACTTCGAGCCTCCCCGGATAACCCTTGCTCTCGCCAAAAAGGCTGGTCGAACACGGCAATATATTTTGCGTGAGGGGCCATCCAGGTATCTGTCTCTCGCCATTGTCTTGCAAGCTCGTTCGGCAAGGCGGGCGAAAACGTAAGCTGAGACTCAACTAATCGGGGCGGCATGGCCAACAACACATGTTCTGCAAAGTGGCTAAAGGTCTCTCCTCTCGCATTTTCGCTCACTAACTCGACATGAGGTTCTGACATGCGCAGGTGGCGGACTGCCTGGCCTCTCACTACACGCGCTGAATCAATCTGCCGGTATAACGCATCAATGAGCGAATACATGCCACCGGCGATTCGCATAGATGGCGGAGAATTGACGTACCCACGTGTTCTCTCAGGCGGCTGATTCGATGAACGCTCCAGAAGCATGTCGCCGGTTTCAAATTGCTGGAAGGTCTCTAGTTCGAGTTCATCTACCAGTCGCGCCATATCGGTCTGGAATGCGGGCCAGAACCAGGAGGGCCCCAGATCGAAGCCCCCAACGCCTGACACATCCGGTTTACCATCAGAGTGGATCGTAGAAGCAATCCGCCCACCAAGAATCTCCCGGGCCTCGAGAATGACGTAGTCTTTGATGCCCTTCTTCTCAAGTGAATAAGCGGCGTATAAACCCGCCAGGCCGGCGCCAACAATGGCGATGCGAGCGTTTTGCATTAATGAACTTCCCGTGATGGTCGTTTTGCCTGGATGATAAACCGCCTTAACCCTCATTTAAGCAAAGGGTTAACCAGCTGAGAGCAGCCTAGTGGGAGCTATCACTGCAAAATATTTATTGGGATCAGCGCATGGCTAATAGAGTTTTCTATCTTCTAACAAGGCGACCAAAAAATGTCTCGCATTAAAACCGAGCTCTGTAATTTTGCGGCAACAAATGCACATGTTGCTCAATCGCCCCCGGCAAGATGAAGAATTTCGGAGCAGTGGTAAATTCGTAAACCCGATACAAGCGGAAAGCGTCTGAGTAGTCGTTAGAAAACGCCCGCTCGTTCTCGCTAATGAAAAATGGAAGATACTTCCCTGAGTTCGTCGCCTTAACTTCCAGGAAGCGCTCTTGATCGCCAGCCGCATCAAACGATCGAATATCGAAACCCAATCCATCGCCACGGTCCTTACTCGACCACTCAACCTCTGCTGCCAAATCAGACCGGCCTTGAGCAGTAAGCCTCTGCCGTTCCATGCGAAGGACGAATTCCTCGGCGCGCTCCCCCAACTGACGATTGCTCCGCTCACGCTCTGAGAAATTGATACGTTTCGCCAAGTAGCTGGGTCTGCCCTCGGCCACATGAGGAATACGCTCTGGCGGTTCCGGATCGAACACCGAATCCCAACCAAGATCATAATATTCCGGCTCATCGGCGATCTTATCAGCAACGAGATTTACGTCATCAACGACCTGCTGGTGCCCAGCAAGATATGACAGAACCACCTGTTTGAGCTGTTGCTGATAGTTGAAAGCGGGTTTGTAGCCGGGGATGTATGGGAGCCCCAGCTCCAATAACACAGCACTGACGTTCTGGTGTTTGTATTCGATGGAACCTTCAGAGCGATTATTCAAACGCGGCTGCAATGCCCTGCGGTGGGCTGATTTGCTGAAGGACGCACCGGCGAGCTGCTTCTCGAGCATAGTCACGTAATCATTCACTAGAAACTCACACTCCAACCAATCCCACTTGCCGTCGCCAGGTTGAAGAATTTCATGAATCGACTTCTCGTCAAGACTGACCAAGAGCGCAGACCTCCGGAGCTCGCGCGCAAACTGATTACCCAGTAATTCGAAAAGCTCATCGTCCAAAAACGCGTAATCAATGTGGGCGTTGATGACGCCCGGCGATGTCGCAGTTGTTAGTTGCTTATAAATCTCTTGCTGGCCCGGTCTGACTTTGTGGTGCCAAAAGCCTTCACTCTGAAGGTGGAAGAAGGGTAAATGCGGATTATTGTGATCGGAGTGGGATTTGAGTGCCTGGAAACGCTCGGTGAAATGGTTTTTTAGGGGTTCATCAAAATAAAACCGGTTGTTCGTAATTTGCCCCGACTCTATGAGATCCATGACCGCCTGCAGCATGGCCACTTTATGAGGGCTTTTTTTACCACCACGACGATTCAAACGGAGCGTCGAGAATCGCTTTTCGTAATCAAGCAAACTCATCGGCCACTCCAGTAATCCGCTTTCTCGGGGATGACCCATCGCACGCCGCCACGAGGATCTTGCTGGTCGCCCACATACCTGGGAATCAGGTGACAATGCATGTGCAGAACTGTCTGACCGGCTGCCGCTCCACAGTTCATACCGATATTGTAGCCATCCGGCTGGTAACGCTCTTCAAGCCATTGCTTGCCTTGTTCGACCAGCTCCAGGATGGCTTGTTGTTCAGCAGCACTTAGGTCAAACCATTCGGCGGCATGACGATTGGGCACGATCAACAAATGGCCTTGCGAAACTGGAAAACCATCCAAGCGGATATGGGCCAAAGCATTGGATGGCATGGGACCATGTTCTGCCTCCTCATTGACGGCGCAAAATGGGCAGTCATGTTCCATTACGGATTCCCTTCGATGCCTGAATATCCACAGGCGCCACCCCAAGGTCCTGCCACTTCTCCGGATGACAGGTAAACAGCAGTATCTGATGCCGACTGGCCGCATCGAACAGGATGCGTTTCATGTCTTCCAGGCGGTCGCTGTCACTGTGCACCAGGGTGTCATCCAGGATGACCAGGGTCGGCCTTCCGGCTTCCCGCAACAAATCGGCATAAGCCAGACGGCTGATCAGGCCCATCTGTTCACGGGCGCCAAAGCTCAGTTCGGTTATCAGCCCAAGCTCGTTGCCCCGGCTGAAGGTGCCGGGGCGTAGCTGTTCGTCCACTTCCAGCGAAGCTTCCGGAAACAGCACTGAAAGGTAGTGGTTCAGGTGTTTCTGCAGGGGCGCCTGCAGTCGACGCGTCAGGGTCTGGCGCTTTTCGGTGAGCAGGTTCAGTAGCAGATCCAGCGCCTGGGCGCGGCGGTGCAACTCCTGATAGCGGCGGTTGCACTGGTCGTACTCCGCCTCTTTCTCGTTGAGCTGTTCTTCCAGCCCTTCTGCGCCCCAGGCTTCCAGCCTGACTTTGATATCGCGGAGTTCGCGGCCCCGGTTCTCCTGGGTCTGACGCAGCTGATTGACCGCATTCTGGTAGCGTTCGATATCCTGCCGGAGGAACTCTGGGCGGGCATCGCGAATTTCCCGTTCGCGGCGCTCGAGGCTGGCTTCCAGTTCGGCCTGCTGTTTTTCGATGTTCGCCAGGTCGGTGGTTATCTGGCGGAGTTGCTGTTGCCGTTCCGGGCTCTTCGCTTCATCCGCCAGCCGTTGCCATTCAGTTTTGGCGTTGTCCCGGGCCTGTTTCAGGGCAGAGAGCCTGGCCTGATGCGCGCGCTCGTCGGATTCGGCCTTGTCCAATGCGGTGCCAGCCCGGGTGAAGGCCGCCTCCGCTTCTTCCAGGACCGGCACATTCTCTTGCGGATTTGGTTTGGGAGTGGCTTCCAATTGTGTTCTGGCTTTCTCCAGCTCGCCTTCTGCCTCTTTCTGGTCGGAGGCAAGTTGCTCAAGGCCTGCCGGTGCCAGAGATTTAAACAGCTCGTCCGCATGCTTGACGGCTCGTGCAGCACTTTCAAAGGCGGAAAGACGATCCTCCGCCTGTTCCACCGATTCCAGGCCAAGGGTCTTCAGCTGTTCTTCCAGATTTTCCTCTAGGGTCTTGAGCTTCCTGCGGGTGCTGGCCAGCTCTTCCCCGCCTGGCGTTATGCCCAGGGTGCCAACACCCGGAATCACCAGGGTCGACTCTTCCAGAAGCTGCTGCTCACCTTGTCCGGTATGCGATTCATTGTTCAGCGTTAGTGATGCGCCAGCATCAAGCTGCCAGCTCAATCGGGTGGCGATGGTCCGTGAGCGAATGGTCTCTTCGTTCAGCTGGTTCCCGGTTGCTCGCAGTTTCTTGACCAACTCTGAATCAATGCGATTTTCCCTGGACTGCTGCCTGGCTTGCTCCAACTTCTGGTGGTATTCCTTTGCTTTGGCAAGGTTCTGGGTCAGCACCTGTTTTTGCTGTTCAAGCCGGCGGGTATCCTGCTCCAGCCGCTCCCGGGTTTGCTGCAAACCCGCGAGTTTCCGCTGCTTTTCCGCTTGCTCATAGGCGGTTCTGGCTTCGGTTAAACGGCCTGTGGCTGCCGGCGTTTGTGCTTGTGTCAGGTCGAGGTCGCGCTCGGCGCGATCCAGTTCTTCCTTTCGGCCTTCAAGTTGACGACTGAGCCCTTCCAAGTGTTCTTTGTTCTGCTGCAACAGGCGGTGGTTTTGCTGTAGTTGACTGAGCGTGGCTTTCTCCTGGTTTTGTTGCTGCTCCAGGCGCTGAACCTGCTGGTAACGCGCCCGGGCCGCCTCCAGCTGGCGCTGGGCGTCTTCCCAGGGGCGCTCGCCCTCGGCCTGATTGTAGTCGTGGGCCAGTTTGCCAAGCCGGTCGACCTGCTCCTGGTATTTATGCACCCGCTCCTTCAGCTCTTCAATTTCAAGGTCATATTGAGCGCGGTCTTTTTCCAACTTCAGGTAATCGCCCCGGGGCTTGCCGGTTCCCGTCAGCAGGGTGTCCCGCTGGCTGCGAACCGTCTCGATCAGGTCGTCGCCTCCGGAACTGGCGACCTCTCCAACCATGGAATTCAGGGCGGACTTCAGGTGATCCCCGGCATGCTCTATGGCCTGTTCAATGTCCTGCCCGGTGCCCTGCTCGACCCAGAGCAGCCCGGGTATGCCCCAGTGTCTGGCTTTGCTGATGCCTTTTTGCGGGTACTGGTAGCCCAGCAACTCGGCCAGTTTTTCTTCTGCATCGTCTTCGCTGTAGGTTTCGGTGCCGACGGTCAGGTCGCAGCGTTTGCGCTGCAGGAAGCTCTTGGTGAGGTGCCAGTTCCTGTTGTCGTGCTCGAAATCCAGCTCAATGGTTGGCGCCGCGGCGGAGTCGCCCCACGGACGCAGGTCGTCAACGGCCGTTGAACGGTAGCGCTCGAAAAACGCGGCACGGATGGCACGTACCAGCGTGCTTTTACCGGACTCATTGGGACCGTGGATCAGGTTGAGGCCGGGTTGCAGGTTATCCAGAACAAACGGTTTGCGGAACTGGCGTAGCTGCTCAATGCGCATTCGCTGCAATTTCATTGGCTGGCCTCCTGTTCCCGCTCTCTGAGCAACCCGGCCAGAATCGCCAGCGCATCCCGGGCGGTGTCATCTTCTGCGATTTCCTGCCCTTGTCCTTGACGTAGCCGCAGACTCTCAATCACCTCGCCCACATAACCATCGGCTTTCAGGGTCGCAATATCCTCATCGGTGGGGGAAAGCTGTAAGCCGCTGCGCTCGCAGCGCAGGCTGCGAAATCTGGCTTCAGCGACCGATAAAGCCCTCATCAGTGTTTCCTCGCCGGCCAGGGTTACTGAGCCTTCAAGTCGCAGGTCGACTACGGCAGAGTCGGGCAAAGCGTTCAGACGCTCCAGCAATTGCTCAAGATCGGAGTGAACCGCCAGGGTTGCCCGCCATTGGTGCCATTGGTAGCGTCCCGTTGGTAATTGGCTGACCTTGGGCGTGGCGCCGGGTTCGGACACCTCAACAATCAGCGCATTGCCCGCCTCGTTATTACGGAACCGTTCCGGCTCGGGGGTGCCACAGTACCAGGTGCGTTCATTGATCTGCTTGGTGCCGTGCCAGTCGCCCAGGGCAAGATAGTCTAGCCTGCTTGCTTCCGCCCGGTTCGGCGCTATGGGGTTAGTGGAATCAATCTCATCCGGCAACAGGCCCTGGACACTGCCGTGGGCCAGGCCAACTCTGAGAAAACCTTCCGGCGACTGGTAGCAGCTGAATGGCTCGGTCAAATCACCATAGGTATGGCGCTGAGTCAGCGGAGCGCAGAGTATGCTGAGGTTCTGAGGTTCCAGATCGATGACGCCGGGCTGAAGCGCGAGGTGTACGTTCTCAGGCACAGCACCCAGGCGCTGGGCTCGCGTCCAGACGCTCTCTGCCAGAGCGGCGTCGTGATTGCCTGGCAGCATGACCCAGGGGCCGGCAAAACCCTGTGTGGCGTTAAACACTCTGCGAATGGTGCGGTCAGAGACCGTTTGTGCATCAAAGACGTCACCAGCCACCAATACCGCATCGCACTGATGTTTATTGGCCAGCCTTGCAAGCGTCTCAACGGCCTCGAACCGTGCCTCGACCAATGCCGCACCGTCCTCCGTTTCGAAACGGGTAAATGCCCGGCCCATTTGCCAATCTGCTGTGTGCAAAAACTTTGGCATGTCAGGTTCCTGAGGGATCTGGGAAATTCGCGCTATTCTAGACTACCCGCGGTATCTTTACAGATGCTGGACGACAACCAGGGACACTGAAATCTCAGGAAAACAGCTCAGGCTCGGTTCAGACGCCGATGGATGCAGGCAAGCGACAGGCTGGCTTGATGAAACAAGTACCTGGGCAAACCATAAAACTGGGGAATAATGGAGGCGCGGGTCGGAATCGAACCGGCGTTAACGGAGTTGCAGTCCGCTGCATGACCACTCTGCCACCGCGCCAGGGAAAGAAAGTCCGGGGAACTAGCAGGACTTTTTGAAGCGTCTCCTGAATTTGAAATCGCGGAGATTTACTGACTGTGTACTACTCATTCTGAAGCTGCAACTTATTCAGAATTGGAGCGGGAAACGAGATTCGAACTCGCGACCCCAACCTTGGCAAGGTTGTGCTCTACCACTG
>NZ_JAAMPF010000024.1 GCF_011074795.1 Marinobacter salicampi
CGAGATTCGAACTCGCGACCCCAACCTTGGCAAGGTTGTGCTCTACCACTGAGCTATTCCCGCATTTTCACTGCTGTTGCGGGCTTTGCCTCGACAACGGAAGCGCATTATACGGAGCACTCCGGCACCATGCAACACTGATTTTATTTGTCCGTATATGTCCCCGCCTGGGACGGCATAAGGAGCGTTCCCAGCACCAGACCAATAAGGCGCTCGAGGGTAGTCTGTAGTTTGGCGCGCTCAAGCTCCTTCTCAAACAGCAGACCATCATAGCCAAGTCCAAATACAACGGAGACCAGCATGGTTGCATCCCTTCCCGGATTCGGACTGTGCAGTCGGCCAAGCACTTGCTCCAGCCCAAGGGCCCACGCGCTGCGATAGGTTTGTGCCACCTCGGCGAGCCTGGCGTCGCGCAGAGCCTCCAGCAGCAGAACCTGTTCAGCCAGCACTTCCCGCCTCCGGGTGACGAAAAGCTCACTGATGTAGTCGGCAGACACTGTTGTCAGCGACTTTGCCAGCATTTCCCGCCCTGGCCCCGCAGCGTCCAGCACCTCTTCAGGATAGCTATCGAGAAGACGGTTTAACCTGGCGTAGAAATTGTCCAGATCCCCCTGGGCTTTCTCTGCGAAAAGCGCAAAGGCATCACCGATCAACTCATCTAGGTCACGGAAATAATAGGTTGTAGAGGCCAGAGGGACACCGGCCTCCTTCGCCACCGGCCTATGTTTGACACCACGGATGCCATCACGCGCAAGTATTCGAAGTGCGGCCTCAAGAATCTGGCGGCGCCGATACTCGCTTTTCGCTCGTGCAGCCTTACGGCCCCGATATTGCACTGTCCCATGAAGGTTGTTTGCCAGTGTCAGATCGTCCCCTGGGTAAACTTCTTGTGCGTCGGCCATGACCTCGTCCTTGTCCTTGTCCCATGAATTTTGTTGTAGTTATTTTCAGGTGGAACAGTATGAACCAATGACCTCGTTAAAAAATTGACGAACGTTGCAAATGCAGCGTCTGGACATGCCCGAGCTGACGAACCGGCTGACCCCCTATTGACCGTAGGTGTTGGCGCTTTCAAGAAACGCTTCTTCGTCCGGTCGTAGGGGACGCTCCAGCGCACGGTTACGGTGGGGGAAGCGCCCAAACCGGGCAATGATCTCCCGGTGCTCCCGGGCAGACCTGAGGAAGCCCTCGAGGAAGTTCTTCAGAGGTCCCTCAAAGCTTGCCACCAGTTGTTCATAACGCTCGACAGAGAGCTCCTGGTCGGCGAGCTTCTCAGAATGCTGCAGAGGCATATAGAAGAATCCGCGCATTACAGCAGGCAGTGCTAGATCCTGACTTTTGTCCATTCCCCTCTTCGACACGGCCAGGGCGAGACGATCATTGTGGTAGGCCAGCGCCCCGCCGCGGTGTATCTGTCGGGTAAACTGGTCCAGCAACAGGATCTCTGCAAGGCTGCCTCCAGACTCCTGGCGCCAGTGATCCAGGCCGCCCTCCGAAGCAACCAACACCATGGACATGAATCGCCGGCGGATTTCGCGGTCAAAGGCTTTACTGGCGCGAAACCAGCGACTCCTATGGAATGAATCTGGCAGGCCTTCGTCGTCAAGTTCGCCAAACCAGAAATCCAAAATCTCCTGCCATCCGAACATATAGAGTCATTCCTCTTTTTTGATTGCGACTTATGTACTGACGGGTTGCGCACCCGACATCAGGAAAGATTGTTACACTGTACGATAGCGAAAATTACCCGGATTCGAGCCTCAGGAGCGTTATTCATGGCTGCACCCTCTAAAATCATTCTCCTTGCCCATGGCAGTAGTGATCGCCGCTGGTGTGAAACGTTTGAAACTTTGGCAAAACCGACCCTGGAGGCAGTCGCTGGATCGGTCGTCGCCTACATGGAGCTCAGCGAGCCGGGTATGGAAACTGTGGTTGCCGAAGCTGCGGCCGAGGGATACGAGCACGTTACCGTGCTCCCGCTGTTCCTGGCAGCGGGGCGTCATCTGCGGAAGGATGTACCGGCCATGATTGCCGACATGGAAGCCAGATACCGCATCGCTATCTCCCTGGCTCCCCCGGTCGGGGAGAACCCCCAGCTTGGGCTGGCCATCCGGGATGTGGTGGAGGTTACCCTGGCAAACTCAACCCCAGCGGGAGCGAATTCGTGACAGATCAATCACTGCTTTTGACCGGCGGCACCGGTTTCATTGGCACAGTGCTATGCCGCAAGCTTCTCCAGAAGGGCTACGATGTTACCGTACTCAGCCGGCAGAGCCCTGCTGACGTTAAGGCCGCCTGCGGGCGAGTGACACCGGTGGCGACGCTGGATGAGTTAAAGAATGCCGACGGATTTACCGGTGTAATCAATCTGGCGGGCGAAGGAATTGCGGAAAAAAGGTGGTCAGAGAAACGCAAGCAGGAACTCAGAGACAGCCGTATCGGCCTCACCGAACAACTGGTCGCCATCGTTCAGACCTTCCAGGTAGCGCCGGAGGTTGCTATCTCTGGCTCCGCCGTCGGCTTTTACGGGGACCAGGGCGAAAAACCTGTGGATGAAAAGACTGAGCCTGAAGACGAGTTCACTCATCGGCTCTGCAGAGACTGGGAAGCCGCAGCAAAACCCCTTGAATCCGGAAGCACACGGGTGTGCTATTCGCGTACAGGGCTGGTGATTGGTCGCGACGGGGGCTTTCTGAAACGGATGGCGCCACCATTCAAGCTCGGCCTTGGCGGCCGGTTGGGCGATGGGCAGCAGTACATGCCATGGGTGCACCGGGAGGATATCACCGACGCTTTGATATGGCTCTTGGAGAACGTGAAGGCCCAGGGGCCTTACAATCTTGTCAGCCCGAATCCCGTACGCAACCGTACCTTCACCAAGGCCCTTGGCAAGCAGCTGTCACGCCCAACCCCGTTTCCGGTGCCGCCTTTTGTACTCAAAATAGCCTTGGGTGAAATGTCGCGGCTGTTATTGACCGGACAGCAAGCCTATCCCGAACGGTTGCTGGCAGACGGATTCCAGTTCAGATACGCCCGGCTCGAAGATGCGCTTGCGGAGGCCTTGGGCTGAATAAGTTTGCTATCCGAGAGCCATCGCACAGTGGGTGCCCAGGGTTGATGATAAGGTGGGGTTAATTGATCCAACTGCAGAGATTTCGGTCGCGGCACCTATCTAATGAGACTTTTCAAGCGGTTACTCTCACGCCCAGGACGCATGAATAGCAGGCAGCGCACCGCGCCCTATTGCTGGCTACTATGGGCCATGATGGGGTGCGGATTAGCACCCAGTGCCTTGGCTAATGACCTGCAAAGCTTCGAGTCGTGCAGCCTCATTACCAGTGAATACATCACCGTGCTCCAGCTGGTTCAGCGCGGGTTTGACAAGGCAGCGCTGGCCGAGGCGTTGCCGGGGTTGTCGGATGAAGGCCGGCACCGGATGAAGGAGCTCTATCGGGCCACCGAAGAGGATGGCCTCGAGGCGACCTACTCTGCGGTGAATTCCGAGTACGCGCGGTGCGCGCGCAATGTCTACAAGCGTACTGGCGAGCCACCCCGGATATCCCGTGAAGGCCACTTCTACTTCTGCGCCGGCGAGAATAAGGTGCGTTACGAGATTCTTATGGCCAGGATGGTCGGGGGTAAGGCGGAGGAAATTGTCCCGCAGCTTTCTGAAATGCATAAACCGACGGCGCAAGCTCTACTGGAACTTCATGACGAAGAGGGTGACCTTGTCGTTTTTGATGCCCTGGGGGACGAACTGAAATTCTGCATAAACAACAACCTGTAGTGCAGCTTTTTTTCAGAAAAGGGTTTGACACATCCGGGGAGCTTACTTAATATACGCGCCACCTCGACGAGGCAAGTGTTCTGAACGTCCCCTTCGTCTAGTGGCCTAGGACACCGCCCTTTCACGGCGGTAACACCGGTTCGAACCCG
>NZ_JAAMPF010000025.1 GCF_011074795.1 Marinobacter salicampi
TTCGATCCCGCTTAGCTCCACCAAAAACCGATCGAAGACCGAATACCTGACCAACCGCTTAGGTTGGATCAGTGTCCAGAAACAAGTGTTTCCACTTGATGACTCAAGTCCGAAGCCCTTCTTTCTGATCACTGGGTCAGAACTGCTCTTTAAAAATACGGACAAGATTGAAACATCCGAGAGGATGAATCTTGTGACTGACAGCCAGGCCCTCGGGTCCGGTTGATAGTGACGAGGTTTGTTCACTCAATTGATAACGATCAAGCGTTATCCGGTGTTGTCGTTGAAGTGGTTGTATATGGCTTCGAGCGATTGTCTTGTAAGGGTCGTCACCTTCGGGTGAAGGGCCGTACAGTCAGTTGTCTTGGGGTTATATAGTCAAGCAACTAAGCGCATACGGTGGATGCCTTGGCAGTCAGAGGCGATGAAAGACGTTGAAGCCTGCGATAAGGCTCGGGGAGCTGGCAAACAAGCTATGATCCGGGCATCTCTGAATGGGGAAACCCACCGACTTTCGGGTCGGTATCTTGCACTGAATACATAGGTGTAAGAGGCGAACTCGGGGAACTGAAACATCTAAGTACCCGAAGGAAAAGAAATCAACCGAGATTCCCTAAGTAGCGGCGAGCGAACGGGGACTAGCCCTTAAGCTAGACAACTGGTAGGAGAAGGTTCTGGAAAGGACCGCCATAGTGGGTGATAGCCCCGTATCCGAAACCTGAGTCTGGTGAAAACGAGTAGGACGGGACACGTGATATCCTGTCTGAACATGGGGGGACCATCCTCCAAGGCTAAATACTCCTGACTGACCGATAGTGAACCAGTACCGTGAGGGAAAGGCGAAAAGAACCCCTGTGAGGGGAGTGAAATAGATCCTGAAACCGTATGCGTACAAGCAGTCGGAGCAGACTTGTTCTGTGACGGCGTACCTTTTGTATAATGGGTCAGCGACTTATGTTCAGTGGCGAGGTTAACCGTATAGGGGAGCCGTAGGGAAACCGAGTCTGAATAGGGCGATTTAGTCGCTGGACATAGACCCGAAACCGAGCGATCTATCCATGAGCAGGTTGAAGGTGCGGTAACACGCACTGGAGGACCGAACCCACTGTCGTTGAAAAGCCAGGGGATGACTTGTGGATCGGAGTGAAAGGCTAATCAAGCTCGGAGATAGCTGGTTCTCCCCGAAAGCTATTTAGGTAGCGCCTCGGACGAATACCACTGGGGGTAGAGCACTGTTTCGGCTAGGGGGTCATCCCGACTTACCAACCCGATGCAAACTCCGAATACCAGTGAGTACTATCCGGGAGACACACGGCGGGTGCTAACGTCCGTCGTGAAGAGGGAAACAACCCAGACCGCCAGCTAAGGTCCCCAAATTCCAGTTAAGTGGGAAACGATGTGGGAAGGCTCAGACAGCTAGGAGGTTGGCTTAGAAGCAGCCATCCTTTAAAGAAAGCGTAATAGCTCACTAGTCGAGTCGGCCTGCGCGGAAGATGTAACGGGGCTCAAACTGGATACCGAAGCTGCGGCTGTGCACGTAAGTGTACGGGGTAGGGGAGCGTTCTGTAAGCCTGCGAAGGTGAGTTGAGAAGCTTGCTGGAGGTATCAGAAGTGCGAATGCTGACATGAGTAACGACAATGGGAGTGAAAAACTCCCACGCCGGAAGACCAAGGTTTCCTGCGCAACGCTAATCGGCGCAGGGTGAGTCGGCCCCTAAGGCGAGACCGAAAGGTGTAGTCGATGGGAAACGGGTTAATATTCCCGTACCTCGCGTAACTGCGATGGAGAGACGGAGAAGGCTAGGTGAGCCGGGCGACGGTTGTCCCGGTTTAAGCGAGTAGGCAGTGGGCTTAGGCAAATCCGGGTCCACAATGTCGAGACGTGATGACGACTGCCCTTTTGGGCGGGAAGTCATTGATGCCATGCTTCCAGGAAAATCTTCTAAGCTTCAGGTTACGAGAGACCGTACCCCAAACCGACACAGGTGGTCAGGTAGAGAATACCAAGGCGCTTGAGAGAACTCGGGTAAAGGAACTAGGCAAAATGGTGCCGTAACTTCGGGAGAAGGCACGCCGGTGGTATGTGAAGCCCTTCGCGGGCGGAGCAGAAGCCGGTCGAAGATACCAGGCCCCTGCGACTGTTTATTAAAAACACAGCACTGTGCAAACACGAAAGTGGACGTATACGGTGTGACGCCTGCCCGGTGCCGGAAGGTTAATTGATGGGGTTAGTCTTCGGACGAAGCTCTTGATCGAAGCCCCGGTAAACGGCGGCCGTAACTATAACGGTCCTAAGGTAGCGAAATTCCTTGTCGGGTAAGTTCCGACCTGCACGAATGGCGTAACGATGGGGGCGCTGTCTCTACCCGAGACTCAGTGAAATTGAAATCGCCGTGAAGATGCGGTGTATCCGCGGCTAGACGGAAAGACCCCGTGAACCTTTACTATAGCTTCACAGTGAACTTTGAGCATGCTTGTGTAGGATAGCTGGGAGGCTTTGAAGCGGTGACGCCAGTCATCGTGGAGCCAACCTTGAAATACCAGCCTGGCCTGTTTGAGGTTCTAACTTCGACCCCTTATCGGGGTTAAGGACACTGTGTGGTGGGTAGTTTGACTGGGGCGGTCTCCTCCCAAAGCGTAACGGAGGAGCACAAAGGTGGGCTAAGCACGGTCGGACATCGTGCGGTTAGTGTAATGGCACAAGCCCGCTTGACTGCGAGACAGACACGTCGAGCAGGTACGAAAGTAGGTCATAGTGATCCGGTGGTTCTGTATGGAAGGGCCATCGCTCAACGGATAAAAGGTACTCCGGGGATAACAGGCTGATACCGCCCAAGAGTTCACATCGACGGCGGTGTTTGGCACCTCGATGTCGGCTCATCACATCCTGGGGCTGAAGCCGGTCCCAAGGGTATGGCTGTTCGCCATTTAAAGTGGTACGCGAGCTGGGTTTAGAACGTCGTGAGACAGTTCGGTCCCTATCTGCCGTGGACGTTGGAGATTTGAGGAAAGCTGCTCCTAGTACGAGAGGACCGGAGTGGACGAACCTCTGGTGTTCGGGTTGTCACGCCAGTGGCATTGCCCGGTAGCTATGTTCGGACAGGATAACCGCTGAAAGCATCTAAGCGGGAAGCCCCTTCCAAGATGAGATCTCCCTGGACCCTTGAGGTCCCTGAAGAGCCGTTCAAGACCAGGACGTTGATAGGTCGGGTGTGTAAGCGCTGCGAGGCGTTGAGCTAACCGATACTAATTGCTCGTGCGGCTTGACTATATAACACCCAAGACAATTGCGGATAACGCACCGATCGTGATCAATCGCACCACCGTTTCAATCTTGTCCTGCCCAGTGATCAACCGTTTTGCCTGACGACCATAGCGGTCTGGAACCACCTGATCCCATCCCGAACTCAGCAGTGAAACAGACCAGCGCCGATGGTAGTGTGGCTTCTGCCCATGTGAGAGTAGGTCATCGTCAGGCTCTTAATACCCAAACCCCAGTACCCAACGGTACTGGGGTTTTTTATTGG
>NZ_JAAMPF010000026.1 GCF_011074795.1 Marinobacter salicampi
AGTTGGTAGAGCAGTTGGCTTTTAACCAATTGGTCGATGGTTCGAATCCATCACGACCCACCAAATAAGTGAAAATCTACACGCTCTGCACTGGCTAGAGTCGGGTTTTCACAGTAAAAGAGCCTTCGGGCTCTTTTTTTTTGACTAGGAACCCATACATAGTGTGTAAAGCCACTGTTCCTGTCATACGTTGCTACCTTCGATACGTAAACACCTTGGTGCGTGAATACTTCCGGTCCCGGTCCTGGTAACGATCAGGTGAGGATGGCCAACAGTAACAGGATATGTGGACAAACCCAGGGGCGCGGTCGCCGATCGGGCCCTGATTCAGCAAGATACGAGATCACACTGAATGAGCCGAGCAGACGACCGAATTCTGGTGCAGGAACACCTCGCCCATGAGTCAGAACCCAAGGCGCTGAACAGGGAGGAGCGTGAGCATCTGGAAGCCCGGATCCGTCAGGCCCTGAAGGACAGGGATGCGGTCCTGGTGGCCCATTACTATACCGACCCTGATATTCAGCGACTGGCCGAGGAAACCGGTGGCTGCGTCTCGGATTCCCTCGAGATGGCGCGCTTTGGCAATGCTCACCCGGCGTCCACCATCATCGTGGCAGGGGTCAAGTTCATGGGGGAGACTGCAAAGATTCTCAACCCTGAAAAGACGGTGCTGATGCCCACGCTCGAGGCTACCTGCTCGCTGGATATTGGTTGTCCGGCGGACGAATTCTCAGCTTTCTGTGACGAGCATCCCGACCGTACCGTAGTCGTCTATGCCAACACTTCAGCAGCAGTCAAGGCGAGGGCGGACTGGGTGGTCACCTCCAGCTGTGCGCCGGCCATCGTGGAAGCGCTGGACGCCCGGGGCGAGAAGATCCTCTGGGCCCCGGACAAGCACCTGGGCAGCTATATCCAGAAGGCCACCGGTGCTGACATGCTGCTCTGGGACGGGTCGTGCATCGTTCATGAGGAATTCAAGGCCCGCGGTGTTGAAGACCTCAAGGCCATCTACCCGGACGCCGCGGTACTCGTGCATCCCGAGTCTCCGGCCAACGTGGTTGATATCGCCGATGTGGTGGGCTCGACCTCTCAGTTGATCAATGCCGTCCAGACCATGCCCAACGAACAGTTTATCGTGGCCACCGACAACGGCATCTTCTACAAGATGCAGCAGCTTGCACCCAACAAGACGCTCATTGAAGCGCCAACCGCCGGTAGTGGTGCCACTTGCCGCAGCTGTGCCCATTGTCCGTGGATGGCCATGAATGGGCTGGAGAACCTGCTGCATGTTCTTGAACACGGGGGGCAGGAAATCACCGTGGACCCCGACCTTCGTGAGCAGGCTCTGAAGCCTCTGCGCCGGATGCTGGATTTCACTGCCAACATGGATCTGAAAGCGGTCGGTAATGCCTGACGCTTTTGACGCTCAGCCTGACTAGCTAGCTAACGGCTGCGTGCCAGCGCATCGGAAACCTGGGATAGGCGTTCGGTAACGATCTGCCTAAGAGGGGCGTCCGGTGGCACTTTTTCCTGTGCCTGCCTGAGTTGGCGTTCCGCCGACTCAAGATCGCCCATGAGGATCTCATACTCGGCCCTTGCCCTGTGCACCGCGACGATGTCGCGGGCCTGTCCGGCAGCCTCCGCCAGTTTGAGCCAGTAGTCCTCCCGGTGGGGGTAGTCACGGGTCAGGCTGCGCAGGTGTTCGGCAGCACGGGGCGCGTTGCCGGCCTTGAGTTCGGTCTCGGCCAGCGTGGCGGTAATGGGGCGATTGCCGGGGTTGCGTCGCAAGGCATCCTGCAACAGGTCCCGGGCCTCATCGGTTTTCGACTGGGCAATTAACGCTTGGGCCAGGGTCACCTGGTAGGTGATGCGGGCGGGGCGAGCGTCCAGAAGCTGCCTGAGTTTGGCTTCCGCCTCACCGGCACGGTCGGCAGCAAGATAGGCCACAGCCAGTCCATATTTGGCCGCATCCACTTTATCTGCGCCGTCGGTGTCCATGTATTCCTCGAAGGCCTTTACCGCATCCGTAGGCGAGCGGGCGTAGTGGACCTGCAGCCGTGCACGCACGAGATGATATTCCAGGGCATCTTCAACATCGGCAACAGGATACTGCTCGGCACGACCACGGGTGTCGGATACCCGACTCTGGCTGAGGGGGTGGGTCGACAGGTACTCGGGCACCTGATTACCCTGTAACCGGTTCTGACGCATCATGATTTCGAACATTTCCGGCATGCCCCGGGGGTCCATGCCTGCATCAGCCATAACCTCAAGGCCGACCCGGTCTGCTTCCTGCTCATTGGCTCGGCTGTACTGCAGCATGTTCTGTACCGCTAAAGCCTGAGTGCCGGCAATGGCAGCTATACCCACGTCAGATTTGGTAACCGCTGAAAGAATAATGCCCGCGATCATCCCGGCCATGGTCAGAGGCGCGCTGGTTTCCTGTTGTTCCAGGCGCCGGGCAAAGTGACGCTGGCTCAGGTGGGCAAGCTCGTGCGCGATCACTGACGCAAACTGTTGTTCCGTTCGTGCGTTGAGGAATAGCCCGCCGTTTACCCCAATGATGTTGCCTGGTACCGCGAACGCATTCAGTGCCGGGCTGTCAATCACGACCAGCGCCACCGATCTGTCCTGCAGGCTGACGGAGGGAAGCAGGCGGTAGACGATCGATTCCAGATAATCATGGACCAGGGGGTCCTGTATCTGGTCTGCGGACCGGCGCAGTGACCGCATGACCTGCTGGCCGATCTCGCTCTCCATCTGGCCGGAGATCAGGCCGCCGCCAACCCCGCCAAAGGTGGGCAGGGCATTGTCTTCAGCTGCTTGCAGCGCGGGCTGGAACAGAAGTGAGCCGGCTAAAAGCAGCGTTGGCGCCAGACGCCTGGTGGGGCGAAGTACCCTTAGAGGGGGAACGAACGTCATAGGTGGCCTGATATACTTCCAAGAGTCAGTGCATTGCCGCTTAGTCATCGGCATAATGCGGTTAAATAATCACGGCGACAGTATGCCTGTTACCACTATCAAATTTGCCTAAATCACTATGCCAGACAAAACCCTGGACACGTCCGGACTGCGTTGCCCGATGCCCCTGCTGAAAACCAAACTGGAACTCAATGCCATGACCCCCGGGCAGGAACTGGAGGTTATCTCAACGGACGCCGGTTCGGCGCGGGATATCCCGTCGTTCTTAAAGCTAACATCTCATGTGTTGGTAAGCACGTCGGAATCAGACGGTTATTACCGATTCCTTATAAGACGCGGACAGTGACGATTTGTTCCTCGGTCGCCGGAGACTTTGATGGTTAACATTTTACGGGGTCTTGCCCGGAAATACTTTTCCGATGAAGAAGCAATCATCCTTTTTCTGCTGCTGCTCTTCGGAACCCTGACAGTAATATTTCTCGGCCACATCCTGGCGCCTGTCATCGCGGCCATGATCATCGCGTTTATCCTCCAGGGGCTTGTTACCCGACTGGTTCTCTGGGGGATTCCAGAATTCGTCGCCATCCTTGGGGTCTTCCTGGTATTCCTGGGTACCCTGGTGGGCTTTCTGTTCGGGCTGCTGCCCCTGGTCTGGACCCAGGTGGCATCCCTGGCCGGCGAGACGCCACGAATATTCCGCGAGACCCAGGCGTATATTGAACTGCTGCCGGAACAATACCCGAACCTGGTGTCTATCGAGCAGGTGGATACCTTATTCCGTCAGTTGACGTCGGAGGCGGCGAGCATGACCCAGTGGCTTGTGTCCTTTTCCCTCGCCAGCATACCCGATGTTTTCGCCCTGCTGATCTATATGGTGCTTCTGCCGATACTGGTGTTTTTCTTCCTGAAGGACCGGGCTGTGCTCCTTGGTGCTCTCGCCAAGCTGCTGCCCAGCCAGCGACCGATGATGCTGAGGATATGGAATGAAGTGAACCTGCAGTGTGCCAATTACGTGCGAGGCAAAGCGGTAGAGATTCTGATCGTCGGCGGAGCCACCTACGTCAGCTTCAAGTTATTGGGCGTTCCCTATGCTGCCCTGTTGTCGCTGCTGGTCGGTCTGAGCGTGGTCATTCCTTACATCGGTGCCGCTGTCGTCACGGTGCCGGTCGCGATGATTGCCCTGTTCGCGTTCGGGTGGGGCAGTGAGTTCATCTGGGTTATGGTGGTCTATGGCATTATCCAGGGGCTGGATGGCAATGTGCTGGTGCCTTTGCTGTTCTCCGAGGTCAATAACCTCCACCCGGTTGTTATCATTGTGGCGGTTCTGTTCTTTGGCGGCATCTGGGGCCTATGGGGCGTATTTTTTGCCATTCCGCTGGCCACGCTCTTCAAGGCCGTATTCTCGGCATGGCCTGTCAATCACAAGGCAGACGCAGTGCGGTAGCGGCTCGTCTGGTTTATATTTGGTGCGGTCTCTTGTGTCAGTTCCCGGCCAACATTACCATTACCTTTTTATTCAGGCGGAGTCTTTATGATTACTGGTAGCCTTGTCGCACTGGTGACCCCCATGCACCCGGACGGGGAAGTACACTGGGAGCATCTGGACAACCTGGTGGACTTTCACATTGAAAATGGCACCCACGGTATCGTCGCCGTTGGCACCACCGGTGAATCCTCCACTCTGGACCCCGATGAGCATCTTGAGGTTATCGGCCATATCATAAAGCGGGTCAATGGCCGCATTCCCGTCATCGCAGGTACCGGCGGCAACTCTACCCGAGAGGCCATCGAGCTTACCCGGGAAGCCCACAAACTCGGCGCGGATGCCTGTCTTCTGGTAGTGCCCTACTACAACAAGCCAACCCAGGAAGGGCTTTACAGGCATTTCAAGGCCATCGCAGAGGCCGTTCCGGTCAACCAGATTCTCTATAACGTACCGGGCCGAACCGCCTGTGACATGCTGAATGAAACAGTTGAGCGTCTTGCTGATATCCCCAACATTATTGGCATCAAGGACGCTACCGGCAACATCCCCCGGGGCAGTGAGCTGATCCAGGCTGTGGCCGGACGCCTGGCTGTCTATTCCGGCGACGATGCCACCGCTGCCGACCTCATACTGGCCGGGGGCAAGGGCAATGTTTCTGTTACCGCCAACGTGGCCCCCGAGGGTATGTCCGCCCTGTGTGAAGCCGCGCTTGCGGGCAACCGTGAAGAGGTTGAACGGATCAACGAGTCATTGATGCCGTTGCACCGCAAGCTCTTCATGGAAGCCAACCCGATTCCCGTCAAGTGGGCACTGCAGCGCATGGGCCTGATTGGTGAAGGTATCCGCTTGCCGCTGACGCCACTGAATGAGAAGTTCCATGGCGATGTTGAAGACGCCCTGAAGGCGGCTGGTGCCCTCTGAAACCTTCCCCATTTCTGAATTCGTATTTCTGGAGTAACCGGATGGATGTGCAGTGCAAAAAGGTCCTGGCAGGCGCAGTGTGTGGCGTGTGGCTGCTGGCAGCCACCGGTTGCAGCTTCATTGAGGACCGTTCCGACAACTACGTAAACGAGCCCGAAGGCCAGCCCCTGAAAACACGGGACGGGGAACCCTTACCCCGTCAGCGAGAGGCGTTCCCCATCCGTGAGGTGGGCGTGGAAAACTCCGCCAAGCTCTCTCCCTCGGACATACCCGAGCCACCGGACATGACGGCTGAGATCCTTGACAGGAACTACGTCATTGAGGACCTGGGTGATCAGAGCTGGGTTCTGATCAACGAAGTACCCGGTCGTGTCTGGCCGTCGGTCTCGGCTTTCCTTAACGACAGCGGCCTGGGTGTAGCTTTTGACAGCACCCAGTTGGGTATTATCCAGAGTGAAGTGGCCACCTACAGCCGTCGCGCCCGTGACCTGCTTGAGCTATCCGACGCCGATGCGGATGGCAGGGTCACCCTGGTCCAGGCGCGGGTTGCACCCGGTGTCCGCCGTAAGACCACCGAAGTGCAGTTCCGGGTAAGGGAAGCTGAATCCGCTCCGGATCAGTTGCTGCCGTGGCGCAGTGAGTCCCGGTCACCGGAAGTCGAGCGCAAGCTGCTGGAATCCCTGGCGACTTTCCTCAAGAGCCGGGAAGATAACAAATCCTATTCCCGGGCTGCCCTGCGCATGTCCAATGCGCCCAAGGTAAAGCTGGTTTCAGAAGGGGAGAAGGCCGCTGGTATCGAGATGTCCATCTCTTATGAGCGGGCCTGGGCAGAAGTCCGGCGTGCCCTTGAGGAGGCTGAAATCCCCGTGGTCGACCTGGACCGTTCCGAAGGCAAACTTTACGTTGACTTCCGCTCCGAAGACGAGCGCTCTCCGGGCTGGTTCAGCTGGTTCCGGGAAGACCCCGAGCCTGAGTATACCTTTTACGTGAGGCTGACCGAGACTGGCGACGGCATTTTCTTGACCACAGGAAAAGCGGAAGATTACACGGGCAGTGACCGCTCCCAGAGGCTTCTCTCCGAGCTTTTCGAGTACCTCTATTAGGCTTTACCAGGGCAGGATTGGTTACTTTCGGGCATCTGTTAAATCGTACGGTGCCGGCTTTCAGCCGGCAGCCACTGGAGAAGATCAATGGAAAAGCGCGACGAGCTCTACGCCGGAAAGGCAAAGTCGGTCTACCGGACAGACGATCCTGATCGGTTCGTTCTTTTGTTTCGGGACGACACCTCGGCATTTGATGGCGAAAAGAAAGAGCAGCTCAACCGCAAGGGTATGGTAAATAACCGCTTTAATGCGTTCATCATGGAGAAGCTCGAGCAGGCGGGCGTGCCCACCCACTTCGAGGGTTTGCTGTCTCCGACTGAGTCCCTGGTAAAGAAACTGGATATGATTCCGGTAGAGTGTGTGGTGCGTAACGTCTCCGCAGGCAGCCTGTGCCGGCGCCTGGGCGTTGAAGAAGGCCAGACCCTGACTCCGCCCACCTTCGAGCTGTTCCTGAAGAATGACGCCCTCCACGACCCCATGGTGAACGAGTCCTTGGTAGTCACGTTCGGTTGGGCCAATACCGCGGAACTGTCACAAATGAAAGCACTGACTTATAAAGTCAACGATGTGCTCAAGTCCCTGTTTGAAGATGCCGGGATGCTCCTGGTTGACTACAAGCTCGAGTTCGGGCGTTCCGAAGGGGCCATTGTCCTGGGGGATGAGTTCAGCCCGGACGGCTGTCGGATCTGGGACAAGGCGACCCGCAAGAAGATGGACAAGGACCGTTTCAGGCAGGGTCTTGGTGACGTCATCGAGACCTATGAAGAAGTCGGTCGGCGGCTTGGTATCCAGTTTGACTGAAAGCCATACCGCCAGCCCAACAAAAACTGAGGTGATTTATGCGTAAACTGTTTCTGGCGGTATCGTCCGTCGCTCTTGTCACGCCTTTTGTGGCTTCAACTGCCAGCGCTGACATCGTTGGCCTGGGCGCCAATGTCAGCTACTGGGATTCCGGCCTGAGTGGCAAGGCCACCACCAATGGGGATCAGGTTGATATTGAAAACGATCTGGACCTGAGCAGTGATAGCAACGCCAATCTTACAGCCTACCTGGAGCATCCTCTTCCCCTCCTTCCCAACGTCCGGCTGAGTTATGTTTCCACCGAACACACCGGTACCGGCAATCTTGGGGTGAGGTTCGATTCTATCGGTGCAGGTGCCGATGTCCGGTCTGATCTGGACCTCAGCCAGCTGGACCTGACCCTGTACTACGAAATTCTGGACAACTGGGTCAACCTGGACGCCGGCCTCACCGTCAGGAAGCTCGACGGTGAACTGCTGGTTCAGGAAATCGGTGGTACCCAGGCCAGCGAAACCGACATCGATGGGGTGCTTCCCATGGGCTATCTTGCCGCCCGTTTTGACCTTCCTTTCTCGGGTGTTTCGGCCGGCGCCGAAGGTAACTTCATCAGCTTTGACGGGGACTCCGTCTATGATGTGACCGCCTACGGCCAGTATGAGATCTCGCTGCTGCAGCTCCGTGCCGGTTACCGGCAGATGGCGATCGATTATGAGGATGGCAACGACCGCCTTGATATCGAGCTGGACGGGCCTTTCATAAGTGCGGGCGTGACTTTCTGAGTCAGCCTTTGGCAACGCCTCCGGTAATCTGTCGTTAGCCGCTGCAGGCAACTAAAAAGAGCGCTCTTGTAGCGCTCTTTTTTATGACCAGTGCCTCGGGCCAAGTTCTTGCAAATGTTCAGGGTGCGTTCGGGCACTGCTATTCTGTAAACTGTGCCTTCCATAAAACCCCTTCGATTGAACTCGGGAGAGTGTCTTGAAAATTCTGGTCACCGGGACTGCCGGCTTTATTGGTTCACACCTCGCCCATCGCCTCCTTGATAGAGGTGATGAAGTCATTGGTGTCGATAATGTTAACGACTATTACGACGTGACTCTCAAGGAAGCTCGCCTGGCCAGGCTCAAGGACAAACCGGGGTTCAAAGAGGTGCGGCAGGACGTGTCCGACCGCGCAGCCATGGCAGCGCTGTTTGAGGAGCACAAGCCCGAGAGGGTAGTTCATCTGGCGGCGCAGGCCGGGGTCCGGTACTCGATCGAGAACCCGAATGCCTACGTGGATGCCAATCTTGTCGGCTTCATGAATATCCTCGAGGGCTGCCGACACAACCAGGTCAAACACCTGGTGTACGCATCAAGCAGTTCGGTATACGGTGCAAATGAAGCCATGCCGTTCTCCGTCCATGACAACGTAGACCACCCGCTGAGTCTGTACGCCGCCTCCAAGAAAGCCAATGAACTGATGGCCCACACCTACAGCCATCTCTACCAACTGCCCACCACGGGCCTGCGCTTTTTCACCGTATATGGCCCTTGGGGCCGACCCGACATGGCGCTGTTCATTTTCACCAAAAAAATACTGGCCGGCGAGCCCATTGATGTCTTCAATCACGGCAACCACCGCCGGGATTTCACCTACATCGACGATATTGTTGAGGGCGTTATCCGTACGCTGGACAACGTGGCCACCCCCAACGAGCAGTGGTCAGGCCAGAACCCGGACCCGGGCACAAGCATGGCCCCTTACCGCCTGTACAACATAGGCAGCAACAATCCGGTGGAGCTCTCGCGTTTTATCGAAATCATCGAAGAGCGCGTGGGCCGCAAGGCCGAGAAGAACCTGCTGCCATTACAGCCTGGAGACGTGCCCGCCACCTATGCCAACGTGGATGCCTTAATTGATGACGTGGGGTACAAGCCTGCAACACCGGTGGAAGAGGGCATTGCAAACTTTGTGGACTGGTATCGGGACTACTACAAGCTATGAAGCGTCAATATTCCTTACATGCTCAGCGCTGCCTGTAACCGCTGACCCCTGCAGGGAGTACATTTAAGTACGGCTTTATGCTTTTGGGGCCCTGGCAGGGCCCTTTTTATTGTCTGCCAAACTAACTGCCAACGGAAAGATCTCTGCTCAACTGTGTTCCTCACCTAATTATTGTGGATGTGTCATAAGTTTTTACACCTATTCGCGCCTCGCCATGGAATTGAGAATGTCAATTACATTTTTTAAATATGAATCAATAATATGGGTTTTCTGGTGCCGATCTTGCTATGGCATCGTCGCTTCGGCATTGCAGTAAAAACTTTGAACGCCATTGTTGGTTTGTCGTTGCACGATGCATCTATTTTCTTAAGGAGAAGAAGAATGAAACTAAGAAGTTTAATGCTAGCGCTCGTCGCTGCTGTTGGCATGGGCTCACTGCCAGCGCAGGCAGTACCTGTTGATCTGGAACTGGTGCTCGCTGTTGACGTGTCCTCCAGTGTTAACAGCATTGAATACGCAGGCCAGCGGGACGGCTATGTAAATGCGTTCAATGATAGCTCGATCCAGAACACCATCCTGGATACAAGCGAAGGCCGTCTCGGCCGCATCGCTGTTACCTATGTTGAATGGTCCAGTGCCTTCTCACAGCAGCAGCGAGTAAGTTGGTCCCTGATCGACAGCATCGAATCGGCTCAAACCTTTGCTAGCTCCATAAGTGGCCTGACGCGTAGTTTTGGCGGTTCTACCGGTATCGGCGCAGCCATTGAGTATTCCTCAAGTCTGTTCAGTTTCAATCAGGACACCGGATACGAAGGAGCACGGAAGGTCATCGATATATCCGGTGACGGGCGTAATAACTCAGGGGTGGCCCCTTCTGTCGCCAGAGATAACGCTTTGACTGCCGGGGTCAGTACGATCAATGCGATTGCGATTCAGGACGAGGATCTGGAAGACTATTTCGTCAATAACGTCATTGGCGGAGATGGTGCCTTCGCTACCTTTGCCTCAAATTTCGAAGAAGACTTTACCAATTCGATCGGAGACAAGATCTTCCGCGAAGTTACCGGCGGAGATCCAGTTGCGGTTCCCGAGCCCGCAACCCTGGGCCTGTTGGGCTTAGGCCTGCTGGGCGTATTTGCCGGCCGTCGCAAGGTCTGATGTACTGATTGCTGATAGAGTCCCGATCGGGGCTCTATTTCCTGTTTTCTCCAACTCTACCCCAACTCTGCCCCTGATTAGCCCGTAGTCCTTCCTCTGACGTAAGTCGTGCTGGTGCTCTGTAGAAGTCTCAGCAGCGTCTGACAATGACCGGTTGATAAAAAAGCTGGGCGTTGGAACCTATTCGACTCTTGTACGTTATGCAATGACACACGACCTGTTGTAGCGGAAATCTGGATTTAGCTCCGGCCGTGCTAAGCCATTGGCAGGTTATCGTGATTTTTCATCAAGAGGCTCACCGTGTAACATTAGCGCCTGGATTTATAATAATCCTCATATATCAGGTGTTGTTGTAACACTTCAGGGAAATGATAAACGACAAGGAACGCTCATGCCTGACCAGAAGACTCATGCTCCTAAACCCTACGTGACCGTTATCGAACCGCATACGGGGTGGCGCTCAGTTGATTGGAAGGAACTTCGCGAGTACAAGGATCTGTTCTTTTTTCTGATCTGGCGGAATATCAAGGTACGTTACGCCCAGAGCTCCATTGGCGTCGGCTGGGCGGTACTTCAGCCCCTGGCCTCGATGCTGGTGTTCACGGTTATCTTCGGAAACCTGGTCGGTGTGGAGTCGGATGGTGCCGCCTATGGGCTGTTCGCCTTTGTCGCGCTGGTACCCTGGACCTACTTTGCCAACAGCCTCACCGAAGGCACCGCAAGCATGGTCACCAACTCCGGCATGATCAGCAAAATCTACTTTCCGCGTCTAATCATGCCCCTTGCCATCATTGGTGCCCGCATGGTGGATTTCTTTATCTCCATGGTCATTCTCGGGATACTGCTGCTTTTCTACGGGGTTATGCCCAACAGCGGTGTGATCGTGCTGCCGCTGCTCATCGTCATGCTGACCATAAGCGCCGCCGGCCTGGGCCTGTGGCTGACGGCTCTGGCCATCCAGTATCGCGACATCAACTACGGCATGAGTTTCGGCGTGCAGTTGCTGATGTACGCAGCCCCCGTGGTTTACCCGACCAGCATGATTCCTGAGCGCTTCCAACTCCTGTACGCCCTGAACCCCATGGTCGGGGTTATTGAAGGCTTCCGGGCGGCTCTCCTGGGCACCCGCGACATGCCATGGGACTTTATTGCCATCGGTGCTGTTGTTTCCGTCGTGCTCTTCGCCAGCGGGGTAATGTATTTCCGCCGCAAAGAACACGTGTTCGCAGATGTAGCCTGATAACAAGGACCTGATAACAAGGACCTGATTACAAGGAATAGTCACGATGTCCGATATCGCAATCAGAGTAGAGAATCTGGGCAAGGCCTACCGTTTGGGTAGTGAGACCGAACAGGCCGAGACCTTTGTCGAAGCCGGCCTGAATCTGATCAAGGCGCCCCTGCGCAATTTCCGCAAGCTGAGAAACCTTGATACCTTTTCAACAGACCGCAGTGCAGACGACATCCTGTGGGCGCTCGATGACGTTTCCTTCGACATCCGGCGTGGGGAAGTGGTCGGGTTTGTGGGACGTAACGGGGCCGGCAAGTCCACCCTGCTCAAAGTCCTGTCCAGAATTACTGAGCCGACCACCGGACGCATCGAGATCCACGGCAGGGTCTCGAGCCTGCTGGAAGTGGGTACCGGGTTCCACCCGGAGCTGACGGGCCGCGAGAACATCTACATGAACGGTACAATTCTGGGTATGAAAAAGGCCGAGATCGACCGGAAATTCAACGAAATTGTCGAATTTTCTGGGGTCGAACGCTTCCTGGACACACCGGTCAAGCGCTACAGTTCCGGCATGAAAGTCAGGCTGGCGTTTTCCGTGGCGGCCCATCTCGAACCCGAGATTCTGATCATCGATGAGGTGCTGGCGGTGGGTGACGCCGAGTTCCAGAAAAAATGCCTCGGCAAGATGGAAGAAGTGGCTGGCAGCGGCCGTACGGTTCTGTTCGTCAGCCACAATATGGCTGCGATACAGAACCTGTGTGGTCGGGCCATCAGCCTCAAGGCCGGTCTGGTCGTGGACGACGGACCCACCAAGACCGTGATCGAGGACTATCTTGCACGGTTCAAGTCGGAGGCGACCAGTGGCTTCCACAATAACGCTGACCGCAAGATCCTGTCGTCTACCCAGGTCACCGACGGGCGCATGCTGAACAGTAAGGGTGTGGCCACGCAAGCCCCTTGTGCCGGTGAGCCCACGATTTTCGAACTGGACTATAAAACCTCGGAAAAGTCCGTGGATGCGATTTTCGATATTGTCATCGCCAACCAGCACAATGTCGCGGTGACCCAGATGCGGACAGAGCCTCCGATTCAACTGGGCAAAGAGGGAACTGTCAGGCTGACTCTGGAAGACACGCCTCTGCCTATAGGAAAGTACACGGCGACGGTGACAGTGAAGGACGCCCGCAGCTTCAAGAACATCGACAAGGTACCCAGTGCCTTCAGTTTCGAAGTGTTCATACTGAAAGACTTCTTCCACCTGGAACGGGTCAATACCCAGTATTGCAGCACGTTGTCCAGGCAGAAGGTTGAGCACATCACCGAGCGCCAGGAAGAGCAGATTGAAGAGGCGAATCCGGCGAACTGAGAAGCTCCACAACCCGGGTCGTTTTTTAAAACCCTGACTGCGACTGCCTGCCAAATAAGTCCGGGTGGGGGGAGCCTTCTGGTTGCTCGCTGCTGATCGCCCACGTCTTTTATTACGAGGCCAACGGCTACATGGACCGAAGTCGAAACAAGGTTGTTTTTGTTCCCCAGTGGAACCAGCAGAATCCCTATCAGGATTGTCTGGCCTCTGCTTTGGAAAAAAAGGGATTTTCCGTAACGCTGGATAACTACCCTAAACACGCCAATGTTTTTTCAGCTATTGCAGATAAGTATCCTGACGCCGGGGTTATACATATCCATTGGATAGCCCCGCTTTTCAACCGGTTATTTTTCAGTAAAAACCGGTTTAAAAGCGAGGCGCGTTTTCTTATATACGCGTTGAATATGGTGCTGGATATCCGCAGGGCAAAACGCAAAGGCGTGAAAATCGTCTGGACGGTTCATAACCTGAGCAACCATGAATCGAAGAACCCGAGGATGGAATTGAAGTTCCGTCGCCTGTTGGCCAGAAACGCAGACGTTCTCTGCTTTCACAGTAAAGAGGCCCAAGAACTGGTATACCGTGAGTACAATCTCAGCGCCCGCCAACCTTTTGCCATAACGCAGCATGCCTGTTATCAACCGTCCGATCCTGCGGGCACGTGGGAAAGTGCCACGTCCAGGGAGGAATACGCCCTGGGGCACGACAAATTCGTTTTCCTCTTCTTTGGGCAGATCCGCAAATATAAGGGCGTCAAGCAGCTCATAGAGTCCTTCAGGACACTGGAAGGCAGCCATGTTCAGCTTGTGATCGCAGGCCACATAGTGCCCAGTGAAGAGGAGTGGATTACCAGGGAGGCAGCCAAAGACCCGCGGATTATCCTGAAAAACCGTTTCCTGGGAGATGAAGAGCTCGGGCGACTGATCAACGCCTGCGACATTGTGGTGTTGCCTTATGCACGCACCCTGAGTTCAGGGTCCGCCTTGCTGGCAATCAGTTACGGAAAGCCCTTGATTCTGCCAGAGAGCGGTAAAGTCATTGGCGTACCGGGCGAGCGCGGAGCCATCTATTTTGGCGGCAGCTACACCCTGACGGACGCGATGGACAATGCTTCCACGGCGGACCTGCAACCCCAGGGGGCCTATAATCTCGCGTTAGCCAGAGAGCTGACCTGGGAAAAAATGACGGAGACCCTGCCACTCCACTACCTGGGGCAGATGCCGTGAGCACCCCCTGAAGCGTTGTCCTACCACCGGTGTACCTGCTATCCCGTATCTTATCTACCACCGTATTCAGCCTTTAACGAGGCCGCCCCGCACGTAAATCAGGGCGCCGCGGCTCATTTTGGGTATTTGCCGGCATAGCCGGAGGATTTCTGTCGGGCCGGGATAAGCGTTGGAAAGGCATAGTTAAAGGCAGCAAGCATCGCCTTCAGTCTCGTAAGAGACAAGGCGGGCTTGATCAGACGGGTCAGGCTCTCTGTGTAGATTGAGCCTGCGGTAGCCGAGAAATGATGGGTTATGGTCGGACCAATCCGGTTGAGGGTTTTCAGGCTCTTGAAGTATTCCAGGTGCTCTGAAACCTCCTCGGGAGCCCTGGCAAACCAGCAGCCTTTGAACGGCTCGGAATAGATGACGTAACGACTTCTGGCAAGGGCCTCGAGTACCATGCGAGGCATACCGTCGTGCTTGGTGATCCGTAACAGAACGCCGACCTCTGGCCAGACATGCTCGAGGTTGTCGACCCACCCGAGACTCGTGACGTTGGGGTAGTGTTGCAGAGAGTGTGACTCGTCGCCTACCACGTAAAACTGCAGATCCGGGTTGGCTTCGACGGCATTGATCAGTACCTCTTCACCATAAAACGTCCGGCGTTTGGTGGGCAGATACGTGAGCACGCCCTTGGGCAATTCAGCCGCGGGGGCACTTTCGATCTCCTTGAGATCACAGAGCGAGGGCACATACTCAGCCTTTATTCCGATGTCCCGGAGCTCGGTTACCAGGTGAGGGGAGACGGCTATGTTCAGATCCACGGCGTGGTCCACCGCCCGGGCGGCACTCATGGTCTCTTCGGACGCCAGGCAATTAAGAACATCAGTGCCAACCCACCAGCGCACGACGGCGCAACCCAGCAGTTTCGCCCTGTACAATTGGCGTTGCAGGTAATGACCGTCGCCAATCTGGTATCGGATGAAAATGAGTGCCTGGCTTCGCAGTGCCAGGTTCAGCCACTTTGTTGTGTCGGCGCTTAAAGAATCCCCCGCAAGCAGTACGTCAATGCCTTGATCCTGGAACTCTTTCGCCAAACCATGGACGGGGTCAGAGTAATCGGCGCTCCCCTGGGCAAGAAGCACGCGTTTTAACAACAAGTTTTTGTTTGCTTCGGGCTTCATGGACATGACGGATCCGTTCATAGTTTTATCCTCCCTGGACATCACCAGGCCAACTCTCTCCCGAACCATAGCGGGTCCTGGACCAATCGTTCCTACCTTCTGCTGCGGCTACTGCCAGACAGTCGCGTGTTGAGGCCCTGAAAATTGCCGGCAGCATGACGGGCCCGGTCAACGGTCGCCCGCAATACCCTCAGGGGTCCGAACGTACTGATTAATATGTCCCGGGCTCCCCATGCCCTGGGGGCCAGCATAAGAGCCCGGAAAGCCAGCTTTCGGGCTCCCCATGCGTCGTTCCAGTCCGGCACCAGGCTCCGACGCGCACTGGTTATCAGGAACAGGTGGGCAAGCCCGGCTTTTCGCATCTCCGTGCCATGTTTTTCATAGAATCGGGCGCGGGCGTCAAGGTTTGCCTTGATATTGAGTGAGCGTCGCTTCTGATTCTCTCTGCCTTCGAGGGGCGCCCGAAAATCGTTGTAACGAATCAGGGGCGTTGAGACGACGTCCGTCTTATACCAGCGGCAAATACGTAGCCAATAATCATAATCCTCGATGGCCGGCAGATGCTCATCAAAGAAGCCGACCCGGGCGATGACGTTCCGACGGATCATTATGTTCGAGCCGCCGCCATGGAGAATATTTCTCACCAGCAGCTCTCGATACAGATCACCCCGGGCAGAAGGTACCTGCAGCGTATAGCTGCCATCGTCGGCTACGGTTTCTACGCCCGTGTAAACCAGGCCGACCTCAGGTGAAGAGCGACGGAAGAGCTCAATCTGGAGCGCAAGCTTTTCCGGAAACCATTCATCGTCATCGTCGAGAAAGGCGATGTACTGTCCCCGGGCCTCTCGCAGGCCACGGTTTCGGGCGGCGGCCACGCCCTGGTTTTCAGGCTGACGCAGATAGTGCAGGCGAGGATCCTGGAATGATTCAACCACAGCGGCGGGGTCATCGTCTGAGCAGTCATCCACAAGGAGCACTTCGAAGTCAGGATAAGACTGCGCGATCACGCTCTCGAGGGTGCGCTGTAGGAGATGGGCGCGGTTATAGACCGGAATGATGACACTGACCGTAGGCCGATGGGGCGCGGTAGGCCAGGTCAGGTCCACGTCCTTTATTGCCTTATCCCGATCTGCGAGCATTTGCCCGGCCATCTCAAGGCCGAACGAGATTTCGCCCGGCTCTTCCGGGTTCCCGCTGCCCGGCCGTGTTTGGCCGATAGCCTCTTGTGATTTCCCAGGGCGGGCCAGAAGACGATCCCATGGCGACGGGGCGTAATGCGCTTTTCTCAGGCCAGCCTGCTGCGACAGAGCGGAATAGTACGTTGAGGCGTCTTTCTCGATAATTTCAAAAGCACGGGCCAGGGCATCTCTGTAGCCCTCGAGCCGGCCCTGCTCCTCAAGGGTTGCGGCAATCTTTTCAATCACGGCCAACCGCCCCACCAGGCCTCCATAGGTGGCCTTTTTGCCACTCAGGGATACCTCGCCTTCCGGTAGCACTCTGTAATAGGCCGTGCCTGAGGAGGTTTCCATCAAAGGGACGCCCTGGGCAAGGGCTCTCATGACAAGGTCACCGTCATCATTGACCGTGGTTTCCTCATCCCATCGGCCGCTTTGCTCAAAGGCGCTTTTCGACCATAGCAGGGCACAGGGCGGGTAATACCAGCCGGTCAACCAGGCCGCCAGGGCATCCTGTCCGGCACGTCTTGGGGCACAGGTGGCGGGCCGGCCGGTCCATTGCCCATCCACAAGCTTGAGCCGGCGCCATGGGCAGGCTGCAATGCCGTCCGGTTGGCTGAACAATGCCGTCGCCAGAGCTGACAGCGCATCCGGAGCCAGCACATCATCGGCATCCAGGAACATGATTGCGTCAGCTTCAGACAGCGACGCACCAATATTCCGGGTCCGGGCAGCGTTGCCGGACCGCTCCGAGTGAACCCTCACCTGTCCTTCACAGGCGGCTTCAAATTGCCGCGCAATGGCAAGGCTACCGTCAATGGAGCCATCGTCAACCACGATGATCTGGTGGGGTGCGCGGGTCTGCTCCAACACAGAGCCAAGTGTCTGAGCCAGATACCGTTCGGCGTTATAGCAGGGGATGATTACGTCGATTTTCATGCCGCGCCCCTCAGGAGTGTTCCAGAGGTCGGGTAGCAGACGGCCGATCCGTCCGGGGTAAAATCTCAGTAACTCGCGACGGGTCCACCTTCAGATCTTTTTCCAGGGGGTGGACGTCACCAAGCGACTCGGCCCGCGCCAGGGAATAGCGATGGCCAAGGGCAGACGCCAGGGCATAGAAATTCGGATTCGGGAAGCTCAGGTCCGCGATCTCGACAATGTGGGCGCCCTCAGGACAGAACAGCATATTGGTGAGACCAGCGCCATGGGGTGCCACAAGCACCGCGGTCTCGCTCATGAGACGGACCTGGTCTTCAAAGGTCATGTTCTCCATGAGCACGCGCTCGAAGCCCTGGGGTTCAAGCAGGGCCCAGATCTCCTCTTCATTGACCAGCCGGCGGCGGGCGGCATGCAGCCGGCTTATGAAGACCTTTCTGTGGGGCTTTACCGCCTCGTTAATGCCGAAGGCCTGTGGAACCATTCGCAGGAGCTCTGGCCTGAACCGGTCAGTTCCCATAATCGTCAGCTCTTCGACAAAAAGCGGCCGCGCCGGGTCGTAAGTCTGAAACTGTTCCGGCTTAAGGCCCAGCATGCGCAGACAGCCGTCGATAGCAGCGGAGCGCTCCGGTGGCAGTATGACCTGGTCGAGCATGCCTTTTTCCCGGAGAAGCAGAAGCTTGGGCAGATGAGCGGTCAGCCAGTGAGAGTGATTATGGTAGACCCGCTCGATAAACCAGGTGGCCCTTTTCAGTCTGGCGGGTTCAGGTGACTGGCGGAGTGTTTCCGCATGCATGGGCCTGAATCGGACTTCCCGCATGTCAAAGGCCCGTGAGTCCCGGTTCAGGATCGCCGGATAAAAGTCGTTTTCCTGTTCAGGATTCCGATACCAGGTGATAAGGCAGTCCGGCACGGTCGCCATGAAGGTCTCGCCACTGATACGGTGTGGCACGTCCCGAAAGGAGTAGCCCCACCAGCCCCGGTCGTCCGGCAACTCATCAGGGGAGCTGAAATTATCCGGCAGCGGATTGGACGCAACGGCTTCAGGGTGAACGGTTTCATAGTGCCCTGCAGTGGTATCACCTGAATGCCGGCCAAAGTACTCAGGAACACTCTCCCGGATCACCCCTCGGTAACCGAACCACCTGGGGGGAGCTCCCCGCTTTACACTGGCAGCCGCTACCCGGTCCCATTTTGCCTGGGCATTCGGAACGAACCGGTCGAGGAAACCCTGTCCTTGCGAAGTCATACTGCGTCCTTCTTTGTTGAATCCGAGAGCGTCAGTGTGGCCGGGTAGCGGGGCGGCACCAGATCTGGAGCGCCAGCCGAACAGGCCGGGCAGGGCGAAGCAGCCCGACAGTTATTGAAGGGCAAGACAGTGAGCCGGGTGAATGCTTTCGTGACAGAGGCCGGGCTGGTCTTTGGCCGGGAGTAAAGCCGCGCCAGGGTTGCCACTGTCTGATAGGAAATAATTGCAGATGCCCCGGAACCGGTTTGTCCCAGGTCCGGGCTATACATTGCCCGATGATCTGCAGTGTCTGCCACGTATCGCATGTCTTCATCCATGATCAGGTCGGGCCCTAGAGCAGGGTGACTCCCGTATTGGCATCTTGCCGTTTGATCCGCTACTGCATATTCACTACTGACGGCGGTGCATCGCCTTTAAGCGTTCCAAACTCTCCGTTTTATTTAAACGCAAATAAAACCGTATATAAACTCTATAGTCTAAAGAACCATGTGTCCACAGTGCCAGATACGGCCTGACTGGCTAAACTTTGCGCCTTTTCGGCCCCGCGGGGAAATGTTTATCCGTTGTTTCGATACAGACAGACAAACGAAGTCCAAGCCCGAAATGCCGGGCACGTCGATAGTAATCCCACAAGCTATAGGCCTGCCAGATGCCTAAGTCCTTCTGGCGCAGTGCCAGCCCCGCGGGCCGCTCTCTGGCGGGGGCGCAACATCTGGGTCAGATCAGCTATGGAAAGTGTTTTCATGAATGCCACCGTTTATGGTGTTTAGCAAATGGCGGTGCCCTGTTCCCGGTTGATTCGCGCCACGATGGTGGCAATTTCCTCCACTAGCAACGGCGCCGGGTCCAGCGAGGGTTAATCCAGCAGGATTACGGTCATTAAACTGATCCGGCTGAGGCTGGCCGGCGTTGGTTCTGACCTCAGGCAAGGACATCGGTTTTGTGTTACGGTAGTGGCTCTTATTTACCAAAACAGTCCAAAGGACAGCAACGCGCTGCCTTTCCCGACCACCTCGAGCGCTCCCTCTTCTGGCGACGCTTCGATACCTTGCAATTCGGCCGACACGGCTAGAACGACGATTTTCCGCCCTGAAGCGAATTGCCTGTAGCCCTTGGCAAAAGGAGCCTCCGGTTTTTTACGCCCGCAGTTAATCCTGCATTTGGCGCGCGTCTGTGTGGACCGTTTCCACCGGGCTATGGGGCCGCATTGCTGGCACAGCGGTGCCCAGCCACAACTATTTTTTCGCCCAAACGAGCACGCTCTCGCTAGTTCGGACGACGTACATCCTGATAACAGAGGAACATTATGAGCTTTAGAATCGCCATTCTAGGGGCCGGCCCAAGTGGACTTGCCCAACTACGTGCCTTCGAAGCGGCACGCCTCGCCGGTACCGATATTCCCGAGATCGTCTGCTTTGAAAAGCAGAGTGATCTGGGCGGATTATGGAACTACACCTGGCGCACCGGCCTTGATGCCTACGGTGAACCCGTGCACGGCAGCATGTATCGCTACCTCTGGTCGAACGGACCGAAAGAATGCCTGGAGTTTGCAGACTACAGCTTCGAGGAGCATTTCGGCCGGCCCATTCCCTCCTACCCGCCCCGGGCGGTACTCCGTGACTACATCATGGGGCGAGTCGAGAAGAGCGGTGCGCGACAGTACATCCGTTTCAATACCTCGGTTCACTGGGTCGACTATGCAGAAGAAACCGGCAAATTTGCGGTCACCGTAAGGGATCTCAAAGAGGACCTGCTGTGCACCGAAGAATTCGACTATGTGGTAGTGGCGACCGGTCATTTCTCTACACCTAACGCGCCTTATTTCGAAGGTCTCAACCAGTTCCCGGGCCGCGTCATGCATGCCCATGACTTTCGCGACGCCTGCGAATTCGCCGGCAAGGACCTGCTGCTTATCGGTAGCAGCTATTCCGCCGAGGACATCGGCACCCAGTGCCATAAATACGGCGCGAAATCGGTCACCTTCAGCTACCGCAGCCAGCCCATGGGCTTCGACTGGCCAGACTCTTTCAAGGAAGTGCCACTGCTCACCAAGGTGGTCGGCAAGACGGCCCATTTCAAGGATGGCAGCAGTCGGGATGTGGATGCCATCATTCTCTGCACCGGCTACCAACACCACTTCCCGTTCCTGCCGGACGAGCTGACTTTGAACACTCATAACCGGCTCTATCCAGAGGGCCTGTACAAGGGCATCTTCCTGGAGAAAAACCCAAAGCTGGTATTCCTGGGAATGCAGGATCAGTACTACACCTTCAATATGTTCGATGCCCAGGCATGGTACGCACGGGACGTTATCCTGGACCGAATCACCCTGCCGGACGAGTCAGCCATGGCCGCCGACAGAGTGGACTGGGTCAGCCAGGAACAAGGAGTCGACAATCCGTTCCAGGCGATCGACTTCCAGGCCGCCTATATCCGTGATCTGTTGCAGCCGACCGATTACCCCACCTTCGACGTCGAAGGCGTGGCGGAGATTTTCAAGCAATGGGAACATCATAAAGAAGCGGACATTCTCGGTTATCGCAATAAGAGCTATCGCTCAACCCTCACCGGAACCCTGGCGCCAACCCACCATACGCCGTGGATGCAGGCGATGGACGATTCCCTCGAAACCTTCCTCAGCGAGGAGCCGGAAGTCGAACATCACAGCACCGCCTGAAGATAATCCCTCGTCTTCAAGAGGGTGTTCAGTGAGTCCAGAATTGATGTCGCTGGCTGGAAACAGTACGTCGAGCGCGTTTTTATAAAAATGCGATCAGGCGTAAAGCGACTCAATCACATCCGTGTATTTTTCATAGATTTTACTCCGACGCACCTTCATGGTGGCCGTTACTTCGTCATCGTCATGGTCTAGTTCCTTGGTGAACAGGTGGAAACGCTTGATCTGCGCCACCTGGGGCAGTTGCTCGTTGCCTTTGTTCACTTCCGCCTCAATCAGTTCGTTTACCCGCTGCTGCTCGGTCAGGCTGCGGAAGGTGGTATAGGCAATCCGCTCCTGCTCGGCCCACTTCGCAACCGTGTCGAAATCAATCTGGATCAGGGCGGAGACATACTTCCGGGCCTCGCCAATCACGATGCATTCCTTGATGTAGGGGCTGGCCTTGATGGTGTTTTCGATCTCGGTGGGGGAAAGGTTCTTGCCACCGGCAGTAATGATGATGTCTTTCAGGCGGTCAACAATCTTGAGCTGGCCGTCCCGCCACTCGCCCACATCACCGGTGTGCAGCCAGCCGTCTTTCAGGGTTGCAGCGGTTGTTTCCTCGTTCTTGTAATAGCCCTTGAACATGCTGCCACCGCGCATGATGATCTCGTTATGCTCGCCGAGCTTGACTTCCACACCGGCAATTGCAACACCCACGGTTCCGAGATGCACGTTATCCACCGGTTGAGCGGTTGCAACGCCTGTGCTTTCCGTCTGGCCGTAGACTTCTACCAGAGGAATCCCCATGGTCCGGAAAAATTCCAGAATACCGGTGGAAATGGGGGCGGCTCCGGTCATCGCGAGGGTGCAACGGCGCAGGCCGATGAAATTCTGCAATGCGCGGAATACCAGCCAGTAGCTGAGGCTGTAGAGACACTTTTCTTTCAGGCTCCACTGCGCACGGGGCCTGGTAGCGGTGGGCGAACACACCCGGATCGCCCAGTTGAAGAGTGCCCTCCGGAATCGTCCGGTTTCCTGGATCTTGATATAGATGGAAGAATGCAGCTTCTCCCATATTCTGGGGACCCCCAGGAAAAAGGTCGGCGCAATTTCCCGCAAATCCTCCTGAATTGTCCGCAGGCTCTCACCGAAGCTGACGGAACTGCCCGCGTAAACCGGCCCGATGTTGGTGACCGCCTGCTCTGCCACATGGCATAGCGGGAGGTAGGAAAGACAGGAGCCATGCTCGTCTGCCTGCAGCAGCTCAATAAGGCCGGGGGCTGCGGCATGAAGGTTACCCCAGCTGATCATGGCACCCTTCGGCCGACCGGTAGATCCGGAGGTGTAAACCATGAGGGCGGTGTCATCCATCTGCTGGCCATTCAGCAATTCATCCGCCAGCCCGGGATCGCCTTCTTCAAACTCTCGGCCTCTGGCTTCGACATGTTCGAACGCCGTCGGTGGCTTCGGGTAATAGCCAAGACCCTTCATATCAATGGCGATGGTGTACTTCAGCTTTGGCAGGTCGGGCCAGGCTTGCAGCACCTTGTCAGTCTGCTCCTGATCCTCACACACCACAATTTCTGCATCGCTGTGCTCAAGGACGTAGGCCACCTCGTTCCATGGACTGGTCGGATAGACGCCCACACAGATGCCCCGGACTATGCCTATACCCATCTGGGCAATGACCCACTCCACCCGGTTTTCCGAGATGATGGCCACATGGCCACCTTCCTGGAGCCCCAGTGCATGGAGTCCCAGCCCGAAATGCCGGGCCCGCCGATAATAATCCTGCCAGGCATAGGCCTTCCAGATGCCGAAATCCTTCTGTCGCAGAGCCAGCGCGTCGGGCCGCTCTTTGGCGTGGGCCCGCAACATCTGGGTCAGGGTCAGATCGGGTATGGAAGGTGTTGTCATGAAAGCCACCGTTTGCGGCGTTTGTAGTGCTTGATGTCACGGTAACTGCGGGCTTCGCCTTCCTTGCCACCCACCCCGAGGTAGAACTCCCGGACATCCTCGTTGGCGGTAAGTTTATCAGCCGGCCCGTCAATCACGATCTTGCCGTTTTCCATAATGTAACCGTAGGATGCGATCGCCAGGGAAACGGCGGCGTTCTGTTCCACCAGCAGAATGGCGGTGCCCTGCTCCCGGTTGATTCGCGCCACGATGGTGAAAATTTCTTCCACCAGCAACGGCGCCAGGCCCAGCGAGGGTTCATCCAGCATGATCAGCCGCGGCTGGGCAATCAGTGCCCGGCCAAGGGCCAGCATCTGTTGCTCGCCGCCGGACAGGTACCCCGCCAGTTGTTTGCGACGCTCCCTCAGTCGCGGAAAGTAGTTGTAGACCAGTTCATAGCTGTCACTCAGGGATGGCTTATTGCCAGTGAGTGCATAGGTGGCAGCAATCAGGTTCTCTTCCACCGTCAGGTCTTCAAACACACGGCGGCCTTCCATCACATGAAACAGTCCGTTGCGCACCAGTTTTTCGGGCGGTGTGCCCTTTACATCCTTGCCCTGGAAACGCACCTCCCCGGCGGTAACTTCGCCGTTTTCGAGGGTCAACAGGCCGGAAACACTTTTCAGTGTGGTGGACTTGCCCGCGCCGTTGGAGCCGAGCAGCGCCACAATGGCACCCTCCGGTACCCGCAGTGACAGGCCCCGCAGGACCTGCACCGACTTGTTGTAAACCACCTCGATGTTATCGATTTCCAGTAAGGCTTTCATACAGCCCCTCAGTCGAGGTGAATCCAGTCCGATACTGGCTCGTAACGGCCTGCTTCGGCATTGACCCTCCAGATACGGCCAACCGGAAAAGACATGTCCCTGACGGTTACCGGTATGCCGATGATGCCGCCTGTGTCCCAGTCTTCGATGGAGGCCAGTGCCTCAGCCATGTTGTCAGCGGTCAATTCCTTGTCGGCGTCGAGGGTACGCTTGATGACCTCGGTCCAGACCATGGCATTGAACCAGGCCTGCATGTAGCCGGTCGGGCGGTAATCAGCCTCCGGGTCGCTCTTCTCGGCCTGAGCCCTGAGCGCGTCAAGCATCGGCCCGCTTTCTTCGCTGTCATAGTAGTTGTAGGGCATAACACCCATGTAGCCGTCCGCATCCGCGCCCATCTTGTCGATGATCAGCTTGTCCGAAGACCAGAAGGTACCCATGAATTTGGTATCCAGCCCCATCTGGCGCATCTGCACCATGAACTCGTTGATCGGCGACAGAACGTAACCGTGGAATACCACGTAATCCGGGCGGACCCGGCGCAGCTTCAGGATTTCAGAGGACACGTCCACGCTACCGGGTTTGGTGACGATGTCCTCAACCACCGCGATACCCAGCTCGGCGGCGCGGGCCTTGCCATTCTCGATCGGGTCCTTGCCAAACTCGGTGTCGCTGTAGACAAAGGCCACCGTTGGCATGTCCCCACCTTCACCTTGGGAAGCGATGTATTCCAGGATAATGCCGAACATCTGGCTGTAGTTGGGTCCCGGGATAAACTGATAGGGGTATTGCTCGTTATCCGTCAGAGCAGTCGCGAAGGACGCTCCGCTCATCAGGGTATTGCCCTGGCTGTTCAGCTCCGAGGCGATGGCCTTCATGAACCCGGTACTGTCCCCGTAATAGGTGGCCGGTGATTCACTGCCGGAAATTTTCTTGAAGGCAGCCACCGAGCGGTCCACTTCGTACGCAGTATCTTCCATCACGTACTTCACCTGATGGCCATTGATGCCACCCTCGCTGTTGATCCAGTCGGTGTAGTCGGTCAGCCCCGCATGGATGTGAATCCCGGCAAAGGCAAACACCCCGGACAGCGGAATGGAGCCGCCGAACACGATAGGTTCCTTGTCCTGGGCCATGGCCGGAGCCGCCACTGTCAAGGCAGCTACCAGGCCGCCAAGCCCGGCAAGCCTGCGGCCTTTGTTAAGTATGTTTCTGAACATGTTTCTTCTCCTTGCTGCTTCTTGTTGTTGGTGGTGCATCGGTTGTCGTTGAAACACGGTTAATTCTTGAACGGCCACAGGTGGAAGAAACGGCGGATGCGATGCCATATCTCCGCGAGGCCATGGGGTTCGAAAATCAGAAAGCCCACAATCAGGGCACCAAAAATGATCTCCAGCATGGGCGACATGAACACAGGAGCGTTTGGATAGAACGGTGTTAGGGCCGAAGTCAGCAGTTTCAATGCTTCCGGCACCAGCGTCATAAAGGCCGCGCCGAGTATGCCCCCCAGCAGGTTGCCCATGCCTCCCACAATGACTGCTGCCAGGTAAAAGATCGACATGGACAACGGAAAACTCTCCGGTGTTACCACCCGGTAGAAGTAGGCGAACAGACCTCCGGCTATGCCAGCGTAGAAGGAGCTCAGCGCAAAGGACATCAGCTTGTATCGCAGCAGGTCAATACCAAGAATCTCTGCAGAAATGTCACGGTCCCGAATGGCAATGAAAGCCCGACCGATCCGGGTCCGGAATACATTGGCGGCGGCGAGCACCATCAGCACCGCCAGCGGCACAATGACGAAATACATCATGAAATCACTCTGGAAAGACCACCCGAACAGGTGCGCCGGCTCCAGACTCAAGCCGCCCATGCCGCCGGTCACCGATTCCCACTCTGCGAAAATGAAATGCAGGAAAACGCTGGCCGCCAGGGTGGCAATGGCCAGGTACAGTCCCTTGACCCGCAGTGAGGGCAGGCCCACCAGAATACCTACAGCGGCGGCCATGAACCCAGCAAGCAACAGGGTTACCGGGAACGGCAGGCCGGTATTGACGGAGAGCCAGGCCACCGTATAGGCGCCAACCCCCATAAAGCCTGCCTGGCCCAGGGAAATCAGGCCGGTAAAGCCGGTAAGGATATTCAGGCCAGTGGTGCTGATAACAGCAATACCCACCAGGCATCCCAGGTACAGAAGGTAGGAATCCGCCATAAACGGAAACACCAGCAGAAACAGCAGGGAAAGACCAAACCAGAACTTCTGGGTAGACGTGGTCCAGATCGCCTCATCGGCCTCGTAAGTCTGTTTTGCGTCACCAATCCGCATCTTACACTCGCTCTATTTCGTGGGTGCCGAAGAGGCCATAGGGTCGAATAACCAGAATCACCGCCAGAACCAGAAAAGTAGCCGGCATCCGGTACTCGCCACCGAAATAGGCACCCGCCACGGTTTCCAGCCAGCCAATGAACACACCGGCAATCAGCGCCCCCAAAATGCTGTCCAGTCCACCGACAATGACCACCACCAGCACACTCAGTCCGATGATCCCGAACTGGGGGCTGAGGCCACCGGTGGCCGCCACCAGTACGCCGGCCAGTGAGGCGGCAAGCGAACCGAACACCCAGGCCATATTGAATACCCGGCGTACGTTGATGCCCATGGAATAGGCGGCGGCCTGATCCGAGGCAGTCGCACGCAAGGCTACGCCGCCCCGGGAGAAGCGGAAATAGAGCAAATAAACAATCAGCACGGCGGAACCGATCAGGAAGCCGTAGGCAATTTTCGGAGCCAGGTAGAGATCACCGATAAACACTGGCTCCCGGGGCAGAAAACTCGGAAGCAGTTGCGGATCGGCGGTCCAGATAAACTCCACCAGACCAACCAGGATACTGGCAATACCGATGGTCACCATCACCACTGAAATCGGCGACTCCCCCAGCATCGGTCGGATCATGGTCTTCTCGATCACCCCGCCCAGAAGACTGCCGCCGATCACCGCCAGTGGCAGCGCAATCCAGGCCGACATCTCCATACCGCCAGCAAAGGCCAGGAACAGGTAGGCGGCAAACATCATGATTTCGCCAATGGCAAAATTGATGACCCGGGTTGCCTTGTAGATGATGACAAAACCCAGGGCAATCAGCGCGTAGAGCCCGCCCATGGCGAGACCCGCCAGGCTTATTTCACCAAAGAACATCCAATCCATCAGGCGGCCACCCCTTCCGGATTGAGCTTCTTGCGTAAACTGTCGATGTCACTGTTACCAAGGTAGGCCTTGATCACCTCCGGGTTTTTCTGGACATCCGCCGGCAGACCCTCGGTAATCACCTGGCCAAAATTGAGCACCGCAATATGGTCGGAGATATCCATCACCATGCCCATGTCGTGCTCCACCATCAGCACGGTAATGTCCCATTCCTCCCGGATATCCAGAATGAAACGGGCCATGTCTTCCTTTTCCTCGCGGTTCATGCCAGCCACCGGCTCGTCCAGCATCAGCACTGTCGGTTGCATGGCCAGTGCCCGCGCCAGCTCCACCCGCTTCTGCAAACCATAGGAGAGACTCGACACCGGCTGGCGGCGGATATGGTCGATTTCCAGGAAGTCGATAATCCGTTGCTCTATATTTCGGCGGACCGCGATTTCCTCGCGGCGGGCAGGACCAAAATAGGCCAGTGCACTCAGCAGGCCACTTTTCATGTGGACGTGGGCGCCAAGTTTGATGTTGTCCAGCACGGTCATACCCCGGAACAGGGCAATATTCTGGAAAGTCCGGGCCAGGCCCAGCGCTGCCCTGCGGGGCGGCTTGATACCACTTGAAAGCACCTGGCCCTGATAGCTGATGGTGCCCTGCTGGGGTTTGTAGAAACCGGAAATGCAGTTGAACAGGGACGTCTTGCCAGCACCGTTCGGGCCGATAATGGTAGTGATGGTGTTTTCGGGCACGCGGAAGCTGACCTCCTGCAGGGCCTTTACACCACCAAAAGACAGAGACAGGTTACTGATTTCAAGGATGCTCACTTCACCTCCCGGCATCCATGGCGCCGGGTATAGAGGAATGCGAACACGCCCTGTTCCTACCCGGATTACGCCTAAAGATGATTGTAATTCTTGTTTTTTTCTTGTCGCCGGAGTAAACCCCGACCAGATTTAAAGTAGTCCATCCAGGCAACATTAGCCATACCCCGCTATTCTGTTACCTGACAGATGACACTAACCTTACGCGGGAAGTGACCAACAGATGCGCCGCGGCGAGAGAAAGATCAGATATGACAGATAGATTGGTTACCACCAGCTTCGACTCTGGAACCGGCGTGGCAACGCTCACCTTCAACCGGCCGGAAGCCCTGAACGCCATCAACATCCCCCTGGCCGAAGCCTTTCTGGCCGCTGTCCAGGGGCTGAAGGACCTGCCGCATGTCCGGTGTATCGTTCTGACCGGCGCGGGGCGCGCCTACATGGCGGGCGGGGATATCGCCAGCATGGCAGGTTCTCCAGAGCAGGCAGGCAGGGCGGTCAGCGCCATTCTGGACGCGGTCAACCCGGCCATCCTCCTGCTGCGCAGTATGGAAGCTCCGGTGATAGCAGCAGTCAAGGGGGTTGCTGCCGGTGCCGGGCTGAGCCTGGCACTGATGGCAGACCTGATTATTGCGCGCGAAGATGCAAAATTTCTGGTCGCCTACAGCGGCATCGGCGCCGTTCCCGACTGTGGCGGCAGCTGGTTTCTCTCCCACAGGATCGGTGCCGGCCGGGCCGCGGAATTAATGTTGCTGGGCCGGACGCTGAGCGCAGCCGAAGCTAAAGACTGGGGTTTGATCACTGATTTTGCCACGGAAAACAACTATGACAATTTGTTGGCCGAAATCATAAGGAAGATTTCCAGCGGCCCCACCCGGGCCTTTGGTGCCTTTCGCGAGCTTACCGATAGGGCCTTCGGCGATCAGCTGGCCAGCCACCTGGAAGCAGAGCGGGCGGCGTTCCTGGAACTGACCCGGACCGAGGATTTTGCAGAGGGTGTTTCGGCATTTCTCGCCAAGCGAACTGCACAATTTCGCGGTCAGTGACCTATTATTTATCCCTAGCAGAGCCAAAACGATGAATCATGTAAACAGCAATGTTTATTAGTGGGAAACCTTGAGATCAGGGGCAGAGTGGAGTCGTCCCGAGGGTCTGGCTCACGGACGAAAACTCTAAGTATGGGGGGATCGATAGAGAGGATGCTGTCCGATGTAAGATGAAAGGATCTTGAACGGATAGTCTCAGGTCAGCCAGCAACCCGGCCGGAAAGCTTAAAAATTCCACAGCAGATAAAAGTAAGCCATTGAAAAATTGGTAGGACCAGGCAGATTTGAACTGCCGACCTCTGCCATGTCAAGGCAGCGCTCTAACCAACTGAGCTATGGTCCTGCGATGCATCCGTGCCTATAGTGTACCGCTGTTGCAACGGGGAGGAAATATACTGATACCGGCTCAAGCGGTCAACCTCTTTATGAACCGGATGGCTGCCCGTTAGGAGGTTCGCACGGGTCGAAGCCAGCCCCGCACTGCCTTGCTAAGCACTGCCCACCGGTTGATCAGAAGCGCGGCAAAGATCAGGGTGCACCCTATAAGCTGGGGCCCGCTCATGGTCTCCCGGAACCAGCCGGCGGCAAACAGGGCGACCCACACCGGCTCCAGAACCATAATGACAACCCCGTGGCTGTGTGAAGACAGGCTCTGGGCATAGGTCTGAACATAGAAACGTGCAGCGGTGCCAATGAGAGCGCTGGCGACCACCCACCAGATCAGGATGGGTGGAAAATCCGCAAAGGTCAGTGACCAGTCCGGCTCGAGTATCAGTGACAGTACAGCGGCAAATCCGCCTACCGTGAGCAGGGTGAGGGCGGTAAGCAGCAGCGCCGGGACTCTGTCCTTCTGAACGGTGACGCCCTGGCGGTTGGTCTCAGCCCGCGTATTGGCCGCCCGCGTATTCATCAGGAAGAACAGGGCGAAAATAAACGCGGCGGCCACAAAAAATAGTTGCCCCGGTTCCGGCCTGAAGCCGTGCTGCAGTGACAGCAGGGCCAGCCCTGCCACCGCCACGGGTATGGCCAGCCAGGTGCTGACCGGCTGCGGCTCCCGGAACACAATCCTTGCAATGACCGGCACAATGACAACGCCCAGGCTGGTAAGGAAAGCTCCTTCACCCACATGACTGCCGTGGAACAGGCCCATCACCCAGAAGCTCATGGCAATGCCGAACACCAGCCCTACCTGCAGACTGCGAACCAGATGATCACGGGTCAGCCTTCGCAGGTGTCGGTGAGCCGCAATGGCAAGCACTCCGCCTGCCAGAAAGAACCGCAGCGCCATGAACAGAAGCGGTGGCATCATCAGTACGGCTTCTTTGGAAAACATCCAGCTGATGCCCGCAAGTAGCGTTACCACAACCAGCAAAAGGTCGGACTTATGGGCATTGGACAAAGGCATCGGGGCGATTATTCCTTTCGGCTCATGTGGGCAGGCGGCAAACATTACCACAGGCAGTCACCGGACAACGAGCAACCCCTCTGCCCGGTAAATTTGACCACCACGATGTTAATTCTACAAAATAAAATTACGGCACGATGCCCAATTCCCAGCCACCTATATTTGGGGCACTTCAGGAGACAAGGATGAACTCCAGTTTTTCCTCTGAATTGATGAAACTATCCCGGACCTGTATTAATGCTGCGTTTGGCAGCTTAGGTTTTGAACTGCGACGAAAACCCCTGGGAAGAGGCATTCCGAAATCGCCGCCACCCCTGTTTGATGATCCTATTGAAGCGATGTATCACCAGCGGGGTGGAGAAAATGCTCTATTTAAATGTCCCGTTAACCGGCTTGTTGAGCTGAAGGGGTTCGGGTTTGGCGAGCAAAAGTGGCATCCGATGGTGAATGTGACCAATGGCTATAATCAGTACGGCTATGATGTTGCAGACAGACTCTTGAGTAAATATTACCGGACCCATCATCCTGATAATGCCGCGGAGGCCCTGCCTGGGTTCGCGGACTCACCCGCCCTTTTCGCAGAGGCGCCCTCGCATATTTACTACCTCGCTCCCTGGAACGCTCGCTCTGCTGAAACGATCGATTCCCTCGCAAGAGCATGGACTTATCAGGAAAACGTCGCAAACGGAAGGGACGATCTTTTTCTCGACCCCCACGGTTTCATGATGCACGGCCCAGTGCACAGAGCAAAACGCAAGCTTGAACTGAGGCGGCTCACCCAGTTGGTAGACTCGATCAGGAACAATGGTTTTTCCCCTGGCGCCAATATTAACGTAAGGGTTTTGAAGCGAAACGACGAATTGTTATTCGTAGTCAATGGCGGCGGACACCACAGGGCCTCGGTTGTGGCTGCCCTTGGCTATGAATGGGTACCAGCGAGGTTTTACCCCGGTCCCATCATTATTGATGTTGCAGAGGCGGAACTTTGGCCCAGTGTCCGTTCCGGAGTCTGGAGTATCCATCAGGCGAGAGCATACGTTGACTATCTTTTTGATTTCGACTCCCGCGCCTGGGCTGAATCGAGGGGGCTGCTCCTTGAACAGAATATCCCTCATTCAAAGGCTCCAGAATAACCCTGGAGTCAGTTGGCAGGCCAGGCTGCCAACCATGACCCATCCCTGGGCCATGGTCATCCCTGATCAGTTCAAGGTGTTGTAAACCAGGCTTGACATATCCGTCTGGTCCGAGCCAGGCACTTCAATGTACCGGTCTCCCGCTCCCCACCATTGCCACCAGGCACGCTGGTTGTATGTGCGGCTGGCAAAGTCGACCCGGAAGCCGTTCAGGGTTGTGTTGTTCACCACGGGCACGGAAATGTTACCGGTTTCGCTGCCCAGGACCCCGCTATGGGACACGTCCTCGTTCATCAATACCGGGTAGTGATTGTAATAGAGCCCGTCGGGGCCATTCTGGCTGGTGTACTTGCCCCCGAGGCTGAGATTGGACACGCAGGAGTCGATGCCCTCTGCGGTGGTTGCGCCACAGGCGGAGTGCACCGGAACCACTCCATCATCCTTGCCTTCGATAAAGGGCTTGGTTATGCCCCCGTAGGAGGAGCCACCTGCGACCAGCCGGATGCGGGGAATATCGTTGGGCCCCACTGCCAGGTTCCGTGCCGTATTGGTCTGAAGGTCGTTCACAACCCCGAGCCTGCCGGGCGTGGGGGTTATGCCGGTGAACGCCTTCACCGCAGCTTTGACGGGCGCCAGGTACCAGCTGTCGTTGTAGGCGATGCTTACCGCCAGGTCGGCCAGCTCAGTACCGCCGCCGGCGCCAGAGAAGTCCAGGGAAGTCAGTATCTTCAGCGGCGGCAGGCCGTCAGCCTGCAACCAGCGGGCCTGGTTTTCCAGCAGGTATCGGGTCACCAGGTCACCGGTCGAGTGGGACACCACGATGCAGTAATTGTCGCACAGCCCCTGCTGGCTAATGGACTGCATTTGCTGATATGCCTGCTCTGCAATAGAGCCCTCGACACGGCCATTACTGGGCCAGTCGATTCTAGCCTCAGCCCGGGACAGCCAGAAGGTGCGCCAGTAGTCTTCCCCGGCTGCTTTAACTTCATCGAGATTGGCGGGTGGGTCGGACAGGTCCTCCTGCTGAAACCCATGCACGAGTATTACATTGTGGCCGGCCAACTGGGCGCTGGTGCTGGCGGCAAACAGACTGGCTGACATGACCGCCGTGGCGAGCAGTGTCTTTCTGGTAAGTGTTGTCTTTGTTGATTTCATCGTTCGCTCCGTCCTTGTACACGTTGTTGTTATTTAGGTACTGCAACGTTGCTGGATCTGCGGCGCAAAGCCGCTATCAGAAGCCCGCCGTCATCTTGTTCAGCAGGGCGGCGCGCTCTTCTGATTCTGGGTTTCGGGCCCGGGTATTCTCCAGTTGGTCCAGGTCCGGTGGTGTAAATGTAAAGCCTTCGTCGGGACCGAAAGCGTAATCCGTGCGGTCGCCGGGACGCGCTGGCAGCCGGCGTATCTGCAATCCTTTCAGCTGCAGCTCTTTGGCGTCCGCCTTGTCGGCAAGAACCGACCCATGGGCCTTGAGCTCAAAGGCGTCCGAGCCGCTGCCAAGGTTTTTCTCGCTGTTCAGCTGGGCCACTGGCTGGCCGTCAGCATAGAGTTGTGCGCTGAGTCCGTAGTGGCCGCCCTCATCGGCGTCGAATTCCACCGGAATGATCAGGTCGTTACCAGTGATACGGGTGTCGCCAAGACCCTCGATCTCACCAAGATAGGGCTCTACCGTCAGGGTCGATACGTGACGCAAAGGCTTGCTGTCTACCGTCGCCTCAACAATCAGCCGGTATTCCCCGGGTTCAATGTCGCTGTCCAGCACGCCCTGGTAGTAGCCGTCCTCCTGGAATTCGAGGGTTCCCTGTTCGGCTTTGGTCTGGTCAGCCGCGGACTCAAGTGTGACGTCCATGGTCCGATTCACTACCTCGGGTCCGGACAGGCTTGCAACGACCAGGATCTCGTCACCCCGAGTGAAGCGGTATTTCTCCAGGGAAACACTGAACTGACCGCCATCGGCCAGGGGCAGGTCCACAGGCTCATAGTGATTACCCCGGTAGGCTTTAGCCTGGGCTTCGGTCAGGGGCACAGAGTAGGCCGGGTAACGTGATGCCTCCTGGTACTGTTCCGCCACATTGGCCAACATGAATCGCACCGGGTCGTCTGGCGGCGGGGCCTGGGGCGTCCCGGTTGGGCTGGATGCGTTCGAGGCGCCTTTCTGGAGCTGGGTAGGGGGATTGGTGGTGGTTTCAGAGCTACCGGGCCAGGCCCAGTTCTGGTGCTCTGCAGATAACAGGAAGCCAAGGCCGGCAGCACTGCCAACCAGCGTAGAAATGACCAGGAATCCCCGAAGTGCCATAGCGTTTCCGTTTTCGCCGCCTAAGAAATGAAAGCGGGTTCAAAGTTATTGTTGTTTAAAAAACATACATAGCCAAACGGACCCCGGCAATGGAAACGGGAAGATTGTGCCGTTTTGTTGTGCCCGCGTGACCCAAGTCACAGTTTATTGCGGGCGCATTCAGGAGAGCAGGGTGGCAGTTTTACTGATCGTTGCGAATGGCCTCAAACTCGAAACGCAGTTTCACTTCATCACCCACCAGCTTCGGGTCCAGGGCGTAGATCATGCCCCATTCACTACGTTTTATGGTGGCGCGGGCCGATATCCCGAGGGTGTACTTGCCGTGTCCGATGGGGTACTCGGCCGCTTTGTTCAACGTGACATCCAGGGTGACCGGCCGGGTCTTTCCCAACAGCGTGAGCTCGCCCGTAAGCTCTCCCGTAGCCTCTCCGGTTGCCATGAAGTCAGTCACTTCAAACTCAACCCGGGGATGGTCATCCACATCAAGGAAGTCATCCTTACGAAGATGCTCGTCGCGCTTTTTGTGGTTGGAAAAAACACTGTCGCTTTCCACCACCACCGTTCCTGAGCTCACTACCTGTGCTTCGTCGTCATATTCAAAGGAGCCCCGAGCCTCAAGAAACATCCCGATGACACTGGCGTAGCCGATGTGGCTTACTTCAAATGTCATGGTGAAATGGTCTTCATCAATGATGTACTGACGGGGCTCGGCGGCCAGGGCGCCATAGCCGAAAAAGCCCAGCAGGGCGACGGCGCATGTTGGGAAAAACCTTGCCTGTCTTGCTCCCATGGAATTCTCCTTGTCAGCCGGTCGGTTTTTGGATACTCGTTGTCGATCTCAACAACCACAGGGTATCCACCACAAATGAATAGGTCAGAAGGGCCAGCGCCAGAGCCAGGGCAATGCTGGCAAACCAGGGGCTGACAAAAGGCAGAATCACAATCAGCAGGGTAGCGCTTTGCCAGACGCAGACCGTTTTGCGTCGGAAGCTCTCCGGCAAATCGGCTTTAAGGGCAGGGCACAGCTGTCCTGCCACAAGAAACCCGTAGCGCATCAGGCCAAGGGCAACAACCCAGGGCCCCGCTTTATCCAGTACGATTACCGCGCCGCAGAGCAGCAGGATAAAAAAAGCGTCCAGCTCCATATCGAAGCGGGCGCCAAAGTCGGACTCGGTGTGGGTTGCCCTGGCAATGGCGCCATCGAAGCCGTCAAGAACAAGCACCACGAGGCTGGCGATAGCGAATGGCCAGACCAGGCCTGGGAGAACATCCGGTACCAATACGACGGCACCGAGGAGCGAGGTCATAACGGCACGGACGAGTGTAATCCGGTTGGCCCAGCCAAAGTCCCGAGCATTCTGGTAACTACGCCAACTCCAGGCAATCAGTGCGCTGACCACGCCATAAAGGAGGACGCCGGGCAATAGAATGGATGCCGGCAAGGACAGCAGGACAGCGGCAATGCCCCAGGCAGCCACAAGCAGGAGCAAACCCCAGCACAGCTCGGCACCGATGCCCGGGGCGTTGCCTGATTGTGAAGCTGTTGAATCCATAAGTTCACCTGAACGTATTACCTGCGCCAGCCATAGGGACCAGGTTATCCCAGTATGTAGATAGGTACTGGGCGTTATTCCAGTATGTCGATAGACTGGTTGCGCAGACAAGGATCTCTACCAGAGCATACGTCAATATCGGGGGTGTGGATGCGTTCCGCTTCCCCCTGAAGGTGGCAGGCCTGGCAGAGGATATGGAACCGACACAGGAAAACACCATGACCGCCAAAACCCACAGGTCCCGCTCGCCAGCTCCAGCCTCGGGCACGGCCCGGGCTTTCTGGGTGACCGGAGCAGCAAGAGGCGAGATCCGCGACGTGAATCCGGGCCAGGGCCAGGCGGCAGGCGATTTAGGTGCCGATGCAGAACCAGCAGGAAGTCAGCAGCTCATTGAAGTCGAAACCCTTTACTCGGCCGTCAGCCGTGGCACCGAGAGTCTGGTGTTTCTCAACAGGATTCCCGAGTCCGAATTCCAGCGGATGCGTGCCCCTTTCCAGCGCGGGGAGTTTCCCTTCCCCGTCTGCTATGGCTATTCCAACGTCGGGTGCGTGGTCGAGGGACCATCGTCATTGCTGGGTCAGGCGGTCTTTACGCTGTTTCCCCATCAGACCCGGTTCCGGGTGCCGGCCGAAGCCGTTGTGCCGGTGCCTGAGTCGGTGCCGGCGGCAAGGGCGGTCTTGGCGGCCAACATGGAAACGGCCATCAACGGCCTCTGGGATGCCGAGCCAAGAATCGGAGACAGGATTGCCGTTGTTGGCTGCGGCGTTGTGGGCAGCCTGGTTGCTTACCTTGCCAGCCGGATTCCGGGCTCCCGGGTTACAGCCATTGATACCGATGAGCGTCGGCTCGCGCTTCTTGACCATCTGGGCGTGCGTTTCGCAACCCGGACCCAGGAAACCGACTTTGATCTGGTTATTCACGCCAGCGGCCACCCCGACGGTCTCAGAACTGCCCTTGGTCTGGCTGGTAAAGAGGCTCGTATTGTTGAAATGAGCTGGTATGGCGACCAGGAGGTCAACGTACCCTTGGGTGGCCGGTTCCACTCCCAGAGACTGACCATCCGCTCAAGTCAGGTGGGTGGTATCAATCAGGCTCAAACACCCCGCTGGGATTATCGCAGGCGGCTGGGGCTGGCACTGTCGTTACTGGCTGACCCGGCGCTGGATGCGCTTTTCTCCAGCGAGAGCAGATTCGAGGATCTGCCCGAGACCATGGCCTGGCTCTGCCAGCCAGGAAACGGTGAACTCTGCCACCGGGTGATCTACCCGGGCGCTGACAACCATAGCTGAACCCATCAATTATCAAGGAGTCGTACATGTTCAGTCTGACTGTCCGGGATCACCTCATGATTGCCCACAGTTTCAAGGGCGAGATCTTCGGCCCCGCCCAGGGCCTCCACGGGGCCACCTATCTTGTGGATGTGAGTTTTGAGCGTTCTGAACTGGACCAGGATGACCTTGTGGTGGATATCGGTTTGGCCAGTGAGGCGCTCAAGACGACACTGGCACGTTTCAACATGAAGAACCTGGACGACCTTCCTGAACTCGCCGGCCGCAACACCACTACAGAGTTCATGGCGAAGACCATTTTTGACCACATGGCCCAGGCCATCGGTTCCGGGGTCCTGGGTGAAACCGGCAAAGGCCTCGAGGCCCTGACAGTGACTCTGAGCGAGTCCCATGTCGCCTGGGCGAGTTACCGTGGCAAGCTCTGACACCCGCGTGGAACAGGCCTGGACGCTGCTGGTGCCCGGTGATCCGGGGCAGAGGACCGGCGGTTATGCTTACGTTCGGGAAGTTGCGAGCAGTTTGAGAAGTCTTGGGCAAGCCATTGAACTAAAAGGTTTGCCTGGCCGGTTTCCCGAGGGTGATGAGGAGGCGGTTCAGGCAATGGAGCAGGCCCTGGCGGCGTTACCGGACGGCGCCATTGTCGTGCTCGATGGCCTCGCCATGGGCGGCTTGCCGGCGCCGCTGGAAAACCATAGCAGCCGGCTGTCGATGATTGCCCTTGTCCATCATGCCCTGGCAGACGAGTCGGGTCTCGATGCTGCCAGCCGTGAGCACTATTTTCGCACAGAGCGGCGAGCTCTCGGGTGTGTCCAGGGAGTGATTACCACAAGCGCTCACACCGCCGAAGGCCTGGGCCGGTTCGGGGTGACAGCGCCGGTGTGCGTGGTTGAGCCTGGCGTGGCGTACGCCGGGACCGAACCCCCTGAACCGGCGCCTGCAAAGCCGGAAGTTGTCCGGATTCTCTGCGTTGCCACCCTCAGCGCCCGTAAAGCCCAGCATCAGCTGGTGGCGGCCCTGGGACAGCTTCGTGGTCAGTCCTGGCACTGCACATTGGCGGGCTCCACGACGCGGCAGGCAGACTATGCAGAAGCGCTGCGAAGCCAGATAGAAAAGCTGGGCCTGTCTCACCAGTTTACCCTGACCGGTGAGTTGGGGGAGGCCGACATGCAACAGGTCTGGCAGCAGGCGGACCTGTTTGTCCTACCCTCCCTTCATGAGGGCTATGGCATGGTAATCGATGAAGCGCTGGCCCACGGCCTGCCCATTATAGCCAGTGATGGCGGAGCCCTGGCCCAGACCGCCAGAAGACCAGGCATCCTCCAGTATCAGGCTGGCGATATAGCGCAACTTCAAAGCGCCCTGGAAAAAGTGCTCGCCAGTCCTCACACCCTGTCGCAATTACAGCAACAGGCCCTTGAGTCCCGCGCGACCCTGCGGTCCTGGATAACGGCAGGGCAAGAGTTCCGGTCAGCCGTCCGTGCATGCGCCGAAGCAGGCACTGCCGCAGCCCTGAATGAGAGCACCCGGTCACAGGCAGATCCCAGTCGGTTTGAGGACAGCTGGCTGCAGTTAAGGGAACCCGCCGACCATCGGTCCCGGGATCACAAACTGACCGCAGCGGCGGCCCAGTGGTTGCGCCAGAAGGAGCCTCATGAGCCTCTTGTTCTTGATCTGGGTTGCGGGAGCGGTTCTAACTATCGTTACTTTTATTCGGCCAGCGCGGGCGCCTATTCGGCTCGGACGGGTAACGGCACACCGCTCGCCCCGGATGCCCGATGGCTGCTGGTAGACCAGGACCAAACCCTGTTGGCGGTCGCCCGTCGGTTAAACGAGGAAGGGGACTGTTACGCCGAAAGCCGGCAGATCAGGTACCAGGTCTGCCGGCTTACAAGCTCGGACTTTCCCCGTCAACTGCCGGACCGGCCTGACCTGATTACCGCCTCCGCCCTGATCGACCTGGTCACCGCGCCCTGGCTGCAGGCCCTGGCCCGGTATGCAAATAGTGCTCGCGCCGGGTTATTGGTAACACTGTCCTATGCCGGAGATTTCAGCTTTTCGCCTGCTCATCCTGATGATTCCTGGCTGCTTGAGCTGGTCAACCGGCACCAGCAAAGCGACAAAGGCGAGGGCAAGGCGCTTGGGCCACACGCCCCCCGGCGACTTCAGCAGGAGCTGGAGGCGGAAGGCTATCACGTACAACTTGGCGACAGCCCATGGCACCTTGATAAGCAGGACCAGGCCCTGCAGGCAGCGCTGGTGGACGGCTGGAAGACTGCAGCGCTTGACCAGAGCCCCGACGATGCCCGCCGTATCACCCTCTGGGCTGAAGCCCGGCAAAAAGCGATTGCAGCCGGTCAACTGGGGATCACGGTGTCCCATGTCGACCTTTTCGCCACGCCCGGGGCCTGATTCTGTGACTGCAGCGCCAACCAACAGAGGTATGTTGAAGCCGGCCTGGCAACTGGCTCTCCGCTGGGTGTTGACCTTGGGCCTGCTTGGCGCGGTTGTCGTGTACCTGGATACCGAAGCGCTTGTCGTCCGGTTGGGTCAACTGAGCCCGGGTATTGTGGCCTTGGCCCTGGCAATCACGGTGGTGCAGGTAGTGGTGTCGGCCTGGCGGTGGCGCTATACCTCAGCGCGCCTGGGGCTTGAACTACCACTCGGGCCCGCCATCGGTGAATATTATCTGGCGACCTTTCTGAACCAGCTGTTGCCCGGCGGCGTGATGGGCGACGTTAACCGGGCCTGGCGTCATGGCCGCGATAGCCGGAAACAGGTAAGCGCCGCCAACGCCGTACTGATCGAACGCTTCTCGGGACAACTGGTCATGGCGGCTGTGTCTGCCGTTCTGCTGGTGGCCTGGTGGCCCTTCTCCGCAGGCGCGGTTTCCGAAACATCGGTAAACAGCCTCGAGCCGGGGCAGGGTTGGCTGGTGTTCACGGTACCAGCCATCCTGATAGCCGGAGGTCTAATCGGGCTTATTTTCCGTCGACCACTGATTCGCTATCTGTACCATCTGCGGGCCGACCTGACCCGGTCATTGCTGGTGTGGCCTGTGGTGGCGGTTCAGATCGGAGCGTCGCTGGTTGTGGTGGGAAGTTACCTGGCTGTATTTCTGCTTCTAGCCTGGGGCCTGGCAGAACCGGGCACCGGCTTTCCCTGGCAGACCCTGCTACCGTTGTCGGCAGCCCTGCTGCTGGCGATGGCATTGCCGGTTACCGTGGCCGGCTGGGGCGTTCGGGAGGGTATGGCAGCGGTACTGTGGCCCCTGGCCGGGCTTGCCCCGGAGCAGGGGGTTGCGCTCAGTGTTGCCTACGGTCTGCTGGTGCTGGTCTCAAGCCTGCCCGGCGCTGTGGTTCTGCTAAAACCCGGTGGCGTGGCCAGCGCAGCACCTGAGGTCCAGGTCGAAGAGCGTATCTGAGCCCAGATTGACTACCTGGGTCTGTGGACGCATGGCATGGGTAAGAGACTCGATTTCCGGCAGGGAAAAGGCCGCCCGGCCACTGCCGATAATCATGGGGGCGACCATCACGTGGAGTCGGTCAAGCAGGCCGGCTTTCATGAAGCCGGAGACCGTCAGCCCGCCCCCTTCAACAAACAGCCGCTTCAGCCCGAACCGGCCCAACAGATCGATAATCGTTGCCGGGTCGGTCTGGGTGCCACCCTGGCCGAGGCAGGGCACTTCAAGCGTGCCGGTTTCGGGCAGCTTATAGTCGAAGTCCTCTGGCAGTGTGCCTGCGGTCAGGCGTAATGTCGGTGCCTGTACATCAGTAAACAGGTGGTAACTGTTCGGAACCCTGCAGTTTGGATCAACCACCACACGTACTGGATTTCGGCCTTCAGCCAGTCGCACAGTCAGTCTCGGGTTGTCCTCGCAGGCGGTACCGGCGCCCACCACCACGGCATCGGATACCGCCCGCAGCCGGTGAAGATGGGTGATGCCATCGCCACCATTGATGTACTTGGACGCCCCCGTCACGGTGGCAATCCGACCGTCAAGGCTCTGGCCAAGTTGCCCGATAATCTGCTGGACACGGCCCTCGGGAAAGGGTCGGCACAGGGGTAGAAACAGGTCGAACAGGGCCTGGGCTTCGGGGGTTGTTGGCGCCAGCAAGCTCCAGTTGCTCCCTTTGCCCAGCGACAGAGCGGGCTGGGATGAGCCGGGGAGGGGGAGCACCACCTGGTCACGGTTCACCGAGGCCAGAATCAGTTGCCAGGCCGACGTCGCCTCAATCGGTTGCTCTGTCATCTTTAATCGCCTGCTTCCTGGTGCATGGAGTTGAGATATACGGTCAGTTTCAGGAAAGAATCACTCCGGCCAACGACTCATGCTGGACTCCTCACATGCTGGACTCATCAATAGTGCCAAAAGCCGGCCGGATTGCCAAAACCCCGGGGCTGGGGTGTAATGTTCAGGGTCACGCTATCTGATAACCCATTCCCGGCTGGCCGAAACCACAACCCGAGTACTCTATGTCTGCAGCGGAAAAAGCCCCGGTCCATCTGGAAATCCTGGGGGAGTTGGCCATTATAAGCCTGGCGGGTGGGCCACAGAATCGTTGGTGCGAGACGTCCCTGGTCCGCTTCAACGACCATATCATGACTCTGGCCCGGGAAAATAAGGTTCGCACGCTGATCATTACCGGTAACACCGAGGAGGCGGCGGATGACCGATCCGGCTCCTGGTTCTGCGGCGGGCTGGACACCGATGCCTTTAACCTTCGAGACCCCCTGGCCGGGGCCAACGTGGCTCGCCTGTTTACCCAGGCATTCGGTAATCTGCGGCGTTTCGGCGGGGTCACGATTGCAGCCATTAACGGCCACGCGCACAATGAGGGCTTGGCCCTGGCGCTCAATTGCGACTTCCGTCTTGCCACTGAAGACGCCATATTCCAGTTAAACGCAGGCAGCGAAGGCCTCTTGCCTTTTGGCGGCAGTACCCAGCTTTTGCCCCGGCTGGTCGGTGAATCTTGGGCCAAACGCATGCTGTTGATGGAAGTGCCGGTTGGTGCCGCCCAGGCCAGTAGTCTGGGTCTGATAGACGAGGTATGCGATGGCGAAGGCGACCTGATGAGCATGGCGGAACAATGGGCCGGCGCGATCCGGCGCCAAAGCCCCATGGCCACCAGAGCGGGCAAGCAACTGGTGGAGCATGCGCGCATGCGCCCCCTTGAGACCGGCTTTGCGGCTGAGCGTGAGTGGCAGGTGCATATTATGGAAAGTCTTGGTCAGCGATAAACAGAGTCGGTAAAAGCCACGGGTTGATAGGGGAAGTAGCCATGCGGTACATGCAGTCGTTTAACCGGCACCTGAAGCAGCTTCGGGAAGCACGCCAGCTCAGTCGGGCCGATGTAGCCGATATCTGTCACGTAGATGAAGCACAGGTTGCCAACTGGGAAGCCTTCGACCCGAAGCATCGCCGTTATCCCCGCATCGATCATCTGATGGACATATGCCTGCGTACCGAAACCGCACTTGATGAGCTTCTGGATTTCAGCGATGCTGCTGATGAGGGCCAGCTTGAGTTGCCGGGCCTGGCTTTCAGTTCGGAAAGTGACCTGGCCAAACCCCTGGCGGAACTGGAGCGTGAAATTGAACGGTTCAGGGAAACCAGAAAGGCAGAGAAGCGCAAAAAGGGCGACCTGCGTAACGCCGGCCCACTGAGCGAGGAAGAGGCAGAACTACTGCGCCGGTTCCGTAAGACCTCTGCCGAAAACCGGCGCATGGTATTGCAGATACTGGGGCACTGATCGGGTGCCCCCTCTGGTCAATGAGAGCGGCCCCGCACCAGGCCGTTTCCCTTCAGGACGTCACTTTTTTCCTGCTTTATAGATGTGTTCGTAAACGTGGTTGGTGGCCTCCACGAACCCGTCAATGCTGCCGCAATCAAACCGTCTGCCACGGAACTGATAGGCCAGCACACAGCCGGTTCTCGCCTGCTCCAGCAGGGCATCGGTAATCTGCACTTCACCGTTCTTGCCGGCCGGGGTGCGCTCGAGTATCTCGAAGATGTCCGGTGTCAGGATATAACGCCCAATAATGGCCAGGTTGCTGGGGGCATCTTCCGGCGCTGGTTTTTCTACCATGTCGGTGATCCGGTAGAGACCGTCTTTCATGGCTTCACCTTTGATCACACCGTACTTGTGGGTCTGGTCTTCCGGCACTTCCTCAATGGCCACGATGGAGCAGCGGAACTGCTTGTACAGCTTGACCATCTGCGCAAGCACGCCGTCATCACCGTCCTCAGCCACGCAGAAGTCATCGGCCAGGATAACTGCGAACGGGCTGTCGCCGATCAGGTTGCGCCCGGTCAGGATAGCGTGGCCAAGGCCCTTCATCTCGTTCTGGCGAGTGAAGGCAAAGGTGTTGTTGTTGATCAGGTCCCGTATGGAGGTCAGCAGGTCTTCCTTGCCGGAGCCGGCAATCTGATGCTCGAGCTCGTAGCTGATATCGAAGTGATCCTCAATGGCACGCTTGCCCCGCCCGGTGACAAAGCCGAATTCCGAGATCCCGGCTTCAGAGGCTTCTTCAACGCCATACTGGACCAGAGGCTTGTTAACAATCGGCAGTATTTCCTTCGGCATGGCCTTGGTGGCAGGCAGGAACCGGGTTCCGTAACCGGCAACGGGGAACAGACACTTCTTGATCATCTGGATTTCCTTTTCATCGTCATGACGTGGATTTCGACTGAAACAAACAGTAACGAAGTGTACCGGAGTTGGGCATCAAACGGGAGCCAGAAGCGAAGGGGGGTTAAGCAAACTTAATCGGTGACGAGGCGGCGGCCCCGTTGGAGTATTGTCGACAATAGTCTGGGGTATTGTTGACAATAAGCTCGGTTGAGCGTAGTTTTTGCCCCAATAGACCCTACTTTGTTGACAAAGACATGTTAGCTGCCACTTCACAGTCCCAGACCCGCGCCGACGAAGCCTTCGATTGTCTGCAAACCGCCATCGTGAAAGGTGACCTGGCCCCTGGCGAGAAAATCGGCGAGGTGGAGCTGTGCGAACGCTTCAACCTCACCCGGGGCCCCTTGAGAGAAGCCCTCGGCCGACTGGAATCACGGGGGCTACTAGTACGAAAACCGCATGCCGGTGTAAAGGTGGTGTCGGTCAGCGGTGACGAGCTCCTGGAGCTTTACCACATCCGTGAATCCATGGAGGGGCTGGCGGCACGCCAGGCCGCCGAGCGCATGACGGACGCGGAAATCGCCGATCTCCAGGCCACCCTGGACAGTCACGAAAAGATGATCGACCTGGCCCAGGGCCAGGCCTACTATCAGGGTGAAGGCGACTACGATTTTCACTACCGCATTGCCAAGGGCAGCCGCAACACCAAGCTGGCCCAGATGCTCCTCGGCGACCTCTATTACATGGTTCGTATGTATCGCTATCGCCTCAGTACATCCGCCGGCCGGCCCCAGAAAGCGCTGGGAGAGCACCGCCACATTGTGGAGGCCATCGCCCAGCGTGACGGTGAGCTGGCGCAGTTCCTGATGCAACGACACATCAGTGCGGCCAGGCGGAACATCGAACAGAAGATCAAGGCAGGTGTGTTGAACTTATAGACGGTGTGCTGAATTTATAGCTTATAGAAAGTGTGCTGAATATATAGAACGCGTGCTGAACATATAACGGTGAGCTGAACCCGCTGAACTGAAACCAACAATGCCAAAACCAGGAGAACCACCATGTCCATCCAACCATCCGCAGGCGCCCGCTTTCGCAAGGCCCTGAAAGAAAACCACCCCCTGCAGATCGTCGGCACCATTAACGCCTACACCGCGATGATGGCAGAGAAGGTCGGACACCAGGCCATATACCTGTCTGGCGGCGGCGTGGCTAATGCTTCCTATGGCTTACCGGACCTGGGCATCACCACGTTGAACGACGTTATTGAAGATGTGCGCCGGATCACCTCGGCGACCTCGGTTCCGCTTCTGGTGGATATCGACACCGGCTGGGGTGGGGTCTTTAATATCGCTCGCACGATTCAGCAGATGGAGGGGGCAGGGGCCGCGGCTGTTCACATTGAAGACCAGGTGGCCCAGAAGCGTTGTGGCCATCGCCCCAACAAGGCCATAGTGTCGAAAGAGGAAATGGTCGATCGGATCAAGGCCTGTGTTGACGCCCGCCGGGATGAGAACTTCTTTATCATGGCCCGCACCGACGCCTTCCAACAGGAAGGTCTTGAAGCTGCCATTGATCGTGCTCAGGCCTGCATCGAGGCTGGGGCAGATGGCATCTTCGCCGAGGCCGTCACCGAACTGGAGCATTACCAGGCATTTTCAAAGGCGCTGGACGCGCCCCTGCTGGCCAACATCACCGAGTTCGGGGCCACGCCGCTCTATAACAAAAAAGAGCTGGGCGAGGCGGGTGCAGACATGGTGCTGTATCCCCTGAGCGCTTTCCGGGCCATGAACCAGGCCGCTCTGACCGTCTATGAAAGCATCCTTCAAAAGGGCGACCAGAAAGACGTGGTCGACATGATGCAGACCCGCAAGGACCTTTACGAGTTCCTGAACTACCACGAATTTGAACAAAAGCTGGACGATCTGTTCAAACAGCAAAAGAGCCAGTAAACAAAAAATACCCGGTCAGTGTCTGGCCCCAGCACGGGCGCCCAGCCTGGCCAACCAAAATTGGAGAGGAGAGAGAATCATGGCTGAGAATAAACAGAACACCGCCGGTCTTAGGGGCCAGGTCGCCGGGGTCACATCACTGTGTACCGTAGGCCAGAGCGGTGCAGGACTCACCTACCGCGGCTATGAGATTACCGACCTGGCGGAAAAAGCCCAGTTTGAGGAGATCGCCTACCTTCTGTTGCGCGGTAAACTGCCAAACCGGCAGGAGCTCGATGCCTACAAGAAGAAGCTGAGCGGTCTGCGGGCGCTGCCGGATGCTCTCAAGAATGTGCTTGAACAGATTCCGAAGAATGCCCACCCGATGGATGTCATGCGCACGGGATGCTCCATGCTGGGCAGCCTGGAAACCGAAGAAGACTTCAGCGAACAGGATGACCGGATCGACCGCATGCTGGCCGCTTTCCCCAGTATCATCTGCTACTGGTACCGCTTCGCCCAGGAAGGTGTGCGTATTGAAACAGACGGCAACAGCGACTCCATCGGTGGCCACTTCCTGGAACTGCTTCATGGCAAGGCCCCCAGTGAGCTCCATGAGAAGGTCATGAACGTCTCCCTGATCCTCTACGCCGAGCACGAATTCAACGCTTCCACCTTTACCGCACGGGTCTGCGCCTCGACCCTGTCCGACATCCACAGCTGCGTGACCGGAGCCATCGGCACTCTGCGCGGACCTTTGCATGGTGGTGCCAACGAGGCGGCCATGGCGCTTATCCAGAAGTTCAGTACGCCGGATGAGGCCGAAGAAGGCCTGATGGGCATGCTGGAGCGTAAAGAAAAAATCATGGGCTTCGGTCACGCCATCTACAAGGAATCCGATCCCCGCAACGCGATCATCAAGAGATGGTCCGAGAAGCTTTCGAAGGAAGTGGGAGACACCGTGCTGTACCCCGTTTCCGTGCGCTGTGAGGAAGTCATGTGGCGCGAGAAGAAACTGTTCTGCAACGCTGACTTCTTCCACGCGTCGGCCTACCATTTCATGGGCATCCCCACCGAGCTGTTTACTCCCATCTTCGTGATGTCACGAGTGTCCGGCTGGACGGCCCACGTCAAGGAGCAGCGTGAGAACAATCGGATCATCCGGCCCAGCGCCGAGTACAACGGTCCGGAACGCCGCGAGTGGACGCCCATCGAAGAACGCTCCTAAGCGGCGCCAGAAAGGAGCTGCTTGAATGCGGCTCCGAGCCTGCCGTTACAGGAAGCCACCGTTTGTCGTGGCTTTCTGATTTCCCTTTTGAATAACCCTGTTTGAGTCCTTGCCCATGAATAGTGATTACCGCAAACCCCTGCCCGGCACCGAATTCGATTTCTTTGACACCTGCGAAGCTGTCAACACCATTGAGCCAGGGGCCTATGAAAAGCTGCCTTACACCTCCCGCGTGCTGGCCGAAAACCTGGTGCGCCGCTGTGGACCGGAGCTGATGACCGATGCCCTGAAACAGCTGATCGAGCGCAAGCGCGACCTGGACTTTCCCTGGTACCCGGCCCGGGTCGTGTGTCATGACATTTTGGGCCAGACCGCTCTTGTTGACCTGGCCGGCCTGCGCGACGCCATTGCCCTGAAGGGTGGCGACCCGGCCAAGGTGAACCCGGTGGTGCCCACCCAGCTGATTGTCGACCATTCCCTGGCCGTAGAGCATGCCGGCTTCGAGGAAGACGCCTTTGAAAAGAACCGGGCCATCGAAGACCGCCGCAATGACGACCGATTCCACTTCATCAACTGGACCAAGACTGCGTTCAAGAACGTGGATGTGATTCCACCGGGCAACGGCATCATGCACCAGATCAACCTGGAGAAAATGTCGCCCGTGGTCCAGGTTCGTGACCGCGTCGCGTTTGTGGACACCTGCGTAGGCACGGACAGCCACACCCCAATGGTGGATGCCCTCGGGGTTATCTCCGTCGGCGTCGGCGGACTGGAAGCTGAGAGCGTCATGCTGGGTCGCGCCTCCTACATGCGTCTTCCGGACATCGTTGGTGTCGAGCTCACTGGCAGGCTGCAGCCGGGCATTACCAGTACGGACATGGTGCTGGCCCTGACCGAATTCCTGCGCCGCGAGCGGGTAGTGGGCGCCTATCTGGAATTCTATGGAGAAGGTGCGTCGAAGCTGACCGTTGGTGATCGAGCCACCATTTCGAACATGACGCCGGAATACGGCGCCACCGCTGCCATGTTCTACATTGACGAGCAGACCATCGACTACCTGAAACTGACCGGTCGGGAAGACGATCAGGTGGCCCTGGTGGAGCGTTTCGCAAAAGAAACCGGCCTGTGGGCAGACAGCCTGAAAGACGCTGAGTATGAGCGTGTGCTGACCTTTGATCTGTCCAGCGTGACCCGCACCCTGGCGGGGCCGTCCAACCCCCATGCCCTGTTGCCCACCTCCGAACTGGCCGCCCGCGGTATCAGTGGTGTGGTGGAGAACGAAGAGGGCAAAATGCCCGACGGTGCGGTTATCATCGCAGCCATTACCAGCTGTACCAACACCAGCAACCCGCGCAACATGATTGCCGCCGGGCTTATTGCCCGTAACGCCAACCGGCTCGGTCTTACCCGCAAGCCCTGGGTGAAATCCTCCCTGGCGCCCGGTTCCAAGACGGTAAAAATGTACCTGGAAGAAGCCGACCTGCTGCCTGAGCTTGAGAACCTGGGCTTTGGTGTGGTGGCGTTTGCATGCACCACTTGTAACGGCATGAGTGGTGCCCTCGATCCGGTGATCCAGAAGGAAGTGGTCGATCGTGACCTTTACGCCACCGCCGTGCTGTCCGGCAACCGCAATTTCGACGGCCGTATTCACCCCTATGCCAAGCAGGCGTTCCTGGCTTCACCGCCACTGGTGGTGGCCTACGCCATTGCCGGAACCATACGATTCGACATCGAAAAAGATGTGCTGGGGACCGACAAGGATGGCAACCCGGTCACCCTGAAGGACATCTGGCCGAAAGATGAAGAAATCGATGCCATCGTAAAAGCGAGCGTGAAACCCGAGCAGTACCGGGAGGTGTACATCCCCATGTTCGACGTTACCCGTGAAGCCCAGGCCCAGGTTGATCCGCTTTACGAATGGCGTCCACAGAGTACCTATATCCGCCGTCCGCCCTACTGGGAAGGCGCGCTTGCGGGTGAGCGCACCATGAAGGGCATGCGCCCGCTGGCGGTTCTGGGCGACAACATCACCACGGATCACTTGTCGCCCTCCAATGCCATCATGATGGACAGCGCCGCCGGCGAGTACCTGCACAAGATGGGCGTGCCCGAGGCTGACTTCAATTCCTACGCCACCCACCGGGGCGATCACCTGACCGCGCTGCGGGCGACCTTCGCCAACCCCAAACTGCTGAACGAGATGGTGCAGGAGAACGGCAAGGTGAAGCAGGGCTCATTGGCCCGCATCGAGCCGGAAGGCAAGGTGACCCGCATGTGGGAAGCCATCGAAGCCTATATGGAGCGCAAGCAGCCGCTGATCATCGTGGCGGGTGCCGACTATGGCCAGGGCTCGTCCCGGGACTGGGCCGCCAAGGGGGTTCGCCTGGCCGGTGTGGAAGTAATCGTGGCGGAAGGCTTCGAGCGTATTCATCGCACTAACCTGTTGGGTATGGGTGTGCTGCCACTGGAGTTCATGCCGGGCACTACCCGCAAGACCCTGGAACTGGATGGCACCGAAACCTACGACGTGGCCGGCGATTACTCCCCTGGCGCCATCCTCCCGCTGGTGATTACCCGCAAGAACGGGGAGCGGGTGGAGGTGCCGGTCAAATGCCGACTGGACACCCAGGAAGAAGTGTCCATTTACGAGGCCGGTGGTGTCCTACAGCGGTTCGCCCAGGACTTCCTGGAATCAGAGGCGGTAGCCTGAGGAGCTTAGTATGAGTCATGCACCACAGATTCGGGTGCCGGCCACCTATATGCGCGGCGGCACCAGCAAAGGCGTTTTCTTCCGGCTAGAGGACCTGCCCGAGGCTGCCCGGCAGCCGGGAGATGCCAGGGACAAGTTGCTTCTACGGGTGATCGGCAGCCCCGACCCCTACCAGAAACAGATCGACGGCATGGGAGGCGCCACCTCCAGCACCAGCAAAACCGTGATTCTCAGTAAGGCCACGGTGCCGGATCACGATGTGGATTATCTGTTCGGGCAGGTATCCATTGATAAGCCGGTTGTAGACTGGAGCGGGAATTGCGGCAATCTCACGGCGGCGGTCGGGGCCTTTGCCATCAACAACGGGCTGGTTGACCCCAGCCGCATTCCGGAGAACGGCATTGCCGTGGTCCGGGTCTGGCAGGCCAACATTCGAAAAACCATCGTGGTCCGGGTACCCATTACTAATGGTCAAGTGCAGGAAACCGGCGATTTCGAGCTGGATGGCGTGACCTTTCCCGCAGCGGAAGTGGCGGTGGAGTTCATGGATCCGGCAGACGGTGCCGGATCCATGTTTCCCACCGGCAACCTGGTGGACGAGCTCAATGTGCCGGGCGTGGGTAACCTCCAGGCCACCATGATCAATGCCGGCATACCCACGGTATTCATCAACGCCGGTGACGTGGGCTATACCGGAACAGAGCTGCAGGAGGCTATCAATAACAACGCTGAAGCCCTTGCCATGTTCGAGGCCATCCGGGCCGAGGCAGCGGTTGAAATGGGCCTGGTCGCTCATGTCAGTGAAGCCGCCAACCGGCAGCACACACCCAAGGTGGCGTTTGTCGGCAAGCCGGCAGACTATGTTTCATCCAGCGGCAAGCAAATCCCGGCAGGGGATGTCGACCTGCTGGTACGGGCGCTGTCCATGGGCAAGCTGCACCACGCCATGATGGGCACCGCCGCTGTCGCCATTGCTACCGCTGCGGCCATACCGGGCACGGTCGTTAACCAGGCGGCAGGCGGAGGCGACCGTACCTCGGTATGCTTTGGCCACCCCTCCGGTACCCTCCGCGTGGGCGCGGAAGCCAGCCAGGTGGACGGTGAATGGACCGCCACCAAGGCTGTTATGAGCCGCAGCGCCCGGGTGCTGATGGAGGGCTGGGTTCGGGTGCCAGGTGAAGGCCTGTAACGAGTTGTTAAACTGCCTCCAGGTTCCGTTTTTTCATTCAGAGGGCGTACTATAGTCGCCCTGTTCTGTACTTCGGGGCGCGCTGCTGAAAAAGGCGGTGCGTCGTTCTGTAGGGAGAGCTGGGCTGTTCTATACTGAGAGCCGCGATGATCTATAGTGAATGGAATAAGGTTTAACGGGAAAATGCAGAGGTCCGGATGAATACCGCTGTCAAATGCCTCATGCCATCGCTTTTGGGTATGCTTCTGGCCTGTGCCACTGTTCAGTCGACGGTTGCAGATAACGTCCGGCGCGTGGTGCATCCGGACGGCAGCGTTGAATTCACCAATATTCCAGACAGCCAGAACAGTTTCATCTCCACCAAAAAGCAGGTGGTGTACCGGTATGAAGATGCCAACGGTGTCATGGCATTCAGCCGTTCCCGGCCCGCCGGGGGCGATTACGACGTTATCCGTTTTGAATGCCATGCCTGCGAGGTGAACTCTACCGTAGACTGGTACAAGACCCGACTGTTTGTTTCGCCCTACAAAGAGGAAATCCAGGCGGCGGCCGATCAGTTCGGCATTGACCCGGCCCTGGTAAGGGCGGTCATCCATGCGGAATCCGCTTTCAACCCGAAGGCGCTATCCTCCAAGGGTGCCCAGGGCCTGATGCAGTTGATGCCAGGCACCGCCCAGGAACTCGGGGTCGTCAATGCAATGGACGTCGCCGAGAATATCCGGGGTGGGGCCAATTACCTGGCTCGCATGCTCCGCCGCCATAACGGTGACATCACGTTAGCTACCGCAGCTTACAACGCCGGCCCAGGAGCCGTGAGTCGTTACGGCGGATTACCACCCTTTGCCGAAACCCGTGCCTACGTTGAACGGGTTGGCATACTCCATGAGCGTTACCGAAGCTACGCGTCCAACTGAAGACAATCGGCAGGCTCATTCAAACCACCTAACGGACTAGAAGGTGAGATCCATGAACGCCAACGCAGATCAGAACCTCAGACCAGACTATGACGACGTACTGCAGAAAATCGCGGACTACGTACTGACCTACAAGATCGACAGCCCCAAAGCCTGGGACACGGCCCGAAACTGCCTAATGGACACTCTGGGCTGCGGACTGTTGGCGCTGCGCTTCCCCGAATGCACCAAGCACCTTGGCCCCCTGGTGGAAGGCACAACGGTACCCCACGGCGCCCGCGTACCGGGAACCTCGTACCGGCTCGATCCGGTGAAAGCAGCCTGGGATATCGGCTGCATCATCCGCTGGCTCGATTATAACGACACCTGGCTTGCAGCCGAGTGGGGTCATCCGTCCGATAACCTGGGGGGTATTCTGGCGGTGGCGGACCACCTGTCCCAGCAACGGGCTGCTACAGGTAAGGCGCCTTTGACCATGCGAGATGTGCTCGAAGCCATGATCATGGCCCATGAAATCCAGGGTGTGATCGCACTGGAAAATTCGTTCAACAGGGTAGGGCTTGACCACGTCGTTCTGGTCAAGGTGGCCTCTACCGCAGTCACAGCCAAGCTCATGGGTGCGGACCGGGAGCAGCTGCTATCGGCGCTTTCACACGCCTGGGCTGATGGTCAGTCCCTGCGCACCTACCGGCATGCCCCCAACGCCGGCTCACGTAAATCCTGGGCCGCCGGTGATGCCACCTCACGTGGGGTGCGCCTGGCGGATATTGCCATGCGGGGCGAGATGGGCATTCCCGGCGTACTGACCGCGCCCCAGTGGGGCTTCTACGACGTGCTGTTCAGCAAAACCAACAAAGATCAGGCCCTAAAGCCTGAAGAAAAGCGTCAGTTTTCTTTACCCCAGGACTTCGGCTCCTACGTGATGGAGCATGTGCTATTCAAGATCTCCTTCCCTGCAGAGTTCCATGCCCAGACCGCGGCGGAGGCTGCGGTTATCCTTCACCCGCAGGTCAGGGATCGACTGGACGAAATAGACCGCGTCGTACTGACTACCCATGAGTCCGCAATCCGGATCATCTCCAAGCAGGGCCAGCTGGCCAACGCCGCCGACCGGGACCATTGCCTGCAATACATGGCGGCGGTGCCGCTGATATTCGGAAGCCTGGTGGCGGAACACTATGAGGATGAGTTTCACGAAGCCCACCCGATCATTGATGAGATTCGCGACAAAATGGAAGTGGTGGAAGACGAGCGTTATACCCGGGAGTATCTGGAGCCTGATAAACGCTCCATCGCCAATGCTATACAAGTGTTTTTTAAAGACGGTTCGAGCACAGAGAAAGTAGCCGTTGAATACCCCATTGGCCACGGCCGGCGCAGGGCTGATGGCATCCCGCTGCTGGAGCAGAAGTTCCGGAGTAACCTGGCCACCCGGTTTGCGGGCCAGCGCTGTGATCTGATCTTCGGGCTGTGCCGGGACCAAAACGCACTCGAGGCAACACCGGTGCATGAGTTTGTGGATCTGTTTGTCATCTGACCCGGTTCCGGGACCCGGTGACCGCAACGGGTTATTCCAAACCCTATTTCCTGAACAGAAAAAAGCCCGGAGGCGTTAGCCTCCGGGCTTTTTATCGAGCAGCTACCGTTTTACTTGCGACGACGGAAGGTGGTCATACCAGCAAGGCCCAGGCCCAGCAGTGCCAGGGTGGCCGGCTCTGGAACACTGGCCAGAGTTACGTTGTCGATGCCCCAGCCGTCGTTGTTGCCTTCGCCGTTGTTAAAGGTCAGCGTGACGCCAGAGAAAAGGACGTCGGAGACCAGGGTAATGTACATCAGGTTGCCGTCACGCAGCGGGTTGTTCAGCTGCAGGGTTTCTTCTGTGCCGTCGTTGAAGGTCAGCTTCAGCGCAGCGCCTTGGTCGTTGGCATCAGACAGAAAAAAGCCGAAAGCGTTATAGTTGCCATCCAGGATGTCCCAACGTACTTCATCAGCATCGTTGCTGTCGAGCCACTGGGAGCTATAGGAATCGGCGCGGCCGAATTCGCCGGTCTCGTTGTTCTCAATCAGCAGTGACGTGGTGAAGAACTCGTCGCCGTTCGGGGAGGAGTCTGCAGCAGTGTTGGTGAAGTCGCCAACGGCTGTGTTGAAAGTAGAAGCGGCCTGGATCCAGCTGCCCTGGTCAGTGTTGTCATCCTGACCGGTGTTGGCGAAGCCGTCAAAAGTCTCGGTTTCTTGGTTGTAGCTGTTGGCCAGGAAAGAAGCTTCTGCTGCCTGCGCATTGGTAACGCCGTAGGCTGCGTCAAATTTGATCACTGCAGCGCTGGCTGAAGATGCAGCGGCGGTAAGAGCCACACACATAATTGTTTTGGTAAATACATTCATACTGATTCCGTCCATATTGGTTACTGTCTTAGGTGGCTTTCGGCCTGCCAACAGGTAAGCTATTATCGTGCCAGTAAAATAAATATAATTGTTTACAAGGTATTAGACGAATTTTATCAGCTATCATTTTTGCGATATGTAAAAAAAACCGACGTAAAAGCTGCGGCGGCTGAAGGACGATGCAAGGGAACCCGGAACCGTTCAGATTGTATTTCGTGTATTAAAGGTTTACATTTTGCGCTGCTTTTTCAGCAGTATCGAGAACGGAAGCTCGCAGTGAGCGGGTACTACTGGTTGTAAAAAGGAGAGGGCGTGGCTCACGTCAGACTATTTAAGCATTACATACACCTGCCTTTCGTAATCCTCGGCCTGATCGATTTTCTTTTGCTCGTGCTGGCGTTCTCGGTCGCGGTTTTCTTCCGGTATTTCGGTGATACCGAACTGTTCATAGAAAACTACGCGTTTGTCCTGCCTTCCGCCCTGGTCTTCGCCGGGGTCAACCTGCTGGTCATGGTCGCCCTTGGGGTCCATCAGGCCCGCCTGGAGGAAGGCCTGTCGGGCATGATGCTGAGAACCATCCTGGGGCTGATTGTCGCTCTCCCGCTTGCGGGCGCGGCCTACCTTCTGGGTCGAGACTGGTTCTGGTACATCGCGGGCGAAGGTGTTCTCACCAGTGCGTCAGTGTTCGGGTTCTTCCTGCTGGGGATCGGGCGGACCATATTTTTCTCGCTGGTCACCGAAGGGGCGTTCAAGCGGACCGTGCTGGTGCTGGGAGCCGGCATTCGGGCCAAACAGCTACTTGAAGACCTGCACACCCCGTTCAACCGCAAGGGCTTCAAGTTCGCCGGCTTTGTGCCGCTGAAAGATGAACCGATTGAAATTGATGAAAAGCATCTGATTCATATACCGTACACATTGCAGCAGTATGTGCTCAAGCATCCGATCCGCGAGATCGTGGTCGCGGTTGATGATCGACGCAAGGGTCTGCCCCTGGAAGATCTGCTTGAGTGCAAAATGGAAGGTGTACGCATAGTGGATGGTGCGAGTTTCTATGAGCGGGAGTCGCGAAAAGTGGCGCTGGAGATGATAACCCGGGGCTGGCTGGTATTTTCGGACGGTTACACCGTGTCGTCAGTTTCGGGCTTTGGCAAACGTGCCATTGACCTGCTGGCCTCAGGGCTGCTGTTCCTGGCAGCCTCCCCATTAATGCTCCTGACAGTGCTCGCGATCAAGCTGGAAGACGGGCCCAAGGCTCCGGTTCTGTACAGTCAGGAACGGGTGGGGCTGAACGGGCGTGTATTCAAAGTGCACAAGTTCCGCTCCATGCGCACAGACGCAGAAAAGGGCGGCGCCGTCTGGGCCCAGAAGAACGATACCCGGGTGACCAGGGTCGGTGACTTTATCCGTAAAGTCCGGATCGACGAACTGCCACAGATCTTTAACGTACTGAACGGCACAATGGCTTTCGTGGGTCCCCGGCCCGAACGGCCCATTTTTGTGAATCAGTTAGCGGAGAACATTCCGTTTTATGATGAGCGCCATCGGGTAAAGCCGGGCATAACCGGTTGGGCGCAGTTATGTTTTGCCTATGCAGACAATGAAGAGGACAGTCGTGAAAAGCTGAGATACGACCTGTACTACATTAAGAACCAGAGTCTGTTGCTGGATATGTTGATTATAATTCAAACAGTGGAAGTGATATTGTTTAAAAAAGGATCGAGATAGACCGTTTAAAAAGGACCGTCAATCAGTCCCGTTAACGCTGGTTTTTCGGGTGACTTAAAACACCATGGATTTGTTGTGAGGTAACACGATGGCACGGACGTACCGTTGTATTGGATTGCTCTTTTCAGTTTTCGCTGCCGCCCTGTTAGCGGGTTGTGCAGGTGGCCCAGCTTCATCCCCCGAGAAAATCCAGCGCGCCCTCGCCATGAGTGAAGATACCGAGACGCCTGCCTATATTCTCGGTATTACGGACGTTGTATCGGTCTCGGTCTGGCGCAACTCTGATCTCAGTGCATCTGTTCCCATCCGCCCTGACGGCATGATTTCCGTCCCCCTGGTGGGCGACGTGCGGGCAGCCGGGCGGACGCCGGAAGCACTTGCCGACAGCATTGAGGACCGGCTTTCCGCCTACATTCGCGAGCCCCAGGTCAGCATTGTGGTCACCTCCATGGACAGCCATGAGTTCACCGACCGGGTCCGCATCACCGGAGCGGTCAGGTCACCGCAGTCCATACCCCATCGTGATGGCATGACAGCGCTGGATATTCTGTTGAGTGCCGGTGGAGCGACAGAGTTCGCTGCTTTGAATGACGCCATGCTTTATCGTGAGATGGACGATGAGATGGTCGCCATACCGGTGAAACTCGCCGACATTCTTAACAAAGGCGACATCAAGACCAATTACACCATGCGCCCCGGGGATATCCTGGCAATTCCCGAACGTAATTTCTGAGCGCCTTTATTGGCTTAACGTTTCGCTGATTACGACGACTCAAGGTTTTGAATATGGCACTTCCGATTTCCAAATTACCCCAAGAGATACTTCGCGAAGTACGCACTCATAAATGGATCGCGTTCTTCCTGTTTGCTTTCATCAGTTTTGCAGTACTCGCCGCAGGCTTTCTCTGGCCCTATAAATACGAATCTCAGGTGATTATTCTTGTAGACGACACCAATATTATTGGCGAGTTGATGCAGGGCAGCGCGGTTACTACCAAGATCAACGAACGCGCATCCGTGGCCCGCGAGACCCTCTGGAAGCGCGAAGTCATGGAGCGGCTCGCCCGGGATGAAGATCTTTACGGCGAAGGCGCGGCCGAGGCCGACGATGGTGTGATTAACGGACGAGTCGCAGAACTGCGCAGTGGGTTTGACGTCCGGCCCCGGGGCGAAAGCTACTTCACGATTATTTACAGTGCCGAATCCCCGCTCCGGGCCTTCCGGACAGCCCAGCGTCTTGGTCAGGTATTCATCGAGGAGAGCAGCGGCCGCAAGCGTGCCGAGAGCCGAGCCGCCTATGACTTTATCGACAAGCAAGTGAAAAGCTACGAGTCACAGCTCGCTGAAGTCGAGGGTGACCTCAAGCAATTCCTGTCGGATAACGACGATGGCACAGAGGGCGCAGCCAACAGTCGGATGGCCAACCTGCGCAGCCAGCTCGAATTGGCCCAGATGGAAAAGGCCGAACTGCAATCCCGCGCCCAGTCCCTGGAAGACCAGCTTAATGGTGTCAGCCCCAGCTTCAGTCAGGGCGGACCCAATGCCTATGAAAAGCGCATCCAGTCAATGCAGGAGCAGCTGGATACCCTGCGGCTTCAATACCATGACACTTATCCTGATATCGTGATCCTCAAGGAACAGCTGGCCGAGCTCCGCAAGCAGAGGGACGCCGCCATGGCCAACGGCGAAACCGCAGCTGAATCTGAAGGCGGCGGTACCGCCAATCCGCTTTATCAGGAGCTCAGGGGCGCGCTGGTGAACACCAACGCCGACATTGAAACTATCAACACCCGGATCCAGTCAATCGAGCAACTGATGGCGAGCCAGTCCGAGCGGATGGAGCGTATTCAGGCTAACAAGGCCCAGTACTCCGACCTTACTCGGGACATGGAAGTAAACAAACAGATCTACGACGACCTGCTCAAGCGCCGTGAAAGGGCAAGGGTCTCCATGCACCTGGACATCGAAGGCCAGGGCCTTAATTACCGGATCAGCGAATCGGCCCAGTTCCCCAGTGAACCCTCGGGCCTGCAATTTCCCATGTTTGCCGCGGCCGGGATACTGCTTGGGCTGGTGGCACCGTTCGGAGCCTTCGGCGGACTATTGCAGATCGACCCCCGCGTAAGGGCCAGGCAGCAGCTTGAAGGTGACATAGGCTTACCGGTGTTAGTGGAATTGCCAAGGGTTCGTACGCCCTTTGAGAAGCGCAGGGAACGGCGCCTGACTGTGGCAGTCCTTGTGTGTGCCGCCATCGCGGCCGTTGTTTACATTGCTATCGCAGTCTCTGCATCTTTGGGAGTAATTTGATGACTGAATCTCAACAGAGCCACGACGAAACCAACACCAAGCCATCGACCCGGAATGACCTGGGAGACTCAAAAGACCCAGGTGTACCATCAGATCTGAACCGGGACAAAGAGGAATCCCAATGGCTGGATGCCCGGTCAGGTAACAAGAATGCGGTACCTTACTCAGAATGGGACGACTCCCGCATGCTGGTACCAAGCTCCCTGGAGCTTGGGCCCGGGGCGGTAGACAAATACGTCATCAGCAAGCAGATCGTCCGGATGCAGGAGCCTACCAGGCTGACCGCTGACGATCTGGACGAGCGCCGGATTATTCACCCGGACTCCAAAAACCGGGACCTGGTCAATCGCTTCCGCAATCTGCGGACTAAGCTGCTGGAAGTCTCCGGGGGCAATAACTTCACTCTCGTAGTAAGCGGTGCAGCCCAGGGCGCGGGTTCTTCCTTTGTTGCCCTGAATCTGGCCGCGGCCTTTGCGTTTGACCAGGCCAAAACGGCCCTGGTGATTGACTGCAACCTTCGCGAGCCTTCCATGCACTCCATGCTGGATGTGGTTCCGGAAAGCGGCCTGACGGACTTCCTGGACGACCCGGACTACGACATCGCCCGCATCATCTATCCGACCGGTATCCCCAGGCTCCGTCTCATCCCGGCCGGCAGTCGGCGCGAGTCCCCCAGCGAATTCTTCACGTCGTTCCGCATGAAGCAGTTTATCCAGGCCGTCCGCAGGCGTTACCCGGACCGTTTCATCGTGCTGGACACGGCTCCGATCTCGGAATCACCGGATGCCCGGATTCTGGCCGAGTTGTGTGACTATTCCATGCTGGTGGTGCCCCATGGCAAGGTCACACCCTCAAGCGTCGAAAGCGCTGCCACCTCCTTCAACTCTGAAAAATTCGTCGGAGCGGTGATCAATGGGTAATCCACGCACTTCAGGGAAAGCGCTGTTTTCCCGCGGAGCGGCGGAAACCCTCGCTCTTACCACGCTCAGCATCAGTGTATTGACGTTTTCAGGAGCAGCCTCGGTATCGGCAGAGCCGGTGAAACTGTCTGCGGGGCTCGAAAACATATACAGCGATAATGTCAGGTTGCGTGCCAATAACGAAGAGAGCGACATGGAGACCCGGCTCAGCGTCAACGTCAACCATGTATCTGACCCGGGCCGTTGCAACTCCAGGCTCGGTGGCGAGGTCGGGGTGGGCTATTGGTGGGAAAGCACCTATGACCCCGAGCTATACACCGATTTAGGCTTCCGGGGTGACTGCGAAATTACACGGGGTCTGGACTGGGAAGTGTCCAACTCCCTAAGGGATGTACAGACCGACTCCCGGGAAGCCGCAACCCCCGACAACACGAGCAGCAAGAACGTATTCACCACCGGCCCGGTCTATACCCTTCCCATTACCAAGACCGACGTGCTGTCGTTTTCTGCCAAGTACCAGCGAACGGATTATTTTGAAAGCCAGGGAGACGATGACAATCAGGTCGACGGCCAGCGTGTTATCGGCTCGGCGTCCTGGAACCACCTGTTCAGCTCCACCCTGAGCGCCGGCCTGAGGGTGAGCACCGACCGGGCAGAGCTGGAAAACGACACCGAAATCGACAAGAACACCGCCAGTGTCATCTTCTCCAACGCCTGGCCCGCGACCCAGATTAGCGGTTCCGTTGGCGTGACAGAACTGGAAACCCGCTTTACCGATTCGTCCCGGCCGCCATCAAACACCGAAGCGTTCGTGGGTAACGTCTCGCTGGACCGGCAGATCAACCCGTCGGCCGATTTTTACCTGAACGTCAGAAGGGACGTGACTGACCAGACATCGGATTTTGATATTGAGGTCGCCGGCTTCAGCTTTAACCTGAGAGAAACCGAGGTCATTGAAGTAACCACGGTCAACACCGGTATCAACAAGCGGTTCGGTGACAGCACCAATCTCAACGTAGAGGCGTTCGCCAGCCGTTCACTCTACGTGCTCTCGGACGTCGAGGAAGATCGTATCGGGCTCGAGGCCAACGTGGTCAGACCTATTGCCACGCGGTGGAATGGCACCGCCGGTGCCGGTTATACCTATCTGACCTACGACGAGAACCAGGCAGACGACACCCTTGCAGATGTCTACCTCGGGCTGCTTTACAAGGCCAGCTCGCAACTGAACATCCAGGGCAGGATTGGCCATAACCGGCGAACCAGCGACGTACCCAGCCGTGAGTACCAGGAGAACTGGATACTGCTGGGCCTCGAGTACAGGTTCTTCTAGGCCCTAGCCAACAGGCGAATAAAGGGCCAGGGTGTTCCGTAAAGGTAACGTCGTCCCTCACACCGATTTTAATGGCTGAATCATGGATATGATCAAGAATGCGCTCACGGTCGACGTGGAAGACTACTTCCAGGTTGCGGCTCTTGCAGAGGCTGTGGAGCCCAAGGACTGGGGCACCATGGAGTACCGGGTAGAAGCAAACACAGACCGGCTTCTGGGCCTGTTTGACGAACGCGATACCAAGGCAACCTTTTTTACCCTGGGCTGGGTGGCAGAGCGCTCCCCGAACCTGGTGCGGCGTATCCAGCAGGCTGGCCACGAGATCGCCAGCCACGGCTACAGCCACCAGCTGATCTACAATCAGACCCCCAAGGTGTTCCGGGAAGAAACCCGTAAATCCAAGTAGATCCTGGAAGATATCACCGGCGAGCCCATCAACGGCTATCGGGCGGCCAGCTATTCCATCACGGCTCAGTCCCGCTGGGCTCTGGATATCCTCTGTGAGGAAGGCTTCACCTGGGATTCGTCCATTTTCCCTGTTCATCATGACCGCTACGGCATGCCCGGCACGCCCCATGAGCCCTATCTGCTCGAGGCGCCCTCCGGCGGTACGCTGAAGGAATTTCCGCTGTCCACCTGCCCGGTGGGCAAGTACCGCATGCCCATCGCAGGCGGCGGCTATTTCCGGCTGTACCCCTATGGCCTGAGCCGTTGGGGACTGGGGAAAATCAACAAGGCAGGGCAGCCGTTCATCTTCTACCTGCACCCCTGGGAAGTGGATCCGGGCCAGCCTCGCCTGAAAGTGAGCGCGTTTTCAAAATTCCGGCACTACAACAATCTTTCGGTATGTTATGACCGGCTCGAGCGACTTCTTGGCGACTTTCGCTTCGGAACCGTTACCGATGTCATGGATGCCATTGATTTCAATGGCACGCCCGTCAAAGTTTAGGTTACATGCATGGAAGAGCTGTCCACAGCAGAGATTGAACCGTCAAAGCAGAAGATTGAAAATCTCAAAGCCCTCAAGGGCCGTCTCAGCCGCCAGATCGGTGAGGCGAAGAAGGCCGGCGATAGCGCGGATGAGCTGATTTCGCAGCTCAAGTCAGTGTCGGATGAAATCAAGACGCTTCAGAAAGCCCGCAAGCAGGCGCTGAACAGCGATGGGGCAACCCAACCCGGTGGTGAAGGCAAGACCACAGGCTGCTCCCCGGTCGAGGCACTAAGCCCTGTCCTTAACACCAGCGCCAAGCCAGTTCACCGGGTGGTGGAGGACGTCCGTGGAACTGGCCCCGAGGCGGCCTGGGACGATTTCGTCGATCAGCATGGCGCCACCAGCCCCTACCACAAGATCAGCGTGCGCCGGTTCATCGAGCAGACCTATAGCCACAAGACCCACTACTGCTGCGCCCTGGCGGAAGATGGCGAAGTGCTGGGTGTATTGCCGCTCGTTCAGCTCCGCAGCCGGCTGTTCGGCAATTTTGTGGTGTCAGTACCTTATTTCAACTACGGCGGATTGTTAACCAACAGCGCAGAAGCGGCCGAAAAACTCCTGGCGGCGGCTGAAAACTGGCGACAGGTCATTGGCGCAAGCCATGTGGAGCTGCGGCATGTGTCTGATGCCGGCACCGGCCTACCCGCACGCACCGATAAGGTGACCTTCTGGTTGCCGTTACCCGGCTCATCGGAGGAGCTCTGGCAGAGTTTCCGCCCCAAGCTGCGGGCCCAGGTTCGCCGGCCTGAAAAAGAGGGTGCTGAGGTAACCATAGGCGGTGCGGAACTGCTGGACGAGTTCTACGATGTATTCGCCGCCAATATGCGAGATCTTGGCACGCCGGTTTACAGCAAGCGCTTTTTCCAGAACCTGCTTGAACAGTTGGGCACGTCCGCACGCCTCGTGATCGCCACGCTGAACGGTCGCTCCAGTGGCTGCGCCTTCTTGATTGGGCACGCCGGACGCATGGAAATCCCCTGGGCCTCGACCCTGAGGGAGTCCAACGCCACAGGCATCAACATGCTCATGTACTGGAAAATTCTTGAGTACAGCATCGGGCAGGGCTACCAGACGTTTGATTTTGGCCGCTGCAGCAAGGACGCCGGGACCTATAAGTTCAAGCAGCAGTGGGGCGCAACGCCGGTGCCCCTCAACTGGAATTACTGCCTGCCCGCTGGTGAGAAACTGCCGGAGCTTAACCCCAACAACCCCAAGTTCCGGCTGATGATTGCGGTATGGCAGCGTCTGCCCGTGTGGCTTACGCGGCTGATCGGCCCGCCCATCGTCAAGAGCCTGCCCTGATGAGCCTGTTTCAGACCCACGCATGGCAAAGCGCCTGGTGGGAGGTCTGGGGCAGGGAGAACAACTTTGACCTGGTCAGGGAGTGGGGCGATGGCCGTTCCGGCCTCTACCTTTCCCGCTACCGTATCAAGGGCCTCATACCGGCCACATCCCTCGAGTTTGTGGGGTGCAGCTACCGCAACCTGCGCTCTACGCGCACCGAGTACAATTCGTTCCGCAAAGACAGCGAGTCCGTCGGGCTTTCAGCCGCCGCTCTGAAATCGCTGCTGACCACCCGATGGTCAGAAGCCGTGTTCAACGACTTGATTGAAGACTCCGAAGACACGGTGGCACTTAGGACCCTGGCCCGACAGGAAGGCTGGCTGGTGCGGGAAACCGCTGCGGATGCCGCCTGGCATGTGAACACCGATGGCTTGTTCAGGACTTATCTGAAGTCTCTGGGCTCCAATACCCGGCTTCGGCTCTACAACCGTCGTTCGGTTCTGGAAACCACCGGCGCGATCTCAACAGAAAACTGCTTTGCCGGTTGCACTGACCCCGGCGCTTTCTTCCGGCGCCTCAATGAATTCCATCGTCGACGCTGGGGCAAACCGGTCTACGGCGACAAAGCCCTGGCCTTCAATACCCTGTTCCTGCAGCGGGTCCAGCAGGAAGGAGGCGAGCCCCAGTTGTCCTTGCTGAAATGCAATGATGGGGTCATCTCCGTGCTTTATAACGTCAAATACCAGGGTTGTGTCTATAACCTGCAGAGCGGGTTTGAAGAAACCTTCCACCCCAAGCTGGCGCTTGGCACCTTGCACCTGGGCTACGCCATTGAAGAGGCATTCAACGACCCTGAGGTAAGCAGGTTCGACATGCTTGCCGGCTCCGGGAAAAAGGAAAACTACAAGGCCAGGATTGCGACCGGGTCCTGTCAGTTGGTGTCCCTGATGGTGGTGCGCAATCCGCTGCTTAAAGTGCTCTACCGGCTGAAGGATTCGAAAGCAAATTAACCGTAAAGCAGGCGTCAGGCCCGGGTGAGGATTTCCTTGGCATACTCCAGCCAGCTGCAGTACTGCTTGAAGGGGGGCATGGTGTTGGGAAAACTGAAGCGCTTGATGGCGTAGATGTCGTTTTTTGTCCGTGGCAGCAGGTAGGCGTAGCCGGGGTCCGCGGACAGCGCACCCAACAGTCCGGCCTCCGCCACGATCCGCTTTTCCCGATCGCCAAAATCAATACTTTCCCGGCCACTGGGGTAACAGAAGACGGGTACCGGGTTGGCCACATTCCGTTTCAGTATCTCCCAACTGCCAAGAATCTCGCTCCTGGCTTCGTCATCGCTTACCTGGGCCAGGATTGGGTGGCGCTTGGTATGGGGGCCAAACTCAATGTAGGGTGATTCGATACGCCGGACCTGATCCCAGGTAATGGACTGGTATTCAGGAGGAGCCGTCACCGGGACCTCTACCTCGAGCATCTGGCCGAGCTCTTTGACGACCTGCTCGGCATTCCTGTTCGACTCGCACTTGTAGACCTGCCTTAACTGTCGTACCAGCGTGCGCCTTTCTTCCGGGTTGGAAAACTGGACATGGACAGGTCCCAGGCCAAGGTCAAGCTCCATGCTGGTCAGGGTCGTATGCTTGAACAGGTACTCCAGCTTGTAGTCCCAGGACCAGTATTGCTGCTCCTGCATGTCGGTCGCCAGGAACAGGGTGACCGGGGCCTTGTGCTTTTCAAACAGGGGCAGGGCACTGTCAGCCTGGTCATAGAAGCCATCATCCAGGGTAAATGCGACGGCTCGCTCCGGAAGCGGGCGGTGATCGAGCATGGCATGCACCAGTTCCCTTACCGAAATCACCGTATAACCGTTCGCTCGAAGATAAATCAGCACCGCTTCCAGGTGATCCGGACAGTGGCCGTGAATATTGAGGGCGTTGTCCGCAAAGCGATGCAGCAGAAAAACCGGCACAACCCGGCGACGCAAAGGCTGCATGACCCGGCATACAGGACTGCTGGTCAGGAAATTTATCGCTGTTTCCGAGAAACTCACCCTGAAATACTCCAGTTTATCATTTTTTCAGCGCTCTGATGTATTGCCTGAGTTCATGCCATGCCGGCATCACATCATCCAGACGGTTAACTTCGTGCTTTTGATGACGGAGTCTAATGGAAAGAAAGCTAACCAGTCTCATAATCTTTTTCATCCAGGGCTGCCGCCCTTTCAGGTACAAGTAGAGACTGTCAAGGTCACCCAGCAGCCAGCGAAGCCGTTGATCGGTGCGATAGGTTTCGGTAGGAACGACCCGCTGGCCAAGCTGGGCCTTTGCCAGCATCAGGGGGAAGTCCACCCCGGAATCGATCGCCAATTGCAGGGATCCCCAGAACCGGGTGTTGATCTCCATGAGATAGGCCTTGCCTTCCGGCGTGATCCTGAACTCGACCATGGCGACCCCGTGCCAGTTCACTGCATCCAGCAGTTTCTGTGCGGTTGCCTTGAGCTCTTCGTCGGCAGCTACGCTCCGACACAGAACGCTGACGCCCCCTTCAGGCGGCTTCTCCCGCAGGCGCTCATGGGCAAAAAACTGCAGCGGCTGGCCTTTATTGTAAAGACAGAAAACACCGCCGCCATGGCCCGGAATAAACGACTGCAGCATGAACGGCGTCGTCTCAAGATAAGGGGAAAGCTCTAGCGCCTTCTGTAACCCGGCCGCATCATGAATAACCCTCACCTGGGTGTGTACCCAATCATCCCCCGTATAGATACGGGACAAGGCCGGCTTCAATACACACGGATAGTGGAGGGAAACACCTTCCAGTTCACTGGCATTTTTGAACATCCGGCTCTCTGGCACAGGAATGCCCAGGCTTTTAGCAAGCTCTACCAGTGAAATCTTGTCAGAAAGGGCCATAACGGTTTGATAGGGCGCAAACGGAAGCTCAATCCCTGGCAATTCATCCCGGCAAAACAGTAACAGCTGGCTGGTCACCTCAGTGGTGGGCATGACCAGATCGAAATGCTGGCGAGCGGTGAGGTCCTTCATCCAGGCGATAAAGTCGCGGGGGTGTTCGCCCGGGTCAGGGTGCTGGAGGTAGGCCTGACTGTAGCGGGACTGACCAGCAAGGGCCTGTACCGTGGCGTCCGCCGTGGTGATCTGGAATTGGCCGGATTTGCCAAGGGAGCGGGTAACCGCAAGAGCACTACGCTGATTGGCATCCAGAACCAGCACGCTGGGCAGATTAGAATCCATTCACAACCTCTTGGAAATACAGATAATCAAGCCTAACAAATCCGTGTAGAAACAGCACTGGCTCCACCTAATCACGTAGGTTAACATAGAACGAATATAGAGAGCGGATCAATGGAATGGCCAAACGTGGAATGACTCCCACCGTATTGCATGTAATCGACACCACGGGCCCGGGAGGGGCTGAAACAGTTTTCCTGGCACTGGCCGAGGGCTGTATCAAACAGGGCTACCGCAGCGTCGCGCTGATACGGGGGCCGGGCTGGGTGGAGGAGCAGCTCAAACAACGCTCGATTCCGTACTATATCCGGGATTGTAAAGGCTCACTTAACCTCAAGTTTCTGTTCGAGGTCCTTTCCATTGTGCGAAGGGAGAAAGTGACTCATATTCAATCCCATCTGCTTGGCTCCAACGTTTACACTTCAATCGTGGGTCTTATCACCAGGCTTCCCGTCACCGCCACGTTTCATGGTCACGTGGACATATCGCCGGACGAGCGCTTTCGCAATGCCAAGCTGGCCCTTATCAAGATGGGCTCCCGGCACGTGGTGTCGGTTACTGAAGATCTTAAGAACACCATTAACCACACCACCGGGTCCTATTGCAGACTGCATCCGACGGTTATTCCCAACGGTATCGATTTAAGCGAGCTGGAAAAGCTACCGGTTAACACGCTGGGAGAGCCCGGAAGGCCCCTGGTGTTTGGCTGCCTAGGCAACGTCAGGCCCGCGAAGAACTACCCCCTTGCGGTGGAGTTTATCCGGCTTCTGAAAAGCAACGGTATAAACGCCAGGCTTCGGATCGCCGGCGACGATACCAAAAGTGGTGCCATCGAGCTGAAAAAGGAAGTGGCCCGGTTAGAACTTGAAGACAACGTTGAATTCCTGGGCTTTATCGACGACGTGCCCGGGTTTTTCGGCTCCGTTGATGTTTTCCTCATGACCTCGTCATCAGAAGGGCACCCGCTGGCCCTGACCCAGGCCCTTGCTGCGGCCAAGCCAATTCTGTCGACCCGTAACGGGGTCGAGCGTGTGGTACCGGAGCACCTGCTCTTTCTGGCCGAGGAACATACAGCGGCGTCCCTGTTTGCAGCCCTTGAAAAGCTCCAGGCCGTTACCGAGGGAACTGAAAGCTCGGAGCGCCTTGTAGAAGGTCGGAAGTACGTCAAGGACAATTACAGCGAGGAAGTGATGCGACAGCGGTACACCAATCTCTATGGAATAGAGGCCGTATGATGCTCCGTCAGTACATCATGGACAAATTCGGCAGTAAAAAGGGCCTGTTGCGCTATTGCCTCGACGAGCTGTATTGCCGGGTGGGCGCCTTTCGCGACTACACCCGCTGCGATACGCCACCGGACAGGCTGGTGTTCGTCTGCCAGGGGAATATATGCCGAAGTGCCCTTGCCGAATGGGTGTTCAAAGGCCATTCCGATATCGAGGCCATTTCTTTGGGCCTGAACACAAACACAGGGAAGGGCGCGAACCCCCGCCTGCTTAAAATCGCATACGAAACCAAAAATATAGACCTGTCGTCTCATAAGACCACGAGCGTAGAAGACTACGTCCCCAGAACCGGCGACGTTTTCGTTTGCATGGAGGCGAGCCATATTCGGGAAATTAAGAGCCTTGGTTATAACGGGCCTTTTCTGCTCTTGGGTTCGTTCGGAAAAAAGAAGACGTTCCGCATCAACGACCCGTATTCCGCCAACGATACCTTCATGACAAAAACCATTGATGACATCGTCTACCACACCGTTGAATTGGCGAAGAGCCTAAAGAGGTAACTGGTGTTTGCTGTATTAAAAAGTGATTTCAAAGAATTCCGGCAGGCCCTGAAAGGCCAGGATTTGATTTTCTATCTTGGCCTCGCCTTTATCGTTCTCTACTATTTGCGCCCCCAGGTGATCATTCCAGGCCTTGATATCATCCCCTGGATGCAGATCGTTATTCTGGTCGGCTTTCTGACCATGATCGGAAATAACAGGCTCAAGTTCACAGGCACTCATTTCCTGGTGTTCCTGTTTGCGACCCTTGCCTGGCTGTCGGCGATGAATTCCCTCTACCCCCACATTTCCTCCAAGGACATAACCACGCCATTCATATTTGCCCTGGAGGTTCTGTTTCTTTCCAACTGCGTGAAAAACGTCAAGCAGTTACAGCTGCTGATGATCATCTTCTTTCTGTGCATTTTTAAAATGTCGTTTTTTGGCGCACGCGTCTGGGCAACCCGGGGTTTCGGCTTCACCGATTGGGGCATACAGGGCCCCCCAGGTTTCTTTCAGAACAGTGGTGAGTACAGCCTGTTGATGGCCTTATGCACGGTGATGTCGATCCCGCTTATCCTATATATGAAGCCGAAGACGAAGCTTTACTGGATACTGCCCGTCACCGCGGCTATGGCGGTGATGGGCGCCAGCTCGCGCGGCGGGCAACTGGCTCTGTTGGTGGGCCTCATTTACCTGCTGCTCGCGTACAGGAAAATAAGCTTCAAAAACCTTGCCTATGTTGCGGTGTTCGTAACTATTGCATGGGCGCTCTTTCCTGAAGAACAGAAAGCCCGCTTCCAGACCGCAGGCTCGGACCAGACGTCCACCACCCGCATAGATTATTGGGAGGCTGGGATAGAGATGGCCAAGGACTACCCGATACTTGGTGTTGGCTTCAGGTCTTTTCCGGAACACTACCACAGGTACTTTAAGGTCAGCGACGGGAGCTATCTCTCGACCAGGAGGGAGGTGGCCCACAACTCTCTAATTGAGGTTGCGTCGACCTTAGGGATACCAGCTCTGATTTTGTATGTCTGGTTCCACTTTTCTGTGTTTTCCAGCAGGTCGTTGGTAAAGAAGCACAAAGACCCGGGGCCGGAGCTTGAGTTCCTGGAAAGCTTCAGGGTTGCATTGAATGCCTCGGTCCTGACCTACTTTGTAGGGGCGATCTTCATGTCGATCACATTCTATCCCTACATCTATTTCCTCTTGGCTCTTGCGATTATCAAAATGCGGCTTTCAAGAGACAGGGAACGTGAAATTAAAGTGCAAAAGGGAGCATTCAGTGGCAGCGCCAAAGCCAAGGCCAAGGCCGTATGAAATTGTCATACCGGTGTTTGATGACGAGGAAAACCTCGTCAATCTGCTGGATAGTCTGGCTGATGTGGGAGTCAGCCCATGCGATGTGATTGTCAGCATGTCCGGCCCTAAGGGCAATATCGATAAGCTTAAAGCTAGTTATGGCTTCCGTTTGTTATATTCTGAAAATAGACAAGGCCCCTCAGCCACCAGGAACAAAGGCGCAGGCGAAACAACAGCCGACTACATCATGTTCCTTGACTCCGATGTGCTGGTTTCCAAGCAGTGGAAAGTCGCACTTGACGAAATCACTGAAGAGAAGTCAGTGCTCCTAGCAGGTGATACTGTTCATGTTTCGGCAACGCCGAACTGGCTTGAGCGTTTTTGGTTTTCCCAAATGGAGAGGGGTGAACGAAAGTACATTAACAGCGCTAATGTTCTCGTTAGGCAAGATCTTTTTCAAGACTTAGGTGGGTTCAATGAAAAGCTGGACAGCGGCGAGGATTATGACTTCTCTATAAGATCTGCAGCCTACGGTGCACCTCCCGTTTTTGATAAGCGGCTGAAAGTGTTCCATGAAGGTTACCCAAAGTCAGTAATGGAATTCCTTAAGCGAGAGCGCTGGCATGCGTCAGGAGATCTAGGAAGTATTAAAGCCTTTATGGCAAGCCGCGTTATGCTTGCGGCGACGCTTTATGTGCTTATTAGTTTAACCGTGTTGGCCACATTGATTACTGCCAATTGGTCAGTCTTCCTGCCCGCCGCATTGGCCTTTTTGTTTTTCCCATTGGGCTTAACGCTCTACAAACTGGGCTGGGACGGAAAGTCTACCGTTCTAAGTTATCTTATTATGAATTTTTACCTCGCCGGGAGAGGCTCGGCCTTGATCGGGCTGTTATCAAGGCCGCTAGCCCGGGCTTTCAATCTTAGCCGCATTTAATCCTGGTGAAGCTGTGGTACGGCGCTTTTGATCATGGGATTACCCTGAGCATCAGTCCAGTCAGGACGCTCATTAGTTATCGTTATTTCATCAACGTACATTGACTGGGTTTTAGGAGCGCCGCCGTTCCAATAGGTAAATAGAAGTGCTCGATGTGAGAAATCGGAATCTTCTTTAAACGTAGGACGGTCAGTGATGTGCCCGAGTAGCTCACCATTTTTCCATACACGCACTTCGGCTTGACCCCCGAGATCCAGGGGCTTGGAGTCAAACGTAATCTGTAGTTGATAGCTTTCCCATTTTTCTTTCACAATCATATCTTCTGGTTTACCAACGTTCCGCCAGACGTTCTCTCCCTCATAGATCCATTTAAACGCGTTATCTGTGGACTTCTTGTCGAGCAAAAAATCCACACATCCATGGTTCTTGTCCTCTGCGGACCTGGTGCAGACTCTTAAGAATTTCAGACGGTTGCCTTCTCCGTACGAATAATGGTCAAAGTCTTCAGGGAAGTATGTATGCACTTGATACCAGATTGTATCACCACGATAGAGTTTCTCCGGAAACATGAATTCACCCCCCCACATGCCGTAGCCGGTTTTACCCTTTTTGATATGTAGCTTCGCAGAGTTGCCCTTGATCGATTTCTCATCTGAGTACAGCCCTCCACCACCGGCACCACTAAAACCGTCAGACCCTTTATCTACCTTTGCGCCAATTGGACCGGAGTCAAAGTCTGCGTGAATAGTCCAGGCCGAAGCATATAGGCTACATGACCCAAAGGCTGCAATTATTAAGTACCTTAGAATATCCATATAAGAATCCTTGCAAAACTGATTGTAATTAAGTGAAACCTCTTAAATTAGTGTATCACTGCGCTTGTGACAAAGTCCGGATGACAGAAATGCCAACGATCTCGCGCCTGCGTAAGCGGCGAAGTAAACAACTGTCAGAAAGGCAGAATCAGATCATGGACTCCCGGACACTATAACATAATGTCCTTCTAGTTGGATCAAGAGGCTATGTCTCCATCTCTAACTATAAGAAATAAGGCTGATCTAGATCGTGCCTATATAAATAACGGGGTGTAACTAAATATGGGTGTGCGCAGAAAGACGGCTATATCCAAAAAAGCAAGATAACTGTAGTTCGTCGCCGAAGTCCCTAGCCTACAAAAGGGGGTGTGAACGAAGAGTAGTTACTGTATTACACTGAAAGCGCATGCTTATCATACAAAATGACAAAGTCCTCAGGCGCGCATAGAGCTATATCGCCGACGCTCTGCGGCGTGAAAACCACATTGAGCGCGACTAAATCGTGCGAGCTAAAAAGGGACTATAAAGATCGCCAATATTTCTTTTTAAAAATTGCGCTTAACCAACCTCATCTTGCCCGATTTTTCACGTGGCAGAGTATCCACTTGCGTTACGCTAAAATGAACAGAGCGATCGATGTGTTTCTTTAATTCTGAGATTAGTCGATTTGAAACGGCTTCAGACCAGTTTACGTTTGCAATTATTTTAGCCTCGATCGTGTTAACGCTATGCTGAATCACCTGGAATTGTTTAAAAGCATTTGTTTCCTGCTGAATCTGTTCAAAAACATAAATGACCGACTCAGGATGCATCTTCTTTCCAGACGGCATTTCCAGTAAATCATAGGCCCGACCATGAATCGCGTCTATGATTGGGAAACCCCGACCACAAGGGCAAATAGCAGACGAGAGAGTTGCAAAATCTCCAAGACGATAGCGAATTAGAGGCGTAGCTCTATTAAAAAAGTCAGTAACAATGATTTCGCCAGAGTCGGTTCCGTCAACTTCAACGTACAAATTATCCGCCATGATATGCATGTTACCGACTTCACATTGGTGCGCTATTGAGCCAACCTCTCCGCAGCCGTACTCGTTATATACATTCACCTGAAAAGCGGATTCTATAACAGAGCGCGCATTGCTATTTAACACTTCGGCAGTTGTAATGACGGCTTTGACAGAGGGCAAAGGATCGAGATTATTGTCAACTATAAACCTAGCAAACCGTTCGATAACACTGACATACCCATATACATACTTCGGCTTATAAACTTTAGACTCGTCATAATAACTTGCCAAAGAATCATCAGTAAGATTAAACGCTGAGACTCTTTTTCTGTTTGCTATTATATCCGTCAAATGAGCCATCCTTCGGGCGTTCTTCGAATGAGGAACACCCCAAAAACGAAGTTGAGAGTCTCCTAACCCAATACCAGCCCATTCATAAGCTCGCGAAGTGGCGCAGCGCTCACGTGCAAGTGCCAGAGCGTCCTTGAAGAGCTTAACCGGCTGACCGGTAGACCCCCCGGTAGTCTTTGTAGAAGCAAAAAAGTTTTTGTTTTTTGTGGAAATGATGTCCAAGCTTTGAATTAAGTCGTCTTTGGATACAATTGGGAGACTCTTAATATCATCTAGGGTTTGTATATCGTTAACCGATACGCCATGTTTCCTATAAAGTTCACGGTAAAATACACTGTTAGCGATACTATGCTGCATTATTTCTTTAAACAACTTAAGCTGGAGCTCTTGAATCTTTTGCAGAGGAAGCCATTGATTACGCCTGTAATCTCCTATCAGAAAAGCGATTGGTTCTCCTTTCGATAAAGTGACCGGGTAAAAAAAGAGAAACTTTGACAAAGCGCTGTTCATTTTTTGCTCCAAAATTCTACTCGGCATGCCGCTAGGCGTTGCCGTTGAAACGGGCATCTAATAGCTTGTTATTATGCAACAAAGTAATGCTCAAATCTACGAACACTTGTGCTTTGGAAAGCTCGGTGTTTAGCATTAAGGTGCTGTCCGATCTATTAGGAAACCCTAGCTAATCATAGCTTCGGAGGTTGCTACTGCCGACACACGGTAGTATCATTTTCCATATTTTTAATGCTGAAAATTTGGGTAGGCTGCACCGGTTTTTGAAAGGTAGATTTAGAAAGAGTGGTCGTATTTTTCTGATTGAGCTCGTTATCTTCGTTCTTCGTTCGCCCCAAATTAGTAGGCGTCCTGATTGCAACGACTAGCGCATGTGGACTTTTTGAAGTTCTTTCACAGCTGAGTTTAATGCAAGACCTTCAATATCGTTAGCTGTCTAGATATATTATATTTATAATAGGAGTAGTGTTTTGTCGAGGAAGAAGCGTGTATTGTGGCTATCCCATATGGTTCCTTACCCTCCCAAAGGAGGTCTTCTTCAGCGTAGTTACAATCTGTTAAAGGAGATTTCTAAATCTCATGAAGTGGTTTTGTTGGCTTTTAATCAAAATCGGTTGTTGGAGTCTTCTTTTGTAGGCGAAACTGATCCCCTTGGCATTTCTGTTCGTAAGCTAGGCAGCCTGTGCGAAGAGGTTCACATAGTAGATATCCCTTCCGAGACCAGCGAATTCCAAAGCATAATATGTAAGCTGTATTCTCTCGTTTCTAAAGATTCATATACTGTAAATTGGCTAAAATCACGTGAGTATTCAAAGTTAGTATTAGCCACTTTGAGTAGACTCAATTTCGATGTAATTTTTGTAGATACGGTTTCTTTACTCCAGTTTGTGCCAGCTAAAATCTCTGATCCTTGCATATTGAATCACCATAATATCGAAGGTGTAATGATGCGGGAGAGGGCAAAAGAAGAAAATAACTTGGTCAAGAAAGCTTATTTTTGGGTAGAGGCCCAAAAGCTTATGTCCTATGAGAATAAATATGTGAAGCGGGTTGCCTATAATACGGTATGTTCTGAAGAAGATGCTGAACTTTTAGAACGCGAGTACGGGGCTACTAATGTAAAGAGTATTCCTAACGGTGTTGACGTTGACTATTTCAGCCGCAAAGCATTGAACGAGCGTGAACCAGATACGGTTATTTTTGCAGGGGGCCTGTCATGGTATCCGAACCTGGATGCGATGCGTTACTTCACGGGAAGCGTTTGGCCAAAGTTAAAGGAGAGAAATAAAAAGGTAAAAATGCTTCTAGTTGGCAGGAACCCACCACAAGAATTTAAAAAGCTGAGTAGCGGTGATTTTAATGTTACCGGCTTTGTTGATGATGTAAGGCCCTATATGGAAGCGGCCAGCTGTTATGTTTGTCCGATAAGAACCGGAGGTGGCACGAAGTTAAAGGTGCTTGACGCTATGGCAATGGGCGTTCCTTTGGTTGCTCACCCGTTCTCTTGTGTTGGTATTCCGGTCAAAGATGAGAAACATGTTCTGTTTGCAGAAACACCGGAAGAGTTCGTAGCGCAAATACAAAGGGTACTTACCGATTCAGACCTGGCCAGTCGGCTTGCAGCTAATGGGCGTCAATTAGTAGTTGAAGAATTTTCGTTCAAAACTATCGGAAAACGACTCTCGGATTTATTTTTTAGTCTTTGATAGCTTTAGAATGGCATTTTTTCTAAAGCTGATCGGTGAGACTAAGTGCCAGCTTGCCCAGCCGCAAGTTGGAGTGGCCCTGCCATCTGACTACGTCAAGAAACCTGCTGTTTTTGGGCGAAAGTGGCAACAACCGGAGCCGAATATTTCAAACTTAGGAAGGGCCCGGGGCAGGTCAAGAAATTAGTGGTTGTGGATAGGTTAGGTGAGCGAAACAGTGGCTAAGTATCGACTAAATCGAGCTACGCATATCTCCTAACTCTGACCGAGCTTTGCGTCGGCCAGAGTTATTGCAATGAGTACACCACTCCTCGCGTAGTCGACGCTAGCTATCTTACAACCAGCTTTGAGGGTGCATTTGGTGCATTTGAATTTGAGAATAATGGCTCAGTAGAGAGTTCGAAATCATCAAGCAGAAATTCAGTATCTACTGGGTAGGCGGCGTTTGCCCAGCCCATTAAGTAGCCGCGAGAAAAGCCTTTAACGCTTGAGCTTAAGCTGATTGGTTGGTTTTTTAGATCCTGTGTCTTCTCGTATTCAGAATCGCCTTCCCACTTTCTCCATACCTCAAGCAGGCCATCACTGGCGCCAGCCGACTTTTCACTAGCGACATGAATTACCAAGTGCATCCACCGCCCACGATCGTCTGGTACCTGTATGAAAGGAGCTCTGCCACGATCTCCACCGGTACCTTTATAGCCACCTGGCGCTATTTTTCCATAAAAATAAGAGCTTCCCCCACCACTGCCCCTAAATTCCATATTCACAGTTGAGCCTTCACCTTTAGTCGAATAGCCATCCATCCAAAGAGAAATAAGTTTCTGGTTATCGCTGGCACCTTCAACCGTAGGGTGCGAGTAGTTGTTCGGCACACGCAACCAGAAGCTCATCCAGATTTCTGGATGAGCTTCGCCTATCTGAAATCTTTGTTCTACCCAGTTTTTTCCGGCGTTATAACGAAAATTTAGTGCGTGATCGCCAGTTTTTGCTTCCCAGTTACTATCTGATGGGGCCGGTTCGTTGAGTAGTGATGTCTTGTATACCTCGGTTGTGGCAGTAACAATGGAAGTTGAGGATGTGTTTGACCAGTTGAATCCAGCTGAGTTTGTTGTGGACATATCGCCCGTCTCAAAAGAATCGGATACTAGTGGTTCGCTGCTGGCATAAGCGCCAAAGGTCATGAGTCCCGCTGCAGTGAAGGCAACCGCAAGTTTGTGCATGAAATTCCCCAAAAAATTAGTTTTCACATTCGAAGCGTAACTTGAAGGCGGATTATTGTATCCAGAATATGGGTGTATTTTGGTTACCGCCCGTTAATGGCTGAATGATGTTTCACGGCCATCTAGATAACGCTTTTTTTAGCCTAACCAGATAATTACCACCGACCTCGCTCACGCTACGTATTGCCGCAATGTAACATAGCTGTTTGGCTGTAGGCACTGCTCAGCTCACAAGATTGACCGCAGAGCAATTGTTTACAAGAGTGTCAGAATTGCTTACACACCAGGATTTTATTCATCGACTTTTTGAGTTTTCACGTTGTTTAGCAGCGCTTTACTGAAAAACGGCCCAATTCATGCTGTACGCAGCTGTTCATAGGTTGTTTACCAGGACTAACGCTCATGGAATCACGCGCGCTCAGCACGAACGGCAATCAACGATCAATGGCGGGGGCGATCTGCCTTCTGGTAACAGTGCTCGCAGCATCGTCGACGGCCAACGCATACTCTATCGTTATTGAGCCGGATCACTTCCAGGAGGGAAGCGATCTGTCCAGTGTCGCCCCTTACGTGACTCTGCAGCACTTGGGCGGCAATTTAGGTACTGACTCAGTTTATGCTACCAGGCCTAAGTTTGATTTTGCCGCGCCTACAGGCGAGTTAGTCTTTGGTAATTTCGCTGCGGGCTGGATTCAATGCGAGGACCGTATTGAATGTATTTCCGGGTTTGGCATGACATTTCATCATCCCTTGGACTGGGTTTCTTTAAAAGGCCAGAACGGCGTTGTTGGCTACACGGGCGAGGACCAGGAGTTTGGCGCGAATGCAGTATGGTTTGCCTTCGACGAAAATGGAGATTATCTGGCGTTCGGGTCAGAGGGAGACGGACACAAGGACAACCGTGGTGTTCCCTTTGACATGAGCTGGTCCATACCGGGCATGACCACGCTGGTTGTGGGGGGTGATACCATAAATGCTCTTGAGTTTGATGATCTGCGGTTCAAACTGAAACTGGCGACTGTCCCGGAACCTGGCACCCTGGGGCTTTTGGGAATGGGCTTGGCTGGTTTGCTGGCTTTTCGCTACCGTAGCAATATGGCAATTTGAAAAACCGACTCAGGATCGGGTTGGGCGCACGGCACTGCGATGCTTTGGCAAAGAAGTTGTTTAGGGTGGCCACCAGACGGAATTGCTTTGATCGTGAAATAATGCCCTGAAGAGTGCCCGTCGGTGGGACCTCGGGCGCAATGTCCAGTAAAATGTCTTGAGATCGCTCGGCCAGTCGGAGCGGGTTCGGAGCCCGCTGGAATGGCTGACGGGTAGCGGACGCTGCTATATTGCCAGCGAAAAAGGGTGCTACAAGCCATTTCTGCTATTTGGGGTGCGTTCCAGGTGAGAGCCCCTCGGTGTGACGTACTCTCTAAAGTGGTCGTGAGGCCCGCCAAACAGGACTACGCTTAGCTCAACGATCTTCCTAGCGCGGTGGTAATCAAGCAAGTAGGTAGGAATCGTCCAGGGGCTATAATCGCAGTTACCCGCGCAGAGGACTGGAAACGAGCTCTCCTTAAAAGTACCGGTCGGCACTAGCTTAAGTAAAATAGGTGGTGTCTGCTTTAGGGGGCCAACGATAGGTGCTTTGTTTCCGTCTCAGTGTGACGCCGTTTCATTTAAGCTAGCCACCCGCTTAAAATTTTTAGAGATCTTTTATGCCCAAACTTAGCCAAAAAAACCTAACAATTCATACCCCAGTTATTGAAATAGAGGGCCGCGAAGCTCTCGTTAAGTTTAAAATTGAAAGTGATTGCTTTTCCGATACACTTTACTTTCGGTTGGATAGAGCGTTTGCTTCATATGTGGATATGAGCCTCAACTGTGCCCTAGTCGCCTTACTTATACCAGCGATGCGAGGAGGGCTGTCGATTAAACTAAGCGGTCCCGTCTCATATAACCTTCTGACTTCTTGTACATTGCGAGTCATACCGATTATCGTTGAGATCCTTGGTCTAGAGCCAGTTGCTATAATTCATGACGGACAGGTACTGAAAGAAGGGTCGGTCTCAGGCCTTTCTGCCACTGGGTTTTCCGGTGGCGTCGATTCATACTCGATTCTAGACGACTATTACTTTAATGAGTCCCAAGATCGGCGTGGGATTGACTTGCTCATATTTAATAATGTCGGTGCGAATGGAACTATAGAAGAAAAAGAGCTATTCCATAGCAGGAAAAATCAGGCGTTGGATTCGGCCTCTGTTATTGGCTTACCTTTAATTGTGGTGGACTCAAACCTGGATGAGTTTTATTCCAGGTTTGAGGATCTTAACTTCTTTAAAACACATAGTTTCCGAAACGCGGCTGTCGCACACTTGTTGAGCAAGGGCGTATCCACGTACCGGTACGCTGCAGCTCGCTCATACAAAGACGTAAAGGTCGAACCCTTCAGCACTATTGGCGGCGTCGACCCGATTACGTTACCTCTTCTCAATTCTGAAGGACTGGACATCCAATCAGAAGGAGCTCAATACACCCGGTCGCAAAAGATCCGACGTCTTATCGAAAATCCTGTGTTCCAAGAAAATCTGTATGTCTGCGTTGACCATAATACGAAAGGCAATTGTTCAAAATGTCAGAAATGTGTCCGGACACTGCTTGTGATCGATCTCATGGGTCATCTTTCAAAATTCAATCGTAGCTTTTCCATAGTTGAATATAAAAAGGTTAAAGATAAGTACCTGTTCAAATATCTGACCAGTAACGACTCATTTAGTACGGATATAGCATCGTTAGCTAAGGCTTCTGATGTCCAAATTAGCAAGTCTCTTCGCGTGAAGATAGCTATTTTTAAAGTGGTTAATGGGCTCAAGCAGCAGGCCAAAATTTTGTTGGGAAGGGGCGGACGTCGTCATTTGTAAAAACACGTTAAATTATTGACAGAATATTTCTGTAAGCTTCGTATGGGTGATGCTTAAGCATAGGCTTGTATAGGTTGGTTCGGAAGAAATCGGTACAGCTATTACTCCACGTTAGGTCAGCGCTTGATACGCGCTCTCCGGCGTTGGTATTTCTGTACGAAACGCCAAACTCAGGAGCCCTTTAAGTTATAGTAATCCTAGTTGCGGCTTTTTGGTCTTCCGATTAAATCCAATATGGGATAGGCTTGTTGGCTAATTCTGACGCGTGCGTGTTCCATCCGGGACAGACTTTCTGTTGGTTATATGGTAACCAGGAAATAGACGCTCCGGGCTGACGCAGCGAATGTAGGCAATCATAAAACGGATTTAATATGCCTTTTTTTTCAGTAGTAATACCATCCTATAACCGCTCCGGAATGACCAAAGAAGCTATAGAATCAGTTTTGGATCAGACATTTCAGGATTTTGAGATTATAGTGGTCGACGATGGTTCGACCGATGATACGGACGAAGTGTTGCGCTCTTTTGATGAAAAAATAATCTACCACAAGCAGACCAACGCGGGTGTAGCGTCAGCTCGTAATAAGGGCGTGGCTCTTTCTAACGGCCAATATATCTGTTACCTCGACAGTGACGACCTCTGGCATCCTGAAAAGTTGGCTATATATAAGGATTCTCTTAGCAAGATTCCTGACGCCAGCTTTCTGTTTTCCGATTTTCACAAACACGACATAAAACTGCCTGAGCCTTACTCCTTGTCCAATTCGGACATGTTTCCATACATCTACGATCTCGCAGCTCAGTTTGAGCGAGAGCTATATACCATTGAAGGCGAAGATCTGCTGAGGCTGCTTTTTAAAGGCTATCCGTTATATCCTTCCACCTTCGCTGTTAGGCGCGATGTTCACGATCATTATAGATGGGATCCGGGTATCTTGAAGTCTGAAGACTTTAACTTTGTTTTAAAGGTATCGAGGCAATACCGATTTGCATACGTGAGCCAGAGCTTAACAACGGTACGTGTTCATGACTCTAATAAATCTTCAGACTTCCTGGCTAAAGATAATGTAAACCTTATCAGTATGAAGCTGTATAGAGATTTGTATGTGAAAAAAAATGTTAGATCCCTCTGTAACTTTTATATATCCCAGAAACAGTTTGCTATCGGCAAGAGCTATTTAAAGCTGGGACTTGTAAGGCGTGGTTTGTCCCATATCGTTAATTCACTTCTCTACAAAGAAAATTGGAAGAGGTTATTAAAGCGTCTTATTGCCAAACCAGTGGAGGGCCAGCGTGTTGCGTAAAGCAGGTGTTTTGGCTGTTGGCAATTTCGATTCCAATACTGGATATGCGTGGAAGTTAATGGAGCGACTTTGGTGCGAGTTGTCGGTTTTTTTCCAAGCTAAAGCTTATCAGACCTATGTCGTTTTCCCCACGGTGTCCGAGATTCCTGAATGTTTAACCGAGCATAATTGCATTGTCGAGCAAGAAGACTTTACCGCCCGCTCCTTAGGTCCGGTGATTCGCCAGGCACGCTACCTTCGAAAACGTTCGATTAAGGTGCTCTACCTGACCGACCAGGAAACTAGCTCGTTTCGGTATCTCGTTTTCAGGTTATGTGGTGTTCGCAAGATCATCGTTCACGACCACACGCCCGGTGTTCGGACGCCCCCTGGTTCCGTAAAAAGATTACTAAAGCTCATTATCAACAGGCTTCCGTTGATCTCGTGCTCTGCATGTTTTGCGGTGAGCCCCTACGTCAAGCGGCGCCTTATTGAAATCAATTGTGTACCCCCTTCCAAAGTCTATTGTGTTACCAATGGCATCGACGTAACGGATGCTAAGCCGGAAGCGCGGAAGGAAGACGGGACTGTCAGAATCGTGACTGTGGGGCGGGCGTCTTATTACAAGGGTATCGACTTTTCCCTTAAGGTAATCCGGGCTCTGGTCTTTGAGCATGGGCGGCGGGATGTTCAGTACGCGTTATTTGGTGGCGGCCCAGACCTCGAAGCCTTTAAATTGCTTGCAAAGGATTTGGAGATTGAGCCTTTTGTAATTTTTCATGGGCCAGTTGATAACGTGGCTGAGAAACTGGGAACATCTGATATCGCTTTCCATCCCTCAAAGGGGGAGGCTATGTCTTTGGCTATCCTTGAATACATGCGGGCGGGCTTGCCGGTAGTGGCGTCGGATAACCCCTCTGTTAGTTCGGCGTTGACTGACGGTGAGGATGGGTTAATTTACAGGGAAGGATCCGAAAGCAGTGCCACTGAGGTGCTGGTTCGTTTAATTCAATCCGAGTCGTTGCGTGATAGAATCGGGCAGTCTGCCAGAGCGAAGGTGGAGGGTGAGTTCTCAAGCAGTGCGATGGTCAAGCGTTTTATCGGAGCGCTAGATGACGTTATTTGATTTCAAAATACAGGGTAGAGAGGCTAAGTAATGGAAAAAGCTCAGAGACACGTAAAAGCCCTGGTCACGCTGGCAGTAGGCGATTTCTATACCCAAATGGGCGATATAACCCATTCGCTAATGCAGGACTACGCTGAACGTTGTGGAGTTGACTTCATTGTAATCCAGGATCGCAAGGTCAACGAGAATTACGGTTTAGATGAGCGTTACGAAAAATTCCAACTATACGATCTCATAGATAAATATGATCAGATCGTATTTGTCGATACGGATATTCTGGTTTCTCCTAAAACTCCTTCATTGTTCGACCTTGTTCCGGTAGACAGATTCGCTGCTGTCTCTGAGGCTGCGTTTTCTAAAGCTGGCCGGGATATACGCCTTACGCAGGAAATATTGGGTGAGGTAAACTGGAGAAATTATTACTTTAATTCTGGTGTGATGGTTTTTAGTAAAGCTCACAAGTCTGTGTTTGACCCTAAAAGAGACGAATTGAGGCTCTGGTCTACGGGAGATTTCAGGAAAAAGGAAGTTAACCTGCTTAATGACCAGCCTTATCTAAATCATCGAATAAATGAACTTGGTATAGATCTGTTTGAACTAGGGCACGAGTACAACCATACTCGCGTGATCACCGAGACCCATACCCGTTTCAAAAGTTATATGATCCATTATGCCGGCCCAAGCGGGCATAGATACGGTTCTAGGCTCGAACAACTGCACAAAGATTTCAAAGTATTTACTAACCCCATGTCCCTGAATCTGTCAGCAGCTCTGCCACCTTACCGCTGGGTTGTCGACCGTTTTGATCCTGCGTTTGTCCGCTATCTTTTTAAAGAAAAATTTGCCAGAAAGTCTTGAGGTGGTATCGATTATTAAAGGCGTTTAACGTCTTTCACTTTATTATTTAACAGATATCTTAATATGATACTTATGAAGTTCAATGGTCGGCATGATAATCTTGGTGATAGATTGATATTTTCATGTTTGTACAACGAATTAAAGCGTTACGATAAGGTTGAGTTTTTTGGTTCGGATAAGAGCGACTTTATTCAGTCGCCGCTCAGATTTAGAGAAGCCTTCCTTAAAGCACTAAAGTGTTATCTTAAGGGGCAGAAAGTTCTGGTTTTCCACCCGCCTGGTGCTCGTTTTCTTCCAAGAGAAGCACAAAAGAAAAGCAAAGCTGAAAAATTTAGAGACAAAACAACACTGTTAGCCTGGTCACTCTTGCGTGCTGAGCTCCATATTGCGGGAATTTCGTTAGGTAAAGAATTTGATTCGCAGCATTATAAAAGGTTTAAATCCATAGGCGTTAGGGATAAAGAAAGCCAAATATCTTTATTGGACGTGGGCATAAACGCTAACTTGTGTCCGGATATGGCTTTTTTACGACCACCTAAACTGCCTGCGACTGCTCGACAGAATATTATGGTCAGCCTGAGGAAGGAAACACCTGACGACTATTATGATTCTGCTTACAGTCAGTTGCTCAAGCCAGCCATCAGTTTGGCACTGGAAGCCTGTTCAATGCTAGAGAGCGAAATTTGCTTCTTTTCAAATGTGGAGGAAGATCGTGAGTTTAATGTTGAGCTTGTCGCTGAATTGAAAACCTCAGGCTTGCCTGCGAACTACATTGAGGAAAGTCCTACTGATTTAGATTATTCCTGGTTCTTTAGAGATAATGGAGTTGTTATTAGTAATCGCCTCCATGTTTTATTGCCGGCTATGTCTGAAGGTGTTCTGCCTATCGCTCTTGTTTCCAAAGATCATTACAAAGTTGTTAATCTTTTTAAGACGTTTGGGTTCGAAGAGTTCTTAGTATATGTGGAGGAAGGTGCTGAGATTAAAGATAAGGTTGCCCATTTGCTAAAGTATCGAGGTCGACTACAAAAAGAAAACTATGATAAGCTCTGTAAATTAAAGAGACAGGTTGAAGCCTATCTTTCTTCAGTTGTCAAAGACTGCGGTCACTAAAGGGAAAACGTGGCTCTGCTGTGTCGGTTCATTCGCTCGTAAAAGGATTTTGAGATGAATAAACTACTTACCTTTGTTGTACCCTTGAGATCTCCTCAAGCCTCGAAAGACTGGGAAAACGTTCTTTCTCGTCTTGATGAGACCGCCAGTTCAATTCAGGCTGCTTGTGGCTTCTCTACGGACGTAAGGGCCGTCGTAGTTGCAAACAGGGACGCCAAACTTAGGCCTCTCCCAGAGTGCTTTCAGGTTATTCGAGTTGATCTAAAGCCGCCCACAGTTTCGGTGTTTCGCGGGGAAAGTCCCGAGGAGGAGCGAACTAAAGCTGTCCGTTGGGACAAAGGGTACAAAATTGCAACTGGTATGATTCACGCAAAAAATACGGGGTCCAGGTTTGTTATGGGGGTAGATGCTGATGACCTCATTGCGTCGGACATTGCGCAAGTTGCAAGAGCGGAATCTGACGGTTTCGGTTGGTACATTGATAAGGGGTGGCTACTGCCGATGCGCTCCAAGTGGGGCTTGATACTACCGGACTTCCAGAACTGGTGCGGTACCTATGCTATGGTCAGGACTGACTTATTGGGTTTACCAGCAAATGTAGATGAGATGGAGCCTGATATAGTTAGTAGTATATATGGGCACCATCGTTGCTTGCTTCCAGAAATGAAAAAAAGGGGCACCCCTTTGCAGCCATTCGGTTACCCCGCAGCGGTTTATAGGGTTAATCATTCCGATGGTAACTTTGCCAGAGGAGGGCTGACCGAGGGTCTACTTGCACCCCGTAAGCTTCTTTCTCGTCCTTTCAACTATCTTAAGTGGGCGTCTAGGCTACGTTTATTCGACGAACGGCAAAAAAAATGCTTTTTAGGCAGCAGAGCCTTTTGATAGAGAATGTGCTTTAGATGGCGTCTGACAAGATTCGCGCTTTCGGCTAGATAAAAGATAAACTCGCTGGCCAAGGTGGTCATCTTCGTTCCTAAATCACTGTATCTTGTCCGTCATGAAAATTCTCTTTGATAGACTGCTTTCTCTTCCGCGTTCCGATCTTCATGGAATGTCTAATGCCTTATGAGATGTCTGGCACAGTTGATCGATAAATTCTTTCCTCTTTTTTGAAATCATACCAAAATTGTATAGCTGATTTCTTACTCTGTTAGATACCAGAAGGGGGGAATGAACCTGAATTAAATTTGGGTTCGGCAGGTCCCCGTTACCTTCTATTATCTTTGGGCCATTGGGGGATACGTAGATATCCCATCCAGCATAATTCAGGTCGCCATAATAACGAGCCAGGTCTAGCGCTAAATTTTTAACATCCTCCCAAAATGGTATTTGTACGCCAGCGAGGTCTACTTTAGTCACTGGGTGCTGCTGATGTAATATCGTGGCATGCGCCCCTGGGTTAGAGGTACCCGATTTTAGAATGCCCGTGGCCATATCGATACCACAAGATATCCCCCCCTTACTAAAGTTATCAATAGGGCTGTCTGCCTGCCCACCAAAGCGGTGGGCTGCGCCTACGATAAAGGGTTCATTATGCTCATCCTTTAATGTAAAGACTCTTATGGTATTGATGGAATATGGGAATATTGTCAATGCATAAGGGTGAGGTTCAGCACAGTTTTCAATAACGTAAGTTCCCTTGTCGGGGATATCATTGGGGCTCGTTGCGAGGAAGCACCTTTCCCCGCCCCAGCCGGAGGCAGGTTTAAGGAATACGCGGTCCTTAGAGTCGAATATGTTATTGACAGTAGAAAACTCGGAATAAGACCGATACTGGCCATTTGAAACTGACCCTATGAGGCCTGGACTGCTATCGGCGAGAGGCGTGTGACGCAGCATCAACTGAAAGAAAATCTTGTTTTTTAAATTTTCCTTTGCTGTATTGGGATTTAAAGTCCGAAAGTGGAACTCGATTTCCCAGTCAGTAATAAATAACGCTTTATGATATTTATCGAAAGGATAAAAATACCGTCTTTTTGAAAAAAAACCATCACGTAACATTAAGAAATCGGGTTTCACCCCATATCTTCTGTCCGTTTTTAGAAAATGTCTAACTCTCCTGGCCTTGCCAATAATACCCATAAATTTTGATCCTGCTATACGGAAGTTAGAAGCTCGACAAGTTTATATGAGTAGGGAACATCGCTCTATAGGTCGTCACTGTGCTACACGATTCGCTATTCGGTGGAATGGTGCATCATATCTCTGAAGCTATCGTTTCTCGAGGTGAGTTCACTATAGGTACCGATATCCTGTATTCCTCCAGAGGCCATTAAAATAATTTTATCGGACATCTTTATAGAGGCAGGTCTATGAGAAATGACCAAAATAACTAAATCTTTTTTAAGAGAATTCAGTGTGGTCATAAGTTTGAATTCGGATTCCATGTCCAGGGCACTGGTAGGCTCATCCAGCACTAGCAAATCCGTCTGCTTGTATAGGGCCCTGGCGATACCAATCCGTTGCCGTTGACCGCCGCTTAACAGTTTCCCGTCTTGTCCCAGGTTTGAGTAAATGCCTTGCGGAAGGTCGTCGACAAACTCATCTGCGTTGGCCAACGTAAGGGCATGCTTTACGCGATCCATGTCGATTTCATTTTCCGTGACGCCAAAGGCGACGTTGTTTACGACGTTATCGTCCAGAATGAATATGGTCTGGGCCACATACCCCACCTTTTTTCTGAATGAGGGCAGATCCTCGGTGGTAAGAACCTGATCGTTAACAATGAGCTTGCCCGACTGGAGTTTAAGCAGCCCCAGTATGATATCCGCAAGGGTAGATTTGCCGGATCCCGAATGGCCCACCAGTGAGTAGATCTCGCCCTTGTTGAGGGTCAGGGAGACGTTATGGACCGCAGGCTCACTGTCTTTGTTATAGCTGAATTCGGCGTCCGAGAGCTGAACCTGATCAATGCTCATCGGTTTTATTGGCTTGGGAACCTCTGTTTCTTCTTCGGAAGTTGACCCCAGTCGCTTCTTGATAACTTTGGCAACCGAGCCGTGACCACTTAGGCTGGAAAGAGATTTGTAGATCTGTTGCATGGTGGGTAGCAGCTTATAGCCCGCCAGTGCATAAATACTCAGGATGGGTACAACTGAACGGATGTCGTCTTGAGTTGTGAGCAGCACCAGGGCCAGGATCAGTATCGCTCCGAAGGAAATGGACTCAATGACGAATTTGGGTAACTCACCAGACAGGGCAATGAACGCCTGGGATTTCAGGCCCCGGACATTGATTGAACTAAACCGATCGATATACCGGCTCTCAAGAGAGTCCAGTTTTACGTCTTTAATGCCTATGAAGGATTCTGAAAGAATTGCCTGTACCCTGTTGTTTTTATCAGAGATGACTTCGCCGTGGTGGGCAAGCTTGCGTCGCAGGACGACGTATGTGGCCAGGTATGAGCCACCAATAATTCCGCCTGCAATAAGGGCCAATAGCGGATCCAGAATCAGTAAGCCAACAAGGATTAGCAGCACAACAAAGAGCTGACTCGTTAGCAGCAGGAAAGGCTGGAAAAGCATGTAGACAAAACGGGGTACCTGGGCTGCCACTACCGCTATCTTTTTCGTGTAGTTCTCGGTCTTGTGGGACAGGTAATCCTTGTAGAGAGCGTTGCGGTAAACCTTTTGCTGAAGGCTGCTGCCAAGGGAGACTGAGAACCGGTAGGTCAGCCAGATGGTCATGCCAGCGACCGCATTGGATAACAGAATCAGAACCAGGGAACCCAGCGCTGCGGCGATAATGAACTGCAGGTCGGTCTGGAACCCGAATTGCTCGTATCCCCATGAAAGGATGCTATTGGTGTGGATGACGTCAGGATTGGAAAGGATGGAGATAAAAGGACCAATACTGGCGATCCCGACAACCTGGAAAAATGCTGACAGAAAAAAGACAATCTGAAGAGCGATGTACTGCCGTTTGGTTTTCTTATCAAGAACACTCAGGATGGTTTTGATCACCGATAAAATGTACATACTGCATCTCTGGTTATGAGAATTTAGGGTTGTGATCGCGTACTGCGAAAAATCGTAGTCAGGGGCCGGCCGGGCTCGAAGTAGATGGCGTTATAGAGTGCTTCGTACTTCCGGGCATTTTTATCTTTATTGAACTCCTGCAACAGATGAGCACGTCCGGCGCGCCTGAACTGTTCCATTAACTCGGGATTACTAAGCAGCTCTGCAGCTTTGGCGGCGTAGCCCGTCGGGCTGTGTTCGTCCACCAGGTAGCCGCACTGGCCGTCATCCAGTATCTCCGGGATGCCGCCGACGTTGTGGGCCACAATGGGCAGGCTCGCCAGCAGTGACTCCAGCAGAACCATGGGAATGCCTTCGTGATCCGATGGCATCATTAACAGGTCCAGTTGTTCCAGCTCCTGGGCGGGGTTGGCCACAAAGCCCCTGAACTCGATGGAGTCAGCAAGGCCTTTTTCCCTGGTGTAGGCTTCCAGGGCCTCCCTAAGGGGACCGTCGCCGATGATGATGCCTTTTACCGGGGCCGAGAGCTGACTCTTTAAGAGACCGACGGTATCAATGAAAATATCCGCCCGCTTGACCGGGACCAGCCTGCCCACCAGCCCAATCCTTATTGCCGTTGGGGCTTCGTTTTGTGCTGGTTCGGGCCCTGTCGATTCTATCGATTTTGCCAATGGGGCCTGCTGTGACAATTCCGGGATTTCAATAAAGTTTCGGATTTTGACCGTCTTGTCGGGGTAGGCCCGGCTCAGGTCACTCTCCAGCTGGCCTGATACGGCAACAACAGCGTCCTGACCATAGCGTGCGGTTGCCTGGTCCAAGAGGGTGGTGATCTTGCGTTTGGGGTTACGCCAGCTTGTTTCTGCCTCCGGGTTGCCGTGGGCAGTGCGTACCGACCTGGGGACCCGGCTCAGTTTCTGGGCCAGGGTGCCCAGAACGTTTTCCTTGAAGCCGTGGGTATGGACGATCGCTGTACCATGGTGCCTGAAGTGCCGACAAAGACCGCGTATCAGCCCAAGGGGTGACTCAACCCTCTCATCAGCCAGGGTTACAGGAACACCTGCCGCCTTGAGCCTCTGCATTAAGTCCCCATCGTTAAAGACCACTGCCGTGGGTGTAACGGTCTGGTTGGCCTGCAGGGCGCGGACCAGCTGGTAGACCTGGGCCTCGGCACCGGCCCATATATCTCCGGAGACAACATGGGTTACAACGGGCACTTTCTGTTGTTTCCGGGTCACTGGCCGGGCCTTACCAGCGTGGCCAGGAAACCGGCATTGGTGCCACCGTTGCCATCATGAAAGCTGAACCGGGAAAGCAGGTGAGGCTGAACCCCGGCTGTATTCCAGCCCCGCTGGGTGGTGCAGGCGGCCTGGAAGTTATCAGAGACCAGTTGTTCACCGGCGGCAGTGATGTTGCCATTGGGGTAGCAGAAAATGTTGACCGGCGAGAGGCCGTCCGCCTTCAGGTCTTTAAGGCTGCCGCAAATCTCGCTTTCCAGGGAGCCTGCTTCCTTCAGGTGATTCAGGCGGTAGTGGTGCCGCGTGTGGGCGCCAAAATCAATCAGGCCAGAATCCCTCATCTGTTCCATTTCATCTTTGTTAAGCAGAAAACGCTGATCGCTTATTCTGAGCGTTGGAATGGCAGACTCGGCCTCCTCAAGGCGGGCCTCGATGGTTTCATCGTCTAGCTGCTTGAGGTTTTCTATAACGCCATTGGCCTGGTCACTCGTCAGGTTTCGGGTGCCGCCGAATTCCCTGAGCCAGGCCAGGGCAGGGTGGTCCAGTTCCTGGTCGTGGTTGAGCAGAATATTCAGTATCCGCTCCGGCCAGAACTGCCAGGGCGTATTCACCCGGCGGGAAACCAGAAAGATGGTCGCCGGCACTTGGTGCTGCCGGAGAACGGGGAAGGCGTGCTGGTAGTTATCCTGCCAGCCATCATCGAAGGTGACCGCAACCGCAAGCCGGGGCAGAGCTTCAGCCTTGTGCCTTGATTGAAGCCAGCCATCCAGGGAAACGAATTCAGCCCCCAGCTTGCGAAGAAGCCGGAGATGGGCGTCCAGGGATTCAGGTGTCAGTGCCATGCCAGGCTGTTCCGTCGCTCTTTCCGGAGCCGAGGCGGGCAAAATCCGGTGGTAGGTCAGGATAAGCAACGTTGGTGTACGTTGGAGCCGGAGTTTGATCAAGGCAAAAGTGGCAAGCGTATAATTGAAGCATTGCTTCGCGGTTTGTTTGAGAACGTTCACTTCAGTTGCTCTCCGTGAGCTTCATTCCGTCTTGGCGGAGCCGTCGTCCGTATCGTTATCGTGGTCGAGAATCCGGTAGATAGTGCCAGTTTGCGCTGCGTCTGTCACTGACTCTAGGGTCTTAATTAAATTGAAGCTTCGGTGCCGGTCACTTACGGTGTCGTGTTAGAATTTCAATCCTTTTTGATCTGGCAAGGATGTTGGAAATGCTGAAGTTGATTTTCTGGGTCGCGGCTATCGGCTCTGTGTACAGCTACTTTATCTATCCCCTCATATTAAGTTTCTTGCCCCGCAAACGGACGTTGCCAGCCGCTATTGGTGATAACAGGGAGGTGCCTGCCAATGACACCAGACCAAAGCTTTCGTTGATTATTACCGCTCACAATGAAGCCAAGCGTATCCGCGATAAACTCGAGAATACCCTGAAGGTGGAATACGAGCCCCTTGAGATTATTGTCGCCTCGGATGCCTCCGCGGATGAAACAGACGAGATTGTCAGGGAATACGCAGGCCGTGGCGTTATCCTGTCGCGAACCGAGGACCGGCTGGGCAAAGAGAACGCCCAGAAAGACGCTATCGCCAAAGCCAGCGGCGACATCGTCGTGTTTTCTGATGTGGCCACCAGTATCCCGCCGGATGCCCTCAATGCACTTGTTCGCTATTTCGACAACCCGACCGTTGGCGCTGTTTCCAGTGAGGATGTGTTTGTCAGCCGCGACGGCGGCGTGGTGGGCGAGGGCGCCTACGTCAAATACGAGATGTGGCTGAGAAAGCTCGAGTCGCTGCGGGGCGGGCTTGTGGGCCTGAGCGGCTCCTTTTTCGCGGTTCGCCGGGAGCTCTGCCAGCGCTGGGACATTCATTCCCCGAGCGACTTCAATTCAGCCCTTAATTGCGCAAGGGAGGGCTACGTCGCGGTTTCGGCGCCGGATGTGCTCGGCCACTACCAGGATGTGGCAGACTCGTCCAAGGAGTACCAGCGGAAGCTTCGGACGGTTATCAGGGGTCTGACGGCCCTGGCGCGGCACCCCGAGGTGCTGAACCCGACGAAGTTTGGCCTGTTCTCTTTCCAGGTATTCAGTCATAAACTGATGCGCTGGGCGGTGCCCTGGTTCCTGATCGTGCTGCTGGTCACCACGGTAGCTCTGGCCGATGAAGGGGCCCTGTACCGGCTGGCGTTGGTTCTGCAGTTCCTGTTCTATGGCACTGTGCTTGTGGCCCATCTTTCACCGTCAGTGCAAAAAAGAGCCTTCGCGCGGATTCCCTATTTCTTCGTACAGGTGAACTACGCCATTGCCCATGCAACCATTCAGTTCCTGCGCGGTCGCAGGATGACTGTCTGGTCGCCCTCTCAGCGATAGGAGACGCCCTTGAGTTTCCGCAAGCTCCGGCCGGTTGGCAGTCGCATTCCCCTACCGCTCGGGCAGGCCCAGAGGCCGGCATTTTCCTGGGAGGGTGATTACCACACCGAGTTCGTGGATAGCGGCACGTCTGCCCTGTCCCTGGCTATTGCCCTGGCCATTGGCAATCATCCGGAGCCTGTCAAAGCGGAGGTTATATTGCCCGCCTACGGTTGCCCTGATCTGGTCGCTGCTGTGCTGGCCCAGGGTGCGAAACCCGTTCTGGTGGATATCGCAAGGGAAGAGCCGCGCCTTGATCTGGCTGCCGTTGAGTCAGCCATGGGCAACAACACGGTAGCGATTGTGGCGGTCAATTTTGTGGGTATCGGGGAGCGCCTTCCCGCACTTCGCGAGCTGGCTGATGCGGGCGGCGCCTGGCTGATCGAAGACTCTGCCCAGTCGTTTCCACCGGATTCCGGCACCTCGGCGCTGGCAGACTGCGTGGTGCTGAGTTTTGGCCGGGGCAAACCGGTCAATCTCATGGGGGGAGGCGCTCTGCTGATTCGGAAGGATCATGCTGAAGCGGCGGCCCGCACTTTGGGGCGCTACTCCCAGGTTCGGGTGTCTTCAGGCATGCCCTGGACCATCAAACGCTGGCTGTTCAACCTGCTTCTGACCCGGCCCATGTATGGTCTGGCTGAGCGGCTGCCGTTTCTCGGTATCGGCCAGACGGTGTTCCACCCGCTGCATACCATTACCCGCCAGGTACCGATTGAGGGTCTGGTAGACGCCGGCGTCCAGTACCATCGCAACCGTCCCTGCCTTGCCGCCTCCTATGACTATGCCCTGGGGCTTTTGACCAGGCGCAACTGGTCTTTGCCCGCAGCGGCCAGAAGTCAGGATAAGCCATCATCACAGCCCGGATCGCAACAAGCCCTTCAGCCCAGGCTTCTGCGCTACCCGGTGCTGGCGCCTTCAAGGCCAATCAGAGACCGCGCGCTGGCACTGCTAAACAGGGCCGGCATAGGGGCCAACGCGTTTTACGGCACGACGCTGCCCCAGATTGCCGGGCTGGAACACCTGCCCGGGTTCAGCTCGGATGCATTTCCCAATGCCCGGGACTTTGCCGACCGGCTGCTGACCCTGCCTGTGCATGAAGATGTGACCTCTGCTGACATTGAACGAACGGCAGATATCCTGTCTCATCTGTCTGAGCCGGAAGATTCCGCTGGGTTGGGGAGGCAGCCAGGTTAGCGGTACCGGGTCACGGGTGAACAGCGAAGGGTGATGCGTGACGGATGATGCAAGTTTTCGCTACAACCTATAGACTGCGGCTACGTGTTTTTCAGGAAATAGCATGCATTATCAGGGAGAGCAGTATCACATGGCAGTTGGAAACCGCGAACAGACGTCCCAGTGGGTAGCCCCCGTTTTCTTTGCGTTTGCTTTTCTGATCGCCACCTTGCCCACCCTGATAGTGCTGAGCAGGGTCTGGCTGAGTTTTGATGGCTCCTTTTCCCATGGCTTCCTCCTTCTTGCGGTAACCGTTGGGCTCTCCGTTATCACCTGGCGTCGCACCAGGCCTGAGGTGGGTTTTTATTGGCCCTGGCTGATACCCTTCGTGCTGTCGCTGCTGGTTTATCTGAGCGGCCGCATCCTGATGATTGAAACCTTCCAGTACCTGGCTCTCATGCCGATTCTGGGGTCAGGGCTGTTGTTGATGTGGGGCTGGCGACAGACGGTGCCCTTTATTATTCCCGTGGGCTTGCTGATTTTCGCCATGCCCTTCTGGGATTACCTGTCCTGGCCCCTGCAGGTGGTCACGGTCAGCATAAATCAGTTGATGCTCACGCCCCTGAATATCGAGTTCGTGGTGGAGGGCGTCTTTGTCTATTTCCCCGGTATTGGTGCCTTTGAAATTGCCCACGGCTGTTCCGGGCTTAGGTACCTGCTGGTAGGTGTGACCCTATCGACGCTGTACGGGGAACTGAACTACAGGTTCTGGCGCAGCCGTTTTGTGCTTATAGCCATGGGTATCCTGCTGTCGCTGATCGCCAACTGGATCCGGGTGTTCGTGATCATCTACCAGGGCTACGAAACGGAGATGACGTCATCCCTTATTGCGGATCACGACATGTTCGGCTGGTGGGTGTTCGCCGCCACGCTTGTGCCTCTGTTCTTCTTCGGCCGCCACCTCGAGAAACGGGAAGACGCCCAGGTGGCCCGGGAGTCCAGCGCCACGCCGGTACAAGGCAATGCCCCGGCAGCACGCAAAAGCCGCCCGCTCGTTGGCGGCGTTGGCGCAGTCCTTCCCCTGGTGCTGGTCGGCCTGCTGGCCTGGTCAGTCTCGCCTTCGCCCCAGGCGGGGGCCACCAGTTCTACCCGGCCCCACGAGGTCCAACTGGTTGATGGCGATCAGTGGATGCCGCTGTTCCAGAAGCGGTTGCATGGCTGGCAGCCCGAAATCGTCAAGCCGGACCGCATCCTTGAACGCACCTATAAGCAAAGGGAGCTGGCCGGAGAGGAACTGGGCACCGGAGACGGTCTGTTCATTGGCCTCTACAGTTACGATTACCAGCGGCCGGGACGGGAAGCTGTCCAGTACGAGAATCGGGTCACCGGCTCGCGCGATATGCGCCCCGAGCAGACGTTTACCGTTAATGCAGGGGATGGGGTACAGCTCGGAGGCCTGTCGCTGAGGGATCGCAAGTCCGGCGAGTTTATTCATCTGGCGTACGGCTATTACGTTGAAGGGCGCTGGGAGAACACTGAACTGCAAGCCAAACTGGCTCAACTGCCCGGCATTCTGAACAGCCGGTCGGACGCCTCCTTGTTGGTGTTTGCCGTGGCTTGCAGCGAGTGCGACGAAATGGAGGAGCTAAGCTCAATGGCCTCCTCTATTCGTCCCACGGCTCAGTCTTATCTTGATGAGCTGTATAACCAATAGCTAAAGCAGCTAATCTGACATCAAGTACTTCTACCGGTTGGAAGTACTATCGCACCTCATAGGACACGACTTCCGAAGGATCGCTGACATGCCCATCGGTATCGACCACGCGCACCTGGAAATACCATGTGCCAGGGCTAAGCCCGGTGAGGGTGTAGGATTCGGCGTCCCCTGAAACGGTATAGCTCTCAGTGAGACTATCCTCGCTGGATCCATAATTAATGATGTAGGAGTCGATCTCGCTGAGGGCTATGGAGCTTCCGTCCACCCGGGTGGAGGGAGCGGTCCACGACAGGGTCGCGGTGCCGGCGGGCCGGGCAGCTGGCTCGATTGTCTCCGGTTCCGCTGTTCTGGGGGCTTTCTCGGGCGTGGGGACGGGCTCCAGGGTCCAGGGGTCAAGGCCGTTTTCATAGGCCTGCAGATTGGTGACCCCGCTTGCGTTTGAAATACCTGAACCGTCGTCCTGCCAGGGATCGAGCCCGTGCCTCAGTTCCCATGTGTCCGGGATGCCATCGCCGTCTGTGTCCTGGGCGTGGGCAATGTCCGGGTCTGGAGCGTTAACGGCGTCCATGGTGAGTGTCTGGCCATTGGACAGGTCAGTAATGGTCAGCTCCGCCACGGCGCCGCCGGCGCTTTCGTAGTACTCCATGGTCAGGGGCAGTGTTTCTCCGACTGATATCGCCGCCACATGCCGGTAGACTGTGGGAGCCTGGCCCCGCCATTGGTCAATCAGGCGCTCATTGTTCAGATACAGCCGGCCACCGTCGTCAATGCGGATCATGAACTCGTATTCCCGCACACCTTCAGTATGGGGTGCGGTAAACAGACCACTCCAGCGAACACTGAAGCGGTCCACCGGCAATTCCGGCATGGGCGCGTTCGAACCCCAGACAAAGTCTATGGGGCCGTCATGGCGGGCCTGTACGAATTCATTGAAGCCAGTGCCCCGGAAGTACTGACCCACGAAGCCCGCCACGAACGCGGGTGCCGTGTAGGGGGTATCCTCAGGGTCATCGATAGCGGTATTGCTGCGGTATTCCTCCAGGTTGGTGTAGCCGTCATTATCCGCATCCTCGGAGGCATCCGACGGGTCCCGCGGGTCCAGCCCGTAAGCGAATTCGACCCCGTCGGGAATGCCGTCATCATCAGTGTCCCGGTCGTTTTCAGCGGTGCCCAGCAGGAATTCGTCGGCCGCCGAGAGCAGGTCGCCGTCCGGGTCGGAAAACGGATCGCCCGGGTCGGCTGGAGAAAGCCCGTGTATAACCTCCCAGTTGTCGTAAAGGCCATCCTGGTCTTTGTCGAGGGGAGGATAGGAGGGGTTGAAGTCAAGCCCTTCAGAGCCGTCCAGGAAGCCCACCCGATAACCAATGGAGTAGGCGGTCCGGGCGCCTTCTTCGTCCGGGTAGACGGACTGCCCCAGGGAAGCCAGATTATCGCTGCCCACCACCTGCCTGCCAAAGCCTGGACCCTCCCAGGCGACGGTGAAATGATCCGCCCCGCCGCCTTCCTTGAACCGGACTTCAAAGTAGTACCGCTCGCCAGCGTTCAGGTCCTGGGTGGGTGAGCGCTGGCTGGCGTACTTGGCGTAGTCTCCAACCGGCGTCCAGCCCGGGACCGAAGCGATCATCTGGGCGTCGGAGATCAGCTCGCTTGGGCTGAGCCAGAACTGGGTTTCATCATCGCCGCTTACATAGAACCGGTACGAGCCATCGGCCGGAGGGATAATATAGCCTCGTACCAGGGCCCCGTAACTGTCCCCCCGGTTGGTCTCACCCCGTAATTCAGTCAGGGTGATGATCTCATCGGGCTGGTCGAGATAGGCCGGTAGGCTGAGCAGGTCAAGCACTTTGCTGCCGCTTACATTATTCCAGTAACGGGCCTGGACAATGCCTGGTTCACTGGTCTGGGGGAGGGAGGCCGTGGGGGGCAGGCTGTCAACATCCTGGTATTGCCAGCTCTGACACCCGCTCATCAGCACCAGCATACTTCCAACGCCAAGAATTTTGCTGTTCGACATAAGCCCTCCGTGGTTCTTGCCATGAATACATATAGTTAAGTATTGGCGCCGGGGACGGGCGCTGCCACCCGATCGTTGTATCGTTTTGATATTTCAGCGGAGTTCTTAGATTGAACTACTGTGGAGCATTAAGTAACGGTTTATAAGACGACATACGGGCTGACCATACAAAGAAAAAGCCGAGGGGGCTGCCCTCGGCTTGTGTGTCACCTCATCCTTGTCCGATCAGTATCAGATCTTCTGCAGGACGGCTTTTGCCTTCGCCTCTTCACCCGCCGCTTTGTAGGCGTCTACCAGGTGCATGGCAATTTCTTCAGACTGAGGCTCAAGTTCATGGGCTTTTTCCAGCACGGTGATGCTCTCGGCCTGCTGACCCATCTTGAACAGAATCCAGCCGTAGGTATCCGCAATGGCGGCCGACTCAGGGCTGAGCTCATAGGCGCGTTTGGCCAGTTCAAGGGCGCGGTCATCATCGCCTTCGTGGTAGATCCACGCCAGGTTGTTCAGGGCCACTACATTATTGGCTTCGGTCCTCAGTAGCGCCTCGTAGGCTTCGGCCGCCTCGTCATCATTACCAGCGCTCTGGTGAGCAAGGGCAAGGGCGAGGCTTATCTGGGGCTGGTTGGGGGACGCCTCATGAGCCTCTTCCAGTACCTCTACTGCCTTGTTTGGCTGCTCTGCCCGTTGCAGTGCCTGGGCATAGCGCAGGAGGGTGCTGGGGCTGCGCTGTTTTTCCAGGGCCAGCTGATAGTTCTCCACCGCTTCCTTGTGGCGGCCTTGCTCGGTCAGGTAGGCCGCTTCCAGCAGGAAGGGGCGGGGAGAATCCGGCTGGGCCTTCTTGGCTTCCTGGAGGCGATCCCGGCCGTCCGATTCGCGATCCGACCGGAACGCCAGCGAGGCTGACTGCAGCATCACGTCTTCGTTATTCGGAAAGAGGGCACGGGCCCGTTTGAGAATGGCCTGGGCCTGGTCGAACTCCTCGGCTCTCATTTTCTGTCCGGCCACGTTGTTGTAGACACTGGCCACAGCAGGCGCGAGCTCGGAAGGCTCATCTGGATCGGAGGTTTCCAGCAGCTTCGCGGTCTGGTTATCAGCGCTGCCGGTGTCGCCATTGGTCAGGGCATATTCCAGCAGAATGAGGCGGGGGCCGGTCACCGCTTCATTGTTCTCGACAATGTCGCCAAGGAAACCGGCGGTTTCGTCCCGTCCCAGGGTGTTGGCCAGGCCCTGCAGTGCCTGGCGATTGTCGGGCGCGAGTTTTACAGCTGCCTTGTAATGGCTGGCGGCTTCATCAGTATTGTCCTGGCTGCGGGCGAGGTTGGCCAGGGCAATACGGGGCCTGGGGTCATCCTGGTCGGCAGCCGCCGCTTCTTCAAAATAGCGTTTGGCGTCGGCGGGGTCTTCCATGCGCATGGCCAGTTCACCCCTGGCCAGCTTCGGCTGTGCTTCGTCGGGCTTTTCCTTGACCCATGCGTTCGCCGATTCCACAGCGGCATTGGTGTCACCGCTGGCAATATGGGCCTGGATCATGAGAACCCGGGCATCGGTCGAATCCGGGTCCCGCTCCATCACCTGCTGGGCCTGTTCGATGGCCTGGTCAGTCTCACCTTCCTGCACCAGATAGCGGGCAAAGCGGATACGCAGGGAATTGTTGTCCGGCGCCATTTCCAGGGATCTTCTGATCAGTTCTTCACCGGCCTGCTTGTCGCCGCCGGCCAGGGTGGCGATACCCACCAGTGCAAGCACGCCCGGGTCGCTGTCCTTGTCTTCCAGGTTGTCGAGTATACGGCGGGCTTCATCCGGATCCCGAAGCTGTATACGGGCCGCCGCCAACAGCTTGGAGGCAGCCTCGGAGTCTTCGGCTTCAGCCAGGGGTCCGAGCAGTCGGGCGGCCTCTTCGGTACGACCCTGGCGGAACCGGATCATGCCGAGCATAAGTGCGCTTTGCTCGTGGCTCGGTGACTGGGCCAGCACCTCGTTCAGGTAGCGGGCTGCCAGGTTCAGGTCGCCATCGTTGTAGGCAGACTGGGCAGCCACCAGATTGCTCTTGATGGTTCCAGGCGCGGACTTGGCCAGTATTTCTTCATACACAAACGCTTCAGACGCCTTGCCCTGTTCCCTGAGAACCCTTACCAGTGCCGAGATGGTCTCGTACTTGCGGTAGGTCATGACATCGAACTGGCCAATATCTTCCAGAGCCTGGATATACGCCTCTTCGGCTTGCCCCCATTGTTCGTTGGAATGGGCGAGCTGAGCCCGCCACAGCCAGAGCTCTGCTTCGGACTCGTCGATCTCCTTGGCTTCTTCGATCAGCGCCTGGGCCTGCTCCATGTCGCCGCGGGTATAGGCTACGCGGGACAGACCTATGAGCGGGTCAACCGATCCGCCATCCAGCTCGCGGGCGCGGTTATAGGCCAGTTCCGCCTCATCCAGGCGTCTGGCCGTAAGCAGGGCATCACCCCGGACAAGCGCTGCCTCGATCTCCTGGGAGCGGTCCGGATCCTTGATCTTGTCGAGGTGGGCAAGGGCTTCGTCAGTATTGCCCCGCAGACGGTTGGCCTTGGCCCGGATCAGGTTCATCCGGTTGTTGATGGTGTCTGTTCTGACCTCATCGGTCATGATTTCCTCGAGCATATCGACCTGACGCTCGGCGTTCACCGCATCACCCGCTGTGAGCAGGTTATTGATTATGACAAAGTACGGGTCGGCATTGGCGGGTTGCAGGTCTATGGCGCTGCGTGCCTCCAGGGTGCTCGCCCTGAGCTCGCCCTGACGCTGGAAGAACCGGGACTGGTCCAGGTGACTCATATACTGGATTTCGTCCTGGCTCATGTTGTCTTCGTCACCACAACCAACGAGCGCAACACTGATCGCAACAGAGAGTAAAGCTGCGCGGGCGAATGGCAGTGACTTCATGACGCTGTTACTTGGTTTCACGTTGTTAACCTTCCTTAAATCCGGTTGCACTGAAATGCCTCGCTCACACGCTGGAGGGTTCAGACGAGGTCTCTATGTTGTATTTGTCCGTGAGGTTATACAGAGTCGGCCTTGTAATGCCCAGCAGACGGGCAGCCTGGGCCATGTTGAAGCCGCTGGTCTGCAGGGCCTGGGTAATGGCCTGGCTCTCGGCGGTTTCCCGCACCTGGCGCAGGTTGAGCTGGGTGTTGGAGAGCGTGGTCTTGTCGCACTCAAGCTCCAGGTCATCGGCGCCAATGCGCTTGCCATCCACCATGATAATGGCGCGCTTGACCTTGTTGATCATCTCACGCACGTTGCCGGGCCAGGGGTATTGGCTGATGGCTGCCACCGCGTCCTCGGCAAAGCTCAGATTCGGGCGGTCCATCTGCTTGCCCAAACTCTTCAGCAGGGAGTTGGCAATCACCAGGGCGTCGCCGTCGCGATCCCGCAGGGCGGGTACGTCAAGGGTGATTTCGCTGATCCGGTAATAAAGGTCTTCCCGGAAGTCGCCTTTTTCGATCAATTGCTTCACTTCCCGGTGGGTTGCGCAGACCACCCGCACGTCAACCGCAACCGGCTGGACGCTGCCAACACGATCGACCACTCGCTCCTGCAGGAAACGAAGCAGCTTGGACTGCAGCGCCATGGGCATGTCACCGATTTCATCGAGGAAAAGCGTGCCCCCGTTGGCGGTTTCAATCTTGCCCTTCTTGCTCTGGGTGGCGCCCGTGAAGGCGCCTTTTTCATAGCCAAACAGCTCGCTTTCCAGCAGATTCTCGGGAATCGCGGCGCAGTTAATGGCGGCGAACGGCTTGCTGGCGCGATGGCTCAGGTCGTGCAATGCCCGGGCCAGCAGTTCCTTGCCGGTGCCGGTTTCCCCGGTGATCAGTGTGGTGACATCCGCAGGCGCGACTTTCTCGAGAGTCCGGCACACGGTCATCATCTGGGGGCTGGCCGCCACAATACCCTTGATGGAGGTGCCGTTGGGCTGATTGGTGAGTTCGCGGTTCTCGCGCTCAAGCTCGGACAGGCGCAAGGCGCGGTTGACTACGAAGGTAAGAATGTCCGCATCCAGCGGCTTCTGGTAAAAGTCGCTGGCGCCCATGCCAATGGCCTTGACCGCGTTTTCCTTGTCTTCCCGGCCAGTCACCACGATGACTTTCGTCTGGGGTGCCAGGCGCAGAATATCTTCCAGCAGGGCAAAGCCCTGGCTGGCGCCGCCCGGGTCCGGGGGCAGGCCAAGGTCAAGTGTCACGACATCAGGTTCCATCCGCCGCAATGCGGCCAGGGCTGAATCCCGGTCGTTGGCCAGGCCAATTTCCAGTTCATCACTGAAACACCAACGCATCTGGCTTTGCAGTCCTGGGTCGTCCTCAACGATTAAAAGTCGTTTACTCACAGCAGGGCCAAATCCTTTTTTAATTGTCGGCCGGCAGTTGTGCCGGAAGTCCATCTTATGTCGTATTTAAGTATGGTCTAGATTTTTCACTGATCATTGACGCATTGCAATGCCAGCACATCGGTAATTTGAAAAACGCCAATCATTTGTCATCGCCGGTCTGTATTGCGCCTGGCACCGGCTCAGTAACCGTAAGCTCCGCAGCCTTTTCGCTTCTGGATTGCCGGGCTTCAATCCGCTCCGGGTCGGGTTGGAATATAGGGACGCGAACCGAAAAACAGGAACCCACGCCTGGTTCGCTGGTCACATCAATATTGCCGCCGATCTTGCGCAGGTATTCGCGGGCCTGGTAAGCACCGATCCCCATGCCTGTCAGACCCTTGGTGCTTTCGAACGGCTTGAAGAGCCGGGTCTTGATGAAATCCTCGTTCATGCCTGAGCCGTTATCCTGGATAAACAGAACGACGTTGCCACTGGCAGTTTTCATCGTCAAGGTCACATCGCCTTCCGGCGAGGTGGCATCCTGGGCATTCTGGATCAGGTGTCCCAGCACGCTCCGTAACTGCTCGGGATCGGCGGCCACCAGGACCGGGTCCGTGGGACCTTCTACCACAGGGGCAGGACGATGACGCCCATAATGGGCTGCCAGTTCCGAAATCAGTCCATAAAGATCAATCGGCTTGACCTCGAAGGTGTCTTCCACCGGCTTGCGAATGTGGTCCACGAGGTTGGCCATTTTCTGTACCGCATGGTCTGTAGTGCGGATCATGTCGTCGATGAAGGCCGGGTTATCCCTGTGCTTGGGCGCGTTGCGGACGAGCAGCGAGAGCTGGGCGATCAGGGTCTTCAGGTCGTGCACCATAAACGCTGACGCCTTGCTCACGGCTTCGAACTGCATGGCCCGGGAAAGACGGTTCTGGGCATCGGCCTGGGCCAGCAGGTTGGAGGTCTGCCTTGCCACCACCCGCACCAGGTCAAAGTTTTCCCAGTTCAGCTCTACCTTGGCGTAGGGGTTGCCCACCAGGGCGATGCCGTACAGGCTGTCGCCAAGGTACATGGGAATCACCAGCCATCCATCAGCGAACTTGAGCACCGCGTCGGGTATTTCCACTAAATTGTAACTGATGGGGTCGACCCGGTACTCGTGCAGGTCAATAATCCATTCCCGCTCACCGAAAAAACGCACCAGTTCGCACTTGCCATCGATGGAAGTGTATTTGGGCGGCGCCATGTTAACGGCCGTGTTAAGGGCGTAATTGCCGTCCTCATCGCGAATCCAGATCACCCCCGAGTTGCTTTCCACCAGGCCCGCCAGTATCCGCACAACCCGTTCCGGCAGGGGCGGGTCGTCGCTCAGGTTGGCGAACACCTGGGTCATCTTCAGCCATTCATCGCGGTAATCGTATTTGTAATCGAAAAAGTTCTGGCTGATGAACATCATCAGCTTGACCCGGAACCGGGTTGAGGTCAGCAGCATCGCCAGAAATGCCAGCAGCACGGTGAAGAATAGCACTTGGAGCGCATCCCCCCATTCGCCCCCCAGCACGCGGACGTAATAGCCACCGGCGGCGGCAAACAGCATGTAGGCGCCGGCAAAAACGAAGGTGCCAACGTGGAATACCGCATTCCGGGACAGCTGGAAGTCTACCGGCTGGCGCCGGGTATTGATCATGTTGACCGCAAACAGCGGCACCACCAGGGCGTTCACCGCTCCGCGGGCATTCCAGAACGAGCTGGATATCTGCCCGAACAGAAGCGCATCGGCGTACATCAGAAAGTCAAAGATGAAGATGGTGGCGATGCCGATACAGGTGTACTTGACGCTGGAGCGCCCGAACGACATCGAGTTACGCCATATCTGTTCAACCAGGCAGATGCCAAGCAGCGTCAGGGCAATCTGGCCTATCACCTTGGTTTTGCCGCTGAGTATCTGCCAGCCCAGCAGATACTCGAGTACGCCACTCAGCAGCAAGCCGGTAACAAGCACGATGGCGGTAGTGCCCAATATACCCTGGGTGCGGCCGGCAAGTTCGGAGTTGCGGGCACCGTCGCGAATCAATGCGAATACAACGGTGATCCAGGCCGCGTCCCGGAGCAGTTCAATAACATAACGAAGGAAGAAGGGAGGCTGGCTCCACAGGTTCTGGGTAACCAGGGAAGTCGCCCACAGAACTGACACCAGAGACGCCAGGAACAGGGCCCGATCAGCCTCCCGCCGCAGGTACTTCCTTGCGATCAACAGTGCCAGCAGAAGAAACGTCAGGGCTGCTGCCGAGTGACTGATCAGGCTGAAATCTGTAACCATGGCTCTTCACATCCTGTGGTACTTCGAAGAATACATCATCGGTACAGGGTCGGATAAACCGGGGGCTGAACGGGTCAGGGCGGTTATATCGGTTTTTTGTTTTCCCGATAGAATCGGAAGATAGCCTTAAGCGGCCGTTTTGGCTTGAAGTCGAACGCCCTGGCAAAGGCACGGCCATCAATCACTACCGGGTATTTGAAGAAGCTTAGCAAATACGGCGGGAAGCTTCGCAGCCCCAGCGTCTTCAGGATCAGCTTCGGCACCAACGGCGGAACGGACGGGATGGGCAGTCGTTTGCAGCCACAGAGCTTGAGGGCATGCTGATAGGCAACCCAGTCCTCCGGGGCAACATTGTAGATGCCCTTGTGGTCTTTCTGATAGGCCAGCACGATGGCATCCGCCATGTCGTCAATATGGATGAACTGCATCATCGGCGAAAATCCGGCCAGCACCGGAGCCCGCTCGCTGGACAGGAGCGTACTGATGGAATTGCGTACACCGGGGCCGACGATGTTGCATGGCCGCAGGATGGTGATGTTCAGGTCCGGGTAGCGCCATAGGTAGATGTTGGCCAGGTTCTCCAGTTCCACGGAATCGATGAGGTCCATGCTCAGCCCCACGGCCTTGAGAGGCGCATCTTCCTCGATCAGCGCGGGATTGTAGGCGACCGCGCCATAAACGTGATAGGTGGAAAGAATGACCACTCGCGTAATGCCGTATTTATGGCTCAGGTCCAGCATCCGCTGGGTGCCGAGTACGTTGGCATTGTAGCGGCGCATGCGGGTTTCCTGGCTGGACATGATGCGGCCCATGTGAATCACGCCATCGAATTCATAACGCCGGAACAGGTCTTCGAAACCCCGCTTGTTGAAATCGATGCAGTAGCTGGGAATCTCGTCACCCAGGTAGACCTGCTCGCGGAAATCCACCGCCACCAGGTCGCAGTCCTTTCGAAGACGGGAAATGACTTGTTGGGCCAGCGCACCGGCGGCCCCTGTGACTAGGATACGAGGTCTGCGTGCCTGGTCCATTAGAACAACCTTTTCCTGTCGTTGAGGCCCTTGTCGATAAGCGCACTGATGCTTGCCTTCACCTGTTCTACCCGCTCTGCAATCTGGTCTTCGGTAATATCGGTGTCATCAAACATCATTGGGTCGCCGAAGTTGAGATGGACCTTGGCCGGGAAAACCACCGGTAGCGCAATGGGAACGTAGGGCAGACCCAGGGCATGGGCGAGAGGCTTGAAATTGGCGATGGCGGGGATGGTTTCTTCGCAGCCCACCACGCCCACCGGCACAATCGGGGCCTTGTATTTCATCGCCAGATGCATGAAGCCGTTGCCGAACCGCTTGAGCTGGTAGCGGTCTTTGTAGAGCTTGCCGGAGCCCCGTATCCCTTCAGGGAAGACCACCACCGCCTCATTATTGGCCAGCATCTTGGCGCAGTTGATCGGGTCTCCAAGCACGGCCCCCATTTCATTGAGCAGGTTGCCCAGGTAGGGCACCGTGGGGAAAAACCGCTCAATCATGGCCCGGGGCATGCGTGGTTTGTTTTCACGGGAAGCCAGGGCGTAGCCGATCAGCAGCCCGTCCAGGGGGAGCTGGCCGCTGTGGTTGGCAACGATCAGCACCGGGCCTTCCGCGGGCACCTTGTCAACGCCTTCAGCCTCTACACGGAAGTACTTTTCGTAGAGCTGCTGGGTCAGGGAGTAGCCGACTTTTATGGCTTCGTTGTTGTAGCCCCAGGGATCATAGCCGAGGCTGCCAATGGGCTTGCGGATGCGGTTGACCTTTTCATCCAGCGAGGCCGGCACCAGCTTGGATTTGAGGAAAGAACTGAGGCTCATTGCGACTCCTTGTCTGCCGGCAAAGGCTATGCCGGGAGCGTTGCCGCTCCATCGGTAATTGTTTTGTCGCCATTATAGGCGTGGGTAGCGCCTCGAAGATAGCGCAGCCGGGCAACGGCCTTCAGCCCCGGCGGAGCATCAATGCCAGGGTATGGCTTTGGCCGCTATTTAATACCTGATAGTCATTGCCTGCATTGGCAGTCTCGACACACAGCATGGTCCGCCAGGCCTGATCGGGAAAGTCCGTCAAACGTCGCGCCTTGGCAGGACCCGGGTTCCATACCACGGTTGAGTCGCTGCCGGCGGAACCCAGCAGGCGCAGCCTGGCCGGTGTGGCAATGCGCAGGTCGCCGCCGGATTCGTAGATCCGGTCGGTTTCGCCTTCGAACCGGACCGGACCTTTCTGCACTTTCGACTGCCAGCCATCCAGGGTGTCGATGTAGGTGGCGCCATCCAGCCCGCGAATTCGAGTATCGCTGATATCGGGGGTCGGGAAATAGCTGTGCAGCGCCTCGGTGAAGGCGAGAGCCTCCCGGTCGGCGTTTGAGGTGGTCAGCGCCAGTTGGCAGCCCTCTGCCGAGAAGCTGAAGGTCAGTAGCGCACGGGCGCGGCCCTGCCAGAGGTCTTCGAAATCGGTGTCCGCATCCAGGGACAGGCTGATTTCAATCTCATGAGCAGTTTCACGGACATCCTCCAGTTTCCACACAGCGGTGCGGGCGAACCCATGGGCGCTGTCCGTCAGAATCCGCCGCCGCACTTCCGGCGGGTTGCGGGCCGGGTCCCCAAACCAGGGCCAGCAAACCGGAATGCCACCGCGAATAGCCCGCCCGGTTTCGTAGCGCGCGGTTTCGCTCACCCAAAGCCAGCCCGGCTCCCCGACAGGGCCAAACTGGGTCAGATGAGCCCCCTGCAGAAACAGCCGGGCGCCAAACAAAGGGTGGTGGACTTCAAGGGCTTCAAGCTGACCAATGGTGACCCATCGGGTAAACGACCACTGGCCTGGGGTGATGGGCAAGATGCACCTCTGAATTATGCGTAGCGTTAGTGGATAGAGCTTACGGGTATATCGGTATCTTTAGCGCAAAATGAACGCGTGCGTCCAGTGAGACGAAATGCTGTATTTCCTTTATAAGCCTCTTCTACCACACCGACTACCGGTTTTCGCTAATAGTGAAATAAAAATATACATGTCACTCGAAAAACCGCAATGACAAGCTACACTGCCCTTATTGTGTTGGCTCGCTCGTAAGTCTTTCGTTCGCAAAAATAGTGCAAAATGCATCTAAAAGCTACGAACACGTGACCGAAGATGTTGGCAACCAGGTTTAAAAGAATTTAGAGGCACGAAATGGAAGTCTACAGTAAGTCTGCTGCCATGTTGGCCATATATACCATTTTCGTATATCCATTCTTATTATGGATCATCGGCTCCGTTTATAGTTATAGAGAAAAAAGAAGTTACCTCACGAATAACGCCGAGCCTACCGTCACTGTTATTGTCGCTGTTCATAATGCTGAGTCTGCCATCGAAGCCAAGATAGAAAACCTAACGAACAATAACTATGATCCGGCAAAAATAGATTACCTATTTGTTGATGATGGGTGTACAGACGGTACTGTCGCTATCATTCAATCGAATCCATTAGTAAATTTAATATCTCTTCCAATTCGTCAGGGGAAGGAGAGAGCACTGGCTCAGGGAATTGCTGAAGCTAAAGGCGAGATTTTGATTTTCACCGACGTCGACACATTATCTGACTCATGCGCTGTGAGTAAGCTTGTTCGCCACTTTGAAGATCCCTACATTGGGGCTGTCAGTTCTTATGATATTGTCGATTACCCGCAATATTCTCTGAAATACTGGTACATCATTTACGAAATGTATTTGCGAAGTCTTGAGTCGAAACTAGGATGTTCAGTGGGCGTGAGCGGTTCACTTTTTGCCACAAGAAAGATACTTTGTGAAGAGTTTAATGCCGGTTCCTGCTCTGATCTGGAAATAACAATAATTTGCGCTCGGGAAAAGCTCGGTGTGATCACTGATAGAGCCGTTAAAGCGGTATACAAGAAATCCAATACAGCATCAGGCGAGCTTAGCAGAACAAGGCGGACGATGGCGCATGGGATATTTACCGTGATAAACAACTATAATATATTAAATCCTTATTATGGTGGCTTGTACTCATGGCAGATATTCAGTCACAAGATTCTTCGTTGGCTTTTGCCTTACCTCATTTTGGCAGCTATAGTTTCTGGCGCGATCACAACTGTCGCGGCTATGAGTTATTATGTCGTGCCGGTAACGATAGTTTCGGCTATCTTGGCATATACGTTCGTAGGTTTAAATGTGCGAAGAGCAATAAATGAAAACATTTGCTGTTTTCTTATGGCCATTTTTTCTGTTTCCCTAGCGATCGTCACCGTGGTCAGAAATAAAGAGATCGGTGCCTGGTCGCCAACAAAAAGATAACTAAGGGTGAGATTAAATGCACGCTAGAGCAGACGATCTATCGATAAAAGAAACGCTCTTCCAGAACGGTGTACTACACCTCTCTGAAGCCCTTCCATCTCATCATCTTTTAAATGCAAGAGCGTCAATTGATGAACTGTTCAAGTTGCCTGAGAAGGAGGCTCTTCCGGTTGAACCATGCGCACAGCCAGAAGAGGTTAGAGGCTCGCTCGTCATTGAGAGGAACCATTTGCTAAAAGAATACCCTGGTTTAGCTAAGAGCGAAATTGTTCAGGCCTGTCAGAAAATTGCTACCCGTCTGCTGGGACGCAGTGCGTTTGTTTCTTTTGACCACGCTATCTATAAGTGGCCAGGCGGAGGAATGGTGGAATGGCACCAGGATCAAGCCTATAAAAGTTCGGTGAAATCGATGAAGAGCGTTCATTTTTGGATACCGCTCCATGATTTTGATGAGTGCAACGGGTGTATGCAGTATGTTTCCGGTTCTAATAGTGTTGGTTTGTTAAAACATGCTGTTCGCGCGAATTCAGGAGCGTTATTTCTTGACCATGACAAAGAGTGGAAGCGCAACGTCACGGTAGTGGAGGGGAAACTAGGCGATATAATTGTTCATCTTCCCGGTACTATTCACAGCAGTTTGCCCAACAACTCTGATTCTATAAGAAAGGCATGGATCATTCACTTCAGTCCGTTTGGCTATTATGAACCCTTGCTGCCGATTAATATTGTCTTCAACTTCATGTCAAGAATAAAAAAATATTTAGGGTTGGAAAGAAATAAGTCAGATTGAGGTTCTTGTGCGTGGCGACGTTTTACGGGTATATCCGTATCTTTAGCGCAAAACGAACGCGCGCGTCCAGTGCGGAATACAGCTAGACTCCCAAGAATAAGTGCCATCCATCCGCTACGGGAGCAAGGTATTGGACGCAACCGTACTTTTTTCATTTGGCCTGCCTCCTGGCTATCGCGCCACTGCCTGTCGTCCACCGAATTCAGAGCTTTCAAGGCAAAAACTCTTCGAATCGTTACTAGACACCATGACGGTGGAGCTGGCCGAGTGTGGTTGGTCTTCGCTGGATGCCAGGGCGTGGCTGACGCCACAATTGCTGGCTGAGCTACAGGCTGAAGTATCGGCACTGCATGAGGCAGACGCCATGGCGATTGCCGGCGTTGGCCGCGGACTGGGCCATACCCATGACAAATCTGTGAGACGGGATCGGATTGCCTGGCTCAAGGGTGACAGCGCGCCGCAGAAGGCGTTGTTTGAATGTCTTGAGGGCGTCAGGCGAGGGTTGAACGAGCGCGCCTTTCTCGGTCTGAGGCGATTTGAGGCTCACTACGCCACCTATGAGGCCGGGGATTTCTACAAGCGTCACCTTGACAGTTTCCGGGGCCGGGCATCCCGGGTGGTCAGCCTGGTGCTGTACCTTAACGAAGGCTGGCAGGCACAGGACGGCGGCGTTTTGCAGGTATATAACCGCGAATCCTCCAATGAGCTATGCGGAACGGTGTTGCCCGAAGCCGGCCGGATGGTGGTTTTCATGAGCGAGGAGGTCCCCCACGAGGTGATTACAGCCCAGCGTACCCGCTACAGTCTCGCCTGCTGGTTCCGGTGCGATGAAGTTCCTTTTCCGATTGGGATTGATGCCACCGGTCCTGCCTGCTAATATGCGCGCCGCATCCGGATGAGCTGTCCGGATCGTTATGGTGGCCCTGTCGGTGCCTCCGCAACGATAAACCGTGAACCCGGTCAGGCCCGGAAGGGAGCAGCCGAAGCGGTGGACTTGTGTGCCGGAGTGTTGCTGGCGGGGTCACCCCCAGATTTTCTGAATTCGTTTTCCTCCTCTCGATAAGTCTTCGCCTGTTCCGGCTAAAGCAGCGTTTTCACGGCTTTGAGCCTGGCTTCCGGGCCTCTGGGCAGCGGTTGTTTGGCTTCTTCTCCTCCACCGTCCGTGCTAAGGTTAGCCGCATTTACAGCAGCAGTTGACGCATTCATGAGCTACCAGGTACTTGCCCGAAAATGGCGCCCGAAAACCTTCGAGGATATGGTCGGTCAGGAGCATGTGCTTCAGGCATTGATTCACGCTCTCGAGCACCAGCGCCTGCACCATGCCTACCTTTTTACCGGCACCCGTGGCGTCGGCAAGACCACCATAGGGCGTCTGCTGGCCCGCTGCCTGAACTGTGAAACCGGTATTACCCCACGTCCCTGCGGCGAGTGCTCCAGTTGCCGTGAGCTCCAGGAAGGCCGGTTTGTCGACCTGATTGAAATTGACGCGGCTTCCCGTACCGGCGTTGACGACATGCGCGAACTGACCGACAACGTTCAGTACACGCCCAGCCGTGGCCGCTTCAAGGTGTACCTGATCGACGAGGTGCACATGCTGACCAACCAGTCCTTCAACGCCTTCCTTAAAACCCTGGAAGAGCCGCCGGAACACGTCAAGTTTCTGCTTGCCACCACAGACCCGCAGAAGCTGCCGGTCACTGTTCTGTCCCGCTGTCTTCAGTTCAATCTCAAACGGATGACGCCGGAGCATATCGCCGGCCATCTGCGCTTTGTTCTGGGCGAGGAACAGATCCCCTTTGAAGAGCCCGCCCTTTGGCAGCTGGCCCGGGCCGCCGACGGCAGCATGCGGGATGCGCTCAGTCTTACCGACCAGGCCATCGCCTTCGGCAACCAGCAGCTTGGCGCCCGGGATGTCAGCAGCATGCTGGGCACCATTGACCAGCGGGACATTGAACAACTGGTTAATGCGCTTGCCCGCAATGACGGGCCGGCGCTGTTAGCGGAAATCAGCCGGATCTCGGATTTTGCCCCGGACTACGGTGCCATTCTGTCTGACCTGCTGTCGCTTTTTCATCGGGTTACCATGGAACAGGTGGTTCCGGGCACTGCGGATAACGCCCTGGGTGATGCGGATCAGGTCCAGTCCCTGGCGCGGCAATTGAGCGCTGAAGATGCCCAGCTCTTCTACCAGGCCGCCCTGATGGGTCGTAAGGACCTGGCCATTACGCCGGACGCGCGCATGGGCTTTGAGATGGCCATGCTCCGGATGCTCGCCTTCCGTCCGGGCTCAGACCGGCGCGAACCACCGACAGCGCCTGCTCCCAAAGAATCGCAGACCAAGGACGAACCTGACCCTGGGCAGGCACCGGCCAGGATTACACCTGCGGCCCCGATAGCGGGCCCGGAGCTGGGGGCGGAGGTTCAGCCTCCGGTCCAGCAGTCGTCCAACGTTGGGCCAGGAGAACACTCAGGTGTGGCGGAACAGCCACAATCTGACCCCGAGCCTGAGATAACCGCAACCAGCCCGCTATCGGGTGAGCCCGGGCCAGAAGCCGAGTCTGAGCTGGCCGAGGCATCGCCTTTTAGCGACCAGGACGCCTACCTGGACAGCCTGACGGATTACGACGAAGCCGCACAGGCCATGTCAGTGCTCGATGAAGTGCCATCTGATACGGCGGTTTCCAATGCAAGCATTGCGCAAGAGGATGCCAGGCCAGCGACTGAGCCATCGCAACAGGAACACACGGCCACCGGTCCTGCCAGTGCGAACGCTGTCAAACCAGAGCCAGAACCAGAACCTGAAAGAGCACCAGAGCGAGAGAAACCCCCAGCCGCCAATCTGATGGGCGCTGAAGGCCATGGGCCCGAACCAGCGCAGGCTGCCAGTGCGCCTGAGGGAGAATTCAGCTGGGCCCGAGATTTTCGCAGTCTTGGCGTGGTGGGCATGCCCGGCAACCTGGCCAGTAATGCGGCGTTCCAGCGCCAGGGCGACCTGGTCACGCTTACTCTGGACCAGGGCCATGCCCGCCTGCTGACCGACCGCCATCGGGAAAAGATCCAGCAGGCCCTGGCCAGCTATTTTGCAACAGGCATTCGCCTGCAGGTTGAAGAGGGTGCGCCCGGTGACCAGACCCCGGCCATCTACGAAGAGAGTGCAAGGCGGGCGCGGCAGTTGGCGGCGGAAGCGTCAATTCGCACCGATCCGCTGGTACAATCCATAGTTGAACGATTTGAAGGGCGGGTAGTCGAAGACAGTATACGGCCGCTTGAGTAGCTGTAGCCTGTGGCAGCGCCAGTCAGGCGCGCCCGCAAGCGCAGGTGGTAACGCCGGTTTTTGCGCCACTTGTGACCCCATTGGTTTACGACATGAGAGGAAAGCCAGATGATGAACGGCATGGGCGACATGATGAAGAAAGCCCAGAAAATGCAGGAGGAGATGCAGAAAGCTCAGGAAGAGATCGCCAAGGCAGAGGTTGTGGGCGAGTCCGGCGCGGGCCTGATCAAGGTGACCATGACCGGTCGTCACGACGTTCGCAATGTAGAGATTGACCCCTCACTGCTGTCGGAAGAAAAGGACATCCTGGAAGACCTGCTGGCGGCAGCGGTGAATGATGCCGTGCGTCGGGTGGAAGAAAACCAGAAGGAAAAGATGTCCGGCATGGCTTCAAGCCTCGGGTTGCCCCCCGGGTTCAAGATGCCTTTCTGAGAGCGGGTCCGTTTACCATGTCTACCTTCAGCCTGACCTAGGAGTCTGAATGGCGTTTAGCCCATTGGTTGATGAACTCGTCGAGTCGTTGCGATGTCTGCCCGGGGTTGGCCAGAAAACCGCCCAGCGCATGGCGTTTCACCTGCTTGAGAAAGGAAGGGCCGGCGGTGAGCGCCTGGCCGGCGCCCTGGCTGATGCCATGGCAGGGGTGAGGCGATGCGATACCTGCCAGAATTTTTCCGACACACCGGTCTGTGGCTTGTGCCAGAATCCTGAGCGCAACACGGGAATGGTGTGCGTGGTTGAAAGCCCGTCTGATCTGCTGGCCATCGAGCAGGCCGGAGACTACCGCGGCAGCTACTTTGTGCTGATGGGGCATCTGTCCCCGATCGACGGCGTCGGGCCGGGGGATATCGGTATCGACCGGCTCCTGCGCCGGGTCCGCGACGAAGGCATCACTGAGCTGATCCTTGCCACCAACCCGACCGTGGAAGGCGAGGCCACCGCCCATTACATTGCCGACCGGCTGGACAGCCCCAATGCCAGTCACCGGGTGCTGATTACCCGGCTCGCCCATGGCATTCCCGTGGGCGGTGAGCTCGGCTACGTTGATGGCTTCACTCTCACCCATGCATTTCGCGGGCGCAAACCGCTGGCCGAATGACCACCTTGAGTACTGTTTATGGTCACCATACCCGAGCCAGCCCCGACTCGCTGGATCCACCAACCCGAAGAGCTTGATGCCTGGCTGAGCGAGGGCGCCGGAGAATTGCTCGCCCTTGATACCGAGTTTGAGCGGGTGTCGACATTTTATCCGATCCCGGGCCTTGTTCAGCTTGGCCTTGGGGAGTCCTTCTGCCTGGTTGATCCGTCGGTGGCAGAGCAGTCCCAGGGCTTCCGGCAACTACTGGCGGATCCGGAACGACCCAAGCTGCTTTACGCCATGAGTGAAGACCTGGAGCTTTTTCGCCACTGGCTTGGCATAGCCCCCGCCGGCGTGCTGGACCTTCAGATTGGCGCAGCCCTGGCGGGTGCCGGTTTTTCCGTGGGCTATGCCCGCCTGGTGGAAACCCTGTTTGACCACAGCCTCGATAAATCCGCCACCCGATCAGACTGGCTGGCCCGACCACTGACCACGGCCCAGGAGCGGTATGCCCTGGACGATGTGCGGTTCCTGAAGCCCCTGTACCATTGGGTCGTTGAGCGTCTGCAGGCTCGGGGCCTGGCGGAAGCCCTGGCGGAGGAATCCACCCGCTTTGCCGATGATTTAAGCCTGCAGGTGGAGCCAGAGCATTACTACCTGAAAATCCGCGGCGGCTGGCGTCTTAATCCGGCCAGGCAGCGGATACTCAGAGCGCTGGCGGTCTGGCGTGAGGAAGAATGTCGACGCCGGGACCGGCCCCGCAATCGGGTACTGTCTGACAACGCCTTGATCAATATTGCAGAACGCTGCCCGTCGTCGGCCGGCGCCCTGTCGGCGGTTGAAGATGTGCCTCCGGTGGTGGTCAGACGTTATGGTGACCTGTTGCTGAACATCGTTGCCCAGGCCCAGGCCCAGGCGTCAGCCCCGGAAGACATCGAATCCATAGCTGCGCCGCTGACCCGGGACGAGCAGGGGACCTATAAGCAGGTCAAGCGGCTGTTAACCAGGGCCGCTGAGAAAAATGATGTACCGGTGGAATTGCTGGCGCCCAGGCGTCGTCTGGAGGCCCTTGTGCACGCCAGAAGCGATGAGCAGGCTCTGGCCCGGAGTATATTGTTCATGGGCTGGCGGCAGGCCCTGACCGAGCCGGTTAAGGATCAGGTACGTGCCGTGCTCGACGGCGAAGCCCGGGATAAAAGCCAGGTATGACTACCGGCCGCAGAAACCCCGGGCCCGCCTGCCTCCGTGTAGAGGCCGTGAACCAGGAATCTGCCACCGCCACTTTATTACAGACTATTGTCCAGGAAACCGATTTTGACCATGACAGCCGAACGACAGTTCATCTCCGTATTCCGGAGTAGCAAGAACAGCGATACCTATGTGTACACCAAGCGGGGCCAGATATGGGGAGACCTGCCTGAGCCCCTGCGCAATGCCTTTGGCAAGCCGGTCCATACCATGGATCTGTTGCTTACCGGTGAGCGCAAGCTGGCGAAAGTCACCGGTTCCCAGGTTATCGAGGCGATTTCCGATCAAGGCTTCTTCCTGCAAATGCCTGACAAACTAGATAGTTACCTTGTAGAGTTCAATCAAAAACTGAGGAAGCGTGCCGAGTGATAGCCCAGATTCCCTTCTGGCAGCGTAAGCGGCTGGATGAGATGACCCCCTCGGAATGGGAGTCCCTGTGCGATGGCTGTGGCAAGTGCTGTCTGGCCAAGCTGGAAGACGAGGACACCGGAGATGTTTACTATACCGACCTTGTCTGTCGCTACATGGATACCGAAACCTGTGGCTGTACCGTCTATTCCACCAGGCTGGAAAAGGTTCCCGCCTGCACGGTACTGACACCCGGCACAGTTAGCGATTACCATTGGCTGCCCTTCACCTGCGCCTATCGCACCCTGGCCGAGGATCGGCCGCTGGCAGACTGGCACCCTTTACGCTCGGGGGACCCTGCTACGGTCCACCAGGCTGGGGTGTCGGTGCAGAACCGGGTTACTTCGGAGGCCGAGATTCCGGAGCAGGACTGGGAAGACCACATAATTCACTGGATACTCTAGTTAGGTACTTGGGCAATGGATTCAGATACACAGATGGCCTATGGCATTTTCTGGACGCTCTACGCGCTTGCGTTCGTGGTCTTTTTCTACACCTTTTCAAAGCTGTTCCGGATCATACCGGTCTACGGCGTCCGGACCTTGCTTCAGGCAGCGCTGGTGGTCATTTTCCTGACTCCGGTCCAGTCCTCTGAAGCCCTCAGCTGGTGGATCCCCGCCTGGCTGCACGGCGGCTACGAAGGCATTCTTGGTAATCCCGAAGAAGCCGGGCGCGCCTTTTTCAACCTGGGTCTTGCGGCCATGGCCATGCTGCTGGTGTGGATGCTCGACCTTGTCCGTTACCGGCTGACCAGGCGCTAGTGTCCCGTCGGGTTAATTCGTTGGCCTACTGCGAGCCGCTGGGGCCTTGGTAGCCGCGTTGCGCTGTCTCGATTTGGAGCCACCAAACCTTCGCCATCGCGCCTAGCTCTCAAGGCCCTTTGGGGCTCAGTAGGTCAGCGAATTAACCCGACGGGACACTAGGCAGACCAAAGAAGAACAATAAACCGGCCCAGGCAAGAGCCAGGCCCAGAGATACGGAGTTGCAATGAAAGGAATGGCCGCCGTATTGCTCGGCATTTCCCTGTTGTTATGTGTCCCGCTTGCCAGTCTGGCCCAATCAACCCCAACCGAGTCTGATGTTCCGACACTGCCCCCGGATGCCGATGTGCGGGTGATTGTCGATATTTCCGGCAGCATGAAGAAGAACGACCCCGAGAATCTTCGCCAGCCGGCGGTCAGGCTATTGGCGCGTATTCTGCCGGAGGGCAGCCGCGCAGGTATCTGGACTTTCGGGCAGTACGTCAACATGCTGGTGCCCCACGGCACCGTAGACGATGCATGGCGTGAGTTGGCCATTGAGCGGGCCGGCCGGATTAATTCTGTTGCCCTGCGTACCAATCTCGGGGCTGCCCTTGCCACTGCAAGTGACGACTACCTGAGCGCCGACTTGGCAAACACCCATTTCATACTGCTCACTGATGGCCAGGTAGACATTGCCGCCAATGATGGCTCTGCCAACGAGCGTGAGCGTCAGCGCATTCTCGATGACCTGCTGGGACTGTTGAAAAGCCAGGGCGCGACCATCCATACCGTTGCACTGTCCGATGAGGCTGATCTGGACCTCCTGGCCGAATTGGCAAGGCAGACGGATGGTAGTGGATCGGTTGCTGAAAGTGCCGATGAGCTGAATCGGGTCTTCCTGCGGGCGCTGAATACAGCGGTGCCCCAGGAGCAGGTGCCGATCGAGAACAATGGTTTTGTGGTGGATGCCGGTGTGGAAGAGTTCACGGCGCTGATTTTCAGAGGCGAGGCTCCGGGCTCAGGTGATGCCTTTGAGCCCCTTGCTCTGGTAGATCCTGAGGGCAAGCCGGCTTCGGTTGATGATAAGCCCGGCAATGTCCGCTGGGTCAGCGAACCTGGTTACGACCTGATCACTGTCGATCGCCCGCCTGCCGGGCAATGGCAGCTAGAGGGAGCCCTGGGCGAGGGCAGCCGGGTAACGGTAGTCAGTGATCTGAAGATGGTTGTGGATGATCTGCCGTCAGGGTTCTACCGGGGCGAATCGGTCAGCGTTAACGCAGCCTTCTATGAAGACCGGGAACTGGTCCGCGATCCGGCTTTTCTAGAGGTGATTGATGTGAGCCTGACCCTGACCACCTCCGATGGCCGTTCCGGAACCAAAGTGTTATCGGAAGACTCACCGCCGGAAGATGGCGTCTATCGGGATCTCATACAACGGTTGCAGGAGCCCGGCGAATACCAGCTCAGTCTGGTCGCCGATGGCAAAACCTTCATGAGAAAATTCACCCGCACCATAACCCTCAGGCCACCGGTATCGGTGGTGGTCAAAGCGTCGGGCTCGGGTGACGGTTCGCGGTATCTTGTTACAGTGACACCTGAGCAGCCGGGGCTGGATCTGAAAGATGCGACGGCCACAATGGCCGTGAGCCAAGCGGGTGAGGCACACGAGGTTGGTAGCCTGGATTACGATGCTGAGCGTGGCCAGTGGCAGGGCGTCATTTCTGCCGAAGCCGGAGATGGCCAGTACGAGGTCAGGCTTGAGTTCCAGGGCAAGCTGGCGGATGGCGAGCCTGTCAACTATGCTCCGGAAGTGTTCACCGCTGTCTTCCCTCGCAAGGAAGGGGAGCAGAACGTCCGCATTCCACTTACCCCGGGCTCTCGGCCGACAGCGGAACAAACGGCGCAAGCCGCCCCAAAAGCCGGAGCGGAACAGGAACCGGAGCCGAAACAGAAGCCCGAAGCCAGGCAGGAGCCGGAGCAGGGACAACAGCCACCCGAGCAGTCCGGGCCTGCGCCTGTCGAAGAGGAAAGTGCCGGTCCCATTGATCTGGCCCAGCTGGAAGAGAGTGATTCAGCGCCGGCGCCACTAAACGATGAATCCAAGCCCAGGAATTCAACTGTGATGCTGGCAGGCGCTGCCGGCCTGGCGGCCGTGCTGATTGGAGGGTTCGCCTTCTGGTTTGTCCGCCGTAAGAAGAAGTCTGCCGTACCCTCGGAGGAGCAGGGTGGTGAAGAGGCGGCTTCAGAATCTGACGACGAAGGCGAAGACGTGCCGGTGGTTGAGACACCCGTAGTGGATCCCGAACCCGAGGCGGAACCAGAGCCCGAGGCTGAGACCGAAGTCGACGACGAAATTCCGGAACTGCAGCCCGAATATGCCGAACCGATAGATCCAGCGCCGGCGCCTGAGCCGGAGGAAGATCCGGAAGTCCCCATGGTCACTCCTGAGCCCGGGCCACTGGAAGCGGAGCCTGCGCCTGTCGAGGACGCCGAGCCTGAACCGGAAGCGCAGGAAGACGACGACATTTTTGGTATGGAAGAATTCGACCTGTCGGATATTGATGAGCTGCCGGATATGGAAACCGATCTGGATGCCGACGACCTGTCCGGCGAATCAGAGGATGACGCCGACCCAAAGCCCCCGAAAGGCTGACTAGACCCGCCTGACGCCGTCGGTACCCGCATGGGTGTTACCCCGGCGGCGAAGTCACTATAATCCCAGTCCTTTATTCTTCATTCTATTCACAGGAAGGGTTGCTATGAGATTTACCGGTACCGAGAACTACGTTGCCACAGACGATCTCCAGATGGCCGTTAACGCCGCGATCACGTTGCAGCGTCCGCTGCTGATCAAGGGGGAGCCGGGTACCGGCAAGACGCTGCTGGCCGAAGAGATGGCTTCAGCGCTTGGTATGCGACTGATTCCCTGGCACATCAAGTCCACCACCAAGGCCCAGCAGGGTTTGTACGAGTACGATGCTGTCTCCCGGTTGCGGGATTCCCAGTTGGGGGATGAGAAGGTCAAGGATATCGGCAACTATATCGTCAAGGGCAAGCTCTGGGAGGCCTTCGACTCCGATGATCAGGTGGTGCTGCTGATCGACGAAATAGACAAGGCGGACATCGAGTTTCCCAACGATCTGCTGCTTGAACTGGATCGCATGGAGTTCTACGTATACGAGACCAAACAGCTGGTAAAGGCCAACAAGCGTCCGATCGTGGTCATCACCAGTAATAACGAGAAAGAACTGCCGGACGCCTTTCTGCGTCGCTGCTTCTTCCACTACATCAGCTTTCCAGACAATGACACCATGCAAAGCATTGTCGACGTCCATTTCCCTGGTCTGCAGCAGGACCTGGTCCGGGACGCCCTGGAAATCTTTTTCGACGTACGCAAGGTACCTGGTTTGAAGAAGAAGCCATCCACATCCGAGCTTATCGACTGGCTCAAGCTGTTAATGGCCGACGAGCTTTCTGCCAAGCTGCTCCAGGACAGGGACCCAAGCTCTGCACTGCCGCCTCTATATGGCGCTCTGGTCAAGAACGAGCAGGACGTCCACCTGCTTCAGAAGCTGGCCTTCATGGCACGTCGCCGCAGCTAATATAATTGAGGGTAGAGGCCTGATCGTCTTCGCATTTCACCAGCCGGAGGCCTCTCCCTTTCATTCTTGCCACGGCAGGAGACAGCTATGCTGATCGATTTTTTTATGGAAGTCCGCCGGGCGCGGGTTCCGGCCAGCCTGAGGGAGTTCCTTGACCTTCTGGAAGCCCTGAAGTACCGGCTCGCCTATGCCGACATGGAAGAGTTCTATTACCTGGCGCGTCTGTGTCTGGTGAAGGACGAGCGCCACTACGACAAGTTCGACCGGGCCTTTGATGCCTATTTCAAGGGCATCGAGAACCTTGATGAGTTAATGAAAGACCTGATTCCTGATGATTGGCTCCGTGCCCAGTTCGAGAAACAGCTCACTGACGAGGAAAAGGCCAAGATCGAGTCCCTGGGTGGCCTTGAGGAGCTTATCGAAACCTTCAAAAAGCGCATGGAGGAGCAGAAGGAGCGTCACGAAGGCGGTAATAAATGGATAGGGACCGGGGGCACCTCGCCTTTCGGCGCCAATGGCTATAACCCGGAGGGCTTCCGCATTGGCCAGAAAAAGGGCCGCCACGGACGTGCGGTGAAAGTCTGGGAGAAGCGGGATTTTCGCGATCTGGACGACAGCATCACCCTGGGTATCCGTAACATCAAGGTGGCACTGCGTCGCCTGCGTAAGTTCGCGCGACAGGGCGCCCCTGACCAGCTCGACATGGACGATACCATTCGCTCTACCGCCAGAAATGCCGGCTATCTCGACCTCAAGATGGTGCCCGAGCGCCACAATGCGGTTAAAGTTCTCATTTTCTTCGACGTTGGCGGTTCCATGGACCCCCACGTTCGGGTTTGTGAGGAGCTCTTTTCTGCCGCCCGGGTCGAGTTCAAGCATATGGAATACTTTTATTTCCATAATTTCATTTACGAGAGCGTCTGGACCGACAATATCCGGCGGATGAATGAGACCACCAATACCTGGGATATTCTTCACAAATATACCCCGGACTATAAGGTAATCTTCGTTGGCGATGCGACCATGGCGCCCTATGAGATTGCCCAGCCAGGTGGCTCCATAGAACACTGGAATGAAGAGGCCGGGGCTACCTGGTTCCAGCGCATACAGGAGCATTTTCAGAAGGTGATATGGCTGAACCCCCTGCCGGAAACCTACTGGGGCAATGGAGGCTCTCTTGCCATGACCCGGCAACTGGTCAACAACCAGATGTATCCGTTGACCATCGAGGGCCTTGAGTCGGCCATGCGCCAGCTCAGCAAGTAGGGGGTTTCAGGTTAATTCAGGCCAAAAAAAAGCCGATGCAGTTGAGGTGCATCGGCAAAGCTCGGCATATCAAGCGGTAGTTGCTCATTGCTTTCCCGCTACTGTTTTTCAAGCAGGTAGCGGGCCAACATTTTCAACTGACTGAAATAAATAGCATATGTTATCAATATTCTCACTTGCCCGGGGGTTTGTCAGCGATATTGACACCCGTGTGTAAAAGTTTTCGACAATCCCCTTTTCGAATTGCTGATCTGTTAACGTTCTGGGCTGGAACCCGGTGTTACTCTTTGTGTACATTAGTTGCAGTAGTTTTCGGAACGGAAGCCAGTCATGTCAGATGCCTATATCCTTGAAGCCCGGATTGCAGTTAGGTCAGCCTTCCTGGCAGTGCTTGTAAGTTTTGTTGCGCCAGCAAACGCAGATGCTCTGGATCAGGAGATCGATCAGCTCAAGGCCGATGTGGCCACTATGAACCGGTCACTTTTCGAGCTGGAGGAAAAGATACTCCACCCGGCAGATACCCAGTTTTCGGTGTACCTCTCCCTCGCAGGCAGCGGTGACTTCATCCTCGATTCCATCGAGCTGTCCCTCAACGACCAGCCAGCGGTTTCCTACCTGTATACCGACCAGGAGCGGCAGGCACTGGAGCAGGGCGGTGTCCAGAGACTCTATCTGGGCAACCTCCCTGCCGGTGAACACCAGGTCAGCGCCACCTTCAATGGCCAGGGTTCCAATGCCCGTTACATCCGGAACCAGGCCGATTTCACCATTCGCAAAGATCAGGGCGAAACCCAGGTCCAGTTGGTACTCGAGGCCAATCCCCAGGCCGACCGTCCGGAACTGACCCTAAAGGAATGGCAGTAATCCCGATGAATCGCGAAGCAATGCAGAGGCTGTTCGCTGCCCTGGCCATCATAACCGGTCTAATCATCCTTCCTGCGATGACGGTATTCGCAGAGGTCCCGGAAAACCAGCGCAGCAGCCTTGCCCGCTTCGCCCTGGCCTCAGGTGAACCGGCCCGGGCGCTGTATTGGCTTGAGCGGGGCGACGAGCCGACTGATGCTCCATCAGATAAAACCCTGCTATTTCTGGGTAAGGCCTGGCTGATGACCGGCCAGAGCGAGCGAGCCCGGTCAGCATTTGAACAGGTGTCGGCCGGTGACCGCGCTTACCGAGGTGAGGCCAGTCTGCACCTGGCCCGGCTTGCCATGGCCCGGGGCGAACCGGCCGATGCCGTTGACTGGGCCGTACTTGCAGCGTCCAGCGGCAACGACCACATCCGGGAACAAGCCCTCTTCCTGCAGGCGGAACTGGCAAGGCAGGCCGGTCGGCATGACCAGGCTGGAAGGATCCTGGGGGACATGGAAGGTGGTTACTGGTCAGCCCTTGGCTATCTTAACCTGGCCGCCGATTACGCCCGTATTGACCGTGACCCGTCGCGGGCCCTGATCGCCCTCCGAGTGGCCCAGGCCATGGCCAGTGAGGACCTTGATCGCAACCGCATGAAAGACCTTTCAATGCGCATTCTGGTGAAAGCCGGAGTTTTGTCCTACCGTCGGGGTGACTATGACAAGGCCCTGGGTTTTCTCAACAAGGTCTCCCTGGACCACTACCTGGCACCCCAGGCCCTCTACTTCCATGGGCTGGCCCATGCCGCCAACGATAACTACCGCGCCGCCATGCAGTCGTGGCATCGGGCCCGCAAGTTCCCACTGGCCTTTCCGGGCACCACCGATGCGTGGCTGGGCATGGGACGGGGTTACGATGAGACGGGTTTTCTCGGACAGGCGGGCGAAGCCTACCTTGCTGCGATATCGGCCTTTGAGGGCGAAGGCGTCAGTCTCGATACCCTTGAGCTCAAAATTGAGAGCAGGGGCGCCTATGACGCGTTGGTCAAGGCGGCCCGAAGGGATGATGTGGAATGGTTTCTAGCGGATAGCCGGACTTTGACCCAGCCGCGTATTGCCTACCTTCTGCATTTCATGGAGCAGCCGGAGGCCCAGCAGGCGGTCAAGAGGGTTTCGGATCTCGAGAAAATGGAAATTGCCCTCATTGGCAGGGAGCAGGACCTCTCGGTGTTCCTGGTTTCCCTGCAGGAACGAGCCCGGCAGGCAGAGGATTATAGCGGCCCGCGTCCTTCCGACCTGATAAAACCGGAAGTGGAGTCGCTCGCCGAACGGTGGCGCACCCTGTCTGAAGCCGCTACCCCGGGGTCGCCCGAGGCCAGGGAACTGGCAGAGTTGAAACGAATCCTCAACGACGCCAACCGGCGCAGCGGAAACTTTGACAAACGCCTGGAAGCGGTACCGGCCAGTCTGGCGCAGCTGTCCGATAGGGTAACAACTGCCCAGGAGGAGGTCCGGCAGTTGAAAGACCGGGTCAGGACATTGCGCAGCCGGGCAGAGCAGTCCCTGGACGAGATGGCCCTGGCCTTCCTGGGGAAAGAAAAACAACGTATTGCCCGGTCCCTGGACCGAACCCAGCAGCAGATTGCCCATCTATACGAGCATCTGGCTCTGACCGGGCTCAAGCGGGAGGCGGCCGATGAGTAAGTTGCTTTCTCCGGCGCTTCTGGGTCTCGGTATGGTGCTGTTTGGCCTCAGCCTGCCGTTATCTGCCCAGGAGTCGTTTCAGGTCAATCTTGACGAAGATGGCGAGACCATCGGTGACATGAGACCGGTGTTTCTCAAATTCAGCTCCCGCTCCATGCCCGACATTTCTCCTGCAGAAGTGGCACGGCGTTACCAGAGGCTGTTTGATGAGTCCGAGGAGCCGGAGGTCCGGATTGATGCCCTCAACCGGCTGGCCAACCTGCAGGACCAGACCGGTGAAGACCTGGCTTTTACCGCCGACCAGGAAGAAGAGGTGTATCGCGAGGCTGTCGAGAGCTACGAACGCATCGTGGGCAGTGGTTCCTTCCAGGGTCGCCTTGATGAGCTTTTGTATCAGTCAGCCAAGGCTTACTCCTATATCGGCCAGGAGAGTCGTTCGGTAGAACGGTTGAAGCAAATGGTCGGGCTGTACCCATCCTCCGGCCTGGTTCCCGAGGCCCGCTTTCGGATTGCCGAGGCCGCTTACGCCAATGGCAACTATGTCGAGGCTGAAACCGGCTACAGGCAGGTGCTTGAAGGTCCGGCTGAGGAGCAATTGAAAAGCAAAGCTCGCTATATGCTGGGCTGGAGCCAGTTCAAGCAGGGCGATAGTCAGCGAGCCGGTGAAACCTTTATCGCAGTGCTTGATGAGTATTCGGAAACCTCCGGCGGCTTTACCTATCTGCCGACAGTTTCAGCCGACATGATACGTGACGCTTTCCGGGTTATTGGCATCATTGCCGTCAACAATGGCGGGCAGCCGACCCTTGAGCAACTGCTGAGCCGCGTGGGCGGACGTTCCTACGATTTTTTACTCTATGATGGCCTTGCGGATTACTACGCCTCCCGCGGGGACTATGAGCAGAGCGCCCGGGTTGCCCGTACCTTTGTTGAGGAAGCACCTGATCATTACAGTACTCCGGCGTTCCGGGCCCAGATTGTCGAGGTATGGGATGCCGCCGGAGAAGCAGAAAGGGCCCGGGACGCCCGGGCGGAATACCTTGAAGCCTACGAGTCAGGGCGAGATGTCGTGCGGCTCACTGAAAGAGAGCACGAACTCTGGCTGCGCTATGCCGAAACCCTGGCTGAACATTACTACAGGATCGCAAGAGCAGGGTCCGGTGGCCCTGACAGCGGCTCCGACCCCGATAGCGCCGACACACCCACCGATATCATCCGGGCGTTTGAGCGGGCGGGGCATTACTATGAAATCCTCGCCAGTGAGCACGACCAGCCCGGCCCGATTCATCTGCTGGCGGGTGATGCCTGGCTTCAGGCCGGGGACCACGAAAAAGCGCTAGCCATGTATGAATCCGCGGGATATCAGGACCCGGATTTTGCCGGTGCAGAAGATGCTGCCTGGGCGGGCATTACTCTGCGAACTGATCTCATGGAGAAGGGCGCGCCCGGGTACAGGATGGACCTTAACGACCTGGCCTCTACTGCCGACCGCTTCGCCCTGGTTTTCCCGGGCGACAGCCGCTTGCCGACGCTCCAGGCGGACCTCGCGAACCGGCTGCTGGACGCAGGCCGGCCAGGAGAAGCCGGAGCCTATGCAATACGCGCTATCGAGCATGACGAGATAACGCCGCCGGATGCTTACAGTGCCTGGCTTGTGCTTGGGCAGGCAGAATTTGAAACCCAGGCCTATCCCGCCGCCGAAAAGGCCTGGCGCGAAGCGCTGGCCTATGCCGTTGGGCCCGAGAAAGTTGGCGCAGATACTACCGATATCGCCAATATCCGCCTTCAGTTGGCAACGGCTATCTACCGCCAGGCCGAGCTCGCCGAGCAGAACGAGCAGATCGACCAGGCCGTGGCTCATTATCAGCGCATAGCCGCTGTCTATCCCGGGTCTGAGATTGCCATCAAGGGCCAGTACGATGCCGCCAATACACTGCTGAAAGCCGAGCGCTGGCAGCCTGCGGTCAATGAGCTCAAGCGCTTTCGTAATGATCACGCCAGTCATGAGCTCACCGAGGGCGTCAGTGACAAACTCGTGTTTGCCTACCAGTCCTCCGGTCAGCCCGTTCGCGCAGCTGACGAATTGGTATCAGCCAGTGCCGGTGATGCTGCAGGTTGGCAAAAGCGGCTCAAGGCTGCTGAGCTTTACCATGAGTCCGGTGAGCTGGAGTCCCGCAATAGGCTATACCAGCAGTATCTTGCCCAGGCCGGGCGACCGGATTCCCAGGGTGAGCACCTGCGCCAGCAACGCCAGCGCCAGCGCCTGATCGAGTCCGGGGTTCAGGCCGAGAGCATGCGCAGCGAGATGGTCAGGCACGAGCTGGCCAGTGACTGGCATTCCAGTGATTCTCTCGCCTGGGCCACGGGTGCTGCCCTGGTTCTGGCAGAAGCATCCGGCAAGAACTTCCGGGACATCAAGCTGGTCCAGCCCCTGCCGGAATCCCTGGCGCGCAAGCGCAAATCCCTGGACCAGACCCGGGAGCTCTACCGCCAGGCTGAGACCCTTGGCGGCGACAGTGCCCAGTCGGAATCCCTGTATCACCGTGCCGAACTCTACCGGATTTTAGCCCGGGATATCATGGAGTCAGCTCCGCCGCAGGGTCTGAGCGAGCTCGAGCTGTCCCAGTATCAGTTCTTGGTGGAAGAGCAGGCCTATCCGTTTGAAGAAAAAGCCATTGAGCTTCATGCCCGTAACCACGAGCTGATCTCCGAAGGGGTCTACGACCGGTGGGTAAAGCAGAGTCTGGAGGCCCTTGAGGATCTGTTCCCAGGGCGTTATGCGCGGGACCGCCGCTGGATATCCTGGAATGAGGGGCCTGGTAATGATGTGTAGATCCGTCCCGAACCTGGGCTTTGGCAACACGTCGTTTGCCGGCCTGTTAAAGTGCTTACTGCTGGCTCTGACCCTGGCTGGTTGCGCCCAGTCGCCGATCGGGGACGCCCCGCCGGGCCAGGCTGAGCCACAAAGTGAAGAAAAGGTGTATACCGCGGTAGAGCCGATCTATCACGAGCCCCTGACTGCCGAGGAGCAGGGTCGTCTTGACCGGGCCCTGGAGGCGGCCAGTGATGAACAATGGGCTGTGGCAGGAGAGCTGCTCGCAGGCCTTCAGCAGGCTCGTCCGGACGTTCCGTTTCTCAAGGTCAGACTGGCCTGGGTGCGCCAGCAGCAGGGCGACAACGATGAGGCTCGGCGACTGTATGAACAGGCGCTTGCCCAGGATGGCAGCGATGTCATGGCTGTTAATAATCTTGCCTTGCTGTTGCAGGAAGAAGGTGAATTCCAGGCTGCCAGAGAACTGCTGAAAAAAGGATTGGCCCAGCCGGGTCCGGCGCCGGAGCTGCATTACAATCTGGCGGTCTTATCCGAGCTTTACCTTCTGGACCTCGAGGCTGCCCTGACCCATTACCGGGCTTACCAGCGCGCCGTTGAAGCCCAGGCTGAAAGCGGCGCCACCGAGCCCAACGGTGCCGATGCGCCAACGGATGCCGGCGATGGCAGCGAAACTGACGCAAGAGCTTCAGGGGCCAGACCCGAGGCTGACGCCCGGGTAGAAGGCTGGATAGCCGACCTGGAACGGAGGCTGAAATGAACCTGTCGACATACAGTCTGGTCATGGCTTTAAGCCTGTGGGCGTTTTCTGTCATGGCCCAGGAAAAGGACAGGACGGAAAACGAACCGGGTAGGGCCATGATGGGTGAAGGCATGGTGGTCGAGGGTATTGGCCGGCGTTCCGATGATGAGGACCCACGGGTACTCAACATTCTGCCCTGGCAACCTCCGACCTTACCCAAGCGACCGCGTACAGAGCTGAACTCGGAAGCCCCGGAACTTCTCAGCCCGGTCGACCCGCACACCCTTGAACGCCATCGAAAATTCAGACAAAACCTGGACCCGGATCTGGATCCGGCTCCTTTTTCCCGTTGATTCACGGAGCACCTGTATATGCTTGAGACTGTTATTCGCTTTTTCCAGGATGGGGGACCCTTTATGTACCCCATAGCGCTTGTACTCTTGCTTGGCCTGGCCATCACCCTGGAACGGTTTATCTATCTGGGATCGGTCAAGCGGCGAAACCGGCGGGCTTTCGAGCAGGGGATACTGCCCCTGTTGCGGAAGAAGGACTATCGGAAGGCCATGCATGCCGCCAACAGCTCAGACAGCGCCATTGCATCGGTCATGGGCGCGGGTATCGCACGGCTTCTCAACAATAACCCCCGGGAAGACATTGAATACGCCATGGAAGAGGGCCTGATGGAGGTTCTGCCAAGGCTTGAGAAAAGGACCCAGTACCTGGCAACGCTGGCCAACGTGGCAACGCTGCTCGGGCTGCTCGGAACCATTATCGGCTTGATTGCTGCGTTTACTGCGGTTGCGAGCGCAGACCCGTCCCAGAAAGCCAGCCTGCTCTCCGAGAGTATTTCGATTGCCATGAATACCACGGCGTTCGGCCTGATGTCTGCCATCCCCCTGTTGCTGTTCCACGCTCTGCTGCAAACCAGGACCAACGAAATCGTCGACAGCTTCGAGATGGCCGGCATCAAGTTGCTGAACATGGTATCGGAAGAATCTCCGCAAAACCCGGCCACACGCCCGGCCGTAGCTTAACCAGGGAAGGTTTATGAGACGTAAACACCGTCGTTTGCCGGCAAACACGGATCTGGATATTACTGCCTTCATGAATCTCATGATCGTGCTGGTGCCGGTGCTGTTGCTTGGCATGGTGTTCAGCCAGATCCGCATGATCGAGCTTAATTTCCCCGGCGAAAGCGCTGACCAGCCTATTGATTCTGAAAACCTGAAGCTGGTGGTTACCCTGCTGCCACAGGGACTGGAGGTGAGCGACAGTGAGCGGGGCGTGATTAAGACGTTGCCGGTCATGTCCTCGGAAGACGGAGACAGCGATCAGCAGAATTATGGGGAGCTGCGGGAGACCCTGCGTTCGATAAAAAGCCAGGTGCCTGACAAGACCGACCTTGTGCTCGAGGTTGCCGGTGATGTGGACTATCAGACCCTGGTCAGGGTGATGGATACCGTGAGGTCCTATCCCGCGGTTGTGGCGGCCAGCGTTGTTGAAGCAGAACTGTTCCCGGACGTCTCTCTCGCCGATGCCCCTGATAACAGGCAGCTAACCGCTGCGCTGACGCCGGGGGGTGCTGCACGATGAAATCGTCCCGCCGTGCCCGGCGCATGAAGCGCCACTATTCACGGATGCACAGGGCTGGTGGGCTCAACCTTGTGTCCCTGATGGACATTTTCACCATTCTCGTATTTTTTCTTATGGTCAACTCTTCCGATGTCAAAGTCATGGAGAATACCGCAGCGGTTCCGCTTCCTGAATCCAGCTCAGACCAGCAGGCCCGAGATTCCCTGGTAGTCCAGGTGACGGATACGGCCATTCTTGTGCAGGGCCGGGAAGTTGCCAGGGTCGATGATATCCAGCCGGACGATAAGACCATATCCGGATTGGCGGAAGAACTGGCATACCGAAGCAGCCGTCAGGGTGAACTGCCGGAGGAGGGGCTGGAAATCACCATCATGGCCGGCCGCGATACCGATTATCGACTCTTACGCAAGGTCATGCAGACCTGTGTAGACCAGGACTACCGTCAGGTCCGTCTGGCGGTGGAATCACGTCCGGAGGAGGCTGCCAATGGCTGATCGTCCTTCCCGTCGCCTGGTTCTACCCTGGTCTTCCGAGCCGGGAGACAAACTCAGGTTCGGGTTTTGCCTCACGCTGGTCGCCGTCGTCTTTGTGCCCCTGGCCATTATTATTCCGGCGATAACGCTGCCGGAAATAGAACGGGTGGAGTCTGAAGAGGTGCCACCACAACTGGCTCGGCTGGTAGAAGAAAGACGGATGGAGCTGGTGCAGGAGTCGGAACCTGCGGCTGAGCCCGAACCTGAGCCGGAACCAGAACCAGAACCAGAACCAGAACCAGAACCAGAACCAGAACCAGAACCAGAACCAGAACCTGAGCCGGAGCCGGAGCCAGAACCGGAGCCGGAGCCGGGGCCAGAACCTGAGGTTGCGGACGAGCCAGAGCCGGAACAGCCCCAGCAGCAGACTGTCGAGGAGGCAAGGGAAGTGGCGTCCCGTTCAGGCCTTATGGCCCTGCAGGACGAGCTTTCGGCAATGCAGGAGCCGGAATCCGAGTCCGATTCTCCGGACACCCTCAGTGCGAATGTCGATGACAGCAGCGGGGTTCCGGAAGCAGACACCTCTGCGGACGAGTCAGCCCTATCAGACAGCGGTGGTGTTGAGCAGGCGGAAACCGTAAGAAAGGATGTAGCACTCGCCGAGCACGAAGTTCAGGAGGCCCGGGAGGCTGAGCAGACCCAGGTGGCCGAAGCCGCCCAGAGTGAGAGCGAGCCGGCCGAGCGTTCCATGAGCAACATACGGCAGGTGTTTTCAAGCAACAAAGGCGCGCTCTATTCGATCTACAACCGTGAACTCCGCATGGATCCGACACTGGCCGGCAAGGTGCTTCTGGAACTGGTTATAGAACCTGACGGGAGCGTATCAAGCAGTGAGGTGGTGAGCTCAGAGCTGGACAACCCCGCCCTTGAGGCTCGTATCGCAAACCGTGTGCGCCTGTTCAATTTCGGTGCCGCGGATGTTGAGACCAGAACGGTCCGGTACCCAATCGATTTCCTGCCCTCCTGACCGGGGCCAGAAGGGGCACTAGTCGATGGTGATTCTGGGCAAGCTGGGTCTGTTCAGGGTCAATTTCTCATTGGGGGCTATGACCCTGGCTTCGCCGGACACCACCTTTTTGCCGTCCTGGTTGCTGACAACACACCCCATGACGACACGACCCTTTGGCTCTTTGTGCAGCACTGTCAGGGTCACGGTGAGCGTGTCGTTGAGCCTGACCGGGCGCTTGAAGGCAAGGCTCTGTTCCAGGTAGATTGTGCCCGGTCCGGGGAGTACCGTGGCGATAGCCGCTGAAATCAGGGACCCGCTCCACATGCCGTGGGCAATGCGCTCCTTGAACATGGATCCGGCAGCGTATTCAGCATCGAGATGCACAGGATTAACGTCGCCGGAAACCGCGGCGAACAGAATCAGTTCGTCTTCGGTGAGGGTTTTGCTGTAGGTCGCGGTATCCCCTTCCTGGAGTTCGTCATAAGTAACGTTTTCCAGTGTATCGAGCGTGGCATCCATGAGTCTCACCTGTTTCTGCTTTAACCGGTATCGCTGAAAACTACCTCATCGTTCACAAAACTGCTATTCTCTCGGATCTTTTTTGAGGCTGATACTTTTGTCTTGTTGTAATTGTGGAAACAATCAGGCCAAGAGGTTACCGGTCGCCGGCACCGGTAGAGTATCCAATAACAGATGTCGGGCTGATGACCTCCCGTCCGGGAGCATAAAACCCGACCCAAACCTGTCAAAGACTATAATCACAAGCGCAAACAGGAGATGGAGTGATGGATTTCGAGCAGTTCTATCAGGATAAATACCCCCCGGGTGTCCCCAGCGAAGTTGATCTCAACAAGTACCAGAGCATGGTGGAAGTGTTTGAACAGGCGGTCAAGAAATTCGCCGACCGACCCGCGTTCAGTGCCGTGGGCGTCACCCTGACATACCGGGACCTCGATACCCTGAGCCGCCAGTTTGCAGCCTGGCTGCAGAACAAGACCAATCTGAAGCCTGGCGACCGCATTGCGGTTCAGATGCCCAACCTGACCCAGTATCCGGTCGTGGTTTTCGGGGCCATGCGGGCCGGCCTGATCGTAGTGAATACGAACCCGCTGTACACCACCCGCGAGATGGAGCATCAGTTTAACGACTCCGGCGCCAAAGCTCTGGTCGTGCTGGCCAACATGGCCGATAACGCAGAGAAAGTGCTGCCCCATACCGGCATTGAGCACGTTATCGTGACCGAAATTGCCGATATGCACTCGCCCCTGAAGCGCACCCTGATGAATGCCGTGGTCAAGCACGTCAAGAAGATGGTGCCGAGCTACAGTCTTCCCCAGGCTCATCGCCTGCCGGCAGTACTGAGTGCCGGTGCCAAGGAGAAGTTCACCCCGGTAACCGTCAAGCAGGACGACGTTGCAGTGCTGCAGTACACCGGCGGTACCACAGGCGTTGCCAAAGGGGCCATGCTCACTCACGGTAACCTGGTCGCCAATCTGCTCCAGACCCGGCCGATGATGGAAGGGATCATTGAAGAGGGCAAAGAAGTCATCATTGCGCCGCTTCCCCTGTACCACATCTACTCGTTCACCCTGAACTGCGGCATCATGCTGGAGGCGGGCGCACACAACGTGCTGATTCCGAATCCCCGTGATATTCCCGGCTTTGTAAAAGAACTGAAGAACTACCGCTTCACCGGTTTCCTGGGACTCAATACCCTGTTTGTTGCCCTGTGCAATAACGAAGACTTCAGGAATCTGGATTTCAGCGCCCTGAAACTGACCTCTTCCGGTGGTATGGCTTTGACCAGCGCTACCGCCAAGCTCTGGCAGGAAGTCACCGGTTGCGAGATCAGTGAAGGCTACGGCATGACAGAAACGTCGCCGGTGGTGACGTTTAACCCCCACAGCGCCATTCAGTTGGGAACCATCGGGCTGCCTGTCTGTAATACCAAGGTCAAGACTCTGGATGACGACGACAACGAGACTCCGCTGGGCGAACCCGGCGAGCTCTGTGTCAAGGGTCCCCAGGTCATGCGCGGTTACTGGCAGCGTCCTGAAGAAACCCAGAAGTCCTTTACCGAAGATGGCTTCCTGCGTACCGGCGACATTGCCCTGATCCAGCAGGACGGTTACATTCGGATTGTTGACCGCAAAAAAGACATGATTATCGTCTCGGGCTTCAACGTCTTCCCCAATGAGATCGAAGACGTGGTAAGCAGCCATCCAAAGGTGGTGGAATGCGCCGCTGTCGGTGTTGAGGACGAAAAGAGCGGGGAAACGGTGAAAGTCTTCCTGGTGGCTTCGTCGCCAGATCTTACCGAAGGCGAGCTCAAGGAATTCTGTCGCGAGCGACTGACGGCCTACAAGGTTCCAAAGAAGTTCGAATTCCGGGACGATCTGCCCAAGACCAACGTGGGTAAAATCCTGCGCCGGGAACTACGGGACGAAGACGCCAAGAAGAAGTAAGCGGTGACCGATAGCCGGAGCCGTGGCACAGTGCCCGAAAGCTCCTGCAAGGTCAGAATGACCCTGCCCAGGCAGGGTTTTTTCGTTCACGGCGGGCGCGTATTATTTCGCAGCCTGCGGATATGCAACTGTTCAGTGAGGATGTGAAGCACGCTTGATGACCAAGGCTCCCCGTAACAGAACCGACCAGCCCGATCATGGGGAAGCGTCTCTGCCCGCTGTCATGGCGCAGCTTGAGAGCTGCAACCAGCAGGAAGCGGCGCGCATCCGGCAACTGGTGGCCAGATCCAAGGGTCGGCCGGGCGGCCCTGAGATGGCAAAGATCCGGGGCTGGCTCGACCAGGGCGTGGCCCGGGTAGCCGAACGACAGGCTCGGCACCGCCCGGTGGACTACCCGCCCGGGTTGCCGGTTTCGGACCGGGTTGACGATATCCGGACGGCCCTTGAGCAGCATCAGGTGGTTATAGTGGCCGGCGAAACAGGCTCGGGCAAGACCACCCAGATCCCGAAACTGTGCCTTAATGCGGACCGCGGCATACGTGGGCTCATTGGTCACACCCAGCCCCGGCGAATTGCCGCCCGCAGTGTCGCAGCCCGTATTGCCGAGGAGATCGGAGAGCCCCTGGGGGAACAGGTGGGTTACCAGATCCGCTTTACCGATACCACTTCGGAGCAGTCCCGGCTCAAGGTCATGACAGACGGTATCCTGCTGGCGGAAGTCCAGCACGACCGGTTTCTGGATCGCTACGACACCCTCATTATCGATGAGGCCCACGAACGTAGCCTCAATATCGACTTCCTGCTGGGTTATCTACGCCAGTTGCTGCCCAAGCGTCCGGATCTCAAGGTCATTATTACCTCTGCCACCATCGAGGTGGAAAGGTTCAGCCAGTTTTTCAACAACGCCCCGGTTATCGAAGTGTCCGGCCGGACATTTCCCGTGGAGGTGCGCTATCGGCCACTGGTCGGTGACGAGGACGATCGTGACCAGAGCTGGAGCGAGGGCGTTCTGGGGGCCCTGGAGGAAATCGAGTCCCATGAACGGGCCGCAAGCCAGCCGCCTGGTGATGTCCTGGTATTTCTGCCCGGCGAGCGGGAGATCCGCACCCTGAGCAAGAACCTTCGTCACGCGGATCTGCTCCATACGGAAGTCGTGCCCCTATACAGTCGCTTGAGCAACAAGGAACAGAACCGGGTGTTTCAGGGCCACAAGGGCCGGCGCATCGTGCTTTCAACCAACGTTGCCGAAACCTCCCTCACGGTTCCTGGCATTCGCTATGTCGTCGATACCGGGGTTGCCCGTATCAGCCGCTACAGTGTGCGCTCCAAGATCCAGCGCCTGCCGGTGGAGGCCATTTCCCAGGCCAGCGCCAACCAGCGGGCGGGACGCTGCGGCAGAGTGGCACCTGGCATCTGTTTCCGGCTCTATGATGAAACCGATTTCCTGAACCGGCCGGCCTACACCGAACCCGAAATTCTTCGTACCAACCTGGCCTCGGTCATCTTGCAGATGGCCAGTTCCGGCCTGGGTGAGATCCGCAGCTTTCCCTTTCTGGAAGCGCCCGATAACCGGCTAATCAACGACGGCTACAAGCTGCTTGAGGAACTGGGCGCGGTCGATGGCCGTCGGCAACTGACCAGGTTGGGCAGGACCATGGCCCGACTGCCGGTTGACCCCCGCCTGGCACGTATGCTGGTGACCAGCGCAGAGCAGGGCAGCCTGGCCGAAATTCTGGTTATTATCGCCGGCCTGAGTGTCCAGGACCCCCGCGACCGGCCCCAGGACAAACAGCAGGCGGCGGACCAGGCGCATGCCCCGTTCAACGACAAGGAGTCAGACTTTGTCACCCTGCTCAATCTCTGGCGTTTTTACGAAGAGCAGCGTCAGGAGCTCTCCCAGAACCGGCTCAAGCGGGTGTGCCAGAAAACCTTCCTTTCATGGATGCGCATGCGGGAATGGCGGGACGTTCACCGTCAACTGACGCTCATCTGCCGCGAGCAGAAACTCGCACTCAACCCTGAGCCGGCCAGCTACGACAGCATCCACAAGGCTATTCTCGCGGGTCTGTTGGGCCAGGTGGCCACCAAGCTTGAGAAGCGCGAATACCTTGCCACCCGCAACCGCAAAATGCATATCTTTCCCGGCTCCAAAGTGGCCAAGGCTTCACCGAGATGGATCGTGGCTGCTGAAATTGTGGAGACCAGCCGTGTTTTTGCCAGGGTGGTGGCCCGCATTGAACCGGAGTGGGTTGAGCCCCTGGCATCCCATGTGGTCAAGCGGCATTATTTCGAGCCCCACTGGGAGCGCAAACGGGCTCAGGTGATGGGTTACGAGAAAGTCTCCCTCTACGGTCTGGATGTTATTCCGCGCCGCAAAATTGCCTACAGCAAGGTTGACCCGATCGAGTCCCGCACCCTGTTTATCCAGCGGGCTCTGGTGGAGGGGGACTACGACACCAAAGCGCCATTCATTGAAAATAACCAGGCCCTGCTGGCCACGGTGGATAACCTTGAGCGCAAGACCCGCCGGCGGGATCTGCTGGTGGATGAGCAGGTTCTGGTGGATTTCTACGACGAGCGGATTCCCGCTACGGTTGTCAGTGGGCGGCACTTCGAGAGTTGGTGGAAGTCCCTGGACGCCGAAGGCCTTCGATACCTGGAGCTTTCCCAGTCCGATGTCTTGCAGCGGCCTGTGGATGCTACCACTGGCGAGCAGTTTCCTGATGAGCTGGAGTGGGATGGCGTCCGTTATCCCCTGAGCTATCAGTTCGAGCCCACCGGTGAGGACGATGGCGTAACCGTGCATGTGCCCCTCATGGCGCTCAAACAGCTGCCTGTCTACCGACTTGAGTGGCTGGTGCCGGGCCTGCTCCGTGAAAAATGCATCGCGCTGGTAAAGGGGCTGCCCAAGACCCTGCGTCGAAATTTTGTACCGGTGCCTGACTTCGTCGACGCTGCCCTGGAGAATCTCAGCCCCAGCAACGAACACCTGACGCTCAAGCTCGGACAGGAACTGAGACGGATGACCGGCGTCACCATTGATCCCGAAGCCTGGCAGCCAGAGCAACTGCCCCGACACCTGCTCATGAATCTGAAAGTACTCAATGACCGAAACGAGGTTATTGCAGAGGGCCGGGACATCCATGCTGTTCAGGCCCGCCTTGACCGGCAGGCAGAGGCAGCGTTAACGGCTGTGGAGGCCAGCGAGCGGGACCAGCCCAGGGTGGAGTCGCGATCCTGGAATTTTGGCGAGGTACCGGAATCCGTCCAGACCGAAAAGGCCGGCATGCAGGTTACCGTTTATCCGGCCCTTGAGGACCGGGGCGATGCCGTTCGCAAGACCCGCTACCTCGATGCGCTGACCGCGGAAGATGCCACTCGCCGGGGGGTCGCAAGGCTGATTCTCCAGCGCCTGGGCAACACCTTGGATGGCATCGATACCAGACTCAGGCACTTCAAGAGGTCAGCCCTCATGTTCGCGCCCGTTGGCAAGGCCAGCGCGCTTCTTGATGACCTGCTTCTGGCCACCGCCATGGCGCATTTCCTGGCCGGCCCGCCGCCACGCTCCGAGGCGGAATTTTCGAAAGTTTACGACGCCGGCAGACCCGACTTCCTGCCGGCTCTGGAGCTGGCGGACGCACGGCTTTTCGAAGCCATGAACGGTTACCACGGCGTGATGAAGCAGCTTAAAGGCAAGATCAACCTGGCCCAAGCCAACAGCATGGCTGATCTCAAATTCCAGTTGCAGAACCTGGTGTACCCAGGGTTTCTGGTGCAGACACCCGGGACCTGGTTCGGCCACTTTCCCCGGTATTTTGAGGCGGCCGATGTCAGGCTGGAAAAGATGAGCCGGGAAATGGGCCGGGAACGGGAGTTCCTCCACACCATGGCGCCTTTGTGGGCCCGCTACGAGAAGAAGCGGGATGATCAGCAACGCCAGGGCATCAGGGATCCGGAGCTGACTCTCTACCGCTGGATGCTGGAAGAGTTCAGGGTTTCGTTTTTTGCCCAGCAGCTTGGTACGGCATTGCCGGTGTCGGTGCAGAGGCTGGACAGGCAGTGGCAGAACGTCCGTGTATAACCCGCTCGGGAGCAGGAAATGCGACGATTGTAGCGGCGAGCAGTTCTGTCGTACTGTGGTAATATTCTTGTACGTACATTAAAAATCGGGGTCACGTGTGATTAAAGCCGTTATCAGCGGAACAGGTCTCTACACACCACCAGCGGTCATCGAAAACGATGAACTCGTTGAGGCGTTCAATGCCTATGTAGACATTCATAACGAGCGTTATGCCGACGAGATCGCCCAGGGCAAGCGGGAGGCCAAGGCGCCGTCTTCGTCTGCGTTTATTGAAAAGGCCTCCGGCATCAAAAGACGCCACGTCATTGATAAGGACGGCATTCTGGACCCGGAACGCATGTGTCCCCACATTCCGGATCGCAGCAATGAAGAGCCATCCATTCAGTGTGAGATGTCAGTGGCGGCCGCCCGTGGCGCCCTGGAACAGGCCGGAAAGTCCGCCCGGGACGTGGATGCGGTCATTGTGGCCTGCTCCAATCTGCAGCGCGCCTATCCGGCCGTGTCCATCGAGGTCCAGGATGCGCTCGGTATTGATGGCTTTGCCTATGACATGAACGTGGCCTGCAGCTCGGCCACCTTTGGGCTTCAGGCCGCGGTGAACGCGGTTGAGAATGGTACAGCCAGAGCCGTGCTGGTGATCAGCCCCGAAATCTGCTCGGGGCACCTGAATTTCACCGACCGCGACAGCCACTTCATCTTTGGCGATGCCTGCACCGCCATTCTGGTGGAGCGGGAAACCGATGTGGCCAAGGGGCATGGTTTTGAAATCCTGGGCACGAGGCTCAAGACCCAGTTTTCCAACGCCATCCGTAATAATTTCGGTTTCCTGAACCGGGCGGACAAATCAGGCGTCAACAAACCGGACAAGCTCTTCGTTCAGCAGGGCCGTAAAGTGTTTAAGGAAGTGTCCCCCCTGGTTGCCGAAACTATCCAAGGACACCTGGCGAGCCTGGAACTTTCCCCTGACAGTCTGCGCCGGATGTGGTTGCACCAGGCCAACCTGAACATGAATGAACTGATTGCCCGCCGGGTGCTGGGTCGCGACGCCACCCGGGAAGAGGCGCCGGTCATTCTGGACGAATACGCCAACACAAGTTCCGCCGGGTCAATCATTGCGTTCCACAAGCACCGGGGCGATTTTGGCACCGGTGACCTCGGGGTTATCTGTTCGTTCGGTGCCGGCTACTCGATCGGCAGTGTGGTTGTTCAGCACCGTTAGGTTTGTTGCAGGGTTCTGGCCTGTGCCCTATTCGGCAGCCAGAGCCCGAAGACGCGCGGGCAGGGCAGTGGACTTGCGCGCTGTCCGGTCAAACCAGACCAGTTTGGCGTAGCCTTCGGCATAGAGATCACCTGTGTCAGAGTCGGTCACGGTATGCCAGTTTTCAAGGCTGGTCGTGCCCGCTTTGCCGGCATAGGTTTTGACCTCGACGGTGGCAGGGTGACTCAGTTCCTTGAGAAACGTGGCGCTTGTTTTGATAATGATCGGGCCTGTGGGTTCACTTTCGCCACCCAGCTCAAGGGAGCTCAGCCAGGTAATGCGAGCTTCTTCGAAGAAGCGAAAGAAAACTGTATTGTTGGCATGGCCGTATGCATCCATGTCGCCCCAGCGTAGCGGCATTGAAAGCGTGTGAACCAGATTTCCTAACTCCGACATAGTGACCCCTTGGGTTGTTTGGCAAGTAATAAAAATAAAGAGAAACACCGCTATTGTCGACGAATGTTCATTGAAGTCAAAACCCAGGCCTGATCATGAAAGCACCAAGCATTACGTCGACCAAGCACAAGGTTGCCGCTACCTCTTTTTTGACCGCATGCCTTCTGCTGTCTCCCGTTTCTGGTTGGGCCCAGTTTTCCGAGGACGAAGCAGAGGCTTACAAGGCATCGGATCCTTCACGGCAGTACAGTGAAAAAGTAGACCCTTACGAAGACTGGAACCGAAGCGTCTTCCGCTTTAACCAGTTCCTGGATGACTGGTTCCTTAAACCAGTGGCGGAAGGCTATCAGGCAGTCATGCCCGGGTTTGCCGACAAGGCTGTGACCAACTTTTTCAATAATCTCACGGAAGTGCGCAACTTCACCAACAGTGTTCTGCAGCTGAAGGGCGAGTCTGCGGTGGTTGCCGTGGGGCGATTTACGTACAACACCGTATTTGGCCTGGGCGGGTTTATTGACGTGGCGACAGCCTTCGAGTTACCTGAGCGGCCGGAAGATTTCGGTCAGACTCTTGGCTACTGGGGTTCTGATACCGGTCCTTACCTGATGCTCCCGTTGCTTGGGCCATCCACTGCCCGGGATTTTACCGGCTTCGGGTTTGATGTTTTTGTCACGCCTTCACCCTGGGACCTGGCCGAGTCCCCGGAGGTTTACTATGCACGGGCTCTGCAGATCGTCGACCGTCGGGCTGACCTGATGCGGGCGGAGGCTTTCATCTCGGGGGACAGTTACACTTTTGTACGGAACGCTTACTTGCAGCGCCGGGAATATCTGGTCAATGATGGCAAAACACAAACTGATCCATTCGCCAGTGATGACGATGAAGACCTGATGCTGGATGACTTCTAGAGGCCGTTCGCTATCAGCGCAGGTCAGGCGACCGACCAAGGCCTGCGGAGCCACACCACTATGACTGACAGCCGCATTCGTAAATTCAGGAAAATGCTGGCAGAAGCCCCGAACTACGAGGTCTGGAAGGCCGCTGCGCTTGAGCTGGACTATCTTGAAGGCAATGTGGAGTGGAAAGAGGATTTTGCCTCTGACATGTACCACTATGAGCTTATCTACGAGCGTTTGAGGAACCTGCAGTATTACCATCAGAAGCAGGACTACGACCGACTGCGCAGGGCATTGAGGGAAGGCCTTCACCACGATCTGGGCAATATGGGCAATCCGGCGTTGTACACCCGTTCCCGGGTCGGGACCAAGCACCTGATTGAGGAATATATCAACCAGGTCTGCGATTCCCTAAATTTTCTGTGTGATGAGCCAATTGCCAACTTCACCCTCAGCGAAAAGATCCGGTTTTTCCGGGACACACTCACCAGCTATGGCCGGCCGGCTCTGCTTCTCAGCGGCGGAGCCACCCTTGGCATGTTTCACCTCGGGGTTATCAAGGCTTTGTGGGAAAAGGGCCTGCTGCCCCAAGTAATCGCAGGCTCCAGTGTGGGTGCGGTGATGGCCGGCATGCTTGGTGTCCATACCGACGCCGAGATACCCGAGATGCTCAATCCCGAATCCCACCACCTGAATGCCTGGAAGTGGAAAGGCATTTACAGCGCCATGCGGGGGGAAGGCCTTATGGATCAGTCCCAGCTCCAGGCCTGTCTGCGGGCAAATATCGGTGAGTACACCTTCGAGGAGGCGTTCGAGAAAACCGGCAGGTCTATCAACGTCAGTGTCTCGCCGGTACAGGTAAACCAGAAAGCCCGATTGTTGTGTGGCTATACGTCGCCCTACCTGATGGTGTGGAGCGCGGTACTGGCAAGTGCAGCGGTACCCGGGATCTTTGCGCCGGTAACGCTGATGAAAAAAGATCTCCACGGCAGTGTCCTGCCTTATACCACGCGGTTGAGATTTGTGGACGGCTCAGTTGTCAGCGACCTTCCGGTTGAGCGCCTGCGGCATCTGTACGATGTCAATTTTACCATCGTGAGCCAGACCAATCCCCATGTTGTCCCCTTCCTCTCCATGAAAGGTGAGGACGAGAAACTGGGCCTGGCCGGACTGCCTTTTCACCTGCTCAAGTCCGAGGTTCAGTTTCATGGCCGCGGTCTGTTCGATTTCATGAGAAAGCGACTAAGGCCTGAGCTGCTTCGTCAGGTGTCGGGACAGTTTTACACCATAATGGCCCAGCGCTATTCCGGGGACGTCACCATCGCGCCAACCTACACCCTGAAACACTATCGGCGCATGCTGTCTAACCCGGACCCGGCGTTCGCCCGGCAGTTGATTCTGGAAGGGGAACGGGCGACCTGGCCGAAAATTTCCATGATTCGCTCCCACGGTCGTATTGCCAATACCCTGGAGCGTTGTATTCGCAGGCTCAAGGAACGCCAGGCGGAATCTCCACGGGACTTGCGTCTGGTCTCAACCAATGACAGTGGTTAACAAAACCGTACCTTTGCGGTGGTAGCCCCGGGCTGGCCGTGGCGGTATGATTATGACCCCCCGCTGGCCCTGACTGGATTTCCATGTATTACGACTTTTTCGGTTTTCGGGAACCTCCGTTCTCGATTGCCCCCGATCCACGTTACCTGTACCTGAGCGAGCGTCACAAGGAAGCTCTGGCTCACCTTATGTATGGTGTGCAGGGGCAGGGTGGCTTCATCGTGGTCACCGGTGAGGTGGGCACCGGCAAGACCACCGTCAGCCGCTGTTTCATTGAAAACGTGCCTGCCCACGTCGACATTGCACTTATCCTCAATCCGAAACTGTCGGCACGCGAGCTCCTGTCCAGTATCTGCGATGAACTGGGCATCCGGCACCCGGCCGGTTCCAGCATCAAGCGCCTTATCGATCTGATCAATGCCGACCTGCTGGCCGCCCATGCCGCCGGCCGCCATAAGGTCCTGATGATTGATGAGGCACAGAATCTGTCCCCCGAAGTACTTGAGCAACTGAGGCTGCTCACCAACCTGGAAACTGCTGAGAAAAAGCTCCTGCAGATCGTACTTCTTGGCCAGCCCGAACTTCAGGACATGTTGTCCCGGCCTGAACTCCGGCAGTTATCCCAGCGCGTCACTGCCCGCTACCACCTGGATGCCCTGGACCGGAAGGAGCTGCCCGCCTACCTGCGTTACCGGCTTAGTGTTGCCGGCCAGCGCAGCGACCTGTTCAGCCCGGGCGCCATCAAAAAGCTTTATCGCCTGAGTGGCGGCGTGCCCAGGCTCATCAACCTGATCAGTGACCGGGCCCTGCTGGGTGCCTACGCTAACGGAGAGCACCGGGTGGAGGCCGATCACGTCAAGGGCGCGGCCAGGGAAGTTCTGGGCAAACCGGTCAAGGGTGGGTCCGGTTCCGGACTGACACCAGGCATGCGGTATGCCACGCTGGCCGCCAGTATTGGCGCTGCCATTGTATTGACCATCGCTTTTATGGACCGGAATGGGGTTGTGGCTGAAAATGCCGAGGCGCCGGCGCTCTCGGGGACCATCGAGCGCAGCCCTGATTCTTCGCAACGCGAACCAGCTCCGGTGCCTGAGCTGGAGCCGGAGCCGGCGATTGCGTCGGCCCTAGTGCGGGAGGCTAACGGTGAGTCCGATGAGGCGGCTGTGGGTGACTTCAACCCGGAGTCCGATGCCATGGCCCTGGCTCCGGCCTATGAGGCACTTTTCCAGGCCTGGGAGCTGGACTATGACCCATCTGAGCAGCCCCTGGCCTGTGAGTTCGCCGAATCCCGGGGTCTGCGCTGCCTGCACAGAGAAGGCAGCTGGCGCAGCCTGGAACGTCTGAATCATCCGGCCATTCTGGACCTCAGGGAACTGGGCGGCGACAAGCGGTTTGTCACCTTGCTCGGGATTGAGGATGACCAGGCGGTTATCGACACGGCAGCAGGGACACGCTGGGTTTCGGTGGCGCAGATCCAGGAATACTGGCTGGGCGGTTACTCCATTGTCTGGCAGCTGCCTCCCTACCTGTCCCGGGGAGCGGAGCCGGGAGCGGCGGACCGGGAGGCTCTGTGGCTGACTGCGCGGATGATGCAGCTTATCGACATGCACAGCCCGGATGCGGAGCAACGACGCGACATCGAAAACATGAATCAGAGCGACCAGATACGCTGGTACCAGGCCTTTAAGGGGCTGGAGGTCGATGGTATCGCAGGTGCCATGACGCTGATCCAGATGAACAACGATCTGGATTCGGACGCTCCCCAACTGAGCGCAGAGAGGGAGCCCGGCTGATGTCGTACATTCTCGACGCCCTCAGGAAGTCCGAAAGCGAGCGCCGGCAGGGCCGTATTCCTGACCTTGGCCAACAGGTCCAACTGATCCATCGCCCCCGCAAGAAAACCGTGCCCGTGGCGTTATGGATTGGCCTGGGACTGGTCCTGAACGCAGCGGTTCTGGCCCTGGTGTTCTGGCCCGAGAAGGGCTTGATGGGAGGGCTGACGGCTGCGCCGGAAAGCGAGGCAAAGGCAATTGTTGCGGTCGCGCCAGAGCCGGCAGACACAGCCGGTGCAGCGCCAACCCAGGACAAGGCCAGCAAGACCGAAACGACGAAGCCGGGAGGCGGCGATCCCGGGGCCATGGCGAACATTGAGCAGCCGGTTAAGGGCACAACCCAGCCAGACACAACCGGCGCGCAAGTGCCTGCAGTGCCAGCGGTCACGCCCTTGCAACCCACCATTATCGTGCCGTCCTGGAAAACATCCGCTCCGACAAGCCCGGGTGCGGTTGCTGATTCCGGTGCTGCAGGTTATGGCGAACGGGCACCCCACCTGGTGGAGTTACCCATGTCATTCCAGCGCAGAATCCCCACTTTGGTGTTTAACAGTCATCTTTACTCCTCAGACCCAACGGCCAGCCGAATCATGATTAACGATAACTACCTGCGTATGGGTGAGCAGTTCTCAGGCATTCGGGTTGAGCAGATAACCGTGGATGGTGTCGTGCTGAGCCTCGATGGCCAGCGTTTCCGCGTCGGCGTCGTCCGCAACTGGACTAGCCCCCGCTGATGCCTTTAACTGACAGTGTAAAAACGGATATTCAGCAGGCCTACCGGGACGTTCTCAACGGCAAGGGGATCAAGGCCCGTTACGGCCAGAGGTTGATGATCGCCGAGATTGCCCGCTATATGGGTGATATCACCGCCAATGACGGTGAGCGTACCTCGGCTGCCGCCAGCTGTGTTGTCGAGGCAGGTACCGGAACCGGCAAGACCCTTGCCTATCTGATCGCCGCCATTCCGGTCGCCAAGGCCCTGGGCAAGAAACTGGTCATTTCCACGGCAACCGTCGCCCTGCAGGACCAGATCGTCAACAAGGATCTGCCGGACCTGAAACAACACAGTTCGCTGGCGTTCACCTGGACTCTGGCCAAGGGCAGGGGCCGATACCTGTGCCTGTCCCGCCTGGAAGGTCGCCTGCATGACGAGGGGGTGGGTGACAGCGAAAGCATGCCGTTGTTTTTCGTGGACGAGCCCAGGAAAGAGGAAGCAGGTGCCCGCGAATTCTTTGAAGGCATGCTGGCCAGCTATGGCAGTCGTGAATGGGACGGCGACCGGGACCACTGGCCGAGCCAGATACCGGATGAGACCTGGCGCCAGGTCACCACGGATCATCGCCAATGCACCAACCGCCATTGCAGTTACTTTGACAGCTGCGCCTTCTTTGATGCCCGTAAGGGTCTGGAAGAGGCGGACGTCATCGTCGCCAACCACGATTTGGTACTGGCGGACCTGGCGCTGGGCGGCGGGGCCATCCTGCCGGAACCGGAAAATGCCCTATTTATCTTCGACGAAGCCCATCATCTGCCGGATAAAGCGCTCAATCATTTTGCTGCGTCTGTGCCGCTGAACGGCACCCGCCAGTGGTTGAAGCAGTTGTCCCAGGCTCTGGTAAAGATTCCGCCCTACCTGACCCCCGGCACTGCGGCTGCGAAGGCGGTGGACAAGATCAGTGCCTGCGCCCGGGAAGTGGACGGCGTTCTGACCCAGGTCTATGACGAGGCAGAGCAGAGCATCGAGTGGGCTTTCAGCGATGAGCGCAAGTCAGCCCAATGGCGATACCCTGAAGGTGAACTCCCGGATGCCATGGCCGAGCTGGCCCAAGGTGCCCAGACAGTAACCGCAGCCCTGGTACGACAGCTTGGCGTGTTGGTTGATGAACTTCAGAAAGCTTTTGACGACAAACGCGAGCATGACGTGGACCGGCAGACTGCCGAGTCATGGTTTCCGATAATGGGTGGGTTTCATAGCCGGGCTGAAGACCAGCTGCGTCTGTGGGTGGCCTGGTGTGAGAAAAAGAATCTGGATGAAGGCGAAGGTCGCCGTCGTGGCGGTCCACCGCCGGCTCGCTGGGCCATACGCCAACGCTGGGACCATGCCGAAGACATTACCCTGTACAGCAGCCCTGTGCTGGCAGACAACCTGCTCTATACCCGCCTCTGGTCCAGGGTTTACGGCGCCATTCTCACCAGCGCCACCCTCACTGCACTGGGACGCTTTGACCGGCTCCAGGCCCGTGCCGGGCTGCCGGAAGCGAGTCGTTTCCTGGTGGTCCCAAGCTCGTTCCGTTATCACGAGATGGCCACCGTCGAGGTGCCTGCCATGGCAGTCCTGCCTACAGATGCTGAGGCCTTCACCGATGCCCTTGTGGCGAGGCTGCCGGAACTCTGGGCGGGGGAGAAAGCCACCCTGGTGCTGTTTACGGCACGCCGCCAGATGAATGCGGTTCGGGACCGTCTGGCGCCGGACTACCCGGACATGATCATTACCCAGGACGATATGGCCAAGGGTGAAGTGTTACGCCAGCATTGCCTGCGTGTTGACGAGGGTCGCCCGAGTGTACTGTTCGGTGTTGCCAGTTTTGCAGAGGGGATCGACCTGCCCGGGCGCTACCTGGGCCATGTGATCATCACACGGTTACCATTCTCGGTGCCCGACGACCCCATTGAAGCCAGTCTGGCGGAATGGGTTACCCGGCGGGGCGGAAATCCGTTTATGGAAATTACCGTGCCGGACGCCTCCATCAAACTGGTCCAGGCCGTCGGCAGGCTGCTGCGGACCGAACAGGATACCGGTCGGGTAACCATTCTGGACCGGCGCATCATCAGCCGGCGCTATGGCCAGTTGCTCCTGGATGCGTTACCGCCGTTCCGCCGGATCATCGGGCACTGAAACCAGCGCCCAGAGTGGGACGTGGCAAGAACCAGGAGGCCACTCCGATTGGCGGCCATAAGGAAATACCCAGGCAAAAAAAAGGTGCCAACCAAGTGGTGGCACCTTCGGAAGACGGGTTTGTGGAAACCCTAGCGCTGAAAAACGCAAAGTTGGAATCTGAAGGCCTGAAGTTTCAAATTCCTGATGGGGCTGTGCCTCATCGTTGGATTAATCATAGGGGAGGAGGGGGCGTACCCGGATCGTCCAAAGGGCGTAGTGGCGTTAAAATAGTGAAAAAAAGTGTGACGCCGTTCGCGTTTCTGCAGGACTTTCTACAGCAGGCGCAGCTGGCGGGCCCGTGCCAGGGCTTCTGTACGACTGCTAACGTCCAGTTTGCCATACAGATTCCGAATATGGGCCTTCACGGTGGTGGCTGCCACATTCATCCGCAGAGCGATTTCCTTGTTGGGTAGGCCTTCGTTAATCAGGCTCAGGACCTCTTCTTCGCGCTGACTCAGCGGCTCAACCAGTTGCACCGGAGCCTGTCGCTCCCCTGCGCTTTTCGGGCCTGGCCCGGACGGCGCCTCACGAAGCATGGCTACCAGTTCGGCAAACCAGACTGCAGGCAGGTCAGCGCCGTTCAGGGCCAGAATCATGCTTTGGATAACCTGGCTTTCTTCCACAAACATGCGCAGGAAACCGGCTTTTGCAGCCCGTTGCAGGGCCTGGATGAGCAGCTGTTCCGCGTCCCGGCTTTGGCCTTCCGCTTTCAGGGCCTCGGCGTAGAGCACGAGCACCTCGATGAGGTGTCGGTAATGATGTCCCTGTTCGGTACTCAACCGTAGTGGAGCCAGCAGGGCGATGGCTTCTGCGGGCTGTCGCAAGCTCAGGAGTACGCGAACGGCGCTGATGGCGCTCTGTTCTCGATTCAAAGGGTTACGGAACTGGCTGTTTTCGCGCCTCTCCAGCCAGCTACGGGCGCGGTTCAGGTCGCCCCTTGCCAGATGACACCGGGCGCGTAGTGCGGCGCAACTCGGCGGTTCAAAGACAATGTCTTCGCCCCGGCGCTCCGACACTGACTCGGCATCCTCCAGCGCAGCCAGGGCCTCGTCGTAGCGGCCCTGACTGAAGGCCAGGTGCCCACGCACGTACTGAATAATGACATGCTGCCCGGGCTCTGTGCCGCTCTCCACATGGCCGATCAGTGGAGCCAGGTAGGCTTCGGCCAGCTCTGGCTCGTTGCGCTCCCGGTAGATCTCCACCAGGGTGCTGTTCTGCCAGCAGGAAATCAGCCTCGGCTGTGTCGGGTCGTTGTAATGCTGGTCGATCCAGTCCCTGACGTCGGTACAGGTGGCCAGCGCCAGTTCCATGTCGCCCCGGTTGAACTGTATCCATGCCAGCAGTCCGCCACTTGAAAGCACCGTAGACGGCTTGCGTTCCCGTTCGCCGTGGCTGACCGCCGACCGAAGTGCTTCCTCGGCGGCTTCCAGCTCACCCCGGCCATAGTAGTCCAGGCCAAGGCCGTAATAGGTTACCGACTTGAGGGGAATGCGGGTGTGGTCAATGTCCCTCAATACCTGGTTGGTGAGATCCTGGGCGCTTTTGTCATCACTGCGGGAACGGGCCAGATAGGAACGCATCAGCGAAATCTCGCTCTGCAGGCCCAAAGCGCCATCTGCATCGGGATGGGAGTCCGCTACGCGCCTGTCCAGCAGGTCTTCCAATTGCGCCAGCAGATCCTTGATCGGAGCTACACGATTGGCGAAAAACAGCGCCCAGATCTGCAACATCAGCAGCCGGGGATTGTCCTCGATTTCCGACGCGGGCAGGGCGTCGAGCCAGTCCAGCACGGGCAGATGGAAACCCCCGTGGATCAGATTATTGCCGTGCTGCTCCAGCACCCGGGCAAGCCAGGGCCACTCCTGTCTTTGAACGATCTGGCTGATGGCTTCCTGAATATGGTCGTGCACCAGCAGCCAATCAATGGCGCGGTTCTGCAGTTCGTCGACCCGACCGGGGTCAGCATGCCGGGCACGTTGCAACAGTGCCTCGCGGAACAGGTCGTGGTAACGGAACCAGGCCTGGCGGGTGTCCAGTGGTATCAGGAACAGATTGCGCCGGGTCAGGGTTTCCAGCAGCGCCTGACTGTCATCGGCCTGCCTCATGGAATCGCACAGGGACGCGCAGAGCCGTGGGCAGACGGCCGTGTCGAGCAGAAACCGGCGGACGTCTTCCGGCTGTTGCGCCAGAATTTCCGTCAGTACGTATTCGCTGATCTGACGGCTGCTGACATGAATGGGGGAGGCCGTGCGTCCGTCAACACGGTTACCATCCTGACCCGACAACGCCGCCAGCTGCATGGCGGCCACCCAGCCTTCGGTGGTTTTCCAGATGCGGTGGGCATCCTCCGGTGACAGCGGCAGGGCCATGGTTTCCTGGAAAAAGCGCTGGCACTCCCGTTCGGAAAACGCCAGTAGCTGCGGGTGAATCTCGTCCACCCACTGCCGCACACGCCAGCGGGCCACCGGCAGCTCGGGCTCGACCCGGGAGGCGATGACCAGGGTGATATTGGGTGGCAGATAGTCGATAAAATACGTGAGCTGGCGGTGGATCCGGTGGTCATGCACCAAGTGATAGTCGTCCAGCACCAGCACGCCTTCCTGGCCCCAGCTCACCAGTGCGTTGATCAGGGTGGTGATGGCCCCTTCCAGCTCCTGGACACTGTAGCTGTTGATGTGCTGACGGCAGTGTTCGAGCCCCGTAACCCCGCTGTTTTCCAGGGCGCCTACGACATATTGCCAGAATCGCCGGGGCTCGTCGTCGTGCTCGTCCAGAGCCAGCCAGGCCACAGTCGGAGGCGGGGCCTGGGTCATCAGATCGTCACACCACTGGTTCACCAGGGTGGTCTTGCCAAAGCCGGCCGGCGCCACAACAAGATTCAACTTTTTGGTGGGTCTCTGGGCGAGCATGCTGGTCAGACGCTCGCGGGGTATGGCGCGGGCATCCGGGGCGGGTCGCATGAATTTGGTGGCTAGAAGCATTGGCTGACTGCGTGGCTCTGGACAGGACGGCCGGCTCCGCAATCGACTGTCGGTAGCGCGGCCAGACCGTCAGGTGATCCTGTCTGGTGGTCATCTGGGACTACAGGCTCGGGTCCCTCAAGTAACGAATTGTGTGCTTTGTCGTGGTGAAGTCAAGGGCCGGCACTTGATTCGTCAGGATTTGGTCTACACTGAGTTATCAGGCACTATCTATTCTATAAAGGTCTTTAAAACCTTTCTTTTAAAACATGTTCTTCACAATCAGGAGCGATCGGGTCGATGAAACTACAGCAGCTGCGCTACATATGGGAAGTCGCGCATCATGATCTGAACGTCTCAGCCACCGCCCAGAGCCTCTTTACCTCCCAGCCCGGCATCTCCAAGCAGATCCGCCTGCTCGAAGACGAGCTGGGACTGGAGGTGTTCGCACGCAGCGGGAAACACCTGACCCGTATTACCCCCGGCGGGGAAACCATCATCCGGGAAGCTGGCGAGATTCTGCGTCGGGTTGAGGGCATCAAGAAGATTGCCCAGGAATACAGTAACCAACGCAAGGGCGACCTCAGTATCGCCACTACCCACACCCAGGCCCGCTATGCGTTGCCGCCGGTGATACAGGGCTTTATCGAGGCTTTCCCCGACGTCTCCCTGCATATGCACCAGGGAACGCCCATGCAGATTTCAGAAATGGCCGCCAATGGTGCGGTGGATTTTGCCATTGCCACCGAGGCCATGGAGCTTTTCAACGACCTGATCATGATGCCCTGCTATCGCTGGAACCGCAGCGTGATCGTTCCGAAGAATCATCCGCTGGCTTCCCTGGGCGAACTGACCTTGCCGGTACTGGCGGAATATCCATTGGTAACCTACGTGTTCGGGTTTACCGGCCGTTCCAAGCTGGACGAGGCTTTCCAGACCATGGGCCTGACACCCAGGGTGGTCTTTACGGCTGCGGACGCTGACGTCATCAAGACCTATGTGCGCCTGGGGCTCGGGGTAGGCATCATTGCCAGCATGGCGTTCGACGAGAATGTGGATACCGACCTGGTGGCGCTGGATGCCCGCCAACTGTTCCGCCCCAGCGTCACCCGCATCGGCTTCCGTAAGGGTACCTTCCTGCGAGGCTATATGTACGACTTCATCAAGCGCTTTGCACCCCATCTCACCCGTGAAAGAGTGGATGAAGCCGTGGCTCACCAGGGCAGCCGGTCAGAGATCGAAGAACTGTTCAGGGACGTGGAGTTGCCCACCTACTGAAGTCGCGACTTCGCTTTTCACCGCCATAAAAAACCGGGGGCAGACCCCGGTTTTTGGATTATGAAAGATCAGTGCTTGCAATTACATTGCCAGCATGGAGACCACACTCTTTCTTGGTCGACTCCTCCCACCACCAGCGGCCTTCACGCTCGTGCTGGCCCGGCAGTATGGGGCGGGTGCAGGGCTGACAGCCAATGCTGACGTAGCCTTTCTCGTGAAGGGTATTGTAGGGCGCCTCACTCATGCGGATGTAGTCCCAGACGTCTTTAGAACTCCAGTTCGCCAGTGGGTTGTACTTGACCAGGGTGCGCTCATCCGTGGAGAACGCATCGTCCCGCTGAACAACGGGTACATCGTTTCGCGTCGCTGGGCTCTGTTCCTTGCGCTGGCCGGTAATCCAGGCATCCACGGTGGCCAGTTTACGGCGAAGCGGACCGATCTTGCGCACACCACAGCACTCGGAATGCCCATCCTCATAGAAACTGAACAGACCCTTCCGACTGACCAGGTACTGCAGTTCGGCAGTATCCGGCGCCATAATCTCGATAGTGATGCCGTAGTGCTTGCGGACCCGCTCGATGAAGTCATAGGTTTCGGCATGGAGCCGCCCGGTGTCCAGGGTGAACACCTGCAGGTTGTCCGTCAGCTTGTGGGCCAGTTCGATCAGGGCCACATCTTCCGCTCCGCTGAAGGAGATGGCAATGTTGTCGTGCCGGGCAAGGGCGGCCTTGAGTATGGCGCGGGGCGACTTGTCACTCAGGTCCTGGTTCAGTTGCTGTAATTCGTTCATGGAAAAAACTGCTTCCTTTGAAATTTGGGTCAAATCTACCATTGCAGACAGCGAGTCTGAAGGAAGAAGCACCTATATGCTTATATCTGACCCTGAGTTCACCCCCGCGGGGCAGATCCGCAATGCATTCTGTGCCGGTTTTTTCTATTATACGCGCTCTTGAATCACCAACCGTTAGCAGGAGATGTCCGTGGAACTCGCATGCCTTGACCTGGAAGGAGTATTGATCCCGGAAATATGGATCGCATTTGCGGAGAAAACCGGTATTGATGCCCTCAAGGCCACCACACGGGATATCCCGGACTACGATGTGCTGATGCAGCAACGGCTCCGGTTACTGGATGAGCATGGCTATGGCCTGCCGGCGATCCAGGAAGTGATCGGTGAGCTGGACCCGCTGGAAGGCGCCAGCGAATTTCTGGACTGGCTCAGGGAGCGTTTCCAGGTGGTCATTCTTTCCGACACCTTCTATGAGTTTGCCATGCCGCTGATGGCCAAGCTGGGCCACCCGACGCTGCTGTGTCACAAGCTGGAAGTTAATGAGGAAGGGCGGATCACCGATTACCTGATCCGTCAGCGGGATCCCAAGCGCCAGGCGGTCCGGGCGTTTCAGTTGCTTAATTACCGGGTGATTGCCGCTGGCGACTCCTACAACGACACCACCATGCTGAAGCAGGCGGAAGCGGGCATCCTGTTCCACGCGCCCCAGAACGTCATTGACGAGTTCCCCCAGTTCCCGGCTGTTCATACCTTTGAAGACCTGAAGGCAAAATTCCTGGAGCTCAGCAATCGCTTTTAGGTCCCGGGCCGAAGCCCTGCAAAACTCGTAAGCCCCGAGCAGGAAAGCGCCCGGGGCCAGGGCTCTGTCGACTTGCTAACAGCTATTCCTTGGATTCCAGCGTGTCCATCAGTCGCCGTACCTTGGTCACAGACTCGTCATATTCTTCCCGCGGATCCGAATCAGCCACGATGCCGCAGCCAGCCCAGCAATGAATGCCGCCTGAGGCGTCTGTCATCAGTGTGCGGATGGCAATGTTGCTTTCCAGGCTGTTCTGGTAATCCCACCAGAAGACACTCCCGCAATAGGGCCCACGCTGGTGGTCTTCCAGCTCTTCTATTATTTCCATGGCCCGCTTCTTGGGCGCGCCGGTAATGGAGCCGCCGGGAAAAGCGGATAAAAGAGCCGTTAGCGGAGAAACCTCTGGGTTTAGCTGGCCAGTAACCGTACTGACCAGCTGATGCACATTCCGGTAGCTTTCAATTTCGAAGAGTTTGGGCACCTTGATGCTGAAAGGTTGGCAGAAGTGGGCCAGGTCGTTGCGGATCAGGTCGACGATCATCAGATTTTCCGCCCGGTCTTTCGGGTTCGCCTTCAGTTCTTCCGCCAGAGCCAGGTCCGCGGTCGGGTCGCCCGCATCCCGCGGTCGGGTGCCTTTAATGGGCTTGCTGGTGACGGCTCCGTTGTCTATATCGAGGAACATTTCCGGCGAAATGCTCAGCACCTGGAAGTCCCCCGCGTCAATATAAGCACTGTGAGGTACCGGGATGGCCTCGATGAGAGCCTGAAAAGCAGAAAACGGGTGGCCGCAGTAACCGGTTGTAAATTTCTGTGACAGGTTTACTTGATAGCAATCCCCGGCTGAGATTAGATCAAGTACTCGCGCCACGCCGGTCTGGTAGTGGTGGGCAGAGTGCTCTTCTGAAAAGGGAGCGGTTAGGTAAAAACCGGGAATCTCCGGATCATCCAGCCGGATCTGATTGATCAGCCCTTTGACCTGGAGGCGGGTGGCTTGCGGACACAACGGGTGAAACACCAGTCGTGCCGCCCCGGGGTCTGCGATGCCGCCGATGGTCAGTTGCCAGAGGTAGTGCCCCACATAGCCGAGGCCATGTGGAAGTGCCTGACGCCCGGTCTCGAATCCTGGCTGGGTATGGCGCCCCGCTTCGTAGCCAATCACCCCTGCGATCGCGCCACCGTCCGGACATAAACCGGTGGCGTCATGGGCACGCTGGATCTCGGCAATGGTCGCTTCAAACCCGGCGCGATCGGCAGGTAAACACCAGCGCTGCCGCGGCCAGGCGGAATAGCGTTGCTCGGAACCCGGGCGTCCGGTGAACTGAACAAAGCCGGGCTGACGGCTCAGACAGACTATAAAGGAGGAAACTAGCTCAGCTGGCAGCGAAAGCTGCTCCATGGTATCGGCCAAAAGGGATGTCCATGACAGTTCGTTGAATGGCGACAATCAGACGGTAATAGTAACGTATTGGCGGTGCTCGCATACATGGCTATCCACAGTGGCCGTTAAAGTACCTGGCCAGAATATTCTTATAAAAACTGAAACTCGGGAGTTCGTTTTATGTTGGCAACACTTCGTCACTTCACTTTTCTGGGCCTTTTTCTGGCGGTTTTCGGTATGTCCACAGGGCTGCATGCGCAACAGGATTCATCGGATACGGAGGCCGAAGTGAAAGAAATGGCGCAGAAGCAGTTTGAAAGAATGTATGAAAAGGTCATCGAGAATACCTCTGACCGCATGGTGCTGACGGGCGGTGTCAAGCCATTCGCTGTGGTGACGGATACCGGCGACAACGTCAAGGTGGTGCGGCTGAAGCAGGCCGAGGAGATGCCAGCGGAACTCGCACTGGAAGTGGTTCGCCGTAGCCTTCGGGTCCTGGTGGGCAAGGGCAAGGTCGGGGCAACCACGCTGGTATATGTTGCAGACAACCCCAATCAGGAATCCGAGGCAGATAAGGTACTGGTTGCCGAAATGGAGCATATTTTCGGTCTGACCTTCGCCCAGCTGACCCCCTATACCATGAAAGACGGCGAGCCCCGGTTCGGTGAGCCCGTAGTTGTGGATATGGAGCCATCCATTTTCAAGACCGAGGAGAAATCTGGGGAAGAGGCTGATCAATAGTCTAAATTGTTGGACAATTAGATTATTGAGGAGTGTGAATGTGATCACGGAATAGTCAGGCCCCACTGACGTACTCTTTAACCGTGCAGACACAAAAGCAGACACAAAAGCAGTACAACAAAACATCTGCACATGCATAAAAACAATGGAATCCGTTAAGGAGAACAAAATGAAAGGCCTGAAGAAAATTGCTCTTGCAACTGCAGTTGCTGCAATGCCATTCGCTGCTCACGCAGACCTGAAAGCCCTCGACGACACCTCTATGGGTAACGTTACCGGCCAGGCGGGTGTGACCATCGAACTGGAAACCGAAGTCAGCATCGGCGAGTTCCGCTACACTGACGAAGGTTACCTGGCAGTGAACGACATCTACATTGGTGGCGGCACTGTTGAGCGTGACGGTTCCGGCGTTGTAACTGGCGTCAGCGGCCTGCTGGATGACCTGCAGATCGACATCGACATCGAAGCTGACGGCGACGCCGTTATCGACGTTCACAGCATCTCCGGTGCTCCGATCGACTACGCCGTTGGTGTTGGTTCAGCTTCCCTGAACTCAACCGACGGTTCAGGCGACAGCACCCTGCTGGCCAGCAACATCGGTATTGAAGGTGCCTTGGCGCAGCTGAACATTCGTGTTGATACCGCTACTGATAACCTGATCATGAACGTGGGCTTCAACGTGACCCAGATGGACATGGACATCGACTTCCTTGGTGTGAATGTTCGTGACATGGCGGTCATGGGTGCTGGCTTCCTTGAAACTGGTGGTGCGGTTGATCCAGCCGATCCAGCTACTCTGTCAAACGCCTACGCGTTCGCAACCATTACCGTTGGCAAGGGTGTTAACTCTGCTGGTAACGACGCTCTGGCTGTTTCCATCCCAAGCTTCAATGCTGACATCGTAGTTGGCGCGGTTGAGATCGGTGGAGCTTCCATCGGTTCCTTCCAGGTGGACAACCTGTCCGTCACCAACACTGAAATGCTGATCTACGGCCACTAATCCTGGTTTCAGCTTAAGTGTTAAGAAGCGCCCCGCCTAGCGGGGCGCTTTTTTTGTAGCTTAAAAATGATAAGGCGGTGCGGCCCGCCGAGGAACGAGTCTTTTGAGCTGAATCGCACTTAGTCTCAGGTCCTGATTGACAGGTGGGCCAGGTCTGGGAATGGGCGGCAAGCTGAATGTGTTCACTTGAGAGCGGTATGTCGCTTTCGGTTGGCGTACCTATTCCGACGAGTAGCCCAATAAAAAACCGGCCCCCTCCAGAGCCGGTTTCTGTGTAAACGAAACCGTTACCGGTCTGGCACCGCAATAGACAGATCAAAGCCACCACCGGGCCTTGGCGTTAACTGGATAGGCCCCTCGTTAATGGCCTGAGGCACATTGATACGGTCAATACCCGGCGGGTTGCCGATGGAAAAATTTACGTTCTGACCGTCAAACGCGATGCCAAGCTGGTCGTTCAGGAAGGTCTGGCTGAATGGCTCGTCCGGGATTTCTGCCTGCTGGCCGAAGATGATGGGCGAAACCGTTGGCTGGAAGTTGGCCGGGGGCTGGGCTCTTGCCAGTTCTTCCTGGGGCAGGAACAGGGCGCGGCGCAGGAATTCTTCCCGGGCCCGCTCCAGAGCCTCATCTTTACCCAGCTCTTCATATTGCCGCAGGGCGTTCAGGTAAGCCTGCTCCTCGGATTCCTGGATCGCCGGTTCGCCGGGGGAAATGGTCAGGGAGCGAATCACCCGCTGGCGTTCCTGCTGGGGTTTCTGTTGGTCCCGCGGCACAATAATGATGGCCGAGTCTCTAACGTAGGTGTCGACCATTTCTTCCGATGTCAATGATTCAACGCCGGCCTGGACAGGTAGGGCCATGACGCTGGTCAGGGCGAGATACAGGGCGTTGCGACGAATCATGACGAGCCTCTCATAGCGGGCAGTGCAGAAATAGATTTCTCTGGTAGAGTATTTGGTCAGGACGCTGGTAATTCAAGGTGTTTCTGGTGATTTTGTGACCGGCGGCGTTTACAGGGTCATCTTAACGTTGCTGGCCCGTCAGGATTCGGATTCAAAGCATGACATCAGGTTTAAAAGCTCGCTGGAACCGCTGGGTAAGCCAGCGGATACCCCGCAGCGACAGCCAGCGCTTTCACCAGCGCAATATTTTTATCCTGCCTTCCGGAGCAGGTGTGGTCTTTACCGTATTGCTGGTGATCATGCTGATAACCGGTATCAACTACCAGAACAGTCTGATCTACCTGCTGACTTTCCTGCTGGGGGCTGTGTTTGTGGCGGCCATGCACCAGACCCACCGGAACCTGGCAGGTTTTGAGCTGACCCTGGTGCAGCCAGGAGAAGGGTTCGCCGGGGATGAGATTCCTTTTGTCCTGCGCGGCTCCAGCCCAAGAGACGACGCCATCGCCATCGCCTTTACGTTACCCGCAAGCTCAGGTGTTGCCCGTCGTACCATCGATACGCTGACCTTTATGGAGGGCGACACCGACGACCTCACCGTTCTGGTGCCTGCCCCCAGGCGGGGACTGCAGGGAATTGACCGCCTGCGGGTGGAAACCGGCTTCCCGTTCGGTCTGCTGAAAGCCTGGTCCTGGATGCGCCCGGAAGGTCAGGGGCTGGTCTATCCGCGACCGATAACGCCACCCTTAACGATGACCGACATAGGGGAGGGCGATGAGTCGGCCCAGCTTAGGGCGGCCTTCGGTCATGACCATGCCGAAATACGGCCATGGCGCGCCGGTGACATGATCCAGCGGGTGCTGTGGAAGCGTTATGCCCGCACCGGGGAAATGGTCATCGCCAAATGGGAAGGCGACCAGGGCAGCCCCCACTGGCTTGACTTCAGTGCTTTTCCTGGGGCAGAGGCCGAGCTTCGCCTGAGCTACCTCACCGCCCAGGTACTGGAGCGGGATACCGCCGGCCAGGTCTTTGGCCTCAGGTTGCCGGGGCAGGTGATCGAGCCGGACAGCGGCGAGCTCCACCTGCGCCGGTGTCTAAGGGCCCTTGCGCTGTTCGGGATTCACCAGCCTGGAACCGCTGATGCCTCCCATCTTCCGTCCGCTCAGTCGGCACGGGCTGCGGTATGAGGCGCCGGGAACTGGCAGGTGCCGCTCCAGCAGGGCCATCAGCAAAGGGCTACCCTGAAAAGCTGTCGTCCCGGGCTCTGCTGTGGCTGATGCTGGCCTTTGCGATCCTGGTCACGCCGCAATGGGACCGCTTGCCCTGGTGGCTGCTTGCCCTGTGTATCGTGCTCGCCAGTTGGCGGTGGCTGGCACAACTCGGCCGGGTTCGTCTGCCCGGTCGTTTGATACGCCTGGCGATCATGGCCGCCGCCATTGCGGTCTATGTGGCAACCGTCAAGGGCCGTTTCTCGGTGGATACAGCCTCCTCTTTTTTTGTTCTGGCAGTAGGGCTGAAATGGCTAGAAACCCGAACCGCCCGCGACTTCTATGTGCTGTTTTTTATTCTGGTATATCTGGCAACGGTCAATTTCCTGTTCCAGCAGGACATTGGATGGGCACTGCTTAATCTCACAGGTGTCACGTTTCTCTTCATCGGGCTTCAGGTTCTCAATGCGCCCCGGTTAAAGGGTGCAACATGGGCCAGCTGGCGAAGGCTCGGAGTGATGCTGTTGAAAACCCTGCCCATTGTTGTGCTCCTGTTCGTTTTCTTCCCGCGCATGCCGCCGCTCTGGAGTGTACCGCTGGTTTCCAACCAGGCCAGGACCGGCATCAGTGACACCATGACACCGGGGTCCATTTCCGATCTGGCACAAAGCAGTGAGCGGGCCTTCCGGGTTACTTTCGGGGGCAAGATACCATCCCACCGGGACCGCTACTGGCGCGGCCTGGTGCTTGATCAGCTCGAGGGGGAAACCTGGGTGCAGGGCCTGAGGCAGCCGTTCGAGCGGGCGGGCATGGTCAATATCGACGGAGGTATCGGCGCTTTGGAAGATGATGAATACGATGTCCTTCTGGAAGCCACCAATCAGCGTTGGGCCTTCGCCCTTGATGGTTCAATGGCGGTTTCGGGCAACCTGGTCTCAATGGATGGGGATCTATTTCGCTTGCGCCGTCCCGCGGATACCGCAGTCCGGTATCGGCTGGCTTTTGAAGACAGCCCTGAGGGCGTTGCATCTGTTCAACCGGTGCTCTCTCCTTCAGAGCACCGCCAGTATCTGCAGCTGCCGATTAAGGGTAACCCCCGCACACGGGCCCTGGCCCGGCAGTGGGCAAGCGAAATGGATAAGCCGCTTGAGCTGGCCAACCGGTTCCTGCAGCGTTTGAAGACCGATGCCTATTTCTACACCTTAAGACCGCCGACCATGCCCGAGGATGGCATCGACGCGCTCCTGTTCGATGTAAGGCGCGGGTTCTGTGCCCACTATGCTGGCGCCATGACCTTTTTCCTGCGCGCTGCCGGTATCCCGGCCCGGGTGGTGGTGGGTTACCAGGGTGGCTCGACCGGGGCGGGCGACGAATACCTGATTGTACGCCAGTATGACGCTCACGCCTGGGTGGAAGTCTGGTTGTCCGGATCAGGTTGGGTGCGGGTCGACCCGACGGCAGCCATTTCGCCGGAGCGGATCGAATCCGGACTTCGCGACGCCGTCGCAGAGGAAGGGTCGTTCCTGGAGGACGACTGGGCATCGCCCCAGCGTTACGGGGACATCGAGCTGATCCAGTGGGCGAGCCTTCGGCTGGACATGCTGAATTACCAATGGACTCGCTGGGTGGTTGGCTATCAGGGTCAGTCACAGATGAATCTGATGTCGCGCCTGCCAGGTAACCTGACCCTGCGGGAGTTGGGCTATGTCACGGCCGGACTTATTGCCACCGCTTTGCTGGTAGCAGCCCAGGTGACGGCGGCCCGCCAACACAGGGGAAGGCCGTCTGATCCGGTGCGAAGGTCTGTGGACCGCTGGCAACGCCTGCTTCGCCGCCACGGTGTCAAACCTGTCACCGGTGAAACGCCCGAGCAGTTGGCCCGGCGCGCCTCGGGGCAGTATCCCCAGGCCAGAAAACTGCTTCATGCCTTTGCCGCCCTGGTGAACAAGCATTACTATGGAGCCGGCGATATGACCCCTGCCGACCGCCGCGCCCTGAAACAACTTATACCCGCGACAAGGCATGCGATAAAATCCCGGCCTGGCGGCTCAAGGTGAACCGGCAGGTGGCCCGGAGCTTGTGTCGATTCCCGTTCCGGGAATCAGCCTTAATGAGGTAACGCGTTCGTGCAACAGTCCTACCAAGCGATGACCTGGCATTCTGCTGCCTGGGCCTCCGTTAACACCCGTGTTCATGCCGGGCAGTTACCCCACGCACTGCTTGTGGGTGGTGAGCGGGGCGTGGGCAAGCGCCTGTTTGCCGAAGCCCTGGCCCACAAACTGGTTTGCGAGCAGCCCCAGGGCCCGGATTTACTCCCTTGTGGCGGCTGCAAGCAATGCAAGCTGGTAGCTGCCGACTCCCACCCTGACGTGAGGTTTTACGCCCCGGAAAAATCCCGCATGATCAAGGTGGATCAGGTGCGGGCGCTGTCAGGTTTTGCGGTGGCATCGCCCCAGGTTGCCCGGCGCAAGATCATCGTGATCGACCGGGCTGACCAGCTCAACATAAATGCTGGCAACGCGCTGTTGAAGACCCTTGAGGAGCCGACCGCGGATTCCATCCTGATCCTGCTCCAGGAAACTGGTCGACCCGTACTTCCGACCCTGCGGTCACGGTGCCAGTCACTGGTACTGCCAACACCCGGGCCGGAGGCCGCGACCCGATGGCTGGATGCCGAGCTTGCAGAAGCGGAGGTGGAGGTCACTGCCAGCGCCGCCCAGAGGTCCCAGGCGCTCACAATGGCCCGCTTTGCGCCCCGGCTGGCACTGGAGTTTCTGGCGGGGGAGTACGTCACGCTTCGGGAAGAGGCTTTGTCAACATTCCGTCGCTTCATGAAATCAGAAGTGTCCGTGTCGGAAGCCGCCAAACCATTCAAGACCCTGGGCCCCGAAGCCACCCTCTGGCTGATGGAGCTCTGGGCCTCGGACATGGCGAGGATCAGCGCCGGAGGCCAGGGCCGCGACACCGAGGCGGCTGATATGCTGGGCTTCCTGGCTGGCAGCAATCCGTCCTGGCGTGCCCATGAGCTGCTTGATGCCATCCGGGAGGCACGGTCGGCGCAGGTGTACAACGCCAATCCGGAGCTTGAAGCCGAGCGATTATTGATCCAATGGCTCGGACTCATGCCTGCCAGAAAGCGCCGGGTCAGCTAACCAATACCGCGAATTGGCGTCTGGAGGGCTGGGCGTTCTTTGTTCATGCCTGCTATGATTGACCGATAGTAAAACTGACAACAGCCTTACGGAAGGAAGTAGCTATGGGGCCTGGTTTCGGCGCACGCAGTGGCATTCTGACCCTGACCATTAAAGACAAAGCCGTTCTGTACGCGGCCTATATGCCCTACATCCGCCAGGGCGGGCTTTTTATCCCGACGCAGAAGCAGTATCAGTTGGGGGACGAGGTGTTCCTGCTGCTGAACCTGATGGACGAGCCGGAGAAGCTCCCCGTGGCTGGCAAGGTGATCTGGATTACCCCCAAAGGTGCCCAGGGAAACCGTGCTGCCGGCATCGGGGTACAGTTTAACGGCGACGACGAGTCAGCCAAGAACAAGATTGAGTCCTACCTCGCAGGAGCACTGAGTTCCGATCGCCCCACCCACACCATGTAAGGCATTTCTCCGCTCCATGAATGACTATCTGGTTGAGGCGCCAATGGTTGATGGCAAGCCCCAGTATCGTGAAACCCGTTGGCCCCTGAAGAACCTGACGCTGGCTGGCATCCATTGGCCTGCCCGGTCACCGCAGCCAGAGACGCCGGCTATCGTCATGCTGCATGGCTGGCTGGACAACTGCCTGTCATTCGTCAGGCTGGCACCGGAGCTGAACCAGCATGCCGAAGTCTATGCCCTGGACATGGCCGGCCATGGTCATTCCGGGCACAGGCCGGCAGGACAGAGCTACCTGCTTGGCGAGTATGTGGCGGACCTGGCCGAAATGATCGAAAGCACATTCAGCCAGCCGGTCGATCTGGTGGGGCACTCCCTGGGCGGCATAGTGATGGTGCTTTATGCCGCGGCTTTTCCTGAAAAGGTCCGTCGGCTTGTAGTGATCGACAGCCTCGGGCCGATCAGCAAGGATAATGCAGATGCGGTCGGGCAGTTACGACGTGGCATTCAGAAACGGTTGTCAGGTTCCGGCAACAGCATCGGCTATGACTCCCTGGAGGCAGCCGCAGTGGCAAGGGCAGGGGGATTGAGCCCATTGTCGGCAGAGGCGGCCGAGCAGTTGGTGGCCAGGAACCTGGTCACCGGCAAGAACGGTGTTGAATGGCGCACGGACCCGCGACTCCGGCACCCCTCCCTGATGATGTATACCGAAGAGCAGGCGATGGCGTTTTTACGAGGCGTGCGTGCAGAGACCATGCTGATCCGTGCCGACAAGGGCCTGTTGGGTAATCGCGAACGCTGGCAGGGTCGTATTGATGCTGTACCATCACTTACCGAAGTGGTGGTGCCAGGATCCCACCACTGTCATCTGGACGGCGACACCCGTCCGGTGGCTGATGCAGTCAGAGGCTTTCTAATTCATGATCATTAAGCGAATCACCATTGTCCAGCTGCTTGCCTTGTTTATGGCGCTATGGGCCAGCCCGGGGGTTATGGCGGAGGATATTCCTCCCTATCCCAAGGCGACCGTTGAGAAAACCGTGCCCATTGTGTCGTCCGGCCACCGGATTCTGCTGAGCGCAGTGCGGGAAATAAATGATCAGATCCGGTCCGACTCTATCGTGCGCCTACCCGTCGAAGGTGAGGGTCAGCTGCTGCAGGTAGAACCGGACGCCAGCCGTAAGCAGGCGCGACAGTATTATCTGGACGAACTGGCGGCCCGGAACGCCATAGTTCTGTATCGTTGCGAAGGCCGGGCCTGCGGTCGCAGCAACGTCTGGGCCAACCAGATTTTCAACGAAGCCCGGCTCTATGGCCGGGATACCGACCAGGATTACGTAGCCGCCGCTTACCAGAACATGGATGGCGAGGTAAAGGTCGTGCTTGTGTATACCGTGACGCGGGGCAACATGCGGGAGTACGTCTGGGTTGAGCAACTGACCACGGAAAGCAGCGAAGCGCTGCCCGGTTTCACGGCAGGTTCCACCAGGATTCTGGGCCCTATCATTATTCCCTGGACCGGCGGGGTGACCTTCCAGTTCGATTACAGCGCCAACAACCGGCGTCAGGTCAGGGAGTGGGCGCAGGAGCCGGGCACGAAGGTGCTGGTCAACAGCTATACCGAACTTGAGGAGTCCGAAACCCTCGACAGCGCCATGAACCGCGCCAGGGAAGCGGCCCAGTCCATGGCCGTTCTATTGGGCAAAAGCGGGGTCAGCGATTCACAGATCATGCCGATTATTATCGGTCCCGCCGTTGCTTTTGACGTGCCTTCCCGCAGTGGTAACCGGATTGAACTGAAAGTTGTCACCAGCCCGGAATGACCCTGTGTTTACCGGGACCGTGGCTACACAAGGAGCGTAGAGCGGGTGAGCAAGAACACAAGTAAAGGGGGTGCTGCCGGGCCGCCGAAGGAGCCCGGTAAAACCGCCGAGCCCCAGGGTGCAGGAAAAAACCCGGGCCCGGCGGCGAAGGCTTCAGGCCCTGTCGCTCCCATCCGCAAACCAACGGTTGCTCTCACACTCGGCTCTGGTGGCGCTCGGGGCTATGCCCATATCGGCGCCATCGAAGTGCTGGTGGAGCGTGGTTACGACATCATCGCCATTTCAGGCTGCTCCATGGGGGCGCTCATTGGCGGTGTTTTTGCGGCCGGCAAGATGCAAGACTACAAGGACTGGGTGACGGGCCTTGGTCAGTTTGATGTTCTGCGGCTGCTTGACCTCTCGCTGGCGACGCCCGGCGCTATCCGGGGAGAGAAAATATTCTCCGTGGTACGGGAGATGATCGGCGATATCCGGATCGAGGAGCTGCCATTTGCGTACACCGCCGTGGCCACTGATCTGCTGGGCCACAAGGAAATCTGGTTCCAGGAAGGCCCCCTGCATCAGGCAATTCGGGCCTCTGTTGCGATTCCCGGTGTTGTTACCCCCGTGGTGCTCAACGGGCGGGTTCTGGTCGATGGCGCCTCCCTCAATCCGCTGCCAATCATTCCCACAATCTCCTCCCATGCAGACCTGATCGTAGCCGTTAACCTCAGCGGTGAAGACGACCGTCGCCAGAGGTTGCCCGATGCTTTTTTCGCCCCTGAAGAAGACAGCGATCTTGAGGAGTGGCTGGAAAGGATGCGCGACAAGGCGTCACGCTGGCTGGACTGGGACCTGGTGCGCTCATTCGTGAACCGTCGGGACCAGGGCCGGCCCCTTGAAGATGAAATGGATGGCGATGCGCCCGAGCACAGGATGGCCAAAGCTGTTCGCGAAAAGGAAGCCGAGAAAGCGGCGCTCAAACAGGCCGGTGCGGATCGTAAAGAGCAAGAGGAAGCCGAAACCATCGCCTGGGACCGGCTTGGGCTGGGGAAATTTGACATCATGAACCTGACCATCGAGACCATGCAGAGTGCTCTGGTTCAGTACAAGATTGCCGGGTATCCTCCTGATTTGCTTGTTAACGTGCCAAAAAATGCATGCCGTACCTACGATTATCATAAGGCGCCGGAACTGATTCAGCTCGGGCGCCAGCGCATGACCACTGCCCTCGATCGCTACGAGAACCACGAAAGCAGCTCTGGGCCTCTCGCAATCTGAATTGACTTCGGGGAGGTCTTAGGTCGCCGGTAACCGGGCTGCGGAATGAATCGCCGCTGCAGAATACTGGCTGATGGGCGTATAATTCCGGTGCTTCGGACCATATAGGCGAGGGCCAGGCGACGAGTTCAACGTTACAGCTACCCGATACAGAGGATACGGTTTGACCCAGCCCATTGAAGACCTGATCACCATCCGTGACTTGCTGCGGTACGCCTCGACCCGATTCGCCGGCTCAGAGCTTTTCTACGGTCACGGCACGGACAATGTGTGGGATGAGGCGGTGCTGCTGGTGATGCGCAGCCTTAATCTGCCGCTGGAAAATAATACGCTGTTCCTGGATGCAAGGCTGACCCGGGAAGAGCGCAAGGTGATCCTGGATCGTCTTGAACGTCGTATTCATGATCGCACACCGCTGGCCTATCTTCTTGGCGAGGCCTGGTTCATGGGTATGCCGTTTCAGGTAGATGAGCGGGTGCTGGTACCTCGCTCGCCTCTGGGAGAGCTTTTACAGGCAGGGGTTCAGCCGTGGCTTGGTGACCACGAGGTTTACCGCATACTCGATCTGTGTACCGGTAGTGGCTGCATTGGCATTGGTGCGGCTTCTGTTTTCCAGGAAGCAGAAGTGGTGCTGTCGGACATATCCGGTGATGCACTGGAGGTGGCCCAGGGCAACATTGTGATGCACGAACTTGAAGACCGCGTCTCCACCGTCAGGTCGGATGTGTTCGAGAGTATTGACGGGCGATTTGATCTTATCCTGAGCAACCCGCCTTATGTAGATGCCGAGGATCTGGCGGATATGCCGGCTGAGTTCCATCATGAGCCTGTGCTTGGCCTGGCGGCCGGTCCGGACGGGCTTGAGATCGCCCATCGCATTCTGGAACAGGCAGCCGATCATCTGGCGCCGGGGGGACTGTTGATTGTTGAGGTAGGCAACAGCTGGCCGGCGCTGGTCGAGGCCTATCCTGAGTTGCCATTTATCTGGCTGGAATTCGAGCACGGTGGTGATGGCGTGTTCCTGCTCCGTGCGGCAGACCTTGTTGAATGGCAACGCCACAGAAACATTTAAAAGACTTTAACCAACCTATATAAGATATTGATTATGTCTGGAAACAGTTTCGGAAAATTGTTCACAGTGACGACCTTTGGCGAGAGCCACGGCGCTGCCCTGGGTTGCATCATTGACGGTTGTCCTCCGGGGCTTGAGCTGTCTGAGGCAGACCTGCAGGGGGATCTTGACCGCCGCAAGCCAGGCACGTCCAGGCATACCACCCAGCGTCGGGAAGCGGATGAGGTCCGTATTCTCTCTGGGGTTTTTGAAGGCAAAACCACTGGCACACCCATTGGCATGGTGATCGAGAACACCGATCAGCGCTCGAAAGACTACTCCAAAATCTCCGACCAGTTCCGGCCTGCCCACGCTGATTACACTTATATGCACAAGTACGGCGTGCGGGATTACCGGGGCGGCGGCAGGTCGTCGGCCCGGGAGACCGCCATGCGGGTCGCAGCCGGCGCGGTGGCCCGGAAGTACCTGTCGGAACGCCTGGGTATCCGCATTCGCGGTTACCTGGCGCAATTGGGCCCTGTTGTAATTGAGAACCTGGACTGGGATCAGGTCCACCAGAATCCCTTTTTCTGCCCCGACGCGGCAAAGGTGCCTGAACTAGAAAACTACATGGACGCCCTGAGAAAAGAGGGCAATTCTGTTGGTGCGAGAATCAACGTCGTGGCCGACAATGTGCCTCCGGGCCTGGGCGAGCCGGTTTTTGACCGGCTTGATGCAGACCTGGCCCACGCCCTGATGAGCATCAACGCGGTCAAAGGTGTTGAAATCGGTGCAGGCTTTGGCTGCGTAGCCCAGAAGGGCACCGAGCACCGGGATGAGCTTACGCCGGACGGCTTTCTGTCAAACCACGCCGGTGGTGTCCTGGGCGGCATCTCCTCAGGCCAACCGATACTGGCCAGTATCGCACTCAAGCCGACGTCCAGTCTGCGCCTGCCGGGGCGGAGCATCAATGCCAGCGGTGAGCCTGTGGAAGTGATCACCACCGGTCGCCACGACCCCTGTGTGGGCATCCGGGCTACCCCCATTGCTGAAGCCATGATGGCGCTGGTACTGATGGATCATTACCTGCGTCATCGGGGACAGAACGGAGATGTGGTTGTGACCACGCCGGATATAGAGACGAACCGTAACCGTTAACCCTCACACCGCAGGTAACGTTTATCTACTGGCGACTTTCCAATCTCTACTTCTGGTTTTTCGCGCTGCTGGGTGCGCTCCTGCCTTATTGGTCCCTTTACCTTGAAGCAAGGGGCTTCAGTTACCTCCAGATAGCCACGTTGATGGCGACTATCCAGCTTACCAAGGTGGTTGCGCCCAACCTGTGGGGCTGGATAGGAGACCGCACCGGCCGCCGGGTGCAACTAGTGCGGCTTGGCGCTGTGGCCGGGGCCCTGTGTTTCCTCGGGGTTTTTCTGGATACGGGGTTTTACGGCCTGCTGCTGGTCATGCTCGCCTTCACCTTCTTCTGGAACGCCATACTTCCTCTGTATGAGGTGATAACCCTGCAGGGCATGGGCCGGGACCGGGAACGCTATGGCCGTGTCCGGCTCTGGGGTTCGGTGGGTTTCATTGTCTCCGTGGCGGGGATTGGCTGGCTGCTGGACCTGTTGCCGCTGACCACCTTGCCCTGGTTATTACTACCGCTGTTCGCCGGCATTGCCATTTCAACTCTGCTGATTCCTGCCGAAACAGCCACCACCCGTCCTAAACGGGTGCGGGGGAGCCTGAAAGCCATCGTGGCTGACCCATCCGTGCTGGCTTTTTTTGCGATGAACATCCTGCTGCAGGTCTCCCATGGGGCTTACTACACCTTCTTCAGCATTCATCTGGAAAAGCTCGGCTATGACAAGCTGGCCATCGGGCTGCTCTGGTCCCTCGGGGTGTTTGCGGAAATCATTCTCTTCATCTTCATGCACCGTCTGCTGCGCCGGTTTACCGTCCGTCAGATCGCGCTGACTGCTGTGGCGCTGACGTTGCTGCGCTGGGGCATGATAGCGGAGGTCTCCTCCGTCCTGGTTCTGCTGATTATCGCCCAGTGCCTGCACGCAGCTTCGTACGGCGCCCTGCACGCGATATCCGTGCACTACATTCATGGCTATTTTGGCGAGCAGCACCACGGCCAGGGTCAGGCGCTTTACAGCGGCCTGACCTTTGGTGCCGGCGGTGCGGTGGGGGCGTGGATGTCGGGTTTTATTGTAGACGCTTACGGAACGCCGCCGGCCTTCTGGGCCAGTGCCGGAGCCATGGCGGTGGCGTTTGTGGTGGCCTGGTGCTGGCTACGACCACCACCCCGGCCGGCCTGAGTCGACGGCTAGCGTAGCTCCTCCACGATGTCCACCAGGGCCTGGGCGGGTCGTGAGAGCAGCCGGCCCCTGAGCCCAACGGCACCCAGTACCCGGGAAACCTGGGCCGGTATCGCCAGCTCGGTCAGTGAATCGTCAACCATGCGCAGGGGTAGCACACTCCAACCCAGCCCTACACTGGTCATCATCTTGAGGGTTTCCATGTAGTTGGTGGGCATTTCTGGTCGTAAGGTGAGGTCCGCTTCCAGAAAAAGACGACTGATCGCCCGGTAGGTGGCGGTGCCTGGGTCAGGCAAGAGCGCGCTGAAGCCGGCAAGATGAGCAAGGCTGGGGTGCGGCTGTTGGGCCAGTGGGTGGCCCTTGCCCACCACAAAGGCCATGGGGTCATCCCAGCGGGCATGCACCTGGAAACTTCTGTCCATGGCGTCGTTCAATGTCACAAACGCAAGTTCTGCACTGCGTTTGCGCATCCGGTCGAAGGCACTCTCCGAGTCCATGAACTGAAGACCGAGGCTTACCTCCGGATAATCCCGGTTTAGCCGTCTGAGCCAGGCTGGCAGATGATGAAGGCCGATGTGGTGACTTGCGATCACTGACAAATAGCCCCTGACGTCTCCGTTGCCCATGGACAACGCCAATCTTGCATTATGGATTTCATCAAGGATGCGTCGTGCATGGGGCAGCAGTCGGGCGCCTGCGTCGGTCAGCCCCAGCTTGCGCTGGGACCGGTCGATTATCGGCCCGCCCAATTCATTTTCAAGGGCGGCCACGCGCTTGCTTATCGCGGGCTGGGTCAGCTCAAGTGACGCAGCGGCTTGTGAGAAGGATCCTTCGTCCACGACGGCGATAAAGGCTTCCAGAGCCTGGGTATCCATGTCTCAGCCTTGTTGACAGTGGTTGGAAAAAGCATTCCCATATGGAATGGTATTTATAATAGACATGAATTGCGGTTATGTCTTTGGCGGCGCTATCATGTGACTGGTTTTTAGTACTGCGCCACTGGAGGCTGTTATGGCAGGTAAGACGTTATACGACAAGTTATGGGACGACCATGTGGTCAAACAGCGGGACGACGGTTCGGCCCTGATTTACATCGACCGTCACCTGCTCCACGAGGTTACCTCTCCCCAGGCCTTCGAGGGTCTGCGCCTTGCCAATCGCAAGCCGTGGCGTCTTGATGCCAACCTGGCCACACCGGACCACAACGTGCCCACCACAGACCGCGCCCGTGGTGTCGACGGCATTGTGGACCCGGTCTCACGGATTCAGGTGGAAACCCTGGACAGCAACTGCGATGAGTTCGGCATTCTGGAATTCAAGATCAAGGACCAGCGCCAGGGGATTGTGCATGTTATTGGTCCGGAGCAGGGAGCGACCCTGCCGGGCATGACCATCGTCTGCGGTGACTCCCACACCTCCACCCACGGGGCCTTCGGCACCCTTGCCCACGGTATAGGCACGTCGGAAGTCGAGCACGTGCTGGCGACCCAGTGCCTGGTCCAGCAGAAAATGAAAAACATGCTGGTGAAGGTGGACGGTAAGCTGGCGCCGGGCATTACCGGTAAGGATGTCGTGCTCGCCATTATTGGTCGTATCGGCACCGCCGGTGGTACCGGGTGTGCAATAGAGTTCGGCGGCGAAGCCATCCGCGATCTGTCCATGGAAGCCCGCATGACTATCTGTAACATGGCTATCGAGGCCGGTGCCCGGGTTGGCATGGTGGCGGTAGACGACAAGACCATTGATTACGTGCGTGGGCGTCCATTCTCGCCTAAAGGCGAGCAATGGGATCAGGCGGTGGCTCACTGGCGCACGCTTCATAGCGATCACGACGCGGTGTTTGACAAGGTTGTTGAACTGGACGCCGCCGACATTAAGCCACAGGTGACCTGGGGCACATCCCCGGAAATGGTGGTGGGTGTTGATGGCACGGTTCCGGATCCGGATCGTGAAGAGGATCCGATCAAGCGTGAAGGTATTGTCCGGGCGTTGAAGTACATGGGCCTGAAGCCCAATATGCCCATCTCCGAGATCCGGCTGGACCGCATTTTTATCGGCTCCTGCACCAATTCCCGGATCGAGGACCTGCGGGAAGCAGCAGCGGTGGTCAAAGGCAAGAAGGTGTCCACTACGCTGAAGCAGGCCATGGTGGTGCCGGGGTCAGGCCTGGTAAAGGCCCAGGCCGAGCAGGAAGGGCTGGACAAGATCTTCATTGAGGCTGGCCTTGAATGGCGCGACCCTGGCTGCTCCATGTGTCTGGCCATGAACGCCGACAAGCTCGGTCAGGGTGAGCATTGCGCCTCCACTTCAAACCGTAATTTCGAGGGCCGCCAGGGGTTCGGGGGCCGGACTCATCTGGTCAGCCCGGCAATGGCAGCGGCTGCGGCAATAGCCGGTCACTTTACCGATGTCACTCAACTGACCCGCTGATTGGCCTCGAGGAGAATAGTATGAGAGCGATGAAAACCCATAAGGGCCGGGTAGCGCCCATGGACCGGTCAAATGTCGATACCGACATGATCATTCCAAAACAGTTTCTGAAGTCCATCAAGCGAACTGGTTTCGGCCCGAACCTGTTTGATGAGCTTCGGTATCTGGACGAAGGCCAGCCGGACCAAGACTGCTCAAAGCGTCCGATCAATCCGGATTTCGTGCTCAACCAGCCCCGTTATGCCGGTGCCAGTGTATTGCTGGCAAGGCGTAACTTTGGTTGTGGCTCGAGTCGGGAGCATGCGCCCTGGGCGCTGGACGACTATGGCTTCAGAGTCATAATCGCGCCCAGTTTTGCCGATATATTCTATAACAACTGCTTTAAGAATGGTCTTCTACCTATTGTTCTTGAAGAAGATATTGGCGACCACTTGTTTAAGGAAGCCGAAGAATCGGAGGGCTATGAGCTTGCTGTAGACCTGGAGGCCAAGACGGTCACGACCCCTTCCGGCGAATCGTTTGGGTTCGAGGTCGACGATTTCCGCAGACATTGCCTGCTCAACGGTCTGGATGACATCGGCGTTACGCTGGAAGATGGCGATGTCATTCAGTCGTACGAGGACAGGCGCCGGCAGACGGCGCCCTGGCTGTTCAATTCTCCCGCCTGACACCAGGGCCCGGGTACCTGTTTAACCAAAGGCACACGTTCAAGTAAAGGAAACCCCAATGAGTCAGTCAGTTCTTCTTCTGCCAGGTGACGGCATCGGTCCTGAAATCGTGACCGAGGCGGAGAAAGTGCTCCGCAAGGTCAACGAAAAATTCAATCTTGGCCTGAGCTTCGAGTCTGGCCTGGTCGGAGGCGCTGCCATAGACGCCACGGGCGGGCCCTTGCCCGACGAAACCATGGAGCGCGCCCAGAAAGTGGATGCCATTCTCCTTGGCGCTGTCGGCAGTCCCAAGTGGGATAACCTGAAGATGGAGCTGCGGCCGGAGAAAGGCCTGCTTGGCTTGCGCTCTGGGCTGCAACTCTTTGCCAATCTGCGTCCGGCGATCCTTTATCCCCAGCTTGCCTCAGCGTCTTCCCTGAAACCGGAGGTAGTATCGGGGCTCGACATTCTGATCGTCCGGGAACTCACCGGGGGTATCTACTTCGGCCAGCCCAGAGGCGTCCGCACCCTTGAAAACGGCGATCGCCAGGGTTTCAACACCTATATTTACAGCGAGTCGGAGATCCGGCGTATTGGCAGGGTAGCGTTCGAAGCGGCGCAACAACGTAACGGCAAGCTGTGCTCGGTAGACAAGGCCAACGTGCTGGAAGTGACGGTGTTGTGGCGCGAGGTGATGAACGAGCTGGCGCAGGAGTACCCCGATGTGGAGCTCACGCATATGTACGTGGATAACGCGGCCATGCAGCTTGTTCGAGCGCCCAAGCAGTTTGATGTGATTGTGACCGGAAACATGTTTGGTGATATTCTATCCGACGAAGCGGCCATGCTGACCGGTTCCATCGGTATGCTTCCGTCGGCGTCCATGAACGCAGAAAAGCAGGGTATGTTTGAGCCCTGTCATGGCTCGGCACCGGATATCGCCGGGCAGGGCATTGCCAATCCCCTTGCGACCATCCTGTCTGCTGCAATGATGTTGCGATACAGCCTGAACGCTGAAGACGCTGCCCTCGCAATAGAGGCTGCTGTAAGCAGGGTGCTTGACCAGGGGCTGCGGACCGCCGATATCATGTCGCCCGATGGTCGCCGTGTCTCTACGGCAGAAATGGGCGAGGCAGTGCTGGCCGCTCTTTAAACTGCAGTCCGGCAAACGACCGGGCTTGCTAAAACCTTCGAAACTCGACGGCAACACGATGCAGTTGTCGCGGGATAAACCCTCCTGTCCGGAACCGGCGACAAAGGTTCAGGGCGGGCATAAAATGAGGTTCAAAAGTCGCATGAAGCGAGTTGGACTAATAGGCTGGCGCGGCATGGTGGGGTCTGTCCTCATGCAGCGTATGCAGGAAGAAAACGATTTCGCCGGGATCAGTCCCGTATTTTTCTCCACTTCCCAGGCCGGTCAGGCCGCTCCGGACGTGGGCAGGGGCGATGTACCCGCACTCAAGAACGCCTTTGACCTGGACGCCCTGCAGGAGCTGGACGTGATTGTCACCTGCCAGGGTGGCGACTACACCGGTGAAGTCTACCCGAAACTCCGGGAAGCCGGCTGGAAAGGCTACTGGATTGATGCGGCCTCGACCCTGCGCATGGCGGATCACTCGGTGATCGTGCTCGATCCGGTTAACCGGAAGGTTATTGACGAGGCCCTGGATAATGACGTCAAGGACTTCATTGGCGGTAACTGTACCGTAAGCCTGATGATGCTGGCGCTGGGCGGCTTGCTGGAGAAGGACCTGATCGAGTGGGTGTCCCCCATGACCTATCAGGCAGCTTCGGGCTCAGGTGCCAAGAATATGCGGGAACTGCTCATGCAGATGGGCGCCTTGCAGGACAGTGTGGCTGATCTGCTGGCTGACCCGGGGTCCGCCATTCTGCAGATTGACCGTCAGGTTACGGAAACCATGCGCTCAGCCAGTTTCCCGACCGAGCATTTCGATGTTCCACTGGCAGGCAGCCTGATCCCGTTCATCGATAAACAACTTGAAAATGGGCAGAGCAAGGAAGAGTGGAAAGCCCAAAGTGAAGCCAACAAGATTATGGGTCGCAGCGGCAATCCTATCCCAATCGACGGTATCTGTGTGCGCGTCGGCGCAATGCGAAGCCATAGTCAGGCACTGACTATCAAGTTGCGCAAAGATCTGCCGATAGCTGAAATTGAATCCATTCTTGCGGGTGGCAATGACTGGGTTAAAGTCGTTCCCAACGATCGCGAAGCCACCATGCAGGAGCTGACACCGGCCAAAGTCACCGGAACGCTGAGCGTCCCCATAGGTCGTATCCGTAAACTGGCCATGGGCCCCGAGTATATTTCGGCGTTTACGGTAGGCGACCAGTTGCTCTGGGGCGCGGCCGAGCCCTTGCGCCGTATGCTGAGGATTCTGGTCGAACGGTAATCCGCCTTTATTGCCAACTGTGTCCGGTTTTTGAAGGCCGGCTGGGGGGCGGCAGCTGTTTTCAGCTTCCGCCCCTGTTATTTTCTCAGGCGTTTTATCACCTGCACCAGTGGAGCGGGTACGTTTTGGATACATAAATCCGGTGTCTTTTAACAAGGACAGACAGTTCCACAGGGTTCATAACCTAATGGAACAAGGTTTGGATCTGATTGATTGATTAAACTGAGCTTATCAACAATACTTGCCCAAATTGATAAATCCCTAATGATAAAAATTAGAAATCCAATTGACGAATAGAATGCAGAAGTCATCCCACCTCGTCCGATTCTGTTTGAAAAAGCAGTGCCGAATAACGGAGACTGGTAAGGAAAAAGCATGAAGGTACGCAAGCTTGCGGTTGCTCTGGCTCTTGCGGGAGGGCTTGGTTCGGGTGTTGCTCAGGCACTGGGGTTGGGTGAAGTTGAACTTCAGTCCTATCTGAATGAGCCGCTGAACGCGGAAATTGCCCTGCGGAAGACGGAAGGTATCGATCCGGAAAATATCATCGTCGAGCTCGCGTCTAAAGAGAGCTATGATCGGCTGGGTATCGACCGGGACTATTTCCTTACCAACCTCAGATTCTCAGTAGAGTCCGAGCCTGGTGGCGGTCTGGTGGTTAATGTCACCTCCCGCCAACCGGTGCGGGAACCCTATCTTAATTTCCTCTTGAAAGTGACCTGGCCCAGCGGCCGGGTTCTGCGGGAATACTCTGTTCTGGTGGATCCTCCTGTCTATGCGGAAGAGTCCGGTGTCCGGGAACAGATCCAGGCGCCGTCGGAGTCGGCCCCGAGATCCGCTGAGTCTCAGGGTTCAGCCAGTCAGAGTCAGTCCCAGGCTTCCCAGCGGGAGCAGCGGTCAGAGCCGGCTCAAACCGGGCAGCAGCGTTCAGGCACGTCCCGCACCTACGGGCCTACCCAGGCGTCCGACACCCTCTGGACGATCGCAGTAGAGGTTCGGCCAGACAGCAGTGTGACAACGCAACAGGTCATGCTGGCCTTGCAGGACCTGAACCCCGATGCCTTCATGGATGGCAACATCAACCGCCTCAAGCGTGGTCAGGTTTTGCGGACACCGACTCTGGACCAAGTCCAGAGGCGCAGTCGTAGTGAAGCCAATCGTCAGGTCGCGGCCCAGAACGAGGCATTTTCCGATGCCCGTCGCACGGTTGATGCCAGAGCCGGCGATGCAGGTGGCGCGGCAGCTGAAGCACCGGCACAGACCCAGAGCGGCGATGAATTGAGGCTGATTGCCGCTGACGAAAGCGCAGGTCGTAGTGAAGACGAGGGCGGCTCAGCCGGGGGTGCCGGCAGCGGCGACGGTGCCGACAACGGCCAGGCCGTAGCGCTTGAAGAGCTGGACCGGACCCGCCGGGAAAACGAAGAACTTTCCTCCCGCCTTGACGATATGCAGGAGCAGGTAGCCACACTCCAGCGTCTTATCGAACTCAAGAACAGCCAGCTGGCGGAAATGCAGCAGGCCGGTGGCGAGCAGGACCCTGCCGGCGGGCAGGATGCTCCGGACGAACAGGCCGTTGGCGGTACAGGGGCTGAGGCAGAAACTGACGATGACGCCGCTGGCGGCGGGCAGGCTGATGATTCGGCCACCGCAGAGCAAGGCGGCGACCTTCAGTCACCGTCTGAATCCGAGGCTGTAGCGGGAACCGATGAAGAAACGGGGACTGATGCAGAAACGGGAACCGACGTTGACGCTGCCACAGATGACGAGTCTGAGCTGGCCTCGGATGAAGTCTCTCCTGACTCCGGTACCGAGGCAGAAACAGTCGATGGAGATGGTGACGGAACTGCCACATCAGACGCCGGTTCGCCGGCCGAAAACGGCAGCGAAACCACAGCCCAGGCTGAGCCGGACGGGCAGCAGGCTGACTCCGGTACGCAGGAGCAGGAAGAGGTGGTAGCAGAGGCGCCGGCAGCGGCAGCTGAACCCGAAGCCGCCCAGTCGCCAGCTCCAGCGGCCAACCAGCCTGAGCCGGCCACCAAGGAAAAAGGCTTCCCCGGTAATATCATTGATGCTATCGCCAGTAACCCCCTGTACCAGGCGGCCCTCGGCGGCGGACTGGTACTGCTGTTGTTGCTGCTTCTGTTCCTTGCCCGCAGAAACGCCAATCGCGAGAAGGCATTCTATGAGCAGCTGAACAGCGAGACCGCTGGCGACGACGATCATTTCGCTCTCAGCGCGGAAGAGCCTGACGGCCACGACACTGAATCTGAAGAGGGCAGTGACCCCCTGGCAGATGCCGATGTTTACATCGCCTATGGCCGTCTTGATCAGGCAGCGCAATCTCTGGAAAGCGCCATCTCCCGTGAGCCAAGCCGCACGGATCTGCGTCTGAAACTGTTGGGCGTCTACGCTGACAGTCAGGACCGTGAAGCGTTCGAGAAGCAGCTTGGTGAACTGGAAGCTCTGGAAGATGAACATGCGATTGCCGAAGCGGTGGCACTCCGTTCAAGGCTTGAAGAAGCTGAATCAAGGCCGAGTATTGATGATCTTGAATCCCAGCTGAGGTCTGATTCCTACACCACACCGGATCTGCCGGAAGAGCAGCCTGTGGTCGATGATCAGCGTGGCGAAGATGAAGTTGTCGACGATACCTTTGAGTCAGCCTTTGAAGATCTGGATCTTGGCGAGGAGAAGCCTGAAGCAAGCGAGGCAGCCCAGGCAGAGCCCGAAGCGGACAGTGACAAGCCCATTGAGTTTGATCTTTCCGGTTTCGAAGACGAAAGCGACCTTGAGGAGGAAGTCTCTGACAAGGAGCTGGAAGATCTCAGTCTTGAGCTTGAGAAATCATCGGATGAGACCGATTTCAGTATCGATTTCGACTCCGATACTACCCTCGACGAGGCTAATGAACTGGTGACTCCTGAAAGTGAGGTAGAGGACCGGGCCGTCACTGAAGAGCCACTGGACCTGGAAGATGAGTTTGCGTCCCTGGATCTGGAAGAGGCCGGTCTGGACAACGCTACGGGCGACGATGTCTATCAGAAGGAGCCGACTCCGGAGCAGGCAGAGGAGCTGGTCACCTCGGAAGATGGGTCCCTGGACGAGTCATTCCTTGACGAGTTGGATGCAGAGCTGGACAAAGTGGCTGGTGAAGATACTGCGGTCGAGGGCAGCGATGAGCTTTCCGACGAGTCCCTTGATGATCTGGAGCTTGATGTATCGGACGAGGACCTTGCGCTGATGGAAGAAGTTGCTGACAGCGGCAAGGGGGATCGGCCGGCTGATCTGGAGCTGGACGATGAACTCGGCCTTGACGAAGCCCTTGACGCTGAAGAGCTCGAGGAATCCAGCGATCTAGATTCTGACCAGGCACCGCTCATTGAGCCTGAGGAGCCTGAATCCCTCGAGCCTGCGCCCAGAACACCGGAAAGTCGTGAAATCGACGATTCAGAACTGGGTGAAGAGGATGACTTCGACTTCCTGAGCGGCACCGATGAGGCTGCCACCAAGCTTGACCTGGCCCGCGCCTACGTCGAGATGGGTGATGCCGATGGCGCCAGGGACATACTGGAAGAGGTTGCTATCGAAGGCACCGATGAGCAGAAAGCGGAAGCCAAGGATATGCTTAATAACCTGGGCTGATCGTATATAATCCAAAACTGAGCGTGCAGAACGCCGGGCCCTGATTCAGGCCCCGGCGTTTTGCTTTTTATCCGTATAAACTCCGGTATTCCTCTTGTTTGAAATTCAGCCAGAATTAACCACCGACGCTGTCATTGGCGCCGGTCGTGTCGCCCTGGTGTTTGAATATGACGGCGCCGCTTACCATGGCTGGCAATACCAGAAATCCGGCATCCCCTCCGTGGAAGGAGTGTTACAAAAAGCCGTGGCCAAGGTGGCCGACCATCCCGTTGAGCTTGTCTGCGCAGGGCGGACAGATGCGGGGGTCCATGCCAGTTACCAGGTCGTGCACTTCGATACCCCCTCAGTGCGTAGCCTGCGCTCCTGGGTGATGGGCATCAATACGGCTCTTCCCGGATCGGTGTCAGTGCATTGGGCCGGAAGCGTGGTTGAAGATTTCCATGCGCGATTTTCAGCCGTTTACCGGCGTTACCGTTACATTATCTATAATCACCCTGTACGCCCGGGCATCATGCGCAGTCAGGTATCCTGGAACTACCGCCCCCTGGATGAGCTGGCGATGAATCGTGCGGCCCAGGCTCTGATAGGTGAGCATGATTTCTCATCCTTTCGCGCAGCCGGCTGTCAGTCCAGGACTCCGAACAGAAATCTCCACAGGATCGGGGTAACCCGTCATGGGGATTACGTCGTACTGGATGTCCAGGCCAATGCATTTCTCCACCACATGGTCAGGAACATTGCCGGGGCTCTGATGTCCGTAGGCAGCGGGCAGCGACCGGAACGCTGGATTCATGACATACTGTGTCAGCGCAACAGAACCCTGGCAGGGGTTACGGCCCCGCCCCACGGATTATATCTGGTCGATGTGGGGTATCCTGTCGCTTTTGGCGTACCGCCGGGGCAGGCGGGGCCCGGGTTCGCCAGGCCCTGGTTCAGTCAGTAAAGTTGAGGCGTACGAGACCTGATGAAAACCCGTGCAAAAATATGTGGTGTGACTACGCCTGAACATGCATTGGCAGCCTCGAAGGCTGGCGCCGATGCCATTGGTCTTGTGTTCTATGACCCCAGTCCCCGCTCACTCGATATTGCCCGGGCTGCTGAGATAGCCTGCCGTGTGCCTGCGTTTGTCAGCGTGGTGGGTCTGTTTGTGAATCCTGAGGCGTCCTGGGTGAGGGAAGTGCTGGCCCGGGTGCCGCTGGATCTCCTTCAGTTTCATGGTGACGAGGAGGCCGCGTTCTGCGGGCAATTTGGCCGCCGTTGGATCAAGGCTGTGCGGGTCAGGCGCCGCGAAGACATTGAAGCTGCGTTTCGGACTTACCATAATGCATCAGGTCTGTTGGTGGATGCCTACGATCCCAACCTGTTCGGTGGTACCGGTAACGGTTTCGACTGGGCACTGATACCCGAGCAGCGCCCTTTGCCTGTGATTCTGGCAGGCGGCCTGACACCTGCCAACGTCGGCCGCGCCATAGAGCAGGTAAGACCTTGGGCTGTGGATGTCAGCGGCGGTGTAGAGCACGAAGGCCCATTGGCAACAAAAGGCATCAAGGACGTATCCCGAATTAACGAATTCATGAGAGAGGTTCAACGTGTCAATTAAATTAACTGACGATATGCTCAGCATGCTTCCGGATACGCGGGGCCACTTCGGAGCCTACGGCGGCCGGTTCGTATCTGAGACTCTGATGGATTCGCTGATGACGCTGGAGCGTGAATACCTGCGTCTGAAAAAGGATCCTGAGTTCCAGGCTCAGTTTGACAAGGATCTGGCCGACTACGTAGGCCGCCCAAGCCCCCTGTATTTCGCTGAACGGCTGACCAAGAAGGCCGGCGGGGCACAGATCTGGCTAAAGCGTGAAGACCTTAATCACACCGGCGCTCACAAGGTTAATAACACCATTGGTCAGGCCCTGCTTGCCAGCTTTCTGGGCAAGACCCGTATTATTGCAGAAACCGGCGCCGGCCAGCACGGTGTTGCAACAGCGACCGTATGCGCACGCCTGGGGCTTGAATGTCACATATTCATGGGCGCAGAAGATGTTCAGCGCCAGTCGTTGAACGTGTACCGCATGAAACTGCTCGGTGCTGAGGTACATTCGGTCACTGGCGGCACACGCACGCTGAAAGACGCCATGAACGACGCCATGCGTGACTGGGTGACTAATGTGGACGACACGTTTTACATTATCGGCACGGTGGCCGGTCCCCATCCCTATCCTCTGCTGGTGCGGGACTTCCAGTCCGTCATTGGCCGTGAAACCCGCGAGCAATCCCTGCGTCAGGCCGGCAAACTGCCCGATGCACTGGTCGCCTGCGTGGGTGGCGGCTCTAATGCCATCGGCATGTTCTATCCTTTCCTGACTGATGAAAGCGTCGAACTCTACGGCGTTGAGGCGGGAGGTCTGGGAATCGACACCGGCAAGCACGCAGCTCCGCTTTCTGCCGGTCGGCCGGGTGTGCTCCATGGCAATCGCACCTATCTGATGGAAGATGAGAATGGCCAGATTTCAGGTACCCATTCGGTCAGTGCCGGTCTCGACTATCCGGGTGTAGGTCCTGAGCATAGCTGGCTGAAAGACATCGGGCGGGCTCACTATGTGTCTGTGACGGACGACGAGGCAATGGCAGGTTTTCACCTTCTGACCCGCACCGAGGGCATCATGCCTGCGCTCGAAACAGCCCACGCGGTTTCCTATGCCATGAAACTTGCGGCTGAGATGGACAAGGACAAGATGATCGTCATCAATATCTCCGGCCGTGGTGACAAGGACATAAACACGGTCGCACAGCTTGACGGTATCAAGCTGTAAGTCACCGGCTGTTCAGGTAGGCCGGACCAGCATGACAAGTGATGAGGCCGCTTTTCGGGGCGGATTCGAGCAATAACAAAGGAGCAGGCATGAGTCGTATTACCGGGGTGTTACAGGCATTAAAGGATCAGGGGCGCAAGGCGCTGATTCCGTTTATTACCGCGGGTGACCCCGCGCCGGACCAGACCGTTGCCCTGATGCACACCCTGGTAGACGCAGGTGCCGATATTATCGAGCTGGGGGTTCCGTTTTCTGATCCCATGGCAGATGGCCCTGTCATCCAGCTTGCCTGTGAGCGAGCCCTCGTCCATGGCACCTCGTTGCGTCAGGTTCTGGGTATGGTGCGGACCTTCCGGGAAACCGACGACCGTACGCCGGTAGTCCTGATGGGCTACCTTAACCCCATGGAAGCCATGGGTTATGGAGCGTTTGCGGACTTAGCCAAGGCGTCCGGCGTGGACGGCATACTGACGGTGGATCTGCCTCCGGAAGAGGCGGACGAAGTGGCGCCTCTGTTCACGGCTCGGGAGCTGGACGCCATATTCCTGCTGTCACCGACCACCACTGACGACCGGATAAGGGCGATCAGTGAGCATTCATCCGGTTATGTGTACTATGTTTCATTCAAGGGCGTTACCGGAGCTCAGGGCATCAATGTTGCGGAAGTCGCCGAGAAGGTGCAGCACATACATGAGTTGACCGCCTTGCCGGTTGCCGTCGGGTTCGGGATTCGGGATGCAAAAACCGCAGCCGATGTGGGCAAAGTATCCGATGGTGTAATTGTTGGCAGCGTCCTTGTGGATACAATAGCGAATAATCAGGACAATCCCGAGCAGCTCAAGAAAGCTCTGACGGATCTGTTGCACCCGATGCGGGAAGCGCTGGACGGCCTTGCTTCCTGACCCGCACCGGTGGCTGGACAGCAAGCCTTTAAGGACAGGATGACACCATGAGTAACTGGCTGGACAAGATAATGCCGAGCATGATTCGCTCGGATTCCAAGCAGCGCACCAGTGTTCCGGAAGGGCTCTGGAAAAAATGTCCCAAGTGCGGGGGGTTTCTCTATAAGCCCGAGCTGGATAAAAACCTGGATGTGTGCCCCAAGTGCAATCATCACATGCGGGTTTCCGCCAGGCGCCGGTTGGATATTTTCCTCGACCCTGAGGATCGGGAAGAGATTGCCAATGAGCTGGAGCCCTGGGACCGCCTGAAATTCAAGGATACCCGCCGGTATAAAGAACGCCTGGCTCAGAACCAGAAGGCGACCGGAGAAAAAGACGCCCTGGTGGTCATCCGGGGTCGGACCCTCGGCGTGCCCCTGGTTGCCTGTTCCTTTGAGTTTGCCTTCCTGGGCGGTTCCATGGGACAGGTTGTGGGCGAAAAATTCGTCCGTGCGGCGAACATCTGCCTGGAAGAGCGGATTCCATTGGTGTGTTTTTCTGCCAGTGGCGGCGCCCGCATGCAGGAAGCCATTCTGTCCCTCATGCAAATGGCGAAAACAGCGGCCGTTCTCGAGCGGATGAAGCAGGAAGGCATCCCCTACATCTCGGTACTGACGGACCCCGTGTTTGGCGGCGTATCCGCCAGTCTGGCCATGCTGGGGGATCTCAATATCGCTGAGCCCAATGCCCTGATTGGCTTCGCCGGCCCACGGGTCATTGAGCAGACCGTGCGTGAGAAGCTGCCGGAAGGTTTCCAGCGCAGCGAATTTCTGCTTGAGCATGGCGCTGTGGACATGATTCTCCACCGCCACAAGATGAGAGAAAGGATCGCATCGGTGCTGGCCAAGTTCACCGGTCAGGAAAAACCCGAGCGCGAGGCGCCCATTGAGTTCGAAGTGAGCGAAAAACCTGAGAGTGAAGCCCCTGAACAATAATACTGTCGGGCCTGTAACGCCGGGCCCTGATTCCTCTCTGGATGACTGGCTGAGCTACCTGGAAGCCGTTCATCCCTCTGAAATTGATCTCGGTCTGGACCGCGTATTAACGGTGCTGCGCCGGCTGATGCCGGGCAGGCCCGGCGCCCGAATCATCACGGTGGGCGGTACCAATGGCAAGGGCAGCACTGTCGCCTGTCTTGAGGCGCTGCTTTTGCGTGCCGACCGGAAGGTGGGCGCCTATACGTCGCCCCATCTGCTGCGCTATAACGAGCGGATACGGATCAATGGTCGGGACGTCCCGGATTCCGCGATAATTGACGCGTTTGTGCGCATCCAGGCAGCCCGCGGCTCCGTTTCGCTCACCTATTTTGAGTTCGGTACGCTGGCTGCTTTCCTGGTCATGGAGGCGGCGGGCGTCGAAGACTGGCTGCTTGAGGTAGGCCTGGGTGGTCGACTTGATGCGGTCAATGTGCTCGATGCAGACCTGGCGATCATTACCTCTGTTGATATTGACCATGCGGCCTGGCTGGGGAATGACCGCGAATCCATAGGGTTTGAGAAAGCCGGTATTCTCAGAGTCAACCGGCCTGCAATCTTTGGCGACCTGGACCCGCCCCGTTCGGTTGTCCAGCAAGCTCGTGCGCAGCGTGTATCGCTATGGCGCCTGGGGGAGGAATACTGGATAAGCCATGACGGCTGTCAAGTGGAGGTTCCAGCCGCGAACCGGCGCATCCCGCTGCCGCTGATGCCGCTGCCGGTCACCAGTGTTGCAGCTGCGGTCCGTGCCGCGTTATGGCTGGCTCCCGAGCTGTCAGATAAGATCATTTTTGACGCCCTGGCCAGGGTCCGGGTGCCTGGTCGATTTGAGCGTTTGAGAGCTGAGCCGGCGATTTTCGTTGACGTCGGCCATAATCCCCATGCCGCCACCTGGCTGGCAGACAGAGTCGAAGCCGCCCGAGCAGAGGCAGGCGGGGGCGCCACCGGCCGGGTCTTTGGTATATACGCCTGTCTGACTGACAAAGATGCCAGGGGCGTGGTTTCCGCTCTTGCCAATACGGTAAATCATTGGTTGCTGACCGGCCTGGATGTGCCAAGGGGGCTGGATACAGATGTTCTCGTGCAACGCCTGGAGGGGCTTCTGCCAGAGAATGGCTATGAAATCTGTCAGTCCGTCACCGAGGCGATTGACCGCGCCTTGGTTCAGGCCAGGCCAGAGGATGTGCTGATTATTTTTGGTTCTTTTTACACGGTTGCGTCTGCCCGGTCCTATCTGCTGGGTTCTTGACCATAATCACTGTCCCCGCGCTGCGAAGACAGAGATCTTTCTTAAATATGAGTCATGGATGTCCGGTGCTTTTGAGTTATCGTGTTCAGGCGGTTAGTATCCGCATGGGGTCGGAGTCGGCCGGTTCATGACAGTTTTTGGACGGGAGAGCGAATAACGTGGATGGACTCAAGCAACGGGTAATTGGCGCGCTGGTTCTGGTGTCGCTGGCGGTGATTTTTGTGCCCATGCTTTTTGATGAGCCCCATACTGAGCGCTCGTCCCGCCTGATTGATATACCCGAGGAGCCACCGTTCCCCGAAGTCCAGCAACCGCCTGAGCCGGATGCCGAGCCGCCTTCCTATCGTCTCGAAGAACCTGTGGACACTGGCACCAGAGCCCGGCCCCAGGATGAGCCACAACCAGAACCGAGCGCGCCGGTCGAACCCGATCAGCAGCAGCCGGTTCCTGATCAGCCATCAGCCGCGCAGCAGACCCAGGTGGAGCCTCGGTCGGAGGCGAAGCCTGAGCCTGAGCCCGAACCCGAACAAGCCCCTGAACAAGAAGCGAAAACCCAGACCAGCGCCGAGTTCGCCCGTTCCCTTGAGGGCGCCTGGCTTGTCCAGCTGGCCAGCTTTGGCGATGCTGACAACGCACGCAGGCTCAGGGACAAGGTCCGCGAACAGGGTTATGACTCCCATGTTCAGAAAGTAGAGCAGGGTGACACCACGTTTACTCGCGTTTTTTCGGGACCCTTTGCCGAAAAGGCCGATGCCGAAAAGGCTAAAAAGGCCCTCGATAGCTCATTCGGCGTTAATTCGCTGGTTACCTCCGGAGGCAAGTGACCTGAACGAGTTTTCCCACGATTGCGGTTTGGTGTGGTCCGGATTCCTGATAGAATCCGCGCTCTCGTTTCTCAGCCGGGTTGCTCATGAACGCGCTGATCTGGATAGATTGGGTCATCATCGCTGTTATTGCCGTTTCAACGCTCATCAGCCTGAAACGCGGATTTGTAAAAGAAGCGCTGTCTCTCATCACCTGGGTCGGCGCCTTTATTATCGCCCGCACTTTTCACCCACAGATGCAATCTCTGCTTGAGAGCACTGTGGAAACTCCCATGGTTCGCCTGATCGCCGCGTTTGCTATTCTGTTCTTCGGCACCCTGATCATCGGCGCCCTGATCAACAATATGATCGGTCATCTGGTCAGGGCCACGGGACTGTCAGCTACGGACCGGGTTCTGGGTATGGGGTTCGGGCTGTTGCGTGGACTTGTCGTGGTCATCGTAGCCATTGCATTCACCCGTTATACACCGCTGTCAGAGGATACCTGGTGGCGAACCTCCATCATGATTGACCGGCTGGCCGTCGTGGAAGACTGGTCCAGACGCACGCTTGGCGACGAATTCGGCCGTTACCTGGGTCCTGCCGCCGAGCCGGAACCCGGCGGAGTCTCTGCTGAGGCCCGGGCCCGCTAAAATTCTTTTTTGCTCTGGAGAAGTCAGCACTTATGTGTGGAATTGTCGGAATTGTCAGTACTTCCAACGTCAATCAGACGCTGTACGACGCCTTGACCGTCCTGCAGCACCGGGGCCAGGATGCAGCGGGTATAGTGACCTTTCAGGACGACCGGTTCTTTCTGCGTAAGGACAATGGCCTGGTGCGTGATGTCTTCCGTACCCGGCATATGCGACGACTGGTAGGTAATGTCGGCATTGGGCATGTGCGCTACCCGACAGCTGGCAGCTCCAGCTCGGCTGAGGCCCAGCCTTTCTATGTCAACAGCCCCTATGGCATTACCCTGGCCCATAATGGCAACCTGACCAACGCTGACGAACTGAGCCGCGACCTTTTCCGTACCGACCTTCGCCACATCAACACCAATTCAGACTCCGAAGTACTGCTGAACGTTTTTGCCCACGAGCTCCAGAAGCTGGGCAAGCTTGACCCTACCAAAGACGAGATCTTTGCGGCGGTGGGTGCGGTCCATGAGCGGTGCAAGGGCGCCTATGCTGTCATTGCCATGGTCACAGGCTATGGCATCGTGGGCTTCCGGGATCCTAACGGCATCCGGCCGGCCTGCTATGGTGTTCGTGAGACTGCGGATGGCCATGAGTACATGATCGCGTCCGAGAGCGTCGCCCTGAGCGCCGCCGGTTTCACTCTGGTCCGGGACATTGCACCGGGCGAAGCGGTTTACATCGAGACTGACGGCACGCTTTATACCCAGCAGTGTGCCAAAGACCCCCATCTGATTCCCTGCATTTTCGAGCACGTGTATTTCGCCCGCCCGGACTCCATCATAGATAAGGTGTCCGTCTACAAGGCACGCCTGAGAATGGGCGAAACTCTGGCCGAGAAAGTTCTTCGGGAAAATCCCGACCACGATATCGATGTGGTCATGCCCATTCCGGATACCAGCCGTACCTCGGCGATGCAGATGGCGCACAGGCTGGGGGTCAAGTTCCGGGAAGGCTTCATCAAGAACCGATATATTGGCCGGACATTCATTATGCCGGGCCAGAAGTTGCGCAAGAAATCCGTACGCCAGAAGCTGAATCCCATTGATCTGGAGTTCCGTGGCAAAAACGTCATGCTGGTGGATGACTCCATTGTGCGCGGGACCACCTGCAAGGAAATTGTCCAGATGGCGCGGGATGCCGGCGCGCGGAAGGTTTATTTTGCGTCAGCAGCTCCGCCGGTCCGGTACCCCAACGTTTACGGGATTGATATGCCGGCGGCCAGCGAGCTGATCGCCCATGAGCTCAGTATCGAACAGATCCGGGTGCTGATCGGCGCGGACTGGCTTCTGTACCAGGACCTCGAGGATCTGATTGCCTGTGTCAATGATGTGAACCCGGAGATTGAACGCTGGGAGTGTTCGGTGTTTGATGGTGATTATGTTGCCGGTGACATCGACAAGGCCTACCTGGACCGGCTCGAGCTGCAGCGCAGTGATGAGGGTCAGGCAAAGACCAATGCCGGTGACGGAGAATTCTCCGGTAATGGCATCATCGATCTGTACAACGACGAAGACTGAGGCGAAGTACCATGACCTTGCGACGTGAAGAAACCGTGTCCATTCCCGAATCCGATCTTGAAGGGGTTTCAGTGGACACGCTCGCAGTCCGGGCAGGGCAGGTGAGAACGGACCAGCTCGAGCACGGGGATGCCATCTTTCCCACCTCAAGCTTTGTCTACGGCAGCGCCGCCCAGGCGGCCGCCCGTTTTTCCGGGGAAGAGCCCGGCAACATCTATTCGCGGTTTACCAATCCCACGGTGCAGGCGTTCGAAGCCCGCATTGCAGCCATGGAGGGGGGAGAACGCGCCGTTGCCACAGCATCCGGCATGGCTGCCATTCTCAGTACCTGCATGGCCTTGTTGAAGAGCGGCGACCACGTCATCTGCTCCAGGGGGGTCTTTGGCACCACCAACGTTCTTTTTCAGAAGTATCTTGCCCGTTTTGGGGTAGAAACCAGCTTCGTCACCCTGACTGATATGGCTGGCTGGGAAGCCGCCATTCGGCCGCACACTCGACTCATCTTTATCGAAACCCCGTCCAATCCCCTGTGCGAAGTAGCCGACATGACCGCACTTGCAGCTCTTGCGAAAGCTTCAGATGCCCTGTTCGTGGTCGATAACTGTTTCTGCACGCCGGTCTTGCAGCGCCCGTTCGAGTTTGGCGCGGACATTGTTATCCATTCAGCAACCAAGTACCTGGACGGCCAGGGCCGTTGCCTCGGAGGCGTGGTGATCGGGTCAAACAAGCTGATGGAAGAGGTATACGGTTTCCTTCGCTCGGCGGGTCCGACCCTCAGCCCGTTCAATGCCTGGGTCTTCCTTAAGGGGCTGGAAACCTTACCGATCCGTATGCGCGCCCACTGTGAGAATGCGCTAGAGTTGGCTCACTGGCTGGAACAGCAGCCGGGCGTGACCGAAGTGTTCTACGCAGGCCTGAGCGACCATCCCCAGCATGAGTTGGCCAAGCGGCAGCAGTCCGGGTTCGGCGGCGTTCTTTCCTTCCGGGTTGAAGGTGGTAAAGAGGGTGCCTGGGCGTTTATCGATGCCACCCGCATGATCTCGATTACAGCCAACCTTGGGGACGTAAAAACCACCATTACTCATCCCGGCACAACCACCCACGGTAGACTTTCACCGGAAGATAAAGCGCTGGCTGGCATATCGGATGATCTTGTCAGGCTGTCGGTGGGTATCGAGTCAGTGGCCGACCTCAAGAACGATCTCAACCGCGGCCTGGCGGCTCTCGCCGGTCTGCGATAGATTTTTGAAAAGCAACGGAACAGTCTGATCATTCATGGCCGAGTCAAAAAGAGCTGTAAAGACACCGGAACTGACTGAAAAACAACAGCGCTTCCGTCGCCTGGTTGCAGAGGGTGCCCGCGAGGGTACCGTTATTGCGCTGGTTGCGCTGTGCATCTACCTATCCATGGCGCTGGTGACCTTCAGCCATTCTGACCCCGGCTGGGCAAGTATCGGGCATGAAACCCATGTGTCCAACGCGGCTGGCCGGACAGGTGCCTGGCTGGCCAGCCTGCTAAAGGACTTTTTCGGTCAGGTGGCTTTCCTGTTTCCGGTGATGGTTGCGGGCTACGCCTTCATGCTTATCAGGCTCCGCCACGAACCCCTGGATCTGCATTGGCCGCTCTTCATGGTGCGCTTCGGCGGTTTTCTCCTGATCCTGTTATCGGCCACCAGCCTGCTGTCTCTGTACTCTGTTTTTGGCCTTGAGGCCTCCTCGGGTGGGGTGCTCGGCGTCGCGGTATCCGACGCCATGGTGCGCTTCTTCAACTTGCCCGCCACCACGCTGCTGCTGGTATCCATTTTCCTGTTCGCCCTGACCGTTACCCTGAGCCTGTCCTGGTTCAGCCTGATGGACTGGCTTGGTAACCAAGCCATCAGACTCAGTACAGCTGCTCGATCGCTATTTGCCCGTGACCAGAACAAAACTGGTGAAGACAAAACCGAAAAGGCGGCCCGGCCCGGCCCGGAGTCAGCCGAGCCGCCGGTTGTTCATAGCCGCGCGCCCAAGGTCAAGTTGACTCCCTGGTGGAAGCGTCTACTGGGTAAAGGGCGTAAGACCGGGCCTGCTGCTCCTTCGGAACGGCGTGAGCCACGTCTTGACGGTTTGCTGGGCCAGATCAGCGACCCCTCGCGTCTGGAAAGTTTCAGTTCCCGGGACACCGGCCAGGATGAGTATATTGAGCCCCTGTCTGCCGTCTCCCGCCCAGCAAAGGGCGAAGGTGAGACCAGGGCACGTCCTGCGGGCAAGAAGACCAGCTCTATTGTGCCCAAGTCCCTCAAGATTTCGCCTTTCAAACGGGACGAAGAGCCCGAACCGGACAAGGGCAAGGCACAACCTTCGCTGTTTGATGACATCGAAAGCGCAATACCACCCATCTCGCTTCTCGATCCGCCTGAAGAGCATAAGGAGCGGGGCTATTCGGAAGAATCCCTTGAGCATATGTCACGGCTGCTGGAAGAGAAGCTGGCCGATTTCGGCGTATCGGTAGAGGTGGTGGAAGTGAACCCCGGGCCTGTCATTACCCGGTTCGAAATCAAACCCGCGGCCGGGGTAAAGGTCAGCCGCATATCCAACCTTGCCAAGGACCTCGCGAGATCCCTTGCGGTACTGAGTGTGCGCGTGGTGGAAGTTATCCCCGGCAAGTCAGTGGTGGGCATCGAGATCCCCAACGAAGAGCGGGAAATGGTGCGGCTCAGCGAAGTGCTGAGCGCCCGGGTCTTTACCGAGTCAACTTCGGCCCTGACCCTGGCTCTGGGTAATGACATCGGTGGCAACCCCATGGTGGCAAACCTCGCCAAGATGCCGCACCTGCTGGTGGCCGGTACCACCGGTTCCGGTAAGTCGGTGGGCGTCAACGCCATGATCCTCAGCATGTTGCTGAAGGCCACCCCGGAAGAAGTACGGTTCATCATGGTGGACCCGAAAATGCTGGAACTCAGCATTTACGACGGCATACCGCACCTGCTCGCGCCGGTGGTCACCGACATGAAAGAAGCCGCCAATGCCCTGCGCTGGTGTGTTGCCGAGATGGAGCGGCGGTACAAACTGATGGCCAACATGGGCGTCCGGAATATAGCCGGTTACAACCGCAAGGTGCGTGATGCCGCTGAACTGGGCGAACCTTTGTTGGATCCGTTCTGGAAACCGGATGAATACCTGGACAACGAAGAGCAGTTCCGCCCGGAGCTTGAAACTCTGCCTTTTATCGTTGTGGTCATAGACGAATTTGCGGACATGATGATGATCGTCGGCAAGAAGGTGGAAGAACTGATCGCCCGTATCGCCCAGAAGGCCCGGGCGGCCGGCATCCACCTTATCCTCGCCACCCAGCGGCCATCGGTTGATGTCATCACCGGTCTGATCAAGGCCAATATTCCTACCCGGATGTCATTCCAGGTATCCTCAAAGATTGATTCAAGGACCGTACTGGATCAGGGTGGCGCTGAGCAGTTGCTGGGTCACGGCGACATGCTTTACCTGCCCCCCGGTTCGGGCCTGCCGGTCCGGGTTCACGGTGCCTTTGTGGACGATGATGAGGTTCACCGCGTGGTCAGTGCCTGGAAGCAGCGGGGAGATCCGGTGTATGTGGAAGATGTCCTGAGTGGGGCTGAAGGCGAGAGCCTACCGGGCGTACCTTCGCTTTCCGATGGCGGAGACAGCGAATCCGATGCCCTGTTTGATGAAGCAGTTGCCTTTGTGACAGAGGGCCGACGGGTTTCCATTTCGTCGGTCCAGCGCAAGTTCAAGATCGGCTATAATCGTGCGGCCAACCTGGTGGAGGCGATGGAAACTTCCGGAGTGGTTAGTGCAGCCGGTCACAATGGTGCCCGCGAAGTGCTGGCACCACCGCCCCCCCGAGATTAGGAGATATACATGATAGCCAAACACATTTGGGTTTGGGGCCTCGCCATGGTCGTCTCCGCGACTGCGGCCATGGCTCAGGATAATGCCAGTGCCGAGCAGCTTGCCGATGAGTTGCGCAACTATCGGACCTACCAGGCAGATTTTGTGCAGACTGTGACAGACGCCCAGGGCAACAAGGTCCAGGAATCACGGGGCAAGCTCAAGGCGAAACGGCCGGGTCTGTTTTACTGGGAGACCTCTGAACCCATGAGTCAGTATATTGTTGCTGACGGCAAAAAGGTCGAGGTATACGACCCTGACCTTGAGCAGGTCACGGTCCATCCGCTGGATGAGCAGATTGCCAGTACCCCGGCCCTGCTGCTCAGTGGCGAAGTGGACAATCTCCAGGAGACCTACCAGGTAAGGTCGCGTTCCTTCGGTGATAAAACCATGGAGTACACACTGGAGCCCCGCAGCGAAGACTCGCTGTTTCTGTCCCTGACCATGACATTCTACTCTGGCGAACTCCAGGAAATGCGCCTTAACGATTCCCTGGATCAACGCAGCGTGCTGCGGTTCGACAATATAGAGATCAATGAAGACATTCCCGACAGCAAGTTCGAGCTCGATTATCCGGAAGGCGTGGATGTGATTCAGGGCAACGGCTGATGCAGGCGGGGCTTTTTACGGACCAGCGGGGGTTCCAGCCTCTGGCGGCGCGTATGCGGCCCCGGGATCTGGATGAGTACGTCGGCCAGACACACCTGGTAGGGCCGGGCAAACCCCTGCGACGGGCCGTGGAGCAGGGCCAACTCCATTCCATGATTCTCTGGGGGCCGCCTGGGGTTGGCAAGACTACCTTCGCGCGGCTGCTGGCCAACCTGAGCGAACTCAGCTTTGAAACCGTATCGGCAGTGATGAGCGGTGTCAAAGACATACGTGAGGTCGTCGAGCGGGCAAAGCTTCGCAAGCAGGGCGAAGGGCGGGACACCCTGCTGTTTGTGGATGAGGTTCACCGGTTTAACAAAAGCCAGCAGGATGCCTTTCTGCCTCATATTGAAGACGGCTCCTTCGTATTTGTGGGGGCTACGACCGAAAACCCGTCCTTTGAACTCAACAGCGCTCTGCTTTCCCGCACCCGGGTCTATGTTCTCAAGAACCTCGATGAAGACGACCTGACGACCCTTCTTGGCCGCGCCCTGAGCGCGCCGGAAGGTCTTGCCGGTGCTGTGGCCGTGTCCAGGGACGTGCTTGCCTTGATGGCCAGCGCAGCCGGCGGGGATGCCCGGCGTGCCCTGAACATTCTCGAGGTGGGCGCTGACCTGGCCGAGCCTGATGAGCAGGGCGTTGCCCGTATCTCCGAGCATCAGCTTGAGCAGGTGCTGCAGACTAGCCTCCGACGTTTTGATAAGGGCGGTGACGTTTTCTATGACCAGATCTCGGCATTGCACAAGTCGGTCCGGGGTTCCGATCCGGACGGGTCCCTGTACTGGATGTGCCGCATGCTGGATGGCGGCTGCGATCCTTTCTACGTGGCGCGCAGGCTGGTTAGGATTGCCAGTGAAGACATCGGCAACGCCGATCCACGGGCCCTGAGGCTCTGCCTGGACGCCTGGGAAAGCCTGGAGCGGCTGGGTTCGCCTGAAGGCGAACTGGGTCTCGCCCAGGCGGTGACCTATCTGTCCCTGGCACCCAAGAGTAATGCTGTCTACAAAGCCTACAATGCCTGTGTAGCGGATATCCGCAGTGAACCCAGCCATGAGGTGCCAGTGCATCTGCGAAACGCGCCTACCAAGCTTCTGAAGAGCCTGGGCCACGGTGACGACTATCGCTACGCCCACGACGAACCCGAGGCCTTCGCAGCCGGCGAGGCCTACCTGCCCGAGGCGATACACGGGCGTCGCTACTACACGCCAGTGCCCAGGGGCCTTGAGATACGCCTTGCCGAGAAGCTTGATCGGCTTGAGACCCTGAACCAGGCCAGCAATCGTCAGCGGTACAAGTCAGGCAAAACCTGATCGGTCGATTTCCCCCAAGATGTGGCCACAGCCGCGACGGCAGGTATAATGTCCTGATTGTCCTCTTGTTCAGACAGATGTCGGCCCAATTTCCCTTGCCACAGGATCCCCATGCTCGACCCAAAACGTGTTCGCAATCAGACGGAAGAGATCGCACGCCGGTTGGCGATCAAGCACTTCACCTTTGATCAGTCCGCTTTCGAGACCATGGAGGAACGACGCCGTTCCCTACAGGTGCGGACGGAAAATCTGCAGAGCGAGCAGAACAAGCGGTCCAAGTCCATCGGTAAGGCCAAAGCGGCGGGTGAGGATATCCAGCCGCTTCTGCGGGAGGTCGACAACCTCAAGCAGCAGCGTTCAGAGGCAGAGGATGAGCTGCGCAAACTGCAGCAGGAACTGAATGATTTTCTTTCCGGCATTCCGAACCTGCCCGATGACACCGTGCCCGAGGGCGAAAGCGAAGAGGACAATGTAGAGGTCCGCCGCTGGGGTGAGGTTCGAGTCCTTGATTTTGAGCCCAGAGATCATGTGGCCCTTGGCGAGCTCATTGGTGGCCTGGACTTCGAGACCGCCAGCCGGCTCGCACATTCACGGTTCGCTGTCATGCAGGGGCCAATTGCCCGTCTTCACCGGGCTCTCGCCCAATTCATGCTGAATCTGCACACTGGTGAACATGGCTACACCGAAACCTATCTGCCCTATCTGGTTAATGCCGAGACTCTGTTCGGCACCGGCCAGTTGCCCAAGTTCGAAGAGGACCTGTTCCGGATTGAAGGAGAGCATCCGCTGTACCTGATTCCCACCGCGGAAGTGCCTGCTACCAATCTTGTCAGCGACTCCATTCTCGAGGCGGGCGACCTTCCCATGAAGCTGGTCTGCCATACTCCCTGCTTTCGCAGCGAAGCCGGCTCTTACGGTCGTGATACCCGCGGCATGATTCGCCAGCATCAGTTTGACAAGGTAGAGCTCATACACATTGTGTCGCCGGAAGCGTCGGACCGGGCGCTGGCAGAGTTGACCGGACATGCAGAGAAAGTTTTGCAACTGCTTGAATTGCCTTACCGGGTCGTTGAGCTTTGCGGCGGTGATATTGGTTTTGCCGCCGCCCGAACCTTTGATCTTGAGGTCTGGTTGCCCGGGCAGGACAAATACCGGGAAATATCGTCCTGCAGCAACACCCGCGATTTCCAGGCCAGGCGTATGCACGCACGCTGGCGCAATCCCGAGACCGGTAAGCCGGAGCCTGTGCATACTCTGAATGGCTCAGGCCTTGCCGTAGGCCGCGCCCTGGTAGCTGTGATGGAAAATTACCAACAGGCTGACGGCAGTATTCGTGTGCCTGAAGTGCTGAAACCCTACATGGGGGGGCTGGAGATCATTCAATGACCGGTACCAAGCCCGACCAGGGACCCGGCAGGCGACAAAAGCCGGCATTACCTGCGCGGTATCGGGCCAATACCGTTACCGCCAACGCGAACAGTTCCGAGGGCGAGGTATTTCTGGTGGGAGCCGGGCCTGGCGATCCTGAGTTACTCACGCTCAAGGCTTATCGGATCATCACTACGGCTGATGTTGTGCTCTACGACCGACTGGTTTCTCCTGAAATTCTGGACCTGATTCCTACCGAAACCCGCCGAATACACGTAGGCAAGCAGCGGTCGCAGCATACCTTGCCCCAGGACCAGATCAACCAGCAACTGGTGGAGCTGGCACAGGCTGGACATCGGGTTTTAAGGCTCAAAGGGGGTGATCCTTTTATTTTCGGGCGGGGTGGTGAGGAGATTGAAACCCTGGCTGAGGCAGGGGTGCGCTTTCAGGTCATACCGGGCATTACCGCCGCGTCGGGCTGTGCTGCATACGCAGGCATACCGTTGACCCATCGGGACCATGCCCAGTCGGTGCGGTTTGTCACCGGTCATCTCAAAAATGACACCTGCGATTTGCCCTGGAGAGACTTTGTACAGAACAATCAGACTCTTGTTTTCTACATGGGACTGGTGGGGCTTCCCGTCATAACCCGCGAGCTCATGGCCCATGGTATGAGCGTTAACATGCCAGTTGCCCTAGTATCAAAGGGCACCACCCCTGACCAGAAGGTTGTGGTAGGGGAGTTGGACACCATCGTGGAGCGGGTCAATGAGAGCGAGGTTGTGGCGCCGACTCTCGTAATTATCGGCCACGTGGTGTCGCTCAGATCAAAGCTTGATTGGCTCGGCAAGGACTTCTCGGCGCTCAGGCGCTAAGTCGCCGAACTGCTACCAGCTACAAAAAAGCCCGCCTGGACGGTAATCCAGGCGGGCTTTTTTTGTTTGCGTCTCTTACTTGATGCGGTTGGGCAGCACATCCTTCACTTTGTCCCGCAACTCGCGCAGTGCCTTTTCCGTGGTCGGCCAGTCAATGCATGCATCGGTAATGGAGACCCCGTACTTGAGGTCCTCCAGGTTTTCCGGAATGGGCTGATTACCCCAGTTCAGATGACTTTCAACCATCAGACTCTGGATTGACGTGTTACCTTCCAGAATCTGATGGGCGATGTCCTGGATAACAAGGGGCTGAATACCTGGGTCCTTGCTGGAATTGGCGTGGCTGCAGTCGACCATAATGGACTGGCGAAGTCCGGCCTTGGCAAGCGCCTGCTCGCACAAGGCCACACTCACCGAGTCATAATTCGGCTTGCCGCCACCGCCACGCAGAACCACATGGCCATAGGCGTTACCTTTGGTCCGCACAATGGAGACCTGACCTTTCTGGTCGATGCCCAGGAAACTGTGGGGGTGGGACACCGACTTCATGGCGTTTACGGCGACGTCCAGGCTGCCATCGGTCCCGTTCTTGAAGCCTATGGCCATGGAAAGGCCGCTGCTCATTTCCCGGTGAGTCTGGGACTCGGTAGTACGCGCGCCGATGGCCGACCAGGCGATGGTGTCCTGAAGATATTGAGGTGATATCGGATCCAGGGCTTCTGTCGCCGTCGGAAGGCCCAGCTCAGCTATGTCCAGAAGCAGGCGACGACCGATCTGCAGCCCCTGTTCGATATCAAAGGAATCATTCAGGTGGGGATCGTTGATCAGGCCTTTCCAGCCAATAGTGGTGCGGGGCTTTTCAAAATATACCCGCATCACGATACACAGGGTATCGCTCAGTTCGTCCGCAAGGGCTTTGAGCTTGCCAGCGTATTCGTGAGCGGCCTTGAGGTCGTGGATGGAGCAGGGCCCGACGACCACAAAAAGACGGTGGTCCTTGCCGTCCAGAATGTCATAGATTTCCTGTCGGCCACGGCTGACCGTTTCGGCCGCGTTACCGGTCAGTGGCATTTCCTGCTTCAGCGCCTCCGGTGTAATGAGCGCTTCCTGACTGGCCACATTAAGGTTCTCGAGTTTGTTGCCGGACATCTTAGTTATCCCCGAACGATATCGCCCGAATGCCTTGGACGGTCTCTCGGACCAGGCCTGGCGGGCTGTGTGATGCTGAATAGAGTGCCGGATATACTGCGTTATTTGCCTGGTCATTGCAACGCAGCCACAAACTGATACGTAGGCGTTGTGGACGCAGACCCACGCCCGTGCTGCAATGTTCAACTGACTGTCTCCAGCCTGCAGCAAGACCACAGGTCAAACATTAACGGCTCCGTATTCAATGGCACTTGAACAAGCTGACAACAAACCCAAACCCATGGCTGAACACGATGTAAAGCGGAGTATAGATGCCATCCTGACCGGGATTCGGGTGCCGGAATTGCCCTATCCGGTAGGTAAAGTGGCGCCGGAGACCCAGCCTGACTGGCGGCCTCTGTTGTTGTCCTGCTGGACAGAGCAGCGGGACGAGTCGGTCACCCACCTGCTAAAGTCGGTATCACTTACCTGGACCGTCACCCAGGTTAACGCTGCCTACATCGCCGACCGCATCATGGACGTGTTCCTGCGCACGTCAGGCCTGCATCCGGTGCTGGTCCAGCGGGTCGCCCGCTTGCGGTTCCTGTTGGCCTGGCGAATGGGAGAGCACGGCGCCTCGGCTTTTGAGGACTGTATCCGGGACTGGCTCGATAGCCTCTCCCATTGCCGCGGCTGGAGTGATTCCGGTGGCCGCTCATCCCGGGCTCTGCTGGACCAGTTGGACGCGATGGTGATTGCGGTAAGAGAGAGCTTCGAGAGCAGCAGCCTGGCACCGTTCCAGGCCTTCACGGTCGACTGGCATCGGGAAGGCGAGACCCGCCAGAGCCGTGCTAGCCAGCTACATGAACGGCTGGTCGCAACCGAGCAGGGCGCGGCCCGCCAACGCAAGGCAGAACAGTCGGCGCGGGCCCTGGTGGGGCGTGCCCTTAAAGGCCGTCGGCTTCCGCTTCCTGTCATTCGGTTCATTCTGGATGCCTGGCTACCCTTGCTCAAGGAAATCGCGTTTAAATCCGGCAACGCCAGTGAGGACTGGCGCCACACCAGCAAGCTTTTGGAGTGGCTTGTCTGGGCCGGTGATCCGGCCCTGTCCGACCGGGACCGGGACCGGCTGTATCAGGTCGGCGAACAGTTGAGCGACAAGATAATGGATGTCTGGCTCCGCATTCAGGGCAAGGCCATGGCGCCTGAGGTCCTGCAAGGGATCCAGTCTGTACTGGTGGCTCGGCTACGGGGCGAAACGCCGGAACTCGAAGCGGCCATATCGCCCGATCGACCCTTTGAGTTCGACAGCCGCTGGCTGACAACTCAGGATCCGGCTCCGCAGAGAATAGGGCAATTACGCGGCCACTGGTTCGTGGAAGGTGAAGGAAAAAACGAGCAGCGGCGATATTTCCTCGACCTTCTGCTGGATTCCAACGAGGTGCTGTGGACTAACGGTTTCGGGGTGAAGCTGGGGCTTATGCCGTGGCCTGAGGTGGACCTGGCGTTCCGGGAAGACAGGCTCAGGCTGCTACCGGAGCAGAATCAGTTCGGTTCGGTGCTGCTGGACACGGTCCAGGCCCTTGCCCGGGTGCTGCTGAGTCAGCGCCGCCAAAGGGAAAAAGCGGCGGCGGAGGCGAAAGCCAGGGCCGACGCGCTACGGATCGCGAAGGAAGCAGCGGATCTCAAGCTACAGCAGGAAGCAGCTGCCAGGGCACAAGAGCAGGAGCGTCAGCAAGCCCAAGCCGAGGCCCGTCGTCTCGAAGACGAAGAGGCAACCCGGCAGCGCCTGGCCAGGGCCCGTCTTGCTGAAGCAGAGACTCTGGTGGCGAACATCAAGCTTGGGGGCTGGATCGCCGTAGAAAACACCCAGGCGCTTCCACAGTCCAATGCTGATGGTACAGATAAAGGGCCGCAACGCCTCAAGCTGGCTGTTCGCATGAATTCCTCGGGCAAACTGATTTTCGTGGACCGTCTCGGACTGAACCGCACCGAGTATCTTGCGGATCAATTGGCGCAGGCGGTTGCCAAAGGCGAGGTACGCGTTCTGAACCAGGCCGCCGAGTTCGATGACACCCTTTCAAGGGTTGTGGGGCGTATCAGGGTAGGGAAGAGCTGATGGTGCCCAGGTTTTATGGCAGGGCTTCGGGCCCTCGGAGACTTTACGATGAACCAGGATGACTACAGTTTTGGCAGAGAACGGCCGGCAGTTGATGAAGACCAGCGATCTGAATTCCGCTTGGCGGGCCGGGCAACCATTGTCATTGAGCTCGAGGCGCCTGACCCCGAGGAACAGGGCCTGGACTCAGGCGTCAGGATGATTTGCCAGACCGACGACTTGTCTGTCAATGGCCTTCGGATACGTACGCCGAAACCGCTGATTGTGGGTGCCTGGCTGCCTATAGAGATCACACTTGCAGAAAACGGTGGACCCTACCCACTGGCCAGTGAAGTCATCTGGTGCGAGCAAAGGAAGGAGCGTGACTGGCTGGTGGGAATGAAAATTCTGGTAACCGAAGAGGGAGCCTATATCGACTGGGTGGACGCAGTCAGTCGGGCAATGACCGAAGACTGAATCATTACCCCTGGTCGCGGGTCGGGGAAGCGTTTTCAGCTTCGCCCGACCCGACCGGTCAGTCTTCGATCGGCCCCATGGCGGTGACGTTAAAGCCGCCGTCCACGTAGAGGATTTCGCCGGTTATACCGCTGGCCATATCGGAACACAGGAAAGCGGCGCTGTTGCCCACCTCGTCGATGGTTACATTACGACGCAGGGGGGCACGCTTGGCGTTCTCAGACAGCATCCGGCGGAAGCTCTTTATTCCGGAAGCGGCCAGGGTGCGGATAGGTCCGGCGGAAATACCGTTCACCCGGATGCCTTCTTCCCCCAGGCTGGCTGCCATATAGCGGACATTGGCTTCCAGGGAGGCCTTGGCCAGACCCATGACATTGTAATTGTGGAGTACTTTTTCAGCGCCGAGGTAGGTCAGCGTTAGCAGCGAGCCGTTCTCCCGTAACATGCTGCGGCCGGCCTTGGCCAGCGCCACGAAACTGTAGGAGCTGATCTCATGGGCGGTCCGGAAGCCTTCGCGGGTGGTCACTTCCACATAGTTGCCATTGAGTTCGTGAGCGGGAGCGTAACCTACTGAATGCACGATGATGTCGATACCGTCCCAGTGTTTGCCCAATTCCGTAAACACGGCTTCGATTTCTTCATCGCTGGCGACGTCACAGGGAAAGGTCAGCTCACTACCCCAGCCCTTGGCGAACTCTTCTACCCGGGATTTAAGCTTCTCGTTCTGGTAGGTAAAGGCCAGCTCCGCACCCTGCTGATAAAATGCTTCAGAAATGCCGGCGGCAATGGACAGCTTGCTTGCAACGCCGACAATCAGTGCGCGCTTGCCACTGAGTAAACCCATGAGTCTTCTCCTTGTTCTCGTTTGTGAGGGTATTATCCCTGAACCGGAAGGTTCGGGGTAACACTCAATTGGTCGTAGCCGGGCCCGCGATCCTGGGTCGGCCGCCAAAGGCCGACAGGTCAACCTCAGGCCTCTTAGTCGGGTGCCGGGGCCCCGGGCTCCTGGGAGTAAAAAAGCGCCGCGCTTAGCAGGGCCCGGGTGTATTCCTGCCGGGGCTGGTTGAAGATGTCCCGGGCCAGCCCATACTCCACGACTGCACCGTCCTTGAGCACCAGCAACTGATGGCTCAGCGCCCGCACAACCGACAGGTCGTGACTGATGAATATGTAGCTTAGCCCATATCGTTGCTGAAGGGTGCCCAACAGTTCGATAACCTGCTTCTGGACAGTACGGTCCAGGGCAGAGGTGGGCTCATCCAGGATAATCAGGTCGGGTTGCAGAACCAGCGCCCTGGCAATGGCAATACGCTGACGCTGGCCACCGGAAAACTCATGGGGATACCGGTGCCGGGTGGCCGGGTCCAGGCCCACGTCAGCCAGTGCCTGGATCACCTTCTCATCATGACTGGCTCGACCCCCGGCGTCGTGGATCTCAAGACCTTCGCGGATGATTTCCGCGACTGACATACGCGGACTCAGGCTACCGAAGGGGTCCTGGAAGACAATCTGGATCCGCCTGCGGTAGGGCCGAAACTGTCGCTGGTTCAGGCCGTGCAGAGCATCATTCTGAAAGACGATGGAACCATCGCTTGCGGTCAACTTCAGTAAGGCATGGCCTATGGTGGTCTTGCCGCTGCCGCTTTCGCCCACGATCCCCAGGGTTTCGCCCGCGCCTAACCTGAAACCGACATTCTTTACCGCGTGAAAGGCGGTCTTGGGCTTACCCAGCAAGGACCGTTTCGTCACGAACCGGACGTTCAGGTCGTTAACCTCCAGAAGTGGCGCCGTACCTGCAGGTAACGAAGCAGGAGCCGATGGTGGTTCGGCATCCAGCAGTTTGCGTGTGTAGGCATGTGCTGGTGAATCGAACAGGTTTTGCGTGTCCGCCTGCTCGACGATCTGGCCCTGCTCCATGACCGCGACCCGATCCGCGTAGCGTCTGACGATGGACAGGTCATGGGTTATGAGCACAATAGCCATGCCCAACTGGCTCTGCAGCGTTTCCAGGAGTTCCAGTACCTGCTTTTGAACGGTCACGTCCAGTGCCGTGGTGGGCTCATCGGCAATGAGAATGTCCGGTTCGTTGGCAAGCGCCATGGCAATCATGACCCGCTGTTTCTGGCCGCCTGACAGCTGGTGGGGGAAACTGCCCAGGCGCTCCTCCGGTGCAGGAATGCCAACCAGATCCAGCAGCTCCAGACAGCGCTTGCGTGCCTGCGTACCCCGAAGCCCGCGGTGCAGTGCCAGGGTCTCGCTTATCTGCTTTTCAACAGTATGAAGCGGGTTTAGTGACGTCATCGGTTCCTGGAAGATCATACCGATATGGCGGCCCCGGATCTGCCGCAGGCGCTTGACCGGCACTTTGAGCAGGTCTTCGCCGCGGTAGTGGATGCTACCGGTAGGGTACGAAGCAAGCTGCTCGTTCAGCAGGCGCAGAACGGACATGGCCGTCACGGATTTACCCGAGCCGCTCTCGCCTACCAGGGCCAGGGTTTCGCCTTCGGCAAGGGACAGGGACACATTACGCACCACCGGCGGGTTCTGCCCGAAGGCAATGGACAGGTTGTGAAGCGTAAGCAGGTCGGTCATATCAGGTCTTTCTCGGGTCAAAAGCGTCACGCACGGCTTCACCTACGAACACTAGCAGGGTCAGCATGACCGCCAGGCTGACAAAGGCGGAGATACCCAGCCATGGGGCGTGGAGGTTGGTCTTGCCCTGAGCGATGAGTTCCCCCAGCGAGGGTGAGCCAGAGGGTAGACCGAAGCCCAGGAAATCCAGGGACGTCAGCCCGGTTATGGCGCCGGTCAGAATGAAGGGTACAAACGTCAGGGTAGCGACCATGGCATTGGGAAGTATATGCCGGAACATGATTTTCCGGTTACCCAGGCCCAGAGCACGGGCGGCCTTGACGTACTCGAAGTTGCGCGCCCGCAGGAACTCGGCCCGCACCACATCCACTAGTCCCATCCAGCTGAACAGAAGCATAATGCCGAGCAGGAGCCAGAAGGTTGGCTGGACGATACTCGACAATATGATCAAAAGGTAAAGTGCCGGCAGGCCCGACCAGATTTCGATAAATCGCTGGCCGACCAGATCAATCTTGCCGCCGTAAAAGCCCTGGATGGCCCCGACGACCACGCCGACAATGCAGGAGAGCACGGTAAGCACGAGGCCGAACAGCACCGAGATACGGAACCCGTAAATGACACGGGCCAGAACATCACGACCCTGGTCATCGGTACCCAGCCAGTTGACCGCAGAGGGCGGCGCCGGGGAGGGCTGGTCCAGGTCGTAGTTGATGGTGTCGTAGCTGAAAGGCACCGGTGGCCACAGGATCCAGCCATTGGCTTCGATTTCGTCCCGGATGAAGCTATCCCGGTAGTCGGCTTCGGTGGGCAGGAACCCGCCGAATGCTTCCTCGGGGACAGACTGGATAACAGGAAAGTAGAGTTCGTCCTGATATTGGACAATGAGCGGTTTGTCGTTGGCGATCAGTTCCGCCACCAGCGAGAGCCCGAACAGTGCCAGGAAGAGCCACAGGGACCAGAACCCGCGCCCGTTGTTGCGAAAACTGGCAAGCCGGCGTTTCTGGATGGGCGAAAGTACAGGTAAGCGCATATCAGCTCTCCCTGCTTTCGAAGTCGATTCGTGGGTCCACCAACACGTAGGTGATGTCGCTGATCAACTTGAGCACAAGACCCATCAGGGTGAAGATATAAAGCGTACCGAATATGACCGGGTAATCCCGGTTGAGGGCTGCTTCAAATCCGAGCAGACCGAGTCCGTCCAGAGAGAAAATCACTTCGATAAGCAGCGAGCCGGTAAAGAACAGCGACACCAGAACCCCCGGCAGGCTCGCGATCACAATCAGCATGGCGTTGCGGAAAACGTGGCCGTAGAGGACCTGCCGCTCTTCCAGCCCCTTGGCCCTGGCCGTCACTACATATTGCTTGCCGATTTCGTCCAGGAAGGAATTTTTGGTGAGTAGCGTGAGAGTAGCAAAACCGCCGATAACATTGGCAAGCACCGGCAGGGCCAGATGCCAGAAGTAATCGCCTACCTGCTGGTACCAGGTCATATCCTCGAACCCAGGCGACGTCAGGCCCCGGAGGGGAAACCAGTCGAAATAGCTGCCGCCGGCGAACAGAACGATTAAAAGAATCGCGAACAGAAAGCCTGGGATGGCATAGCCAACCACGATGACCGAACTGGTCCAGACATCGAAGCGGGAGCCGTCTGTGACGGCTTTGCGAACGCCCAGGGGAATGGATATCAGGTAGATAATCAGCGTCGACCAGAGCCCCAGAGAGATTGAAACCGGCATTTTGTCGAGAATCAGCTCGATGACCGTTCGGTCGCGAAAGAAGGACTCCCCGAAGTCGAAGGTGGCGTAGTCACCCAGCATTTTGAAAAACCGTTCATGGGCCGGTTTGTCGAAGCCATACAGCACTTCCAGTTCCTGCAGCAGCTCGGCCGGAATACCCCGTTCCCCCCGGCTTTCACCCTGGGCTACTTCAGGCCCCCCACCGCCGCCAGAAGCCCGACTCAAGGCGCTGCTGCCGTGACCCTCCATTTCGGAGATCATCTGTTCGATAGGGCCGCCTGGCGCTGCCTGAACAATAACGAAGTTCAGCAGCATGATGCCGATCAGCGTTGGAATGATCAGCATCAGTCGTCGAAGTATGTATCCGCCCATGAATCAGAAGCGCTCCCTGGCCTGTGTTGGTTGGCAATGACGGGCGTGGGTCAGGGCCTGGCCCACCAGTTGCTCAGGTCTGTCCCATTCTTGGGCACAGCGTCAGGGCGCACCAGCTGCTGCCAGTAAGCGATTCGGTCAACATTGAGGTGCCACTGGGGAATAACGTAGTGGCTGTGCAACAGAACACGGTCAAGAGCTCTTACCCGAGTGACCAGTTGCTCCCGGTCAGATGACTGGATAAGCCGGCCGATGAGTTTATCCACCACCGGATCGCTTATTCCCATATAGTTACGGGACCCGTTTACATCGGCAGTATCAGAATGCCAATAGTCCCTCTGCTCGTTACCGGGGGAGTCGGATTGCGGAATAACCTGTGTTATGACGTCAAAATCAAAGCTTCGGACCCGCTGAACGTACTGATTGCTGTCGATCAGCCGGACATCCACTTCAATGCCCAGCTTCTTAAGGTTGTTGGCGAAGGGCAAAACGATGCGCTCAAAGTTCTTCTGGCTCAGCAGTATTTCAAACCGGAGCCCTTCGCCGGTCTCCTCATGAACCATCTTGCCGTTGCTGATGCTGTATCCGGCTTCCCGGAAAAGCCGGAGGCCTTCGCGCATATTGTCGCGCAAGGTCTGATCCCCGTTGGTGGACGGGGGCTGGTAAGACTCTGTAAAGACGTCCTCCGGAAGCTGGTCACGGAAGGGTTCCAGCAGGGCCAGCTCTTCACCCTGGGGTAAACCCTCAGATGCCAGTTCGCTGTTTTCAAAATAGCTGGTGGTTCGACGGTACTGACCATAGAAGAGGTTGCGGTTGGCCCAGTCGAAGTCAAAGGCATAGGCCATGGCCCGGCGCACCAGCGGGTTTTTGAACTTGTCCTTGCGGGTGTTAAAAACAAAGGCCTGCATGCCAACCGGTCGCTCATGCTCAAGCTCTTCGGTTACGATGGGGCCGTTGTTGAACTTCTCCCCTGTGTAGGCGGTTGCCCAGTTCTTGGCAGAGGATTCAAGGCGAAAATCATAGTTGCCGGCTTTGAAGGATTCCAGTGCTACCGTATCGTCGCTGTAGTATTCGTAGCTTACTGCATCAAAATTATACCGGCCCTTGCGGACCGGGTGATCGGCTGCCCAGTAATCGTCTACGCGCTCGAACCTGAGTGACCGGCCGGCATCGTACTTGCCTATACGGTAAGGGCCGCTGCCCACCGGACGGGTGAGTCCGCTGTCGGCAAACTCCCGTTCTTCCCAGTAGTGCTTTGGCAAAATAGGGAGCTGGCCAAGAATCAGGGGAAGTTCACGGTTTTCGGTGACACCAAAGTCAAACCGGATCCGGTAATCATCAATAACCGTCACCTTCGAAACGTCCGCATAATAGCTGCGGAACATCGGGTGCCCTTCGGTAGTCAGCAGTTCAAACGAGAAGGCCACGTCATCGGCCTTGATGGCTTCGCCGTCCTGAAACCGGGCGTCCTTGTCCAGGTTGAATATGACGTAGCTGCGGTCCTTCGGGGTCTCCAGGGACTCGGCAATCAGGCCATAGGCGCTGAACGGTTCATCGTCCGAGGAAACCAGCAGGGTGTCGTAGACATAGGTACTGATCCCGGCAGCAGCCACGCCCCGGATCACGAACGGATTGAAGGAATCATACCCGTTGGCAACCACAGCCATGCGAAGGCTACCGCCCTTGGGCGCGTCTGGATTGACGTAGTCAAAATGGCTGAAGTCGGCAGAATATTTCGGCTCGCCGTACATGGCAATGCCGTGGCGGGGTTCCGGATCGCCGGCTTGCTCAGCCTCCTGGGCCGTAACGGAGGAGGTGCCGAGAAGGCCAGCCACAAGACTGGCGCCGGTTAGCTGAAAAAGGGAACGGGTAAGGCTCTCGAATGATGCCATGGGTCTCGCTTGTCTCTGTTTCTGTTTCAGCGCCTTTACTCTCTGCGACGCTGGCTCCGAGGCTTGCGGTCCCTATGGCCTAGCCTCAGGGACTCCTTCGAATATCTACGTAGAGTACCAGACTTTGCCCCGGCTGCAGATAACGGGCAGTGTTCAGATCGTTCCAGCTGGCGATATCGCTGACCGCTACTGAGAACCGGTTCGCAATTGCTGCAAGGGAGTCACCGCGGCGAACCTGATAGCCGACCCGGCGTACCATGGCCTTGTCACGGGCACTGCCTGTGGACGCGGTATAGCTGGTCGGGGCTTTCGACCAGATGACCAGCTTTTTACCGGGCATAAGCGGGTCCCCGGGCGCCATGCCATTCCAAGAGGCCAATTGGCGAACGCTCACTTTGTGCTCACGGGCAATGTCCCAGAAAGTGTCGCCTGACCGGGTCTTATGTTCAACTTTGGTGCCCTTACCGGAACGGCCACCGCTGGCCTGCTTTTTGGCCAGACGCTGGGGTTGACTCAACGCGTATTGCTCGCTTCCGCCTCGGGCAGTGGGGATCAGCAGTTGCTGACCAACCCGGATGAGGTTGCCATTGATATTGTTCACTTCCCTGATGACGTCGGGCTTGGTGCCGAATTTGTTGGCGATGCGGATCAGTGAGTCCCCTGAGACCACTTTATAGTCTTGCCAGGCGACCCGGGCCTTGGGGTCTATGGATGCCAGGCCTTCTTTGAACCGTTCGGCACTGGCGACGGGAACCAGCAGGCGGTGGGGGCCGCTGGGAGAAGTGGCCCACCGGTTAAAGGAGGGGTTGAGCAGGTATACTTCTTCTATATCGATCGCAGCAAGCTCAGCGGCCTGTGCCAGGTCTATCTGGGAACCTATTTCCACGGTTTCGAAATAGGGCACATCTTCAAGCTCGGGTAAAACAACACCGTAAGCTTCCGGGTCATCAAAGATTTTTGCCAGGGCCAGCAACTTGGGTACATAGGCTCGGGTTTCCTGGGGCAGGTTCAGGTTCCAGTAGTCGGTGGATGCCCCCCGGTTTTTGTTTTTCCGGATTGCTTTTGAAACCGTGCCGCCACCACTGTTGTAAGCGGCTAGCGCGAGGGTGTAATCGCCACCGAACCGCTCACTCAGTCGTTCCAGGTAATTCAGAGCAGCATCGGTGGAATCAAGGATGTCTCTGCGCTGATCATGCCACCAGCTCTGCTCCAGGCCGAAATATTTCCCTGTCGATGGAATGAACTGCCACATACCCGCGGCCCGCCCGTGGGAATAGGCGAAAGGGTCAAAGGCGCTCTCGACAATGGGCAGCAGGGCAAGCTCCCCGGGCAGGCCGCGCTCCTCCACTTCGTTGACAATATGGTGCAGGTAACGGCTGCCGCGTTTTACCACCCGCTCGATGTACTGGGGATGGCGGGCGTACCATTCGAGTTGCTGTTGGACTCTGCGGTTGTCTACCGAATGATCCATGGCATAGAGCGTACGAAGCCGTGCCCAGAGGTCGCTGGCCTGTGCTGGCTGGTCAAGATCTGTGACCGAGGTTTCCCGGGAGTCAAGACGCTTGCGGGCGTCGTCCGCTTTCCCCTTCAGGGTCGGCTCGATTGCCGAGTCCAGCCTGGTCCCTGCAGGCTCATCGGTCTCCCTACCGGGCTTTCCAGATTCAACGGCCCGCTTGAGCTGTTCGTCACCGGCAGCAACCGTGACGTTTTCAGACTCAAGCAACTCTTCTTCACTCAGTGCTGTTGTACCGGTTTTTGAAGAGTCTGGGTCTGAGTCACCGGTTCCCAATGATGAACAACCGGAGAGCAATCCGAGGAGGAGCAGGGCGGTGATACTTCGTACCGTCATAATGGGGGTCCGGGTAGGGGGGCTGACGTCCTATGACTCCCAGACCCCGGTTACGATGATTAAAGCTGCAGAAGGCGGCTGGCAAGATGCCCCTGCAGGGTCTTATGGATTCTAGGTGATTGAATTTCCGAGGGTCAAGATACTTGACGTTACGGCGCAGTCACCTTGTGTAATTGTGTTAAAAGTTGTCCTTGGCATGGCGCACGGCGGCAAAGACGCCATCGTCTCCATTAACGGTAAGACCCTGCTTCCGGCCATAGAGCTTTGCAGCTTCCACGACGTCCGGAGCATCCCAGCGAAGGAAAGGGTTCAGCCTTTTCTCTTCTCCCAGGACGGAGGGCACCGTTGGCTCGTTTCGATCCCTCCTATCCTTGCATCGGCTTTCAAAGTTGGCCAGTTCGCTGTCGTCGGGAGACCAGCTCCGGGCGAACTTCAGGTTGGCGAGGGTGTACTCATGGGCGCAATATACAGCGGTGGAATCGGGTAATTCCCGCAGGCTCTCGAGAGACTGACGCATCTGCTCGGCGGTACCCTCAAATAGACGACCACAGCCAATAACGAAAAGCGTGTCGCCGCAGAACAGAACCTCCCGGTTATTGACCGTGTATTCGCAATAGTAGGCTATATGGTCGAGGGTATGGCCGGGCACCGCCATCACGGAGAACTCCAGATCACTCCACACCACCGTGTCGCCTGGATGCACGGTGTTGGTGACAGCGGTGAAGGGGGAATCGGCCGGCCCCGTGATACGCTTTGGCGAATGGCGCTTGTTGAGCTCGGCAATGCCGCCGGTGTGGTCGGGGTGGTGATGGGTCACCAAGATGGTGTCAAGGGTAAGACCGTGTTGTTCAAGATAGCGGCTGACGGGTTCCGCCTGTCCGGGATCGACAATAAGGGCGAGCTTTTTTTCGGGGTCCTCCAGACACCAGATGTAGTTGTCGGAGAATGCCGGGATCGGTGTGATGGTTAGCATAAAACCTCACGTGGGCCTGAGCGAATGTGACTGTTATCATAGATCAAACAAGCCCGGTCTCCCAATGGTGGTGTGTCCTCCGGGTCTGGATAACACAGGGCGGTAGCAATGGATCAGTCCAACCACATGGATTTTTCGCAAAAACATGCTGACTTCGAACGCTGGCTACACACGCCGCTTGGCCAGGCCCTGTTCGAGAATCAGTCGTCCTGCGTTGATACCCATGCGGTCGGGCTGACCGGAGCAAGGCAGCTTCATGTCGGGATCAGTCAGGAACTTCCCCTGGCCACGGAGAGCGATTTCAGCCAGAGAGTCATGACGGTGTCCCGCTGGCAGGAGGGCCTGACGGCCGGCGTCGCGGTGGCGGATGCGGATGAGCTTCCCTTTCCCGGGGACTCGATGGATCTGGTCATACTTCACCACAGTGCGGACTTCTCAGCCTATCCCCATCAGGTGATTAGGGAAGCATCGAGGGTGCTTCGGGGTGGCGGGCATCTGCTTGTACTTGGCTTCAATCCCATCAGCGTATGGGGCTTGAGAAAATGGCTTTCACGTCACGGCGGCGGGCCCTGGAGCGGGCGCTTCATGTTGCGCTCACGAATGGAGGATTGGCTGCGTCTGCTGGACTTCCAGGTGGAGTCGGCAAGCAGCCATTTTCTCCGGCTTCCGGTTCAGCGGGCAGCTCAGGTCGACAAGCTGGACCTGGGCCGTCTGCCGGGTCTGCGTTTTCTTCCCCTCGGCGCGTATTACTGTATCTTTGCCACCAAGCGGGTCTATGCCCCGATCAAGTCACGCCCGGTGTGGCGCAGGCAAAAAGTGGTCGCTTTGCCTTCAGCCCGCCCTCTGGGTATCTCCCGGGGCCAAAGAACAGTGGTCTCTCTCAAGGAACAGGAATAAGTATGTCGGATAAGGTAGTGCTGTATACCGATGGTGCCTGCAAAGGTAATCCAGGGCCTGGTGGCTGGGGCGTCGTGCTTCGTTACGGCGGCGCAGTCAAGACACTCCACGGAGGTGAGTTGAATACCACCAATAACCGTATGGAGCTGATGGCTGCGATTATGGGCCTGAAAGCACTCAAGCGTGGCTGTCCGGTAGAGCTGTACACGGATTCACAGTATGTCCGCAAAGGCATTACCGAGTGGTTGGCCAACTGGAAGAAAAACGGCTGGAAGACAGCCGCCCGCAAACCGGTAAAAAATGATGACCTCTGGCGCGCCCTGGATGAAGAAGTACTACGCCACAAGATCAACTGGCATTGGGTACGAGGTCATACTGGCGTGCCTGATAACGAGCTGGCGGATCAGTTGGCAAATCAGGGTGTAGACGAGTTGGTCCTTGGCTGAACCGGAGTTCTGGACCCTTGTATAGGCTGTAGTAAAGGAAGAAAGATGAGACAGATCGTACTTGATACCGAAACCACGGGCATAGATCCCAGTCAGGGCCACAGGATTATTGAAATCGGCTGCGTTGAGGTGGTCGAGCGCCAGCTTACCGGGCGCCACTACCACGTCTATGTCAATCCGGAGCGGGAGGTGGAAGCGGAAGCCATTTCTGTCCATGGCATTACCAACGACTTTCTAGCTGACAAACCTTTTTTCCGCGATGTGGCGGATGAGTTCTTCAGCTTTATAGAAGGCGCCGAGCTGGTTATCCACAATGCAGCCTTCGACGTGGGCTTCATGGATACCGAGTTCGGGCGGCTCAAGCCACGGCGGGTAACGGCTGACCATTGCGGCGTTGTGGATACCCTTGCTATTGCCCGCAAGAAGCATCCGGGGCAGAAAAACAACCTTGACGCGCTGTGTAAGCGTTATGGCATAGATAACAGCAGTCGTGAGCTTCATGGTGCTCTGCTGGATGCCGAGATACTGGCCGACGTCTATCTTTTGATGACGGGCGGCCAGACCGCTCTGTTACTGGATGCGGGCACCGACAGTGAAGGCGGAGTCGGAACCATCCGGCGTCTTGCTGCAGACCGCCGGGCACTGAGGGTGATTCGGGCCAGTGACGCCGAGGACCAGGCCCATCAGGCTATGCTGGAAACCATAGCTGCAGCCGGTGGGCAGGCACTGTGGAATACCCTCGAAGGAAGCCCGGTATCCTCGAAGTCGTCGTAGCAGACAGCAGGGTGTGAGAAGCACTTCCTGCTGTACGTTCTGTTACAGTTCCGGTTTCTTGAGCTACTTGAGTTTTGTGTTATAAGTAATCGTTAGTTGGCCAATTTTTGAAGCAATTCCGGTCCTTATCTTGCGGTGCGCAAGGCCGGCCCGGGCGATCGGGTCGCCGGGCAGTTGGCAGGCAAGAGCGAGAGATTGCCCCAGGTGGTGCCGGTTGAAAACGGGCAGAGTCGTCACCTGAACAGTGGCAAGGGGAAGCGGTACTCTCCGCATCGATAACGGGAAGCGGTAACTTATGGTTCAATCGTCTTTAGCGACGAAGTCACAGTCGTTTGATCTGGTTAAAACCGAAATCGAACAAACGATCAGGCATGCCGAAACCAGTCTTGAGCGTTTCCAGGAAAACCGGGAGAGCGGAGAAGACCTGCAGAACTGCGTCGATTTCCTGAATCAGCTCCGCGGTATTTTTATACTTGTGGAGCTTCGGGGTGGAACCCTGCTGTGCCAGGAAGCCGTGGCCATGGCCAACGATGTGCCGGTAGGAGCCAACGACGACAAGAACATCCTGCTGACGACCCTCAGCGGTGCGCTGTTTATTCTGCGACGTTACGTTGAGTATTATCATCAGCAGCGTGCCGACCATCCTGAGCTCCTGCTACCCATCATCAATGATCTTCGCGAAGCCCGTAAAGAAAAGCCTTACCCGGAATCCTGCTTTTTCGACATCGACACCAAGTTGCGCCCGGATGCGTGTGCACTACTGATTCTGGCACCGCTGGAAGTTAACGAGAATGAATACGAGGTGCACGCCAGGCGTATGCGCCTGATGTTTCAGGTGGGCCTGCTCGGGGTGTTGCGCGAACGCAACGATGTGGTGAACAAGAAGCTGATTGCCCGGGCAGCCCGTGGTTTTGCCCGGCTATGCAACGGCGAGGCCATGGGCCAGATGTGGTGCCTGCTGGCGATCGCCGCGGATACCCTGCTTGATCGCTCGATGGTGTTTGGCAAGGCCCGCAAGCGCATGCTGATGCGTATCGAAAAATACACCCGGGAAATCGTCTACGTTGGCAAGGTAGCAACTGCCAAGGATGCGCCGGACTCGATCTTCAAGGACCTGGTCTACATCCTCTATCGCAGCGGTTCGGCCAACCCCGAAGTCGTCGAAATTCTTCAGGCCTACCGGCTTGGTCCGGCTGAATTTCCTGAATCCATGCTTGAGACTCATCGCAAGCGCCTTTATGGGCCGGGCGCAGATGTCCTCAAGTCGCTGTCTGATGCCTTGCAGGACGAGCTGAACCAGCTCAAGGACAAACTTGATATTATCGAGCGGGGCATAGAGCCGGATACCAGCGAGTTGCTGATCATTGCTGAAGCCCTGGAGCGGCTCGCCAACACCCTGTTAATGCTGGACCTGAACAAGCTGGGTAACCTTGCCCGGAACGAAGCGGTCAAATTGCGCAAATGGCAGCATGAGAACCGGCTACCGACAGACAGTGAGCTTTATGAGCTGGCCGATGCGGTACTGAGTATCGAAAATGCTGCCATGCAGATTGTCAGTCGTGGCATTACCTCTGAAACAGATGCCCTGGCTCTGGCGCGGACCAATGTCTCGGAGCAGTCCCTGTATCTGCGTGAAGCGCTGATCGTGGTGGCTGACGAAGCGCGGGCTGCCCTGACATTGGCAAAGCGTGCCATTACGGCCTTTATTGAATCCGATTATGACAAGCTACACCTGGCCAACCTGCCGGCCACCCTGCACAGTATCTGGGGCGGCTTCATCATGCTCGACGACATTGCTGCAGGCAATGTGCTTGAGCGGGTAGCGGTATCGATACAGCAGCGACTACTTGACCAGAAAGAGCCGCCATCGATGTCTGTTCTTGAGGCTTTGGCCGATGCGCTCACCTCGCTTGAGTATTACATTGAAAGCATCGGCACCCGGGATGAACGGAACCTTGATCTGCTAAAGTTGGCGGAGTCCTCCCTCAGCGATGTAGGGCTGTAATACAGCCATGACCTACAGCCTCGCCATGATAGTGCTCGGCGTTTTTGGTGCCGTGCTTGTTCTGATTGGCCTTGCTTTTTTTCGCCGGCCCGGCTGGTTGCTGGGCTGGTTCAAAGGCATGCTGGTAATTGTGCTTTTGGCTGCCGGGGCCTATGCAGGTCTCATCGCTTTTAATCTCTCGCAATACCGGTCCCTGTCTGAAATGGACACGGTGGCGACGGTGGGCGTCACCAAAGGTGGGCCTCAGGCGTGGACTGTTCGGCTCGAGACTCCGGATGAAAAATCGGTGGAGGTTGCGATCAGAGGCGACCAGTGGCAGGTGGATGCGCGCATTATCCGCTTCAAGGGGCCCATCGCCTGGATGGGCGTTGCCCCGGGGTACAGGCTGGAACGACTGAGTGGCCGCTATGTGTCCCTGGAGCAGGAGAGAACGGCAACACGAACCCTGGTGGATCTTGCAGAAGGTGAATGGCCGGATATCTGGCAGCTTGATCAGTCCTTCAATCTGCCGTTCATAGACGGCATCTATGGCAGTGCTACTTATATGCCACTCGCCGACGGTGCTATTTATGATGTCCGGCTTTCGGGGTCAGGGCTTGTTGCGGTTCCCGCAAATAATCGGGCCCGTGCCGCAATCGATAACTGGGGCGAATGATCGAGGCTGTTGAGCCAGGGGTAGTTGGGCTGGTATCCGATATCGGGAGTAAAAAAAACCTCTGGCCGATAGGCTCAGAGGTTTTTTCGTTCAGCCAACTCAGTTCAGGGTAAAGAGTTCGCCCAGCTTGGTAGCCAGCATCATGTCGCCTTCGGCGCGAAGCTGACCAGCCATAAATGCCTGCATGCCGTCGGTCTCACCGGAAACAATGCCCTCAAGAGTTTCTGAGTTCATGATCAGGGTGACGGAAGGGTCTTCGTGATCACCTTCAACCAGGTTGCAGGTGCCGTCGTTAATGATCAGATGATAGTTCTTGTCGTCTTCGATATTGAACTGGAATACCAGGTCAAGGCCCTTGGCCGCCTCGGGATTGAAGTTCTTCTCAAGCTTTTCGAATACCTGATCTACAGACATTATTTTTGCCCTATTTAAAATGTGTGTCGTCGTAGTTCAATCAAGTGCCAGGCTGCGGTGCAGCGCACAGGATGTCCTTCAAACTATTCGACTTTAGGGGCAGCTCCGGGCGCTGTCAAGCTCGATCGAACGCTTGTTTTAATCGTCATCAAAGACAGGCTGGTCGGGCCCATATGATCCCGATGCTTGTGCCAGCGTATGCCTCGGTTACAATCAGGCCAGCATTTTAATGATCAACTGGAGAACGGACTTGGAATTTTTGACAGAGTTTGGATTGTTCGTGGCCAAAGCCGTCACGCTTGTTGTTGCGCTACTGGTCGTTCTGTCGGCACTTATTTCGGCAGCCCAGAAGGGCAAGGGCGAGCAGGAGCCAGAGGGTGAGTTGCGAGTCAAGCGCCTGAATGATGTGTACCGGAAACTCCATGAGTCTGTTCGGGCCAAAATGCTTGGCGCCCAGGCACGAAAAGCCTGGGAAAAGCAGCAGAAAAAACAGCACAAGGCCGAGCAGAAAGAAGAAAAGAAAAAAGCCAACCTCAAATCAGAAGATCCTGAACCCCGGGACAAGCCCAGAGTGTTTGTGCTGGACTTTGATGGCGACATCAAGGCGAGCGAAACAGACTCCTTGCGCAAGTGTATAACGGCCGTTCTTGGGGTAGCAGACAGCGAACGGGATGAGGTTGTTGTGAGACTTGAAAGCGGCGGCGGAATGGTACATTCCTATGGTCTTGCCGCCGCGCAATTGGATCGCATCCGGGTAAAAGGTCTGTCCCTAACAGTGTGTGTTGACAAGGTCGCGGCGAGCGGCGGTTACATGATGGCCTGTGTTGCGGACCGGATTGTGGCTTCGCCGTTCGCGATCCTGGGGTCCATTGGTGTTGTGGCGCAATTGCCCAACTTCCATCGCCTGCTCAAGAAGAACGACGTGGATGTTGAGATCCTGACCGCTGGCGAGCACAAGCGAACCTTGACGGTCTTCGGAGAAAACACCGAGAAAGGACGCAAGAAATTCCAGGAAGACCTGGAAGACACTCACGTACTGTTCAAGGATTACGTAGGCGAGCGTCGTCCGGGTCTTGATGTTTCCGCTGTGGCAACAGGTGATATCTGGTTTGGGCGCCGTGCATTGGAAGTAAACCTGATTGACGAGATCAAGACCTCTGACGAATATCTGATTGAGGCCTGTGAGCGGGCTGACGTAATCTCGATCAATTATCGCCACAAAAAGTCGTTGCCGGAAAAGCTTGGTCTGGCAGCCAGTGGGGCGCTGGAACACACAGTCATGCGGTTACTCAGCGTGTTCCGGAATCAGAAAATTCAGTAAACCCTCAGGCTTAGAACTCCAGCGGCTGCACCGACGGCCCGGTTTCTGGCCTGGCCAACAGGAGGTTACCCATGACTCAGAACCTGGACTACCAGGCATGGCGTGTACATGAACAGGACGGTAAATTTATCGGCATGGTTGAGACCTGCAATACTGCCGACCTGCCGGCCAATGACGTGCTGGTCAAAGTCAGCCACTCCTCTCTGAATTACAAGGATGCACTGTCGGCCTCTGGCAATAAGGGCGTCACCCGTAATTTTCCTCATACTCCGGGTATCGATGCGGCCGGCGAAGTGGTTGAAGGCGCCGGAGCCTTATCAGCGGGCCAGCAGGTAATCGTGACCGGGTACGATCTGGGCATGAATACCCCAGGGGGATTTGGTGAATACATCCGGGTGCCTGCCGACTGGTGTATTGCGATGCCTGAGGTGTGGAACCCTCACAAGGCCATGGTTTACGGCACTGCCGGCCTGACAGCGGGCTTAGGTGTCAGCAAACTTTTGCGAATGAAGGTCAAGCCCGAACATGGCAAAGTGGTTGTCACGGGTGCGAGCGGGTCCGTGGGCACGGTAGCCGTTGAATTACTGGCCCGTCTCGGGTTCGAGGTCATCGCTGTCAGCGGCAAGCCGGACCAGGCCGGCGAGCTGAAGACCCTGGGTGCGTCCGAAGTGGTAGGCCGTGACTTTCTGGCGGAGGAAAAAAAACCGATGCTCAAGCCGGAGTTCGCCGGTGCGGTTGATACCGTCGGGGGCGCTGTACTTTCCGAATTACTCAAGCGCATCAAACCCGGGGGCTCGGTCTCTTGTTGTGGTCTGGTGGCAGGTGTGGAGGTTCAGACATCGGTACTGCCTTTCATACTTCGAGGCGTTAATCTGCTTGGGGTCGACTCGGTCGAGATTCCACCGGAGGAGAAGCAGTCTGTCTGGGATAAGCTAAGCGGCGCCTGGGCTTGTGGCCATACTGAAAGCTCCGCAAGAACCATTGGCAAGGAAGAGCTAGATAGCGCGCTGAAGGCCTTTCTGGACGGTAACTCCCACGGCAAGATCGTGCTCGATCACAGCTTGTAGCTGTAACCCGCCGAATAAAAAAGCGGCCTCCAGAGTGAGGCCGCTTCTAATTTCTCCGGGCTCTGAGGCTCAGGAGGCGCGACGTCTGAACAGGGGTAGGTCAGTGTCGCCAGCAGCCTGATAGGCCTGGCTGAAGAAATTCAGGCAATGGGCGGCAAGATGGATGTCCTTGTCAGGCCTAAGGGCATAGCTGTCGAAGCCACAGCGCTTCATGAACTGGAGCTGATCGAGCAGGACGTCTCCTACCGCACGGAGCTCGTTACGGTAGCCGTAGCGCTCTCGGAGCAGGCGGGCCGAACTGTAGCCCCGGCCATCGGTGAACTTCGGAAAGTTCACTGCAATAATCGGCACTTCGTTCACGTAGTCCGCCAGCATGCCAGGCTCGTCATGACTCTCAAGCCAGACGCCGATACGCTCCTGTCCGCGGTAATGGTCAATGCCTGCAAGCCAGAGCTCTGCCGGGATCATCACCGGTCCTTCCGGCAGCTCAAGGGCTTCGCCTTCTTCCGGATGTGGTACCAGGGTCCACTTGTCAGTCTTGATTTCGCCTTCCTGGGTGATGATGTCAGGCATAAACGCGCTCCTTGAATGGGCTGATGCCAATGCGACGGTAGGTGTCGAGGAAAGGCTCCTCTTCCGTGCGGTTCTGCACGTACACATCAAGAATCTTTTCGATTACGTCAGGCATGCTTTCCCGCGCAAAGGAGGGCCCGAGGATCTTGCCAATCGAGGCGTCCCGCTGGGAGGATCCGCCCAGGCTGATCTGATAGAACTCTTCACCCTTCTTGTCCACACCCAGTACGCCGATGTGGCCAACGTGGTGATGGCCACAGGCGTTCATGCAGCCGGAAATGTTCAGGTCGATATCACCTAGATCCCAAACATAGTCGAGGTTATCGAACTTACGCTGGATCGCGTCCGCCACCGGTATCGACTTGGCGTTAGCCAGGGCGCAGTAGTCACCACCCGGGCAGCAGATAATATCGGTCAGGGTGTTGAGGTTCGGCGTCGCAAAACCCAGGGGCTTGAGTGCCTGCCAAAGTTCGAACAACTCATCCTGGCGGACGTCAGCAAAGACGACGTTCTGCTGGTGGGTTACCCGTGCCTCCCCGAAGCTGTACCTGTCTGCCAGGTCGGCGATGTCTTCCAGTTGCCGGTCACTGATATCGCCGGGCGGAATCCCGGTTTTTTTCATGGTCAGGCTGACAATGGCGTAGCCAGGTTTCTTATGGCTGTCTACATTGCGCTTGACCCAGTTATCGAAGGTTTTGCTTTCCGAGCGGGCTGAAACCAGCGCCTGTGGGTTGTCGTTCAGGCTGTCATAGGGTGGTTCAGTAAAATAGCCCTGGATCTTCCGGATGGCTTCAGGGGTGAGCCGGGTCGGGGAGTCCTTGGTATGGGCCCACTCTTCCTCTACTTTTTCAGCAAACGCCTCAGGTGTTAGCGCTTTCACCAGAATCTTGATCCTGGCCTTGTATTTGTTATCGCGGCGCCCGTACCGGTTGTATACCCGAAGGATGGCTTCAAGGTAGGTCAGCAGGTCGAGTTCCGGGAGGAACTCCCGAATAACCGGGCCCACCATGGGCGTACGGCCCAGGCCGCCTCCAACGTGAACACGGAAGCCCAGTTCATCCTGATCGTTGCGGATGATCTCGAGCCCGATATCATGGACCTGAACCGCGGCCCGGTCGCCGTTCTCAGACGCATTCACCGCCACTTTGAATTTGCGGGGCAGGAAGGCAAACTCCGGGTGGTAGGTAGACCATTGCCGTATGATTTCACAGTAGGGCCGAGGGTCAACAATCTCATCGGACTGGGCGCCGGCAAACTGGTCTGTGGTTGTGTTGCGAATGCAGTTACCGCTGGTCTGGTTAGCGTGCATTTCCACTTCCGCCAGTTCAGCGAGAATATCCGGCACATCTTCCACTTCCGGCCAGTTAAGCTGAACGTTCTGGCGCGTGGTGAAGTGGGCATAGCCCTTGTCATAATCCCGGGTGATCCGGGCCAGGCGCCGGAGCTGTTCGGACCTCAGCATGCCGTAGGGAACACAGATCCTGAGCATGGGTGCCAGGCGCTGGATGTACAGGCCATTCTGCAGGCGCAGTGGCAGAAATTCGTCTTCCGCAAGGTCGCCGGCCAGGGCCCGGTCCGTCTGGTGACGGAACTGGGCGACGCGTTCAGCAAGTATCTGCCGATCGTGTTCGTCGTAAACGTACATAGTGCGGATTCCTGAAATTGAGGTCGTATAGTCCGAAGCAAAGCAGTTTCGCCTGCGCCGGCACATGAAGTGCTTGCACGTTCGGCGCGATGGTGGCAACAATACCAGTTAGGCCTTATGCTTAAAATGATTCTTTTTTAATATGGTAATTACATTTGGTACTTAAAGACCGCTAGAACTTTAGTGTCCCTGTGCCTACTCTGTAAGCGTCATTTTAACTCCAGTCACAACAATAATTGAGGGAAGGGAATGAGTAAGAGCACACGTTCAGATAGCGCGGTAGATGCCATCGCAGCGACAGCCCTGATAGCACTGGTCGTCTTTGCAGCGGTTTTCTGGGTTGCCGGTCAGTAAAGCCGCCCGGCTTGTGCCCGTCTTGCCGGCAGACCTGCCGGTTATCCGGACGGGTTAACGGTTGCAAAACAAAGTGCGATTGCGGTAGCAAGCCCTACTGGCTCGCCAGAACCCAGCGCACAATGAGTATCAGTGTTACCACGAACCCCGCAGTAAAAAGAATTCCACAAACAATGTAAGGCCACGGGCTGCTGCTCTCAAAGTCCTCCTGGTGATTGCGGCTGGACTGCACGCCCAGGGCACCAGCAAGAATGCTGCGCATGACTCGCAGCAGCCCCGGCTTCTTCTTCCGCGGTTGCTGCGGCTCTTCCATTTTTGCTGGCTCGTTCCTTGGTGCTTGCTGTCCGGTCATGGCCGTACCTCTCTGTAAGTGCTCGCTGCCCCTGGTATCAAGGGCTACTCGGCAGGGTCATAGGCAAGGCTTGGTGAGAGCCAGCGTTCAGCATCCGCCTGGGTCTGGCCCTTGCGCCGGGCGTAGTCCTCAACCTGATCACGGCCTATCTTGCCGACTCCGAAATACTTGGACTGGGGATGCGCGAAGTACCAGCCGGAGACCGCCGCCGCAGGATACATGGCAAAGGACTCGGTAAGCTTGAGGCCAGCGGTTTCGGTGGCATCGAGCATGCTGAACAGGGTGGCCTTCTCGGTGTGGTCCGGACATGCGGGGTACCCCGGTGCAGGCCGTATGCCCTTATAGCGCTCCCGGATCAGGTCGTCACTGTCCAGGCTTTCATCTGGATCATAGCCCCAGAGCTCTTTTCTGACCCGCTCGTGAAGGTGCTCGGCAAAAGCTTCTGCCAGCCTGTCAGCCAGGGCCTGAACCATGATGGCATTATAGTCGTCGTTTGCATCCTTGAATTCCTGGGCAAACTCATCAGCGCCTATGCCCGTGGTCACTGCAAAACCGCCAATATAATCACAGGATCCCGCTTCTTCGGAGAGGATGAAATCGGACAGGGTCATCATGGGCTTGCCTGGAGCTTTCTCATCCTGCTGGCGCAGGTGATGCAGAACCGTAAGTTCTTCCGAGCGGGATTCATCGGTATACACCACCACGTCATCACCACGGCGGTTGCAGGGCCAGAATCCGACAACACCCCTTGCGGTAAGCCGTTTCTCGTCGATAATTCGCTTGAGGATGACCTGGGCGTCGTCAAACAGGGTCTTCGCTGCCTCCCCCCGCTTCGGGTCATCGAAAATGGCAGGGTACTTGCCGGACATATCCCAGGCGATAAAGAAGGGCGACCAGTCAATATACTCGGCCAGCAGGCTGAGATCGTAATTGTCGAAACTGCGGACACCGGTGAAGGTTGGCCGGACCGGGGGGAATTTCTCGAAGTCGATATCGGGCGCCCTGTCCCTGGCTTCCTTCAGGGAAACCAGTTTTGTGCGTATCGTTCGGTTCTTGCGACGCTCCCTCACGTCCTCATATTCTACCCGGGCCGCCTCTACGAGACCTGCTTTTGCTGTCTTGCTCAATAGTTGCGACGCCACGTTTACACAGCGCGACGCATCCGATACGTAGAGCGCGATATCATTCTTGTAGTGGGGCTCTATCTTGACTGCGGTGTGCGCCTTGGATGTGGTCGCACCACCGATCATTAGGGGGATGTGGAAGTCCAGCCGCTGCATTTCCTTTGCCACATGTACCATTTCGTCCAGGGAGGGGGTGATCAGACCGCTGAGGCCGATGATATCCACTTTTTCCCTGACTGCAGCCTCAAGGATCTTATCGCAGGGCACCATGACGCCAAGGTCCACCACATCGTAATTATTGCACTGCAATACGACACCGACGATGTTCTTGCCAATGTCGTGGACATCACCCTTTACCGTGGCCATGAGGATCTTGCCCTTGGCCTGCTGGTCTTCCGACTTTTCCGCCTCGATGTAGGGAATGAGGTGGGCGACCGCCTGCTTCATCACCCGTGCGCTTTTGACAACCTGGGGCAGGAACATCTTGCCATCCCCGAACAGGTCGCCAACCACGTTCATGCCGTCCATTAACGGGCCTTCGATGACATGGATGGGCCGTTCGGCGCGGACCCGGCAGGCTTCGGTATCGTCAATAATGTAGCTGGTAATGCCCTTGACCAGGGCATGCTCCAGGCGTTTCTCAACCGGCCATTCGCGCCAGGCCAGGTCTTCCTCCTGGGTTTTGCCGCCCTGGCCCTTGTAGCGCTCGGCGATTTCAAGAAGCCGGTCAGTGCCATCCGCGCGGCGATTGAGCACAACGTCTTCAACCAGTTCCTTGAGCTCCGGCTCGATGTCGTCGTAGATCACCAGCTGGGATGGATTCACAATCCCCATGTTCATGCCGGCTTTGATGGCGTGGTAAAGGAAGACCGAGTGAATGGCTTCGCGCACGGCATCGTTGCCGCGGAACGAGAAGGACACGTTGCTCACGCCGCCGGAAATGGAGGCGTGGGGCAGGTTGTCCCGAATCCAGCGAGTGGCATTGATAAAATCAACCGCGTAGTTGTTGTGCTCTTCGATGCCTGTGGCTATGGCGAAAATATTCGGGTCGAAGATGATGTCGGTTGGATCGAATCCAATGGCAACCAACAAGTCGTAAGAGCGCTTGCAGATCTCGGTCTTGCGCTCGTAGGTATCGGCTTGGCCCTGCTCGTCAAAGGCCATGACAACCACCGCAGCTCCATAACGCATGCACGAACGGGCACGGGAGAGAAATTCGTCTTCGCCTTCCTTCAGGCTGATGGAATTGACCACCGCCTTGCCCTGGACGCAGCGCAGGCCAGCCTCGATGACCTCCCATTTGGAGGAGTCGAGCATGAGCGGAACTCGGGAAATGTCAGGCTCGGATGCCACCAGTTTGAGGAAAATTTCCATGACCTCACGGGAATCGAGCATTCCCTCGTCCATGTTGATGTCGATAATCTGGGCACCGTTCTCGACCTGGTCCCTGGCCACGCTCAGGGCTTCCTCGTACTGCTCTTCCTTGATCAGGCGCAGAAAGCGCTTTGATCCGGTGACGTTGGTACGCTCACCCACGTTTATGAAAAGGGTGTTCTCATCGCCGGTGAAAGGCTCGAGCCCCGACAGGCGGAGCGCCTTGGGTGGTGACGGAATCTTGCGTGGCGGGTACTTGGCGACTACCTCGGCAATCGCCTCAATATGCTCCGGGCGGGAACCGCAGCAGCCACCGATAATGTTCAGGAAGCCGTCACGGGCAAAGCCTTCAATAATGTCAGCCATCTCCTCCGGGGTCTGGTCGTATTCACCAAACTCGTTGGGAAGACCTGCATTGGGGTGAGCGCTGACATAAGTGGTGGCTTTGCGGGAAAGCTCCTCGACATAGGGTCGCAGGGCGTCCGCGCCCAGGGCGCAGTTCAGGCCCACGGAAATGGGCCTGGTATGGGCTATGGAGTTCCAGAAGGCTTCAGTGGTCTGGCCGGACAGCGTTCTGCCAGAAGCATCAGTGATCGTGCCGGAGATCATTATGGGCAGTGCGATGCCGCTGTCTTCAAAGAACTGCTGGGTGCCGTAAATGGCGGCCTTGGCGTTAAGGGTGTCGAAGATGGTTTCAATCAGGATCAGGTCGCAACCGCCTTCGACAAGCCCGGACACGGCCTCGTAGTAGTTATCGACCAGTGTCTGGAAATCGACGTTGCGATAACCGGGGTTGTTGACGTCAGGTGAAATGGACGCAGTGCGTGAGGTCGGCCCGACAGCCCCTGCGACAAATCTCGGTTTGTCGGGGTTCTTGGCGGTGAACTCGTCGGCGATACTACGGGCCAGTTGCGCGGCGGCGACGTTCAGTTCCCGAGCAATCGGCTCCAGGCCATAGTCCGCCTGGGACAGCTGGGTGGAGTTGAAGGTGTTGGTTTCAATAATGTCAGCGCCAGCTGCCAGGTAATCTGCATGGATATTCCGCAACAGAGCAGGCTGGGTCAGGTTGAGCAGGTCGTTGTTACCCTGGACCTCCCGATCATAGTCCTTGAAGCGCTCACCGCGAAACGCAGACTCGTCCAGCTTGAGGTTCTGGATCATGGTTCCCATGCCGCCATCGAGAATGATAATGCGGTTTTCCAGGGCTTGCCTGAGCTGCTTCAGGCGGGTGTCGCGGTCGTTGGTCATACGGATGCTTCCGGGCTTCATTTATGTCATTTGGGCGCAGGATGATAGCAAAAATGCGCCTTTGCGTCGTGATGTGTAATCACTTATGTCAATCTGCGCCCTAAAAGCCGACTATTTTAGTAGGTCTTTTAAGTTGCTGCGAACTGGCCTAAAATAAAGAGTATATTCTTCAACAGGTGGAACACATGGCACTGGTGACTGTGACTGATTCAGCGCGAGATTATCTCGCGCAACTGATCGACAAGCAGGACGTCGAGGGCATGGGCGTGCGCATCTTCGTAACCCAGCCAGGGACCAAGCACGCCGAAACCTGTCTGGCGTACTGCCCACCCAACGAGATCGTTCCTACAGACGAGCAGGTGGATCTTGACGTCTTTACCCTTTACCTGGATCACAACTCGGTTCCCTTCCTTGAGGAAGCCTATGTTGATTATTCCAAGGATCAGATGGGTGGTCAGCTGACGATCAAGGCCCCTAATGCGAAGGTGCCCAAAATTGACGACGATGCTCCGCTTCCGGACCGTATTCGTTATGTGCTGGCGTCAGAGATCAATCCCGGGCTTGCATCCCATGGGGGTGATGTTTCCCTGGTAGAGGTCGTGGACGAATCCGTAGCGGTATTGAAGTTCGGCGGTGGTTGTCAGGGTTGCAGTGCCGTCAGCCTCACCCTGAAGCAGGGCGTCGAGAGCACTCTCAAGGAAAGAGTGCCGGAGATCTCGGCCGTGCGGGATGTTACCGACCATTCGGTCAAGGAAAACGCCTACTATCAGTAGTAGGACAAGAAAATGGCAGTGGTAGGCAAAAGAATGGAAAGTACCCCCAGCGGTGTGAAACTGATCAATCACCGATAAAGGGCGACCACCATTTGAAATGTCATAAACCGGCGAGCGTTCTCGCCGGTTTTTTTATGGGCTGAACCCAGGCGGCGCCTTTGTCCGGCATTTCCGGGCGGTGCGGCCAATGTCGATGCCGGTGAAATGACAGAGTATCCTTTCAATAACTGATAAGCCGGTGCAGGCTAGCATGGCAACGGCATAAAAATATCAGACCCGCGCGTCTGATCTTCACCTATACGGGGTTTGTCTTGGCAGATGTAGCGCTATGGTCAGTGCCATTAATGGCGGCAATTGTCGGTTGGTGTACGAACTGGCTCGCTATCAAGATGTCTTTCTATCCTGTGAATCGGATGGACTTCGGCATTTTCAGCTGGCAGGGCGTAATTCCGGGCAAAGCTGAGAAGATGGCACATATCTGTATTGATCGGACTCTGGTTCAATTCGGCGACCTCAATGCTGTTTACCAGAAGCTGGAACCCACCCGCATAGTTGAACAGGTCCTTTCTCAGGTTAATCCCCGTTTGGATGAGTATATTGATGAAGTAATGTACGAAATTCAGCCAGTGCTCTGGGATAACCTGCCCAATTTCGTGCGTCGCCGTATCTACCAGTGGGCACGGGAGCAGCTACCGTCACGGATCGAGTCATTGGTAGAGGATTTCGGTGACGACCTGGCCGAACTGGTGGACCTAAAGGCACTGCTTAGTCGGGAGTTGCAGACACATCCGGACCTGATGAACCGGATTTTCCAGGAAGCCGGCTCGGTTGAGCTGAGATCCGTCATTAACAGAGGATTTGTCATTGGCGGCATTCTGGGTGCAGTCATCGTGCCTCTGTGGTTGCGGTATCCCGAGCCCTGGTTGTTGCCGTCAGCGGGCTTTGTGGTCGGGTTTGTAACAAACTGGCTGGCAATCACTCTGATTTTTCGGCCCCTGAAACCTACCCGGGTTGGCTTCTGGAAAATCCAGGGGTTGTTCCTGCGCCGACAGTCAGAGATAAGCGACGTGTGGAGTCGTCTAGTGGCCCAGGAGCTGATTACAGTTGAGAAAGTGGCTGATGCCATGGTCCATGGTCAACACGGTGACCGAACCCGGGCCATTATCCAGAAACACCTGAGGCCACTACTGGATAATTCGGTAGTCATGAAGCTGACGGCTCAGGTCACCGTGGGTATGACCGGGTATACCGACCTGAAGAAGGCCATGAACAACAAGGCGGTTAGCGCAACACAACATATTTTTAGTGACCCTCGCTTTAATCAGGAGCGTGCACCCGTCGTTGCGGCTGTGCTGGCGGAGCAGATGAAGGCCCTTGAACCTAAGGAATTTCAGGATGTGTTGCGACCCGCCTTCAAAGAGGAAGAATTCAAACTGATGCTGGTGGGAGGATTGCTCGGCGCGCTTGCTGGCGCACTGCAGTGGGGCGTCTTCCTCTATTGGCCCTGAAAACTGAAGGAGTACCGCATGTCTTTCTGGATGGGTTTGGCACTGCACGGCCTGGTTACGGCCCTGGTTGTTGTTGTGGTATTGGCTGGATTTTACCGGTGGGTAATCAGGCCGTACCTCGATCGGAAGGTCAGGGAATTGATTGATGCTACCCACGACATTGAGCCCCGCGTAACCCGAGGTGTCAGAACCGGCGTGCGGGAAACCCTGCGGGATCTTCCGGAAAACACCGCACGCGACAGTACCAGGCAGTTCCTGAAATTCGGCTCTGATCTTTTTGAAAATGGGCTCAGCAGCTTCCTGGGCTCGTCCGAGCAAGTCCAGAAGCGGGCGGCGGAGCATAGCGCAACATCTTCCAAGGAGGGCTACCGTCGTAATGAGGACCCACGGTAGGCGCAGGCTGCAGTCTTTTCCAGGCGAAAGATGTGGGACCGGGTTTATCTAGAGGCAATTGGTGGGGCGGGGCAGCCCCGCAATCCTGCAGGCAGTCTTGGCAGGGGTGCCTGAAAACAGTTGCATCAGGTAGATGCTGTTGCCCTTTTGTTCCCCCAGACGCATGTTGACCGCTTTCACAAACAGACGGTTCGATGGCGGTGATACTTGATGTTCATTATAAAACTCTCTGAGTAACGCAATGATTTCCCAATGATTGTCGCTTAATAAAATGTTGCTTTCAGCGGCGATTTCAATCGCCAGTTCCGGTGTCCAGTCGTCCGCACTTTCGAGAAATCCTTCACTGTTTCGGGCGGCGCTGTTATCAGACATACGCGTCACCAGTGGACAATGCGGGAATAGGTGGCTGTCAGGGTGACCCACCCGGGCAGATCGACCAGTTCGATGGCCTCGCCAGCACTTGGCGACGGCAGACCCCGGGCTTTGACATCATCTTGCAGGGCATATACCCGACATCTGAACCGATTGGCTGACCCGAGGCCGAACACGGCGTTCTCGATCAATATCAGGGCGTCGTTATCGGCCAGCGCGGCGAGGCAGTAGCCGAAACGGGGATGGTTGGGTGACTTGTTGAGGACGTGAAGCACGGGCATCAGTTCAGTTCCGGTTTGGGTCAAAGGCATACTGCACTCCATGGATCAAAGGCATATCGCATGGGTTAAAGGCACACTATGTGCTGGTACTGTTGATAAAGGTCCGGTCCCGGCTCAACACAGATTACATCAGCGGACAAGGCGTCCGCTGCCATGCCGTAGGCGCTCAATCCCTCTGAATCAACCAGAAACTCCTCAATACCAAACACTGCCGCAGCACCCAGTTGCCTGGTCACCGTTTTCTGCTTGATATTTTCGGCATTCTGCCCCGACCTCAACCAGTTTACGCCACCGCCCACAAACAGCAGGCTGACGGGCTGATCGAAAGCAGCCAGGGAGAACGCCATATCAAGAGCTTCTCGACCGCTCCAGTCGCCGTAGGGCGGCTTATCGACAATGATGAGAGTTTTCATCGGAATCAGTCCGCAGCGTTAAAGTAAAGGGTTCGGGAAGACCGCTTCAGGCTATCGATCCATTCTCCAAGCCCCGCAATTTCAAAAGGGGACACCAGATTCGAGGCCATCTTTCCATAGCGTTTCTGCTCGGTTTCATCGAGAACACCACGGCGCAGTGCGGAGGCGACGCATACGATAGCCGGAATCCCGTTTTCACTGAGGAAGCCGGACCACGCCTGGGTCCAGTTTATCTCATCGCTTGGCGCGCAGGAGAGGGCCGACGCAAGGTGAACACCGTCACCATAAAGGAAGATGCGATCTATACGGTGCCCGGCCTGCACCAGGGCTGAAGCAAACCCGAGGGCGGTCTGTGGAGCCTGGCTGGCGTAGGGCGCGCCTGTGATGACGAGGGTGTAGGACAGGCTCTGGGTCTGCGCCATAGTCTGCGTACCTGGGTCAAAGGGCTGTGTGTGAAGTGTAACCTGTGAATCAGCTGAACCTGAACATAAAAAAACCCGGCACAGGGCCGGGGTCGGCTTCACTGATGCGGCTTAGTTGTCGCCGCTGAAGGCTGTCAGCAGGTGTAACAGGCTCAGGAACAGGTTGTAGATGGCCACATACAGGCCAACGGTCGCAATCACGTAATTACGCTCGCCGCCCTTTATGATCTGGCTTGTCTCAAACAGGATCATGATTGAGGCGAAGATCGTGAAGCCCGCAGAAATCGCAAGTTGGAATGCTGAGCTTTCAAGGAAAATACCAAGCACCATCGCACCAATCAGAACAAAGGCACCCGCGGTTAGAAAACTGCCCAGGAAGCTGAAATCCTTTTTTGTGACAAGAGCGACAGCTGAAAGCCCAACGAAGGCGAGGGCAGTCAGGGTCAGAGCATTAGCAACGATCTGAGAGGCGCCGTTCGCAACGTAGGCCCCAATGATCGGGCCCAGGGTGTAGCCCATGAATCCGGTCAGGGCGAACGTTGTCACGATGCCCCAGGGGCTGTTTTTAAGCTTGTAGGTAGCGAAGAGCAACCCGATGTACCCGACGATGGTGATCAGGAAGCCAGGATGAGGCGCATTCATGCTGAAGAATGCGATGACCGCTGAAAACGCCAGCGTCATACCCAGAAGCATGTAAGTGTTGCGCAGCACCTTCATTGCATCTGCGCTGATTCCCGTTGCGGTCCCGGTTTGGGAGGCTGAGTGAGCAGCCTGATCCTGGGGGACACTGAAACGTCTGTTTTCCATCATAATCTCCGGTTGCAACACCACGTTAATGTAACCTGACTAAGCCTATCATAATGGCAGAGCGGTTACTTTCAATCATTTATGACCGTAAAGGAGACTGGATATTCCATTAAACTGAGTTAATGTTTTAGCCGGGAGCGCAAGCGTTGACAGAGAGACGGTTTCCGGTATCATGCACACCGCTGTCGTCGGCCCCTATTGGGCTCTGCCAATTATTAAGGCAGAATGAAGTTCTGGGCACTCCGGGCTCATAGACAGTTGAAGTTTGAAAACAGTTTCAGGTGGGCTGGCAGAGTGGCTTAATGCAGCGGTCTTGAAAACCGCCGACGGTTAGTAGCCGTCCCGGGGTTCGAATCCCTGGCCCACCGCCAACAATAAGGCCTAGACGAGAGTCTAGGCCTTTTTTTGTATGCTTTTTTACGACCTTCGACTCTTTCTGAATCAATCTCTTCTATTGCTAAGCTAGGGGTCCAGCGACGGCAGACTGAAAGATAGCTTCAGTTGAATCTTTTTCCTGGCTCTCAGCCTGTAAGCAGAAGCAGAAGCAGAAGCAGAAGCAGAAGCAGAAGCATAAAAATCTGCCTCTTGCTCGCTGACTGCAACAATTACCGCTCAGCCAGAGATAGCCCATCTCAATCTGTGGAACTGGCTGTTATCTGCATTCTCTGTTTGTCCAGGTAGATCTGGCGCTACCTGTCGTCAGGAAAGTTTAGCTCGCGGGTGTCGCTCGTCCTGCCCGACCTGCCCGTTTTGTACCGTCTTTTCCGGGCGTCAACATAATTTACGCATTTTGGGACGCAGGTAACTTTTTAGCGTTTCTATAGTGTTTCTGCCTGATTTTGAAATTAGGTAAAAGGAACGGTAAGGGCGCTTTTGCCTAATCAGGGTCACATATATATCACGCTAAAAAACACATGACGCTTTAAGCGATTCATTATAGGGGCATTAAATGTCGAAGATGCTTACACCTTTGTTTTTCAAATAATAATAAAACCAGGTAAGGCATTGGTAAACAAAGTAAAAAAAGATGTGGCACGCTTGATGCAACCTTATATATACCGCTGAGCTGCTTCTTTTGAATCCAGCTGCAGCGTTCACAATCAAGGAGGAATAATCTATGAACAGTGTCCTTAAAAGAACGCTTCTATCATCCCTAATCGTACCTTTCGCCCTGGGCGCACAGTCTGCCAGCGCGGCTTTGATCACCGATTGGGGTTATGACGTTCAGAGCACGTTCTCCAATTGGACTTCGACTCCAGGCGAAGAGGGCGGGGTTACTGCTAATGAGGGTAACAACCAACTTTCTTGGGGTGTCGGAGACGGACCGCAATCGTCCATCGCGATCACTGATGTATCAGCAGATAGCGGCCTTATGACGAACGGTAGCTATGTACAGGGCGGAACATTCACCCACACCAATAATGCTCTTCCTGCCAGGGGTGCTGCACTTGAGGACTTCGACCTGACCTCAATATTGACGCTCACTCCGGCCAATCCCGCTGGTGACTCCCTAGCCTCCGAGTCTCGTACTTTCAACAGTTTCTTTAGCGAAACGTTGAACAACGGAAACTGTGTCGCTGGTGCAGTTTCTAACTGTGATGACATTTTCACGGTCGGCAACATTGATGAATTAGGTGCTGAGCGTACTACTGACGGCTTTGAATTCGCATCACCGTCGTTCACAATCGACGACTATACCTATACAGTCTACACTGAGCTTGCAGGTCTGGTTCCACTGGGTGCAGATGCCTGCACCGACGCCGGCGCTGCTGCCGGTTGCATCGGCCTTCTGACTGCGGAAGAAAATGTAAACAACTTTGAAACACGGTTCCGTATTGCTGCCACTCCGGTAAGCGTACCTGAGCCAGGCACCCTTGCACTGCTGGGCATGGGCCTCGCGGGTCTTGGTCTGTCACGCAAGAGAAAAGCAGCTAAGGCATAAGGTTTAGACAGAACAACGTTTAGACTGTCTGTGCTAAAAAGAAAGCCCCCGTTTTAATGCGGGGGCTTTTTCGTTTCCAGCTAATCTATATGACTTAGGTGCCGTGGCTGACCAGTCCAGCTTGCGCTGGGGTTAGTTTAGGCAACGCGCCTCTCGGCAGAGCCATAGCTGGAATCCGGCAGAGCTGGTAAATATTTTCCATCAGCAGTGATCAGCGACCAGACATCGGGACGCCGCAGCCTTATACCCTCAATCAGTGACGCCGCTTCGGTGAAGGCAGGGCGTCGGCGGCCGTGATACTCAATCACGGGGCCTACATGATCGAATTCCACCCCGAAACGTTTTAGCAGCCGCAGTTGTGCTGGCTCCATGACTGCCATCCAATGGGTTATGCCATGTTTGACCGACATCTGGAGAATAGCGGCGAAAAGCCCGAGGCTGATATAGGGCATAGCGCGCTTGCCATTTTCCGAGTCGCTGTAGTAGGCGGAATCACTGATGCCAGAGACTGACTTATCCTCGTTGAGACGTCGCCGAAATTCCCGGCTGACTGCCATCCTGGAAATTTCGGCGATCTTCTCCCGGGGCGCTTCTGCAATGGCACTTTGCGCATCCAGATCCATATGAGGGACGCAGTGGCCTTCCATGGGAAAGTCGGCATTCTCAGGGTTATCACCTGTCATAACCAGACGAACAGCAGCAACGCTATCTCCCGTTATCCGGTGCCGTATGAGGGCATGTGCGGACCGAGGGTCGTAGGAATCATGCTCGCGCTTATCGGCGAAGCAATTGGGATCCTCAAAGGGTCGGTCTATGCAGTAAACCTGATAACGCACTTCGTAAACTTCGTTGATAACCTCGGGGGAAGTCGCTAGCTGGACGTTGAATACAGAGTTGAAAATAGTACTGACGTCTTCTTGGGTTTGGTGTAGTTGATCGTTTTTTGTATTTCTTGTTTCATGCTGAAGAGCAAAGTCTGTGTTCATTTTTTGATCCTCAAACTGTCCCGCTCAGGGAGCTGTTATGCCGATAGTGTGGTGGTAAGAAATACGCCGCCCTAACCTCAACTGACGGCGTACGGTTGTATCGAGGCTACAGCTCATAAGACCTCGGAGCGCTTTACCCTGGGCACATAACGTCCGGGCGCCAAGATAAAATTGGGGTCGACTGCTGCTTTCAGTTGACTGGCAAGTCTGGCGAAAGCGGAGCCACCGGTTTGCAAAGTGTTCATAGCGTCAATATTCAGTCGGTAGGGCAGAAAGCCTTCTCTGCGGCCCGCCTCAAGCAGGGCCTGGTAACAGGCTTTGGCCCTTGCCGTCGCGTCAGGGTCCCTGCGATCAAAGAGCAGGGGAACGGTTGAGTCGAAGCAGCGATCATTGATCGTAGTCAACGTAATTAATGGGTTCACACCGTATTCAGGGCAGATGCGCTCGATCATCTCGATATAGCGGCGCACATCGTTACCCCTTATCGGGACCAGCGGTGCAAACCATATAAGTCCACAGCCATCCCGTGCCGGATTCTTCGGCTTGCCGGGTTCGGGCAGGTCGCCAGACCGCCAGTACGCTAGTGCCAGTGCAACGTCATTAGGGGTGCCATGCATTATTTCCAGAGCCCCCGAAAGTGTATTTGCCATTCCCATGACCCGGGACGCCAGTCTGCCCGGGAGCACACGGGCGAGCTTTCGCGCAGTGTCAACTTTTCGCCGGTTGATAAAGATGAGCCGATCGGTAACCGGGCCAAGAAGCCGCCTTAGCGTACGTCTAGCCGCTTTCGCTACTTCCTTCGAAGCATAAATCGCGCCAACCCCGCTCCACGCAGGAACTCCGTGTCTGTCTGCTAGATCGTTTACTTCTTGAGCAGGCAGAACCCCGTTAATGGCCTTTGCGGCAGGGAAAGGGGTCATCATTGAGAGCATGCGTTGGTTGTTGAGCAGGTTGATTGCTACAACTGTTCCGCCGAGTGCGAGTAATACATTTCTGATGGTTGGAACCAAAGCTTCAAGTCTGGCGTCATCCTTGAGAGAAAAGAAAAACGCGGTCACAGTTTCCGGAACTGGAGCGAGGGCAATGGTCATTTTCACCACAACACCAAAGTTGCCCTGGCTGAAAAGACCGTCGATATAGGGGCCCAGGCCCCATTTGAACAGTCTGTCGATTTCCTCGCCGCCCAGTTCGCTGAGGGGGGTTCGATAGAGCGTGCCGTCGGGCAGGATCGCTTCAATTTTCGTCACTGCTGCAAAATGGTCAGTGACGGGCGTGATGCCATAGCCGCGCTCAAGTGCGTTTCCGAGAAGGCTACAGGTGGGGCCCGCGCCCGTCACCGGAACGAGGTAATTGCCATCATGTCGGTCGAGGAAGGCCCTAAGGGCGCCCTGGGTTACACCGGGCTCAACAGTTACAACGCCCATTTCCGGGTCAAAATCGGAAATACGATTAAGCCGGCTGAGATCAAGAACGGCGCAGCCGTCTTCGACAGGGTTGGCGCTCCCGTAACCCCAGTTGTTGCCTGTGCTCACGGGGTAAACGGCAACGCACCATTTTTGAGCCACCTTTAGAACTGCCGCCACCTGCTCCTGATTTTCTGGCCGGAGCACCGCAGGAATTGAGCGCCTTGTTCCTATCGTGGAGGCGCCATAGTCGGCTGAACTGGCCGGGACTACTCCGGATTCACCCAGGAGGTCGGCCCATTCAGCAATTGCAGACTCGATAGAGGTGCTATTCACTGGCGCTTTCCGATTTATCGATGAGTTTTTTTAATGCTTTGTTAACATTTGCTAACGCGTTGTTCATTGATGCGCGACGATTATAGGCGCGATACGGTGGGTAAGACTATGACGTAGCATTACGGCATTAGAAACGGTGTCGGTTAAAGAAGTGAATTGCAAACAGGGAGTTGGAGTAAATCAAGGGAAATCGCACAGTGGCCTGTTGATTAAAACGACTTAACTTAGGTTAAGATTTGTACTATTGGCCGTGGGCAGGAGATGCATTTCGAGCGTATTTGTTTTATAGGTTGCTGATAATAAAAGTAATATATGATATTTCGCGAATTGGGTTGACAGTATGTAAAAAGCGCACATTCTGAATGCTTTTTTTTGTGTCAGTGCAGCCGGGTGACGACCCGGCTTCACACATCTCCGACGCGCGCCAGCACTGTTCTCATTAACCAGGCGCTAACGCAAGCGCCTGGTTATCCGGAATACCGCCTCGGGTGAGATACGTTTTACCCACAGGGCTGACATTTCCTTGCCTTTACCAACGGGAATCTCCCGTGTTCCACGAGCCAGGCCTCTGATAATCACCTGGGCCGCTTCATCTACATCCATGCCGCCCTCAATGTAGGCATCGTCTTTCCCGTAAGCCTCGCCATTGGCGGCCAGGGCATTGTGGGCGATAGCGGTATTGATGAATCCAGGCACGATGGTCGATACCTTGATGCCGTCATCTTCCACCTCCGCACGCAAGGCGTCGAAGAAGCCCATCACGGCATGTTTGGCAGCGCAATAACCCGTACGGTTCGGCACGCCCACTTTGCCCGCTACACTGGCAGTGACAGAGATATGGCCGCTGTGACGCTGGAGCATGTGGGGCAGTACCGCCTTGGTCAACGCGATCTGGCCCAGCACATCAACATCCAGTAGTTTTTTGTAGACGTCGAGGTCAGTATCCTTGCACAGCGATCGTTGCGACAGGCCGGCATTGTTGACTAGCAAGTCGATGTGACTGAACCTGTCCAGTACCGTATTCGTGGCTTCCGGCATGGCTTCGAGGTCGGTTACGTCGAGGGGCAGAACCATCACGTCGACTTCAGTCAGACCTGCCTGAAGGCAGCGCATGGCAACTCGCTCGAGCTCCGCTTTTCGACGGGCGGACAGCACCAATTTGGCGCCTTGGGCTGCGAGTCCAACGGCCAGAGCTTCGCCAATGCCCGAGGACGCGCCTGTAATCCAGACGACCTGGCCCTTGAATTCAGTGGACGCGCGGTTCGGTTTCCTTCTGCTAAGGGGGTTCTTCAGCATGCTGGTTCTCCTGTGTTGCTGATCGGTTCCGGACTCCGCCGGAAACCGCCGAGGATAAAGTTCCAGGCCGCCACTCATGTTCTCGTTCAGAGTGACGCCGCAATAACTGGTTCTGCCGGACCGCACGGTTTGCGACCATCGGTGGGATAGCGCAAAAACCTCATGGGGCTGAGGTGGCCACTGCCTCCCGAATGGCAGAGATGGTGGCAGGGGCGGTCATTGCAGCAACGATGCTACCGTAACCAGCCTCGGCAGCGGTATCCGTGGATCGTTCAGGCCTGGGCGCCTATTGCCTTGGCCCGCTCGGCACGCAGCGCCAGTTCCTCTGGAGTGTTGGTTGGAATGCCCCAGCCCTGAATGTTTACCTCGATCAGCGCAGTCAAAGCCTCGATATGCTCGGGACTGTCGTTAAGGCACGGAATATAGCTGAAAGCGGTGCCCCCGGCCTCGATGAAATAGTCCCGGTTTTCTTCCTCTATCTCTTCAAGGGTTTCAAGACAATCAGACGAAAAGCCGGGGCAGACCACATCAATGGTCTTGACACCTTTGCCAGGCAGCGACTTGAGGGTTTCGTCGGTATAAGGCTTGAGCCATTCCTCGGCGCCGAAGCGGGACTGGAAGGTGGTCATGTATTGGCCCTTCTCCAGACCGAGACGCTCGGCGATGAGGCGGGCGGTCTTGTGGCATTCACAATGGTAAGGATCGCCTTTTTTCAGGTATTTCAACGGTACCCCGTGAAAGGACATGATGAGCAGCTCATTGCGCCCGTGGCTATCCCAGTGACTCTTGATTCGGCTAGCCATGGCCTCGATATAGGGGGGAAAGTCCGGGTAATGACTGACGAACCGCAGGTCCGGTAGCCAGCGGCTTTTCAGAAACTCCCTGGCTATGGCATCGAAGGTCGAGGCTGAGGTCGACGCGGAGTATTGCGGGTAGAGCGGCAGCACGAGTAGCTTGCGGGCGCCCTGACTCTTTAGCTCTTCCAGAACGTCGGGAATGGACGGATTGCCATACCGCATGGCAAACGCAACGATGACGGACTGGCCATAGGTTTCGCGCAAGGCTTTGCGAATACCTTCGCATTGGGCTGCAGTGTTGGTCAGCAGAGGTGAGCCCTTCGATTGCCAGACTTTTTTGTAGGCTGCGGCCGATTTTTTGGGCCTGAATCTCAGGATAATACCGTGAAGAATGAACCACCAAAGGAACCGAGGTAACTCAACCACCCGCGGGTCTGAAAGGAATTCCGCCAGGTAACGCCTCAGGGCTTTGGGAGTGGGAGCATCAGGCGTGCCTAGATTGGTCACCAGAATACCTAGGCGTTCAGGCTGGTCGTGACGGAAATTTGTTTCGCCTTTATACTGCATAGTTCATTCAAACCTCTTAGTTTTTGGTTGTGAACCCTGTCAGGCGCCGCCCGACCCGGAGGACTTACGAACCGGATCAGGCCGAGGATTACGTGGCCACTTAAAAAGACCGAATCAGGAGTCGGGATGAACCGCGCCGGGGTCGGTATTAGCGGGCTTTGTGCGAAGCTCGCACCAGGCCTCGTAGGTCGTCATGAAAACATCGCCATTCAGGCCCTGCAGGAAACGGCTCTGGTTCAGCTTGTCCATGACGGGGCCCTTGACTTCGGAAAGGTGAAGCCTTATGCCGGCATCATGCAGCCGGCCATTGATTGCCTCAAGGCTGTCCAGCGCCGAGGCGTCGATATAGTTGACAGCGGGACACATGAGTATGAATTCCTCTAGTTGCGGCTGCTCCTCAATGACCGTAAATACCCGATCCTCCAGATAACGCGCATTGGCGAAATACAGACTTTCATCGACCCGCAGGATCAGCACGCGGGGATCGGTCTCCACATCATGGCGGGCAATGTTGCGAAACGCTTCGGATCCACGGATTCGGCCAACCAGCGCGCTGTGGGGACGGCTGGTGCGCCAGAGGTAAAGTATCAGTGACAGGGCTATGCCGGTGAGAATGCCGGGTATAACACCAAACACCAGGGTCACCCCGATGGTGCCAACCAGAGCAGCCCCGTCGTGACGGGAGTACTTCCAGGTTTCCCGGACCGCTCGGAAATCCACCAGCGAAAGCACGGAAATGATAATGGCAGCTGCCAGCACGGCTTTTGGTAAATTGCTGAATAGCGGGGTGAAGAACAATGTGATCAAGCCGATGCCAATGGCGGTAAAGGCCCCTGCGGCAGGGGTCCGGGCACCGGCGTCGTAATTAATGATTGAGCGTGAGAACCCACCCGCAACGGCAAAACCGCCTGAAAATGCTGAGGCTATATTGGCCGTCCCCAGGCCCAGAAGTTCCTGGTCAGGGTCAATGCGCTCATGGCGTCGCGCCGCAAGCTTATGGGCCAGGGACACTGATTCGACGAAGGTGACAATGCTGATCAGCATGGCGGGCACCATCAGGTTCTGAATCAGTTCAAGTGAGCCCTGAGGAAGCGCCAGCGGAGGCAGGCCCGCCGGAACTTCACCAACAACATCAATGCCTTGTTGGGCAAGGTTCAACCAGCTTACGAGGATTGTGGCAACCACGACCGCGATCACAGGCCCAAGGCGTACCAGAATGACAGAGACCCGGTTACTGACCTTTATTTGCGCTAGGAAGGGTCCCAAATGATCCCTCATCAGGTAGAGAAAGGCGAGGGCAGGCAGTCCCAGCGCCAGGGTCGGAAAACTGGTTTCGTCCATGTTCCGGTAAAAGCCCAAAGCCAGCTCCACGGCGTTGTCGCCAGGCACGTCTATACCCATCAGATACTTCATCTGACTGGCGGCTATGAGGATGCCGGAAGCGGTAATGAAACCGGAAATGACCGGATGGCTGATAAAGTTTGAAAGAAAGCCGAGACGCAGCAGGCCCATGACAAGCAGTATCAGCCCTGACAGCAGGGCCAGGTAAATAGAGGCGATCATGAACCCTGCCGTGCCCTGGGTAGCCACATCGCCCACCGCCGCGGCGCTCATAAGGGAAATCAGCGCCACAGGACCGACCGCAAGGGTGTTGCTGGTGCCAAAAATGGCGTAAAAAATACAGGGCAGAATACTTGCGTAGAGGCCAGCTTCCGCGGGCAGCCCGGCCAGCAGCGCAAAAGCCAGGGACTGGGGTATGACAATCACCGTGACAAGCGCTGCCGCAGCGACGTCATTCCCCAGGGCATGGCGGTCATAGCGGCGCAACCAGCCGATCGCCGGTATGTAGCGCAACAGGCGTTGCCTCATCGTTCAGTCTTTCCGGGCGTGCTGGCGGGCCTGCTGTTCCAGTCTCGGCTTCATGCCGTTGAGATCGTAGCCGGCACGCTGGGCTTTCATGAGTACTGGCATCACCGGTTCCTTGCGGGAGCTACTCAGGGCCCAAAGCACCGTGCAACGGGTTCCCGAGCGACAGAAGGCCAAGACGGGTTTTTGCGCTTCTTCAAACATGGGCGCAAAATGATCCACATCGCTTTCCGTGATGTTACCCGACTCCACCGGCAGGTAGATCCACTGCAGGCCATGGGCCCTTGCTGCGGATTCAATATCTGTCATTGCCGGTTGACCCGGGTCTTCCTGATCTGGACGGTTGGCCACAAGGGTGCGAAAACCCAACCGGGCTATTTCTTCCACGTCCTGCACCGATATCTGGGGTGCGACTGAAATGTCCTCATCGATAGTTCGAATGTCCATGTACGATCTCTTGAAAGTTACGCTTGGGTTAAGGCATGGGCTTTACGGGCCTGTTCGATCTGCTCAAAAATCATCATACCGACCACCATGGCGCCGACAAAGGCAATCGCCTTAATTTCTCCTGCGCCCATGGCAACCAGGCCGGGCCCCGGACAGAAACCTGCCAGGCCCCAGCCGCCGCCAAAAAGCAGGCTGCCGACGACCAGCGGCCGATCGATGGAGCGGGAAGTGGGCAGTTCCATCTCAAATCCCAACAGACTCCTCTGCCGCTGGCCTGCGACCGTGAAGGCGATCAGGCCCACACCTATGGCTCCTGCCATTACCAGGGCTAAGGAAGGGTCCCAGAGACCGGCAATATCCAGAAAGCCCAGAACCTTTTCGGGATTCGCCATGCCGGACAGTAACAACCCCAGGCCGAACACCAGGCCACAGAAAAATGAGGAAAGATTGTACTTCACAGTGGACTACCTCCGACCAGGTGGCGAACGACATAAACGGTTCCGAAGCCTGCAGCCATAAAGCACAGAGTGGCCATGAGCGATCTAGGGGACAAGCGGGACAGGCCGCAGACCCCATGTCCGCTGGTGCAGCCGGAGCCAAACCGGGTGCCAATACCGACCAGTAGTCCGGCGATGACGACCACCGGAAGGCTCGCATTGACTTCAATGGGTGGTAGATCAGCTACGAGTGCCCACAGTAGCGGTGCGCTCAGAAGACCTGCGATGAAGGCGATGCGCCAGAAGCTGTCTGCTTTTTGTCGCTGCAGCAGACCGCCGAGCACACCGCTGACTCCGGCAATACGTCCATTCAGGAGCACGAAGCCAGCAGCAGATAGCCCGATAAGCACTCCGCCGGCTAAAGAGAGCCAGGGCGTAAACGAAGCCCAATCAATGGTCATAACAAGTGAACTCCTCGGTTTCTCGCAAGTTGGTTGGATGGGACCTAAGGGTACGGGTCAGTCCAAATTCATCAGGCAAGAACAATATTCTTTTGGCGGGCGAAACGAAAGGGCGGCAGCGAACCTGATTCAGCACGCTTGAGGGAAATCCTTAAGATAAAAAAAGCCCGGCTTGAAAAGCCGGGCGAGGCATGCGAGTAGTATCCATGAAAGACTTCCAGACGATCAGCGCCAGCAGGGGCACTGATCACTTAAAGTATTGACGATATTTTGAGCACTTCAAGTTTTTGGCTGAAAGCATTGATCACATTTTGATCTAACGAAAGCCTGATTAGACGCTCAATTCCTGAGCATTGGCATTTATACCCACGCCACAGCCAAACCACTGAAATCGAGACACTGGTGTAATACAATGCATGTGTTGGCAGATGGTCTGCCAATTGGCTGCAAGGTAAAAGGTGTACTTATGTCAGATCAGCAGGATAAAAAACCGGACAACGATGTTCAGCTCGCCGGTAAAATCAAGGATTCTGCACGTCAGATATGGCTGGCTGGCTTGGGCGCTTACACCAAAGCGGAAGAGGATGCCGGACGTTTTTTTGAGCGGCTGGTCAACGAAGGCGAAGAGCTTGAAAGTAAGACCCGGGGTGTGGTCGGAAAACACGTGAAGTCTGTGGAGCACCGGGTGGAAGACGTCCGCGGCCGGGCAACCGGAACCTGGGATAAACTTGAGCACCTGTTCGACGAGCGGGTCTCGGGGGCCTTGCGTCGCCTGGGTATTCACCGGCGCGAAGAGATCGAGTCACTGGAACACAGGATTGAAGCCCTGGAGCAGGAACTGCGCGAGCTTAAGAAGTCAGTACCGCAGACCACCGCTAAAAGCCCGAAAAAACCGCCTCAGTAATAGTCCTGGCTCATGGCCAGCACCTGCTCGCGGTCTTCCTCCCGGAGGTAAGGTGCGAGCAGCTGAAGCATCTGGAAAACCCCCCGCCCAAGATCCACGGATTCCCGGTCATCAAGATGGGAAAGGCTTTCATAACTTACCCAGTAACAAATAGTTAAGGTAAGCTGTTCACAAAGGGCATCAAGTTCCCGATCGCCAATGAGCATGATTTCCTGCTGTCTCAGGCTGTCGCATATTGTGCGAAAGGCTTTTTCCTTCTTGCGCAGCAGGCGTCGAAAGCGCGTCTGTAGGGAGTCATAGCGGGACAGTACATTGACCAGGTCCTGGTACAGGAATCGATAACGGGCGATACCCTCGAACAGAAGGTGCAGGAAGAACCCCTGCTGCTCAAGGGATATCTCCGCATCCTCGGGCACCGTAACCAGGTCCAGCAGCTCCGCCTCATAACGATCAAAAAGCTCCCCGACAATGTCACCCTTGCTCTTGAAATGGTAATAAAGATTACCGGGACTGATATCCAGCTCGTCAGAAATGAGTAGCGTAGTGACGTTGGGTTCGCCCACGATATTGAACAGGGCCAGGCTGGTATCGAGTATGCGGTCGCGGGTCTTGACCTTCATCAGAGTTCAAACTCAGCCCAGACCGGACAGTGGTCCGATGGTCGCTCCATGGCCCTCACCTCGTAGGAAACTCCGGCCGCCCGGATTTTAGGCAGCAAAACCTCATTGGCCATGATGAGGTCAATTCGCAGGCCCCGTTTAGGCTCACGTTCGAACCCCCGGCTACGATAGTCAAACCAGCTGAAGGTATCGCACTCCACGGGATTGAGGTGCCGGAAGGTATCGGTCAGCCCGCGACTTTCAATCTGGCCAAGCCACTCCCGTTCCTCTGGAAGAAAACTGCATTTGCCGGACCGTAACCAGCGCTTGGCGTTATCCGCGCCTATGCCAATGTCCTGGTCGGTAGGGGAAATGTTCATATCACCCATCACCACCAGATTGGTGTCAGTGTCGTCGAGCTCATCGAGGTAGGTCATCAGGTCGGCGTAGAATTTCTGCTTGGCAGGAAACTTGATCGGGTGGTCACGGCTTTCACCCTGGGGAAAATAACCGTTGATGACCGTAAGCATCTGGCTACCAATCGTGAAATGCCCGGTAATCAGGCGCTTTTGGGCGTCACCGTCATCGCCGGGATAGCCCTTGATTATCCGATCCGGTGGAATGCGAGAGAGAAGCGCAACGCCGTAGTGGGTTTTCTGGCCGTGAAAGTGAACGTGATACCCCAGGGCCTCAATGGCTTCAAGGGGGAAGTCCGCGTCGCTGACTTTGGTTTCCTGGAGGCCAATAAAATCAGGCTGGTGCGCTTCGATAACGGCTTCTAGCTGGTGCATTCGGGTACGAATGCTGTTGACGTTGAAAGATACGAACATCATGGCTGCTATCTCATCCGGTTCGATACAGGATTGAAGAGCCGAAAGCTTACCATAATTTCCCTAAGCGCCGCGGTGGCCCGGATCACCTTATAAGACCGCAACCCGGCATCTCGTCATGGCTGTAGCGGATATGGGCGGTGTAGTTGTTATCCCGGTCCTTGCGGACGTTGGTCAGGCCAAGATAGTCAGTCAGTGTGCCATCGTCGCTATACCCCAGCAGAATGGGCTCCACCAGAAAGCCCATGACAAAACCCGAAGGCTCGATCCGCAGCACAACGTCTGCATCAATTCGGCTGTCCTCGGCCGGCTCCAGCACAAAGGCATAATGCTCGCCGCGGGTAGGGGCCAGGAAGCGGAAGTCTACGGACCCCCCGGACGTCAGCCTTTGCCAGTTGGTACGCACAAGATTGTCGAAACCGGAGTCCACGACAACCTCGTCAGTCAACGCCACCTCGTAGGTCTCGGTGCCGCCTTCGTTGGTCTGCCAATGGATTTTGGCAGTCTCATCATTGGCGTTGGTGACCTGCATCCGCTCGCCGAATGCCGGCTGGCGAAAATCCAGGCTCGGTCTCAGTACCGATTCCTCATACTCCAGGGTTTTGCGGGCAAAGACATCCTTGCTACCCTCCTTCACATACTCCACCTGATGTTCCAGGGGCAGGAACAGCCCGTCCCGGCATTCTCCGGTCAGCTCGTGGCGTTCCTGATATACCCGGTCTTCCTCCTGGGCGGTGGCAGATCCGGTGAACGTCCAGGTAGCAGCCTGGCCTATGGTCGGGAGCACAAACAAGATTGCGAGACTGATAAAGGGGCGTATGTGCATCATGAGGTGATCTCCGGGTAGAACCGTTTCCTGATGTACATCAACAGAGGAAATATAACCAGCCACCCAAGGGCCAATGCAAGGAGAGAGGACCACCCGGCCGGCAGGACCACCGCGCCGAGTTCACTGGCGCTCCAGTAGGCGAAAGGGCCGGCTATGGGAGCGAGCACAAAGGGTAGCCAGGGACGCGAGCCCATCCAAGAAAGGGAGTGAGCGAGGGTTGTGAGAAAAAGGGCCCACATGCCCACCAGCCACACCGGCGTCCAGAACACCGTGCCGCTGCTGTCAGTCATAACGCCCAGCTGAAACCAGAGCCCGTCCAGAAGGGAACCCAGCACCGTACCCAGAAGTATAAACTGCAACTCACGGCTTCGATGCTGGCTGACCAGCGCCAGGTGTATCCCCACCAGGCCGAACGCTGCCGTGGCACTCAGTAGTCCCGGGAACAGAACACACAGAAACCAGCCAAGCTGGAACAGCAACAAATTTACCAGGCTACGCACAGTGTCGGAGCGGATCACAGGCTCAGAATATTCGCGCGCTTGTTGCCGGGTTTGGCCAGCATAATCTGGGAGACCCCGATCGCCCGCTCGCTAAATCCGGCTTCACAGTAGGCAAAATAGAAATGCCAAAGACGCTGAAATTCTTTGCCATAGCCCAGGCTGGCAATGTGCTTATGGTTGGCGGCAAATCGATCGGACCAGTCCCGCAGGGTTCGGGCGTAGTGAAAGCCTATGTCCTCTGCATGGCTCAGGACCAGCTGACTTTCTTTACCCATGGACTCCAGTATGGCGCCGAATGAGGGAATAAAACTGCCGGGAAATATAAACCGCTGAATGAAGTCCACGTTCTTCAGGGCACGGCGGTAGCGTTGTTCGGGCATGTTGATCGCCTGAATCAGGGCGAGCCCATCCGGTTTAAGAAGGGTGTCTATCTGTCTGAGATAGCTGTCGAGAAACTGCGGCCCTACCGCTTCGATCATCTCAATGGACACCAGTTTGTCGTACTGTCCAGTCAGGTCGCGATAATCGTCGAACAGCAGGGTAATGCGATCGGACAGGCCTTCCGCCTCCACGCGCTGTCGGGCCAGCTCGAGCTGTTCCCGGCTGATGGTGGTTGTTGTCACATGGCAGCCGTAGTGTTTCGCCGCATGAATTGCGAAACCGCCCCAGCCAGTGCCGATCTCGACGACCTGATCTGTCGGCTTCAGGTCCAGTTTGCGGCAGAGAATATCCAGCTTGTGTACTGCCGCGTCTTCCAGCGAGCTTGAGGGCGTCGGGTAGATGGCAGAGGAATACATCATGGTCGGATCGAGGAAGGCCTCGAAAAGGTCATTGCCCAGATCGTAATGCGCTTCGATGTTCTTCCGGGAACCGGTCGGCGTGTTGCGGTTCAGCCAATGCAGACCTTTCAGGGCAGGCTTGGTGACCCAGCTGAATCTGTCTTCAAAGGCATTCATCCGGTCTACATTGCGGGTAAAAAACCTGAGCAGGGCCACCAGGTCAGGGCTTGTCCAGTCCCCGGCCACATAGGATTCAGCTGCGCCAACACTGCCACCGGTCAGCAGGTCACGCCAGGTACTGGCGTCATGAATGATCAGCTCCGCGGGCTCATGGGCAGTATTGCCATCGCCAAACACCTGGTCATCCATGCGGGTTTCCCGGATGGTCAGGATGCCGTCACCAAGTTGAGCCAACTGATGGCAGACCAGGTTCCGTGCGGCCCGGCTGGTGAAAGAGGCTGACCCCTGGTTAGTATCACGTGTCAGCGACGAATTCAGGTTCTCCATGAGCTTACCTTCACTGTGTTGGTCTTGTCAGGTTCGCAGGTGCCACCACTGGAGCCGTGTTTCAGCCCCTGGTGTCCGATCTGCTCGCCCTTGTCTTCATTGCCGAGCCGAAACCCGGGATCGTCAGACGCAAGCTTGTCCGGATGGGTCTGGAATACGGCGCCTTTGAGCTTGAGCCTCAGGGCATGCCAGTAGATGCCCGCCACCACCTTGAGGGATTCGGCGGGGAAGCGTCGCAGACTGCTGTGAATGGTCTTACGAGACAAAGGGGCGCGATGGACTACCAGGGTGGCATCAAATACCTTTTGCTCTTCCTGAAGCACGTTCATATGGATTCGGAGTTCATCACCCCGGAAGCTGAACAGCCAGCGGTAATCCTGGGTCATGGGGTTGTATGGCGAGACATGGAAGCGCTTGGGGAAACTGAACGACTGGGTATGCCAGCCATCCGCCGAGGTGCGGCCCTCGCTCCTTTCCAGACAATAGACGTGGCGCTCATGCCAGGGGGTGTTGGTTATCTGGGCAACGATGACCCTGGGCACATCGCCGGCGCGCTGCCCCTGGTCGTAACAGAAGTAGAAACTGACGGGGTTGAACACATAGCCGAAATAGCGCGGGTGGGTTATCAGCTCGATGGGGCCTTCCGGCCGCCAGCCGGTGGCAGTCTCCACCTGATCCGAAATGGCCTGTTTGAGATCCGGTGTTGACGGCTGGAAGTAGTCATCACGCTTCAGCGATACCCAGTTAAAGCCTTCAATAGAAAAGAACGGGCTCAGGGCTCCCAGGGAGGACCACTCGTCCAGGTCCAGTGCCAGCATGCCGGTATCATACTGGAATTCATGGTTGACTGGGCTCAGGCGCCGGTGGCGAACGGTTCCGTTAAGCCACTGGCTCGCCAGGCGGGGTTGGGGTGTCCGACGACTGGCCATGGTCAGAGACCGACTCCGAAGGCGTCTGTGACCCGAAGGGCACTGCGTACCCCGTCTTCATGGAAACCGTTGAACCAATAAGCTCCGCAGAAATGGGTTCGGTTGTGGCCTCCGATCTCGTGGTAGCGTTTTTGCGCGGCAACAGATTCCAGGCTGAACACCGGGTGGGCGTATTGGTATTGCTCGATGATGCGCTCAGGCTTGATGTCCCTGGTGCGGTTTAGCGTAACGCAAAACGTTTCTGGAGCATCTGCAAAGTTCTGCAGAATATTCATATTGTAAGTAACCGAAACGGGTTCCGTGCTGTGGCTCGGAATGAAGTAATTCCACGCTGCCCACGCGCGTCGTTCTGCCGGTAGCACCGAGGCGTCAGTATGTAATACGACGTCATTGTTCTGGTAGGGGATGGCGCCCAGTATTTCGCGCTCGGTAGCACTGGCATCTCCGAGCATGGCCAGGGCCTGATCACTGTGGCAGCCAAAGATCACCTGATCGAACTCGTGTTCTTTGTCATTGACCCGAAGCGTCACACCACGCTCGTGTCGTGTTACCGACTGCACCGCGCTGTTCAGGTGCAGGTGTGGCGCGAGGGTTTCCAGCATCCGATCCACATAGCGGGCCGAACCGCCGCTGATCACCCGCCAGGTCGGGCGGTCGTCCACCGACAGCATGCCGTGGTTGTTGAAGAACTGTAGGAAGAACCGGATTGGAAAACGCTCCAGCACCAGTTCGGGGGCAGACCAGATGGCCGACCCCATAGGAACGATGTAATAGTTCCGGAAATAACGGGAATAGCCTTTCCGGTTAAGGTAACTCCCCAGAGTTTCATCATCGGTTATGGCGTCGTCGGCAAGCTCTGCCCGGGTTTCCTTGTTGAAACGCAGGATCTCCCGGATCATGCGAAGGAATGGCAGGTTGACCAGATTGCGACGCTGCGCGAACAGGGTGTTGAGGCTGGTTCCGTTGTATTCCAGCCCGGTGCTGTTGCAGTCCACACTGAAGCTCATGCCACTGACTTCGGACGCCACCCCGAGCCTGTCCATGAGTTTTATGAAATTCGGATAGGTCCAGTCGTTGAATACGATAAACCCTGTGTTTACAGGCCAGGTCCTGCCACCGGCTTCAACAGAGCGCGTGTTGGTGTGGCCGCCAGCATAACTGCCCGCTTCAAACAGGGTCACGTCATGACGGGGGGCCAGGAGCCAGGCCGACGTAAGGCCGGATACACCGGCTCCGATAATCGCCAGTTTCTGGCGGGCAGCTGTCATTTTGCGTCGTCCTGATTCTGCTTCCGGGCCATGGCGGCCGCCATACGATCAATAATGCCCTGGGGCAGGGCGCTGAAGCCTCTGAGCATCCAGGTGAACCGTTTCGGGAACTGGATCTCGGATTGGCCTTTGTGCAAGCCCTTCACGATCCGCTGGGCGGCATCTTCTGCCGAGATCAGGAAAGGCATGGGGAAATCGTTCCGGTCCGTCAGCGGTGTCTTGACAAAGCCAGGCGAGACCACGGTTACCTGTATACCCTCTGCGGCCAGATCAGCCCGCAGCGACTGGGCAAAATAGGTGAGGGCGGCCTTTGACGCACCATAGCCCTCGGCACGCCCAAACGGAAACCACCAGGCCGAGGAACTGACAATCACAAGTTGCGCAGGCAAACCCTGACGCCGTGCTTCACGAAGGGACGGCAGGACCGCCTCAATACTGCGGGCCGTCCCGATGACATTGGTGTGCACATTGCGCTCGATAAGATCGGCGCTGAACTCGGCGATGTCCAGATACTCACAGGTACCCGCATTCAGTATGGCTGCCTGAACCGGCCTAACCTGCTCCAGCTGCTTCTGAACCCCTTCAAGGTCAGCCTTGCTGGTGGTGTCGGCCGGAGCGATGATTACCTGCCCTGGTGCAGTACTGGCCAGCTCAGCAAGCGCATCTTTTCGACGGCCTGTAGCGACCACCTGATGTCCTTCTTTCAGAAGCGCTTCAGCCAGCGCATGTCCGATGCCAGAAGTCGCGCCGGTTAACCAGAGGGTGATGGGTCGGTTAAAAAGATCACTCATGCTGCGTGTTTCCTTAGCCAGCGCACGGCACTACCCAAAACCGGCAGATTCTCGTAAAGAAGCTGGCCCGCATCAAAGTAATCCCGGTGCACAATGATGCGGTCATCCTGAAGTCTGAGCCTGCTGATACCGTCTACCTGAATCAGTTCGCCCCGGCGTATACGCTTGTGCCGCAGGTCCATCTTCCAAGTGAGGCAGACGTTGTCGTCGTCAGCTACGGTGTCGAAAAACTCGAAGCGGCACTCGATGACGTTGGCATAAGCGCCGCTGAAGTACTGCTCCAGGGCGGTGATTCCGGTCACTGACGTAAATGGGTCGGTAAACTGGATGTCAGCATGGTACACATCACTCAAAGGCCCGGTTTCGCTGCCACTCATGTTGTTGAACAGCTCCCGGAACCTGTCGAGGACAGGACCGCGGGAGGCGAAGGGTATAGCCGATGGCTGTCCGGTGTGGGTCTGGTTCATGGCTTGACTCTCCGAAGTTCGTCCAGACGCAGGGTTTCTTCCCGAATCTGGGCAGGCAAAGGGTTGAGGTCGTGGATAATGCCCAGCTTTTCGAGCACCCAGAGCAGGTAGTAGGTGATGTCGATCTCGTACCAGCGAAAACCCTGTCTTGCCGACTGGGGCCAGCGATGGTGATTGTTGTGCCAGCCCTCACCCAGAGTGATCAGAGCGAGCAGAAAATTGTTACGGCTGTCATCGCTGGTGTCGAAGCGCCGGCTACCCCATACATGGGCAAGGGAATTGATGGAAACCGTGGCGTGAAACAGCGCGACCGTCGAAATGACAAAGCCCCAGACCACAAGCTGGACGCCATTGGTTCCCAGGCCCGGGGCCCACAGGGCCAGGGCTTCCCCAAGGCCGAAAATAAGCACAACCGCCACTGCCGGCACCAGGGCGTCGAAGCGGTTGATGAACCTCAGCTCGGGGAATCTGAGCCAGTCCCTAACCCGGCGTTCGTTCATCCGGAAGCCGTCCTCACAGGTAAACCACCCGATGTGTGCCCACCAGAAGCCGCTTTGCTTGGGTGAGTGCAGGTCTTCCGGTTGATCGGAGTGCTGGTGGTGGTGGCGATGATGGGCCGCCCACCACAAGGGGCCACGCTGGCCGGCGCTGGCGCCCAGCACGCCAAAGACAAACTGCCAGAACCTGTTGGTCTTGAAGGTCTTGTGGGAAAAATACCGATGGTAGAAGCCCGTTATCGCAAACATGCGCAAGAAAAAGAAAGCAACCGCAAAACCAACGGCAAAGGCACTGGTGCCGGTGAACAAAACCAGCAGACAGGCAAGGTGCAGGCCTATGAATGGTAATACGCGCACGAAACTGAAAGCGCGCGGTTCGCCACTGATGTGATCTGAATGTGCCTCAGAATCGAACCATCTCACCACACTGACCAACACGTTCTGAACTCGGGTCATAGACTGCCAGCCCTTTTTTGCCATACTCATGATTTAACGGAAGTAACCGGAACCCGGCGCGCTCGGTTAATGTACGTTCAGCCACCCCTCAATGGATGCATAGATGACCATGTTTAACGAATCTCCCAAGCCGACGGTTATACGAAAGGCTGCCATCATCGGTTCAGGCATATCGGGCCTGACCGCTGCCCTCCGTTTGAATGAGGCGGGTGTGGAAACCGTGCTGTTTGAGAAAAGCCGCGGGCCTGGTGGTCGGCTGGCGTCAAAGCGTCTTGCTGACCTGGCTCACGGCTCGGCCGACGCTTCTGCCGATGTCTCTGTCGATATAGGCGCCCAGTATTTTACTGTTCGTAATCCAAGCTTCCGCTCGTTTCTCAATCGCTATGCCCGAGACCCGGATTCCGGCTCGGAGACGTATGACCAATGGCATGGCCGATTAAGGTACCAGGCTAGCGATGGCGACTGGGACGCCTTTCATGCCGAGACCCGCTATGTTGGTGTGCCCAGGATGACCGCCATTTCCCGGGCGTTGGCCCAAACTCTTGATATCAGAACCGGGGTGCGAATCGAGCGCCTGATCCGCCCACTGACCGGCCAGTGGCATCTGAACGACAGTGAGGGCGCAGAGTATGGGCCGTTCGACGCTGTTATCCTGACCGTTCCGCCTGCCCAGGCAGAGGAAATTATTCTCAACAGCCATCTGGACCCGCTGGTTAATGCGTTCTCTGATGACATTGACCTGATGCAGGCTTGCTGGACTGTAGTTGCTCAGTATGAAAATGGTCTCGGGCTCGATTATGAAGGGCTCCAGCCACAGAGTGACGTCCTTCAGTGGGCAGGCAATAACTCAAGCAAGCCCGGGCGCAATACCAGCGGTGAATGGTGGGTTCTGCATGGCCGACCCGACTGGTCCGATGAGCATCAGGATTCACCGAAAGCCTACGTGGAAAAGGCTTTGCTTGATGCCTTCAGCCTGGCCACAGACACAGGGTCACAGCCCATCCAGGTCCATAGTCATCGATGGCTTTATGCCAAATCCAGCGCTAAAGCCGGACCGGGGCATCTTTGGTTTGCTGAGCACCAGGTTGCCTTGATCGGGGACTGGCTCAGTGGTGGTCGGGTCGAGGGCGCATTTGAAAGCGCTGACAGTCTGATCCGGGAGTGGAAAAAAACCGGCGACCTCCAGCCTCGCGGCTAATGGCCGCGATCGGCGGGCAGATCATGCATGATGGCCGGACGATGGTAGAAGTGGGTGATGGTGCCGTCGCCAAACTTGGTAAAAAAAGCACTGACCTCGGTAATGCGTCGTAGGGTGCGGGTGCGGCGTACGGGGTCCCGTACAAGCACTTTGATACCGCTGAAATTATCCTGGATGTTGGAAAACCGTGCCCGCATGGAGCAGGTCACGACGTTCTCGGGCCTCAGTTCCATAGCGTCCGCCAGATAGGCGCTGTGGTCCTCAATACCTTCCGGTGACAGGTCTTCCCGGGTATCCAGGTGGTCAAGTTTGACCCTGTCGACAATGCATTTGGAGTAACTTTGGGGTTTCTTTCGGGCCAGCTTGCGGAAGGCCTCCCAGAAAAAACTGTCGGTCAGTTCCGCAAAATACTGCATATCGCTGAGGCAGGTATCGACCCAGTCGAAGGTTTCCGGGTCCTCCAGCACTTCATTGATGGCCTCTCTAAGCACCCAGTCGAACCCCAGTGCCGTCTTGTGGGCGTAAACCTTTCGGTACATCTGATGACGGCTATAGACAAAATCCTCCAGGGCTCCCAGACCTTTCTGGGTAATGGCCAACCCCAGCCAGGGTTGTTCCACATCCCAGCCAAACCGAAGGTTGCTGAGCAGGTGATCCAGGTTAAAGCCCCCGATTGTGACAGATGAATGGAAACCGTCCCGTAGCATGTAGTCTGCCCGGTCAGCATCTATCTCGCCTGATACCACAGAGGACAGCAGGTCCATCACCAGGGCAGGGGTGGAAGCCTCGCTCAGAGCACCGGACTCGGCATCGGCACCGGCTATAAAGTCCCAGAAGGTGCGCGCGTGGCGGCAGAAGGCTTCACTGGGCGTAACCCGGGTGGTTTCCATGATGCCCAGTATGTCCTGTGTACACAGCCCGGCGGCCTGCAGGTCGATGGACTCGAGCACATCGTAGGCAACCCGCACCGAGTAATGCTCGTGCTCGAGCTCGGTGGGTCGCTCGGGGTAAAATCGGGAGTAGTCCACCCCTTGCCAGAGATCATCGAACCGGTCTGGTCGGGACATGAGTTCGTGGATGCGGCGTGCCTGGGTAAACTGGTGGGAAAAACTGGAATGGCCGCTGTCGTGCAAGAGGCAGCCCAGCCGTATGGTCTTGGCCAGATAATCGATGGCGTCTAGCTGACTGAGGCTCAGGTCCACCTGTTCACTGAGCTGACGTTCCCTCAGATAGGCATCAATCATGGCGCGGAACATGCGTCCGCCCACGTGCATCACCCCGATGCTGTGAAGAAAGCGGGAGTGAGTGGCACCAGGGAAGACCAGGCTGAGTATGTCATTCTGGCAAATATTACGAAGGCGCTGAAACAGGGGGTGATCGATTACCTGGATTTCATGGCGATACAGGGGGATGCCCCCATGGACCGGGTCCATGATCAGTTTGTCATAGGCTCCCAGCAGGTCGTTGACAGCGCTTCGCACAGTTGAATCTCTCCAGCAATCAAAGGGTAAAGTTGAATCTTATCTTGTTATATCACAGCGTCGTGCCAGAATAGCCCTATACCAACCGCGAAATACGTGTTTTTGTTGTTTACGGCTAGTGGTTTAGGGTGACATCCATGACATCGCGCACTGAGCGCATTTTGATAATTGACCCTGACGAGAAAGCCCGGGCCGAGCTGGACAGGCACCTTGAAACCAAGGGCTTCTATGTCAGCGGCTATGGCGATTTCCAGGCGGCCCGTCAGCTCTTTGAAGAGAGCCCACCGGATGCCATTTTCGTGGACATGGTGCCTGCTGGCATCGCTGTCCTCAAGGAACGGCTGGAAAATCAGGACCTCTCCGTACCTCTGATTGCCTATTCTGGTGCGCAGACAGCCGCTGAGGTTGTAGCAGCCTTGCGGGCGGGGGCCTCTGATTTCGTACTCAAACCCTGTTCTGACAAGATCGCCCTGGATGATGTGCTCAGCAAACTGTTTGACCGTGTCCGGGTCACCAGGCTCAACCAGCTATACCGGCAGGAGCTTGAAGAGGCTAACCGTGACCTGCGGGCCGGCATCGCCGAACTGCGGGCAGACCAGCGGGCAGGGCGTAAGGTCCAGCTGCGGATGTTGCCCGACCATGAGCAGATGCTGGGCAGCTTCGCGGTCGACCACCTGATCAAGCCGTCCCTGTACCTGAGCGGCGACTTTCTTGACTATTTCCGCATTGATTCCGATAAGACCCTCGTCTACATCGCCGACGTGTCGGGCCACGGCGCCAGCTCGGCCTTTGTCACGGTTCTGCTGAAGAATCTGACCAATCGCCTGCAGCGTAATATGAGACGAGGTTCCAGCGACGATATTCTCTATCCTGACCGGTTTCTGGAGCGGATTAACTCGGAACTGCTGGATACAGGGCTGGGTAAGCATGTTACGGTATTCGTAGGGATCATCTCTGAGCGGGACCGAACCCTTCGTTACGCGGTCGGGGCGCATTTTCCTATGCCGATTCTTTCCTTTGACGGTGGTGAAACAGCGTTTCTGGAGGGTAACGGACTACCGGTGGGATTATTCGAAGAGCCCCATTGGGAGGTATATGAAAAACCGCTTTCCGGGCCATTCCGTCTGATTCTTTTCTCAGACGGCATTCTTGAGGTTATAAAAGCTCAGGGGCTTGACGAAAAGGAGCGTCGACTACTTGAACTCGTGTCGGGAGGTAGTCACACTATCGCCTCTCTGAACGATGCTCTGAACCTCGAACAGATTGTAGAGTTGCCGGATGATATTGCACTCGTGTCGGTAACGGATGTCGTTTCGAAATGATGGCAGAAAACATGGCTGGCTATAAAATCCTGCAAGCTGAAAAACAGGGCATTTACCTCCTCAAGTTTATTGGGGAAATCCGGCTGAACCTGTGTTCAACGCTGGACCACCTGGTTGAGACCATTACCCAGGATCCTGCCTTCAAGACCGTCGTTGTGGATGTCACTGAAACTGAAATCATAGACAGCACGACCCTGGGACTGCTCGCCAAGATTGCTATGGCGGCAGAAAAGCGTAGCCATTTCCTGCCGACCCTGATATCCACCAACCCCGACGTGACCCGAATCATTACCTCCATGGGCTTTGACAAGATTTTTATAATCGTCAAGGAGCCCGCTTCCCGAATTGAAGAGCTTGAAGAAATTCCCGTGCTCAGGGCCAGTGAACAGCAGGTGCGCGACAAGGTACTTGATGCTCATCGCGTGCTGATGAGTCTGAACAGCCGTAATCGGGAAGAATTCAAGAATCTGGTACGTGCGCTTGAATGCGAGGAGCCGGGCTGAACCGGAACCCTTTGCAGTACTGAAACTCCATGAGATGTACTTTCAGATAGCTTAATAGACGCTTGAGCGGGGATTCTATGTCTCAGAATAACAAGCCTGACCAACAGGGCGAGAAAAAAGCCAACGAACAGGACAGGCATCATGTCGCGGTGCTCGGTGGTGGCAGTTTTGGCACAGCCATGGTCAAGGTGCTGGCGGAAAATGGCCATACCACCCACTTCTGGATGCGAGACGCCAGGCAGGTGGATGAAGTCGCAGAGCAGCACTGCAACAGTCGTTACATGCCGGGCATCAAGTTGTCGGGTAATATCCGCCCCACCAGTGACCTTGCAGAAGCCATAGCGCAGGCGGAGATTGTCTTTGTTGCCATCCCCAGCAAGGCTTTTCGTACGGTTATCGTTGAAAACGCTGCCAGTTTCCGGGATGAGCAGATCGTAGTCAGTCTCACCAAAGGCATTGAGAAAGAAGGCTTCAAGCTGATGAGCGAGATCCTGCAGTCTGAATTGCCCCGGGCTCGCATTGGTGTGCTGAGCGGCCCCAACCTGGCAAGCGAGATAGTCAACCGTGACCTCACCGCCACCGTCATCGCCGCCAAGGATCCGGACGTTCGGCGCAAAGTCCAGCAAATGCTGGGTTGTGAGTACTTCAGGGTTTATGCCAACGTCGATATGTACGGGGTTGAATTATCGGGCGCGCTCAAGAATATCTACGCCATCGTTGCCGGCCTGGCCGCAGCCCTCGAGCTGGGGGAGAATGCCAAAGCCATGCTGATTACCCGCAGCTTGGCAGAAATGAGCCGGTTCGCAGTGAGCCTGGGCGCCAACCCGATGACCTTTATGGGCCTGGCTGGCGTGGGCGACCTGGTCGTGACCTGTACTTCACCGAAGAGCCGTAATTTCCGCATTGGCTATGCTATAGGCCAGGGCAAAAAGCTTGACGAGGCAGTAGCGGAAATAGGGCAGGTGGCTGAAGGCATCTACACCCTGCTGCTGGTCAAGGAAAAAGCCGAGGAAATCGGCATCTATATGCCGCTTGTCAAAGGCTTGTATGAAATACTGTATGGCAACGCGTCCATCAAGGCCGTGATCAACAGCCTGATGATGGCAGTGCAGAATTCGGATGTGGAGTTCATCCTGCCGAGGACGCTCACCCACTAGCTTATCGGAGCAGCTCATGTATCTGCTTGTGATGCGACATGGCGAAGCCGGCTGGCACACGCGTGATCAGGAGCGGGAACTGACAGAAGCGGGTCGCCTTGGCACAGGCTCAGTAGCGCGCATGATTGCGGCGTCGCCCTGGCGCCCGGAGGTGATCTGGGCAAGTCCGCTGGTACGGGCACGGCAGACTGCCGCAATTATTTCCGAAACCTGCAACCGGCCAGTGCTCGAGAAACCCTTTATTACGCCTGATGATGACCCCGGCCAATGCCTCGAAGCACTGCTTGACTGTAATATTGAACGCCTGATGCTGGTTTCCCATATGCCTTTTGTCGGCGCACTCTCGACGCTGCTGGTGGATGGTCATCGGCGAGGTATTCCGTTCATGACCAGCCAGGCGGTCCTGTTGGATATGCCCATTGTGGGGCCGGGATGTGCTGACCTGAAAGACCAGTTTCTGCCTGACAGCGAATAAAACGGCCAGTCAACGTATAAACGTGAAGGAGTCACCTATGAGTCCTGACCCCAAGGGCATTGAAGCCCAGATCGAAGCCGCGAAGCCGGAGCCGAATGCCAGACCGCCGTTGGAAAAATGGGATCCGGAATTCTCCGGGGATATCGACATCCGCATAGCCCGTGATGGCGACTGGTACTACCAGGGCGAAAAGATGGCGCGGGAGGCGTTAGTCCGGCTTTTCTCCACTATTCTCAGGCGTGAGGATGACGGCGAATACTATCTGGTCACGCCCGTCGAAAAGTGGCGCATCAAGGTTGAGGATACGCCACTGATGGCCCACAACGTGACCGTCATGGGAGAAGGTCAGCAGCAGAAGGTGGAAGTCACCACCAACACGGGTGAAAGCATCACGCTTGGGCGGGAGCACTCCCTGCATATGGATACCTACCCGGGCTCTGATGAGCCACGACCTCTTGTTGATATGTATCACGGTTTACAGGCCCGGCTAGGTACCGCTGCCTTCTACGAGCTGGTGCGCTATGTTACTGATAACCCTGACGGAACACACCAGAGCGTGGGGGTTTGGAGCGATGGGGTCTTCTTTGAATTGGGAAAGGGGGCTTGAATTCCCGGGGGGCGCCCTTATCGTTACGGTAGAAAACGCAGTCTGACCCTTGTTAGACTGCACTTTCGTGTTACCGAAGTTAGCTCTTTTAACGAGGCCTGGTGGTCGCGAGTCCCTCTGTGCAGTCTGGCTGTTCAAGACTACTTACGATTGCCCTAACCTTACATACTCAGTCATTGCGACACGCAAGGAGATCACATGGCCCAACCTCGTGTTGTCACCATCCATTACACGCTCACTAACGACCAGGGAGAGCAGCTAGACTCCTCCCGCGAGGAAGGCCGTGAGCCGCTGACATACCTGGAAGGTGCTCAAAATATTATTGGTGGACTCGAAAACGCGCTCACCGAAAAAGCCCCCGGCGACCAGCTGAAAGTGTCCATCGAGCCCGCTGAAGGTTATGGCGAAGTCAACGAAGAGCTGGTCCAGCCGGTTCCCCGTTCCGCGTTCGAGGGGGTCGAATCCATCGAACCCGGGATGCAGTTCCAGGCTCAGACCCCGGGCGGCCCGCAGGTGGTTCGTGTGGTAGAAGTCAACGATGAGACCGTCACCATCGACGCCAATCATCCATTGGCAGGCGAAACCCTGCATTTCGACGTGGAAGTGGTCGACACCCGCGAAGCGAGTGAGGAAGAATCCGAACACGGTCACGTGCACTGATCGTTTAGTCCGGTTCAAAAAAGCGGTCTCTTTCGAGACCGCTTTTTTTATGCCTGAGATTCCGTCTGAGCCTTATTAAACAAGGCTATCGGGCAAGCACCGATCCGGTTATTGATTGACGCTGCAGTAGTGTTGCACCCTGAGCCTGAACAACTTGAATTACGCAATGCCGCAGATATATGCAGTGTTCGGCTGTGAGACCAATTGTTTTTTTTAGTGGCAATTACAGGAGGTAACTATGACAAAGGCACTTGTACTTTATTACTCAAGCTACGGGCATATCGAAGCTATGGCGGAAGCTATGGCGGAAGGTGTCCGAAAGGCGGGCATAGAGGTCGATATCAAGCGTGTTCCGGAGACAGTTCCCGACGACGTCGCACGTAAAGCCAACTTCAAGCTGGACCAGGAAGCGCCCGTGGCCAAAGTTGATGATTTGGCCGATTACGACGCCATAATCGTTGGTACCGGGACCCGGTTCGGGCGGGTGAGCAGTCAGATGGCCACGTTTCTGGATCAGGCCGGCGGTCTCTGGGCCAGTGGCGCTCTTAATGGCAAGGTCGGCGGGGCTTTCACCTCGAGCAATAGCCAGCATGGCGGTCAGGAGACGACGCTGTTCTCCATTATCACCAACCTGCTGCACTTCGGTTTGACGATCGTGGGGTTGCCGTACAGTCACCAGGGACAGACCACAATGGAGGAAATTGTGGGTGGCTCGCCTTATGGAGCCACCACTATTGCCGGTACCGATGGCTCCCGGCAACCGAGCGAGATCGAGCTCGAAGGTGCCCGGCATCAGGGTGAATTGATCGGAAAAACAACGGCCAAACTTTTCGGTTGAGTAAAAAAAAGCGGCTCTAAACGAGCCGCTTGCAATACTTCAGGATTCACTTGAACCCTTCTATCCCCTACATGTTGGGGTAGTTCGGTCCGCCTCCCCCTTCCGGGGTCACCCAGTTGATGTTCTGGGCAGGGTCCTTGATGTCGCAGGTCTTGCAGTGAACGCAGTTCTGGGCATTAATCTGAAACCGCTTGCCGCTGCCATCGTCTTTCTCAACTACTTCGTAAACGCCAGCTGGGCAATACCGCTGAGCCGGCTCGTCATACTTGGGCAGATTTTCCTCAATGGGAATAGCTGGGTTCTCAAGCTTCAGGTGAACCGGCTGGTCTTCCTCATGATTGGTGTTCGAGATAAACACCGATGACAAACGATCAAACGTCAGCTTGTTATCCGGCTTGGGATAGCTGATCTTCTTGCTTTCGGATGCCAGCTTGAGGGTCGCATAGTCCGGCACCGTGTCATGAAAGGTGAACGGCAGGCTCCGGCGCAGGATATTCTGCTCGAAGTAGGCGATACCACCGCCCACGACGTTGCCAAACTTGTGCATGGCCGGGCTGAAGTTGCGCTCGTTGAAGAGCTCCTTGTACAGCCAGCTGTCTTTGAAGCGATCCTCGAAGCTGGTGATCTCTTCACCGCTCTTGCCTTCCTTCAGCGCTGCAAAAACCGCTTCCGCGCCCAGAAGACCGGACTTCATGGCAGTGTGGGAGCCCTTGATCTTGGAGCTGTTGAGAGTCCCAGCATCACAGCCCAGCAGAAGGCCGCCGGGGAAGCTCATTTTGGGTAGCGAGTTGAAGCCACCCTTGGTAATGGCCCGTGCGCCGTAGGAAACCCGTTTGCCGCCTTCCAGATGCTTGTTGATCTCCGGGTGCAGTTTCAGCCGCTGAAACTCCTCGAACGGCGCCATATGGGGATTGCTATAGGACAGATCCGCAATCAGACCCACATAGACCTGGCCATTTTCAAGGTGGTACAGGAAGGAGCCGCCGGTGGAGCCGGTCTCTTTCAGTGGCCAGCCCGTGGTGTGAACCACCAGCCCTGGTTCGTGTTTAGCTGGATCGATATCCCAGAGTTCTTTGATGCCGATGCCGTAATGCTGCGGGTCCTTGCCTTCGTCCAGCTTGAAATCCCGTATAAGGCGCTTGCCCAGGTGGCCCCGGCAACCCTCGGTAAAGAGCGTATACTTTGCTCGCAGCTCCATGCCCGGCATGAAGCTGTCTTTTTCGCTGCCGTCCCGTGCAACACCCATGTCTCCGGTAATGATACCCTTGACCTGGCCATCCTCAACGATGGTCTCTGCTGCCGCAAAACCAGGGTAGACTTCGACGCCCATGGCTTCGGCCTGCTCGGCCAGCCAGCGGCAAAGGTTGCCCAGGCTGATGATATAATTGCCGTGATTGTGCATGCTCTTCGGCACGAAGGCGCCAGGCACTTTGGTGGCGGACGCCTGGTCCTTGAGCAGGAAGATGTCATCACGCGTGACCGGCGTATTAAGGGGAGCGCCTTTTTCCTTCCAGTCGGGAAACAGCTCGTTAAGGGCCGTCGGCTCGAAGACCGTACCGGCCATGATGTGAGCGCCGATCTCGGAACCCTTTTCGACCACACAAACGGTCTTTTCTTCGCCGGCTTCCTCGGCCAACTGCATGATACGACAGGCAGCCGAAAGGCCTGCTGGCCCACCGCCGACGATCAGAACATCAAATTCCATCGATTCGCGTTCCACGTTGGTCTCCTCAAACTTCGCAGTGGATATAAGGACTTCGACGCTTCTTGCGCCCGTGATCAGCTCATTGGAGCGGTCGCCACGGGGCAAACGGCTACTGCCGCGCTGACTAATCCTGTTCTCTCTTCTAATAGACCAGCCGTAATGGCTGCCTTTTCCATAAGGGGGCCATGATACCCAAATATAAGCAATCGAACGACTTTTGCGGTCTCTGCCCGCCCGACCCCATACCTTGAGGATATAATAATCCGGTAATCAAACAAACGTTTGTTTGAAATTCCTCTGATCCTTTGGCATTGTAAAGCGACCCTGCTGCCTCCATCTTTTACATTCAGACACAGATATCTGGGATCGTAGATCCGGGTAATGCAGGGAAAGCGCGCTTTGGATGTCTGCGGTGGTCTGTTGTTATGAGTCGGTTCAATTTATGGTCTCATGGCTCAGACGGCACAGGCAAGCGCTCGTTGGCCCCTGTGGCGGCCACGACGGCCATTCGGGGCTATTGACCCGTTTAGGCTTTGGCGTCAGTATTATGGCGCCCTGGGGCACGCACTAGCCTTTAAAAGCGGAACCAGGTAAGAAACAGGCAGACATAACGGTCGATTGGTCATTAGACGAATCGATGCGACAGGTACCGAATCCAGGGACGCTGGTCACTGTGACAACCGGTGCGAGTCATTCAACCCATCGTAGAAGAACGAGGAATCTATGAAGGTTCTGGTCGCTGTAAAACGAGTAATCGACTACAACGTCAAGGTACGCGTCAAGCCGGACAACACCGGTGTTGATCTTGCCAACGTAAAGATGGCAATGAACCCTTTCTGCGAAATCGCTGTCGAGGAAGCGGTTCGCCTGAAAGAGAAAGGTGTCGCGAGCGAAATCGTCGTGGTATCCATCGGGCCCAAAGCCTGCCAGGAGCAGATCCGTACCGCTCTGGCACTGGGCGCTGACCGGGGTATCCATATCGAGACTGACGAAGAGGTTCAGTCACTCGAAGCTGCCAAATTACTGAAGTCCGTCGTGGAGAAAGAGCAGCCCAAGCTGGTCATTCTCGGCAAACAGTCCATTGATTCGGACAACAACCAGACCGGCCAGATGCTGGCGGCCTTAACCGGCATGGGGCAGGGCACATTCGCCTCCGAGGTGGTTGTCGAAGGTGAAAAGGTAACAGTGACCCGCGAAGTCGACGGTGGTCTGATTACGGTTTCCCTGGGCCTTCCGGCCGTGGTTACCACGGACCTGCGTCTGAACGAGCCGCGCTACGCCTCTTTGCCAAACATCATGAAGGCCAAGAAAAAGCCCCTGGAGTCCATGAGCCCGGCGGACCTGGGTGTCGACATCGCACAGCGGCTGACCACATTGAGGGTGGAAGCGCCTGCAGCACGTAAGGGTGGCATCAAGGTGGCTGACGTTGCAGAGCTTGTCGATAAACTGAAGAACGAAGCGAAGGTGATCTAAATGAGCATCCTTGTAATTGCTGAACATGACAACAGCAGCCTGAAGCAGGCAACCCTGAACGTCGTGGCTGCTGCCAAGGCCGTTGGCGGCGATGTGGATGTGCTGGTCGCTGGTGAAAACGTCGGTGCCGTAGCAGAAGCGGCCGCCAAGGCGGAAGGTGTCAACAAGGTTCTGGTTGCAGATAACGCGGCCTATGGCCATTTTCTGGGTGAGAACCTGGCAGAGCTGGTGGCTGAGGTTGGCAAGGATTACGGCCACATCTTTACGTCAGCCGGTACCACGGGCAAGGACTTCATGCCCCGGGTGGCTGCCCTGCTGGATGTCGCCCAGATTTCTGACATCATGGCCGTTGAATCCGAGGACACCTTTGTTCGTCCGATCTACGCGGGTAACGCCATCGCGACCGTGAAGAGCAGCGACAAGATCAAGGTGATCACTGTACGTCCCACCGCCTTTGACCCGGTTGCTGCAGAGGGGGGCTCCGCCTCCGTCGAGAATCTGGACATCGTCAAAGATGCGGGCCTCTCAAGCTTTGTGAGCGAAGAGAAGGCCAAGTCTGACCGTCCCGATCTTGCCAGCGCTGGTGTGGTTGTTTCCGGTGGTCGTGGCATGCAGAACGGCGAAAACTTCAAGATGCTGGAGCAGGTCGCCGATGTTCTGGGGGCGGCTGTTGGTGCATCCCGTGCGGCAGTTGATGCGGGCTTTGTGCCTAACGACATGCAGGTCGGCCAGACAGGCAAGATTGTTGCGCCGCAATTGTATATTGCTGTTGGTATTTCCGGTGCCATTCAGCATCTGGCCGGCATGGGCGACTCCAAGGTGATCGTTGCGATCAACAAGGACGAAGAAGCGCCTATCTTCCAGGTCGCGGATTATGGTCTGGTCGCGGATTTGTTCGAAGCCATTCCTCAGCTTGAGGAAGAGTTGAAGAAAGTCGTCTAACTGACTGTCTGTGATGAAAAAGGGCGCCTCAGTGCGCCCTTTTTTTGTATCTTTTTTAACGCGCTATAACAGGGTATTATGCGCTCTCACACACTTTGGAGTAGTAACTATGGCACGTGCATCCGCCCGTCATCTGCTGGTTAAAGACGAAGCAACCTGTAATGAGCTGAAAGCTCGCATCGAGAAGGGCGAAGATTTCGCGGCCCTGGCCAAGGAGCACTCAACCTGCCCGTCTGGCCGCAGCGGTGGTGACCTTGGTGAGTTTGGCCGTGGTCAGATGGTTCCCGAGTTCGACAAGGTCGTTTTCTCAGCCCCTATCAAGGAAGTGCAGGGCCCCGTTAAAACCCAGTTTGGCTACCACCTTCTGGAAGTGACCTCCCGTCAGGACTGATCAGAACAGGTTGGCGCTGCCGGGCGCGATATCTGCCCGGCAGATTTTACGGTTGATCCCCGCTTCCGTGCTTCTTGCTGTCCCGGTTCTGGTTTGTTCGTTTAGCTTTGCTGTCCATTACCCTATTGGCCAAGCCATGAAATGCGCGGTTGGTTGTCCGTAACGAACGATAGAAGCTACGGCTTTTGGTGTCGTGAACTGTCTTGGCCCTGCGGGCATCGGCGCGGAACCTTTCACTTGTCGAGAGGCGGTCGATCACCTCGAAGGTCGTGGACGTAATCGCACGATGGATTACTTCCACTGCGGTAGTGCTGGTCCGAACGGTCTCTTCCACAAGACGCGCCCGGTTTCTGAACTCAATCAGATCCAATTGTCGCTTTCCCGCCTGATTGACCAGTGCCGCGAGCCCGGCGCTCAGTATCCGACCCAAACTGTGGTTCCGGTGGCTGAGTCGGGCGGTGGCTGCCAGCAGCCCAAGTCCGATTAACGCCAACAAGGTGTTCAGAATAATCATGCTGGTGTACCCCTGTATTCACGCACTATCGGTATTCGACATTCAGCTCAACATCAATATCCCGGGCAGCAAGCTCTTCACCAACCTCTTTCATGACCTGCTGGTACACCATCTTCTGGACCATCACCGGCAGACGATCCGCCAGGATCCTTGCAGAGCGTGATTCCCGCTTTGCCACTGCAATCGGGTCGAGCACCCGTAACGTAAGCACAAGCTGGGGCTCCCGGGAAGTGAGACGGCCGGTGCCCAATTCGTCCAGTTGGGCCAGGGCGTGGTCGAGACGCTGGTTCTGCAGGCGCAGGCGGTGGTAGAGCAGACCTATGCCGGCAATCAGTACCAGTAAGATTAAAGTGAAAATATAGGACACGTGAGGCCTCTCTGTTTTCTATGCCACTGGTCTGATCCAGTCTGACGGAGCAATCCCGGGAATCGATTGGCCGAGTTGCCCATAATTTCCCATAAAACAGGGAAAAAACCCGTAAAATCGTGGAATATTTGCGGGCAGAGATCAACTCGGCGCACAATTCGTCTTTCTTTACACCCATACAGGAGATCATCCCATGGTCTGGTTCAAAGCTTTCGTTGCGGGATTTCTTTCGACCCTGATATTTCATCAGGGCCTGTTTGCAGTTTTCTTCTACGCGGGCATGGCTCCCTCGGAACCCTTTAACCTGACTCCTGTGCCTCCTATCGGGGTACCCGCGGTGATTTCTCTGGCCTTTTTCGGCGGGCTCTGGGGCATGGTACTCTGGGCAATCATTGGCCGTATGGCGACTACAGGGTTCTGGGCATTGGCGGTTATTCTCGGTGCCGTCGCTCCCACTGCCGTTGCCATGCTGGTTGTTTTCCCCCTCAAAGGTCTGGAAGTGACCGCCCAGGCCTGGGTCGGGGGACTCATACTCAACGGATTCTGGGGACTCGGCCTGGCACTTTTTCTGGTGCTGATGGGCGCCCGGAACCCGAAAAGCCTGCAGTAGAAACCCACTTTCAGGAACCTATACCTTCAAATAAGGAAGATGAATGACTGAACAACCGTATGACGTAGTGGTTTTTGGGGCCACCAGTTTTGTTGGCCAGATACTGACCCGCTACCTGTTCGAGACCTTTGGGACCAAAGGTCAGATGAAATGGGCTATTGCAGGTCGCTCAGAACATAAGCTAGTGAATCTGAAGACAGACCTCGGTCCCGATGCCGCCGAACTGAATTTCATCCTTGCTGATGCTGAGGATGAGTTTTCCCTAAAGGCCATGTGTCAGTCGACCCGGGTTGTGATCTCCACCGTAGGGCCTTATGCGCTGTTTGGCGAGCCACTGGTCAAGGCCTGTGTGGAATCAGGTACGGATTACTGTGACCTGACCGGTGAAGTGCAGTGGATCCGAAAGATGATCCAGACCTATGAGGTCCAGGCAAAAGAATCTGGCGCTCGCATCGTCCATTGCTGTGGCTTTGATTCTATCCCCTCTGACATGGGCGTCTTTTTCCTCCAGCAACAAGCCAGGCAAACCCTGGGTGGGCCCTGCATTGAAATAAAAATGCGTGTTAAGGCGGCCAAAGGCGAATTTTCTGGAGGTACCGTTGCCAGTCTGATGAATGTCGCAAAAGAGGCGGCTTCGGACCCGGCACTGCGCAAAGAGCTGGCGAATCCGTTTTCTTTGTGTCCTCCGGGCCATCGCTCAACCCGACGCCAGCCCAATGTAAAGTCCGCCGAGTACGATGCGGATCTCAATGTCTGGCTGGCGCCGTTTGTCATGTCGGCCATTAACACGAGAATTGTGCACCGGTCCAACGCCATGCAGGGTGCCGCTTATGGCAAAGAATTCCAGTATGACGAGGCCATGATAGCGGGCAGGGGTCTTAAAGGCCGTCTCGCGGCGTATGGCATTACCGCGGCCATGGGTGGGTTCCTGGTAGCCTCAGCCATAAAGCCGAGCCGATGGGCACTTGAGCGGTTTGTGGTTCCCAAACCAGGGGAAGGCCCAAGCCGCAAATCCCAGGAGGAGGGCTACTACGATCTGCGGTTCGTTGGCAAGACGGCGGATGGCAAGACAATCCGTGCCAAGGTCGTGGGTGACCAGGACCCGGGCTACGGTTCAACCGGCAAGATGCTGGGCCAGGCGGGTGCCTGTCTGGCTTTTGATATTGCCAAGACCAATAAGCCCGGCGGCTTCTGGACTCCCGCCTCGATCTTTGAAGACAAGCTGTTAAGCCGCCTGCGTACCTACGCCGGGCTGACCTTCGAGCTTATCGAATAGGCTGTATGCTCATCCAGTCAGAGTTCGACCACCCGGTCGACCTCTGGCAGAGCATCCGGGGCGTGGGCGAATGCGAGCAGAGTCTTGCCCCTGAGCCGGAGGCTCAGGTTAGCGATTACCGTCTGTCGGGTACTGGCGTCCAGGCCGGTAAACGGTTCGTCCAGTACGATCACATCGGCGGGCTTGAGCAAAGCCCGGGCCAGAGCCACTCGTCGTGCCTCCCCCCCAGATAACTGGCGCCCATAGGCGCCCAGCCAGGTATCCAGCTCCTGGGGCAGGCGCTTGACCAGGTCCCCCAGACACACGGTATCCAGCACGTTCCACAGATCATGCTCAGTCGCATCCGGATCAGCGAGTAGCAGGTTGTTGCGTAAGGTATCATCGAACAGCTGAGTACTCTGGGTCAGATAGCTGACGTTAGCCAGCCATTGTTCGTTGCCATCCTGCAAGCCATAGCCGTTTCGGAACAGCTTGCCGTGAGTTGGTTCTGCTAGCCCTGCTGCCATGTCAGCCAGGGAGGACTTGCCACAACCGGACCGCCCCGTCAGGCCAACTCTCTCCCCGGGCTTGACCTCAAGATCGAGCCCCACCAGGACCGGCGGCAGGCCGGGGTGTTGGAAGCCGGCATTACGAAAGCTAAGAACAGCATCCGGCAATGGAGCCGAGCCGTTCTTCGGCGGACGGGCACAAGTTGTGGGCTCACCTCTGGGGGCAATGTCCCGATTCAATCTGTGCGCTGCTGCCAGTGTTCCTCCCAGCCGCCCAAAGGCTTCCGGAAGGGTGGCATAAACCTCATTGAGCCCGAGGATCGCGAGGGGCAGCAGGGCCAGAACCGGACCGCTGATTTCATCGGCCTGGAAGCGACCAATACTGGTAAACAATGCGGCGACAGCGGCCGAATACATGAGAAAGCTCGACCCGGCGCCAAACCATCCGATCCTCTGGTCCACCCGAGCCTGATCTTCAGAGCTTGTGTGGGCATCTCGCAGCAGGCGCCGGCTGTGCTCATCACGGGCGCTAGCGGCCGTAAGCTCAGCCTGACCCTCCAGGTGCTCCAGGGTCATACCGCGAAGGGACTCCAACTGGTCGACTCGCTGTCGGGTTAACCTAACGGTAGCCTGGAATACACCCCAGGTCGCCAGGATAAGGGCCCCGGCCAGCATCACTCCGGTCACTGTTGCTGCCTGCAGCCCGTAAAGCCAGCCCGAAACCACGACCAGTGCTGAGGTTATTGCGATGGCAAGGCCGGTGGGCGCGATCAGCCTTAGATAGAGTGTGTCCAGGCTGTCCAGATCGTTGGTAAGCCGAGACAGCCAGCTCGCTCCCGGCTGACGGGCGCGAGCCATGACGGACTCCCTTGCCAGGCTGCGAAAAAGCGAGACCCTGAGATCCGCGAGCAGGCGCAGAACCGTCTCATGATTGTAGACCCGTTCGGCATAGCGCCCGACCGTGCGCACGAGTGCGAACGTGCGGATACCTCCGCCGGGCAGGTAGATATCAAACGCCACCCGGGAGCCCGCAGCAAACGCCAGGCCGGTAACCGCTGACGCTGTGATGAACCAGCCAGAGAGTGCCAGTAATCCGAGCCCGGCAATAATGGTGAGCGCGATCAGAAGCGCCCCGACCCACAAGCGGCCGCGGCGCTGGCCAATCAGCCTTAGCCAGGGCAGAAGATCAGCCATGGGACACCTCCCCGGCCTGAACTGTCAGTACCCGATGAGCAAGCCCGAGCAGCGACGGGTGGTGAGTGGCGAACACGAGGGTTCGACCCTCCCCGGTCAGCTTCTGCAGTGCCGCCAGAACAATCTGTTCGGTTTCCCGATCCAGCCCTGCTGTGGGCTCGTCCAGCAGGATCAGACGGGCTTCCGATAACAGCACCCGGGCCAGGCTCAGGCGACGGGCCTGGCCCCCTGACAGCCCTAAACCGGCTTCCGTCACGGGACTGTGCAGGCCTTCGGGCCGGGACCTCAGCAGTTCACCCAGCCCAGCCGCCTCCAGTGCCCTGATCATCGCGCGCTCAGATGCCGTCGGGGTTGTTAGTCTCAGATGCTCGGCCCAGGTGCCGTGGACCGTATAGGGCGATTGCGCCAACCAGGCGAAAGGTTCGGTCCCCGGTGGCTCGCAGAATACCGTGACAGAACCCTCGGTTGGCTTTATGAAGCCCGCCAGAACATGGAGCAGGGTGCTTTTACCGCCGCCTGAAGGCCCCGTCAGTGCCAGGCTTTCACCTTGGCCGACCACCAAAGAACAGTTGCTCAGGCCGGTACGGCCATCGGGAAAGCGTACACTGACCCGTTCCAACATGATGTTACGGGTACAGGCTGGAGGCTGGGTAATGGGTGTGAACGTAGCATCCTCTGGCTGGCCTCCGGCGCTCTGTAGGTGATCAAGACGGAGGACAATCAGTTGTGCTGCGCCAACGGCTGCTGCCCGGTCGTGATAGTGCTGGGCCAGCTGGCGTAACGGCTGGAAAAACTCCGGTGCGAGCAGCAATACAAATAAGCCCGAAAACAGGGTCAGTTGTGGCGCTGGCCCGAACTCGATGTAGCCCAGTAGACCGAAGCCCACATACATGGCGACAACGGCAATGCTCACCGAGGCAAAGAACTCCAGGACCGCGGAGGACAGAAAGGCCACCCGCAGGGTTTTCATGGTGAGGCGGCGATAATCATCGGAGCGGGTCTGGAGAAGCTCTGCCGCCGGTTCGGTCTGACCGAAAAGCTGGAGTGTTGTCAGTCCCCGCACTTTATCCAGGAACTGCCCTGACAGGCGCCCGATGGCTTCAAAGTGCCGCTGGTTTAGAGACTCGGCACCCATGCCCACCAGAGCCATGAAGATCGGAATGAGAGGGGCGGCAAGAAGCAGGAACAATGCTGCCAGCCAGTCAAACCAGACCACAACCGTCAGCATCAGTAACGGGACAAACACGGCAAGGGACATCTGGGGGAGGTACCTGGCGAAGTAGCCGTGGAGGGCTTCCACATGGTCTATCCATTCCCGGGCCAGGGTGCCGGCAGACTCATCCAGAAGCCGGACCGGCCCCGCGGTTTTCCAGGCATTGGTAAGCTGGCTGCGCGCTTCGTTGCGGGCCGCCAGGCTGGCCCTGGCCATATAATGGGCCTGTATCCCCTGGGCTATGGCTTTTAATCCCAGTGCCAGAAGCAGGGCGATAAACCAGGGCAGCAGATCGATGGCAGTCCATTCAGAAATCACAGCCCTGTCAATAATGTAGGCCAGTGCCGCCATCTGCAGAACCGTGAACAGGCCGGCCGCAGTGCCAGCTACAATGGCTCCGCGCCGGTATGACGCAACCTGATGCGCCAGGGATTTGAGCCAGGCTCTGGCTGATTCCGGCGCCCGGCCAGGGGGCCTGGTACTCAATGGTAACCAGAGTCGGCGGTGACCTTGCCCCTGAATACCCAGTAGGTCCAGGCGGTATAGGCCAGCACTACGGGCACCACGAATAAGACGCCGACCAACAGGAACAGCTGGGAGTCATAGGATGAAGCGGCATCCCAGACGGTATACTCCGGTGGCACTACATAGGGCCACCTGCTGACCAGCAGGCCCAGGTAGGTCAGCACGAACAGTCCCATAGTGGCGAGAAAAGGCCTGGCTTCGTACCGTTTGCGCACGGAACGGTAGATCTGGAAAGCGCAGAGTGCTGTCAGCACGGGCAAAATCCAGATAATACTGAGTGAATTAAACCAGCGCTCCCGAACCATTTGGTCAACGAACGGAGTCCAGATTCCGATAATGGCAAACACGACCAGAACCGCTACAAGCAGTGGTGTCGCAATGCGATAGGCCCATGCCTGCAACTCGCCTTCTGTCTTGAGAATAAGCCAGGTTGAGCCAAGCAGGGCGTAGCCCGCCAGAAGCCCGAAACCGGTCAGGATACTGAACGGAGTCAGCCAATCAAAAGGCCCGCCTACGAATACGCGATCGGCCGTATCGAAGCCCTCGATATAAGCACCGACCACCGCTCCCTGGGCGAAGGAGGCAACCGTAGAGCCACCGGCAAAGGCCCAGTTCCAGAGGTAGCGGGAAGTGTTGGCCTTGAACCGGAATTCAAACGCCACGCCACGAAAGATCAGGCCCGCCAGGAGCAGGAAAACACCAATATACAGCGCTGGCATGAGAATCGAGTACACCAGCGGAAAGGCCGCAAACAGTCCGGCACCGCCGAGTACCAGCCAGGTTTCGTTGCCGTCCCAGACCGGTGCCACGGTATTCATCATGATATCGCGGCTTTCTTCATTGGGCGCGAAGGGGAAGAGGATGCCAACCCCCAGATCAAACCCGTCCATGACCACATACATGATGACGCCGAAGCCGATGATGAACGACCAGACAATAACCAGATCAATCGGTCCCATGATCAGTGTCCTCCCGGGTTGGCCCGGCTTCCGGGCGTTCTGTGCATGCCGCCTTCGGCGTCATCTTCGATTTCAAAGGGCACATGGGTGGCCGACATGGGCCGCATCGGTCTGCCACTGTCGTATTCCTGGGCATGGTCGCTGGCTTCAGGCCCGGCATACAGCACGCGCATGAGGTAATAAAGCCCGGCGGTAAACACCAGGGCGTAGACAACGATGTAGCCGATCAGGGTGAACAGTGCCATACCTCCGGTCAGGGACGGGCTGACGCCTTCTGAATGGGTCATGATGCCCTGAACCAGCCAGGGCGCACGGCCAATTTCAGTGACGAACCATCCTGCCAGTACCGCGATAAAGGGCGTTATACTCATAAAGCGCATACTTTGCAGGAACCAGGGGGTCTGCCAGTAGCGTCCTCCACGTCGCAGGAACAGGCCGGTTAAGGCAAAGGCAATCATCAGCAGCCCCAGCCCGACCATAACCCGAAAGGCCCAGAACACGATGGCCACCGGGGGCCGTTCCGCTGCCGGCACATCGTTCAGACCGATCAGTTCTCCATCCCAGTCGTGGGTAAGAATCAGGCTTGCCAGCCCGGGAATGCCCACCTCGTAGTGATTGGTCTGATTTTCCTGATCAGGGATGGCAAACAGCAGCAGGGGTACGTTGGTGGCTGTCTCCCAGTGTCCCTCCATGGCGGCAACTTTCTGGGGCTGGTGCTCCAGAGTGTTCAAGCCGTGAAAATCACCAACCACTGCCTGGGCCGGGGCAATGATCAACAGGAGCCAAAGGCACATGGAGAGCGCCTTCCGGTTTGCCTCCACCTGACGACCATTGAGTAGATACCAGGCACTCACACCTGCAACCACAAAGCCGCCAGTAAGAAAGGAGGCCAGCACCATATGGGTCAGGCGGTAGGGGAAGGAAGGGTTGAAAATGGCGTCATACCAGGAGGTCACGTAAAAGGTACCGTCCCTGAGTTCAACCCCGGCTGGGGTATGCATCCAGCTGTTGGCCGACAGAATCCAGAAGGTGGAAATGAGCGTGCCAAGGGCGACCATAATGGCCGCGAACAGGTGCACCCAGGGAGGCACCTTGTCGCGACCGAACAGCAAAACACCCAGAAACGCCGCTTCCAGGAAAAAGGCGGTGATGACCTCGTAGCTGAGAACAGGGCCGATAAAGTTGGCCGTTGCCTGGGAGAAATTGCTCCAGTTGGTACCAAACTGGAACGACATGACGATGCCAGACACCACCCCCATACCGAAGACCACGGCAAATACCTTGGTCCAGAAACTGGAAAGTGTCAGCCACAGCGGGTTCCGGGTTTTGAAGGCAAGACCTTCCAGAAGGGCAATATAGGAGGCGAGACCAATGGTAAACACCGGGAAAATGGCATGAAAGGAAATGACAAACGCAAACTGAATGCGCGATAACAAGACAGGATCGAGATCCACGGAAGCCTCCGGCTTAACCAGAAAAGGACGAAACTACTGCTCGTGTAACCACTCTGAGTACTTCGTTTCTTGGACTTGTTATAAACCGGTGGTTGGTCTTCTATTGAGTTTTCGGCAATGAATGACCACCAAGCTGTGATAGCTTGGATACAATTTTACAACACTTTCGATTATGGAGTGAACCATGGGCTTTTACGATGAGCGCATACTGCCGCATCTTATCGATAAAACCTGTTCCGTAGGGCAGGTCATGAAGCTACGATCCCAGGTTGTGCCAGAGTGCGAGGGCGTGGTGCTTGAGGTAGGCATTGGCTCGGGCATCAATCTGCCCCTGTACGATGCCGGCAAAGTCTCCCTTGTATACGGCCTGGAACCGTCCGAGGGCATGCGGCACAAAGCCCGGGCTAACTTGCGTGAGGCACGGGTACGCGTCGAATGGCTGGACCTTCCGGGGGAGAAGATCCCCCTGGACAATGACTCCGTCGATACCGTTCTGCTGACGTTTACCCTGTGCACCATACCCGACACCCAGACAGCGCTTGCCCAAATGCTGCGGGTGCTGAAACCGGGAGGCAAGTTACTGTTCCTGGAACACGGCCAGTCCCCAGACTATAAAGTCAGGAAGTGGCAGGACCGTATCACGCCCGGCTGGAAAAGGTTTGCCGGCGGATGCCACCTCAACCGACCGATCTCGGAGCTTATTGAGCAGGCAGGCTTTGAGGTAGATGCGCTGGAGACGCTCTACATGCCCAAAACCCCGAAAATCGCCGGCTACATCTACAAGGGCCGGGCCCACAAGCCAACCTGACCCATCGGCAGGGCTGCAATTGCCGCGATCGAATTGCGTTCAGCAGCAGGGCCTTATACAATCCTGCCCGCAATTCCCTCCTGAATGCCCGGATGGTGAAATTGGTAGACACAAGGGACTTAAAATCCCTCGGCCGTTAGGCTGTGCCGGTTCAAGTCCGGCTCCGGGCACCAATAAAATCAATGCCGTGTGGTTTTTTCTCCCCCCGACTTCGAATTTTCCTTTTAAATGTAGACGTAATGTAGACACTTTGTGTTGCTTAAAGGGCGACCCCGAGTGCTTTTAAACAGTTTCCGAAGATGCACCTTACAATAAAAAATAATGCATTCCATTTGCCCTGCTATAGTGCGTCAAAACATCGAGCTTCAGGCTTCATTTATGACTAGCACTAGAAAAATAATCCGAGCATTCCTTGCTTCACCTGGCGACTTACAAGATGAGCGTTATGCTATTCGCGGCGTCGTCAATGAATTTAATGAGTCATGGGCGAATGAGCTTGGCTTACAAATCGAGCTTATGGGGTGGGAGGAAACCGTTGCCGGATTTGGTCGTCCACAGCAGCTGATAAACCAAGAACTTGATAGATGCGATCTATTTTTGGGCATGATTTGGAAAAGATGGGGAACCCCACCAGACCTGAGCGGGGAATTCTCGTCTGGGTTCGAAGAGGAATATCTCCGATCCCTGAAAAGACGCGAAATTAAAGGAAACCCTGAGATTTCGCTTTTTTTTAAGCAGGTCCCCGACGAGTTTATGGTGGACCCTGGTAACGATTTGAAGAAAGTTCTGAAATTTCGGGACACAATCATCGCTGAAAAACAGATTCTATTTCAGAATTTTTCGACAGTGATGGAGCTAGAATCCCTCGTTAGAAAATGCATCACAGCCTATGTGATTCGGTTCAGAGACGACAATGAGTTGTCCGAGCGAGACGAACCCCAAGTTAAACGTACTCAACCCGTCATTCAAAACACGGGGGTCGAAGTTAGGGGTCCAGAGCAATCTCCCCTTTCTGCTCAGGGCTTCGCGTTTCTTGAGAGCATGGTCGAGAAGATAAGGCAGTCAAACGCTTTAGACATTGTTAGCGCGAGTGACGTTGCAAGGTTCAGATTGCAGTCGAACTTGATCTCAAAACCAGGCAACGAGGAAATGAATTTAGGTGTCCATGACATTAATATACTTTTCTCGGCGTATCTAGAAGACATGGGGCTGGGTCGGAGTGAGATAAAATATCTAGTTCGGCTGGGCTTTCAACACCTCGATAATGAGAACGTACCGTTGTGGAGCTGGTATTCGGCTTTAGCGGACTCAAGTTTAAATCGTGCTGTTATATCCTCAATCACTGGAGTCGGTGATAGCGAGAAGGTGGGAGCGCTATGGGTTTTGAAGGCTCTCGATTTCATGATAAGGGACAACGAGATTAGGGAAAATGTTGTCTTGAATTGGTTCTCGGATAAATCTTCGGCACAAGTTCGAACGGCGGCTCTCGAATACCTATCAAAGTGCGGTTCGGTTGCCGACCTGGACGTTGTTAGGAGAGAGTATGAAAGAAGCGATTACGGGACATCTCGGAGCGCACTAGAGTGCATGATTGAGATTATGATCCGATCCGGTCAGTTGGATGCCGCTCGAGAGATAGTCATGGAGTCACAGTTCGCGACGCTGAATGCCCACCTTCTGAGGGCGGTATTAGCGGGGATAGAGAGTCTCGAATCGGCAGAGCTGTTTCTTGGTATTGAACATCGCAATTCGCAGGTCCGGTTAAGTGCAATGCAGGCTCTAATCGTTACTGATGCAATGGACGTTGCTACGGCCGAGCTGCTGACTACGGATAGTGATCCTCGAATACGATACGAGGCTGTCCTTGAACTCTCTAAACTAGGAAAGCCATTAGACGACAATAAAGTTAAACAGATCCTAGTAACTCCTACCTCCAGAAGTGGTTTCCTTGGTTTAGAGATAGGCGGTGGAAAGAAAACAGAAAAAGAAGGGGAGGTATTTTTTAAGAAATACCAGTTGGGTTTGTTGTGGCAGGCCTCTGAAGAGGAGCTGAAGTTAAAAGCCGAGTCGAGCCTGGTTCATGACGATGCTGCTTACTTTGTACTTGCGGAGAAATTTTTCAGCAAACATGCTGATGGAATGAGACAAAACGTAGATGACCGCTTCCGCGCCTATTTTGAAGGGAAGATTCGTAGGATGGAGGAAGCATATGGCCTGGTACCCTCGATTAAAGATCTAATCAAGAAAATGAGGGGCATGGAAAGTTTTTTGTGCAAAACGCTCACGAGACAAGGGTTGGACATACTTTGTTCAGCAAAGAAACCCGAGGATTTGCGTAGAATTCGCACCAATCTCCGCACTGGATACGCAGAATCTTCGAAGCTTGACGCAGAGTATCTGCAAAAGCATGGAGAGTGGATCGACATACCCCTACTTACAAATGGGAAAGGGGCAGGTTTTGGTGCGATATTACTTGGTGAGAAACTTGACGCAATACATGGGGAGTTTGAGTTTGAAGTAGCTAAAGCTATAACCTCTATCGGCAAGAAACATTCGGTTTCAGACCTTCTGTGTCTTGAAATGCCTGACGCCATTCTGAAGAACACAATTGACCTATGTTCAGAAAAACGGTTTGCCAAGATCTCGGAGGAGGCATTGCTTTCACTTCTCAATAACGAGTCCGAAAAGGTTCGTAAATCCGCTGCGCTTCTTACCGTGAGAGCACTCCCCGCCAAACGAATTAGGTCTGTTCTTGCGGAATACGTCAGTAGTGATAAGTACCGATATTACAACGTAATCCACTGGTTAGATTTAGGTGTATCCATGAGTCGCGATGAAGCAAAAAAGGTTGCACGAGCTGCAACTAGCTAAATGTGCTTTGACATGATTATTGAAACGGACTCACCGAGGTAATAATTTTGGAAAAATCCACGATAGCGCCGTTTGTTGTAGCGCTACTTATAGGGTTTGAACCTACATGGGCCGCAACAGAATTGGAGAACGATCCTCCCGAGCACTACCGCTTCAGCTACCAAACTGCAAATAACGGAAGAGTTGTAGCAAATAGTGTCTGTAAAGAGTACAGCGGACTCGATTGGAAAGGCTGTCGCAGATACGCACAGTGGCACTTTGCAGTAAAGTGTTGGAATTTAGGTTACGACATCAAACACCAAACTGGCTCTGTTCGCCAACAGATGCTCAAAGCAAATGCGTGAAACCGGGACAGATTTACTTATCACCTAATCTACCTAGCATACAAAAATAACGTCACGTTTGTTTAGGCTGCACATCGTTTCACGTACCATAAGAAAACTGCAGAAAACTGGGACAACCAGAAAACTGGGACAGATCTATTTAAGAAAACCGGGACAGATCTATTTATCACCTGATGTAAGAAAACCAAGAAAACCGGGACAGATCTATTTATCACCTGATGTAAGAAAACCGGGACAGATCTATTTATCACCTGATGAAACTGGATGTGCATTCAACGGAAGCATCACCATACCCGACCAGAACTACAACGTTTTCGAAGTGTCTTTCGATGCAGGCAACTGTGCCGACACCCAACGGAATGGCCAGTTTACTGGTTTGGGCGCTTATGACCCTGACCTTATGGAGCTCGAGTTTGCTGGCTCTGACGGTGAGGTCGCCGCTGTGTTTATTGGTACAAAATAAACTTTTAGAGTGGGGAGCCAGATGCTCCCACTTTTCTAAGTTTCGTCTTGTTTTTATGCCGTCTGGTGCTCAGAGCGACACAATTAACCAGAAAGGCTTTCCAATATATTTCAGGGCAAAGGAATCAGAATTGAAAAAAATCAAGGCACTGCCGTTTGTTTTGGCGCTACTTCTAGGGCTTGAGCCCACATGGGCCGGAACAGAATTGGAGAATGACCCTCCCGAGCACTACCGCTTCAGCTACCAAACGGCGAATAACGGAAGAGTTGTAGAGAATAGTGTCTGTAAAGAGTACAGCGGGCTTGATTGGAAAGGCTGCCGTCGATACGCGCAGTGGCACTTTGCAGTGAAGTGCTGGAATCTCGGCTACGACATAAAACATCAGAATGGTGCTGTTCGCCAAAAGATGCTCAAAGAAATAGATTTTTTCTGCGACGCAAAAAGGCGAGTCACACCCATGAGGTAGTTTAAATCCCTCGGCCGTTAAGCTATGACGGTTCAAGTCCGCCTCCAGGCATTGGGGCGGACAGAGGCGAGGGTATCTATTCTGGTTTCTTTCCTAACGGTCGAAACTCGATGTCGGACAGGGCACAGGATTGGCTGCTCATCAAGGCCGGCTTAAAACAGACGCCATAGTCTTCGTATGTGGTTATCTCGCACCTGCCGCTAAGCATCTTTCCGTCCGGGTTGAACCTGAACTCGACCAGACTCCCAGGCGGGTATCGGCGGTGAGTGGCTGACATCCAGCCATTGCGCTCTGCCTTGACCATTGACCGGAGCAAGTCTGTTACATCAGCTCTGGCATCCTGAAACCCATCACTGTCAGGCGTAAAGCCCCTTGCTGCCCAGCGTGCGAAGCGTTGGTAAAGCCGTGCCACGATCCTGTCGGGCTGGTCGTCACTGGTTCGGGGCAAAATCTGACTGGTAGGGTTGAAGGGCAGACTGTGGACGCCGTCGTAATAGCCTGCACTGTAGGCGTTAGAGCCAGGTAGGGGACTGCCGGAAAGGCGCAGGAGAAAATCCGGATCTTCCCCCATGAGGTTACGGGCTCGTTTATCGCTACTGCTCATTGTTTGTCCTATTTTACGGCACGGACGCTTCTTATCCTGGTCCGGGAACTAACCCTACCCCAATCCCTGGAGATTACATTTTTGTAAGCTGGAAGGGTAACCTGCCAAATTCTAAATTTCCAGTTAGCGAGTGTCCTGTGACGTCATGTAGTAATGGTGGCCGCTCATGTTGTCTGAAACGTTAGGTCGTGATTGTTAAGGATTCGGTCGCTAATAGCTGGAGTACCTGTGCCTCAGCCAAATTGCTAGGGTCACAGTAATGCCTCGCTTGATCAATGAAGTAACAAAACTGTTCATTTAATGCTCGACACGCACCTTATAAGGCGTATGGTGAGTGTATGTTCACGTTATTCACCGCTCAACGAACCCTTCCCATTTCCACCGAACGTTGATGCCCTATCAAGGAGTCCCTTATGACTCTAGGTGCAACCCTGAGGTCCTTCCGTAAAGCGAAAGGACTCACGCTGACTGAGTTGGCGACGCAGGCACATTCCCATGAAGGCAACCTCTCGCGTATTGAGCGGGACGCTGCCAAGCCGAGCCTTGATCTTCTGTACCGGTTGGCGGATTCTCTTAACGTTTCGGTTAATGAACTCTTCCAGGTGTCCGAAGTCAGCCGGTCCGGTGATGGTCAGAGCCATCTGAATGCCAATTTCATACAGTTGGCGCCTAGCGACCGGAGTCTTCTGGTGGACTTTTCAAATCTTTTACAGAAGTCGAGAAGCCGGTCTGAGTAATTGCCCGCCACATGCTACGGCTGGTTTTAAGTCTGGTCGATTATAACTATCACTGAATTACGCCTTGTACCTCATCCAGACTGTCATGTCTGTCAAACGTCATTTTTTGCCCACTTCCTCGTTCTTCCCGATTTTTATGCCTGAATAACATAAGGGTTTGGCCTGGCTTCGTTTGTAATCTAGTATTCCAAGTCTACTTGTTCCGCCGATGGCAGAGTGGAGCGGCCTGGAATACCGCATATTGTGTGCATGCATTAGACCAACAGTAAGGAAGTGGATGTATGGCGAATGGCCCAGGGAATTGGGATCCGGACAGTCTTCTTGATGACCTTCCGCTAGAAGATACCCCCGGCGTAATGCTGTTGCTTGACGAAGCCGGCGTACTCAAGGCCGGGCGCGGGGAGAGCATCGGCAAAGTTCTTGATCAACACCGCCCTTCGCTCGGGGAGAGCATTGACTCTCTGTTTCCGGAATCGGCCGGAAACCATGGCTTGCGCGAGGCTCATGCCAGCGCCCTGACAGGCGAATTGCAGAGCTGTCGTCAACGTGTCAGGGGCGTGGACGTTGCCTGGGAATTATCCCCCCTGGATACCGAAAGAGGCCGGGAGGTGCTGGCCCTGGCTATTGTGCTGGCAGAGGAGGAAGAACCGACCGAGGATGAACCGGAATCTCGAAGGCTGGACCGCACCACCGGGGTTCCCACCCGACGGGTGGTGGTTGGACTTGCTAGGGAAGCATTTAACAGTCAGCCCGATGCCCAGTGGGCCATCCTCAGGCTCAAGATTGTCGGCATGAGACGCATAAACCAGGCCCTGGGCCAGGAAATGGGCGACGGTGCGCTCTATCAGGCCGTCAGCCGCATTGTTCGCTCATTGGATGAGGGCGAGTGTGTGGGCCGCGTAGGGGGCAATGAGTTTATTCTGCTTATCCACCATGAAAATGACGAGCAGACTCATAAGCGCATACAAGCCATGGACCTTCTGTTCGATGAGCCCCTGAAAGTCGGGGTTCTCCAGTTCATGCTTCACCTGAATGTGGGTATTGCACGTTATCCGGAAGACGGCACGACAGCCAAGGATCTTGAGCGGCGTGCCACCATCGCTCTTGAGCGCACCCGACTTAACGGTTTCCACTACGCTTTCTTCAGCCTTGCTCTGGAAGATCATGTTTTGGCCTACAGCTGGGTTCCCGCTGAGGCCCAGCGCGCCCTCCGCGAGGGCGAATTTCAACTCTACTACCAGCCCGTCGTTGACACCCGAACCGGGGAAGCCGTGTCCATGGAGGCGCTGATCCGTTGGCACCATCCGTGGCGGGGCATGATCCTGCCCGGGCATTTCATTCCGGTTATTGAAGAGATGCAGCTGATTGTCAATCTGGACCTCTGGGTTCTGGAGCGGGCCTGTCACGAAGCCATGGCCATGGGAACGCCGGTGGCCGTTAATATAACCGCCAATACCATTACGGCTCCGGATTTTGTCAAACGCCTGGACCGGGCACTGGTCCGGAGCGGATTGCCACCAAGCTGGCTGACCCTGGAGCTGACGGAGCGTGTGTTCAGCTCACCGGAACTGGTGCTGGAGCCATTGAAGGCGGTTCATGATCGTGGGGTCCAGATCGCTGCCGATGACTTTGGGGTGGGTTATTCGTCGCTGTCTTATCTCTGGCAGTACCCGCTGGACAAACTCAAGCTCGATGGTTCTTTCGTACGCGCCGCGGCGATGGACCAGCGCGCCCAGAACCTGGCCACCGGCCTTGTGCCTTTGATCAACACCCTCCAGATGACGCTGATTGCCGAGTGCGTGGAGACCGAAGAAGACCGGCGTTGGCTGCACGAAGCGGGGGTGTTTTTCCAGCAGGGTTATTACTTTGCACGTCCGGCGCCACGCGAGGACAGCAATGTCTCTGGCATCACCTTCCCCTCCAAAGATAACCACTAGGAGGTAACCACAATTACCGGCCGGTAATCTTAAGTACTTGATGAACATCAAGATCAAATGGTTTGACTCTCAATACACTTATTTCAGATCAATGTTTAACGCATTGATGGATCCCGCCCTAGGCGGGTATTAGAAACGGGGAGAAAAAACCATGAGAGCCTTTGTTTTGATAGCGACATTATGCGGAATGGTGGGACTCGCTTCGCCGGCCTTTGCGGAGCATCCGCAGAGCAGCTCGGACGTAACCTATGTTCCGGATGTAACTTATACGCTGCGAACCGACATTGCCGACGGCAAGCTGGTGTATGTCAGTGAAGCGGGCCCCACCAAGGGCCAGATCAACCCGGACCTGAAGGTTGATGAAGGAGCGGTTGTCCAGATTAACGTGGTCAATGGTGACGGGGCGCTCCATGATCTGGCGGTGCCGGAATTTGACGCCAAGTCCGATGAGATTTCAGGCAAAGGATCGGCCACGGCGATCGTGTTCAAGGCCAACAAGGCAGGTACGTTTGAGTATCTGTGCACCTTGCCTGGCCACAAGGCGGCCGGGATGGTTGGCAAGGTGATTGTAGGTGACCCGAAGGAGCAGGCCGCAACCGAGGAACGGGATCTTTCCATGGACCCCCATAAAGTCGGTGAACCGGTGGGCGACCGTGGGCCCAAGAACATCACTGTCGACCTGGAAACAACCGAAGTGGTCGGACGTCTTAGCGACGGCAGCAGCTACAAGTTCTGGACCTTCAACAACACCGTTCCGGGCCCAATGATCAGGGTGCGCGTTGGCGATTCCGTAACCGTCAACATGAAAAACTCTGACGAGAGCGCTCACATTCACTCAGTGGACTTTCACGCGGTGACTGGCCCCGGCGGCGGTGCTGCGGTAACCCAGGCGGCCCCGGGCCAGACCAAGAGCTTCTCTTTCAAGGCCATGGCGCCAGGACTCTACGTCTACCACTGCGCAACCCCGATGGTGGCCCAGCACATCACCAATGGCATGTATGGCCTGATTCTGGTGGAGCCTGAAGGTGGCCTGTCCGAAGTCGACCGTGAGTTCTACGTGATGCAGGGCGAACTCTACACAGCCGAGCGTCATGGCTCCTCTGGCCTGCAGGAGTTCTCCCTGGACAAAATGCTTGATGAGCGCCCAGAGCACATGATGTTCAACGGTGCCATGGATGCTCTGACAGCTACCCACAAGATGGAGTCCGAGACTGGCGATAACGTCCGTATCTTCTTCGGCGTCGGTGGTCCTAACCTGGTATCCAGCTTCCACGTTATTGGCGAGATTTTCGACAAGGTGTACGACCAGGCGTCCCTGACCAGCCCTCCACTGACCAATGTGCAAACTACTCTGGTGCCTCCTGGCGGTGCCACAATGGTCGAGTTTGTCACCGAGTTCCCGGGCAAGTACATCCTGGTTGACCACGCCCTGTCACGGGCAGAGAAAGGGCTGGTGGGCATTCTGAACGTTAATGGAGAAGCCGATCCGGAAATCTTTGAAAGCTCCGAGTTGGTGCACGAAAGTGCAGGACACTAAGGTCGCGGCCCAGGCTTATAAGGGCCGGTAGATCGCACCAGAAAAGCCCATAAGCAAAGCACAGGACACCCCGGCGCAAGCCGGGGTGTTTTTTTGGGGTGTCAAAACACCTTACGTGCAAGCTGGCTTTGCCGAACCGGAGGGCGGGTCAGTAGGTAGGCGAGCCCGCCTACTGCCAGAGCGGCACCGGCAAATCGCAGCGCCTGTCGTTGCCGCGGGTCTGCCCCCGTGGTCCGGTTACCCGGACCGGCTTCAAACAGGCCTCCGGAGGTTGGGGTCTGTTCCGGTCGGATGCCCAGGAAGAGATCGGCAAACCGGGCGGCCAGGGAGCGGGTGAGGTTCGGGCTTACAGCGTGGGCTACCCTGGTGGCGTGTGCCGTCAAGCCGACCATGAGGTGGTCCCGGGGGTTCTGGGCCAGACTTACCATCGCATCGGCGACTTTTTCGGGCTCAATGGCCAGCCCGGGTTTACCAAGGTTCCGTCCTGTATAGTTAGCGGCATTGTCAGAAATACCGGGGGTGTTGACGAAGGCGGGGTAGACATCGCAGATACGAATACCCGGCCAGCGGAACAACTCGCCTCTCAATGCCTGGGAGAAACCTTCCAAGCCGTATTTGCTGGCGCTGTAAGCAGCTGCGAACGGGGCTGGAAACCAGGCGCCGAAGGAAATGTTATTGATCAGCACGCCTTCGCCCTGCTCGACGAAAAACGGCAGCGCCGCATGGGCACCGTAGAGGTAGCCGAGCAGGTTGGTGCGAATCACTTTCTCGTGAGCTTCCAGCGGAGTGTCCAGGAAATCGCCGACAGCACCCACACCGGCGTTGTTGACCCAGACATTGATCCTGCCGCCCCCAAGCTGCGCCGCATGCTCGGCAAGATATTTCACCGATGCGCCGTTGGTGACATCAGTTTGTATCGTATTGGCCAGGCCGCCTCTTTCGATGCAGGCGTCCTGGATATCATCGAGTTTGTCCTGCTTTCGGGCCGCGAGCACCAGATGGGCCCCTTTATCAGCGAAAGCCAGGGCGGTGGCGCGGCCTATGCCGCTGGTGGCCCCGGTTATCACTACGACAGCGTTCTTCAGATTGCGCTTAGCCATGTATTATCCTCCCTGAATACGATTCCCTTGGCATTCGTGCCTGCTAATGCAGGGTCTGGCATCCGCTCACACGAAACCCCATGTTTCGCACGTCTGCCCCTTAAAGCAATTAACCTGGGTTAAATTTCTCAGCCCGTGCCCTTTATGATGCTTACCGAGGTGCTCTCATGTCCCACTGGTTTTTATTGTCCATTGCCATTTGTGCTGAGGTGCTCGGCACGTCCTTCCTGAAAAGTACGGAAGGCTTTACCCGCCTGGTACCTTCGGTCGTAGTGGTCATCAGCTATGTGGTGGCTTTCTATTTTTTATCACTCACCCTCAAGACCATGCCGGTGGGCATTGCCTATGCAGTCTGGGCCGGTTCGGGAGTGGCGCTTATAGTTCTGGTTGGATGGGTGTTCTTCTCGCAGCCCCTGGATACTCCGGCGATGGTAGGCGTGTCGCTGATCGTCGCGGGAGTGATCCTGATTAACGGTTATTCCTCCAGTGTCCAGTGACGGTTATGCAGCTGTGGGTCTGATCACATATTGAACAAATTTAATGGGTTTGTTCTGGTTTGGCGCATCATGCCTGTCAGGAGGGCTGCCGTATTTGGATATACTGAATGAATGTCTCTGCCATTCGCTTCGGTAGTGTCTGCCACCGGCCCCGTCAGCTTTGAGTTTTGAGGTATTCATGAGTCCATTGCATCCGCTCGGCTTCCTGGCGGCGAGTCTGTTTACTGTCCTGGCTCTGATAGGCGATAGCTCAGCTGCCCGTGGCGATGCGCTCGCGGAAACCGTAAGCCGCGGCTGGCAGCCACCGGTCGAGCTAGTGGGCACCGGCGGTGATCAGGCCAGGCTGGCGGCTGAGAGGCTCAGGCACTACATCTGGTTGCAGCGGCTCGTTATGGAACACACAGAATTCCATCCCCAGACCCAGGGATTTATTGACGGTTTGTGGGCCTCATTCGAGCGCTTTGATCTGGATGGGCTCTACCGTCTTCTACCTGAGCAGGACGACCAGTGGCGCAAGCTCAACATCTATGGGCGTTCCGAGGCCGGCCAGTACCTTGTCGGGCCGGAGCCAATCCGCGGAGCCAATGGCAGTAATGATCGGTTCCGGCTCGGCGACCTTGATGCCCGGGTTCAGGCACGCCGGATTTCAGCGCAGAACGCAACCCATTATCTGCTTGACGGCAGCCTTGAGCTGGGGCTCGGGCCTATCAGTTGGGAGACCGTTGTCGGGGCCGGGCAGGAAGCCCTGCACCAGGTGTCAGCGAGCAAGCAACCACCGATGGGGGATTACGTCTGGGCAGGAGAAGCCGGCGCTGCCGCCAGGGCCATGAACCCCGATCTGGGCGATCACGAACTCGAGCTGATCAGCCAGCTATGGGTGGCCTACCCTGAGTTGTGGTCGTTATTGGCGCGTCTTGGACAGTTGGAAACTCTGTTCACCAGTTCCGCTTCTGATGAGCCCTATCGCAAGGTTCGGGCGGCCTTCAGGCTTGATACCGCTCGCCTTGGCCAACGGTACCCGGTTCTTTCCCAGCATCTGTCTATGCTGGACCGGTTACTGAAAGTGAAGGTCGAGATTCACAACGAGCACGGCCGCCTGCTGATTCTCAAGGGCAATACCGAAACCCTGCAAGTAGAGGTCGAGATGGTGGTCGGTATCAACGGGGCAGGTCAGGGAGAGATCCTACCGGTCGCAAATGGCAGGCCCAGACTGGATCTCGAGCCTTTTGACCCGAACCGGCCGCGCCAGCTCACCGCTCATATTGATACCAGGATGACCATATTGGGTGTGGTTGCCCGGGTCGGCGGTATGCAGACGGATATCCAATATTTGCCAACGGCTTCAGGTGCCGTGTTTGAGGGGCAGGTAACCGAGGTACCCCAGGTCACGGTGGGCGGTCGGGCGTTGGGGCTGGTGCCCCCGTCAGTGATCAACCTGTTCCTGCCCCGGCGGATTGATCAGCTGGTTACGGATTTCCTGACGGTCGCCAGCCTTGGCAATGGCGGGGAGGGCATAGTCGGACGACTGGAGATTATCAACGGTGATCCTCTGCGTTCGGGCCGCCTGAAGGCGGGGGGTGCATTTGAAGGCCTGGACAATTTCCTCGTACGCATTGGCATGGGCATTGTAAACGACCGCATCATACCGGATGACCGCGTTTCCACCGAACTGAGGCAGCTTGTATCCGATGCGAACGAAGCCTTCTCCAGGGACCTCGACCTGTTCGAACGTCTGGCTTTGGGTCCCGGGCGAGCGCTATCCACAGCCAGTTTAAATGTCATCCCCGGTGTCACTTTTATCGATTAGCCGGTCTCTCCGACGTCAGCGAACGGCTATATACCGCCTTTCAAACTGTTCCGAGACGCCTAAACGGCCGTCTTTAACGATGGGCTCCGGGGTGCTTCCCGAAGCTCATCGGTTTGTGGCGCATCCAGCAACATCATGACCTTGGCGCTAAAATTGCGCAGTGAGCGCAGCCTCATATTGCGGCGCGCTCCGTTATCCCGTCTCAATACTGGAAATCCCTCCGCCCGGTGGCCGGCCACACTGAGCACCCGGATCTCCCGGCTGCCATGAAGTTCTTCTGCGGTCTTCGCCAGTCTGTCCCAGTCCAGCTCTGCTTTCGGATCCAACCTATAGATCATGCCTTTTGAGCTGGACTGCTCCGGGTTGCTGGCGCCAGCAATCGAGGCGTCTCTGATGGAGATCAGCAATAGGCGTTCCCGAGAGATTTTGCTGAGGTCATACAGGGAGTCGCCAAAGGTCGACTTGATGGTTATTCTCAGTTCAGCAAAGCGCTGGTTGAGACGCTCCAGGCAGGCCATGAAAAAGGCGCCGTGGCCACGGTTGGTAAAGGGTTGGCCAGGCAGGGCCTGCTCGTCCAGATATTCACGGCTCCCGGTTTCACGAAAAAGCTGATGGGCCAGCATATGGATCATCTCGTGAACCATGGTGCTCAGCAGGGCGAAGGGATGGTCCTTCAGTCGCTGTGAGATGTCGATCCCCCAGTCCTCGGAACTGGCCAGGCAATAATGAAAGCAGCCGGACAACTTGACCGATCGGCTGAAGCGGAGCCTGAAGCCGGAGGAAGGCACCAGGTAGCCGTCGAAATAGCGCTCGTTGCAAAGCTCAAACAAGGCCTGGAGATCCTGGGTCGGGATGGCCCGGGCGTGCAGGTGTGGCTGATTTTCAGGCAGGGCGCATGAGGCAGGTATGGTCATTCAGGCTCCCTTCAGTACGGCTGGGGCAATAGGGCAAATGCATGAAAACGAGGATAGGGGCGTAGCCTAAAAACTCAGTGTGAGTGGGGTAACAGGACGTAACATCGTGTGAAGATGCACCCGGGTTGCTGTCAGATTTACCTGCTCGTTCCAGCATTTTCCGACAGTCGATGGTGCAAGGCTTATGGGCTGGTCCGCACGCCTGTTTATAACGGCAGGGGCGAGCCTGCCTCGCTAACGAGGTGCATTGGCTTGAAAATTGCTTGTCATTGAAAAACGATCAGCACTTTCCATAACAACCGATCAGCACTTTCCATAACACAAGGAGCGTCTTATGAAAGCGGTGGTATTTCACGGTGTGGGAGACATCAGGCTGGACGAGGTGGATGATCCGGTCATTCAGGAACCAACGGACGCGATCGTTCGCATCACCACAAGTGCCATTTGCGGCACCGATCTGCATTTTATTCGGGGGACGGTCTCCGGCATGAAACCGGGCACCGTGCTTGGTCATGAAGGCGTCGGCGTGGTCGAAGAAGTTGGTAACGACGTCCGCAACTTCAAGGCCGGCGACCGCGTGGTGATCCCTTCAACCATTGCCTGTGGCTACTGTTCCTACTGCCGGGCCGGTTATTACGCCCAGTGCGATACCGTGAACCCGCACGGCAAGCAGGGCGGTACCTCGTTTTATGGCGGTCCGGAGCCCACGGGCCCGTTCGACGGCTTGCAGGCAGAGAAAGCCCGTATTCCATTTGCTGCGGTGAACCTGTTCAAGCTGCCGGATGATGTCTCCGACGATCAGGCCATCTTGCTGTCTGATATCTTCCCCACGGCCTACTTCGGCGCTGAGCTTGCGGACATCAAGAAAGGTCACAGCGTGGCCGTATTCGGCTGTGGGCCAGTAGGCCAGTTGACCATCGTGTCGGCGAAACTGATGGGGGCAGGGCGTGTATTTGCCGTCGACCGTCGGCCCGACCGCCTGGAAGAGGCTCGCAAGCAGGGCGCCGAGATCATCAATTTCGAAGAGGATGATCCGGTGGAGAAGATCCGGGAGCTTACCGGTGGCATAGGGGTAGACTGCGCCATTGATGCGGTAGGAGTAGATGCGGAATGTCCCCATGGCCAGAACGCGGACGACTTTCAGGCCGAACGGGCCCAGGTTGCGCCGGAACAGAATCCGGACGGCGAACTCTGGCAGCCCGGCAAAGCCCCATCACAGTCCCTGCGATGGGCAACCGAGGCGCTGGCCAAGGCCGGAACCCTGTCGATTATCGGCGTTTATCCGCCCAACGACACCACCTTCCCGATAGGCATGGCCATGAACCGAAACCTCACCATCAGGATGGGTAACTGTAATCACCGGAGCTATATTCCCAAGCTGATCCAGATTGTCCGATCCGGTTCTGTGGACCTCAGCAGCTTTATCAAAAAGCAGGAGGACATGCCCTCTGTACTCGACGCCTACAAGCAGTTTGACACAAGGCAACCGGGCTGGCTCAAGGCTACAGTCATACCGCGGTAACCGGCTCAGAAACAGGATGTCGGCTTGAGTCCCTGTACCTTGGCACAATGGGAGCCGGTGGTTCGCGTCGAGGACCGATGGCTCCCGGGCCGCCAACTTTCCGATCGCCACTGAGTAGGCGGTTGTCTTGCCCCGATCCATTAGCTGGCTCGGGGCTTTTTTTGGTTTCTGGACCGGTAAAAAGAAAGCCTAAAAAGAAAGGCCACTTGCGTGACCTTTCCGGGTTGCTTGTGAAGGGAACCTTCTCACGGCTGATTTACCGGTTAACTGATTCCCGGCAACTACAGCTTATCAAGGGTCTGGTCGATCCAGGCCTTATGCTTACGTTCATCGTTCAGAGCGTTGCGCAGCAAGGTGAGCACGTTTTCAGGAAAGGCTTCTTCCACAGCGTCTTCGTATTTGCTGTTGGTCTGGGCTTCATTGGTCTGCATTGCCTTCAGAATGGCCTTGTCACCGGCCATGTCGGCCATGACCACCTTGCCCTTAGTAAGCACTGCCTTGGCGTCCCCGCTGTCGGGAGGCGTGCCGCCCTCGGTCCGGATCTGTTCGGAGAGCTCGCGTACGTGACGCTCATGATCCTTCATGAACTCCTGGAGCTTGGATTTGAAGCCCGTGTCGTCAAGGCGATCCACCGCTGCCTGGTAGGCTTCGATGGCGTCGTAGTCCAGCTCCACCAGATCGTTGAGTTTCTTGATAATACTGTCTGAATTCAGCTTTTCCGTAGCCATTTACTGGTCTCCTTTCATCATTTTTTAGGTTAAGGTTTTATTTAAAGGCCGCCTTTCAGGCGGCCATATCGCGGCATGCTTTGGCACAGTCACGGCACGCCTTCGCGCAGGCTTTGCAGTGGTCGTGATCGTGCTTCTCGCATTCCTTGGCACAGGCTTCACAGATGTCGGCGCACAGCCTGCAGATCTGGGCAGCATGCTCGCTATCCCGCGCCAGTGCTCCGGCGGTGAAACGACACAGGGCTGCACAGTCCATGTCGAGCCGTATACAGCGTGCCATCATCGCAACATTTTCTTCGCTCAGGCAGGCCACCGAGCAGTGGTCACAGGCATCGGCACAGCGGTTGCAGGCATCAATGCAGTCCTGGTATTTCAACTGATCCATAGCTGATCTCCTTTTCAGTGGTCATAGGGCAAACCCATTCTGGTATGCCATCTAGGCGTAATGGGGAAGCTTCCTGCCTTCCGGATTCTGCCCGGGACGCATAACCACCTTGGTGCAGTTATCGGTCTTGTCGCGGAACATGCGATAGGCCTCGGGCGCATCGTCCAGGCTCAGCCGGTGACTGATCACAAAGCTTGGGTCGATTTCCTCTTTGGCCACCCGGTCCATCAACGGCTTGAGGTAATGCTGGACATGGGTCTGACCGGTTTTGATGGTCAGGGCCTTGTTCATCATGCTGCCAAGGGGGATCTTGTCCGCTATGCCGCCATACACACCCGGTACCGAAACCGTGCCACCTTTACGGCAGGACATCAGTGCCTGTCGAAAGGCATTGGGCCGGTCTGTTTCAAAGCGCAGCATCTGCTTGGCACGGTCATACATGTGCTCGATTCCCATGCCGTGCGCCTCCATGCCAACTGCGTCTATACACGAATCCGGTCCGCGTCCACTGGTCATTGTCTTGAGCTTGTCTACCAATTGAAAGCTGTTGGGCAGGTCATTCAGGTCGACTATCTCGGCCTTTTGCCGACGGGCCATGTCAAGGCGCTCTGGCACGTCATCGATGGCGATAACCCGTTCCGCTCCCAGCATATAGGCGCTGGCAATGGCGAACTGGCCTACCGGACCACAGCCCCAGACAGCGACGGTTTCGCCCGGCTGGATATTGCAGTTCTCTGCCGCCATGTAGCCGGTGGGGAAGATATCGGTCAGGAAAAGCACCTGGTCGTCATGCAGGTGGTCAGGCACTTTCATAGGACCGACATCGGCGTAGGGTACGCGAACGTACTCGGCCTGGCCGCCGGCATAGCCACCAACAAGATGAGAGTAGCCGAAGATGCCGCAGGGTGTGTGGCCCCAGAACTTCTCGGCCATGGCAACGTTCGGGTTGGAATTATCGCAGAGCGAATAGAGGTCCTTGCTGCAGAAAAAACAGCTGCCACAGGAAATAGTAAAGGGGACCACGACCCGGTCACCTACCTTGAGGTTCTTGACGCCCGGACCAAGATCCACCACCTCGCCCATGAACTCATGGCCCAGGATGTCCTCTTTTTGCATGGTGGGCACATAACCATCGTACAGGTGCAGGTCTGAGCCACAGATGGCGGTGGACGTTACCTTGATGATGGCGTCCCGGGGATTGACCAGTTCCGGGTCAGGGACGTTGTTGACCCGGACGTCTTCCTTGCCGTACCAGCAGACAGCCTTCATAAGAGCCTCCCTGATTTCTGCGTGCGGTTGGTCGGAACTTCACCGGTCTCCATATACGCCTTGAGGTGGCGGAGGTTCTGGTTAAGTACGGCATTCTCAAGACCGGACAGAAAATGGTTTACGGCAGCTCCAATCATGCCCCCGGGGGGCTCGAAGTTGAGGTTTACCGTTACGTCGGTACCAAGGCCGCCGAAACCCTGCTTGAACGTCACGTCGCCCCAGGTGTGAATGTCTGACCCGGTAAGAGAGGCCCAGGCTATCCGCTCGTTGGGGACGTCTTCGGTTACCTCCGAAGTCCACTCAACAGAGCTGCCAAGGGGTCCCTTGGCGACCCATCGGGTATAGCCGCGGCTGTCCGGCTCAATCCGGTCCAGGAAGTCCATGACTTCAGGAAGCCGTACGAAGCTGCGCCAGAAGTCATAGATGTCGCTCTTGGGGCGATCAATGTTGACAGTGCTTTCCAGGTGAATGGTGGTTCGCTGCAACCCGATAACCGGGGCGCGGCCTGAGGCAGCGCGCTGCTCCTGGGCTGATTTCAGGATCAGGCCTATGCCAAGGCCAGTCAACAACCCACCTACGGCGCCGCCACGACGCAAGCCGGAGACGGCGACCAGGCCGCCGCCGGCCATGCCTGCGTAGCGCATGAGTTGCTGGGGTGAGGTGCTGTCGTTGGAACCGTGGGAATGGGTGGGGAACCTACCGGAACCGTGCATAATTCCTCCTTGAATGTGCAAGCGTTTGAACAACCCTATGTTGAGCACAACCAGTGGTACGGATGAATTATCACAGGTTAATTTTCGGGTATTTTTCCCCTTGAGCCAGGGCTACAGGTAGCTTCCTGACGAGTCTTTAACATTAACGTAATGATGTTTTGTTACTTGGTATGTTTTCTGAATACCGCCCCGTTATCCAGACAACATGCCAAGCATATTAAGAGCTTAGGTAGGGGATACCCTATAAATGCTACATGATTGAGAACATGAAGGTTTTCCCCGTTCTAGGCGGCTATAACTTAGTGTATTGACTCGCCCGCATCTCAAGTTCATGTTTGAGGAAATGCTGGTTTTTTCTAAAGAAAAGGGTTCAGCAAGGGACCCAGCAGGCCGCGCCGGTATTCAGCAGACGCTGGCGGGGCGATGTCGCTGAGGGGCATGGAGGCAACATATCTGGAGGGAACCTGAGAATGCATCCAACTGAGACAACGCCTTTAAAATCCTATTCCGTGCCGCAGTCAGAAGCTGCGGATCACGTTTTGATGATGGATAGGGGAGACGCTACCGTTGCCGTGGCCAAAGGCCTGCTGGCACGGCAGATTCCAGTCACCATCTCCAACGAGATTGAGCAGGCCAGCATTCTGGTGCGGGAGACCCGGCCGTCTGTTCTGGTGCTGGGCGTGGACAAGGATTCGGTTGCCGAGCTCAACCTGATCAAGGAGGCGGTGATCCGCAATGCCAGGGTCATCGTGATCGGTCCCGCTGACGCTGACTTCGTTGCACAGCGAGCGCTGGCCCAGGGTGCCACCGATTATGTCTCACGACCTGTGAGTTTTGACAGTCTCTGGCGCGTACTGGGCAAAGCGCTGAAGCAACCATTGCCTGCGACCACCTCGAAAACGGGCCCTAGCCGCAATGCGGACCAGGACGCGACCACCAGGTTAAGCAAGCCCGCCAGCACCTCCAGCCTTATGCGCCAGGTGGTGGATACGGTGAGAAAAGTGGGCCCAACATCTGCCACGGTTTTGATCACCGGTGAGAGCGGTACCGGCAAGGAAATCGTCGCCCAGGCAATCCATGAGCAGAGCCGGCGTAGTGACAAACCGTTCATTCCGGTGAACTGCGGCGCTATTGCGCCACAGCTTATCGAAAGTGAGCTGTTCGGCCATGAGAAAGGCAGTTTCACGGGCGCTGTTCGGGACCACCGCGGTCTCTTCGAACGGGCTGATGGCGGCACCCTGTTTCTCGATGAGATCACCGAGATGCCCATGGATCTGCAGGTCAAACTGCTCCGGGTGCTGGAAACCAGTCGTTTTGCAAAGGTAGGTAGCGGCCAGGAACAGAACACCGACGTGCGCATTATTGCTGCCGCCAACCGTGATCCGGAGCAGGAGGTCGAGGAAGGTCGGCTGCGGGCTGACCTTCTGTACCGGTTAAGGGTTTTCCCGATTACCTTGCCACCACTCAGGGACCGGTCCGGGGATGTGCGATTGCTGGCCTGCCACTTTCTTGAAGAACTCAACGAGATTGAGCAGACCACGAAGGAGTTTACTGACGAGGCCCTGGATGCCCTGGAGGATTATCGCTGGCCCGGCAACCTGCGTGAGTTGAAGAATCTGGTACTACGGGCTCACATCATGGCCGGTGAAATCATCGATACGGCCGATCTGCCTGAGGAGATTTTTCAGCACTACGCCCCTGTCTCAAACCAGGGTGGCCAGTTAAGCGTCCGTGTCGGGACGTCCATGGCAGAGGTGGAAAAAGAGCTGATCTTTGCGACGCTGAGTAAGTGCGACGGCAAAAAGGAAAAGGCCGCGCGGGTGCTCGGGGTCAGTGTCAAGACGCTCTACAACAGACTCCGGGAATACGAAAAGGAGGGGTGAGCAGACAGACTAGGCTGACGATCTTCCAATGCAGGCACGGCGCGTAATCTAGGGAGGGATCATGCCGAGCGACACGTCAACGGTGCTTCGTGCACGCTTTGAAAACGGCTCACCGCTGACGGTGGCTGATCAAAGGCATATTGATCGTCTACCGTTCAGTGGACGAAACCTGCGTCGCGGTGAGGTGATCAGCCGCCAAGGGGACCTGGCCAACCGCCTGCATGTGATTGAGCGAGGTTCCGCCGTTGCCTACCGCTATCTTGAGGACGGCAGCAGACAGGTGGTCGACCTCTACTTTCCGGGCGAAATTCTCGAACTGAACGAGTTTTCCGAGCGCTGGTACAGCTCGGGGCTGATGGCCCTGACAGATACCCGTCTTGTCAGCTATGACAAAGCCGATGTCTCACGATTGTTCTATCAGTCGCCGGAACTGTCCCGGCGGTTCATAAATCTTCTATCCCACCAGCAGGCGGTCCTGACCGAGCGTCTTCTAACCCTTAGCAGGGCCCCCGCGCGCCGCCGTGTCGCCCATTTCCTGCTGGAAATACGGTCAAGGGCGACTCCGGGAACCGTTAATTCAGCCTACCTCTTCGGCCGGGGCCCCAGGGAACTTCAGCCTGGCAGGCAGCGCCTGGAGCCCGTGGATACCGTTCGCATACCCCAGGCCGTCATCGCTGATGCGCTTGGCCTGAGCCTGGTGCATGTGAACAGAACGCTTCGTCAGTTACGGGAGAACGGTGTGGTCGGCTCAACCGGCCATGGCATCACGCTCATCGATATTCCCGGTCTCAAAGCGGAAGCGTGTCAGACAGAGAGTTCGGGAGCGGAAACGCGCAGGTCCGCATAAGGAATATGTATTATGCATCTACACGAAATTATTTCGCGAGAGTTGAAAATATTGCGAACTTCCTGCCAGCCAAACGTTCCTTTTAACCCGTATACTCAGTTAAGTAGCTGTTTTTAGTTGGCTTTAAAGACGTCCTGATAGTTGGCCCATGCTTTGCTTAACACAGTATGTGGCAGATTGGTACAGCCAGTCCGCTGCAAGTAGGACCAACAAATGATGGAGGTCAATTATGGCTAATAAAGGAACTGACAACCGCGGTTTTGCTTCAATGGATGAAGACAAGCAGCAGGAAATCGCCAGAAAAGGCGGTAAGGCTGCCCACGAGCAAGGCCAGGCCCATGAATTTGATTCCGAAGAAGCTCGTAAGGCAGGCCAGAAGGGTGGCAAGGCAGCCCATGAAAGCGGTAATGCCCACGAGTTTACCTCTGAAGAGGCACGCAAGGCCGGCCAGAAAGGGGGCAAAGTAGCCCACGAGACTGGCAGCGCCCACGAGTTTGACTCAGAAGAAGCTCGTAAGGCAGGTAAGAAGGGCGGCCGCAACAGCTAAGTGGCCACCTATGCTTACTGAAAAGCAGTGGAGACAGCACCCGGGCATATCACCCGGGTGCTGTTCGTTTTGGCGCGGGTTCAGGCTTACCGTCTTCTACTGACACCCTGAACTTCGGTCGCCACTATTCTGACTCCCGCGATTCTAACTCCCGCGAACCAGCCTGGCTCAGACTGTCGGGCTTTCAGAGGCAGCTGACTCTTCTCGGGATATCGTCGCGGTCATGGATTCTGATTTCGCTACCGGCTTTGGTTCCCGAAATTCGTAATCGGTGGGATCCACCGAACGCGTTGCTAACCGGTAGGTAAAGGTGAAGCCCGGCCAGTTTACCGTGTTCCTGCCATGCTCATTTTTATACCAGGACGTGCAGCCAGACTGCCAGACACTGCCTTCAAGCCTCGCCTGAATACCATTGACGTAGGTACTTTGACGGTCAGCCTTTACGTTCATTGCCACTTTTAACTGTTTGTCCTGCAACAGGCGGATGGCTGACATGACATAGGCAACCTGGGATTCGAGCATGAACAGTATGGAATTGTGGGCCAGGTTGGTATTGGGGCCATAGAGCATGAAGAGGTTGGGAAAACCGGCCACGGTGATGCCCTTGTAAGCCTCGGCACCGGTACGCCATGCATCGTTAAGGTCAAGGCCGTCAATGCCTCTGATGGAAATCGGTGACAGGAAGTCCGTGGCCTTGAATCCGGTTCCGAAAATGATCGCATCTACCTCATGGAGCCGGTCATCCTGAGTTATTACGCCTTTTGCGCTGATCTTTTTTATACCGACTGTCTCGATGTCCAGATGGTCCTGGTCCATGGCTTTACACCAATCGTTGGAAATCAGGATCCGCTTGCAGCCAATTTTATAGTCCGGAACGAGTTTTTCCTTTTTGCCAGGGTCCCGGACCTGTTTGCGGATTTCCCGCTTTGCCAGCCATGAAAACAGCTCCAGCAGGGCATTGAAGCGGGTAAAGGCCAGCGCGCGGCTTTCATTTTTCCAGTAAATAAGTGCGCGGTAAGCCCGGTCATGAAATGGGATATGTTTGAAAAGCCAGTGTTCCCAGCCGAAGAACTTGCGGTCAGGTTTTGGGATCACCCAGGCAGCGGACCGTTGAAACAGGGTCAGGTGCTTCACCTTGCCAACGATTTCGGGCACAAACTGAATGGCGCTTGCCCCTGTACCTATAACCGCGACTCTCTTGCCGGTCAGATCATAGTCATGGTCCCAGCGTGCCGAGTGGAACAGTTTGCCTTTAAACTCGTCTTTGCCGGCAATGTTCGGGTAGGCTGGCTGGTTGAGCTGGCCCGTGGCCGTTACCAGGACAGTGGCATTGAATGAGCTGCCGTCAGCGGTTGTAAGCTGCCACTCGTTCAGGCTCTCGTCAAAGACCGCTTCGGTCACTTCCTTGTTGAACTGAATGTGGGGCCCAAGCTCATACTTCTCAACGCAACTCTCCATGTACGCCCGGATCTCCGCCTGCCTGCCAAATTTGCGGGTCCAGTCGTGTTTGGGCTCAAAAGAGTAAGAGTAAAGGTGTGATTGAACATCGCAGGCAGCCCCGGGGTAGGTGTTGTCCCGCCAGGTTCCGCCGACGCCTCTACTGGCCTTCTCCAGTATGGTAAAGCCATCAATGCCGGCCTTTTTCAGTGCAATCGCCATACAGAGTCCGCCAAAACCGGTACCCAGGATGATTATTGATGGGGTGGTAGCGGCGATGGAGGAGGGGGTGGAGGCTTGGGATTTACGACGCATAAAGATCGACTCATTGGACTGGCTTATTAGAATAGTGCGTAACTCAGCCTTCAGTGTAAACGGTCCTTATGAGGCCGGCATACCGAATCGGGCCAGTTGCCTCCTGCTCATCAGTCGCAGCCGGGCTGGCCTTTGAGCAAAAACCGGTCGCCCTCCCTGACGCCCGCCCTGGAAAAGAAGCCCTGGTTCATCTCCAGCGCCCTGGTAAACGCCACATCGGCAGGGTAGGAGGGACAGCGCCCGGCGGTGTCAGGGCAGGGTGCCATAGCGCGGATTGTACCAATGGTGTCATCCGGTCTGATGAAAGCGATGTCCAGGGGAAGCGGGGTGTTATACATCCAGAAGCTGTGACTTGGCGGGCGCAAATCCTCGTAGATGAAGAGCATACCCCTGTGCTCGTCAAGCTCGGTCCTCTCCATCAGACCTCGCTCCCGTTCATCCCGGGTCCGGGCGAGCTCCACTTCTATGTGGACGGTATCCGGACCCGTCACCAGGCAAGCCTGGGCGAGCTCAAGCTCTTCCTGGGCGGCTTCCATGGGTGCGCAGCCGGCAAACAAAAGCACCACGGCGGCTATTGGTAAAGGCCCGATCAACAGGTTCATCTCCATCCTCTGGTTATCAGGACCTCAGGCGATAGCCGGTCTTGAAGATCCACCAGACCGACGCCATGCAGGCAATAAGGAAAAACAGGGTCATGCCCACGCTGATGCCTACGTGTACGTCAGATACCCCATAGAATGCCCACCGAAAGCCACTGATAAGGTACACCACCGGATTGAGCAAAGTGATGGTTTGCCAGATTTCCGGCAGCATATCAATGGAGTAGAAAGTGCCCCCGAGGAACACCAGCGGGGTTACGATCATCAGGGGAACGATCTGGAGCTTTTCGAAACCATCGGCCCAGATGCCGATGATGAAGCCAAACAGGCTGAATGTAATGGCGGTCAGTACCAGGAAGGCAAACATCCAGAAGGGGTGGACCACTTCATAAGGCACGAAGAGCCGGGCTGTAATGAGGATGATGACCCCCAGAAGCACCGACTTGGTGGCTGCCGCTCCCACATAACCGATGACGACTTCAACGTAGGAGACCGGGGCCGACAGGACCTCGTAAATCGTGCCGGAGAATTTGGGCATGTAGATGCCGAAAGAGGCGTTTGAAATGCTCTGCATCAACAGGGACAGCATGACCAGGCCCGGAATGATGAAAGCGCCATAGCTGATACCGTCGATATCGCCCATGCGGGACCCGATGGCTGAACCGAACACCACGAAATACAGAGAGGTCGAGATCACCGGGGCCGCGATGCTCTGCATCAGGGTTCGCCACATGCGCGCCATTTCAAACTTATAGATGGCCCGAATCGCGTAGATATTCATGGTTTGTTCTCGTGGACAAGACCCACAAAAATGTCCTCCAGGGAACTTTCCCGGGTCTGCAGGTCCTTGAAGTCAATTCCCTCGTCAGCCATCTTGCGCAGAAGGCGGGCAACCCCGGCCTGCTCATTCTGGGCATCAAAGGTATAGATGAGCTCGTAGCCGTCTTCGGACAGGACAACGGGCTCCGCCGCCAGGGCGTGGGGCACCTTTTCAAGGGGCACCTGCAGGTGCAGGCGGAGCTCTTTTTTGCCCAGTTTGGCCATCAGGCGGGTCTTCTCTTCTACCAGAATGATCTCACCGTCGCGGATAACGCCAATCCGGTCAGCCATCTCTTCTGCCTCTTCGATATAATGGGTGGTCAGGATAATGGTGACGCCGTTCTCCCGTAACTTTCGCACCATCTCCCACATGTCACGACGAAGCTCCACATCAACACCCGCGGTGGGCTCGTCCAGAAAGAGAATGCGGGGCTCGTGGCTCAGGGCCTTGGCTATCATTACGCGCCGCTTCATACCACCGGACAGCGCAAGAATGCGGGATTTGCGCTTGTCCCAGAGGGAGAGATCTTTCAATACCTTTTCAATATGACGTGGTGCTGGCGGCTTGCCGAACAGCCCCCGACTGAAAGACACAGTATCCCAGACAGTTTCAAAAGCATCCGTGTTGAGTTCCTGGGGAACCAGCCCGATGGTTTCCCGTGCCGCACGGTAGTCATCAATAATGTCGTGGCCGGCGGCCAGTACCCGGCCTTCGCTGAGATTCACAATGCCGCAGATAATGCTGATCAGGGTGGTTTTGCCGGCACCGTTGGGACCGAGCAGGGCAAAGATTTCCCCGCGCTGGATATCCAGGTTGATATTATTCAGGGCGCGGAATCCCCCGGAATAGATCTTGCTCACCTGCTGTATGGATATATCCGGTTGCACGCTGTTATCCCATCGGTGAAAAGTTATTGCCTTGATAAGAAAGCCTATTTTGGCAGATCGCTATTCTTGCATTCCCCGGCCGGTAGCGGAACCCCGGATTATACGCAGGCAGGCGGCGTTTGGCCCCACAGGTAGCGACCATTTGGCAGGGGCTGTATTTCGATAAGGCCCTGTTTCAATAAGACCCTGTTTTGGTAAGTCTAGGTTTCGGACATGGGGCGCGGCATAATGCGGGGCCAACCCTTGTTCCAAAGGCCGTCTATGAATCTCAGGGCCATTGCCGTCATTCTGCTCGTAACCGGGTTGCTGGCCATTGCTGTGCTTGGGCCACGCTGGTTGTTTTCGAAAAACTCATCAACGGATGATGCCCCCCTTCACGCCAGCGAAAGCTGTGACCTGCTTGCCGGGACCTGCTCGTGGAAACATAATGGCGGGCTCTGGCAGGCAAGCATGACCCTTGCCCGGGAAGACACCACTGAGCTGTTCAGACTCGAGGTGAAAGGGCCGGACACCGGCGAGCGTCTAACGGGCATACTGCGGGGTCAGACCATGTATTTGGGCGAGTATCCTGTTCCACTGGCCCGTAACGAAGCCGGGGATGGCTGGAACGCTGAGTTCGTGCCGCCGGTATGCACGCTCGAACCCAATATGACCTGGCGTATCGACATCAATAAAGGACAAACGCTCATGCCTGCTGAGAACCAGTCCATAACCCTGGTATTCAGTTACCGGAGCGCGGCTTTAAAGACCACCAAACAGGGGTGAAAGTGACTGGCTTTGTGTAAAATTCTGCGGGAAACACAGGTTCAACAGGGACAACTTCATGCAATACGCTGACAGTGTTCATCAGGTGCTCATTCGCAAGATCAACAAGGCTGAGCAGGACCTGACCCAACTCAAGCTGGACTACTGCCGCTTTATTTTCGGGCTTACCCACCGCTCCCAGGTTCGGGTGGGTGACATGACCTATCAGGTACGTTCGGTGAACGTGGACACCATGCTCCGCCAGGACGACGGCAGTTTTCAGCGGCCCGAGCTCATGGGTGTTCCCATAGAGGCGGCCGGTGATAAAGAAACCGAAGTGGTTGCATTGGGACGGGAATGGACCTTGCTGGAGCCGGCGAGACACCCTGCCTGATCAGACCAGGGCGTAGCTGGTAATAGCGGTGTAAAGGCTGAGGGGGGTGGGGACGAAGCGTCTGCCGAGCCATGCCTGCGCGCCATCAAGGCCGCTGCGGAAACAGCCGAGTCTTACGCTGCATTGGGTCAGACTCATTATGGCCTGCAAGGCTGCCATATCCGTCGAACCAAACTTGCGGGCTACCACCGAAGCAACCAGTTCCATCAGCTCTTCGCTATGCCGCTTCCCGGGCTCACAAAGAGTACAGGCTGCGCCGTAGAACCAGGCCACAGCGTATTGACGAACCTCACCCGGAGCCTGCTTCAGATCAAGACCCTGATCCTGGCAGTCGCGCATTTGCAGACTCAGCAGAATATGCAGGCAAGTAATCAGCTCCGAACGTGGGCTTGAGGGTCTGGCTGTCGGCTTTTCCTTGACTGCGGAGCTTCCGATTATCTGTTCGCGGTGATGCACTGAGGAGGCAGGCTGCTGCCCTGTGAGGGCGCCCGTGGGCGTAGCTTCCCAGGCCTGGTTCCGGAAAAGTGTTATAACCCGGAAACCAAGCAGGCCCATCAATCCTGCCAGTCCCACCACCATCACCAAGACGATATTGTTCATTCAGTTGCTCATCCCTGTCGGCCGCAGCCTGTGTTTCAGTATGCATGGATGTTTCAGCAAGTATACCAACTGTAACGGTGTGTAAACGTGATATGGCTAGCAGGTTGGCATGGTCTGAAGGGCCAGCTTACGCCGGATATAGCGCGACAGGGCATCAATGCCAATGTTGAGCAGGGCGGTGATCAGAATCAGCACCATAGCGCGGTCGAACCGGATTTCCTGTATGGCACTGTCGATATAGAAACCCAGGGTGGCGATACCCAGAATGCCCAGTATGGCTGTCTCCCTCATGATGATTTCCCAGCGATAAAACAGAAACGCCAGGAACGAACGGTAGACTCTGGGCACCAGTTCAAAGGCATAGCGGTTCACCCCATGTGAAGCATCGGCCCGCAGCTTGATGCCGCTGCTCTGGCGACCGATCAGGTGGCCGATGATGCCACCATTGTGGAGGGCCAGGGCGACCACTGCAGGCAACATGGAGGGGCCCCAGAGTTGCAGCAGAATATAGGCAAGAATGTACTCGGGGGTCGACCGGGCAATCACCAGAAAGAGATTGCCGGAAGCTCGCCGGACCGGGCCACCAAAATGCTGTGATATGAGCGGAAACGCCAACAGGGCGAGGAGGCCGGTAAACACCAGAGCTATCTGGGTCAGAATGACTGTGTTCCAGATCCCGGGCAGCGCCTCGTTGACCATGAGGTCACTGAACCAGGCGGCGAGTCCACTCAGGCCCTCGTCATTGCGGATTGGACTGGGCACGATGTCCTCGGTGAAGAACCGGGTGACGTTACCCCATACGATCGGTAGTCCGTCGCCAAGGAAAAAGGGTGCGGCACCCACATACAGCGGCAGTAGTTTCGGACGCAACCACCAGGGCATGGTGGCTATGAGTACGTAGAACAGGATCAGCAGGGCGCCGGCTTCCGAATAATGTGACTGGGAGAATGAGGATTCCAGATAAAAGCCGATGGTAGGTAGGCCCACGAACCCCAGGATTGCACTTGACCGCAAGCCACATTCAAGGCGATAGGCGGTGTAGGTGCGGATCTGATCCCAGCAATCGGGAATGCGCGCGTAAAGGAAGGCGGATATGACGCCGGTGCCCAGGGGCAGCAGCCGCCGGGGCTCCGGGTCAGCCTCATCCAGTATCTCGGAATAGACCTTGGCAAAAATACCTGCATAGGGGATGGCGATGGCAAGAACCCCTGTCAGCGGGTGGAAACCAAAAAACTGCAGGAAAATTAGAGCCCAGAAGAGTTCGTGTATCGCTCTGATGAACGCACAGAGTGTCCGGACCAGACGGAATCGGTAAACCAGAGCCAGAATAAAACCGCTCAGGCTGCCAAGGGCGACACCGGTGAAGGCGAAGGCTACGGTCCGGAGTATCGCCGTCCCCAAACTATCTGTACTGAAGAAGTCCGGTGTCGCCAAACCCATGAAAAACCGGCCAAGATCGCGCCAGGGATTTGCCGTCGTAATGGCAATATCGGCAACGGCCAGGCTCGCCAGGGCAATGGCGAAAAACAACAGGCTGACGCGAACGGTGGGAGTTAACGACATGGGGAGCTCAGTAGAGTTGCAGGATGTCGGTTTCGGTCAGCCGTTCGCGGGCCTCATCAAGGGCAATCTGGCCTTCCGCAATTCCGACAATACGATTGCAGTATTTCAGCGCCAGTTGCACATCATGCAGGGCAATAACCGAGGTTTCGAAAGAGTCAGTCAGCAGTCCCATCACCGTGTGTGCCAGCGGGCCGTCAAGGGCAGATACAGGCTCATCCGCGAGTAATACCGGAGCGTGGCTGTAGAGGGCACGGGCCACTGCAACGCGTTGGCGCTGGCCTCCTGAAAGACTGGCAACGGCGGTCCACTGCTTTTCAGTCATACCGAGTTTTTCCAGCCAGGGGCCGATATCATTCCTCTCACGCTGGAAGGGTTTGACCAGAGTGGCAAGGTTATACCAGGTAGGATGCTCGTTAAGACGCCCCATGAAGATGTTATGGAACACCGATAGCGACTGCACCAGACCGAGGTCCTGAGGGACAAGGGCGACACGACCCTGAGCATGTTGATACAAGAGCCTGATCAGAGTCGACTTGCCAGCACCACTACCACCCACCAGGGCGATCTTTTCTCCCTTACCTACAGACAGGGACAGAGGACCGAGTACCCGCTTGCCCTTGAACGCCGCACTTGTGTCTTTTAACTGCAGAGCTGACATCAATCCGGAATCCCTGGCAGCACCGCTAGCTTTCGAATAGGCTCGTATTCGTCATGGGAGGTCGGGATAGACGATGACCGGGAGGGAACAGCAACTGCAAGGCGAACTACCCGCCCGTTTTTTTCGCCGGGGATGGATGCAAAGGCAAGGGTGTCGGCCGGGGCCGAGCCGCCAGTAGCCGCGATATGGCTTAAGCCACCAACCTGTTTGCTGGTCATGTTTTTCATCTATTCTTCCTTTGACTTAACAACGGCATAACTGGAACAGGGGTACAAGGATACCAGTATTTCATACAGGTCTGATCCAATTACGCCGCGCCTTGTGGTTTGGCTTTGCATAGAAAGAAAATTAGTCTCTATTTCTGGCTCTGCCGTAGAAAAAAGTCCCGACACACTCAATGTCTCAATGTCTTCCAGTGCGAGAACACCATGAAGCTGCTAGTACTGACCCCCGCTCCCTCAGGCTCCAAGGCTGGTAACCGGGCAACTGCAGAGCGGTGGGCATCACTGCTCAAGACAGCAGGATACGACGTTGTGGTTGCTACGGACTACGACGCTAACGACGGAGCCCGGGTAGACGCCCTGATTGCCCTGCATGCCTGGCGGAGCCACAGCGCCATCATGGATTTCCACCAGCGTTTTCCGGACAAACCACTGGTGACGGCTCTCACGGGCACCGACATCTATCAGTTCCAGTTCAGCCAACCGGAACCGACGCTGGCGTCGATGGCAGCCAGCCACTGCCTGATCGGACTGCATCGGCTGGTAGCCCAGGATATTCCCGCCCGGTTTCGAAGCAGGTTGAGAACGGTCCTCCAATCGGCTGAACAGCCATCCGTTGCTCCGAAAAGTCATCCTATGTGCCGGCAGGGGCGCTTCACTGTCTGTGTGGTCGGGCATCTGAGGCACGAAAAGGACTCACTGCGAACCGCGATGGCCGCTCGCCTGCTGCCTGCCGATTCGGCCATAGACATTATCCAGGCCGGCAAAGCCCACGACGACACCTGGAAAGCAGCCGCGCTGGAGGAGGAGACCCGGAACAGCCGGTTTCAGTGGCTGGGCGAAATCGAGCGCGAGGACACCCAGGCGTTAATGCTGGGCAGTCAGGTCATGGTTATCAGTTCTGTCATGGAAGGCGGCGCCAATGTGGTTTCTGAAGCCTGCCGGGCAGGCTTGCCCATTCTGGCTTCCGACATTGCTGGCAATCGGGGTTTGCTGGGCGATGACTACCCGGGCTATTTCCCGGCCGGCGATGAAAAGGCCCTTGCCGCGCTTTTAAACCTGGCTGAGAACGACCCGGCATTTCTCGGTTCGTTAAAGCAGAAAGTAGTGGCAAAGGCCCTCCACTTTACCCCGGCCGCTGAAAGGGCAGCCCTGGTAGACGCCCTTGACTATGCCTTCAGCACAATCGGTTCAATCGCTTCACCCTGAGGTAAAACGCGGCCAATAACCGCAGTCTCGCCATAGCCCAGGGATTTCAGCTCCGCCACACAGGCATCCGCTTTATCCGCAGGGATGCTGGCCAAAAGCCCGCCGGCGGTCTGGGGGTCGAATATCAGTGGGTAGCGCGGGTTGTCGACCCACTCATCCTGGTTCCGTATACCCCGGCGCAGGCGGATATTGGCCGGCTGGAGCGAACTGAGTATGCCGGCGGCGGCCGTTTCCTCGGCGCCAGGCAGTACCGGGATGGCAGACAGGGAAAGCTCGGCATCTACGCCGGACGGTCGGGTCATTTCAACCAGGTGTCCGAGCAGGCCAAACCCCGTTACATCAGTGCAGGCCCTGGAGCCAAAGCGGCTCAGACATTCTGCCGCCTTCTTGTTCGACTGCATCATCGAGCTCAGCGCCGAGTCGATCCAGCGGCCCCTGGCCTTGAGTTTGGCATGGGCGGCAAACAAGGTGCCGGTGCCGATTGGCTTGGTCAGGATGAGGACATCGCCGGCCTTCAAGCCGCCTTTGCTCATGACTTTATCTGGGTCTATCAGGCCATTAACCGCGAAACCCAGAGCCAGCTCGCGACCTTCGCCGGTGTGCCCGCCTACCAGGGCGCAACCCGCTTCGTTCAGTACTTCAACGGCGCCAAGCATCATCTGGTAGACCACATCTTCAACCTTGGATTCGATACCATAGGGCACAGTGGCCACGGCCGTTGCGCTCTGGGCCTCGGCACCCATGGCAAAGACGTCCCCGAGACTGTGGTTGGCCGCGACCCGACCGAAAATGTAAGGGTCGTCGATAAAAGCGCGGAAAAAATCGACCGTATGGACAACTGCCTTGCCCGGGGGGACCCGCAGCACAGCAGCGTCGTCCGGAGCGTGCAGACCGATCAGGATATCGTCCCGCTCGATCGGACGCAGTTCACCAAGGGCGCGGGAAAGTACCGTGCTGCCGACTTTGGCGCCACAGCCACCACAGCGCATGGCGACGGCTGAAATCGCCTGGGAGGCCTCCTCCGGGTTTTGCGCTGCCGAGGTATCAGGCAAAGCCGTATTCTCGGACATGTCCGGAAGGTTATTGAACCTGGCCATGAACCGACGATCAATCCAGTCCTTCCAGCGCCACACGAGTCGTCCGGATATCGATTTATCGCCTCGGGAGGCAATGGCATATTTGTCGCCGGTACTGATCAGTTGCAGCCATTTTTTCTGGGGTACAAATGGGGCCGGCTTCTTGCCCGTCGCAACACGGTGTAGATTGTCTGCCAACGGCGGACCCTGGCGCACGGCGAATACTCCCGCTTTTTCACGGGGATGACCAATGACATTGGCTATGTCGCCGGCAGCAAAAATGTCTTCGTCGGTTTCGGTCTGTAGGGTTTCCCGCACCCGTATAAACCCGCCTTCGTCCAGGGCCAGTCCGGTGGACTTTAACCATTCAGGGCCCGCGGCGCGGGTAACCCAGAGCACCTCATCGATAACGAACGAGTCGCCTGATTCGGTCAACAGGTGATTGGCGGCAACTTCGGTGACCGGCGAGCCCAGGTGTAGATGCACACCTCGGGCACGCAGGGTGTGCTCGAACCGGCTGCGCACTTTTTCGTTATGGGTGGGAAGCAGTTTGGGCTCGGCGTCAAACAGATGGAAGCTCAGCTGACCTGGGTCCCGGCCCCGGGCTGCCAATTCCTTACGCAGGCGGTACTGCATGGCCAGGGTCAGCTCGACACCGCCAGCACCAGCACCAACCACCGCCACCGACATGGGGCCATCATGGGTCTCCAGCCTCGCCAACAGCGATAGCCAGCGGGCGTTAAAACCATGGATGGGCTTGACTGGAACCGCGTGCTCGCTGGCCCCTGGCACGTCATTAACCCGGGGGGCTGACCCGATGTTAATCGACAGCAGGTCGTACGGGACAGCAGGACGGTTCCGGCACAATACTTTTTTGCTGGCGCGGTCAATGTTAATGGCCTCGTCACGATACAGCCTGGCGCCGGCGTACTCAGCAAGACGGCTGAGGTCAATGTGGACGTCATCGTAGGTGTAGTGCCCTGCCACGTAACCGGGCAGCATGCCGGAGTAGGGGGTATGGGAATCCCGACAGATCAGGGTAAGGCGCACACCTGGGGTCGGGTTCATGGCGAAGCGTTTGAGAACACCTACGTGACTGTGTCCACCGCCAATCAAGACTATGTCACGTAGGACGGGCTGTTCAGTTTTCTGCATTAAACAAGCTTCTTGGCTTCATTGGACCAGTTTTCCGCGCCCTTGACTGATGAAAATTCCCTGAGGATGTCTTGCTCCGCCGGTGACGGATTGGCGATCTGGCCAATAGACGTTATGCCTGCGTTCTTGAGTTTCTTTTCGGTCGCCGGTCCAATGCCCAGAATTCTTTTGAGGTTGGTCGAGTGGGCCTGGCTCTTCTTTACCGACGGCTTTGTCGCAGCCGTTCCAGCAGGCCTGGAGGTTGAGGGCTTCTTCGCTGTGCTCCTGGCTTTTGCTGCCGGCGTGGTCTCGGTGCCCGCGGCAGATGCAGCTGACTGGGCCGTATTTTTCTCTGTGCTCTTTACCGTGCTTTTGGCGGTTGAGGTCGCAGCAGTGGCTTTACGGGTCGTTGCAGGGGCCTTTTTCCGTGCTTTGGTTTCAGCTTTCTTTGAGACGTCAGCGGTTTTCGTTTCCGCTTTCTTTGTGGTTTTACGGGATTTTGCTGAAGCAACACCAAGGCGTTCAAGAACGCTGTCCTGCAGGTCGTGAAGTTCGTTCAGGCGGCGGTCCAACTCCTCGTTGAAACGCTTAATTTCCCGCTCACGCATCTGGTCGAGATCACCGATCAGCTTGCGTATGGGTTCCTGTATCTGGGATTGCAGGGAATCGAACTGTTTCAGGGCCTCGCTGATCAGGGTTTCTACCTGAGTGGAGGTCTTCTCGAATTCCTTGTTTACCTTCTTCACGATCTTGTCGACAGACTTATCTTTCTTGGCCATAACGGCTTTCTCCCTTTCCCTAGAATTGGCCCACAAAGCCTGACAGATACTTACCGCACGCATCCGCTATTGGATGACTCATCCGCCAGGTTTTTATGAGATTTACTGACTTCCACTGAAGGGCACCACCGGTGCCCGGGTTACGCAGTCTGGCTGAAGCCCGGGGATCGCCGCGACCGCAGTGACTGTTTCTTTGTCAGAACGTCCCGAATTCGCTCAAGCTTATCGGAATCAGAGGGTCTAGGCCGAGAGTCAGACCCAATGAAATCAACCGAATAGAAGAAGTTGCTGCAGTGCTTTCTACGCTCGGTCACCAGCCCGCCAAGATTGGCCGCCGTGATATTGTCGAAGGGCATGCGCATGATCAGATCCAGCAACAGCGTGTCGCCGGGGTTAAAGATTTTGTCCGTTTTCAGCACACAGCCGTGCTCGTCGAGATCAAACAGTGCCGCCTCAACGGATTCTTTCCGGAACAGACCGCGCTTGATATTGAAGCGGGCGGTCAGGTCGGGTAACGGTTGTCTTAGTTGATCAACGTGTTTCAGCATACGCATTTTCGCAGAATTGGAAGACTACCTGAGGTGCATCGTGCCGGGGCCGGTGTCTCGGGCCCCGGCAGCTATGGTTAAACAATAGCCAGACCGGAAAGCTTTGGCAACAATGTCAATCCAATACACTAGCTATCATCTGAGCCCGAAGGGCTGATCACGAAGTTGGTTTTCACATCATACAGGTCGACCCGGCGGTCTTTCAGGTTGGTCACCGAGCCTTCATTCCGGACCAGTTTGAGTTTCTCAAGGTCCATATCGGAGAACATGATCATTTCAGTATTAGGTGTGGTTTCGGCCATGACGGCATCGTGAGGAAAAGCGAAATCCGATGGTGAAAAAACCGACGACTGGGCGTACTGGACGTCTAGGTTCTCCACTTTGGGCAGATTACCGACACTGCCTGTGATGACCACATAACACTCGTTTTCGATGGCCCGTGCCTGGGCACAGTGCCTGACCCGCAGGTAACTGTTCTTGGTGTCAGTCCAGAAGGGAACACAGATGATATCGACGCCCTGGCTGGCGGCAATGCGCCCCAGTTCAGGAAACTCGATGTCATAACAGATCATGATCGCGACACGCCCGGCGTCGGTGTCAAATACCTGGAACTTGTCGCCGCCGGCAATGACCCAGTCCCGACGTTCGTGAGGGGTAATATGAATCTTGCGCTGTTCATCCACCCGGCCATCCCGGTGGCACAGGTAGGACACGTTGTAGACCCGGTCATCCTCGAGCAGGGGCATTGAACCGGTCACTATGTTGATGTTGTAGCTCACGGCCATTTCCGACATTTCATTGCGGAACTGTTCAGTGAATCCGGCCAGAAAGCGAATGGCGCGGGTCTGGTCAAGCTGATCGGTCAGGCCCATCAGCGGAGCGTTGAAGAATTCCGGAAAGAGGGCAAAGTCACTTTTGTAGTCAGACAGGGCGTCGACGAAGTATTCGACCTGTTTGAGCACTTCCTCAACCGAGGTGAACTCCCGCATTTGCCACTGAACCGCGCCCATGCGTACCTGGGTCTTTTTAACATCCAGTACGGAGGAGGGCGGGGTGTAAAGGATGTTGTTCCACTCCAGCAAGGTGGCGTAGCCCAGGGACTTTTCGTCTTCCGGCATGTACTTGTGCATCAGCCGGGTGACCTGGAAGTCGTTGGAAAGCTGGAAGGTCAGGATCGGATCGTAGATTTCCTTGCGGTCCACGCGCTCGATGTATTCCGCCGGCGTGTATTGCTTGGCGTACTTGTGATAGCTGGGGATACGACCACCGGCCAGGATTGCCCGCAGGTTCATGGAGCGGCACAGCTCTTTGCGCGCCTCGTACAGGCGACGACCCAGGCGGTACCCCCGATACTCAGGGTCGATAAACACGTCCAGCCCATAAAGGGAATCACCGTTGGCGTTGTGCCAGATCTTTTCGTTGCGCAGAATCAGGTCGTCGTAGGTGTGCGGATTACTGAAGCGCTCGTACTTGACCAGTACTGTCAGGGCAACGGCAATCAGCTCCCCTGAATCCTCGATACAGATCTGTCCGTCCGGAAACTGCTCAACCAGTGCCTTGATTGTGTCCTTGGGCCACGCCCCACCAATGTCTTCATAGATTCGGTCCATCAGAACCTTGAGCTGGGGATAGTCATCCAGGGTCAGGTTTCTGAGATTGAGGTGCAGCTCTTCATGGGCCATAAACGGGGCAGCTCCTTTGATGCCAGGGAATTTCCCAGACTTGCAGATCGGTCCGGGTAATGATTTTAACCAGGTTAAGAAGCGCCCGGCTCATCCGTATGTGATTTCCGCAGTCGCAGTGCGTCGTTCACAGAATTTTACCAGAAGGCTTTAAAGACTTCGCGGCTACCGCCGAAAAGCGTTTATGACGCCACAAGCACGCACATGCAGGTTGGACCGGTCCTGCACAAGCCCGAAATTTGAGAGACCCTAATGACAAGCCTGACCTTCGGACAAAAGCTTCTATTCGCCGTCGGCTTATTGCTGGCGCTGGTGATGGGCACCTATACGATGATGGGCGATTATCGCCTGACCCAGACCACTGAAACCTATGTTGACGCACTGGTAGACGACGCCGTCGCCCAGAGTACGTCAAGCATCGCTGAATGGCTCAATACCCGTCTCAGCATGACTGAGGGGGTTGCTAAGGCCCTTAACGGAGTAACTGATGATGATCAGGCTCAGGCAATTCTTCAGTCGGCCACTCAGGGCGGCGGCTTCAAGGATGTCTACGTAGGTCTGGACAATGGCTATATGCTGATGCCAACTGCGGAATCCGCTGCAACCCTTCCGGATGACTACGATCCCCGCACACGGCCATGGTTCAAGCTTGCGAAAGACCTTGGGCAAGCGTCTTTCACCGAGCCATATCTTGACGCTGCCAGTAACGAAACCATTATATCGACGCTGGCACCCGTGCGAGCCGGAAACTATTCCGGCGTTGTGGGCGGCGACATTACCCTGGGCGCCATCCAGAACATACTTTCTACGCTCACCCTGGCCGATACCGGTTACGCGGCTTTGATCAGTGCGGATGGCACCGTTCTCTATCATCCGGACCGGGACCTGGTTGGCGAGCCTGTGGCAAGCTTGACCGGAGCCAGGCCCGACCTTACCGGTCAGCCCCGGGAGCTGGACATTGATGGCGACATCTGGCGGGTAAGCTTCCACTCGATTACCGAAGCCCGGGCGGTTGACTGGTATCTGGCCACTTTTGCCAATGAGAGCCTTATCAATGCACCGGTTCAGGAAGCACGCATCACCGGCATCGTTTTTGCCCTTGCGGCGCTGGTGGTCGCACTGGTGATTCTGCATCTTGCCCTGAAGACCCTGATGAAGCCCCTGCGCCGCTTGGGTGAGGCTATGGCAGGTATTGCCAGTGGCAATGCAGACCTGACACAGCGGCTCAAAGTTGAGAGCAAGGATGAGTTCGGACAGTTGGCCACCCATTTCAACAGCTTTATTGCGAACATTCACGAGGTGGTTCAGGACGTGCAGCGCGGTGCCGCGGAACTGAGCGGCAGTGTGGTTTCCCTGAGAAAAACAGCAGTCACCAGCCGCAGCAGTGTGGACCGTCAGCAAACCGAAATCGACATGATTGCAACGGCGATCAACGAGATGTCAGCCGCAGCTGGCCAGATTGCCCAGAGTGCCCAGCAGACTGCCGAAGCGGCCAATGCAGCAGATGATGATTCACGGGCCTCGCTCACCACGGTTGCCGCGTCGCGGGACGCAGTACAGCGACTATCCACCGAGATTACCTCTGCTGCAACGGTCATCGACAAGCTGGGCAAAGACGTCACTGACATCACATCGGTGCTGGATGTGATCAAGGGAATTGCTGAACAGACCAATCTGCTCGCCCTGAATGCGGCCATCGAAGCGGCCAGGGCAGGGGATGCCGGTCGTGGCTTTGCGGTTGTGGCTGACGAAGTCAGAAATCTGGCGAAACGCACCCAGGACAGCACGGAAGAGATCAACAACATGATCGAGCGCCTGCAAAAGGGTGCCAACGAAGCGGTCCAGGTAATGCAGGCCTCAACGGCGGTTTCCAATGTCAGTATGGAAAAGGCCCAGGACGCCATGGAAACCTTGAACCGCATTGCCGAGGCAATCACCTCCATCAGCGAGATGACCACCCAGATTGCTACTGCATCCGAAGAGCAGACCTCGGTAACCGAAGAACTCAACGCCTCTATTACCCGTATTGCCGATCAGGGCCAGGAAGCGGCTGCGGCGGCCAGTGAGAACGATGTCTATAGCGGTCAGATCGAAACGGTCGGTGAATCGCTCAATCAGAATGTTGAGCGATTCAAGGTCTGATCATTATCAGCGAACGGGGTGGGCCAACTCGATGCGGCTTCGCAGGGTGGACAGGGCTCTGCGCCATATGGCGGCCGAGTCTTCGGTAAGATAGGGGTTCTCAAGGACGAGTACCCTGCGGTTCTCAAGCCGGAGGCTCGTCACTGCCTCAAGGTAATGAGTACGAAGGTACCCAGCAAAACTGCCGTCAACAATCGCCCGTTCCATGCCAAGCTGAACTCGGTGAGCCAGTTCGTGCTGATGGTCAGCGAAAAAGAAATAAGAGGGCATGGGGTAGGCAAGGAGTAGGTCAGGCTCGATGGATAGGTCCTCCGAACCCAGTGCCTCCAGGTCATGAAGAACCTCGTTAATACCCCTGGCAAAGCAGGAAAAACGTTCATTTCGGAGCATGCGAAATAGAGTTTCAAACCGCGCATCCGTGATTACCTCAACCCCATTGGCGCGCAGCACCTGGGTGTCTGGCCAGTGGGTACCCTGGCCGATGGTGAGCTCCAGTCTGGCGAAATCGGCAACGGTTTTTACCTCCTTGAAACGGGCCATGTCCTGGGAGCGGACAACACAGATCCTCAGGCCCAACAGCCCGCCATCAATGGGAATCGGTATGGCAACCAGGCGATTCTCTCTCTCGATGGAGGCAGCAATGTTGGCCATGTCCACCAGGGGTGAGGGCTCAGCTCTTGTCAATTCCCGGACCACACGGCCCTGGCCCATCTCCATACTGCGGGTGAGCAGGTAGGGGCCATACTCAGGGGTCTTGTCGAGGGCAAGAGTGACCAGCTGCCTGACTGCGGGGCTATCGAAATTGCGGTACCAGAGCGTTACTTTCGTTACTTTCCTTGCTGGCGAGCCTGTGGCCAGGTAAGGGGCGAGATTGCTTTCCCCGGGCTCTACAGGGCTACCCTGAGCCTGGGACAGGAACGCGGTCATAATAGCGACCACCAATGCACTGCCTACCAGCCTGACAACCCCCACTACTTTAAGCGCCATTGGCACTGAGCTCCTTCTGCTTTGCTCTGTAGGTTCTTTTTTTGCTCCGGGACTACCGTTAGGGTCTCCACTCGCAACCTGGCTCAAGTCTAGTGCGTGAACTAAAAAAATACGTGAAGCCAGCAATAAATATGTGATCAGGCGCGGGAATTACTTGAGCACGGACTAATGCACTGTAATCATGAGGGCCTTCGTGAATTTATGGTTGAGGTAAGGAAATGGCTTTGATGGATCGTGTGATTGGCGCAACGGGCCAATGGCTTTCCCATGTGGACCCCGATGCCACCCTGAGCCGGCCGCTGGCCTGGGCCAAGAAAACCGGTGGCTACGCGGCGGTTAACAGGTTGATCGGGCTGTCGATCCCCTTCGCCACCCGCAACGGGTTCGCGGTAGAGGAAGTCCGCCCCGGTTATGTCCGCGCCCGTATCAGGCTAAAGGGCAACAAGAACCACTTCGGCAGTCTTTATGCCGGCGCCTATTTTCTGGTGGCGGAGATACCCGGTGGTGTGTTGTCGCTATTCGACCTGGGCCCAGCCTATACCCCGATCCTGAAAGAAATGAGCTTGCAGTTTCTGAAACCGGCCTCATCGGATGTGGTGGTGGAATTCAACCTCGACAGTAAAACCCTGGACGCCATCAAAACAGAAGCTGACAACACCGGCCGAGCTGCCTTTACACTGGAGGGTAAGCTGTTTGATACCGGCGGTGAGCACGTGGCGAACTCGACCGCACACTATCGGGTACGCCGCAAGGGCTTTTCAGCGGAACAGCCGACAGCTGGCTGAATCCGGTCAAGTGTCCCGTCTGGTTAATTCGTTGACCTACTGCGAGCCTCTGGGGCCTCTGGCCAAGGCGCCAGTCCGCAGGTGTGGTGGTTCCACATCAAGGGGCTGGCAACACCGGCCAGAGGCCCCAGCGGCTCGCCCTTCGGGAGCCCCAGAGAGCCTTGGTAGCCGCGTTGCGCTGTCTCGATTTGGAACCACCAAACCTTCGCCATCGCGCCTAGCTATCAAGGCCCTCTGGGGCTCAGTAGATCAGCGAA
>NZ_JAAMPF010000027.1 GCF_011074795.1 Marinobacter salicampi
CGAAGGAGATGCGCATTCTACAGACACCCACTCAGGTGTCAACGGGGATTTTGGAAAAAAACCTAAAACCTTCCAGATCGATTATTCGGTGATCAAAACGACACTTTAACAGACGCTGCGGAACGGCTTGCTTTGGCCCTGGCCGCTTCTATTGTCTCGTCTCGGGCAAGCAAAACCCCCATCCGACGCCTGCCGCTGATCGCGGGTTTACCAAACAGTCTTATTTGAGTATCAGGTTCTGCAAGCGCGTTTTCAAGGCCGTTGAAGGATGGATTCTCTGACTCCCCGTCAGGCAATATTACAGCAGAGGCAGACGGACCCAACTGCCGGATTACCGGTACCGGCAACCCGAGAATAGCCCGGGCGTGCAGGGCGAACTCGGACAGATCCTGTGAAATAAGGGTCACCAGCCCCGTATCATGGGGCCGTGGCGAAACTTCGGAAAAGTACACCTCATCACCTTTCACGAAGAACTCAACCCCATAGACGCCATATCCACCCAGGTTCTCCGTTACTTTGGCAGCGATATCTCGAGCACTGGCCAAAGCCGCGCCACTCATAGGCTGGGGCTGCCAGGACTCGCGGTAATCGCCATCTTCCTGCCGGTGGCCGATAGGGTCACAGAAGGCCACGCCATTGATGTGCCGAACCGTCAGGAGCGTAATCTCATAGTCAAAATCCACAAAGCCTTCGACAATCACCCTGCCCTTGCCAGCGCGCCCGCCGGTTTGGGCATATTCCCAGGCGGGATCAATGTCCTGATCCACCTTCACCAGACTCTGCCCTTTGCCCGACGAACTCATAACCGGCTTGACCACACACGGTAGCCCAATTTCCCTGACGGCAAGGTGATAGGCTTCCCGGGACTCTGCAAAGCGATAGGGCGATGTTGCCAATCCCAGTTCTTCCGCAGCGAGCCTTCGAATACCTTCACGGTTCATGGTGAGGTTGACGGCCCGAGCTGTGGGTATGACCTTTAGCCCCTCGGCTTCCATCAACACCAGTTCAGACGTGGCGATCGCCTCGATCTCTGGCACCACCAGATCGGGCTGTTCCTGTTCAATTATTCGACGAAGCTCCATTGGGTCCAACATATCCACTACATGGCTGCGATGAGCGACCTGCATTGCCGGGGCGTTGGCATAGCGATCCACTGCAATAACCTCTACACCCAGGCGCTGGAGTTCGATGACAACCTCTTTACCCAACTCGCCCGCACCGCAAAAAAGAACTTTGAACGCATTCTCCTTGAGCGGCGTACCAATATTGACCATGACGTTACCTGTACTTATTTCTGTATGAGCGTGAGATCAATCAGAGACTAAAGGGCTACCTGGCGTTCGCGCTCTGCTACTTTCTTCAGAACCTCAAGACGCTCTTCGTTTGTCAGTCCGCTCCAGGCTGTTATTTCATCGCCAGTTCGCTGGCATCCGATGCAGACGTCGTTTTCATCCAGTGCGCATACGCTCACACAAGGCGAGCGTACTTTGTCAGCCACTGTCATGCTCCATCGACCCTGACGGGCTTCAGCGCCGTACGGTAACGGGCAGCGTTTTGCACGTAGTGATCAGCACTGAGCTCCAGCATCTTACGCTGGCTTTCATTCAGTTCACGCTTGATCTTGCCCGGCGACCCCACTACCAGGGACCCGTCAGGTACATCCATGCCTTCGGGAATCAACGCATTTGCGCCAATGAGACAGTGCTTTCCGATACGGGCACCGTTGAGAACCACCGCATTGATACCGATCAGAGAGTAATCCCCCACTGTACACCCGTGAAGCATGGCCTTGTGCCCAACCGTGACGCCGCGGCCCAGGGTAAGCTTGACGCCTGAGTCCGTATGAAGGACCGAACCGTCCTGGATATTGGTTTCAGGACCAATGGAGATCAAGTCGTTGTCCCCACGAATCACCACGTTAAACCAGACACTGGAACGGTCACCCAGTACAACGCTGCCGATAACCGTTGCGTTTTCGGCGATAAAATGATCACCGCCCTTCAACTCAGGTTTGCGATCGCCAAGCTCAAATATCATAACTGTCCCTCTATAGTTTCGGTTTACCGGGGCTCTAGCAGGTCAATGCCGGCATCGTACACCGCATTCAGAAAGTCGACCAGAACCACAGCCGACAGTCCCCATATCTGAAAACGCTCCCAGCGATAGCAGGGCACATAGTAGGTATTGCTTAGGAAATCGAGAGCGTCTGTCCTTTCGCGTCTATCTTCAAGAAAATAGGATACCGGCACCCGGAATATTGTCTCGATTTCAGCCGGATTGGCACTCAGAGGATGCGCCTCGGGTACAACCCCCACATAGGGCGTAACGAGAATACCGTAGCGGGACATGACCTGGCTTAGCGGCGCAACTATCTGGACCTGCTCCGGCGGCAGCCCTATCTCCTCATGGGTCTCCCGAAGGGCGGTATGCTGAAGGGACGGATCCTCAGGGTCACGTCGGCCGCCGGGGAAAGAGACCTGGCCGCGGTGGGTGGTCATATTGGCGGACCTCAACGTAAAGATGATCTCCGGGTTTTGCGTATTGTCCGTTACTGGCACAAGGATGCCCGCTTCGGGGTAGTCCAGAGCCAACTGTCTGGGAGCATACCCCGCCAATCGTTCTGTCAGTATGTCACGCAAAACACACGCCTCGCTGCGATCAAAGTTGAGTGAGACACCGGGAAACGAGAAAGTTACACTGGCGCTTCACAGAGTATACGGGGGTTTACATGAAATATTGCAGCACATGCGGCCATCCTGTTGAGCACCGGATTCCGGCCGGCGACAACCGCCATCGATTCGTTTGTTCAAGCTGCGAGACTATCCACTACCAGAACCCCCGCATCGTTGCTGGAACAGTTCCCGTCTGGGACGGCCGCATTTTGCTTTGCAAGCGAGCCATCGAACCCAGGTACGGGTACTGGACCCTTCCGGCAGGGTACATGGAAAACACTGAAACCACAGATGAGGCGGCCAGGCGGGAAACCTGGGAGGAAGCCCTGGCGGACGTTACCATCGAAGAGCTTTACTCCATCATCCATGTCCCTCACATAGATCAGGTCCATATGTTCTACCGTGCATCCATGAAGGACGCCATCTATGGCGCAGGAGAGGAATCATTGGAGACGGAACTTTTCGAGCCGGACAACATTCCGTGGAGTGAAATTTCCTTCCCTACGGTCAAACGAACGCTGGAACATTTTATAGAAGAGCAGCGTAACGGTCGCTTTACACTTCATGTCAGTGACATCCGCCATCGTATGGACCAAAAGAAAGACTAGTATCGATGTCAGTGCACCGCTTTACTTTGCTTCCATTCGATAGACCTCATAGGCAGGCTCCTCATAGGGGTGAGCCCCTTTCAGAGCCGAGATCGCCTGGTCGATGACCTCATCCTCACATACCAGCTCAACCTTGAACTCTTTTACAACCTCCAGCGCTCCTTCCTGACCCAGAAACGGCTGACTTCCCGCCAGGGGCCGGAACTGACCGTTGCCTTCGCATTGCCAGGCACAGGAGTCGTAGTCTCCGATCCGACCAGCCCCCACCATAAACAGGGCTGTCTTGGTCGGCTCGAGATGGGTTTCAGGTACGAAATAGCACAGTTTATACACAAGACACCTCGCGGCTTACCTTATGGGCATTTCTAAAGCATTGGAAAATACTGACACAATGTCGGGCCCAAAAACCATGCTCGCACCCTGGTATATCCGGTAATTTTTTCTTTTTCAAAGGCTAAGAAAGTTACCCACAGAATCTGTGGATAACTCTGGGGAAAGATTTGGGGAATGCCTCCTAACCCCCTGTCATTACAGCCCAGGGAACAAATTGGCGACAAATTGGCCTAACTAATTTTATCCTTTATTTTCAAAAGGTTAGTTATCAGCTTCAGGAGTTGAAGCATAAATGGACAGTTTGTTTAAAGAACCGGCAGGAGCTGGTTGAAAATGTGCATAAAACCGGTAAGTCAAGAAGAAAAAGCGCTTCGAAACGTCTATTTTAAGCTAAAACTTGGCGCAGATTTCGGCTTATCAGTGACGGTTTTTCGTAGTCGTAGCTATGTAGCACAAATATACACAAGCATTGATACGCCTAGTAACGCGACTTGTTACTTGTTACTACATTAAACATGAAAAAGCCGATTGCACCATTCCACGGGAGAAATGACGCAACCGGCTTGTTCAGCCTATGGCCTTGCTCTAAGACAAAGCCATCAACCGAGCCACTGCCGGGCGTTCCTGAACAGCCGAAGCCAGGGCCCATCCTCCCCCCAATTATCCGGCTTCCAAGAGAACTGGGCTGACCGGAAGACCCGCTCAGGGTGTGGCATCAAGATGGACACGCGGCCGTCGGCCGAGGTAACCCCTGTAATACCCCGCTGTGATCCGTTGGGATTGAAGGGATAACGCTCTGTCTCGAGTCCATCATGGTCAACGAACTTCAACGTCACGCGTCCGGAGTTAAGCAACTGATCTCTTTCAGCCTCACTGCCAAACTCTATCTGACCTTCCCCGTGGGCTACCGCAACAGGTATACGCGAGCCGGCCATGCCCTGGAGGAAGACAGAGTTGGTTTCTTTCACCTCGACCATGACGAGACGGGCCTCGAACTGCTCGGACTGGTTCCGGACAAATCTCGGCCAGCCCTCGCTACCCGGTATGAGTTCGCGAATGCTTGATAACATCTGACAGCCATTACATATCCCAAGGGACAAGGTATCCGGTCGCTCGAAGAAAGCAGCGAATTGCTCTCTTAATCGTGGATTGAACAGAATGGATTTGGCCCATCCGCCACCGGCCCCAAGCACATCGCCGTACGAGAACCCGCCACAGGCGACCAGGACCCTGAAGCCTTCCAGGCTGACTCTGCCTGATAATAGATCACTCATGTGGACGTCAATGGCTTCGAAACCCGCGCGGTCGAAGGCTGCCGCCATCTCAACCTGTCCATTGACGCCCTGCTCCCGCAGGATCGCAACTCTTGGTCGAGGTCCGTTGCCGGCAAGGGGAGCGGTTACATCTTCCTGGGGATCAAACGTAAGGTGGGAAGACAAGCCCTTATCACCGGTCGCCAACAGATTATCGAATTCCTGTTGTGCACAATCGGCATTATCCCGTAAGGCCTGAATCCGATAGCTGGTCTCGGCCCATAGCCGCTGCAGCTCGGCCCGAGGCCTGTCAATAACGTACTCGCCGCCAAACCCGAAGCGGATCCGGTCGTCACTGTTCAGCGTGCCAATGACTGAGGCGTGCTCACCCAGACCTGCCGCCGAGAATTGCTGTAGCACGAACGCAGTATCGTCGCGACGGACCTGGACTACTGCACCGAGTTCTTCATTGAACAACTCCCTGGCAAACTGGGCAGGCTTTTCGGCAAGGCCATCAAGCTTGATCTCCAGACCGCAGTGGCTGGCAAAACTCATCTCTGCAAGTGTTACGAAGAGACCGCCATCGGACCTGTCGTGGTAGGCCAGCAACTTGTCGTCGCTATTGAGACCCTGGATGACTGCAAAGAATGCGACCATGTCTTCTGGGTCATCCAGATCGGGCGCAACGGCTCCCACATGATCGAATACCTGGGCCAAGGCGGAACCGCCTAGGCGGTTTTGGCCTGCCGCCAAGTCGATCAGGATCAGGTCGGTTTCACCACAGTCAGTCCTAAGCTGAGGCGTCAACGTTTTGCGGATATCCGTTACCGGAGCGAAACCGCTGATCACCAGGGAAAGTGGCGCGGTTACACTCTTCTGTTTCCCACTCTCATCCTCCCAGACGGTCTTCATGGACATGGAATCCTTTCCTACAGGAATCGATATCCCCAGGGCCGGACAAAGCTCCATGCCGATGGCCTTGACCGTCTCGTACAGATTTTCGTCTTCACCCGGATGCCCCGCGGCAGCCATCCAGTTTGCTGAGAGCCGAATATCGGAAAGCTTGCCAATGGGTGCCGCGGCCAGGTTGGTAATTGCCTCACCTACGGCCATCCTTCCTGAAGCAGGTGCATCGATTGTCGCGACGGGCGTGCGCTCGCCCATCGCCATGGCTTCACCGGCGTAGGTGTCAAACGAAGCTGCAGTGACGGCAACGTCAGCAACCGGCACCTGCCAGGGGCCTACCATCTGATCCCGTGCCACGAGGCCTGTAATCGTTCTGTCGCCGATCGTGATAAGGAAACTCTTGCTGCCCACCGAAGGCAGTCTCAGAACTCGCTGCACAGCCTCTTCAAGATCCACTTCGGTAGAGTCGAAAATGGGCTTGGTAAAGGAAGAGCGCCGCACGCTCCGGTGCATACGGGGCGGCTTGCCAAACAGTACCTCCATGGGTAGGTCGACCGCATTATTACCAAAATATGCGTCTTCCAGAGCAAGGTGATGAGCCTCGGTCGCTTCGCCGATGACCGCATACGGGCAGCGCTCACGACGACAGATTGCATCAAACGTCTCGAGATGCTCTGGCGCCACCGCCAGCACATAGCGCTCCTGGGATTCGTTGCACCAGATTTCCAGTGGCGACATGCCGGGCTCGTCGTTGGGGATATCCCGCAGCTCGAATTTGCCACCACGGCCGCCGTCTTTCACCAGTTCTGGCATGGCATTGGACAGACCGCCCGCGCCCACATCATGGATAAAGCAGATCGGCGTTTTATCCCCCATCTGCCAGCAGCGGTCTATAACTTCCTGACAACGCCGCTCCATTTCCGGGTTGTCCCGCTGGACGGAGGCAAAGTCCAGATTTTCCTGGCTGGTACCACTGTCCATGGATGAGGCTGCGCTGCCACCCAGTCCGATCAGCATCGAAGGACCGCCAAGCACAATCAACTTGGCGCCCACCGGGATTTCACCTTTCTCGACGTGTTCGGGCCGGATATTGCCGAGCCCACCGGCGATCATGATCGGCTTGTGATAACCGCGGACCTCATCCCCTGCCGGACCCGCTACCTTTTGCTCAAACGTGCGAAAGTAACCTGCCAGATTAGGGCGGCCAAACTCATTATTGAACGATGCAGCTCCAATCGGGCCATCAATCATAATGTCCAGGGCCGACGCGATACGGTCAGGTTTGCCGTAGCCCTGCTCCCATGGTTGAATGTCACCGGGAAGATTTAGATCCGAGACTGAGAAGCCGCTCAGTCCGGCCTTGGGCTTGGAACCTCGGCCGGTCGCACCCTCGTCACGGATTTCCCCGCCGGAACCGGTGGCGGCTCCGGCGAAAGGTGAGATCGCAGTTGGATGGTTGTGGGTCTCCACCTTCATCAGAATGTGGATATCTTCAGAATTGTAGCCGTACACTCGGGATTCGGGATCCGGGAAGAAGCGACCGCCGGTGTTTCCCGCGATAACCGAAGCGTTATCCTTGTAAGCGGACAAGACCCCTTCACTATTCATTTCGAAGGTATTCTTGATCATTCCGAACAGGGACTTCTGCTGACCCTCGCCGTCAATATCCCAGGAGGCATTAAAAATTTTGTGCCGACAGTGCTCGGAGTTGGCCTGGGCAAACATCATCAATTCGACGTCGGTCGGATCCCGGTCAAGATCATTAAACGACCGCTCAAGGTATTCGATCTCATCTTCTGCCAGCGCCAGCCCAAGCCGATCATTGGCTTCAACCAGCGCCTTGCGCCCGCCATCAAGTACGGGCACCCGGTCCAGAGCCTTGGGTTCATTCTTGCTGAACAGCAACTCAGCACCGCCCACTTCATGGAATACGGTCTGGGTCATCCGGTCATGGAGAAGGGCGGCAATCAGCTCCCGCTGCTCAAGGCCCAGCTTGTTGGCAGCCTGAACATAAAACGCTGTTCCCCGCTCAATTCGGCGGATCTGCTGCAAACCGCAGTTGTGGGCTATATCCGTAGCCTTGCTGGACCAGGGAGACAGTGTCCCAGGCCTTGGGACCACCAGGAACAGTATGCCATCGGGTTGCTCTGCCGGAATGGACGGCCCATAGGTGAGCAAGCGACCCAGCACCGCCTCATCAGCCTCGGAAAGATCCGAGTTGAGGTCGACAAAGTGCATGAATTCGGCATAGATGTGGCCCACCTCGGGAACGACGTCCTTAACCTGACTCAGCAACTTTTCGATGCGAAATGGCGAGAGCGCGGGTGCGCCACGAAGTTCCAGCATGGTCTAAACCTGTTTTCACGCGTATCTGGGAGCACGAGCGCATGTCCGGCAATCGGCCTGGCTGTTACCCGGCGACCGTACATTACCCCTCGTTCTGAAGCCGGCAATAATACTGGAAAGCCGGCTCCGGATACAGCCGGGGAAGTCGTCAAATTCCGCTAGAGAAACATCCACAGTTCCGTACATCTTAGTGATTGCCAGTATGAAACAGGCCAACGGATATATAGAACGCGGGCAGTTAACAGGATTTTGCACACATAACGCACAATTCATTGACCCCAACTGAAGGTCTGAGCGATCATTGGCTCGACGCATGGAAGCTAGACCCGCGCCTTTCGAAGCCATATCGGCTAACGGGCTCTCCTTAAAAGTGATCGGGGAGCTAATCGCAACGTACACCTTCGGACTTGCTGTACGGGAGACTAAGGATTTGGCACAACACCGCTTGATCAATCGCATGGCTTATTTTCAGCAACTGGCCCTGGTCGGACTGGCTGCTGTTGTGGCCGGCTGCTCACAGCCCACCACCCTGGAAGAAATCCGCTCGGAAGGCGTCCTTCACGTTATTACCCGCAACGCTCCTTCTGTGTATTACGAGGGCCGGGACGGTCCGTCTGGTTTTGAGTACGAGCTGGCCAAGCGCTTCGCGGACGATCTTGGTGTTGAACTGCGGGTTCGTGTCGTGGACGGCAATGCGGAAATACTGTCAGTGCTGGACCGTAACTATGCTCACATTGGCTTGGCCGGCCTGGCTGCAAATGAAGCCCAGAAAACCCGTTTTCATACCGTTCCGACACGCCTGACGACCGAGTCAGTGGTCATCTATAATCGTGACGAAAGCCGGCCCAAGTCACCTGAAGATCTTGCCAGCACCATTGTCCATGTTCTTCCTGACAGCAACCACATTCGTCACCTCGAGAACCTCTCCCAGGAAATCGGTTCCCTGCAATGGCAGGCTCATCCCGATCTGGATACCGCCGGCATTCTGAAACGCGTGGAATCGGGAGAGTTTGGTGTTGCGATCATTGATAGTAACGAGCTCGCCCTGAATCAGGTGTTTTTCCCAGATGTGAAGAGCAGCTTCAGCCTGAACGAACCTGAAAATCTGGCCTGGTTATTACCCAAGGTCCAGGACGACAGCCTGGTAAAAGCAGCCGGTGAATTTTTTGAGCGTGTTGAACAGGATGGCAGCCTGGCGCAAATAAAGGAGCGTTTTTACGGGCATCTCGACCGCCTCAACTATGTTGGCGCGCGGACATTCGTTCACCATGTGCGTAACCGGCTACCGACCTACGAAACGCTCTTCCAGGATTATGCCTCGACGGAACAGATGGACTGGCGCCTGCTTGCGGCCATCGGGTATCAGGAGTCTCATTGGCGGCCCAACGCAAAGTCCCCAACCGGAGTTCGGGGGTTGATGATGCTTACCCGCAACACCGCCAGTCAGATTGGGATTGACGACCGACTGGATCCTGAGAAAAGCATTCAGGGGGGCGCTCGCTACTTTAAGATTGTTCATGCAAAAATCCCTGAGCGGATACCGGAGCCGGATCGCACCTGGTTTGCGCTGGCCTCCTACAACGTGGGTTTCGGGCATCTGGAGGATGCGCGCATACTGACTGAAGACGCGGGGAAGAACCCCGACCGTTGGATGGACGTCAAGGAGTTCCTGCCCCTTCTGGCACAGAAAGAGTGGTACTCCAAGACACGCTACGGTTATGCTCGCGGCCATGAACCGGTCGCCTATGTACAAAACATCCGACGTTACTACGATGTCCTAGCCTGGATGAAAAGCCCGAGCGTGGCCACCGATCAGCTGGCACAACGGGAAACCTACGGAGAAAACTATTCTGACGGAGGCGAGGGCACCACGTCCGATAGAACCTCTGACGATTCTCAAGCACTGCCCAAGGCTTTGGGCATGACCCCACCTACCCTTTAGTAGTCGCCTCTAACCTCTAGCTGAACATATCAATCAGTCTGCCTGGACTTAAAGCCAACCGCGGGTATGCCCTGAAAAAACCAGCGCCTCTTCGCTCGTGGCCTCCAGGGCCTGCTCTGCATGCTCTCCGCCGAATCCCCTCTGGGCAAGAAACCTTGCCTGCCGCGCTTTCTCCGACCAGTCCTCTGCCAATTGCTCTAGCCCAAATTTTTTCGCCCGAGCCCGGGTGGCGAGCATCGCCCAGTCCTGATCAGTCATGGCCGCGAGCGAGGGAGGCCAGTGATCCACCCCGCGCCGCTGAAGCTCGCTACGGATGCGTAGGGGGCCGTAGCCGAGATCCCGGCGCTGACGCCCGTATACATCAGCAAACCGCTCGTCACTCAGCCAGCCTTCGTCCTCAAACTCATCCAGCACAGCCGCAATAACCGGATCAGGCAGTTTTCTCTGGCGCAGTTTGATGGTGAGTTCGAGGCGGCTGTGTTCACGACGGGCCAGCAATCGGAGGGCTGTTGCACGAGTAGTCTGAACGGTATTATCTGTCGTTTCTTTATTTAGCCCCATGACCCTTCCCGCAGTCGCCGACAAAACGCTAGACTACCGTCGCTGGGAGCCGGGGCCAACGAAAAAAAGTCCGGGCACCCATCAATGTACCAGCCTCTCCCTGGGGAGAGTTGCCGACTTGTAGCGGTCTTTACCCCTTATCCGGCCGCTAGGACCTGACCAACATTAGAAGGTATTTTCTATGGCCGCATTCATTCAGAGACTGTTCAGGGGCCGCAAGACCGCCAAACCCTCCTCGCCCGCCAAAGCACCCGTCAAAGCGCCTGACGTTCAGGCACAGGCACAGGCACAGGCACAGGATATGGTCGCGGAACAGCGCAAGTTGCTGCAGGGCTATCCCACAACACAGCAGCTGGAAACCCTTGCCCTCGAGGGTAAGGCGGCCGACATCCGGCTGACTGCAGCCGAAAGCCTAAATGATCGTGAGGCGTTGCAGCGACTTCAAAAGGCTGCCCGGGGCCGGGACAAGAACGTCTACCAGGTCGTGCGTCAGAAGCTCCAGCAGATCCGGGACATTGAGTCGGAGCAGCAGCGCCTGGCCCAGATGGCGGAAGACATCGTGCATCAGGCCGAGGAGCATGCCCGGACTGAAAACACGCGACTCTACGAGGCCCGGCTGGAAAACCTTCTCAAACACTGGAAAGACGCGGAAAGCCTCGCCACACCTGAGCAGGCCGCTAAATTTTTACGGGCTGTGCACCAATCCAGGGAGCGCATCAACGCCCAGCGCTATGAGCAGGAGCAGGAGCAGATCCACGCCAATAAAGCGGTGGAACGGAACAATACCCTCGAACTCATGAAAGCAACAATCGAAGAACTGAAAGCTCAGCCTGAAGATCATCTGGCCTCACTTGCGGCTCTTGACGCCATGCAAAAAACCCAGGAAAACCGTTGGCTGGAGGCAACCCGTGAAACCCAGGTGGAGAAAGCCGAACAACGGGCCTATGAAGCTCTAATGCATGCCCTGCGGGGGTATATCTCGGCCGTCCAACGGTTCAGCCAGCATACCAGCCGAATTGACGAATTACTGGGCGAGGCCTCGACGGGTGCCCCACCGGAGGACTGGCACGCCCAGGCCCAGACCATTCTGGAAGAGTTGGCCTGGCCGGACGGCTTTACCCGCCCTACCACACTGACCAGATTGAGCATGGCAATCGCTGAAGCCAGGCCCACGCCGGCACCGAAGGCCGAGCAACAGACCTCCCAGGTTGCCGAACTTGAAACCATGCTGGAAAAACTGGAGGCAGCGCTGGAAGCACGCCAACTCAAGCCTTCCAGGCAACTGTTCAAGCAGGCTCAGAGTTTGCACCGCAGCCTGGATGCGCGCCATGGTCGCCCGCTCCAGGCCCGCCTTCAACTGTTGTCAGGCCAGCTCCATGAACTTCAGGATTGGCAGGGGTTTGCGACTCAGCCCAAACAGATCGAGCTTTGCGAACACATGGAGCACCTCGCTGATCAGCCTCTTGAGCCAGAAATCAAGGCAGAGAAAATCAAGGAGCTGCAAAATGAGTGGCGCGAGCTCGGAGGCTCGTCGGACCGGACCCTATGGCAGCGGTTCAAAGCAGCCTCAGACCGAGCCTACGAACCCTGCAAGGAGTATTTTTCCGCTAAATCCGGACTCAAGAAGAACAATCTGGCCACCCGTGAGACCATCTGTGACGAACTGGAACTCTTCGTCCGTGACACAGACTGGAACCAGGCTGACTGGAAGGCCGTTGAACAGATTCATCGGGTAGCACGGGACGAGTGGAAGTCTGCCTGGCCCGTGGATTTTCGGGACAATCGCCCGCTCCAGAAACGCTTTGACGACCTACTGGGCCGGGTTGAGGAACCGCTGAATCGGGAGCGGGATAAAAATGAAGCCCTGAAGCAGGATATAGTTGAGCGCGCCCAGGCACTGGTAAACCATGATCCTCTGCCTGAAGCCATGAACCAGGCCAAGTCCCTGCAAACCGAATGGAAAGCCATCGGAATCACCAGGCACCGACAGGACCGCAAGTTGTGGCAGACCTTCCGTGCCGCCTGTGATCAGGTCTTTGCCCGCCGTGCTCAGGAAAAGGAAGAGCAGCAATCCCAGACACGGGCTGCTGAGGAACACCTCGGTCAACTTCTGGAGCACTCTGCAGGCCTGGCGCTGACAGAAAACGATGAGGACCTGCCAGACCTGACTGAGGTCACCGCAGCTCTCGCCGGTCTGAAAGATGCCCAATCACAGCCCTCCTCTGCCGCCATGACCAGCAGTTTACGCGGCGAAACCGAACGTCTGTCCGGTGTGCGTGACAGTCTTATCCTGCGCCAACAGGCCGGCCAGTGGCAGGCGCTGATATGGCAGCGGGCGGAGCCAGCTGATGAAGCCCCGGATTATCCGGCAGCATGGCAGGCGATGGCGCAGGGCTATGCCGGCACACCGGCTCGGGACCTGGTGATCCGCGCAGAGATCTTGACCACCGTGCCGTCGCCGGAGGCCGATCAGGCCAGACGCATGGAGATTCAGGTTAGACGTCTTGCAGAGGGAATGAGCGGCAGCGGGGCTGGTGGCACCGTAGCAAAACAGATGGAGAACCTGGTTGCGGCATGGTGTATAGCAACCCCTGACAACGAAATAACAGAAGAGCTGACAAAAAGGCTCAGCTCGGCCGTTGACGCTGCCCTGGCTCGTCCAGCTCTGCCACAGCCTGGCTGAGCAGAGCGGCGGGATTCTGGGGCCTGAAACGGGCCCCATGCTAAATACCGCTAGTCTCGCTGGTGGGTTTTAACAAACACCCGCGCCTCTGCAACGGCTACGGCAACCCGCTCCCGCATCTCCTGCAATTCGGGATCAGCCAGGTAGAACATCATGTCGATGGTATGGCGGAAATAGCGTGGTGGCAGGCGGTTCAGGGCGACACACATAATATCGGACAGAGTATCCTGAGAATCGTTATCCTCCCGCGTTTCCTCGACCGCATCTGCAACCAGACGCTCGTAGAAGTTATCAATGGTGTCCAGCAGCGACATATTACATCCTCGGCTATTAGGTACTTCAGGCTTAACAATAGAGTGGCCCGCCGGTAATGTCATGGTTTGTGGCAGACTCGCAAGATCCACTGAGCATTTTCGTCACTCCGATTGGCAGCGGTGGTCATTACCCGACCGCAGCTCAACGGCTATGGTTAGCCATCGGGACCCTGTTCTGGACCCGCCCTCCCCCAATCAATACCAGAGGATCAGTAATGACCACCGAGGCGTACATCTTCGACGCAGTTCGCACCCCAAGAGGACGCGGCAAAAAAGACGGCTCCCTCCACAGCGTCAAGCCGATAACTCTCCTTACTACTGTTCTGAAGGCGCTTCAGGAACGGAACACACTGGACACGTCACAGGTTGATGACATTGTCATGGGCTGCGTCACCGCGGTGGGTGATCAGGGGGCTGACATTGCAAAAACTGCGGCCTTGGCGGCAGATTGGGATGAGGTCGTGGCAGGGGTCACCCTCAACCGTTTTTGCGCCTCCGGGCTCGAGGCCGTCAATCTTGCCGCCATGAAGGTTCGGTCCGGCTGGGAAGACATGGTCGTCGCCGGCGGCGTCGAGGCCATGTCCCGGGTGCCCATGGGTTCCGACGGCGGGGCCTGGGCCACGGACCCGGCGACCAATCTGCATACCGGATTCATGCCCCAGGGTATTGGCGCAGATCTTATCGCCACCCTGGAGGGATTCAGCCGGGCTGATGTGGACGCGTTTGCGGTCCGCAGTCAGCAAAAAGCTGCGAACGCCTGGGAAAAAGGCTACTTCAAACACTCTATTATTCCTGTTACCGATCAGAACGGCGTCATGATCCTTGCGCAAGACGAACATGTCAGGGGTAACACCACCGTTGAGTCCCTGGGCCAGCTCAAACCATCGTTCCAGATGATGGGCGAAATGGGCTTTGATGGCGTGGCGCGGGAAAAGTACCACCATGTGGAGCGCATCAATCATGTTCACCACGCCGGCAACTCGTCCGGCATTGTGGATGGCGCCACGGCCATGCTGATCGGCAGCGAAGCCAAGGGCAAGGAGCTCGGCCTGAAGCCGCGGGCTCGCATACTCGCGACCGCTGTGACCAGTACCGACCCGACCATCATGCTCACGGGCCCGGCGCCGGCAGCTCGCAAGGCCCTTGCGAAAGCTGGCTTGACCGCCGACCAGATTGATCTGTTCGAGGTCAACGAAGCATTTGCATCGGTGGTTATGCGTTTTCAGCGTGAGCTATCGGTGCCCGACGAGAAAGTGAATGTAAATGGCGGCGCCATCGCCATGGGCCATCCTCTGGGCGCAACCGGTGCCATGATCCTGGGTACCCTCCTGGATGAACTGGAGCGGCGTGAACTGCGATACGGTCTGGCCACCTTGTGCGTGGGCGGCGGCATGGGCATCGCCACCATCATCGAACGCTGTTAAGTCCGCGATTCCGTTCCCATAATTGCCAGAGGAGACTCCCTACATGAGTGCCATCAAGTATCAGATCGACGCGGACAACATCCTGACCCTGACCATCGACATGCCAGGCCAGTCCGCCAATACCATGAATGCCGAATTCCGGGCCGGCCTGTCTGAGGTGGTCACCAAGCTCAAGGGTGACCTGGACTCCATACGCGGCATCATCATTGCCTCCGCCAAGAAAACCTTCTTTGCCGGCGGTGACCTGAATGAGCTTTACAAGGTCACCCGCGACGACGCCGAGATGTTCGAGCGCATGGTTACCGGTCTTAAGGCTGACATGCGCGCCATTGAAACCTGTGGAAAACCGGTAGTGGCGGCTATCAACGGCTCCGCCCTTGGCGGAGGCCTGGAAATCTGCCTGGCCAGCCATTACAGGGTTGCATTGGACGATGACAGCATTCAGCTGGGCCTGCCTGAAGTTACCCTGGGCCTGCTGCCTGGCGGTGGCGGAACCCAGCGCCTGCCCCGGATGATCGGCCTTGAAGCCGCCTTCCCTTTTCTGATGGAAGGCAAGAAAGTGAATCCGAAAGCGGCACTGAAGGCCGGCATCGTAAATGAACTCGCCGATTCAATCGACGAGATGATGGCCAAGGCGAAAGCCTACATCGAAGCCAACCCCAGCTCGCAACAGCCCTGGGACAAGAAAGGCTTCAAGTTCCCCGGCGGCGCCCCTCACCATCCGGCCATGGCACAGAAGCTGGCCATAGCGCCTGCCATGCTCAAGCAGAAAACCAAGGGCTGCTATCCCGCACCGGAAAGGATCCTGTCCGCGGCCGTTGAAGGCGCCCAGGTGGACTACGACAACGGCGACCGGATTGAAACTCGCTACTTTACGGAGCTGGTCATCGGTCAGGTGGCAAAGAACATGACCGGCACCTTCTGGTTCCAACTCAATGCCATCAAGGCCGGGGAAAGCCGTCCCGAGGGTGTTGAAAAAGCCCGGTTCAGCAAAGTGGGCATCCTGGGTGCCGGCATGATGGGCGCCGGTATTGCGTACTCGACCGCGACCCGGGGTGTGGATGTGGTGCTCAAGGACGTGTCCCAGGAAAACGCCGACAAGGGTAAAGCCTACTCGGAAAGTCTGCTCTCAAAGAAGGTCAGCCGCGGGCGCTTGTCTGAGGCCGAGCGTGACAAGACTCTGGCGCGCATTCACGCCACAGCCAAAGTAGACGACTTGGCTGAGTGCGACCTGATTATAGAGGCGGTATTTGAGGACAGCGGCCTGAAAGCCAAGGTCACCGGCGAATCGGAACCCAAACTGTCAGAAAACGGCATCTTCGCCTCGAACACTTCAACCATCCCCATCACTCAGCTGGCGGAGGCCTCCGCACGGCCAGAGAATTTCATAGGCCTGCACTTTTTCTCACCGGTAGACAAAATGCAGCTGGTAGAGATCATCGTAGGCCAGAAAACCTCTGATGAGACTCTGGCACGGGCGTTCGACTATGTTCAGCAGATTGGCAAGATCCCAATCGTGGTAAATGACAGCCGGGGCTTCTTCACATCCAGGGTCTTTGGCACTTTTGTCAATGAAGGCATCGCCATGCTTGGTGAAGGCATACATCCCTCAAGCATTGAAAATGCCGGCCTGCTCAGTGGGATGCCTGTAGGTCCTCTGGCGATTTGTGATGAGGTCAGCCTGACTCTGATTCAGCACATCCGGGACCAGAGCCGCAGAGACCTGGAGGCAGCGGGAGAAAGTTATAGTGCCCATCCTGCGGAAGCTGTGGTAGACAGACTGGTCAACGAACACGACCGCAAAGGCAAGGCGGCTGGTGCGGGCTTTTACGATTACCCCGCTGCCGGCAAGAAAGCTCTGTGGCCGGAACTGGAAACCATTTTCGTGAATCAGGACACGGCCGCCCAGGTCAAGCTTCAGGAGCTGAAAGACCGGATTCTGTTCATTCAGGCCATAGAAACCGTGCGCTGTCTGGAAGAGGGAGTCCTGCGCACGGTGGAAGATGCCAACATCGGCAGTATTTTTGGAATCGGCTTCGCCCCCTGGACGGGTGGCGCGATCCAGTTCATTAACCAGTATGGGGTTCGGGAGTTTGTGTCGCGTGCTCAAGAGCTGGCATCAGCTTATGGAGAACGATTCGCGCCGCCTCGACTGCTGCTTGACAAAGCAGAGACCAATTCCATTTTCGCATAGGTCAAAACATGGTAGCCATGGCGGCGACAGTACCGCCATGGCTTCGCATTTCCAATAGAATCTTTACTTTTTTTACCCATCCAGGCCAGTGCACTTCAACCACCCAGGCATACTTTCAACCATTTAATGCCTCCTGAGCCTGACATGCCTCAACATCGTCCGCATTTATGGACACATTGTCACACAGGGACACTCAGACCCTATGGCAACCGCTCATGGCCTTGCCTACAATGAGGTTTAGGTCAATCCGCCCGGCCGGCTCAGGCGTATTCAGGACCAATCACTCGCAATCGGGTAAGTATCTATGACAATCACCGCACGAATTCTCTCTCAAGGCGCCGCATGGCTGGTCGCCAGGCGCTATCAACTCGCCGGTCGTGCGCTGGCACTCAGCCTGATAATGGCACCTGCTGCCCTGTTCGCTGCGGGCGAGAATGACGACAAGTTCGAGCCGGTGTCGCCGACGGTAGAGCAGGCCCGCGCAAACATCCTTATCTCCCGTCAGCTCCAGTTCACCCATTTCCGTGATCAGAAGATCAATGATGAACTATCGGAAAAGGTTTTTGATGCTTACCTGGATTACCTCGATGGCCAGAAGATCTACCTGACACAGGCAGATATCCAGGGTTTCAACAGTATCCGCAACGGTCTGGATTCAGCTTTGAAGACGGGTCGCCTTGAGCCCGGCTTCGACATCTACAACGTAGTCCAGCAGCGAATCCTGCAGCGCTTGGATTTCGCCATCGGCGTATTGAATGAAGGTGTCGACAAACTTGAGTTCAGCTCTGAAGAAAGCCTCGTACTCGACCGCTCCGAAGGCGATTGGGAACCCAACACTGAGGCGCTGAACGAGCTTTGGGTCAAGCGCATCAAGAACGCCGTGCTGGGCCAGCGCCTGAACGGGAAAACAGACGAAGAGATCAAGGAAGTCCTGATGCGCCGGTATGAAGGCCAGCGCAAGCGTGTTGCCCAGATGCGCAGTGAGGATGCCTTCCAGGCCTACATGAATGCCTTTGCCGGCATGTGGGACCCGCATACTTCCTACTTCTCGCCCCGTACCTCCGAGAACTTCAACATCAACATGAGCCTGTCCCTTGAGGGCATCGGAGCAGTGTTGCAGTCTGATAATGAATACACGAAAGTGGTCCGCCTGGTGCCCGGTGGCCCGGCCTCGAAACAGGGCCAGCTCAAGCCTGCAGACCGCATCGTGTCGGTAACCCAGGAAGGTGGAGAAACGCCGGTCAACGTGATTGGCTGGCGTCTTGACGAAGTGGTCGACCTGATCCGCGGCCCGCGTGAGTCCACGGTTTATCTGGAAGTTATTCCGGCCAATGCCAGCGATGAAACCATGACCAGGACGATCGCTATCCAGCGGGATAAGGTAAAACTTGAAGAGCAAAGTGCCAGCAGTGACGTAATCGACCTGGAACGTGACGACAGCCAGTACAAGGTCGGCGTGATCAACATCCCCACGTTTTATGCTGATTTCAAGGCAATGCAGGAAGGCGATCCCAACTATAAAAGCACCACTCGCGATGTACGACGCCTGATAGAGGATCTGAAAGAAGATGGTGTTGACGGCATGGTGATTGATCTTCGTAACAATGGCGGCGGCGCCTTGCATGAAGCCAATGACATGGTCGGCCTGTTCATTGACGAGGGCCCTACGGTACAGATCCGCAACTCGGATAACGAGGTGCAGGTACTGACTGACCAGGACCCTACGGTCGTTTACGACGGACCACTTGTGGTTCTGGTAAACCGGATGAGCGCCTCAGCCTCGGAGATTTTTGCCGGCGCTATCCAGGATTATGGTCGCGGACTTGTGGTTGGCTCCCAGACTTTCGGGAAAGGCACTGTTCAGGCGGTCCGTCCCCTAAATCACGGTCAGCTCAAGATCACCCAGTCCAAGTTCTACCGGGTTTCCGGTGGCTCTACCCAACATAGGGGCGTAATTCCGGACATCGAGATTCCGACCCGAATCGATAAAACCCGAATTGGTGAAGATGCGCTTAAGCGTGCCCTTCCCTGGGACCAGATCGAAGCCGTGCCCCACAATCGGTATTTTGATTTCAGCGGCATTATCGATGAGCTGCGGGAAAACCACGACACCCGCTTCTCCAAGAGTCCCGAGTTCCGGCTGCTGCAGGAAGAAATTGATTTGCTGGAAGAGCAGCGCACGATCAACTCAGTCAGCCTCAATGAAGACGAGCGTCGAACCTATCAGACCACCATGGAGAATCGCCAGCTTGCCATAGCCAATGCCCGTCGGAAAATCCGTGATGAAGAGCCGTTCGAAACCCTCGATGAGCTCGAGAACTGGCAGGATACCCAGAATTCATCGCCCGACAATGAGGATGACCGCCTGGACTTCGTGGTCCGCGAAGGGGGTCATATAATGGCTGACATGCTCGATCTGGATCGATCAATGGCCTCCATTATCCAGACCGACAAGATCACTGCCCAGGCGCCATAACGGCGGCGTACGCGCCGGAGTTCCGGGCGATCAAGAACAGACACGGAGCGGCCCTGGCAGAGCAGGAGCAGACATGGCAAAGGACGACAAGAAAAGGCGGGCAAAAGCGCTGGAAAGCCTGATGATGGACGCCATGCACGCCATGACGTCGATGGAACAGGTGGAAAAGCTTGGCCTTACGGAAAACCAGTCCGCATCAGCCAAAACCGGCACGTCGCGAAAGAAGCCGGATAATGAAGCAGCAGCCGATCTGTTGCAGGAAGAGACCCGGGAAGATGGCACCCTCGTTAATCGGATTTCCGACCTGACTGGATCGGCACTGCGTTTTGCCGCACGTTCCACGGACACCTCGTTGCGGGTGGGCCGGGCTCTGATGAAGTCCCAGGATCAGCTCAAGTTCATGCTGGCAACCGGGCAGTCTTTGCGGGACATACGTGAAGTTGCCGGCCTGACCCTTTCAGAAATGAGCGAGGCCCTGAACCTCCGGGACAAGAGTCTGCTGGAAGCCATGGAGAATGGTACTTCGACCCTGTCATTTGAGCTGATCCTGCGCCTAGCTGCCCTGGTCGCCCGTAACGATCCTATACCCTTCATTCTGAAGTACACCCGCACCTACAACCCGGAAGCCTGGCAGGTCCTCAACGACTGGGGAGTGGGCAAGCTGCCTCTGCAATTTGAGAGAGAGCGGCAGTTCATTAACATTTTCCGGGGTGAAGATGATGCCCGGACCCTGTCGGATGAAGGGTTCGAGCGGGTCTTGGCCTTCACTCGCCAGAGTTTCGAGATGTCCATGCACTTCGTGGCTGAACAGGAGCAGGCGGTGGCTCAGGCAAAGGCCAAATACGAAGACGCCAAGGATGATGAGTCCACAGAATGAACCCTTCCGGGCCTCAATAGCCTGAGCGTCTGAGCTCGCCGGCCTATGCCCGTTGGGGCTGGCCAAACATCTGTTTCATGCCGGTCATGTTCGGGTTATGTACAACTCCTCTCTCAGTGACGATGGCATCTATCAGGCTTGCGGGCGTGACATCAAAAACCGGATTAAAGACATCAACCCCTTCCGGCGCAATGGCTGTGCCACGGATTTCCCGAAGCTCCAGCCCCTCCCTCTCCTCGATCGGAATCTCTTTTCCGGACGCCAGGCTCATGTCCACTGTGCTGGACGGCGCCACGACCATGAAGCGCACCTTGTGGTGACGCGCCAGTACAGCCAGGCTGTAGGTGCCAATCTTATTGGCAACGTCTCCATTTGCGGTAATCCGGTCTGCACCCACCACAACCCACTTCACCTCGTTCTGGTTGAGGATCCAGCCTGCGGCACCGTCCGCATTTAGAGTCACCGGAATATTGTCGCGCATAAGCTCCCAGGCAGTCAGCCTGCTGCCCTGGAGCCAGGGCCGGGTTTCGTCCGCAAACACTCGCTTTAGCCGCCCCGCTTCGTGCAGCCGCCGGATCACACCCAGCGCTGTGCCATAGCCACCGGTAGCGAGGGCGCCGGTGTTGCAATGGGTGAGAACAGAGAAAGGCGTCTTGTCGTCCATGATATCCAAGGCATGCCCGGCCATGGCCAGATTGGCCTTGATATCATCCTCATGAATCTGGATCGCGCCTTCGGCCAATCGGCCTATGGCGTTGGCCTGGGTATCGCACCCCGCCAGAATGTCGGACATAAAATTCAGCGCCCAGAACAGGTTAACTGCGGTCGGCCGTGATTCGGCCAGGGCGTTTATTCCCGCTTCTATATCCTGGCGCCATCGATCCCTACCGGCCCCTCTGGCAGCCAGCGCGACGCCGTACGCAGCGCTTATACCGATGGCTGGGGCGCCTCTTACCACCATCTCCCGAATGCTGCGCGCCACTTCGAGGGCACTGCCGTGGGACAGCCAACGTTCCTCGTTAGGCAGCAGTCGCTGGTCAAGCAATTCAAGGGTATCACCGTGCCACTTCATGGCGACGGTTCCTAATGAACGTTTGCTGGCAGAATCAGCTTGGGTTCCGGACATTCATTCAACTCCGCTCAGGTCAATTAATGGTGGCATTATACTGATTTTACCCACCGGGGTGGCCGCCCCGGAGGTGGCTCGCTATACTTTCCTGCCACTCTGGACCGTCCCCATTCAGGAAAGGCGACCCGGTAACAGGACCTTAAGGCTCAAGGCATGACTGCAGATACTATTGTGGCGGTTGATACCCGCATCAATGCCCGCTGGCTAATTCCTATCGAACCTGCCGGCACTGTGCTCGACCATCAGGCTCTGCTGATCCAGGCGGATCGCATTGTAGCCGTGGTCTCGCAACAGGAAGCCGATAAAGCCTACCGTGCCAGGGAAACGGTCAACCTAAGTACACACGTGCTTATGCCGGGGTTGATCAACATGCATGGCCATGCCGCAATGTCCCTATTCCGGGGGCTTGCGGACGATCTTCCTCTGATGACCTGGCTGAACGATCACATCTGGCCGGCAGAGGGCAGGTTCGTTGACGCCCGTTTCATTACCGACGGCACCCAACTGGCCATGGCGGAAATGCTGCGCACCGGGACCACTTGCTTTTCGGATATGTATTTCTTTCCGGAGGTGGTGGCCCAGGCGGCTCATGATACCGGCATGCGGGCCCAGGTGTGTTTCCCGCTGATGGACATGCCCACCATGTGGGGCAGCGGCCCTGACGAGTATCTGGCTAAAGGGCGGGAGCTGATCGCGCAATGGCAGGGCGATCCGAGAATCATGCCGGCAATCGGTCCCCATGCTCCCTATACCGTCTCCGATGGCCCGCTCGAGAAAGCCATCGCCCTGGCCGCAGAGACTGATGCCCGGATACAACTGCATCTCCACGAAACCGCCTTTGAGGTCGCCGACGCCCTGGAACGGTCCGGCCAGCGCCCACTCACCCGTCTTGCTGAACTGGGACTGCTTGGCCCCGGTACCCAGTGCGTCCATATGACCCAGATAGACGACGAGGATATCCGTCATCTGCAGGAGACCGGCGCCCATGTTATCCATTGTCCTGAGTCCAATCTGAAACTGGCCAGCGGGCTGTGTCCTGTTGAGCGCCTGCTGCGCGAAGGCATCAATGTAGCCATTGGCACCGACGGGGCAGCCAGCAATAATAACCTTGACCTGTTCGGTGAACTGGGCACAGCGGCCATGATTGCCAAGGTGGTTGCCAGTGACGCCTCGGCCCTGTCCGCTCACACCGCACTTGCGATGGCTACCATCGATGGCGCCCGCGCCCTGGGTCGTGACCATGAGCTGGGCTCCCTTGTGGCCGGCAAACTGGCGGATGTGATTGCCATCGACATGAGTGATCCGTTCATCCAGCCGGTCTACGACCCGGCTTCACATCTTGTTTACAGCAACCACGGGCGCCAGGTCAGCCATAGCTGGATCGCCGGCGTGCCCCAGCTTCAGGAAGGCCGGCTCACCCGAATAGACGTGGCTGACCTGATGCTGCGTGTCGCCGATTGGGCCGACCGCATCCGGGCCAGTGAGTCCGGGTGAGGACAGCCTTCGTATTCCCAGTACCTTTTATTGATTATTACCTTTTATTGATTAGTACCTTTTGAATAGTACCTTTTGATCGAACAAGGCGGACAGACACATGAGCAACCACAACGTAGACCATAACGAAATTGCCAAGTTCGACGCCCTGGCCAGTCGCTGGTGGGACCCGACCAGTGAGTTCAAGCCCCTGCATGATATTAACCCGCTGCGGCTGAACTATATCGACGAGCGCGCGCCGCTGGCAGGAAAAAAGGTGCTTGACGTCGGTTGCGGTGGTGGACTGCTCTCAGAAGGCATGGCACGCAGGGGTGCCCACGTCACCGGCATCGACATGGGCGAGGCACCACTGGCTGTGGCAAAACTGCACAGCCTGGAGTCCGGCATTACCGTCGATTACAGACAGACCACCATAGAAGCACTGGCGGGTGACCCGGAGCAGGCTGGGAGCTACGACGTGGTTACCTGTCTTGAAATGCTGGAGCATGTACCCGACCCGGCGTCTGTAATTAGTGCCTGTGCCGCCATGCTCAAGCCAGGCGGCGTGATGTTCGTATCCACCATCAACCGCAATCCCAAGTCATTCGTGTTTGCCATTATTGGCGCCGAGTACGTGCTGGGACTGCTCCCCAAGGGTACCCACGAATGGCGCAAGTTTATCCGGCCGTCAGAAATGGCGGACCACCTTCGGCATGCCGGGCTTGTAGTCCGGGAACTGACAGGGATGACCTACAACCCGATCACTAAGGTCTATCGTCTTGGTCGTGATGTGGATGTGAACTATATGATGTTCGCCACGTTCGATAACCAATGATCCGCGACGGGACATACCGAGCTTTATGAGCCTCCCACCGATTGCCGTGCTGTTTGACCTGGACGGTACGCTGCTGGATACCGCTCCGGATTTCGTCCGTTGCCTTAATCAGCTCAGAGCCGAGCTGGCCATGGAGCCACTGCCGGAGGCCCTACTGCGCCGGTCCGTTTCCAACGGTGCACGGGCCATGATTCAGGCCGGCTTCAACCTGGAGCCGGGCGACCTGGACTATGCCGGTCGGCACAGCGCCTTTCTGGACCTCTATGAAGCCGAAATTGCGCGGGAAACCCGGCTTTTTCCTGCCATGGATGAGGTACTGCACTGGCTGGAAGTGAACCAGATCCCTTGGGGCATAGTCACCAACAAGCCGGTGCGGTTCACCACACCGCTGCTGGCCGCACTGGCACTGGATCAGCGGTGTCAGGTGGTTGTCTGCCCCGAGCATGTCACCCGGCGCAAGCCCCATCCGGAGTCGATGTTCCTTGCCTGCCGTAGCCTGGGGACGGACCCGGGCGCAAGTTTCTACGTAGGCGATCACCTGCGGGACATTGAGGCCGGTCGCCAGGCCGGCATGACCACCATTGCCGCTCGGTACGGCTACATAGAGTCACCTGAGGAGGTGGTCTCCTGGCAGGCGGACCATGTGGTGGACTCGGCGGCTGAATTGGCGGAGCTGCTGCACAGCCTTATAAAGATCTGAAAAATCAGACCTGATTCTCGGTTAGCCAGGGGTTACAATAGGCTTTTCAGAAGCATCGAATACCGGAGACTGTGTATGCACGATTATAAGGCGCCGCCGGCGCTGCTCAAGGACCGGATTATCATGGTCACCGGTGCCGGCAGCGGAATCGGACGCACAGCCGCGAAAACGTTCGCCGCCTATGGCGCCACGGTGATTTTGCTGGGACGGACCATCAGCAAACTCGAATCCCTGTATGACGAAATCGAAGACGCGGGTTATCCCAAGCCTGCCATCGTTCCCCTGAATCTGGAAGGCGCGGCAGTGAAGGACTACGAAGAGATGGCCATGACTATCGAGGATAACTTTGGCCGCCTGGACGGATTGCTCCACAATGCCGGCCTGTTGGGACAACTGACACCGGTCGAGCTGAGTTCACCTGAGACCTGGTCCCAGGTAATGCAGGTGAATGTCACTGCTCCCTATCTATTGACCCGGGCGCTCATTCCGCTGCTGCGTCAGTCTGACGACGCCTCGGTAATTTTTACTTCGTCCAGTGTAGGTCGCAAGGCCCGGGCGTACTGGGGGGCCTATGCAGTGTCGAAGTTCGCACTGGAAGGCCTGAGCCAGTTGGTGGCCGACGAGCTGGATGATGAACGGCACAATGTCAGGGTGAACAGCCTGAATCCGGGGGCAACCCGAACCAATATGCGTTCCCATGCCTACCCGGCAGAGAACCCAAACCAGAATCCGACGCCGGAAGCCATAATGCCCAGCTACCTGTACCTGATGGGACCGGCCAGCAAAGGCATCACGGGAGGCCAGTTCGATGCGCAGCCCAAGGGTGCGACCAAAGCCATGCATCCAGGCCAGCAGGATCTCTGATGGAACTGGTGTTCTACACAACATCTCACTGTCAGCTGTGCGAGCTGGCTGAAGCCTTGCTGGTCCATACGCCCCTGCCGGAACCGATTCCGGTTGATGCGATCGACATCGCCCAGTCAGAGTCACTGGTTGCCACTTATGGCACGCGCATACCCGTACTGAAACGCACGGATACCGGAGCTGAGCTCGACTGGCCTTTCGACCAGACACAGTTGCTTGCGTTTTTGGCTCCCTCGGATGCCTCCGGCTGATCCACGCCCTGGATCAGGCGTAAATCCCATACAAGCCCAACCGGCGCTACCTTAAAAGTTGAGTGAGGAACACCTGCCATGCTGATGGTTATTTCACCTGCCAAGACCCTGGATTACGAAAGCCCGCTGGCCACCCGGACCTACACCCAGCCGGCCTTTCTGGGTGACTCCCGGGAGCTCATTGATCAGCTCAAGGAGCTGGAACCCCATCAGGTAAGTAATCTTATGGGCATCAGTGACAAGCTCGGTCAGCTGAACGCCGAGCGCTTTGGTCAGTGGCACACACCATTTTCTCTGGAGAATGCAAGGCAGGCGGTGCTCGCCTTCAAGGGAGACGTCTACACCGGCCTGGATGCGAGCAGTTTCGATGAAAACGACTTTGACTTTGCGCAGAAACACCTGCGTATCCTGTCAGGGCTCTATGGAATTCTTCGCCCCCTGGACCTGATCCAACCTTACCGCCTGGAAATGGGCACCAAATTTGAGAACAACCGCGGCAAAGACCTCTACGCCTTCTGGGGCGAGTCATTGACCCATACGCTAAATGAAGCTCTTAGCCAGGATGACGGCGTACTGGTAAACCTTGCCTCCAACGAATACTACAAGAGTATCAAGCCAAGGAAGCTCGACGCCCGTGTTGTCACACCCCAGTTCAAGGACTGGAAGAATGGCCAATACAAGATGATCAGTTTCTACGCCAAGAAAGCCCGGGGCCTTATGTGCCGTTTCGCCATCCAGAACCGCATAACCCAGGTCGCTGACCTGCAGGGTTTTGATCTGGAAGGTTACGCCTATAATCCTGAACAGTCTGAAGGCGACCAGTGGGTATTTCTGCGTAAACAGGACTGATCCCGGCGCTTCCCAATCCCGCTACCCTGGCCCGGCCTGAGCCGAGCCAGGCGATTGCCTGACCATGACCCGGAGACCAGGAGTTCTGAATGAGTGAAGCCGTTTTTGCCGAAATCGCCATGGGCGTATTCCTGACCGTGCTGATCGGGTTCATGGGCTTTATCGTCTGGGACCTGGCCAAAAAGTCAAAAGCAGGACGTTTTGGCACCCTCCTGCTCTTTATTGTTCTGGGAGCAGGCGTGCTAGGCTTCGTCATCAAGACCGTGCTGGTTGAGGTGATGAACCTGTAGTCGCCTTGGCCGCGACCATCAGGCACTGCTACTGACACAACATTCTGTACACTTTTACATCATCCTTCGTCATCAACACCATCATTAAGGATTAATACCTCCATGTGGTTTCGCAACGCCCGCGTTTTCCGTTTTACCAAACCTTTTGACATTACTGCCGAGGCACTTGAAGAGCAGCTTCAGCAAGACGCATTCAAGCCCTGCGGCCCCCAGGAAACCTCGCGCCAGGGCTGGGTTGCGCCCCTGGGCAAGCACGGTGAGCAGCTGGTTCACAGCGCCAACGGCTACCACTTAATCGCCCTTCGCAAAGAGGAAAAGCTATTGCCGGGCGCGGTCGTCAAGGAGCTGGTCGCAGAGAGAGTGGAAGCCATCGAGGCCGAGCAGATGCGCAAGATTCCCAAGAAGGAAAAAGACGAAATAAAGGAGCAGGTGCTGCTGGAGATGTTGCCCCAGGCCTTTTCCAAGAATCGCCGTTGCTACGCTTATCTGGCGCCAAAAGATGGCGTCCTGGTGGTGGATGCAGGCTCAGCCAAGCAGGCCGAAGACCTCGCCTCCAGCCTTCGCAAATCCATTGGCTCCCTGCCCGTGCGGCCGCCGGTCGTTGAGCAGGCGCCGGCGTTCACCTTCACCGGCTGGCTGAACGAAACCATCGACCTGCACCCCACTCTGGCTCTGGGCGACGAATGTGAGCTGAAAGATACCGGTGAAGATGGCGGGGTTGTGCGCTGCAAAGGGCTCGACCTGCAAGGTGATGAAATCCGCAATCACCTCAACGCCGGCATGCAGGTCACCAAGCTTTCCGTCACCTGGGATGACAACCTGTCGTTCGTACTCGATGAAGAACTTGGTATCCGCCGCCTAAAATTCGGGGATACGCTGCAGGAAAAGCTGGATGACGTGGATGCCGACGATGCCGCCGCCCGCTTTGACGCCGCTTTTGCGCTGATGACCCTGGAGCTCGCCCGCCTGATTCCTGGCCTGCTGGAAGCCCTCGGAGGCGAGGACCGCAGCGCCATTATTGACGAGGCGGACGCGGCCTGAACTGAACCCGGCCTAGTGCGCCTTGAACTTGAGGCGCTCACGCTGCCAGGAACGCTCCGGCTCGTTCAGCACGAGCCGGAGGTCCATGACCTCTTCGTCGCGGTTAAAGTGCACTTCGAACCCCAGCCGCTCCGCCAGCTTCAGCATGGGCCGGTTCTCGGGCAGCACGTTCCCCACCATTTCAACTGTGCCCCGGGCACGGCAATAATCGATCATCTTCTGCATCAGCAACATGCCCAGGCCCTCCCCTTTCATCTTGTCATGGACCATGACTGCGAATTCACAGCGCAGGTTATCGGCATCCGTCCAGGTACGAACCGTGCCCAGGGTTTCTTCCCCTTTGCCATCTTCTTTCGGGGCGTTGGCGATGAATACCATCTCACGGTCGTAATCGATCTGGACCATTTGGGCAACGTCTTCCCGGGAGAAGTGTTTGCGATACTGAAAAAACCGGTAGCGGATGGACTCCGGGGACTGCAGCTCATGAAAAGCCCGGTGTGTAGGCTCGTCCTCTGCCAGCGCGGGCCGAAGAATGACCCGTCGACCCGACTTGGGCAGCACTACCCACTCCTCGAGCTCCCGGGGGTAGGGCTGGATAATCGGTCGTCCCGGCTTTTCCGAGAGGTCGATGGCCACATCTACTGCAACAGCGCCCTGCTCATTGAAAAGCAGGGGCAGGATCTCCAGTCCCTTGATCTCTGGTATATCAATGACCAGTTGAGAAAGGGTCACCAGGGTTTCACTCACCGCCCGGATATCGTCCTCCGGGTGAGTGCTGTATTCCACTAGAAGCTTATACATATAGGTGCGGCGCAGTAACTCCCGGGCCAGCACCATGTTCAGTGGCGGCAAGGCAATCTTGCGGTCTGTCATCACCGTCACATGGGCACCGGCGGCGCCGCAGACCACCAGAGGGCCAAATACAGCGTCCCTGGTGATGCCGACACTGAAGCCAACGCCACCCACGTGCTGGTTGGACCGCTGTACGGCGAAGCCCAGAAAGCCGCTGTCCGGATGGTACTTCTGGTACTCATCCATCAAGGTGCGACAGGCCTCAAGCAAAGCACTCTCGCTGCTCAGCCCCTGGAGCGTTGACCGGTTTCTGGCAGAATGGCCAGCGCGCTCCCGGAAAGGATGGCAGGCCTCCTCATGAAGAAGCGTCACATCGACTGGACGGCGCTCCACCGCAAACGCTTCCACCACTTCTTCTTCGTCATCGCAGTAGATGGTATTGATGGTTCTTATGCCGTAATCAGCAATCACCATCCGGGCTTCTTCGTTAGAGAGAAGGTAGCGCCCTTCCCTGATCGCCGATAACACCAATGCCCTGGTGGGGGTACGGTCTATGAAATGGTCGGTGAATGATTCGGGTGTTTCCGCCAGTAAACGCTGCACCCTTTGGTGGTTGACGTGCTGCATGAATGCCTTGACCGCTTTTTCTGGCGAGAAAAATGACGGTACACCGGCGCGATAAAACTCATCACGGGCGTCCAGCACCGTGCTTTGACCAAGCCAGCAGGTGAATATGTTCAGACGGGTGCCCTTGCAAGCCTGAATCACCGCGTCGGCAATCTGCAGACTGTCCTCGGTGAGACTGGGCGCGTACATGATAAGCACATTGGCAACACCTCGGTCCCGGGCCAGGATCTTGATTGCCGACGCATAGAGTTCAGGTGAAGCATCGTAGTTCAGGTCTATCGGGTTTTTTCGCGACCAGTACGGCGGCAGCAAATCAGCCAGTGCATCGATGGTTTTAGGCTCCAGGCTGGCCAACTCGCCCCCTTCCGCAGACAGTCGGTCAACAGCAAGCACCCCCGGGCCGACGCCGTTCGCCATGATTGCCAGGGTTTCGCGCCGAAGGGGGCGCATCCGGGTCAGGGTCTCCAGTGCGTCGAACGTCTGACCCAGGCCATCCACCCTTAACACGCCCGCTCTTTCCAGCATGGCATCAAAGATGGGATCGCTGCGGGTGATCCCCGGGGGTAACTGGTAGGGAAACCATTCGGACTCGGGCACACGGCCGCTTTTAACGGCAATGACTGGCTTGGTCCGCGACGCCACTCGAACCGCTGACATGAACCGGCTCGGGTTGGGTATGTTCTCGATATGAAGCAGTATCGCGCGGGTCTGGGTGTCCTGGGCCAGGTAGTCGATCAGATCATCGTGATCAATATCCATACCGTCGCCCAGGGTCAGGAAGAAGGAAAAACCGACCCCCCGCGCGAAAGCCCAGTCTAGAAGCGAACTGGCGATGGTGCCGGACTGACCAATGAAGGCAACCTTGCCGGGGATGGCCCCCATGTGGGCGTAGGTGGCGTTCAGATTGCGGCTGGGCACCATGAGCCCAATGGTATTGGGCCCCAGCACCCTGATGCCGGTCTCCCGGGCGGCGTCCCTTACCGAGTACATCAATGGCTGACCGGTCTTGCTGTGAGCCCGTGACATACCACCGGTCATTACGATGGCCGTCCTTACCCCGGCCTGGCCCAGCTGCCGGATCAACTTGGGCACGGTATCCGGTGGCGTGCAGATAATTGCCAGCGCCGGACTGAACCCCATCTTTGACACTCGCCGAATGCACGGCACGCCATGGACGGTCTCGTAATCGTTCTGGTTGATAACCAGAAGTCTGCCTTCGAAACCTCCGGACATCAGGTTACGCAATACCATTCCACCTAGATTGCTGGCTCTTTCGGAAGCTCCAACAACCACAATGGACTCGGGATTGAACAGACTTTCCAGATACCGGGTCCCCAATGCAGGTCTCCTTACGTTGCAGGGTGACAAACAGTCAATGGGCTTATCTTAGGCGTTCCAGCCAGGATGTGAAACGCCTGTGTTAGGGACGAAGGCCAGCTTCCCCGGGGCAGACCTAATACCAAAGAAACACAGCAAGGGTTCTGTATCCCTGATAATATCTGGAAAACCTATGCACTTTTGTTCCAGAGTTTTTCAGTCTCTGGCGCCAGTTCAGACCAGGTACGCTATGACCACCGCATTCTTTTCCCACGATGACTGCCAGAAGCACAACATGGGCCCGGAGCACCCGGAGTCTCCAACCCGCCTCGCGGCGATCATCAGTTACATTGCCGACACCGAACTTGAAGAAAAGCTCGACTGGGTTCGGCCCGATGAGATAACCCGTGACCAGCTGACGACGGTTCATCCGGAAGGGTACCTCCATCAGCTTGACATCATGCAGCCGACCCGTGGCCGGGTATTTACCGATCCGGATACGGCCATGATGCCTCACACCCTCAGGGCGGCGCGGCTGGCTGCGGGTGCGAACGTGCAGGCCGTGGACATGGTGCTGAGCAGCCAGGTGACCAATGCCTTCGTCTGCGCCCGACCACCGGGCCACCACGCCGAGCGCAGCAAAAGCATGGGTTTCTGCTTTTACAACAACATCGCACTTGCGGCCATGAGAGCGCTCAAGTTCCATCATCTAGAGCGGGTGGCGATCGTGGACTTTGATGTGCATCAGGGCAATGGCACGGTGGACGTGGTCCAGGGGGATGGACGGGTACTGATGTGTTCAAGCTTTCAGCATCCCTTCTACCCCCACTCACACGTTCACAGGCAGGCGGAAAACATCATCAATACGCCCATTGCCGCCGGAACGTCCGCCAGCGACTATCGTAAAAAAGTGGAAGCAGCGTGGCTCCATGCCCTGCAGGATTTCAGACCACAACTGGTTCTGGTTTCAGCAGGTTTTGACGGACACAGGCGCGACCCTCTGGCGGAACTGAACCTGGAGTCTGAAGACTACCTGTGGCTTACCGAGATGCTCACGAGCGTGGCCCACGACCATGCCGGCGACCGGCTCATTTCAACCCTGGAAGGAGGCTATCATTTGCAGGCACTGGCCGAAGGGGTCGCAGCTCATCTGGAAGGACTTACCGCCGTCTAGTAAAGGGCGTTCATGTAGCGGTACAGGAGCGGTACCGGGCCCGTTGGCGCTAACCGTTCCTGCCATTGCCCTGTCCGCCGCTTGCGCGCTGCAAGTCGGGCCGCTCGCCCTGTCGCTCTAGTCGGATGGTGGTCCGGCGGTTCTCGGAGTGACGGGTTGAGGCCGGAAACTGATCACCATGGGCCCGAGTTGTAATCATGTCCGCGGGAATCCCCCGCGCGATAAGATAATCGGTCACTGCATTGGCGCGCTCTTCCGACAGCGCCCGGTTATGAATCCGGCTTCCCACCCTATCGGTATGGCCATCCACAAATACCCTGTCAACCGTTGAATCCGCCTGAACATAGGTCGCTATGTTATCCAGAAGCTCATAATCCCGGGGCGACAATCGTGAACCGTCGACACCGTAGCGAATCCTGGACCTTTTGATCTGGTCATAATTAACCGGTAACAGGCCGCCTACGCAGCTCCTATAGTTATTGAAGTGGTTCTTGAAATTGATATTGGAAAGCCGGACCCGAACCGGTTCACTGCTGTACCAGGCCTGCCGGGTCACAGTGGGAGCCATGCCGTCCAGAAGACCGGCGACCATCGCCATGGTCATCCGGGGGTCCATTTTGACGGGCCTTGAGCCATCAGCCACCTGAACCTTACCCACGGGCCGAGGGTTTGCGCCTGGCCGCCAGGCCGGCGCTTCTACGACCACCATACCCTGCCCCGGACGCATGAGCCGGAGGTCCGATTCAAGGTAAAAGCCCAGGTACTCACCGGCACGGTGACGAAATACCGCCCGACCGAACCCCGGAACCGGATGGGTCAGGGTGCAGTCGAACACCGATTCGGCCAGGTACCACTCGCTGTTCTCGATTCCCGCACCATAGGTCGAGGCACCTGCAGGCATGCTGAACAACACCAACGCCAGGCCTGCCATCATTGTCTGTCGGGAAAGCAGTTTCATATTGAGTTTCCGCTTCACTGTGATCTCAGTGGGAGAGTTCCTGTACATGCATGTATTGCCATCTTGCCTTGAGTACTTATCGGCCCCAAAGCCGAACTCTTTAACCGGCCCCATTCAAAAACCGCTTCTGGTATACTCACGCCCAACAGGCGGCGGAGCCTGCGCTGTCATCAAGCGCCTGTCGCTCCAGCCTGCTCAATGACCTCAATGCCCTCAGGAAGCAGCCACTGCATGACCGAACTGACTCTTACCAGACCTGACGACTGGCACATTCACTTCCGTGATGGCGTCGTTCTGAACGACGTGGTGCCCGCCACAGCCCGATGCTTTGGCCGCGCCATCGTCATGCCCAACCTTGCGCCACCGGTTACGACCGCCAGCATGGCGTTGGCTTACCGCGAACGCATTCTGGAGGCGCGGGGCGAGTTTGCAGAGTTCGAGCCACTGATGACTCTGTACCTGACCGAGCAGACGACGCCGGAGCAGATAATCGAAGCCCGTAGAAGTGGCGTGGTGGCTGCCAAGCTCTACCCCGCCGGTGCCACGACCAATTCCGCCTCCGGCGTGACGGATGTCAGAAAGATTCATGACGTGCTGGCTGCCATGGTGGAGTGCGGCATGCTGTTGCTGGTACACGGCGAAGTCACCGACCCGGATATCGACATTTACGATCGCGAGAAAGTTTTCCTCGAAAGGGTACTTAGCCCGACGCTGGTGGCCTTTCCCAAGTTGAAAGTGGTGCTGGAGCACATCACAACGGCCGATTCGGTCGCCTTTGTAAAACACCATACCGATGGCAACCTGGCGGCGACGCTGACACCTCAGCATCTGATGTATAACCGTAATCACATGCTGGTCGGCGGCATACGGCCCCACCTCTTCTGTCTGCCGATCCTCAAGCGAAACACTCATCAGCAGGCTTTGCAGAATGCGGTGGTCAGCGGTGACCGACGCTTTTTCCTCGGTACTGATTCAGCGCCTCATGCCCGACACCAGAAAGAATCGGCCTGTGGCTGCGCCGGCTGTTACTCAGCGTTTGGAGCTATCGAACTGTACGCCGAGATTTTCGAAGACCTGGGCATACTGGACAAGCTGGAAGCGTTTGCCAGCTTTAATGGCGCAGATTATTACGGCCTGCCCCGCAATACCGGAGTCATTACGCTGGTGAAAGAGGAGCAGGCAATACCCGCCACCCTTCCGCTTGGCAATGATACTATCGTCCCGCTGCGCGCCGGTGAGACCCTACGGTGGCGCCTGGCCCCTGCTAAACACGAGTCAAGGAGTTTGAGTGACTGAAGAAACAGCCCTGCCATCCCCCATGGCCGCACGATTCCGAGGCTTCCTCCCGGTGGTCGTTGATGTGGAAACCGGTGGTTTTAACGCACGGACAGACGCCTTGCTGGAAGTCGCAGCGGTGATATTGGAGCTCGATGAAAACGGCTGGCTGGTCAGGTCCGAAACCGTAGCCCAGCAGATTGAACCTTTTGAAGGAGCTAACCTGGAGCAGTCTGCCCTGGATTTTACCGGCATTGACCCCTGGGACATGGAACGGGAGGCCGTACCCGAACGGGAAGGCCTGAGTGAGATATTCGGCGCCATTCGCAAGGCCGTCAAAGCCCAGGGTTGCAAACGGGCGGTGCTGGTAGGCCACAATGCCACCTTTGACCATACCTTCCTGTTTGCCGCTGCTGAGCGGGCCGACATCAAGCGCAACCCCTTCCATCCATTTTCGACCTTCGATACCGCCACACTGGCAGGCCTCGCCTATGGGCACACGGTATTGGCCCAAGCCTGCAAGCTGGCAGGCCTTCCCTTCAATAACAAGGAAGCCCATTCGGCCGCCTATGATGCCGAAAAAACGGCGGACCTGTTCTGCTGCATTGTAAACCGCTGGAAAGAACTTGGAGGCTTCCCTCCGCCGCCGGTATTGACCGAAGAACCTGTCTGAGCACCGCCCGATAATGCCGGTTAAATAAAAACCCCGCCTTGGAAGCGGGGTTTTTACTGATTACCTGGTGGCCAGCATCTAAAGACCGCTGGCATTCTCCGACAGGTACTTGGCGACGCCTTCGGGTGATGCATTCATGCCCTTGTCGCCCTTGGTCCATCCTGCCGGGCAGACTTCGCCATGCTCTTCGTGGAACTGCAGGGCGTCCACCAGACGCACCAGTTCGTCAATATTGCGACCCAGAGGCAGGTCATTGACGATCTGTGAACGCACCATGCCTACCTTATCGATCAGGAAAGCTCCACGGTAGGCCATGCCCCCGGCTGACTCCACATCAAACGCCTTGGCGATATCATGATTCATGTCAGCCGCCATTGTATATCGGACCTTGCCGATCCCGCCCTTATCCTCGGGGGTGTTGCGCCATGCGTTGTGAGTGAAATGGGAGTCGATGGAGACACTGATGACTTCCACGCCTCGCTCAGCGAAGGCATCCATGCGGTTATTCAGAGCTATCAGTTCTGAAGGGCAGACAAAAGTGAAATCCAGCGGGTAGAAAAAGATCAGGGCCGGCTTGCCCCTGATGGTTTCCGCCAGGTTGAATTCATCGACGATGGTGCCATCGCCCAGCACGGCCGGTACGGTGAAGTCGGGTGCGGGTTTCCCTACGAGTACGCCCATGATCAGTCTCCTTGTGTGGGTAATTTGATCTGTATTACCAATATATGCCCCGCATAATAGCGGCGAAGGCGACCTGTTCGGAGGAGACCTTGGGCCTCTCAGCACCTTTTACACCGGCCCCTGCCATGGAATCCGGGAACATCCTGTAGCCCGTGTTCATCACGATTTCACCCATCTTCGGCGCGACCGCATGGAGAACCTGCGCGAAGGTGCCCAGGCGGGTGGCAATACGCTTGGGCCGGTAGACAATGGCGTCGGCAACCATATCTGCAGCTTCATCCGGGCTCAGGGTCGGGACCTGATCGTAGAGCTTTGTTGGGGCGATCATCGGCGTCTTCACCAGCGGCATGTTAATGGTGGTGAACGTCACGTTTCGATCTGACCATTCCGCAGCGGCACATCGGCTAAAGGCATCGAGAGCAGACTTGGAAGCGACATAGGCAGAGAACCGCGGCGCGTTAGTCAACACACCGATTGACGAGATATTGATCACATGGCCCCGGCCTCGCTCCAGCATCACAGGCGCAAACCCCATGATAAGACGGACTGAGCCAAAGTAGTTAAGCTGCATCGTGCGTTCAAAATCGTGGAAACGATCGAACGACAGGTTCAGGGAGCGGCGAATGGAACGGCCTGCGTTGTTGATCAGTACGTCCACGTGGCCGTGGTTATCCAGCACGGTCTTGATGAACTCGTCCGCGGCGTCCATATCGGCAAAATCGCACTGGTAGGGGTGCACGCTGGCACCACGGGACTCCAGCTCCCGGGAAACCTCCATCAAACGCTCTTTCTTGCGGGCGCCGATAACAAGAATGGCGCCGGCGTCCGCCAGCTTCTGTGCCGTTGCCAGGCCGATACCAGAGGTCGCACCTGTCACAACGCAGACACGTCCCTCCACTGAACCGCGCAGGGTGCGATCCTTGAACAGGTCCGGGTCAAGCTTGCGCTCCCAGTAATCCCAGATCACAGGCGCATATTGCTCAAGACGCGGCACGGCGATATCGGTGCCCTTCAGAACACGCTCGGTTTCCCGGGCGTCAAAGCGGGTGGGGTAATTGATAAAGGACATCACCGAGGCCGGGATGCCCATATCATCAAGAATCGCCGAGGTTAGGCGCTTGACCGGCGGCAAATTCTTCACGCTCTGGCGGATGAAGGGCGGGATGAAGCCGAACATGCGCGAGTCAATGCGCATGGCCATTCGGGGGGCGTGGCCGGCTTCGGCAAAGATATTGAGGATCTCCCCCACCTTATAGGGATCGGAATCCACAAGATGGAAACAGTTGCCGTCTTCGCCGTCCAGGTGGGCAATGTGATCCATGGCATTCACCACAAAATCCACCGGCACCACATTGAGTCTCCCGCCTTCTATGCCTACGGTGGGGACCCATTGGGGAATAGTTCGGCGGATCTTCTGGATCAGCTTGAAGAAGTAGTAGGGTCCGTCCACCTTATCCATTTCGCCGGTCTTGGAATGGCCAATGACCATCCCGGGACGATAGATCCTGAAAGGCACCTTGCACTCCTGGCGAACCACCTTCTCGGACTCGTGTTTGGTCTTGAGATAGGGGTGATCGAGCTTTTCGGCTTCCTCGAACATGTCCTCCCTGAACGTGCCCTTGAAAAGGCCGGCGGCCGCTATTGAGGAGACATGGTGAAAACGCCCTGCAGCCATGGCTTCGGCGGCGTTTACCGCATTGCGGGTGCCCTCTATATTGACGACAGCCTGGGCCTCTTCATTTGCGCCCATATCGTAAACGGCTGCCAGATGGAAGAAATGATCCACTTTTCCCTTCAGGGCCTTCAGGGCTTTTGCTTCAATACCAAGGTTCGGTTTCGCCAGGTCGCCAATCACCACCTTGACCTGCTCATCAGTAGCGCCCCAGCGTTCTTTCAGTGTATCCAGTTTGAACTGGGACTCTTCCCTCACCAGAATATGGATGGTGCCGCCGCGCGCCAGCAGCTTTTCAACCAGAAAACGCCCGATAAACCCGGTACCACCTGTAAGAAAATAGTTCATTAATTCCCCATCCTGCTTGTCATTGTTAATGTCCTGCCCGAAACCACCGTCCCGGCGGCTGGCCCACCGCTTAAAATTTGAGCGGCATTGTACTTAATTGCAAATCTCATGTATTGTTCTTTTTTAGAGCAATTACTCCTTAACCTTTTGATTCCTATAGAGCAATAACTCTAGCATGCCCTTCTCTGCCAACCCCGGGCCGAGGCACAGGCACGTCAGTCACGTAGGCTGTTTGCAAACGATGTGTTTTGAGATTAGCACAGCCCCGACAGCCTGCCTCTTTCCCGGCGGCTGAACTCACGGGTATTAAAAGATGGACATGAAACAGACTGTCCCGGATGACATAATCTAACTTTCTTGCACTACCTAATCTGGACTACTCGATGCCTAAACAGCCCAAACAAGATGCCAATGCTGAACGTTACATTGCTATCGCCAAAGCCTGCCTGAAAGCCATTAACGATACCGCCTCGGATAACGGCAGCCGGGAAGATAAGATCCAGGCTGTCTACCAAGCGATCGACAATGCCTTCCAGCAGGAATTTGCAGATTACCAACAGGCAAACGCGATAATGGCCTCGGTACTGGAGCGTATCGCGTCCGGCCAACTGGACGGAACGGCAGCGGCAAGCCTGGCGCGAAAAACCCTTGATCAACAGCCACAAAGCACCCGTAAATCAATTATCCACTGAGCTTTTCTGATCGGAGTTCCTATGCAGACTATCTTTAAATCGGGTGGCTTTGCCTTGCGCCACCTTTTGCTGCCCTCTTTACTTCTGTTATGGACTGTCAGTTTCGCCCAGGCTGCCTTGGAACCCGTCAAAAGTCCCAACGACAAGAACAGCTACCGCTACCTGACCCTGAATAATGGCCTGGAAGTGCTACTGATATCTGATCCGGACTCGGAAAAAGCCGCGGCGTCCCTGGACGTTGCTGTAGGCAGTGGCGATGATCCCAAGGACCGGGAAGGACTGTCTCACTTTTTGGAGCACATGTTGTTTCTGGGCACAGAAAAATACCCGGACCCCGGCGAATATCAGCAGTTCATCCGCAGCCACGGAGGGAGTCACAACGCGTTCACTGCGTTCCAGGACACCAACTATTTCTTTGACATTCAGGCCGAACATCTGGAGTCGGCCCTGGACCGGTTCGCCCAGCAATTTTCAGAGCCTCTGTTCACGGCAGAGCTGGTTGAGCGCGAACGCAGGGCGGTGCATTCAGAGTTCAGTTCAGGCCTGAAGGACGACGGCCGTCGCATCTACGCCGCCAAGAAAGCCGTTGCGAACCCGGACCATGCCTTTCATCAATTCTCGGTCGGTAACCTGTCCACACTGGACGACACGGAAGCAGACCCTCTTCGAAAAGACCTGATCGAATTCTGGCGCAATCACTACTCTGCCAACATCATGAATCTGGTGGTTTACGGGCCACAGTCGCTGGACGAACTGGAGCGCATGGTTCGACCCCGTTTCGTCGAGATCGAAAACCGGCATCTGGAACCGAAAGCCCATAAAGAGCCGCTGTTCGAGCCGAGCGAGCTGCCTGCGAAACTAGAGATTGAAGCGCTCAAAGACCTACGCAGCCTGACCCTTGAATTCCCTATTCCGTCCCAGCAGGACCACTACCGCAGCAAGCCGGCCAGCTACGTTGCCAGCCTGCTCGGCCATGAGGGCCCGGGCAGCCTCTACGATGTGCTCCGCAACGAAGGGCTGGTGGAGAGCCTGTCCGCCGGCACTGGTATGGATACCGGCCATCAGAGCACACTGGAGCTCAGCATGCGGCTTACCGAGGAGGGTCTGGCTCACCAGGATCGCATCATCAGTCTTGCCTTCGACTTTATAGACAAGGTGCGTGACGACGGCATCACCAGGAGGCGATTCGTTGAAATGGCCAATCTGGCTGACATACACTTCCGGTTTCGTGAGCAGTCATCACCGATCCAGCTGGTGAGCCAGCTTTCAATGCGTATGCACCACGTTGAGCCAAAGGACGTGCTGCGCGCCGGTTACATGATGGAGGAATATCGCCCGGAGCTTTATAAAGATCTGTTGGCAGAGCTAACGCCCGACAATGTGTTAGTAACGCTGGTCCAACCGGAGACCCCCGAAGCAGAGCTCAGTGAGGCGCCCTGGTATGGCACCACCTACGCGTACCGGGAGATCAAGTCCGACTCCCTGACACAACCCGAAACCCGGGAGCTCGCCGACCAGCTGGCGTTGCCGGCACCCAACCCCTTCATCCCCGAAGATCTGGACATGGTGCCTGGCGGCACTATGGAGAAGCCGGAACAATTACTCCTGTCCGATCCGGACGAGGACAAGGGCCTGTCGCTCTGGTACGCCCGGGATACCAGTTTCGAGGCGCCCAAAGCCAACGTCTACCTGAGCCTGCGCTCGCCAGAAACCCAGCAATCGGCAAGTAACCAGGTTCTTACCCAGCTGCTGGTGGATGCCATCAACTACAACCTGAATGCCTGGGCCTATCCTGCCCACGAAGCCGGTCTCAACTACAGCGTGTATACCCACCTGCGGGGAGTGACCATACGGGTGGGTGGCTACGACGACAAGCTCCATACCCTGTTCACCCGTATCCTCAACCAGGTGGCGGAGCCTGAAATTACGGAAAGGCGGTTCCAGATCGCCCGCCAGAACATGATTGACAGCTTGCGCAACAAAGCCAAGGACCGTCCTGTTGAACAGATATCCGAATATCTTCAGGGAGCGCTGATCCAGAGTACCTGGACCACCGAAGAGAAGCTGGAGGCAGCCAGGGCTGTCACCCTGGATGAACTCGAGGACTTTGCCGGCGAACTGCTGGCGCAGGTTGATCCCGTCATGCTCGCCCACGGTAACCTGAGCGAAGCCTCGGCCCTGAATTTCAGCCGGCTGGCCAAGGCCGTGGTACTGGCAGACAGCGAGATAGTGTCTGTGCCTCGCAGCTCAGTACGGGAGGTGCCTGCGGGTGAAACGGAAATCAATCTGAAGGTGGTCCATCCAGACACCGGCTACCTACTCTATCTGCAGGGTCAGGACACCAGCTTTGAAACCCGAGCCATCCACCGGTTGATGGCGCAGGTGGTGAGCAGCCCGTTCTACGAAGAACTCCGCACCACCCGCCAGCTGGGTTATGTGGTTTACGCGACCCCTTACGAGATGCTGGAAACGCCTGCGCTTGGGCTGGTGGTGCAGTCACCGGAAGCATCGGGGGACGAAATTGACCAGGCCGTGGCCGAGTTTGCTGAGAACTATGGCAAGCGCCTGGCCGAACTGAGCACCGATGCCCTGACTCAGGAAAAACAGGCCGTTATCAGTAATCTTCTTGAGAAAGACCGCACTCTCGGCGAGGTGTCGGAGCGTTACTGGCGTGAGATTGACCGTGGGGAAACTGACTTCGACTCACGGGAGCAGCTGGCTGACGCGGTGCTGCAGACCACCCATGAGTCTCTGGTGAAGGCTTATCGGCAGGCTTTGATTGAACGCCAGCACAGCCTCAATATTGTCACTGTAAGGGAAGACAAATACGCAAACAGTGAGGAAATGATGGAGATGCTCAGGAAGCGTCCAGGTGTTCGGTAGCCTGCCCTGATGCTCAGGTAAAGTTGGAGGGCGAGCCCAGGAAACGCTGCCAGTCCTCCGGCTCATCCACATCCCAGCGCGGCTCCAGAAGGCTGACGGTCAGGCCCTTGGCGGTCAGCCGTTCACAGGTTTGGGCCAGAACGTCCGGAGAGCCCCAGGCGATGCTATCAAGCATCCCGGGCTCGGTCCGGCGCGCACCGATAAGTACGTAGCCACCATCATCAGAAGGCCCCAGCACCAGGTCTGAATCATCAAGGGCCGCCAGGGCCTGGGTCACGTATTGCTCCTCCACCGAGGGGCAGTCACTGCCCACAATCACCACTTTGTCGTACTTGGCCAGGCTGGCCTCGAGGGCATGGCACATGCGCTCACCCAGGTCGGCGCCGGCCTGGGTTCTCTGCACCACCGCACGCTGATTAAGAGCCGAAACAATCTTGCGGGCATGCTCCGGGACGGTATCCACGGCTCTGTCCCACCAGAATTGAAGCGGCAACTCGGTGACCGCCAGTTGTGTCAGTACCGTCGTGGTAAGCAGGAGATGCGCCTCCAGGGCGCCTTCCACGCCAAGGGCCGGGATAAGCCGGGTTTTAACCCGCCCAGGCTCCGGCCACTTGGCAAATTGCAAGAGCACCACCCGGGGGCGGGAAGTCTCGGTAGGCTGAGAAGTGTTCAGTTCAGAAACCGGGGTTTCGGACATTGGATCGGTATTCCCTGGCAAGAGTTTCCGGAGACTCGCCCCGCCAATATCGCCAACGCAGCCGCCACATCAGAAAGATAGTACGCCAGGGGCCGCCTGCGTCCCAACGACGACTGTCGGTAATGACAGGCTGGCGAACACAATACGGCGGTGAAACCAGCTTCAGGCGTCGGGTAAATTCAACATCTTCCATCAAGGGCAAGGGAGCAAAGCCCCTGAGCGCCTCAAACACGGACCGGCGTACAAATATTGCCTGATCCCCGGTCGCTATGCCGGTCAGGCGCGAACGCCGGTTCATGAACCACGCAATGGTCCGGTACAGGGGACGTTGACCGCTGAGACGCACATTGAACCGGCCCCAGTGGCGCCTGGAATGGTAGAAACCGCCCAGTTCATCCAGTGCCCCGGTGGGAAGCCGGGTATCGGCGTGAAGGAACAGGAGGAGATCGCCTCGGGCATCAGCGGCACCGGTGTTCATCTGTATGGCGCGACCGGGAGGTGAAGTCAGGAGTCGGTCGCACAGTGAACGGGCCCGCTCACGGGTTCGATCTTCACTGCCTCCATCCACGACGATTACTTCGTGGCCTGCTTTTCGCCAAGGCTGCAGGTTTGCAAGCGTAGCCTCGATGCTCGCCTCTTCCTGCCACACCGGTACGATAATGCTGACCTTGGGCTCAGGAACGGTTTCGCCGACGACATTTCGGCTTTTTCTTGCGGTTACGTTAATACTTTCGGTGCCCGGGGGCTCTGCTTCGCTGTCCATTGTCTCTCGTCAAACGTGTCAGGTTGAGCCTGTCTGGTAATCTGGTCGCTGCTGCATTGCCAGCCGCTTACCGGTCGGTCAGTTTGAGCTCGATTCGTCGATTCCGGCGCAAGGCTTCTTCCGAGGTGCCTTCGGCGACCGGGTAGAACTCGCCAAAGCCGGCTGCTGCCATGCGCTTCTCAGGCACACCCTGCTCCGCCAGGTACCTTACTACAGATACCGCCCGTGCCGTAGAAAGTTCCCAGTTGGACGAGAATTCCGGTGTATTGATAGGAATTCGGTCGGTATGACCGTCAATGCGAAGGATCCAGTCGATGTCTTCCGGAATGGCCTTCACCACATCCAGCAGCACATCAGCGAGCTTATCCAGCTCGTCCTTGCCCTCTGACCCCAGTGTTGCGGAACCTGACGCGAACAAAAGCTCGGAAGGCAGCAGGAAGCGGTCTCCCACGACCCTGACATTCTCATTATCCATCAGGATGTTGCGCAGGCGTGCAAAGAACTCGGACTGGTATTGCTCAAGTTCGTTGACCCGCTCCGCCAGTAGCAGGTTCAGGCGCTGACCCATTTCTGCCAGCTCGGCTTCCTTCTCAGCGGTCAGATCCTCCTGCAGGCGCAGGGCTGAGTTGATCGCGCTCAGCTGCTTCTGCAGGGCGCTTATCTGGGCCGAGAGCCGGTTGATGATCGCCCGCTGGGAGACGGTCAGAATCTGCTCCTCTTCCCGCTGTGCTTCAGTTTCCTCGAGAGAGCGTTGCAGGCGTGTCGCTTCGGCTTCGGCATCGTACTGTTCCTGAAGGGCGGACGCGCGGCCTTCCTCCAATTGTGCCTGAAGACTCTGCGCCAGGGCCAGGGCAGCGCTATGCTCGCCTCTGGCGGTTTCCAGTTCCTCCTCAAGCGCACTTGCCCGCTCTTCTTCCAGCCCCAGCAACCGGGAGATTTCTGCCATCTGGCTGCTCAGGCGGGCAAGCTGGGTGTCACGGTCCGACAAGGTCTGGGACAGGTAGAGCTGGCTCACCACATAAACCAGCAACATGAAGATCACCAGCATCAGCAGCGCTGAAAGGGCATCCACATACCCGGGCCATACATTGATCGTGCTGCGGGTACGCCGTCTGGATCCGATCATAGGCCGTTATTCCCTGTCCGCCAGCTGGCTTCGAAGCTTGCGATTCTCATCCAGCAAGCGCTCCACGTCAGCATTCACAGCCACAGCCTGGCGGGAACTGGGATTAACGTCATCCACGAGATTGGTGACACTGGTCAGCCATTCCTCCAGGCTGTCGTAGAAACGGTTCTGGGCGTGGCCGGCTTGGATATCCAGGAAACCAAGGATCAGGGAGCCGCCAAGTCCCAGCAGGGAGGAACTGAAAGCCGTACCCATACCTTCAAGGGGTTCAAGTAGCCCAGACTGCATGGTAGCGAAGACTTCGCCGAAATCCCCGTCACCCATGTCCAGATTGACGATGACAGCGCCCACTGAATTGATCGTTCCCAACAGGCCCCAGAAAGTGCCCAACAGCCCCAGGAACACCAGCAGGCTTATGAAGTAGCGGGTAATCTCCCGCTGCTCGTCCATCCGCGAGTGAATACCATCGAGCACCGTGCGCAGAGAAAGTGTCGAGAGAGAGAACTGGTCGCGCTTGTAGTCATCACCCAGTTGCTTGGCCAGAGGCTTTAGCAGGCGGGGCTCCTGCATCACTGACAGGCCGGAATGACCGGTCCGGAACTGGGCTATCCATCGCATCTCGGGGAAGAGTACGAATACCTGGCGGTAGGTAAGGCCTATGCCCACGAGCAGGACACAGACAATCAGAAGGTTAAATACCCAGTTCGCCATGAAGGCGGTTTGCAGGGGGCCGTAGATCAGCGCACATACCGTGGCGACTACCACCAGAAACAGGGTCATCCAGAAAAGCGTGTGCTTGGGGTTGCTCATTGCCATCACCGAGAGTTAACACTGAAAGTTAAGCGAAACCAGATTTAAGACACTAGCATAAACAATGGCCGGTCTTTGACCCTTGAAAGCAGCAAATCCGGCACCATCAACCATACACTCGCTAAAAGACTCTGACTGATCTTTTTTCACTGCTTTTCCCCAGGAACAACGACCCCATGCGAAGACTTAATACCCGGACCTCCTTCGGAACGCTCTGGCAGCTTTCGGCCCTGCTGATGTTGGCGACCCTTCTTTCCGGCTGTGGTATCAACAATATTCCCACCTATGACGAACAGGTTAAATCAGCCTGGTCCCAGGTCGAAAACCAGTACCAGCGCCGCGCTGATCTGGTACCCAATCTGGTCGAAACCGTCAAGGGCTTTGCAAAACAGGAGCAGGAAACCCTCACTGCCGTGATGGAGGCCCGCTCCAAGGCCACTTCCATTCAGGTGGACGAAGACATCCTCAACAATCCCGAGAAACTGCAACAGTTCCAGCAAGCCCAGGGCGAGCTCAGCAGTGCGCTTAGCAGACTGATGGCGGTTTCTGAACGCTATCCGGATCTAAAGTCGAACCAGAACTTCCTGGCGCTGCAGTCACAACTGGAAGGCACCGAGAATCGCATCGCTGTTGCCAGACGTGACTTCATCCAGGCGGTGGAGCGCTACAACACCGAGATCCGGACCTTCCCTGGCAAGATCTGGCACAGCCTTATGTACAGCGATATGCCTTTGCGAGAAAACTTCGAAGCAACGGCCAAAAATGCTGAAGATGCGCCAAGAGTGGAGTTTTAATGGTCTTTTCCATCAAGTACAGCCTGCTCGCAGCGCTTACCCTCTGCCTGGTTCAGGCCAGCGCGGCTCTGGCCCAGTCCGGCCCTGATTTCCCGGAACTGACCGGACGGGTCGTCGACCGTGCCGATCTGCTCGACAACGCTGCCGAGGCGAAGCTCACGGGTATGCTCAAGGCCCACGAAGACGCCACTTCGGAACAGGTCGTGATGGTTACCGTGCCTGACCTGCAGGGCTATCCCATTGAGGACTTCGGCTACCAGCTTGGCAGACACTGGGGAATTGGCCAGGAAGGTGAGGACAATGGCGCCCTGCTGCTCGTCGCAAAGGACGAGCGCAAGGTTCGGATAGAGGTTGGCTACGGGCTCGAAGGGCGCCTCACTGACGCCAATTCGTCTGTCATCATCAACCGTATCATCACGCCGGCCTTTCGCGAGGGCAACTATACTGAGGGCATCATGAACGGCGCAGCCGCCATGGTTAAGGTTCTGGGTGGTGAGCCCCTGACAAACGCCCGCCAGCCAGTGGGTCAACAGGCTCAGGACAAGCCCGATCTTGGCAAGGCCGCCCTGATGTTCATCATCATGATGGCGGTGATCTTCTTTACCGGCGGCGGCCGGGGTACCCGAGGCCGGGGCGGTGCAGCTCTGCTGGGCGGCGCATTGCTTGGCGCAAGCATGGGCGGCCGCGGCGGTGGCTTTGGTGGCGGAGGTTTCGGCGGCGGCGGTGGCGGTTTCGGTGGTGGCGGTGCCTCCGGCGGCTGGTAACAGCCAAGGCAAGGCTCGACGGATCCCTGAACAAGCAACAAGCCCTCACACTTCAACAGTAAGAATGACCCATGACATTACTCAGTAAAAACGAGCAGGCCCAGGTAACCGCCGCGATAAACCAGGTGGAGAAGGAAACCGATGCCGAACTGGTCACCGTACTAACGGGCCAGTCCGACAATTACTCCTACATTCCTCTGGTATGGGCAGGCATTATTGCCCTGCTGGTGCCCGGCATACTCAACTATTTCTTCGGCTGGGTGGGCGCCGACATGCTGATGCTCACCCAGTGGGCGACTTTTGTTCTGCTGTGCCTGATCTTCCGGCTGCCCCAGATCAACACCCGGCTGATTCCCAGACACGTGCGCTACTGGCGCGCCTCCAATCTGGCGCGCAGGCAGTTTCTGGAGCAGAACCTGCACCACACTGACGGCGGCACCGGAATGCTGATTTTCGTATCAGAAGCGGAACGCTACGTTGAAATACTGGTGGACCAGGGGATTTCCAGCCGCATCGACAATACGGTCTGGGAAGGCATTGTTGAGCATTTCACCCACCAGGTGAAACAGGGCGAAACCCTGCAGGGCTTTCTTGATTGTGTCGAGGCCTGCGGCAAGCATTTGAAAACCGAAATCCCCGCCACTCACGAACGCAATGAGTTGCCTGATCATCTGATCGTTCTACCGTGACATAGCGCGCGTCTCAAACAGACTTGAGATGCGCCGCCTCTGCCGCTATCATACCGCCCTGCCGCAATATGTCTCAGTAGCTCAGCTGGATAGAGCAGCCCCCTCCTAAGGGGCAGGTCGCAGGTTCGAATCCTGCCTGGGACACCACCATTTTATACCAGCGCCAAACCAGTACCAGGCAGGATAAATCTTCGTCCGCTATTACATCAGTTCAATCGCAACTGCAGTACCCTCACCACCGCCAATGCAAAGCGAAGCCACACCCCGCTTCAATCCCCGCTGTTTCAGGGCATTGATCAGGGTAATCATGATGCGGGAACCGGATGAGCCGATGGGGTGACCCAGTGCGCAACCGCCGCCGTGGATGTTGACCTTGTCTTCACCCAGCCCCAGCTCCTGGATCGCCAGCATGGTTACCACCGCAAAAGCCTCGTTGATTTCAAAGAGGTCGACATCGTCTTTGTGCCACCCTGCCTTATCAAGCACTTTCTGGATTGCGCCAATGGGTGCCAGAGTAAACTCGGAGGGCAGCCGAGCATGGGTAGCATGGGCCACAATACGAGCCTGGGGCTTAAGCCCACGAGCTTCGGCCTCTGATGCGGTAGTCAGTACCATGGCTGACGCGCCATCGCTTATGGAACTGGAATTAGCCGCCGTAACGGTTCCGTCTTTGGCGAACGCGGGTTTAAGGGTGGGGATTTTTTCCGGCCGGGCATTGCCAGGCTGCTCGTCAGTATCAACCAGTGTTTCGCCGCCACGACCAGGCACCGGGACAGCGGTGATCTCATCTTCAAACCAGCCCTGGCGGATGGCTTCCAGGGCCTTGTTCAGAGAGCTTATGGCGAAACTGTCCATGGCTTCCCGGCTAACCTTGTAGGTGTCTGCGGTGCGCTGGGCAAACACACCCATTAGACCCCCTTCGTAGGCATCTTCCAGTCCGTCCAGAAACATGGAGTCCAGTACCTGGCCGTGCCCCATGCGCATACCACCACGGGCTTTGGGCAGAAGGTAGGGAGCCTGGCTCATGTTTTCCATACCACCGGCGATCATGATGCTGTTGGTGCCGGCTTTGATCTGGTCGTGGGCCATGATGACGGCCTGCATGCCGGAGCCGCACATTTTGTTGATCGTAGTGCAACCACTGGAATCAGGAATCCCCGAGGCGCGGGAGGCCTGGCGCGCGGGCGCCTGGCCGAGGCCTGCGGGCAGGACGCAGCCCATGATGACTTCCTGGATATCGGCGGGTTGCAGGCCGCTTCTTTCAATGGCCGCTTTGATGGAGGCGGCGCCCAGGTCCGGGGAACGCACGGAGCTCAGGTCACCCATCAATCCACCCATTGGGGTTCGGGCGGAGCCCGCGATTACTACGTCGTTGCTGTTCATTTCTCTAATCCTCTGATTCCGGTGCAGGACCCTGCGGGCGACCTTGTTCGAGACACGCTGTAAATACATCCCTTGTACGCTCGACAAAAGCCATCCATGGCTTTTGTCGGTCCCGGAACAAGGCCCCCGCACGGTCTCCAACTTGTGAGAAGGATGGTCTACTCGGTTAAGCCTTTCCTAAAACAGATCTCGCAATAATTTCTTTCATTACTTCGGATGTACCGCCATAGATTCTCTGTACCCTGGCATCTATAAACGCTCGCGAAATGGGGTACTCGCTGGTGTAGCCATAGCCACCGAATAACTGCAGACAACCATCGGCTACCCTGCACTGCATTTCCGTCGCGCTGTACTTGGCCATGGAAGCCGTGGGGGCGTCGAGCTCACCTTTTTCGTAAAGTGAGATGCACTCGTCAATGAAGGCGCGGTTGACGCGGCAGTCGGTTTCCATACGGGCGATTTCGAAACGGGTGTTTTGCAGTTGGGCCAATTTCTGGCCAAACAGTTCCCGCTCCTGGGCGTAGGCGATGGTCAGGTCCAGGGCACCGCGGGCAGCTGCAACCCCAAGGGCCCCGATAACCAGGCGTTCACGGGGCAGTTCGCGCATCAGGTACATAAAGCCCTGCCCTTCTTCACCCACCAAAGCCGAGGCGGGGACGCGCATGTCGGAGAAGAAAAGTTCCGATGTGTCACCGGAGTGCTGGCCGATCTTGTCGAGGTTGCGGCCCTTGCTGTAGCCCGGCAATGAAGTGTCTACCAGAAACAGGCTGATGCCGCGGGCCCCGGCCTTGGGGTCGGTTTTGGCGGCTACGATGACCATGTCGGCATGCTGGCCGTTGGTAATGAAGGTTTTGGAGCCGTTAAGGATGTATTCGTCGCCATCTTTTACGGCGCTGGTGCGCATAGCCTGCAGATCGCTGCCAGCACCGGGTTCGGTCATGGCAATAGCACCGACGGCTTCTCCGGAAACCATTTTCGGCAGCCAGTGCTGGCGCTGCTCTTCGTTGCCGAGGTGGCTGAGGTACGGAGCGACGATGTCGGAGTGCACCATGACGTTGGTGGATAGTGCACCGAAGCCCATGCGGGCCATTTCTTCGCCCACTACCACGGAGTACTGGAAGGGCGCGCCGCAGCCGCCCCAGTCTTCTGGCACGTCAACACATAGCATGCCGGCGTTACCCAGGGTATTCCAGAGCTCCCTGGGCACAATGCCTGACTGCTCCCACGCTTCGTAATGGGGTGTCACCTCGGTTTCCAGCGCCTTGATGACGGACCCCCGAAACATTTCGAGTTCTTCTTTATCGATAACACCAGCAACACTGGTCATGGTTGTCTCCTGTGTCTACCTGGGGGCCATACGCAGGGCGCAGTCCAGGCGGATGACTTCACCGTTCAGGATCGGATTGCGGACCATCTGGTCCACCAGCATGCCGAATTCTTCCGGTTTGCCCAGGCGCTGGGGGAAGGGCAAGGTGGCCGCCAGGCTGTCCTGGACCTCCTGCGGCATTCCGGCCATCATCGGCGTCATGAACAGACCGGGAGCGATGGTGTTGACGCGAATGCCCTCCCGGGCCAATTCCCGTGCAGCCTGTAAAGTCATGGCAACCACGCCGCCTTTGGAGGCGCTGTAGGCCACCTGGCCGATCTGACCTTCATAGGCGGCGACCGATGCCGTCGAAATCACCACGCCACGCTCGCCATCAGCGTTAGGCTCCCGCTGGGCCATGTCTGCCGCCGCCAGCCTCATGATGTTGAAGGTGCCGATCAGGTTGACCTGGATCACCTTGTTGAAGTTCTCCAGGGGCATTACCCCTTCGCGGCCAAGAATTTTGCCTGCCGGGGCAATGCCGGCGCAGTTAACCGCGATACCACAGAGGCCATGAGCCTCACGGGCTGTCGCAACGGCGGCTTCGGCGCTGTCGGATGAGGACACATCGCAATGAACAAAAATGCCGCCGATATCGCTGGCGACCTGCTCACCCTGTTCCTTCTGCACATCAAAAATCGCAACCTTGCAGCCTGCCTTTGCCAGCGCCCGGGCCGCACCTTCGCCGAGCCCTGAAGCTCCACCGGTCACGATGGCCGGCACTCCCTGAAAATCCATAGTCGTTCCTCGTCAATTAATATGTCAGCTTTTGGTTGAAGCAGGCTTGCTATAGCTCTTTGGCCTGATCACGCAGTACGAATTTCTGGACCTTACCGGTGGACGTCTTTGGCAGCTCACTGAACACCACCTTCTTGGGCAGCTTGAACTTGGCAAGACGCTCGCGGCAGAAATTGATGATGTCTTCTTCAGTGACTTCCGGCGCATCCGGCTTGAGCGTTACAAACGCGCAGGGGGTCTCGCCCCACTTCTCATCCGGCCGGGAAACGACCGCAGCTTCCAGCACATGGGGGTGACGGTACAGGGCATCCTCCACCTCGATGGTAGAGATATTTTCGCCGCCGGAGATGATGATGTCCTTCAGGCGGTCCTTGATCTCCACATAGCCGTCCGGGTGGCATACCGCCAGGTCGCCGGTGTGGAACCAGCCGCCTCGCAGGGCTTCCGCCGTGGCTTCAGGATTTTTCAGGTAGCCCTTCATCACGGTATTGCCTCGCATGAAGATTTCGCCGACTGTTTTGCCGTCCCTCGGCACCGGCTTCATGGTCTGGGGGTCCCCTACCATGAGACCTGCCAGGGTGTGGTAACGAACCCCCTGCCTGGCCTTTAGGGAAGCCCGTTCTTCCACCGGCAATTCATCCCATTCCTTTTTCCAGGCACACACGGTAACTGGGCCATATACTTCGGTCAGTCCATAAACATGGGTAACAGAAAAGCCCATCTCTTCAATGGCTTCAATAACCTTGGCCGGTGGCGCCGCCCCGGCGGTAGTGGCATGTACCGTATGGCTGAAGCTGTTTTTTTCCTTTTCGGAAACGCTGAGCAAACTGTTAAGGACAATCGGCGCACCGGACATGTGGGTGACCTTGTGTTCGCTGATCAGCTTGATGATTTTCTGGGGGTCAACCTTTCGCAGGCACACGTGGGTACCGGCAAACCCGGTAATCGTCCACGGAAAGCACCAGCCATTGCAGTGGAACATGGGCAGGGTCCACAGGTAGACCGGGTGCATGCCCATGGACCAGACCGCCTGATTTCCCATGGCGTTTTCGTAGGCGCCCCGATGATGGTAGACAACTCCCTTGGGGTTACCGGTAGTGCCTGAAGTGTAACACAGGGAGATAGCCTGCCACTCGTCATCCGGCATTTCCCAATGGAACTCCGGGTCACCTCTTCTGAGGAATTCCTCATAATCCAGGTCACTGACTGCACTGCCCTGCCCGTATTCCGGATCGTCCACATCGATGACAATGGGCGGGTTGTCCAACTTAGCCAGGGCCTCCCGGATCACATCACCGAATTCCCGGTCCACAATCAGAGCCTTCGCTTCGCCGTGCTCCAGCATGAAGGCGATGGTCCTGGCGTCCAGCCGGGTGTTAAGGGCATTGAGCACTGCCCCAATCATGGGTACACCGAAATGGCATTCCAGCATCTGGGGAATATTGGGCAGCATGGCGGCTACCGTGTCGCCCTTGCCTATACCCTTGTTTGACAGGGCCGAGGCCAGTCGGCAGCAGCGATCATAGGTCTCAAGCCAGGTCCGCCGTATGTCGCCATGGATAACCGCAGGGTAATTGGGATAGATGCTTGCCGTGCGCTTGATAAAGTCCAGCGGCGACAGGGTCGCGTGGTTGGCTTCAGTGGGCTCAAGCCCCTTGTCGTATATTGAAGTCATACTGGCCTCCAGAGCAGATTCTTGTAGTTCGGCGGATACAACTTTACGTTAACGTCAACCTCATAAACTTAACATAAATGAGCCTGGCTGCCATCACAAACTTGGCAGTTCAGGCAGGCATGGCAGCGACAGTCATTGGGAAATGCCAGCGCTAGGCTGGCTATTGGAGGGAGACTGGCGCCGGGAGTTCCCGGCGCCTTTCAATAAGGCCTTTATTTCAGACCTTCAGCTCAGACCAGGTTATAGACAAACACCACCAGCACTGCCACCGGGGTAAAATAGCGCAGGGTGTTGTACCACAGGGAGAAGGTCCCGGAACCCATCGCCAGCTCATCCTGCAGGGCCTGACGGGTCATGATCCAGCCTACGAAGATAGCAACCAGCAGGCCACCGAGGGGCAGGAAGACACTTGCAGTGAAGAAGTCCAGCAGGTCGAAGATGGTCTTGCCCTCAAACATGGCGAACATGCCCAATGGCGTGACATCTGACCAGAGGTTAAGGGATAGGATAGAGGCAACGCCGAGCAACCAGCACAGACCACCGGCACCGATAGTGCTGACCATCCGATTGAGGCCTTTCTGCTCCTCCAACCATTCCACCAGTGGCTCCAGCAGCGAAATGCCGGAGGTCCAGGCGGCAAAGGTCAGCAATACGAAGAAGAGCGTTGCGAAAAGACTTCCCATGGGCATAGCCCCAAATGCCAGCGGCAGGGTCTGAAAGATCAGACCGGGGCCGGCGCCTGGCTCAAGACCATTGGCGAAGACGATGGGGAAGATGGCAAGACCTGCCAGCAGGGCAACGCCCGTATCCATGAGCGAGACCAATATGGAGGTCTTTGCGATGGACACATCCTTTGAAAGGTAAGACCCATAGGCGATCATTACGGCCATACCCAGGCTCAGGGTAAAAAACGCATGACCCAGTGCCACCAGTACGCCCTCGGTGGTCAGCTTGGAGAAGTCGGGGCTGAACAGGAACGCGACACCCTGACCGAAATAGCCGGTCGTCATTGAATAGGCAACCACCACTAGCAGCAGCACGAACAATGCCGGCATCAGAATGGTTACGGCACGCTCAAGACCTTTGCGAAGCCCCCGTGCGACCACCAGCATGACCAGACCCATAAACAGCGTATGCCACATTAGTAGCGTCCAGGGACTGCCGAGCAGACCGCTGAATATTTCGCCTATGGCATCGGCTGACTGCCCGGCAAGCTGACCGGTCGCCGCGGTGCCCACGTAGGAGACCGCCCAGCCACCGATCACCGAATAGAATGACAGAATCAGAAAAGCCGTTAGAACACCCAGACCGGCGGCCAGGCGCCAGGCCGGATTATGGCCATCGCGCTTGGCAATCGCCCGAACGCTGTTGATCGGACTTGCGCCACCCCTTCTGCCAATAAGCACTTCTGCCATCATGATGGGGAGACCGACTGCGGCGATGCACAAAAGGTAGACCAGCACGAAGGCACCGCCCCCGTTCTCCCCGGTTATGTAGGGGAACTTCCAGATGTTGCCGAGGCCAACTGCCGAGCCAGTGGCGGCCAATACGAAGGCCATGCGGGAAGACCAGAATCCGCGCTTGATCCTGCTCTGACTGGGGCCCCGGTTACTGGGGGTCGCGTTGCTCATGATGTTCTCCTGCTGTGGTGTCCGGTTTTTGTTTTAAGGTTGAATCGTTCTTCTGCAAGCTGGTTCGCAATCTCGCCAGTCGGTAGATTGCCCTGGGCAGAACGGGTAAATATTTCCGCAAGAGTCTGGCCTATACCGTCGAGGTGCTCACGTACAACCGAGGGCTCGGCCCCTATGCGTTCGTAATGAATATCAATGATGCCGCCGGCATTTATCACGAAATCCGGTGCGTAAAGGATGCCCTGCTTCCATAGTGCATGGTCGTGGCTGGCATTGCCGAGCTGATTATTGGCGGCCCCTGCGATTATGGGAGCCCGCAAACGCGGTATGGATTCATTGTTCAGCACCGCCCCCATGGCACAGGGCGCCACCACATCCACTGGCAGGAACAGAATATCCTCTGCTGTGGCAGGTGTGGCGTCCAGCTCCGCCAGGGCCTGGTCCATGCGGTCCTGATGAATATCATAGACCCAGAGTTTCGCACCCGCTTCTTTCAGGTGGCGGGCGAGTCGGTAACCGACATTGCCAATCCCCTGAACGGCCACACTCAGACCCTCCAGATCTGCCGGATCGTTTCGCCCGAGCCGGTGTTGTACCGCCGCCTGTATACCCTTGAAGGTGCCATAGGCAGTGGCTGGGGACGGATCGCCTGTGCTCGGCTTGCCGTCAAAACCCAGGCCTGGCGAAACACCTGCAACGTGAGACGTATGCCTGCCCATCACCTTGAGGTCGGGCACGCCGGTGCCGGAGTCTTCTGCAGCTATATACAGGCCGCCGAGGCGCTCAACAAAACGACCCATGGCCTCAAGCAGGGCTTCTGTCTTTTGTTCGCGAGGATCGCCGATAATCACCGATTTACCACCGCCAAGATCGAGGTTGGCCAATGCCGATTTATAGGTCATGCCTTTGGCAAGACGCAACACATCGGTCAGGGCAGCATTCTCGTCAGGGTAGGGAAACATTCGGCAGCCCCCCAGAGCCGGGCCGCGTGAGGTGTTATGGACAGCTATTATGGCGCTCAGGCCGGTTTCGGGGTCCCGGTGAAAGCTGATGTGTTCGTGGTTATCAAATTCAGGATGAGTAAACACACTCATGGTTAATACCTTCTTGGAGCTTTGCCACCATCTGCAGCATGCTCAGGTTCAGTTGGGCTGTGCTGGCGATTCGCCGGCTCGGCTGAAACTGCGTAATACAGACAACAAACGCGGTCAGTGACTGATGCAATGCCGCCAGGCAATTACATGGGCAAAGCCCTGCACTGTTTTGGCTCGGGATGAACCGGGTACTGCGGGGGTACGACCTGCTCCGCTGGAGCTTACCGTATCGCGTAGTTCGCTGAAGAATAACATACTGAAATCCTCGTCTATTTAGCCGGATCACGGCTTATGAGGTCGTTGTTGTTGTCGCCGGGGGTTGCCACGGAGACCTGTTTTCAGTGATTGGCGCCCTTTTGGGGCAGACACTGAGAAGATAAGTACCCGGCACGCGAACGTCAAATACAAACATGCAATTCTCAGCTTTTTCTGTCTGTCCTCAGGTATTCTTTTACGTTAAGGTAAGCTTTAGGTCAGTTTCTGAAGTACCCCACCAGGGTTGAGGCAACTGGCTAACCTTAAATGACGAAGCCCTCACAAGGGGTCCATTCGTTCCTCAGACCCCTACCCCAGGAAGAGGATTATGGCCAAAACAAAAACGTCCGACGTAGTGTACTCGCCTCGATTCACAGACGGCGCGGAATTCAAAATCCCCACGTTCAAGCTTCTGAAGCAGGATGGCACGCTCTACAAGGGCGCCAAAGCCCCTGACCTTGACCGCGACAAAGCCCTGCGCATGTATCATTCGATGGTTTTTACCCGGGTACTTGACGAGCGCATGCTCGCGGCCCAGCGCCAGGGACGCCTTAGCTTCTACATGCAATGCACAGGCGAGGAGGCTGCAGTCATCGGCAGCACCGCTGCCCTTGATGACCGCGACATGATCATGGCCCAGTACCGGGAGCAGGGTGCCCTGGCCTATCGCGGCTTTACCACCGACGAATTCATGAACCAGCTGTTCGGCAACGAGCAGGACTACGGCAAGGGCCGGCAGATGCCTGTGCATTACGGCTCTGCCAAACTCAACTACATGACCATCTCCTCGCCCCTGGCGACACAGATTCCCCAGGCCACGGGCTACGCCTACGGCCAGAAACTGGCTGGCGAGGGACTCTGTACCATCACCATATTTGGCGAAGGTGCAGCCTCAGAAGGCGACTTTCACGCCGCTCTCAACATGGCTGCAGTTCATCGGGTGCCGGTGATTTTCCTCTGTCGCAACAACGGCTACGCCATCTCAACCCCATCGGTTGAACAGTTCGCAGCTGACGGTGTCGCGCCCCGAGCCTTTGGCTACAAGATGGATGTGATTCGTGTCGATGGCAATGACATTCTCGCAGTGTACGAAGCGACCCGGGAGGCCCGCCGGATGGCGGTGGAAGATAATCGCCCGGTGTTGATTGAAGCCATGACATACCGGCTTGCTGCTCACTCATCCTCTGACGACCCCTCGGGCTATCGCAGCAAGGATGAGGAGCAGAAATGGCGGGACCAGGACCCTCTTCTTCGCATGCGAGCGTGGCTTGAAAAGGCCGGCTGGTGGAATGATGACGAAGAGAAGCAGCTGCAGGAAAGCCTGCGCAAGGAGGTTCTGGCGACCATGAAAGTGGCCCAGAAACGGCCGGCTCCGCCTCTTGATAGCCTGGTCACTGACGTGTATGACCAGGTGCCGCCAGCCCTGGCGAAACAGCTCGAAGCTGTTAAAAGCCATATCAGGAAGTACCCGGACACCTACCCCAACAGCGCAGAACAAGCCAAGGGAGGTGCATAAGATGCCGAAAATGAACATGCTCCAGGCGATCAATGACGCCCTCGATATTGCTATGGCAGACAATGAAAAAGTGCTGTGTTTTGGCGAGGACGTCGGTATCTTCGGCGGTGTTTTCCGTGCCACCAGCAATCTGCAGCAGAAGTACGGTAAGTCCCGCTGCTTCAATACCCCCCTGGTGGAACAAGGCATTATCGGTTTCGCCAACGGCCTGGCCGCCCAGGGCTCCGTGCCCGTCGCGGAAATCCAGTTCGCGGACTATATCTTTCCGGCCTTCGACCAGATCGTGAACGAATCTGCCAAGTTCCGTTACCGGTCCGGCAACCTCTTCAACGTGGGCGGCCTTACCATTCGTGCCCCCTATGGCGGCGGTATCGCGGGGGGGCTGTATCATTCCCAGTCGCCGGAAGCCTATTTCGCTCATACCCCAGGGCTCAAGGTTGTGGTGCCCCGCAACCCTCACCAGGCCAAAGGCCTGTTGCTGGGTGCCATCAATGATCCTAACCCGACCCTGTTTTTCGAGCCCAAACGGCTGTACCGAGCCTCCGTCGGCGAAGTGCCAGAGGGCGACTACCGTCTGCCCCTGGGTGAGGCCGAAGTGACCAAGGAAGGCAAGGACATCACGCTTTTGGGCTGGGGGGCGCAAATGGAGGTGATCGGACAGGCGGTCGAGATGGCCGAGAAGGACGGCATCTCCTGCGAAGTAATCGACCTGCGCACCATCCTGCCGTGGGATGTGGAAAAGGTGGCTGCATCCGTACTGAAAACCGGTCGCCTGGTGGTCACGCACGAAGCTCCACTCACCGGCGGTTTTGCGGGTGAGATTGCAGCCACGATCCAGGAACGTTGCTTCCTTTATCTGGAATCCCCGATCGCGCGGGTGACCGGCCTCGACACTCCCTTCCCTCTTGCCCTTGAGAAGGAGTATCTGCCGGATCACCTGAAGGTTTATGAAGCCATCAGAACCAGCGTCGAATTCTAGACTGATATCAGGACAGGAGAGCAACCATGAGTGATTTTTTACTGCCCGATATCGGCGAAGGTATCGTGGAATGCGAACTGGTCAAATGGCTGGTTAGCGAAGGCGACCTGATCGAGGAAGACCAGCCCGTGGCCGAGGTCATGACCGACAAGGCGCTGGTTGAAATTCCCGCCCCGTACAAGGGCAAGATCACCAGGCTCTATCATCGCGAAGGTGAGATTGCCAAAGTACATGCACCGCTATTCGAGCTGGTGGCCGAGGACGATGAAGCCGGAACACAGACTACTGCTGACGCACCCAGAGAGGAAGCGGTTCAGCAGGCGGAAGTGGCTCCTTCCGGCAACGATGATGAGACGGAGGATTTTATCCTTCCGGATATTGGCGAAGGCATTGTCGAGTGTGAGGTAGTGGAATGGCGCGTCGCCGAGGGCGATGAAATCGAGGAAGACCAGCCCATAGTGGACGTAATGACCGACAAGGCCATGGTGGAGATTACTGCCCCCAAGGCCGGCCGGGTAACCCAGCTGTACTATCAGAAAGAAGAAATGGCCCGGGTACATTCACCACTCTTTGCGTTCGTTCCCCGGGAACGCGAAGCGCCCTCGGGAGACACTGCCAGGCCTTCGGCCGCCCCTAAAGCGGAGTCCACGACTCCTGAAACCGATCAGACCCAGGCTGTGACCGCTGCAAAAGCGCCGGACACCGGTCCCAGGCACCGGACACCGGCCAGCCCTGCGGTCCGCCGCCTGGTGCGCGAACACGATCTCAGGCTGGCCGACATCCAGGGCTCGGGCAAGGATGGCCGGGTATTGAAAGCCGATATCATCGCTCATCTGGAGAAGCCTGCAGAGGCCCGGGATAAGGCACAGCCAGAGCAGGGGTCAGCCGCCACAGCAACCGCTCGTGTCCAGACCCCCCAGGAGGTCCGGGTCGAGCCCATCAAGGGTGTTCGTGCAGCCATGGCCAAACATATGGCGGCAGCGGCCTCGACAATTCCCCACTTCAACTACAGTGAAGATATTGATGTCACTGATCTGCTGGCATTGAGGACTCAGCTCAAGCCGGACGCAGAAACCCGCAGCTCCCGCCTGACTCTCATGCCCTTCATCATGAAAGCCATGGCCCTGGCGGTTCGTGAATACCCCGTGCTCAACAGTCAGCTCAACAGTGAGGCGACCGAGATACGCTACCTGCCCCACTGCAATATTGGCATGGCGGTGGACAGCGCTTCGGGCCTAATCGTGCCGAACGTGAAAAATGTGGAACAGCTTACGCTGCTGGAAATAGCCGACGAAGTGGCAAGGCTGACGGAGGCTGCCCGCTCGGGTAGGGTAAGCCAGGAGGACCTCAGGGGTGGCACCATTACGATTTCCAATATCGGCGCCCTTGGTGGTACTTACGCCGCGCCTATTATCAATGCCCCGGAAGTGGCGATCGTAGCCATCGGCCGCACCCAGAAGCTGCCGCGCTTCGATGGGGCGGGCCAGGTGGTAGAGCGGTCAATCATGACGATCAGTTGGGCGGGGGATCATCGCATCATTGACGGAGGCACCATCGCGCGGTTCTGCAACCTCTGGAAAGGCTATCTGGAGTCGCCCCAGTCCATGCTCCTGCACCTGGGCTGACGGCCAATCATGACCGAGCAGGCCCAACTGCAGCAGTTCTATATTCCGGAAGAGCAGTCTGTTTACCTGCTGAGCCAGGATGACGCCCGCAAGCTCAAGGACTGGGTGGCGCTCTGTGCCACCCAGCTTGAGCAACTGGGCTACCGGAACATCGAAATGATCGGCAAGGGCGCCTACGGCTTTGTATTTGCGGGCATTCTTGAGCAACCGGGTGCAAGCCAGCTGGAGCATGTATTCAAGTTCACCCGGGTCACCCTGCCCCAGCGTCTGCAGGACCGTCTCGAAGAAGAAGCCTTCATGCTGGAACAGGTGGAGCACCCCAGGGTGCCCCGCCTGATCTCCTATCAACGGGCCGGCAACCAGCCCATCCTGGTGATGGAGCGCGCGCCCGGCATCAACCTGGAAGAGGTCTCCCTCCGGGAGGGTCGGCTCAAACCCCGGCTGATCATACGCATTGCAGCGCAGCTGGCTGACATTCTGCGCAGCCTACGCCGGGAATCGCCAGGCAGCCGGGGCCCCATCGTTCACGGTGACATCAAACCGTCCAATCTGGTCTTTGAGCATGCCACCGAAACCATCGCCCTAATCGACTGGGGCTCATCGGTGTTTGCGCAACTGGACGCCAACCTGCAGTTCCTCAGTACCAACGTGATGGAGTTGATGTCCGACAATCTGCAACAAACCAACGCCCGCCTGGGGGATGTCTACTTCATTGGCGAAGAACAGCTCAACGGCGGCCTCTCATCTCCGCGCTTTGACGAACAGGGCGTCGCCGGCACCCTCTATGCTCTGGCTTCAGCCCAGTCATGCCGCTTCGGGCACCAGGCCATTCCGCCGACATCCCTGGGCCTGCCCATGGAGTTTGCCCGCATGCTCGAAGGCATGCTCGACCCGGACCCCACAAAGCGCCTGCAGGCCGGGGACTACTACCTGCGGGAGATGCCCAGGCTGGCACGTACGGTGATGATCGACCTGCCTGAACTACCGGACCCGGCCCTGGTCCCGGTCTGGCTGCGACCATCGGAACGGGATATCGACACGGTAGTCTACAGCTCCCGCAAATCCTTTCTGCGTCAAGAGGGAGCCCCCCAGACCCTAAGCGACGTCAATGACGTGCAACTTGACCGCTACTACAAGAACTTCATGCAGGGCATGGGCGAAACCGAAAAGGCTTTTCTGGCGGCGGTCAGCCGGCTCGGACGCTACCCTGTGGTCGGCGGCCTGGCCGTGCGCTGGGAAGCTGATGGCATCTATGTAGACACCTCACTGAACCTACACGACCCCGCCTTGAAAACGGCCTTCGTCACGGCGGTGAACAACATGGTGAACCTGGCCCGCGCCATCTACCGCCAGGGTATTTTCAAGAGCTGTCTGTTCAACGCCCGCGATACCCTTCACATAGATCGTGCGAGCCCGGAAGAGCCGTTTATTGTGGCGCCGGGCATGACCCTGCCCTATGAAATCAGCGCTGCGCCAGAGGTTGAGGACCGCTCCCGGGTGCATTCCTACTTTGAAGACGGCCCCGACCCGGAAGAATTCCTGACCCTGCCCCCGGCCATCATCCGATCCCTTGAGGCCCTCAACTCAATTCATCACACCGGTATGATCATCTTCGAAGCGCTACCGGAGCACCTTAAGATTCACAGCCACTACCGTCTTCTGGACCCCGGTAAGGAAGCGGAATTTCAGCACCGGCTTGATGAGATTCTTGCTGCCGTAAGCCAGATCATGGGTCTCGGCGTTTCCGGTTTCATGAAAATGCCCTACAAGGACACCAAATTTTTCTCCCATATCGAACGACTACCAGAGCGGTACTACCCGAAGAACCCCTACCTATCAGCGGATCAGACCTGAGGCACCCCGGACCCGTCGGGGAAGAACCCGGCTCAGGCCCGATCTCAGGCTTGTCTGCGGTAAAATGCCATCCATGAGCCGGCTTGAGCCAATTCTTCAGATTTAACTCACACAAAGCCTAAAACCGCTTTACGTTTACGTAAACTTTATCTAACCTTGGGGAAAAAGGTGTATTCCATGTCGACCAAAAAAACTTACAGCATCAGTGAACTTGCCCGTGAGTTCGATGTAACCACACGGAGCATGCGCTTTTACGAAGACCAGGGATTGCTGAAACCCGGCCGTAGAGGACAGACCCGTATTTTTAGCTCGAAGGATCGGGTCCGCCTCAAACTGATTCTTCGCGGCAAACGCATGGGCTTCTCCCTGGCGGAAACAAAAGAGTTGTTCGACCTGTGGGATGAGACTCTGAGTGGCAACGAAAAGCAGCTGCACCTGATGCTCGAAACCCTGGCCCGTAAACGGGCCCAGCTGGAACAGCAGAAAAACGACATCGCCATGGCGGAAATTGAGATGGATACAGCGGAAGCCCGGTGCATCGAAGCCCTGAAAATTCTTGAAGAGAAGAAAGAGAAAATGAGGGTCTCCAAGGTCCCCACTCAGGACACTCAGGATACCCAGGCATAAACGAACACAGGGTTCTGGCCGATCAGCACATGGCTGTCGGCCTGAGCACCCGTTCGCTACGTCAAAAACAAGCACAGCAAAATCAAAAAGGGAATGACCATGATTTCACAGTATTCCGAGTTCAACTTCGGCCTGGGTGAAACGATCGACATGTTGCGCGAGCAGATTAACGGCTTTGCCGCCCAGGAAATCGCTCCCCGCGCCGCTGACATCGACCATGAAAACCTCTTCCCCAATGACCTGTGGAAGAAGTTTGGCGACATGGGACTGCTGGGCATAACCGCCGACGAAGCCTACGGTGGCTCCGGCATGGGCTACCTGGCACACGTGATTGCGATGGAAGAAATCAGCCGCGCGTCTGCCTCCGTTGGCCTGTCCTACGGCGCGCACTCCAACCTGTGCGTCAACCAGATCAACCGTAACGGCACCGACGAGCAAAAAGAAAAGTACCTGCCCAAGCTCATCAGCGGTGAACACATCGGCGCCCTGGCCATGTCCGAACCCAACGCAGGCTCCGACGTGGTGTCCATGAAACTCAGCGCCAAAGACGCCGGCGACCATTATGTGCTCAACGGCAGCAAGATGTGGATCACCAACGGCCCCGACGCCCATGTCTACGTCATCTACGCCAAAACCGACCCGGCCGCTGGCCCCCGCGGCATTACCGCGTTTATCGTCGAACGCGACACCCCCGGATTCAGCCAGGCCCAGAAACTGGACAAACTCGGCATGCGCGGCTCCAACACCTGTGAGCTGGTGTTCGAAGACGCCAAAGTACCCAAGGAAAACATCATGGGTGGCCTGGGCAACGGCGCCAAGGTACTGATGAGCGGCCTCGACTACGAACGCCTCGTCCTCGCCGGCGGCCCGCTGGGCATCATGCAGGCGGCCATGGACGTGGTGGTTCCCTACATCCGCGAACGCAAACAGTTCGGCCAGGCCATCGGTGAGTTTGAACTGGTTCAGGGCAAAGTAGCTGACATGTACACCACCATGAACACGGCCAAGTCCTACGTCTACATGGTCGCCATGTCCGCCGACCGCGGCAACACCACGCGCAAGGATGCCGCCGGTGCCATTCTCTATTCCGCCGAAATGGCCACCAAACTGGCGCTGGACTCGATCCAACTGCTGGGCGGTAACGGGTACATCAATGAGTATCCTACCGGTCGACTGTTGCGGGACGCCAAGCTGTATGAGATCGGCGCCGGGACCTCCGAGATTCGCCGGATGCTGATCGGTCGTGAGCTGTACCTGAACAACTAAAAAAAGCAGCTTCAAGCTACTGGCTTTTAATGTCTAAAAGGCCAGTTCCCAAAGCATGACGAGGGCTGGCGGGGTATCGCTCAAGGAATTTTGAAGGCCAGGGATGGCCTGAAACAAGCGCACAGGGATGTGCTCGCAGCGGTTCCTGAAGCGATACCCCGCCAGACCCGAAGCCCCGACCCTTGAGGCCCGGAAAATGACGATACTGCAAAGCAAAATAAACCCAAGATCCGAAGAGTTCCAGGCCAACCAGGAAGCCATGGTAAAAGCTGTGGTTGACCTGCGGAACAAGGTAGCCACCATCCAGCAGGGCGGCGGCCCCTCCTACCAGGAACGCCACATCGCCCGCGGCAAACTGCTCCCACGGGAACGCATCAACCGCCTCCTGGACGACGGTTCCCCCTTCCTGGAAGTGGGCCAGTTCGCCGCCTACAACGTCTACGATGAAGAAGTCCCCGCCGCGGGCGTGATTGCCGGCGTCGGTCGCGTCTCCGGCACCGAATGCATGATTATCGCCAACGACGCTACTGTAAAAGGCGGCAGCTACTACCCGCTGACCGTGAAAAAACACCTGCGGGCCCAGGAAATCGCCCTGCAGAACCGCCTGCCCTGCATCTACCTGGTGGACTCCGGCGGCGCCAACCTGCCACGACAGGACGAAGTCTTCCCGGACCGCGACCACTTCGGCCGCATCTTCTTCAACCAGGCCCGCATGTCCGCCGACGACATCCCCCAGATCGCCGTCGTTATGGGCCTGTGCACAGCCGGTGGCGCCTACGTACCGGCCATGGCGGATGAGTCCATCATCGTGCGCAACCAGGGCACCATCTTCCTGGCCGGCCCGCCGCTGGTCAAAGCGGCCACCGGTGAAGTGGTCAGCGCAGAAGACCTGGGCGGGGCGGACGTTCACTGCAAAGTCTCCGGCGTGGCCGACCATTACGCTGAAAACGACGCTCACGCCCTGGAAATCGCCCGGCGCTGCATCTCCAACCTTAACCGCCGCAAACCGGCAGACGTGGAGATCCGCAAACCCAAGGCGCCCCTGTTCAACGCCGAAGAAATCTACGGCATCGTCGGTACCGATTTGCGCAAACAGTTCGACGTGAGAGACGTTATCGCCCGCATCGTCGACGGCTCCGAGTTTGACGAATTCAAACGCTACTACGGCCAGACCCTGGTCACCGGCTTCGCCCATATTCACGGCTACCCGGTGGGCATCATCGCCAACAACGGCATTCTGTTCAGTGAGTCCGCCCAGAAAGGCGCGCACTTTATTGAACTCTGCTGCCAGCGCAACATCCCACTATTGTTCCTGCAGAACATCACCGGCTTCATGGTGGGCCAGAAGCACGAGGCTGAAGGCATCGCCAAGCACGGCGCCAAGATGGTAATGGCTGTGGCCTGTGCCGAAGTGCCCAAGATCACCGTACTGATCGGCGGCAGCTTTGGCGCCGGCAACTACGGCATGTGTGGCCGCGCCTACAGCCCAGACTTCCTGTGGATGTGGCCCAACGCCCGTATCTCGGTGATGGGCGGCGAACAGGCCGCCGGCGTACTGGCCACGGTTAAACGCGAAGGTATGGAGCGAAAGGGCCAGGAGTGGAGCACCGACGAAGAGGCAGCATTCAAGAAGCCCATCGTCGACTCCTACGAACACCAGGGCCATCCCTACTACGCCAGCGCCCGCCTGTGGGACGACGGCGTGATCGACCCGGCGCAGACCCGCGAAGTGGTCGCCCTGAGCCTGTCCGCCACCCTTAATCGCCCGGCCAAGCCAACACGCTTCGGCGTGTTCCGCATGTAACGGAGGACAACGCCATGACCGATCAGGAATCAGCGGTACTGCTCAACCAACGCGCCGACGGGGTCACCGAAGTGGTGCTCAACCGCCCGGACAAACGCAACGCCTTCGACGATGTCATCATCCAGCAACTGATCAACGCGCTGGAAAAAGTGAATGCGGACAAGAATACCAACATCGTAATCCTGCGCTCCGAAGGCAAACATTTCTCAGCCGGAGCGGACCTAGGCTGGATGCGTCGCATGGCGGACAACAGCCGGCAGGAAAACCTGGACGACTCGCGGGAATTGGCCAGGCTCATGGACACCCTGAACCACCTGGGCAAGCCAGTCATTGGCTTGGTGCAGGGGGCGGCCTTCGGCGGCGCAGTCGGCCTGGCCGCCTGTTGCGACATCCTGCTCGCCACCGAGAAGGCCAGCTTCTGTCTGAGCGAAGTCAAACTCGGACTGATACCGGCTGTAATCAGCCCCTACGTGGTGCGTGCCATCGGCGAACGCCAGGCCCGGCGCTACTTCATTTCAGCGGAGGCGTTCACTGCCAGGCAAGCCCAGCACTTCGGCCTGGTACACGAGGTGTGCGATGACATGACTGCCATGGAACGCCGCTGCGACGAGCTGCTGCTGCAGCTTGCCCTCAATGGCCCGGAAGCCATGCAGGCTGCCAAAAACCTGATTTTCGCGGTCAGCCAGAAAGTGATCGGCCAGGACGTCATCAACGACACCGCACAACGCATAGCGGACATCCGTGTGGGTGCCGAAGGCCAGGAAGGGCTCAGTGCCTTCCTGAACAAGCGCAAGGCCAGCTGGATTCAGGCTGACAAGAACGGGAACGACAACAATGTTTAGCAAAATCCTGATCGCCAACCGCGGGGAAATCGCCTGCCGAATCATACAAACCGCCCATCGCATGGGCGTCCGTTGCGTGGCCGTCTACTCCGACGCCGATGCTGACGCACGGCACGTGGCCATGGCCGACGAAGCCTTCAACATTGGCCCGGCCCCCAGCTCCGAGAGCTACCTGAAAGCCGACAAAATCATCGAGGTAGCCAAAGAAAGCGGCGCCCAGGCCATCCACCCCGGCTACGGTTTTCTCTCCGAAAACACCCAGTTCGCCGAAGCCTGCGAAGCCAACGACATCGTCTTCATTGGCCCGCCCTCATCGGCTATCGCAGCCATGGGCTCCAAATCCGCCGCCAAGGCCATCATGGAGAAAGCCGGCGTGCCCCTGGTGCCGGGTTACCACGGTGACGACCAGTCCCCGGACACGCTACGCAAGGAAGCCGAAAAGTGCGGTTTTCCGCTGCTGCTGAAAGCCGTCGCCGGCGGTGGTGGCAAGGGTATGCGGGTCGTGGAGCGCATGAAAGACTTCGACGACGCCCTGGCTGCCGCCAAGCGGGAATCCAAGAACGCCTTCGGCAACCCGGACATGCTTATCGAACGTTACCTGACCCAGCCGCGCCATGTGGAAATCCAGGTGTTCTGCGACAAAAGCGGCAAAGGCGTCTACCTGGCCGAGCGCGACTGCTCCGTACAGCGTCGCCACCAGAAAGTACTGGAAGAAGCCCCGGCCCCGGGCCTGAGCGAAGACACCCGCAAAGCCATGGGCGAAGCCGCCGTCAAAGCCGCCCAGGCGATCGACTATGTAGGCGCAGGCACCGTGGAGTTTCTCTACGATGTGGACGGCTCCTTCTTCTTCATGGAAATGAACACCCGCCTGCAGGTAGAGCACCCGGTGACCGAAATGGTCACCGGCCAGGACCTGGTGGAATGGCAGCTGAAAGTGGCCTGGGGCGACCCGCTGCCACTGGAACAGGCCCAGGTAAAAACCCGGGGCCACGCCCTGGAAGCCCGCATCTACGCCGAAGACCCGGACCAGGACTTCCTGCCCGCCACCGGCAACCTGCGCTACCTGAGTACGCCTGATGAAAGCGCCCACGTGCGGGTGGATACCGGCGTGACCGAAGGCGACGACATCAGCATTCACTACGACCCGATGATCGCCAAACTCATCGTGTGGGACGAAACCCGAGACCAGGCCATCAACCGCATGGTGCAAGCCCTGGAGCATTACCGGATCGCTGGGGTAAAAACCAACATCCGCTTCCTCCACGCCCTGGCCGACGCCCAGCCATTCCGGGAAGCCGAGCTGACCACCGGGTTTATCGACGACCACCGCGAGCTGCTGTTCCCGAAATCGAAACTCGATACCCATAAGGCCCTGGTACTGGCCGCCGGCTTCGTGCTGGAACAGCGCAAATCCCGGGAAGTGATCAGCACCGACCCCTGGTCGCCGTTCGGCCGTCAGAACAGCTGGCGCATGAACTCGGAATACGCCCAGCCCCTGCAACTGCAGGTGGGCGATGAGATTCACGAACTGAAAGTGCTGGAGCGTGACGACCGCTACCAGGTATTCGTAGGCGGCAGTGTGTACAACCTCACCGCCCGCCTGGACGACGACTACCTGCAGGCGGTGATCAACGGCCATCGCATCAGCATCCATGGCAACCTGCACAACGACCAACTGGTGCTCTTCTACGAAGGTGACACCTTCCAGTGCATCCTGTACCGGGAGACCTACGGCTTCGAGGAAATGGCGGGCGAAGGCAGCCTGGCCGCCCCGATGAACGGCGCGATCGTAGCGGTGCAGGCAAAAGTAGGCGACAACGTCACCGCTGGCCAGAGCCTGGTAATCATGGAAGCCATGAAAATGGAGCACGCTATCAAAGCCCCGGCCGACGGCGTGGTCACCGCCATATATTTCGCCGAAGGCGACCAGGTCTCCGAAGGCGCCGAGTTGATCGCCATTGAAGTTACTGCAGACGCGGAAGAGGAGGCAGGCTGATGGCCTTCCCCAACAAGGTAAGACTGGTTGAGATGAGTCCCCGGGACGGCCTCCAGAACGAACCCGGCGCGGTCATAGAAACCCGAATTAAAACCGGCCTGGTCGACCGGCTGGCCGACTGTGGCCTCAACCACATCGAATCCGCCAGCTTTGTATCCCCGAAATGGGTGCCCCAAATGGGCGACGCCGCCGAGGTTATGGCCGGCATCAATCGCAAACCAGGCGTGCGCTACTCCGTGCTCACCCCCAACCTCAAGGGCTTTGAAAATGCCCTGGCGGCCGGGGCAGACGAAGTCGCCGTCTTCGGCGCCGCGTCCGAGTCCTTCAGCCAGAAAAACATCAACTGCTCCATCGCAGAAAGCCTCGACCGCTTTCTACCGGTGATGGAAGCGGCCAAAAAGCACAAGATCCCGGTACGGGGCTACGTCTCCACCGTCCTTGGCTGCCCCTACGAAGGCGAGATCGCTCCCGAACAGGTCGCGATAGTGGCGAAAGCCCTCGCTGACATGGGGTGCTATGAAATTTCCCTGGGCGATACCATCGGCACAGGCACGCCTTTGAAAGCCAAACGCATGCTCGAAGCTGTTGCCGCTGAAGTCCCTATCGAAAAGCTGGCCGCTCACTTCCACGACACCTACGGTCAGGCGCTGGCCAACCTCTACGCGGTTCTGGAGGAAGGCATTGCAGTTATTGACTCTTCTGTAGCCGGGCTCGGCGGCTGCCCCTACGCTAAAGGCGCCTCCGGCAACGTCGCCACCGAAGACGTGCTATACCTTCTGAACGGTTTAGGCATAGAAACAGGGGTCGACCTCGGAAAACTGGTCGCCACCGGCGGCTGGATCTGCCAGCAATTGAATCGCCATAACGGCTCCAAAGTCGGCCAGGCACTGGGCGATAACTGCCAATGAACCGATTGGTGGGCGGGAAGTCCTTCCCGGCCGCCAAAGCACCAAACAAAAAGGCTAGGAGCACAGAATGAACAAGAACAATGTCGTAGCCCTGGATCTCCCCATCCCGGAGATCGAGGACATGCCGGAAGACACCCAGAAGTACTTCCATCTCTGCCAGGAAAAGCTGGGCATGATCCCGAACGTACTCACCGCCTATAGCCAGAATCTCAAACAGCTCGAGGGCTTCACCCGCCTTTACAACGAGCTGATGATGGGTGAAAGCGAACTCAGCAAGCTTGAGCGGGAAATGGTCGCCGTGGTGGTGTCATCCGAAAACAAATGCTTCTACTGCCTGGTCGCCCACGGCGCCGCCGTAAGGGTACTGAGCGGTGATCCGCAACTGGGCGAACACATGGTGATGAACTACCGCAGCGCCAGACTCGACAGGCGCCAACGGGCAATGCTGGACTTTGCATCGCACCTCACCCGCTCCCCGGCCACCGTCACCGAAGAATACATCCAGGCCCTGCGGGACGCCGGCCTCAGCGACAGCGGCATCTGGGACCTGAGCAACCTGATCGGTTTCTACAACATGACCAATCGTGTGGCCATCGCCAGCGACATGCAACCAAATCCTGAATATCACAGCCAGAGTCGCTAGCAGACGCCGGCCGTCTGTGCACTCTCGACTACAAAAACAATGGAGGCAGACAAATGAACCAGACTCTACCCAGCTCCTATCCAAGCTATACCAGCGGTACCTCCGAAACCCCGCTGCTGGGCATGACCATCGGCGATATGCTCGACCGCACTGCAGGCAAGTATCCGGACACCGAAGCCCTGGTTGCCCTTCATCAGGACATCCGCTGGACCTACAAAGAGTTCCAGCAAAAGGTCAACGAAGCCGCCCGCGCCTTCCTGGCCATCGGCGTTGAACGCGGCGACCGGGTGGGCATCTGGTCCCCCAATCGTTACGAGTGGACCGTCACCCAGTTCGCCACCGCCAAGGTGGGCGCCATCCTGGTAAACATCAATCCGGCCTATGGCGTCCACGAACTGGAATACGCATTAAATCTCTCTGGTATGCGCTTCCTGGTTACTGCGGATAGTTTCAAGACCTCCGATTACCGCAAGATGATCTACGAGCTGGCGCCGGAACTGAAAGCCAGCCAACCCGGCAAGCTCAAGTCCCAGCGTCTGGAAGAGCTTGAGGGCGTGATCAACCTCGACCAGCAGAGCCACGAAGGCATGTGGACCTGGGATGAATTTGTCAGCCTTGCCAGCGAAGTGACTCAGCAGCAGTTGGACGAGCGCCAGAGCGTGCTTCAGTTCGACGACCCCATCAACATCCAGTTTACCTCCGGTACCACCGGCAACCCCAAGGGCGCCACCCTCACCCACCACAATATCCTCAACAACGGCTATTTTGTGGGCGAGAGCCAGCGCCTGACCGAGAAAGACCGCCTGGTCATCCCCGTGCCCCTGTACCACTGCTTTGGCATGGTGATGGGGAACCTGGGCTGCATCACCCACGGCTCCACCATGATCTATCCGGGTGAAGGCTTCGAGCCCAAATCCGTGCTGCAGGCCGTGCACCAGGAAAAGGCCACCGCCCTCTACGGCGTGCCCACCATGTTCATCGCCGAACTGGCCGAGCCCGAGTTTGAAAGCTATGACCTCTCCAGCCTGCGCACCGGCATCATGGCCGGCTCCATCTGCCCGGCGGAAGTGATGAAGAAGGTCAACGGCAAGATGAACATGAAGGAAGTCCAAATTGCCTATGGCATGACCGAAACCAGCCCGGTGTCCACTCAGACCAGCTCTCTCGACCTGTTCGAGAAGCAGGTCACCACCGTGGGCCGGACCCAGCCGCACCTGGAAACCAAGATCGTCGACCCCGCCAACGGCAACATCCTGCCCCGTGGCGAAACCGGCGAACTCTGCACCCGTGGCTATAGCGTGATGCTGAGGTACTGGAACAACGAAGAAAAAACCAATGAGGCCATCGACGAAGCCGGCTGGATGCATACCGGCGATCTGGCCACGATGGACGACGAGGGCTACATCCAGATCGTCGGCCGTATCAAGGACATGGTCATCCGCGGCGGTGAGAATATCTACCCGAAAGAAATCGAGGAATTCCTCTACACCCACCCCTCCATCGAGGACATTCAGGTAACCGGCATCCCCGACGACAAGTACGGCGAAGAGCTCATCGCCTGGGTAAAACTGGCCCCGGATGCGGATCCGGTTACGGGCGAAGAACTTCGGGAATTCTGCAAGGGCAAAATCGCCCACTTCAAGATCCCCAGGAACTACAAGTTCGTGGATGAATTCCCGATGACAGTGACCGGCAAAATCCAGAAGTTCAAGATGCGGGAAATTTCCATTGAGGAGATGGGGCTGAAACGCTGAAAAGACTACCCGGGTCGAACGAGGTACAAAGAAAAAAAGCCCCGGCCTGCCGGGGCTTTTAACAAAATCAGGCCTGCTGTTGATCCTTTCGTGTATGGCGTGGGGCCATGATTTTCAGTAAATTGGGGCATCGGTATTTTTTGGCCTCGCCCGGCCGGCCCCGGCAACTCTCTCTAATTCAGGAATTATCCCAATGACAGCATTTGGCAGTGTCTTCATGCCGGAAATGACCATGACCCGATTTGATGGTCAGGCCTGGTCCCGGCCGCAAATTGTGTCCAGCGAAAGGATCGAGCTCCACCCGGGTGCCCATGTACTGCAATACGCCAGCACCTGCTTCGAGGGCTTGAAAGCGTTCAGGCATACCGATGGCAAGGTGAAGATTTTCCGGATGGACCGGAACCTCGCCCGTCTGAGCCAGAGTACGGATCTGCTGGGCATGCCGGCCATCGACCAAGACATGGTCGGGAGCATGATTCTCGATATTGTTGGCCGTTTCGCAGCGGAAGTCCCCGAGCCTCCCGGCTCCATGTATGTCCGTCCGTCCCATATTGGTACCGAGCCGGCCATCGGCAAGGCGGCGGCTTCCTCGGCGACGTCTATGCTCTACGTCATACTGTCACCCGTGGGTGACTACTTTGCTGGCAATGACGCCACCCTGAGGTTGCTGCTCGACGACGAAGGCATGCGTTGTGCACCTCACATGGGCACCGTCAAGTGCGGCGGCAACTATGCCAGCGCACTTCAGGTTATCCAGAAGGCCAGGGCCTCGGTCCAGGCTGATCAGGTACTCTTCTGCCCCGGTGGTGACGTCCAGGAAACCGGCGCTGCCAATTTCCTGTTGATTGACGGCGACGAGGTGATCACCAAAGCCCTGGACCAGTCATTCCTGCACGGCGTTACCCGGGACTCGATACTCACCCTGGCCCGGGACATGGGGTTCAAGGTTCAGGAACGGGAACTCAGTGTTCAAGAGCTGCTTGAAAGGGCCCGTAAGCCAGGCTGTGAGGCGGCGCTGTCCGGGACCGCAGCCGTGCTTGCGCCAGTGGGCACCTTGCTGCATCGCGGCGAGGAGATTCAGGTAGGTAGCGGCCTCGCGGGTCCGACCACCAGGAAACTCAGGCAGGCTCTGACAGATATCCAGTGGGGTCGGACCAAAGATACCTACGGTTGGTTAACCGACGTGACCTGATTCAGGGCTCAAGGAAGGCAAATGGTTTTCGGACATGGACAGTTCAGTAAAGAGGGACCTTACAGTTCCTGGTGGGCCCTGGCCTGCTTTGTGACTTTGATAACACTGCTCGCTGTACCCGGGACCAGCGCCGCCCAGGAGGCCGGCGAACCGGAGATCAAGGTAACTGACACCCCCCATGATGACGCCATACAGGGCCGCCTTAAGGCAGTACTCGCGGCCATGGATGAGGCCTCGGACATCGGGGTAACGGTGGAGTCCGGTGTCGTCACTCTGACCGGCGAGGTTGCCAATGCCAGCGCCGCCCGGGAGCTGACCAACCTCGCTCGACGGGTACAGGGGGTGATTCATGTCCAGAACCGGCTCACTGACGAAACTGCAATTTCTTCCCGCCTTCAACCCCTTGGCCAGCGGCTCGAAAACCTGGGCACCGAAATTCTGCGAAACCTGCCGGTAATCGTGCTGGCGCTGGTTATCATCATTGTGTTCTGGATTGCCGGGCGCTGGGCAGGAAACCACAGCCGATGGCTGCGCCGGATCGGGTTGCCTGAGCTGACCTCACAGCTGGGTCGGCGCATATTGCGCCTGGTAGTCACCGGGCTGGGGTTTCTGATCGCGCTGGAAATCCTTGATGCTACAGCTCTTTTCGGTGCCCTGCTGGGTGTGGCGGGGGTAGCGGGTATAGCCCTGGGCTTTGCCTTTCGGAACATCGTGGAGAATTACCTGGCCGGCGTTCTGCTCAGTATCCGTCATCCGTTCGGAATCGGTGATTTTATAGAGGTCGGCAGCTCCCAGGGCAGCGTTGTAAGACTCACCTCCCGGGACACCGTTCTGATGACCCCGGGGGGCAATCATCTTCGCATCCCCAATAGCATCATCATCACCTCTGTTCTGACCAACTTCAGTCGCAATCCTCTGAGCCGCTTCGACTTCACCCTTGGCGTTTCAGCAGATGCTGATCCGGTCAGGGCCAAGGAGCTGGGTGTCGCCACAATAGCGGGTATGAGGGGTATTCTTGCTGACCCTCGGCCACGGGTACTCATGACGGAACTTGGCGAAGGTATCATGAAGTTTCGTTTCCTGGCCTGGATAGACCAGCGCGATACCGATCCGGACAAGGCACGCAGTGAGGCACTGCGGTTGGTTAAAACCGCATACGATCAGGCAGAAATGAAGATGCCGGGGCCCCGTAATCGGGTAATTCTTCGCCGGCCCGAGGAGGATGACGTGGCAAACGCGCCTCAGCGCAAACCGATCGCTGCTCCGGAGGAGATTGACGTAGCTACGGACAACACCTTGTCCCGCCAGGTGGAAGCTGACCTCCGCGAATCAAGTGAAGAGAATCTGTTAAGTGGCAAAGGGCGAACCAACCAGCGCTGACTTTTCATTCCGGGTGGAGGCTTCGCCTGAACAGGCTGTACCCGGGATAGACAATAGATGAACGGCCAAAAGATGGGGGCTGATCGCCCCCAAGGTACCCTGGCTAAAACTCAGAATTCGTAACGCGCGCCTACAGAAAAAAGATCAACTTCATCAAAGGTTGTGTAGTCCACCACAAACGAAACCGGCTCGTTGTACTGGTATCTGCCACCCACACCCAGACCAAGGTCAAAGCTCGAGTCGGAGAATGAGTTGCTGGCAGAATATCCGCCATAGCTTGAAGAAGTCTCTGCATCAAACGATGTATAAACAAGGCCGGCGCGACCATAGATGCTCAGGTTGGCCAGCAGGTCATCAAGGCCATGCTCGTACACCCCGTAAGCGCCTAGCGCTACGTAGCTGGCGCTCAACTTGCCTCTGCCCATGGAGTGGCTGTAGGTGCTTTCGGCGTCGGACAAACTGAAGCTCAGGTCGAACTCAGCACTGACACCAGGGTGGATATGGGGCAGGTTTTTACCATAGGTGCCAGTCACCGCGAGAGCAGAATCGTCAAGACCGACATCGGCAAAACCGATCGTGGCCTTCACATAGGCATCATCCTTCAGGTAATCCACCGCACGCTGAAAATTGTCGGCCGAAGCGGCGCCGGAAAACAGAACCGCTGAAGTAGCGACGGAAAACAGAATCTTTTTCATTTTTGAGTCCTGGTTGCGAATTGGAATACGAGGGCCACTCCCTGGCTCCCCCGGCGCGGAGTCTAAATGACAGCGCTTAGCAACGGCAACTCAAAATAAGGATTTTTGACCAATTTTGGAAATTTAGATGTTTTTCGCTGAAATATAACGCCGTTCGCCAATTTTAATTCAAGTTTCTAAATTGGCCGCTACAGGCAGATTCTGTTTTGGAGGTGCGATTTTGGCGCCTTTGGCAAGTTGCCGTTCCGGTCCGTTGCCCTTCGCGAAGAATAAGACCGGGCTTTACACGAAGACCGGCGATGGCAATGACACTGGCGCTAGCCGGTCAATGCCACCATATAGCCATGATAAAGCCCTATGCCCACCAGAACATTGAAGGGGAAGGTCACGCCCAGGGAAGCCAGCATGGTCAAACCGATGTCTGCTTCGGGTATGGCATGCCTTACCGCAACCGGTGCGGCAATGTAGGAGGCGCTCGCCGTAAGGCTTGCCAGGATCACCACACTGCCGGGAGCCAAACCCAAAGCAAGCCCTGCCACAAGGCCCGGCACCGCCAGGATGGGCGGCATGACCAGCGCAAACGCAACTACTCGCCAGTGCTTGAGTTTCAATCCCCTGAGGGTCTCCGCGGCGACCAGACCCATCTCGAGCAGAAACAGCGAGAGCACAACGGAAAACGCCCCGGTAAGGACATTAGTGACGCTGCTGCCCTGATCAGGCCCATATAGCGCTCCGATCACGACGCCGCCGACCAGCAGGACAACACTGCGGTTGGTCAGGGTTTCCTGCCAGAGAGGCGCTGCAGCACCCGTGTCAGCGCTCTTGGTTTTGCGCCGATAGTACCAGAGCCCGGTGAGTATGGCGGGCAATTCTAACAGCACCAGGTAGAGTGTTACCTGGCCGTCAAGGGCAAGGCCGCGGGTTTCAACCCAGGCCCAGGCCACCGCAAAGGTACCGGCACTCACCGAACCGTAATGGGCGGCGAAACTGGCGGCATCCGCGATGCTCAGACCCACCAGCTTGCGAAGTATAGGCAGGATTAGCATCGGCAAAGCAAAGCCCAGTGCCACAACCACAAGAACTTCGGGAAGTAGCCGCCATTCGATATTGCCATACAGCGCCATGCCACCCTTGAGACCGATGGTAAGCATCAGCAGCAGGCTGAGGATATCGTAAGCTGCCTTGGGTATGGTCAGATCAGACTTGAGCGCTCCGGCCACCAGACCCAGCAAAAAAAACATTACGATTATATCGGGCATGCTAAATCCTGTTTTCAGGCAAAAAAAAGGGCCCCGAAGGGCCCCGCTCAGGCACTTACGCTGTGCCAGTTTGCCGGTATTTTGGTGTTCTTATCAAGGCCGGCTCCAGCGCCGCCTGATCATCACCAAACCCGGACTGCTTTGGGACCGGCACTTCAAATACATGGAATGCTTCCGGGCCAAATGGATCAAGAGCCGTGTCGAGATAACGATAACTGTCTGGCACCGGCTCACCGGAAAACGCAACCCGAAAGTAACGCTCAACCGTAGGAATGCCAATGCTCAGCGGCTGTTCAACCCAGACAAAGACTGATTTCTGGGGTACCAGGTACTCGCAGCGCACCACCCTGTGCCCCTCTTTCAAGCTTAATACGGTGGCCTCTTTTCCAGACTCAATACGGAACTTGTGAATTGTTTTCATGGTCGCCCCTCCGAAACAGTTTCAATGACACACGGGACCATGATTACCCTATTTGTAGCTCGGTAAAATCATCTTTTTTGATCGTTACACATCGTCTTATTCAAGCCTTTTCGAGGCGTCTTAGCAGCTCAGGCGGTACAGATAGCCCGCACCCCTTCGTGAATCAGGTTCCGGCCGCGAACGACGGCATAGAGCTCCTCCCGGACCTCCTCAATAGAGGCGATGTGCTCCACTTCGTACTGCCTGCAAACTTCATCACGAATGACCGTAGGGGCAGCAAACACCCCTAGCCCTTCACGGCCGAACACCTTTATCAAGGCACTGTCATCTATCTGAGCCACCATTTTCATACGGACCCCGACGACCGAAAACCAGTTCATCAGCATATCGTAATAGGGAGAATCGGTGGCGTTGGCGAGAAAAGGTTCACCGGTCAGGGATGCCGGAAACTTTTCTCGCAGGCGACCTGCCAGGGTCGGCGCCCCAAACAGGCTGACCGTGGACCCTGTTAGCGAATGCACCATCAGATGGCTGTGGTCTTCAAGGGAGGGCATCCGGTCAGTCAGGACCACGTCAAGCTCCTGCCTCTTGAGCGCCATAAGAAGGTCTTCTGTCCTTCCTGTCACGCAGTGCAGGCTGACCGGGCGTTTGAGCCCGAGGGCGGGTTGTAGAAGATGATAGGCAATGAGCTTATGTATGGTGGCGGATATGCCTGCCGAAAGCCTCAGCGGGCGATCGGACGGTGACAGACTGAGGGCGTCGTTGAGCTCCGCTGCGGTGGCAAAAATATCCTCGGCATAGCCAAGCACCATCCTGCCCAGTTCCGTTAGCACCAGCGAGCGGCGTTCTCTTTTAAAGAGTCGGCCGCCCACGGATGCTTCGAAGGTGGCAAGCTGCCCACTCAGCGTTTGCGGAGCGAGCCCCAGCACTTCACTGGCACGGACAATGGAACCTTCACGGCTGATAACCCAGAAGTACTGCAGATGACGAAGGTTAAGCTGGCCAGCCATTCAGGTAAAGCTCACGCTCAGGACTCCAGCTCTGCTTTCAGGTTTATTTCAGCCGTGAACAACTTGGACACAGGACAACCGGCTTTCGCCTTGTTTGCGATCTCCTCGAACTGGCTCTTGTCGATGCCCGGGATACGGGCGCGCATAGTCAGATCCACCTTGGTGATCGCAAAGCCATCATCCTGCTTGTCGAGGGTGACGACCGCCTTGGTATCGATGCTGTCAGCCGTAAAGTCCTCTTCACCCAACAGCATTGAAAACGCCATCGAAAAGCACGAAGCATGGGCCGCACCAATCAGTTCTTCGGGATTGGTGCCCGGCTCGTCTTCAAAGCGGGTATTAAAGCCGTAAGGATTCTCCGAAAGTGCGCCACTTTCCGTAGAGATAGTGCCCTTGCCTTTCTTGAGGCTGCCTTCCCAGTGAGCTGATGCAGATTTATCCATTTCTGACTCTCCTTTTCATCCATAAAATGTACAAGCGAGGGGCCCCTGTTGAGCACCGGACAGCCTGCCCGGAAGCCGCTTCAGCCAAGGCCCTGCCCGGACGATAACAGGGCTGCCGACAAAGTAAAAGTTGTCAGGCGCCCCCTCCTCAGCTGAGGTTTTTCTTCATGAACTTCTGGATTTCACCCACGATGCCGGAGCGGAACGCTATCACTGTGATGATGAAGATGCCGCCCAGAATGGCGTCAACCCAATCACCCAACGCGCCCTGGGAGAGCTGATACTCCAGGTTGACAACGAAAGCCGCACCGACCACAGGTCCCAGCAGGGTCCCGGTGCCGCCGAGCAGTGTCATCAGGATAACTTCCCCGGACATGTGCCAGTGGGCGTCATTCAGAGAAGCCAACTGGAACACCACGGTCTTTACCGACCCGGCCAGCCCTGCCAGCCCAGCGGACATGACGAAGGCAAGCACCTTGTAGAGATTGACGTTATAACCCAGGGAGATGGCACGGGGTTCGTTCTGCTTGATGGCTTTGAGAACCTGTCCGAAGGGCGAGTTGACCGTACGTTGTACCAGCAGGTACCCGAACAGGAAGACCGCCAGCACGAAGTAATACATGGCTGTGTTGTTCTGCAGGTCCACCAGACCGAACAGGTAGCCCCGGGGCACCCCATGCATGCCGTCTTCACCGCCGGTGAACGGGGCCTGCACCAGGAAGAAAAAGACCAGCTGGGCCAGCGCCAGGGTGATCATGGCGAAGTAGATGCCCTGCCGGCGTATGGCCACCAGGGCAAACCCTAGGCCAAGAACCGTTGCCGCGGCGGTACCGGCAATAATGCCCATTTCCGTAGAGACATTGGCATAGGTTGATAGAAGATAGCCGGTTGTGTACCCGCCAGTCGCCAGAAATGCCGCGTGCCCGAATGACAGCAGGCCGGTGAATCCCAGCAGCAGGTTGAATGCCACCGCAAACAGTGCGAAGCACAGTATCTTCATCAGGAAAACCGGATAAAGCACTGCCGGAGCGATCAGCAGTATCGCGAGCAGGACCAGGTTAAGAATCAGTTTTTTCCGGTCCGCGGATTTTCGCTGCTGGATAATGCTTTGCTTGATAGCCGACTCGTTCGTTGAACCCGCCATGATTACGCCTCCTTACCAAACAGGCCCGATGGGCGTATCAACAGAACGATGACCATGACCAGGAAGATGACCGCCGAGGCCCCTTCCGGATAGAACACCTTGGTGAAGCCCTCAATCACCCCCATGAGCAAGCCCGTGATCACCGCACCGGCAATGGACCCCATGCCACCAATGACCACCACCGCGAACACCACAATCAGCAGGTTGCCGCCCATGACCGGTGAGACGGAGTAGATAGGCGCCGCCAGAACCCCGGCGAACGCGGCAAGCATGACCCCGAATCCGTAGGTGAGACTCACCAGTAATGGCACATTGATGCCAAACCCCTGCATGAGCTGGGAGTCCTCAGTACCGGCCCGTAAATAGGACCCAAGCTTGGTCTTTTCGATCATGAACCAGGTGCCAAAGCAGACCAGCAGCGCTATCACGATAACCCAGGCGCGGTAATAAGGCAGGAACATGAAGCCCAGATTCACACCGCCCCGGAACACATCGGGCATGGAATAGCGCAGGCCGGAGACCCCGTAGATATTGGTCAGTACCCCCTGGATTACGAGGGCGACACCGAAGGTCAGCAACAGACTGTATATGTGGTCTTCGTGGGCGATGCGCCGCAGAAGAAAATACTCGATGAGAACACCGACAAATCCGACCAGAATGGGGGCCAGAAACAGCGATACCCAGTAATTGACGCCAAAGGCGTCGAACATGACGACCGTGGTAAGGGCGCCGAGCATATACAGGGCGCCGTGGGCAAAATTGATTATTTTCAGCAAGCCAAAAATTACCGCCAGGCCCAGGCTTAACAGTGCGTAAAAGGCGCCGTTGATCACCCCGAGCAGTAACTGCCCGGCCAGCACGGCGATAGGCACACCCAGTATCATGTCCATGTGGAAAACTCCGAAAGCAATGTAGCTGACTTACCCGCTCAGCGGGCTGAACCCTGAGCACTGCTCCGGCCAGGTCGATTCACAAGGGAACGGCCTGGCGCGGGCAGTAATTTCAACACTTCATTTATTTGCTGGTTACCAGCGGACACTTGCTTTCAGACAGCGGCCGGTAGGCTTCGTCGCCAGGGATGGTGCGGACAATCTTGTACAGGTCCCACTCATTCTCTGACTCTTCCGGTGTCTTCACCTCAGCCAGGTACATGTCGTGGACCATACGACCGTCTTCACGGATCTTGCCGTTGGTCGCAAACATGTCGTTGATGGGTGTTTCCATCATTTGCTTGCGAACCGTCTGGGCATCATCAGAACCGGTTGCCTTGACGGCATTCAGATACTGCATGGTGCTTGAGTAGATGCCAGCGTGGACCATGGTGGGACGCACGTTGGTACGCTCATAGAAACGGTCTGCCCATTCCCGGGTGTCATCGTTCATATCCCAGTACCAGCCCGTGGTGAGCTGGATGCCCTGCGCGGATTCGACACCCAGCGCGTGTACATCCGTGAGGAAGAGCAGCAGTGCCGCCAGCGTCTGACCGGACTGGGTCAGGCCGAACTCGCCGGCGGTGGTGATGGCGTTGGTGGTGTCAGCACCGGCGTTCGCCAGGGCTACGACGTCAGCGCCGGAGGACTGGGCCTGGAGGATGTAGGATGAAAAGTCAGAGGTTGGGAACGGATGGCGGACGGCCTGAAGCACCTTGCCACCGTTTTCCTCCACAACCTTTGTAACATCCGCTTCAAGCGCGTGACCAAAGGCATAATCAGCCGTGAGAATGAACCATTCCTTGCCGCCTTCTTTGACAACGGCGCTGGCTGTACCGTTAGCCAGAGGATAAGTGTCATAAACGTAGTGGATGTGATTGGGTGTGCAGTGTTCGTTCGTGATGCTCGATGCAGCTGAACCCGACACGATACCCAGGCGGTCATTCTGCTCAAGGATATCCGTGACAGCAATGGAGACTGACGATGCAACCAGACCTGCTACCAGGTCCACATTTTCGTTTTCCACCCAGCGCCTGACAGTGCTCGAAGCCACGTCCGGACTGTTACGGTCATCAGCGCTGACCACTTCGATCTTGGCGCCGTTCACTTCACCACCGAAATCCTCAATGGCCATTTTCAGGGCGACCTCGCCATTTGGCCCTGCCAGATCCCGGTAAGTTCCCGACATGTCCGCCAGGTACCCGATCTTGACGGCTTTATCTGATATCTCTGCCTGAACACCACCGACAAGCATGGTTGAGGCTATGGCCGACGTCAGGAGCTTTTTCATAATTGTCATTGTTGTGTCTCCATTAATGTCTTTGTTTCAGTCATCTTCTATGGCACGAAACTGTCTTGAACTACCCTGGAGGCTCAGTTCGAGCCGATAGCTTTCAGGCTGTTCCGTTCTTGCCTACCAGGCGTCAGACGCCAAGATAGTTGTTTAGCAGCGATTGCTTGGCTTCAAGCTCATCGGCGCTGATCTCTTCTACAATCTGGCCGTGTTCCATCACGTAGTGACGGTCTGCCAGCGGTGCAGCAAAATGAAAATTCTGTTCCACAAGTATAATAGTCAGACCTTTGGCCTTTAGCTTCATTAGCACCTCGCCCAGCTTCTGGACAATGACCGGCGCCAGGCCTTCAGTGATCTCATCCAGCAACAGCATGTTGGCACCAGTCCGCAGTATCCGGGCCATAGCCAGCATCTGCTGTTCGCCCCCGGACAGCTTGCTGCCCTGACTGAAGCGGCGTTCATACAGGTTGGGGAACATGTTGTAGATTTCTTCCAGGCCCATGCCACCACTGCGCACCACCGGTGGCAGTGTCAGATTTTCCTGGACATTGAGACTGGCAAAGATACCCCGGTGCTCGGGACAGTAACCTACCCCGAGCCGGGCGATCTGGTGGGGTGCGCAGGAAAGCGTGTCAGTCCCGTTGATCATAATGGAGCCGGTGCGCTTGCCCACCATGTTCATGATGGCCTTGAGTGTGGTGCTGCGCCCTGCACCGTTACGGCCAAGCAGGGTTACAAGCTCGCCCCGACGGACCACAATGTTGATGCCGTGCAGAATGTGCGACTCACCATAGAACGCATGCAGGCCGGAAATCCGAAGCTGCTCGTATTCCCTGTCCACTGGGTTACTCATTCGGTTACCTCTGCCGTTGAAGAAGCCGTGCCCATATACACTTCACGGACCTGCGGATCGCTGGAAACGGCCTTGTAATCGCCTTCGGTCAGGACAGCCCCCTGGGACAGTACGGTAATGCGATCGCACAGAGTGCTGACCACACCCAGGTTGTGCTCAACCATCAGTACGCTTCGACCAACCGCTGCTTTGCGGATCAGCTCCACTACACCGTCTACGTCTTCGCCACCCATGCCTTGGGTAGGCTCGTCGAGCAGAAGCAGTTCGGGCTCCATGGCCAGGGTAGTCGCCAGCTCAAGAGCCCGCTTACGACCATAGGCCAGCTCGACGGTGGTGGTATCGGCAAATTCAGTCAGACCCACAGAATCCAGCAGTTCCATGCACCGGTCATTGAGGCTCTCGAGACTGCGGCCGGATTTCCAGAAGTGGAAGGTGTTTCCCTGAAAGCTCTGTAGAGCGATACGGACGTTTTCCAGAGCAGTCATATGGGGAAACACGGCGGAAATCTGGAACGAGCGTACTATCCCCTGGCGGGCGATGGCCGCAGATTTTTCCGAGGTAATGTCCTTGCCATTGAAGAGGATCTTGCCCCGGGTGGGCTGCAGAAACTTGGTCAACAGATTGAAAACCGTGGTCTTGCCGGCACCGTTGGGGCCAATCAGAGCATGAATGTGGCCCTTGTTGACCTGGAGGTTAACATTGTCCACTGCCACGAAACCCTTGAATTCTTTCACAAGGCCTCGGGTTTCCAGAACGTATTGATCACTCATGGTACCGTGCCACCTCTTGTTTTTGTTCTGTTCAAAACTATAGCACAAGCTTAGTTAACGTCAACGTAAACGTAAACGTAAATACCAAAAACGGAACAAAGTCAGGTTTTTGAAGACATCAACGGCTTGCCGGTATGGAATAACTGATAGTTGCATGGGCTACCGGGTCATCGCTTCCTTTCGACCTCAGGTAAACCTCTCCCACGCCCAGCACCTTGCCTACCCGAAGCATTCGAGCATAGGCAATGATGGGCTGGCCTGCCATGGGTTTGCGCAGGAAATTAATGTTGAGGTTGCTGGTGACCGCCAGCGGCACCAGCCCTATCTGGCTAAGCAGGGCAGCGTAAAGCGCCACATCCGCCAAGGCCATGAGCGTAGGACCGGACACCGTACCGCCCGGGCGCAGATGTTCATCCCCGACCTCAAGGATCATTTCTGCCCAGCCCTCCCCCGAACGCTCCAGTGTTCCGAAGCGTTCACCTTGGGGGAAATGCTCGGTGAGGAAGACGCGCAACTCGTCCCGCGATACACTCATTGATCAAGCTCTTCCTTGGCCTGGTTACGCAGGATAAAGCGCTGTATCTTGCCGCTGGGGGTCTTTGGCAGCTCGGATACAAACTCGATTTCCCGGGGATAGGCATGGGTTGAGAGTCTTCGACGAACCAGGTCCTGAAGTTCTGTGGCCAGCTCGTTTTCGTAATCCGGTTCATGGCCTGCCCGAATCACCACGTAGGCCTTGATGATCGAGCCGCGCTTTTCGTCAGGCTTGCCCACCACGCCGGATTCGGCCACCGCCGGGTGCTCAAGCAGGGTACTTTCGACATCGGCAGGCCCTACACGGTAACCGGCGGTAGTAATGATGTCGTCGTCCCGGCCACTGAACGAAAAGCTGCCGTCACCATGGGCAATAGCCATGTCACCGGTGAGGTAGTAGCCGGCGACAAAGGGGTCTTTCTCGCCCCAGGTGTAACCATCGAAACAGAACAGGGGCGAAGCCTTCACATCCACCGCCAGTTGGCCAACCTCGTCGGCGCCCACTTCTTCATTCTGCTCATTCAGCGCCACCACCCTATGGCCTGGAGACGAATAGCCCATGGAACCCACCCGCTTTGGATGGGAAAGGGCATGGAAATTACAGCAGGTCATGCCGGTTTCGGTCTGACCATAGTGGTCGAGCACCACGCAATGATGACGGCGCTCAATCCAGTTGGTGACCTCCGGATTCAGGGGCTCGCCGGCACTGCTGGCTACGCGCAGGCCCAGATTCTCGCCCTCCGGCAATACGTCATCATTGGCCTTCAGCAGGCGATACGCAGTCGGAGCCGCGGCAAGGTTAGTAATGCCGTACTTGCGGATCATGTCGTAGGTGGTTTCAGGGGTAAACGGCAACGGGTTGAAGTGGGTGGCATGGCCCATCATCAGTGGCCCGATCACCGCATAATACAGTCCGTAGGCCCAGCCCGGGTCCGCCACATTCCAGAACACGTCGTCGTCCCGCAGGTCGATGGCGTATTTCATGTAGACATAGAAGGACAGCAGCGCTCTGGCAGGCACCGCAACGCCTTTGGACTTACCTACTGTGCCCGAAGTGAACATCTGCAGGAAAGGATCGGAGCCTGTGATCTGGACCGGCTCAAACTGGTCGGACTGCTGCTCAAGGGTCGCGTGGAAATCGGTCACGTCGGGTCCTGCGTCGGCTGCCCCGACACACAGAACCGGCGGACAATCCTTCACTTCCGTCAGCTTGGGGTAGTTGACGGCGTCGGTCACGACAAGCCGGGTATCCGCCCGCTCCAGCCGGTACTCAATCGCACCGGAACCGAAGGCGGTAAACAGGGGCTGATACACCGCGCCCGCCCGCAAGGTTCCGGCGATAACGATCAGCAGTTCCGGGCTGCGTGGCAACAGGCCGGCAACACGGTGGCCCTTGCCAATACCTTGGGAGGCAAGGTAGTTGGCAAAACGGGCCGACGCTGCCTGAAGCTCCGCAAAAGTCAGTTTGCCCGAGCCACCGTCCGGCGTTTCGTAGAACAGGGCCACCCGCTGGGGATCTTTGGCCCACTTGTCACAGATTTCCGTGCAGACGTTCAGTCCTGATTCCAGGCTACCTTCCAGCACTTCGTTTTCAAGACGCTGGGGGTCGAAGTCCTGGTAGACAGAGGCATATTCCGGAAGGTTCATCATCAGCTCCTGTTGTTCTTGTAGGTGGACTCTATGGGCACAAGGTTTAACACAGCTTTTAGTTTACGTAAAGGTAAACCTTGGCCTGAAACAGGGGGTTTTTCAAGCACCCCCTGACGATAGCCGAACGTCGCTACTCCTGATGGTAAAAGCGCTGGATACTGGAGAAATCCAGGCCACCGTTACCCTGGCCCGCATGCAACGTGAACAGATTGCGCGCCAGTGCACCCATGGGTACAGGGGCATGGTTCTTGACCGCATTATCCATGGCCAGGCCCAGATCCTTGTTCATCAGGTTGACCAGGAAGCCCCCTTCGTACTCCCGGGACGCAGGCACACCGTCCATCACACCGGGCCATGGGTTATAGACGTTCAGAGCCCAGTTCCCGCCAGAGCTCTGTTTCATGATCTCGGAGAGCACAGCCGGGTCCAGTCCGTTCTTAACACCCAGGGCCAGGGCTTCACTGGTGCCACTCATCAGGATGGCCAGCAGCATGTTGTTGCAGATCTTGGCGATCTGGCCAGAGCCATGGGGCCCGGCGTGAAAAATGTTCTTGCCCATGGCTTCGAGAATGGGCTTGCCCTGGTTATAGGCGGACTCTTCACCCCCGCAGATAAACGTAAGCGTGCCTGCTTTGGCACCGCCTACGCCGCCAGACACCGGGGCATCCAAAAAGTCGACCCCGGCCGCAACGGCAGCCTCGGCCACTTTACGGGCGGTTTCCGGTGCGATGGTGGAAGAATCGATCACCAGGGTTTTGGCTGACACGCTGGCCAGCAGACCGCTGTCGCCCAGATACACGGTTTCCACATGCTGTCCTGCGGGCAGCATGGTGATGATGTAATCCGCATCAGCGGCGGCTTCCTGAACCGACGAGGCCGACTTTGCGCCCTCTTTCACCAGGGCGTCGACAGCGGGCTGGGCCAGGTCAAATACGGTCAGGGTGTGACCCGCCTTGAGGAGGTTGGAGGCCATTGGACTGCCCATGTTGCCCAGACCGATAAACGTTACATTCGCCATTATTGTTCTCCGTATTCTTATAGGTCCGGAACCCGGTGGGCGCCAGACCAAGTGGGGTCAGAACTGTCCGGATTCAGGACCGTTCAAAAAAACCATTTACCCAGGCGGAATCAAGGCTTGCCAGGGTCGGGTACTGCCAACGGGGTTGAAGGTCCTTGTCGATCAGCAGGGCCCGGACGCCTTCAGCAAACTCACCTTTCTCCAGACAGTTCAGGGAAAGGGTCAGTTCCTTGTTGAAAACCTCGGAAAGGCTGGCGTGTTGTGATTGATGATAGTGCTGCCAGTGAATAGCGAGGGCCGTGGGTGAAGCGGTTGCGATGGTCTTGGCCGCCCGCTTGAGCCAGGGATCTTCACCATCGTAGCCTGCGATATTGCCCACCACCTCTTCCAGTGAATGGGCATCGGTCAGCGACTGGATCTCATCATAGTGGCTGCGGACCACGCTCTGGGGTAAGTCATTGCTGGATTCTTCGGCAAAACGCCGCAACACTTCACTGATATTGGCCGCGGACGTGGTCAGCAAATCCGCCTGCTGCAAGGTCTCAAGTACGCTGGCTTTCAGGTCGTGCCTGATAAAGCGATCGGCCAGACCAAGGAACAGGGCATCTGCACCGTTCAGGCGAGCCCCGGTCAGGCCAAGAAAGAGGCCGGTTCGCCCGGGCATGCGGTTAAGAAACCAGCCTGCGCCGACGTCAGGATACAGCCCGATGCTCGTTTCGGGCATGGCGATCTTGGAATGCTCGGTCACCACCCGGTGTGAGCCGCCAGCCATCAGGCCAACGCCACCACCCATCACGACGCCGTTGCCCCAGACAATAAAGGGCTTGGGGAAGGTGTGAATGAGGTAGTCCAGATCATACTCTTCGGTGAAGAAATGCTTGCCGACCCCTGCCTGGTGGCTGTCCGAACGAGGCTCGGTCATGTCCCTGTACAGGGCCACTATGTCACCACCGGCACAAAGCGCCTTGTCGCCCTCGCCTTCCAGCCAGACCGCGCGAATTTTCTCGTCCTTGGCCCAGTCGTCGAGCCGCGATTTCAGCAGCCGGATCATTTCCAGGGAAATGGCGTTCATTGAGCGCGGCGCGTTCAGGCGGGCTACGCCGATAAAGCCACCCTCGGTGGCTTCCAGTTCTTCAAAGATGACAGTTTGGTTACTCATGGGAATCCGGTCGTCCTGTCGTTCGTCAGGGTAAAAGGCCTACCTGTTTTTCCACTCTGGTGCGCGCTTTTCGAGAAAGGCATTCACGCCCTCGGTCTGATCCTCGGTACTGAAAAGGTCCACGAAGAACTCACGCTCCATGCGCCAGCCATCAGCGTGGCTGCGACCGTCGCGGGCACTCATCACCAGGGTCTTGCAGCGGGCGATGGATGACGGACTCTGCTTGCAGGCCATGGCGGCCAGTTCCAGCGCCTTGTCGAGGCCGGCGCCCTTCGCCACCACATCTTCCACCAGACCAATGGCCAGGGCCTTGTCAGCTTTGATGCGCTCGCCGCACAGGATCATCCGCTTGGCCCAGCCCTCGCCTACCAGCCAGGGCAGATTCTGGGTCCCGCCGGCACAGGGCAAGAGGCCCACACTGGCCTCCGGCAATGCCATCTGGGCATGGTCTTCGGCTATGCGAATGTCACAGGCAAGAGCACATTCCAGCCCGCCGCCCATGGCGTAGCCATTGATCGCAGCGATGGAAACGCCGCGGAAACGGGTCAGGGCCGAAAAGGCATGGCCGAATGCCTGGGCCATATCATTGGCGGTCGCCGGATCACCATCCGCAAAGGTCTTGAGATCGGCACCGGCAGAAAAGAACTTCTCACCCTGGCCTGTGATCACAAGCGCAAAGATATTGGTGTCGGAGTTCAGCCCGTCGACAGTCTCGGCAAGCTCGGCCAGAGAGTCCCGGGTCCAGGTGTTGGCAGGGGGATTATTGATGGTGAGAATCGCGATATGGTCGCGTTTCTCCAGTTGGATCAGTGAGCTCATCACAGTTCTCTCTTTTGTTGGTGTGGAGGCCCTGAGTCCCGGGCCGCTCCTGGGAGGCTGGCCCGCTACTCTTGCCGCTGTTCTCGCTGCTGTCTCTCTGCTTTTCTCGCCGCCATGGAAACGGCTACTGAATCGCTTCGACAACTCCCGGTTCCAGCAGTCGGCGGGCCGCAATCAGCCTCATGATTTCGTTGGTCCCTTCCAGGATCTGGTGCACACGCAGATCCCTTACATAACGCTCGAGGGGATACTCCCGGATATAGCCGTAGCCGCCGTGAATCTGCAGGGCCTCGTTGCACACCTCAAAACAGGCATCGGTAGCGAAGCGCTTGGCCATGGCACAGAGCATGGTCGCTTCGGGGTCTGTCTGGTCCAGTTTGTAGGCCCCCAGCCGAACCATTTGCCGGGCAGCGGTCAGGTTGGTTGCCATATCCGCAAGCTTGAATTGCAGGGCCTGGAATCCGGCCAATGCCGTGCCGAACTGCTTGCGCTCGTGCATGTAGTTTCGAGCGCGCAGCAGTGCCGCCTGGGCACCGCCCAGAGAACAGGTAGCGATATTGAGCCGGCCGCCATCGAGACCTTTCATGGCGATCTTGAAGCCGTCGCCTTCCTCCCCCAGCCGGTTTCGGGCCGGCACCCGCACCCCTTCAAAGGTAATCTGCCGGGTGGGCTGACTGTTCCAGCCCATCTTCTCTTCGCATTTCCCATAATGGATGCCGTCGGAATCCGCCGGTACGACAAAGGCGCTGATGCCCTTGGCGCCACTGTCGGGGCTGCCGGTGCGGGCCATCACCACGAGCATCTGGGTACTGCCGGCACCGGAGATAAACACCTTGCTGCCGTTGAGAATGTAATCGTCCCCGTCGCGGCCTGCCTTGGTACTCAGATTGCCCGCATCTGAACCGGCTCCGGGTTCGGTGAGGCAGTAGGAACCCAGCCACTCTCCACTGGCCATGCGAGGGGCAATATCATTCTGGACATGGGCATTACCGAACTTGGCGACCATCCATGTGGCCATGTTATGGATGGTGATGTAGGCGGCCGTAGAGGGGCAGGCCGCCGCAAGCTCTTCAACAATAACCGTGGTATCAAGCCGGGAAAGACCCATGCCGCCCTGAGCTTCGGGGGTATAGATCCCGCAGAACCCCATTTCGCCCGCTTCCCGTATGACGTCCACCGGAAAGATATGCTCTGCATCCCATTGCGCGGCATGAGGGGCCATGGCTTTTTCCGCAAAGGCTTTGGCCGCATCTCTGAATGCAAGCTGGTCTTCGGTAAGGTCAAAATTCATCGGGCGCTCCTGGTGCAGGCCGTTCCGCGATTCGGGCGTGTTCCCGTATTTCCAGCGGAATTTTTCGTCTTATCATCACGTTTCATCAATGTACTGTTTCGACAGATCTCATCGATCCTATCACGGCAGGTCAGACTGTGTGATTGACTAAATTTCGCACATGATGGACTATTTTTCGGAGCTGTATTGATGACACCCACCACAACAGGGCGCACCCATGACCAAAACCTCCCAGTGGCCTGTCCCTGCCGACAGCATTCGCTATGTCATCCCGAGGCCGGTGATCAAGGCGCTTGCAAGCCACCCGCTGACCCGTGACCTCTACCCGCTGGCGTTCGGTCATTACCGGCGCGCCGCCGGACACCACATGCACCGGGAGCACCATGACGACCATCTTTTGATCTATTGCACCGAGGGCGGGGCCTACCTGAGCATTGATGATGAACCCTGCATGGTCAAAGCGGGGGATCTGGTACTGCTACCCGCAGGTGCTGCTCACCGCTACACCGCGGCGCCGGATCACCCCTGGAGTATTCACTGGGTCCATTACACCGGCCCCCTGGCAGCGGATTTCAGGGATCACATGGGCTTCACTGAAGGGGTGAACCTGCTACACCTGGGACGGCAGCCCCGGCTGCTGGTGGATTTCAGCGGGCTACTGGCCGTGCGCCAGACCGGGTTCCGGACAGCCGGCCTGGTTCATGTGGCCAATCGACTGCGCCAACTGCTGGCGGCGATACCGCTCAGCGCCGGCGAGGCTGCGGTTGCCCATCAGCCTGATCTGGATACGATTCACGCTTATATGCGGGAACATCTGAAGGAACGGATTACGCTTGGCCAGCTGGCTGAGCTCGCCGGGCAGTCGCCCGCGCATTTCGCCACCCGCTACCGGACTCTGACCGGGGTTTCACCGATTCAGCACTTTCTGCATCTGAAGGTGGAGCAGGCCTGCCAGATGCTGGACTCCTCTGAGCTGTCGTTTACCCAGATCAGCAGCGACCTCGGGTACGACGACAACTATTATTTTTCACGGCTGTTCAAAAAAGTCATGGGCCAGTCACCGACGGAGTATCGTCACACCCGCCGGCACTGACACCTCTTGGGGCCTCATGCTCTATTCTGAGCCGGCCCTATTCAGAGTCTGACGCCGCCGGACAAGCGGTCCTGGGACTGGTTCGCCAACTCCCGCAGGAAATCCCAGGTCACCCGCACCCGGGCAATATTCTTGAGTTCGACCGGCATCAGCATCCAGAAGGTGCGGACGAAGCGTATCTGGTCCGCCATGATGGCTTCGAGCCTCGGGTCGGGATCCGCCGCAAACGCCGGCAGAATGGCAAGACCGGCACCACTGGCGACGGCCTCCTGCTGGGCCAGTATACTGGTGCTGCGCAGGCCCACATCATCAGAGCCGCCAATCTCGTCCAGGAACAGCAGCTCTTTGCTGAACACCAGGTCATCCACGTAACTGACGAACCGGTGTTTCTTGAGATCAGCGCGCTGCCTGATAGGGTGATGCTGCTCCAGGTACGCTTTGCTGCCGTAGAGTTGCAGTACGTAATCGGTCAGCTTGGTTATGATATAAGGCCCCCGTTCCGGCCGCTCCAGGGTAATGGCAATGTCGGCTTCATGGCGGGACAGGCGCAGGGCCCGGGGTAAAGCCAGCAGGTCAATGTGAAGGTGAGGATAGCGCTGGCAGAACTCGGTCAGCTTGGGCGCCAGCAGGGTGGTGCCATAGCCTTCGGTGACCCCGATACGGACATGGCCGGAAAGATTGTCGTAGGTATCCGGCAGCGCCTGTTCAATCTCGACACTGGCGCTTTCCATCAGTTCTACCTGGGGCACCAGGCTTCTTCCCGCCTCGGTCAGGGTGTACCCGGAGGTTTCCCGCATGAACAGCTGGACACCCAGGTTCTTCTCCAGCATCTGGATCCGGCGGGATACCGTGGTATGATCAACCCCCAGACGCCGCGCCGCCGTGGTCAGGCGCCCTGCCCGGCTAAGCTCCAGAAAAAATCGTAAGTTATTCCAATCCATGCCGAAAACCCCGGTGTGCAAAAATGCAGACTAAGTGTGCATTGTAGCTCATTGTTGCGCGTACAAACGCACTGGTACCATCGGGTTCAACCCAGCCCGTAGAATTTGGCTATAATTTGACCAGACGCCTACGGAAACGACCAATAGCGCTCTTGCAAAGGTGACTCCCATGACGACCAACGCGGCTGCTGTTCCAACCGTCAAGCTTCTGATCGACGGCGAATTTGTCGAATCTTCCACCAACGAATGGAAAGACATCATCAACCCCGCCACCCAGGAAGTCCTGGCCCGGGTACCCTTCGCCACTGCAGATGAAGTGGATGCGGCGGTGGCCAGCGCCCAGAAAGCCTTCCAGACCTGGCGCAAGACGTCCATTGGTGGTCGTGCCCGTATTTTCCTTAAGTATCAGCAGCTGATCCGCGAGAACATGAAGGAACTCGCGGCTCTTCTCACCGCTGAGCAGGGCAAAACCCTGGCCGATGCAGAGGGCGATGTATTCCGCGGCCTGGAAGTGGTGGAGCATGCCTCTGCCATCGGCAACCTTCAACTGGGCGAAATGGCGAACAATGTGGCGGCCGGTGTTGATACCTACACCCTGCAGCAGCCCCTGGGCGTCTGTGCGGGCATCACCCCGTTCAATTTCCCGGCCATGATTCCCCTGTGGATGTTCCCCATGGCCATCGCCACCGGTAACACCTTTGTACTGAAGCCATCCGAACAGGACCCCATGGTGACCATGCGTCTGGTGGAGCTCGCCCTTGAGGCAGGTATACCGGCAGGGGTTCTGAATGTGGTTCATGGCGGCAAGGACGTGGTCAACGGCATCTGCGACCACAAGGACATTAAAGCGGTTTCCTTTGTTGGCTCCACACCCGTGGGCACCCACGTTTACAACCGCTCCACCCAGGCGGGCAAACGCGCCCAGTGCATGATGGGCGCGAAAAACCACGCCATCGTCATGCCGGATGCCAACAAGGAACAGACCCTCAACGCACTGGCAGGCTCAGCCTTTGGCGCTGCCGGCCAGCGCTGCATGGCCCTGTCCGTGGTGGTTCTGGTTGGCGAATCGGCCGAGTGGATTCCGGAGCTGGTGGCAAAAGCGGAGACGCTCAAGGTCAACGCCGGTCACGAGGCCGGAACGGATGTCGGACCGCTTATTTCCCGGGCCGCACTGGAACGGGTCAATGGCTTTGTGGAAACCGGCGTTAAGGAAGGCGCGACCCTGCATCTGGATGGTCGCAATCCGAAAGTACCAGGTTACGAGGACGGCAACTTCATCGGCCCCACCCTGTTCTCGGGCGTAACCGCTGACATGACTATCTATAAGGAAGAAATGTTCGGCCCGGTTCTGTGTGTCATGACAGCCGACTCCATGGATGACGCCATCAACGTGATCAACGCCAACCCGAACGGTAACGGCACCGCGGTCTTCACCCGCTCCGGCGCGGCTGCTCGACATTTCCAGGAAGAGATCGATGTGGGCCAGGTCGGCATCAACGTGCCGATTCCGGTTCCGGTTCCGCTGTTCTCGTTCACCGGCTCCAGAGGCTCCAAACTGGGCGACCTCGGGCCCTACGGCAAGCAGGTGGTGCAGTTCTATACCCAGACCAAGACCATCACAGCACGCTGGTTTGACGAAAACGAAGTGGGCGCGACGGTGAATACTACTATTACGCTTAAGTGATTAAACGATAATGCATATAAAAAGGCCCGCTATAAGCGGGCCTTTTTATAACTGATGTCCCGTCCTGAAATACGTTGTCATCTGGAGAATGAGCAGATCAACAACGTTTCTCTAACCCGCAAGACTCACCGCTCGCCTAAAAATAGAACGTTGACCTCGCCGTTATTGCCGACAAAAGTCAACGTCCCATTCCCTTCGTTATCGTAAGTTGCGAGGGCGGTGAATTGCCCGTTTCGCTGTTCACCTGTGGTTTGCTGAACATCCTTGCAATTCTCTGCGAGGAACGAAATCTCTATCACATTTATCGATGTATCTGGAATGGCCACCTGACCATTGTAAACACAGCTCGTGTCTGCGCTAAAGCCGTCAAGAGACTCCCCATTCAGCGTAAATACAGTGTCACCATCAGCTGTTGTTCGCGTATAGCTGCCCGAAATTAGCTCTAGTGAGATTGGCTGGTCGCTGAGTTCATTTTTACGGCTAAGCGCGGCCCGATAATCATTAGTGACCAACTGCAAGGACTCCCGATCGTCCCCTACCTTTCCTTTAATATCTAGATTCCGTATCTTCCAGCCGTCTTTGACGAATATACGCTGACCTACACCGGAAAAGGTACCGTCGGTCCGAAATTCGAGAGCACCGGTGGTCATGTCAGCTTGGTTGACGGCAACCACATGCTTTCCAGTCGGGCTTAGTATTGAAACAAAACCTTCTGTAATCTTACCGGAATCATCCACGAGCTCCGTCGTGTATACCCCCGGCGCTACCTGGTCTTTCAGACTAGAAGCCGGTGCTGTAGGGGAATCACTGCCGCTGCTGCCCCCACCACCGCAAGCGCTCAGAGCAAAAATAGAGGCGGCAATTGCCGTCGTGCGGAACAAGGTCTTACAGGTGTTCTTATCCATGTTATTCATCTCGTCATCCTTTTTAGCATGGTTACTTCTTCTGCTTTTCTTCTCCTGGCGGCGGCACCTTCCTTCGCCACCTCCGGAACCATCTGATCGTCGATTCCCACTGCCGCGGCCTGGTCACCAATTGTCTGCGCGCACGCATCAGCCCGCCATAGGCCAAGCCTGGCGGTCATCCTTGAATTACGGGTGGTGGGGATCAGAAAACGAACTAGCAAACAGCTGAGTGCGAATAGCGTAACTACTTGTTCAGTCAACCAGTCGAAGTCGAGCAACTCAGAACAATACGTTCTTCCAGACAGCGCCATAATACTTCCTGTTTAAGCGGATCCTGGTAGGGCACCTCGGTACCCAATGAAAAGCGTCATATCCAGTTCGGCTTCTCATCCATTCACTTTACTGGTAATCGGCCTAAAAATAAGCGTTAACCCAGAAAATGTAATGAAACGTAACATAGTTTTACAAAAGGTGAATCGTCAATTTTATCCATCAGATATTAAGCACTCCCTGCCAACACTCACAACAACGAATGTGACGCCGGTCTCAGCACTTCGAAATCGACAGCAGCTAGCGACCAACATTGCAGTAATTTAATCTTTACCTGATACCCGAGAACGCGACTTTAATCTCGCCTCCCCTCCCTCTAGGATGGCTTGACACCTTATTCCGGCACACGGCAAGAAGCGTATGACTCCACACCCCATTCAAGTTTTCCTTTCCCACGGCCTGGAAAGCGGCCCTGACGGCACCAAGATTCAGGCCCTGAAATCCGAGGCTGAAAAAGTTCCGGGGATCACAGCAACCGCACTGGATCACCGCGACACCAGGGATCCTCTCCTTCGTCTGGAGCAGCTGCGGCAGGCCATGATGGAGAACAACGCAGACCCCGCCCATACCCTTCTGGTGGGTTCGAGCATGGGCGGTTGGGTTTGTGCCCAGGCCAGCGCTGATCTCCCTGTGCTTGGGTGTTTTCTGCTGGCACCGGCCCTGGCCATGCCGGATTACCCACGGTCCAGTCCGCAGATACAGGCCCGACACACCCAGATAATCCATGGTTGGCAGGATGATGTGGTGCTGCCTACTCCTGTCATCGAACTCGCACAGCGCCAGGCGCTACCCCTACTCCTGCTGCCCGACGGGCACCGTCTCCAGGACAGCCTGGACAGAATCTGCGCCGAATTCCGGCTGTTCCTGACACGCTGCCTTGAAGACCGCTGAGCTGTCAGTCTTTAATTCTTGGGCTCACCCCTGTTATTTTGTTTCTGAAGACCTATCTCTGTACTAGAACACCGTAAAAGGAGCTCACAACCACAGGTTGAAGCCAAAGGCACAGACAGGGAGAGCATCAGATGCCGAGGAAGAAGCTCAAACCCAAACTGCAGTTGGAGTATCTGTCCGTCCTTGACGACAAGGGGAAGCTCGACAAGGACCTGGAACCGAAAATAGACGGTAAGACACTGAAGCGGATGCACCGCGTCATGCTGTTATGCCGGCGCTTTGATGAACATTTGCTTAAATGGCAGCGCCAGGGACGGGTTGGAACCTTTGCACCGGTCAAGGGCCAGGAAGCAAGCCAGATCGGCTCCGTTGCAGCCCTTAAGGACGAGGATTGGGTGGTGCCCAGCTTTCGCGAGACCGCAGTTGCCCTGTGGCGAGGCACGCCCCTCACCGGCCTGATCCTTTACAACGCCGGCTACAATGAAGGCGGCCAAATTCCCGAAAACCAGAATGACCTGCCCATCTCTATTCCGGTGGCCTCCCAGATGTGCCAGGCCGTGGGCATCGCCTATGCCATGAAAATCCGCCGGGAAAAGAAGGTGACCATGGTCTATTTCGGCGACGGCGCCACTTCCGAGGGGGATTTTCACGAGTCTCTCAACATGGCCCAGGTCTTCAACACGCCGACCGTTTTTCTGTGCCAGAACAACCACTGGGCGATCTCAGTGCCCCGGGAGCAGCAGACGGCCTCATCCACTCTCGCCCAGAAGGCCCTGGCCTATGGCATGCCGGGTATCCAGGTGGATGGCAATGACCTGCTGGCGGTCTACGCCGCTACCCAGGAAGCGGTCGAGCGCGCGCGCAAGGGCGAAGGCCCTACCCTTATTGAATGCGTCACCTACCGGCTATCGGTACACACTACTGCCGATGACCCCAGCAAATACCGCTCCGATGACGAAGTGGAAACCTGGATGGAGCGGGACCCCATCATTCGCATGCAGCAGTATCTGAAGGATAAAAAACTGCTGACCGAAAAGCAGATCAAGAAAATTGACGAAGAGGTGGTGGAGGAGGTCAACAAGGCCTGGGACGAGGCCGCGGAGCAAATGGAAGACCTCGGGGATCCTCTCGACATGTTCGACCATGTGTACGCCGACATGCCCCCTTACCTCAAGGAACAAAGGGACGCCCTGAAACAGAGCATGGAGGTTCGCCGTGGCTGAGCTGACGATGGTTGAGGCCATAAATATGGCCCTGAAACAGGAAATGGAGGCAGACGAATCGGTACTGGTGCTGGGCGAGGACGTTGGCGTGGATGGCGGTATCTTCCGGGTGACTGACGGTCTTCTGAAGCAGTTCGGCGAGGACCGGGTCATGGATACCCCTGTGGCCGAGTCCGGCATCGTTGGCATGGCCACCGGCATGGCTATTTACGGTATGAAGCCGGTATGTGAAATGCAGTTTTCCGGCTTCAGCTATTTCGCCTTCCACCAACTGGAAGGCCAGACATCCCGCATGCGCTGGCGCTCCCGCGGTCGTTACACCGTCCCCCTGGTGTGCCGAATGCCCTACGGTGGTGGCGTTCGGGCGCTGGAGCATCACTCCGAAAGCCGGGAAACCTACTTCGCCCATACCCCGGGCCTCAAGATGGTCATCCCGTCCGGGCCACGGAACGCCCGGGCCTTGCTGGTGAGCGCCATCCGTGACCCGGACCCAGTTATTTTCTTCGAACCCAAGCTGAACTATCGCTCATTCAGGGAAGAAGTGCCTGAGGAAGCGGAAACCCTGCCCATTGGTGAGTCCCAGGTTGTGCGGGAGGGTCGCGATCTTACCCTGATTACCTATGGCGCCCTTACCCAACGTTCCCTGCAAGCGGCAGAGCAGCTGGCTGACGAAGACGGCGTGGAAGCTGAGGTGATTGATCTGCTGTCGATCTCGCCTCTGGATGACAGGAAACTGAGCGAGTCGGTGCAAAAAACCGGTCGGGTGGTCATCGTGCATGAGGCCCATCGCAGTTTCGGTCCGGGCGCCGAGATCATCGCGCGCATCAACGAAAAGTCGTTCTATTACCTGGAGGCGCCTGTGGAACGCGTTGCGGGCTATGACGTTATCACGCCCTTCTTCGCCCGGGAGCAGGATTACATTCCGGATGTCAGCCGCATCATTGAGGGCGCCCGGCGGGCGTTGAGTGCGTAAACAAGGAGCAATTGCATGGCCAAGGAATACAAGCTGGAAGACCCCGGCGAAGGCATCACCGAAGCTGAAATTGTAGGCGTACACGTATCCGAAGGCGACCAGGTCAAGGACGGCGACCTGCTGGTGAGCGTGGAGACCGACAAGGCCGTAAACGACATTACTGCACCCTTCAATGGCACGATCAAGTCCGTGGAAGTGAGCGAGGACGACTTTATAAAAGTAGGCCAGGTGCTTGTAACCTATACCGAAGAGGGAGACTCCGGGCAGGAAGACACTGACGAAAGAGATGACGAAACCGATAGCGCCGAATCCGACAATACGGCGCCACCAGAGCAAACATCGGATGATCAGGACGAGGAAGAGACCGCCGGAGCAGCAACCGGTGAGAGCGAGCAAGCTGATGATGACGATCAAGGCGATGACGATCATGAAGAGGCCGCCGGAAAAGAACCCCCCGAAACCGGCACGGGCTCCCGGAAACAGCAACAGAATAAGGACGCGGCGCATCAAGAGCCGGTACCTGCCGCGCCCGCAACCCGAAAACTGGCTCGTGAGCTGGATGTGGATCTTCATCAGGTAGAGCCCAGCGGTCCCGGTGGACGAGTGGTCAAGGAGGACGTCAAAAGTGTCGCCGAGGACGAGTCCCGGGAGCCGGAAGGTCAGGAGCCGAAACCCGACACTGAAAAGGAAACCAGCGAGGCCCGGCGGCCCGAAACCCCCGCCCTTCCAGACTTCGAGCGCTGGGGCAGCGTCGAGCGACAGAAGCTGAGGTCGGTGCGACGCGCAATCGCCCGGCAGACCGCCAGTGCCTGGCAACAGATCCCCCATGTGATGCATCAGGATGTGGCTGACGTTACCGAACTGGAACGCTTCCGGCGCCGGCACAAAGATGCGGTAGAAGCGCGCGGTGGCAAGCTGACACTGACAGTGCTGGTACTCAAGGCGGCGGTGGCGGCCCTCAAGCAGTACCCCCGCTTTAATGCCAGCCTGGACGTCACCAATGATGAGGTGGTACTGAAGCACTACCATCACTTTGGTATGGCTGTGGCCACAGACAGAGGCTTGCTGGTGCCTGTGATCCGGGATGTGGACCGGAAGGATGTCACCGAACTTGCCGTCGAAACCGTGGAACTTGCCAACAGGGCACGGGACGGCGAACTGAGCCGTGACGAAATGGTGGGTGCAAGCTTCAGCATTACCAACCCCGGCTCCATTGGCGGGACCAGCTTCACCCCCCTTATCAACGCCCCCGAGGCGGCCATTCTTGGCATGTGTGCCACCAGGCTTGAGCCTGTGGCGGTGGGCGATCTGGACAACTACCGAATCGAAGCCCGCCTTCAGCTCCCCCTGTGTCTTACCTATGACCACCGGCTAAACGATGGCGCAGACGCTGCCGGCTTTTTGAGAACCATTATTCAGATATTGCAGGATCCTGAATCCTTCCTGCTCGCAGTCTGAGCCAGGCCCTGGCCGAGCTGTCGATCCCTTGAGCCAGGGCCCTGCATTTAAGCTAGAATGCTGCTCTTGAATCGATGGGGCCGTGCCCCCGGTGGCATGTGTGTGGCGGAGGTCAGGGTTTGAAAAAGTTTGCGCTGTTGAAAACAGGATCAACCTACGGACCCGTCCGCGACCGCTTCGGTGATTTTGAAGACTGGTTCCTGAAGGTACTGGGGCCGGACCTGAATATTCGCGTAATTCACGTGGCCGAGGGCGAGGACCCGGGTGTGCCAGCCGACTGGGACGGCATTCTGGTTACCGGCTCGCCTGCCATGGTTTCAGACCGTGAGCCTTGGAGTGAAACCACAGGGGCCTGGCTGGCCCGGGCGGTAGGCGAGGCGGTTCCGCTGCTGGGCGTATGCTATGGGCACCAGCTGCTGGCCCACGCCCTCGGAGGCCTTGCGGATAACCGTGCTGAAGGTCGGGAGTCGGGTACCTTCGACATACGGCTGTTGCCGGAAGCCAATGATGATCCGCTATTCGGCAGTCTGCCTGAGTGTTTCCCCGCCCATCTGACCCATCGCCAGTCAGTGCTCCGCCTGCCAGCTGGGGCTGTGCCTCTGGCCCATTCCGATAACGAGCCCCATCAGGCATTTCGTATAGGTGACTGCGCCTGGGGCGTGCAGTTTCACCCGGAGTTCACCCCCGAAGTCATGATTGCCTATCTTGAGACCCAGGCTGAGGCGCTCAAGGAAAGTGGACAGTCGCCCGAAGCGCTTAGGTCCGCTGTGCGGGAGGCTGCTATGGCAGCCAGTCTGCTGAACCGTTTTGTCAGCTACGTCGAGTCCAGGGTTAAACAGGCATCCTGAACCAGCCGCTACTTTTCAAAAAAGCGCGGGTTACGGGCGACAAAATTGGCAATCCAGCGTTCGAGAAAGGATTTGTTGTGGGCCAGCTTGAGATAACGCCAGCCCAGGATTGAAATGATCAGGGCGCCGATGGCGTCCACTATCAGGTCCCACATGGTGTCCGTCAGGCCGGATGGATCCCCCAGCATGGCCTTCTGCATGTTCATGCCAGCCAGCTGATCCATGGCGAATTCGAATATTTCCCACAGAGCCCCTACCCCGAGGGCGAACAGAAATGCAAAGAACGCCACAAAGCCGGGTTTCATGTGCACGTCAATGCGCTCGGCCTCGTTCATGATGTGAACCAGCAGAAACCCGACGATACCCAGCAGGAACCCCGACGTAGTGTGAAGCGCAATGTCCCACCACCAGAAGCGGGTGTAATAACCATGAATTTCACCAAGGAAAAGCGAAGCAAACACAAAGGCGATAGCCAGCAGCTGAAGCTCCGGCGGTATATAGATGCGAAAGCGACGCTCCAGCGCCAGGGGGAAAAACGTAATGATGATAATGAGGCTGCTCAGAAAAGCGACAAACCACTGCCTGCCCCATAAGGCGAATAGGGCTTCCGCCAATAGGATCAGCTGCAGCACAAGGGTGATTTTCTGATGGGTGACGCGGATCTTCATGAATATTTGGGGCTTTTGGCAGTATTTTGTCCACCCTACCATATAAAGCGGAACCCGATGACCTCAACTATCGTTCTATGACAGGGGCAAAACGTGCTCTACTGAGCAGCGGGCCACACTGCAAGAACAGCCCGTTACCTCAATAATAATCATGATTTACAGGAGTTTGAGATGCGTACAATACGGACATACCTTCGGCAGGTTTCGTTTGTTATGGCCATTCTTATGGCGTTTGCTACCGTCTGGGCCTCCCCTGCGGTTGCCAGCGTTGTGGGTACCGGCGAGTTGCTTCAGGAACAGCAGGTTGATCTGGACCGGTCGTCACTGTTGAGCATGCTTGAACAGCAAGAGGTCAAGGACAAGCTGGCGGAGATGGGTGTCAGCCAGGCGGATGTTGAAGAACGCATCAACAACCTTACGCCACAGGAGCTCGCCCAGTTCGAGCAGCAGTTGGCGGACGATCCGGCCGGCGGCAGCGTGGTGGGTATTATCGTGCTTTTCCTGCTGGTCTTCGTGGTGACCGATATCCTCTGTGCCACCAATATCTACCCCTTCATCAACTGTATCCGATAACCTGCGTGATAACCCAAACGTGCCAGGTATCACCATAAGACAGTGTACAGGTATCGCCATCAGTCTCGGGCTGATGGTGGTTCTCAGCGGCTGCGCCACCCGACCCGAGTGGCCGGCCCAGCCTGCTCATACGCCCATCCCCGAACACTATTCCGCTACCCGTCTTGATCAGCGCCAGTTGCTGGACCATGTGCCTTTCCATGGCCAGGAACTCTTTCAATGCGGGCCCGCTTCCCTTGCCATGATGCTTAACAGCCAGGGTCTGACCACCGATCCCAATGAGCTGAAAAACAAGGTCTACCTGCCCGACCGTGAAGGGAGCCTGAGAGTCGAGCTGGTTGCCACCGCTCGAAGTTACGGACTCGTGGTCTATCCCCTTCAGCCCTCACTCAGCCATTTACTCTCGGAAGTGGCGGCCGGCCATCCGGTCCTGGTTATGCAGAACCTGCGACTGAGCTGGTGGCCGCAATGGCATTTTGCGGTAGTTGTGGGGTTTGATCCGGACCCACGCAGAGTCATTCTGAACACCGATACCCGGGAGCAACACGAGGAAACGCTGGAGGTCTTTATGGCAACCTGGACCCGTGCCGGAAACTGGGCGGCGGTCATGCTGCCGCCGGATCAACTGCCGGCCACGGCCGAGCCGCTGCCTTACCTTATGGCGGTCAATGATCTGGAGGTTACCGGGCATACCGAGGCGGCAAGTCAGGCCTATGCCATGGCTGAAGTTACCTGGCCCGAACAGCCAGCGCCCATCATGGGACAGGGCAATATTGCCTATCAGCAGGCCGACTGGTCCTCAGCGGTGCAACATTACCTGCGCCTGACACAGAAATTTCCCGAACTTGGAGCGGGCTGGAACAATCTTGCCCATGCCCTCGGGCAGACTGGCTGTCATGCCCAGGCCGAGGAGGCTCTTGAGCATGCCCGATCATTAAATCCCGACCGTTTTTCCGAACCTCTGGAAAGCGACAGCTCCGGCGCTGCCAGCGCCTGTCCGGTCATGGCTCAGTGACTCTGTCTATTGAGTCGCCAGTTCGTCGGTTCCTCGCAGAATGGCCTGAAGCAGCTCGTCCGCATCGAATTTGGTGAGGGCTTCATTGGCGCCGACCTGGTTGGCATAGCTCAAGCTCATTTCGCTGTTCAAGGAGGTATGCAGAATGATGTATGGCTGCTTGATGCTGGGGTTGTCACGGACGTTGAAGGTAAGCTCGTAACCGTCCAGACCGGGCATCTCGATGTCACTTACCAGAACGTCCACGCCCTTGCCGGTTTTATCCGCTGCCAGTAGCTTTTCCAGCGCATCCTGACCGTTTGATGTCACCTGGTAGGGCACGCTTTTGCTATCAAGCACGTCGGACAGCTGTTTGCGGGCAACCTGGGAATCGTCCACAAGCAGGATATTGATATGCTTCAGGCGCTCGCTCTGAACGTCCGTCAGGACCACATCCTCGCCCTCACCGGTGCTCGGGTAGACCAGCGACAACAGAAGCTCCACGTCCAGCAGCTGGACCATCTGATCCTCGACATTGATCAGACCAGTCACGAACGCCCGCTCCCCAAGCACGGCCGGAGGTGAGGTAACATTCTTCCAGTCGGCCTCTACGATCTTGCGGACGTTACGCACCAGAAAACCGATCTCCCTGCGCTGGACGTCCGTAATGATAATGGAGCCTGCCTGCTTTTCTTCTTCGTTCAGCGGTGCGTACCCCACGGCTGCTGCCATATCGATCACCGGCACGGCTGCATCGCGGAACATGGTGGTTCCGATAACGGCAGAGTGACTATATGGCAATCTGGTAAGCCTGCGGAACGGCATGATTTCACGTATTTTAAGCGTACCTATGGCGAAGGATTTATGCCCGGCCAGGGTAAAAAGTAGAAGTTTTTGGGGGGGTGCAGCTCTGCTGGACATAAAAGGCTGAAACCTTACTCAACGTGGATGACGGTATAAGAACTCGGACAGGTACATTCCATGCACTGCGTTTGCTAGCCTGCGCCAGTACTTTACTTCAGAACACCCGCATCCCAATACATATTCAGGGAAACATTTTGTTTCCGGATGATATTGATCACCAGATACGAACGGAGCTTTGATGCTGGAAGATCTCAACGTGGTATGGCTGGGCTCCATTGCCAGCCTGCTTGCTGGTATGGGTACCGGGCTTGGAGCCCTGGGGGTTTTCCTGGTCCGGAAACTGTCAGACGCTCTTCAGGATAGCCTGCTCAGCGCTGCGGCCGGGGTAATGCTGGCGGCCTCATTCTTCTCGCTGCTCCTGCCCGGGCTGGAATATGGCGAGGACCTCACCGGTGAGGTCTGGTCGGCGGCACTGATGGTCATCGCTGGCATCTTGATGGGCGCGATCGCCCTCTATACCATCCACCAGAGTCTTCCCCACGAACACTTCAAGCTGGGGCGGGAGGGGCCAGAGCAGGCAAAGAAGATCCGGCGGATCTGGCTGTTCATCATCGCCATTGCCCTGCACAACTTTCCCGAGGGCATGGCGGTTGGGGTTGGCTTTGGCGGTGGCAACATCAGCAATGGCATCGCGCTGGCCATTGGCATCGGCCTGCAGAACATCCCCGAAGGGCTTGCCGTGGCCGTGTCGCTGCTCTCTATCAACCTTTCCCGGACAAAAGCCTTCTGGATCGCTTTTCTTACAGGGCTGCTTGAACCAATAGGGGGAGTGTTCGGGAGCGCCATGGTATGGCTGGCCGAACCGCTGATGCCCTGGACACTCGGCTTCGCCGCCGGTGCGATGCTGTTCATCATCAGTGATGAAATCATTCCTGAGACCCATCGAACCGCCTACAAAACCGTAGCGACCTTTTCCCTGCTCGGCGGCTTTGTGGTGATGATGTTCCTGGACGCAACCCTGGCCTGACGTGACCGGCGGACCAGCCCAACGAACCCTTGCTGAAACCCGGCAGGCTGAGTAAAGGAAAAACAATGGCAACACAGGTCAGAAACTCGCTGATGGATGTGCTCACCGCTTGCCAACCCAGGCGCCTTCTAGTCTGCGGCTCGCTGGCAGCAGAGCTGGGCGCCGAATGGGCCAAGGCCCAGCCGGAGGTCGAACTGGCCGAAGCCCAGCAATTACAGCCACAGGGCGAACCGACCCTTTCCCAGCCCCATGACCTGGCGTTGATTACCGATGTGGTGGCGACGCTGCCCAGGGAACAAGGCTTATTACTGCTTGGGCATATACGCAACTTTGGCACCCAGCAGATAGCGGTTCTGAATGAGGAAGACCAGGGACTGACCTTTAACGATTACATCAGTCTGGGTTTTGTCAGGCAGGCCCGGTTTGATAGTGACCCGGTACTGACCCTGTTCACCTACAATATTGCCAACTACAACCGCAAACGGGACTGGAATAACCCAAAGAACTGGGCCAACCCCGAAATGTGGGATAAAGCCCGCTGGTAAGGGGCTAAGGGGTTACACCGCCGCTAGTAACGCTCGGTTGCGATCGGTTTCAGCTGGCCCTTGTTATAACCCAGTCGTCCTGTCGCGACCGCGTTGCGCCTGATTTCCGCCACTGGCTTGATCATGAACAGGTCTCCGTTCTGGCCTACCAGACATTTCGGTACACCGACCTCCCTGGCCTGCGCGGCGTTCGCCTCCATATGCTCGCCCTCGCCGTGGACCGGGGCCAATCTCGCCACAGCCGCCGAGCGGCAGGAACACACCCACACGCAAGTGTTGGCTCGAAAAATGCTTGGATGCTATGAAGTTGTATCAGAACGATCATATTTCGTCGGCACAGGAGGCTCGTTGTGTCACTACTCGCATCCCTGGCTCGTGCCAGCGCCAGCTTACTCACGGTTCCCGAAGGTCAGACTTCTGCTGCGAACGCCCGCAAGGCGTCCATGGGCAAGGCCCCTGAAGGGTCCGCTGAAGGTCTGTACGAAGGCGTCACCCTTAACGGCGGTGAGCTTCCAAAGGCCTCGGCACGACTGGCGGTCAAGCAGTACAAGTCTGATGTAGGGCAGGATGCTGCCTTTGTCAGGGAAACCCTGCGGCATAAACTTGCCGAGTATGGCGTTAATCCCGGGGCAAGGCTTGCCATCGAGAAAACGGACTCGGGCCTTCACCTGACCGCCCACCTGCCCGAAACGACCCGTAGCCAGATCGAGCAGGATCTGAACAACAACAAACCGTTCAAAGACGCCTTTAGCCGGCTGAGTGTCAATGAACCGACGCTGGCGTTTGTGGATACCGCCCTGAAACTCAACAAAGCCTACGGCGTCAACAACTCGCTGCTGGATACCATCGTCAGCGAAAACCAGCAGTTCAACGGTCTGCAGGATCTGGTTCACCGCTACGACAGCCTTCGCAAGACAGCAAGCTCAGAACTTCTGGACGCCGCGGGCGCCCAGCGCAGCTACGCCTTCAGCTTCAACGCCCAGGCCTGACTCGGCCTGCCCTTGCCCGGACGCTCCTGATCGACGATTCAGTCCTGCTGAAACGGTGCGGGATCGCCCTTGCCGACCCTGGTCACCTCAGGCACCGGCCCGCACATGTTGACCACGGTGGTGGCCTCCGGGCCACAGAAGCCGCCATCGATGATCAGGTCCAGCTCGTGTTCCAGGGTGTCACGGATGTGCTCGGAATCGGTCATCGGATCGGTTTCACCCGGCAGTATGAGCGTGCTGCTCATCAGGGGCTCCCCTAACTCCTCAAGCAGGGCCTGAACAATGGCATTGTCCGGCACCCTGATGCCGATGGTACGTCGCTTTGGGTGCTGAAGTCGCCGTGGCACTTCGCTGGTGGCGTCCAGAATGAAAGTATAGGGCCCTGGCGTAAACGTCTTGAGCAGGCGGTACTGAGTATTGTCCACCTTGGCATACGTGCCGATGTCGGACAGGTCACGGCACATCAGAGTGAAGTTGTGCTTGTCGTCCAGGCGCCGGATACGCTTGATACGATCAGCCGCCTGCTTGTCGTCGAGCTGGCAGCCAATGGCGTAAGCCGAGTCTGTCGGATAGACGATGACTCCGCCTTTGCGCAGGATGCCCACGGCCTGGTTGATCAGCCGCTTTTGCGGTGTTTCCGGATGTATGTGAAAAAACTGGCTCATCGGGCCTCCTGCTCAGGCTTCGCTGGCGCGGTCGTGCTTCGAGCCACCCATGCATTGGGGTGAATCCGGCGCCGTGCCCTGACGGGCGGCCCACTCTTCCGGGGAATAGGTGTGTAACGCCAGGGCGTGAACCTCCCCCGCCAGCTCCTCGGCCAGGGCCTGGTATATGCCCTGATGGCGCTTCACCTTACCCGTACCTTTGAACGCCTCGGTGACCAGGGTCACTTTGAAGTGGGTTTCCGAGTTTGGTGGCACATTGTGCATATGGCTTTCATTTTCCACAGTGAGATGAACCGGCCTGTACTGTTCAGCCAGTTTCTGCTCAATGGACGTTTTTATCGACATCCTCGGGCAACTCCAAGTGCTTTGAAATTGATTATCCGAAGCTGCGGCAGCCAGCTCCGACAGGTTTCGTGCCAGTGTACTACAGCATACGGCATGCTGCTTAGTGGTTGACAGAAACCCGGGGATTCGCCATCTTCCGGAGCCCCTTATTACTGTAAATCACCGAACTGACAACCCAAGAGCTAGTCAGCGTCGGCGGAGCCCGGATCCAATGCGCCTTTTCATTGCCGAGAAACCCAGCCTGGGCCGCGCCATAGCGGCGGCACTGCCCGGACCGATGGAGAAAGGCCCGGGCTGGCTCAGGTGTGGTTCCGGCGATGAGGCAGTAGTGGTTAGCTGGTGTATCGGCCACCTGCTTGAACCCGCCGAGCCCGGTTTTTACGACCCGCGCTGGCAGCGCTGGCAACTGGCAGACCTGCCCATCTTTCCCGACCGGTGGGCGCTTTCACCCCGCGACACTGCCCGCACCCAGCTGAAGGTGCTGGAAGGGCTTATACGCAAGGCCGAGGTCATCGTCCACGCCGGCGACCCGGACCGGGAGGGCCAACTGCTGGTGGATGAGGTCATCCTGCACGCCGGCGCAAAGTGCCCGGTTGAGCGGGTGCTGATCAACGACCTTACCCCCCAGGCAGTCGCGAGGGCGATCAGCAACCCGATCGACAACAGACAGTTCCGCCACCTATCTCACTCTGCCCTGGCCCGCCAGCGCGCGGACTGGCTGTTTGGCATCAACCTCACCCGGTTCTGCACCCTGTCTTACCGGCAACAGGGCGAAAAAGGGGTTTACTCGGTCGGCCGGGTACAGACACCGGTACTGGGACTGGTGGTGACCCGCGACGCGACCATTGCCAACTTTACACCCCGGCCCTATTTCCGGCTCAGCATCACCTGCCATGCCACCGATGCCGAAAACCAGGAACCCTTCCAGGCTCGCTGGGTCGCCGACGAGGCCTACCGCCACCATCTGGATGAAGAAGACCGTCTGCTCGATGGTGACACTGCGCGGCAGATAGCCGCCGAAGTGGAGGGCCGGCCAGGCACCGTGACGGAAGTCCGGTTCAGGGACCGCAAGGAGCCGCCACCCCTGCCGCTGTCGCTTTCAGTGCTCCAGATCGAAGCTGGCCGGCTCTACCAGATGGGCGCCAAAGAGGTTCTGGACATTGCCCAGAACCTGTACGAAAAACACCAGCTTATTACCTACCCGCGCTCGGATTGCCGCTACCTGCCGGAAGGCCATTTTGAACAGCGCCAGGGCGTTGTAAGCGCCATTGGCAAGGTTGCCACTGACCTGCTCGAGGCCACAGCCCAGGCTGATCTGGACCTGCGCTCCGCAGCCTGGAACGACAAGAAGGTGGACGCCCACCACGGCATCATCCCCACCAGCCGGGCCCGGCCGGCAACCAGACTGAGCCAGGGCGAGGCTTGCGTATACGATCTGGTCAGCCGCTACTACCTGATGCAGTTCAGCCCCGAAGCCATCCACCGGGAAGGCCGGCTTGGCCTGACCATCGGCGAACACCGCTTCCGGGCCTCAGAAACGGCCGTTTTCAGTGCTGGCTGGAAGACTCTGGAAATACGCTTGCGGGAGGCCCGCGAGACACCGGACAAACGGGCATTACCCAGGCTGGTCAAAGGCGACCCGGTGCTGTGTGACACCGCCGATCTCAAGGAGCGCCTGACCCAACCACCCCATTATTTTACCGACGCGACCCTACTCTCGGCCATGACCAACATAGCCCGGTTTGTCAGTGATGCGGAGTTACGCAAAACCCTGCGGGACACCGATGGCCTGGGCACGGAAGCAACCAGGGCCAGCGTCCTCGAAACCCTTTTCCGGCGTGACTACCTCAGGCGGGACGGGCGCTTTATCAAGGCCACGGAGAAAGGCCATGGCCTGATAGCCGTATTGCCGGACTCCATAAGCCAGCCCGACAGGACGGCGCGCTGGGAAATGACCCTGGAACAGATTCGCCGGGGCGAAGGTGACCCCCGGCAGTTCCTGGCCGATCTGAAAAGCGAAATCCTCAGCTTTCTCCAACGCCCGGCGCGACAGGCAGGACCTGCACCCGTCTCGTCTCCCGCCGGACCTGAAGCGGAGTCCGCAGGCTCCGTCCATTGTCCAAAATGCCGCTCTCCCATGCGCCAGCGGACCGGCAAATATGGCGACTTTCTGGCCTGCACCCGCTACCCGGACTGCAACGGCACGCGGCCACTCGGTGAAGGCGTACCGACCGATGGCAGCAGTCAGAAACCTGTGCCCTGCCCCCACTGTTATTCGCCGCTGGTCCGACGGGAGGGCAAAAAAGGGTGGTTCTGGGGCTGCAGCAGCTATCCGGGCTGTCGCCAGACTGTCGACGATCATGAAGGCAAGCCGGTTCTGCCCGGGAACCTACCGTTACGCAAGGCTACGAAACGACACTGACCTTACCTGAACACTTTGTCAGAATGTCCCGTGGATCAATGTGATATCGGGCCATTCGTGCCTGATCGCCGGCACCGTTGAAGTATCAGGAGAGTCGTATGCGAATTGCCCTGCTGGAAGATGAGAAAGAACAGGCCCAGCATATCCAGGCCCTCTTGTCGGAACGCGCCCATGACTGTGACGCCTTTTCCACAGGCCAAGCGTTTCTCAGCGCAGTGCAGCACCGCAGTTACGATCTGCTGATTCTGGACTGGCAAATCCCTGATATGACCGGTATTGATGTGCTGCGCAGCGTTCGAGCCCAGCTTAACTGGTCCATTCCTGTGGTGTTCCTGACCCAGAGGGATAGCGAACAGGATATCGTGGAAGCCCTGGATGCCGGTGCAGACGACTATCTGGCCAAGCCAGCCCGTCCGGCGGAGCTGATGGCTCGCATCCACGCCCTGGCTCGTCGAATCAACCCGGACAATGAAAAGGAAACCCTGACGTTCGGCCCTTTCGAAATTGACACCCAGGTCCGCACCATCACCCTGCGTGGGACTCTGCTGACTCTCACCGACAAAGACTATGACCTGACCCTGTTCCTGTTCAAGAACCAGGGCCGCCTGCTGACCCGGGACATGCTCCTTGAACGGGTCTGGGGAGTCACCCGGGACATCAATACCCGCACCGTCGACACCCACATGAGCCGGCTGCGCCGGCGCCTGGGACTCAATCCGGACAATGGCTTCCGCATCAAAACCATCTACCAGCGCGGCTACCGTCTGGAAGCCATGACTACGTCAGCGCCGGCAGAGTCCGCCCATGCCGAGGCCGGATAACCCTGTGCCTTCATGGAACCTAACCCGATGCCGATGGAGAGCCTTATTCCGGGCCGTCACTCTGCTGTGCCTGACCCTTGGCACATCTTCTGCGTTCGCTGAACTGGGCGTTGCTACAGGCTCCCACACGGGTTCGCTCGGATCCAAGATTGCCGTGGTGCCGGAGTGGAGCTACACCCTCAGTCCGGATGAGACCTTCCAGGAAGCGGCGGACGCTCTGCTGGCAAAGGGCATAAGCAGCAGTCAGCTGGCCCGGCACAACCGCATCGCCAACCCCATCATCCTCAAGGGCGGCGATCGGATCAGAATCCCCATGCACTGGCTCAAACGCCAACCAGAACCTGCCACCATCAGCGCAGCTTCGGGCCAGGGTCACGTCAGGCTTGCCGGCAACAGCCGCGCCCAGCCCATGCAGACCGGGATGCTTCTTCGTGTCGGAGATGAACTCGCGACCCAGCAGGGTACTGCCACCATCAAACTCGGCGACAGCTCGATGATATGGGTGGAGCCCAACTCCCGCCTGGTGTTCAACAGGCTGACCCAATATGGCCGCACCGGCATGGTGGACACCCGGATGCGCCTAATCAAGGGGCGAGTCAGTACCGATGTGGAGCCTATGGTCGAGGATGGCTCCCGGTTCGAAATTGAAACCCCGTCAGCTGTGGCTGCAGTGCGTGGTACCAGATTTTCCCTTGCCAGCGACGGGAGCAAGAGCCTGCTGAGAGTTACAGAAGGTCTGGTCGCGTTCGGCCCGCCTGGCAACCAGCGTCAGATACCGGCGGGCTTCAGTGCCAGCGTCGACTCGCCATCCAGTCGCGGAGTGGAAATTCGCCGCCTGCCCCCTGTCCCCGAAACATCGGCGCTCGCGCCAAGCCTGGACCGGCTACCAGCCACCCTGACTTGGAAAGCTAATGGAGCACCGGCCCATCAGCTGGACGTATTCGACCTTGCAACCGGCCAGAATGTACTCAGCCGCCTTACCGGGGACTCGTCAACCACCCTGGCACAGCTGGACAATGGCCGTTACCGGGTCGAGCTTGCGGCGGTTACCCGCTCAGGCATTGCCGGGCTGCCCGCTGTCCAGGAGGTGGACGTTGATCTGAAGGCCAGAGCAGCCACACTGCTGAGCCCAGCTGCCGGGGAGAGCCTCAATGACGATATGCCCGAATTCATATGGCGCTATCTGGGCGAAAATGAGGTGGGGCGCCTGGAAATTTCAGCAAAAGATGATTTTGGCAACCTGGTGGCAACCAGCGAGTGGGCATCGGATACCTCGGCTCTTCCCTCGCGCCCCCTCAGCCCGGGGGAATACTACTGGCGCGTGGTGACGGAAGCCGGCGGCAATTCGGTTGCCACCAGCGAACCCCGGAAGATGCTGGTCAATGGCACCCTGCCCCCCGCCAGAATCATCAACATCAACTACATCGATAGCCAAGTCCGCATTTTCTGGGAATCGGTCGCCACTGCCAATGACTATCTTCTCCAGCTGTCGGAGGATCCCGGCTTTCAGAATATAGTAAAGGAAGCTACTGTCGGGGATACGACCGCGGCCTTGCGTCTGATTCCCGGAAGGCGGTATTTTGTTCGCCTGAAAGCTCTTTCTGAAGGTCCGCTGGCCAGTCGCTGGGGCCCCGGACGGGAGCTGTTTATCGAGTGATCACCCAGTGACAACCTCACAGTAGGGCCCATGAAACGGGATTGGCTTTTCTTTCATCACATATCCTGGACGCTGGCCCTGCCTCTCTTTGCGCTCCTTGTTCTGCTTAACCAGACCTTCGCACCGGAACGCCTGGACGCCTGGCTCTACGATGTCCTGATCACCGCCTATCCGGCTCCGGTGGCCGATAACGTCGTAGTGGTGGGAATCGATGAGAAAAGTCTGGAGACGTTGGGGCGCTGGCCCTGGCCCCGTTCAGTCCATGCTGAACTCATTCAACGGCTTGACGCGGCCGGCGCACGCACCATCGCTTTCGACGTTCTGTTTCCCGAGCCCTCGGCCCATGACAGCGTTATGGCTGAAGCCATGAACCGTCACGGTGACACCGTGCTCGCCATGCACCTGGCCTCACCGTCTGCGGGTCGGCTGATGTCGGCTGTGCTGCCCACCCCTCAGCTGTCTGAGGCTGCAGCAGCACTAGGGCACGCTCATGTAGAGCTGGACGCCGACGGCGTGGCCCGTGGCCTTTACCTGTTCAATGGCCTGGGGGATCAACTCTGGCCAAGTCTCGGGCTTGCGGCGCAACGCCAGCCTCTGGCCCAGGCTCGGACAGGGCCGGATAGCCAGAACAGCCCGGCCTTCATGAACGTGCGCAAGCACTTCGTCGCCGTGCCCCTGGCTGGACAATCCGGCACCATTCCCACCTATTCTTTCTCCGATGTTCTTGCCTCCGAGTCTCTGGCACCCCTGTTCAGGGACACAACCGTGTTTATAGGTGCAACCGCGCCGGGCTTCGGTGACATACTGCCGACGCCTTTTTCAAGTCACGCCAGTCCCATGTCGGGGGTCGAGTTCCATGCCAACAGTTACTCCGCTCTGCAAACCGACGCATTGATCACGCGAGTTCAGGGAACAGTTTCCTGGTGGCTGCCGGCTATCGTCATCATAGTGCTGGCCCTGATGCTGCCGAGGCTGCGCCCTGCCCGAACCCTGGCGCTGTGCAGCGCTCTGGTGGGGCTTCTGTTGCTAATGGTGAGCAGCGCCATGTTTATCGGCGGGCTCCATTTCCCGGTCGCATCGGCATTACTGATGCCGGTCTTTGCATTCCCTTTGTGGAGCGCCCGTCGGCTTGCCATGACCAACCGCTTTCTCAACCGGCAACTTGATGAGCTGGGTCGAGGCCGCCAACTGAGCCTTTCCGAGCCAGCACAGCGTCACCCCATGCAGCTGGTTGAACACCTGGCGTCGCTGTTACAGGCAGAAGGCTGGTGGTTGTCTTGGGGCGATGAGGTCCTTGCCAGCAAAGTCCTGAGCGCAAAAGATCAGCCCCCCCTGCCGACGCCGGGGGACTGGACTCACAGTGATAACCAGAGCTGGGTCAGACTCATACGAAACGGTGAGGTGTTTATTCTTGGGTTGCTGCTGCCCCAGGACATGACCCTGGATGCCAGCCAGCGCTATCTCCAGCGCCTTGCCCTCGTCAACCGGAACCAAGCCGGCAGCACACGCCTGACCCAGGAGAATATTTCAGCGCGTATTGAACGTGTCCGACTTGCCACCGAACGCCTGCACAGCATGCAGACGTTTATAGGCCGCAGTTTCGAACGTATGCCCGACGGAATCATTGTCACCGACGCCCTGGGTGTCATCCAGTTTACCAATGGGCACATAGAAGAATGGTTCGGTGAGCCCCGGCCCAGCCTGATTGGCATGCCCCTGACGCGGCTGTTGCAGGGACACGACCCGAGGGATACGCCCCCCTGGTACGAAACCGTATCTGAAACTTTGACGATGCAGCAAAGCCGAACCGTGGACCTACGGATACGGGACAAGGATTTTCTTATACACTTCGCACCGTCCGATCTCACCGACGGACGTCAAAGCGGCATCATCGCCAACATAGCGGATATTTCCGAGCTTCGCGCCCAGCAGCGGCAGCACCGGGAGGCTATCGACTTTATTTCCCACGATGTACGCTCGCCGCTAGTTTCCCAGCTGGCTCTTATCGAGCAGCTCAAACGCAGTCCGGAGCAGATAATGCCCGAGCAGCTGGACCAGCTTGGCCGCCTTGCCCGGCGCAGCTACCAGCTGGCAGAGGAATTCGTGCAGCTTGCCCGGGCAGAGCAGCTGACGGAAACGCGGTTTTACGAGTGTGAGTTCCTTGCCATTGTTGAGAATGCCCGTGACAGTGTCATTGAGCAGGCAGCCGAGAAGGGGATCGAGGTGCACTTACAGGGCTGCGACGACATCTGGCTGAATGGTAATGCCGAGTTGCTGGAGCGTGCGGTCATCAACCTGCTGACCAATGCCGTCCAGTACAGCGACAGCGGCTCAACCGTGACCATACAGGTGTTCGAGGCCGGGCATCAGGCGTGCCTTACGGTAGCAGACGAGGGCTCGGGGATCGCGACCCATGAACTCCCTTTTCTGTTTGATCGTTACCGCCGTCAGAAGAGTAGTGAGCTCTCAGGCAACCACGGCACCGGACTGGGCCTGTCATTTGTGAACGTTGTGGTGGAAAAACACAGGGGAGAAATTGCGGTGAAGTCTGCCGAGGGTGTTGGCTCCACCTTTACACTCAAACTGCCCATGGCCGACCCCGACTATGGCCGCAGATAACCCATATCAGAACCCCTATCAGGGGTAACTCAAGTCAGATCACCTTACTAACAACCTGGGAAGGCGCACTGGCGAGCCCGTAGGTGTCGACAACCTGAATCGCAAAATACCATTCGCCGTTGGTGAGGTTGGCAACGGTGTAATCCATGGTGCTGGCTTCAATGATCTCGACACGACGATCAAGCTTCGATGGATCCTGCCCGTACAGAATGATGTAGCCCTTCAGCTCGCCCATCGCCAGACCTTCTCCGTTTATGCGGGTGGCTGGCGCATTCCAGCTCAAGGAAGCCGTTTTACTGCCTGAGAAAGCCTTGGCTTCGGATGCTGAACCAAGATCCGTCAAGTCATCGACACAACCACTCAGGGCTCCCGCCATCAGAATCGCTGCAATACCCGTTAGTGTTCTTGTTATGACGCGATTTATCATTGCTCCACCATTTCCCCGACGACTTTGTGAAATTGTATGAAAAGCAACGAGGATATTGCGTGCGATAGGTCTGTATTTCGAGGGCAAAAATGTCAATAACTTGTCACCGAAAGTATCCGGCGAAGTGTTTTAGCGGGGCTGAAGCAGCATTAAACTGCAGAATATGGCTTAATTAAGACATATAAATTACTGTTTTCAGTTGAATAAATTATATACTAGCTATTGGGCATGGCCCTAAGCCTTGTTTACTAAAGGTAAAATATTCTATAGCTATTTTTGTGGCTCATTTCGCTACAGAACACAAACCCGCGCCAACAACCGACTAAAATTTGCCGCATTACCACTGCATCAGGATGAGTCAGATTTTTTCAGTCATTTATTTGACAGGTCTTCAACGAGCACGACGAAGGTTGCGGACGGTTATTGAGGAACCTTTCCAGTCGCCGTCGGGTAGTCGGGAGCTCTCGTTCGGGCACTTGTTAAAAAGGTAAACCCAGGCCGGGCCGAACGCCGTTTTGAGCAACTTGCGGGTATAGAGGCCTGTGCGGGGAGCGCCGGCCTTATAGTCTTCAAGCTCATCCAGACGGGCCAGCAGAGGTATGTTGACTTCGTACACCTCGACGGTCACGCCTCTGGAAGGCCGCTCCAAGGCCGCAGGAAACGGCCCCAGGTCATAAAGGGTGATGGAAAAAAGGCGCTCAGAGCCGAGAAAACGGGCGCCTTTCAGAAGAACGTGGTTGCTGTGGTTCTGTTTGAGGGTGCCGTAGACGGCGACGCGGATCGAAGCCTGTGCATTGCTCATATCTGAAAGGTGTTCAGTAAGATTCCGGTCTGCGAGTTACCCGTACCGGGAAACATCGGCGGAGGCCCGTGCCAGCGCCACCGCATCTGCTCCCCTTAGCCTGTCGGCTCGAAATCAGCCTGTCTTGGCTGTTTTTCGGGGTTGATCGCCTGTCGGCGCTTTTTTCTCCGCCGGCTTGCGGGTGGTGCGCCTGGCAACTTCTTTCGGTTTGCGTTGGGGCGCCTCAGGTGCCGGCTGATTGCGCAAATAGGAACCAGGCGCTGGCTCAATAATTGGCAACTCACCCTCTCCCGGTACTCTGGCGGCAACCTCACCGCCACTGAACTGCTCTGCCCACGTGACCCAGTCCGGCCACCAGGATCCCTCAAACTGTTCAGCGCCGATCAGCCACTCATCCGGTGACAGATCCGTGTTTTCGTTAATCCGATAACCGTATTTGTGCTTGTAGGGCGGGTTAATGATACCTGCGATATGGCCAGAGCCACCCAGCACAAAGCGAACCGGCCCGCCGAGATAGCGCGAACCCTTGTAACAGGACACCCATGGCGCAATGTGATCCTCAATGGCTGAGGCAAAATAAGCAGGCACTTTAACCTTGCCAAGATCAATAGGCGTTCCAGCAAGGGTTATGCCGCCGGGCTCGCCCAGACGATTCTCAAGATACATGTTTCGCAGGTAAAAGCTGTGCATGGCGCCTGGAAGCCTGGTGGAGTCTGAGTTCCAGTAAAGCAGATCAAAAGGTGGGGTTTCCCGCCCCAGGAGGTAATTGTTGATGAAGAAGGACCAGATCAGGCTATTGGCCCGTAACATGTTGAAGGCAGAAGCCATTGCAGCGCCTTCAAGATAGCCCTGCTTTTTCATGACTTTTTCCAGTTTCCTGATCATGTCTTCGTCAATGAAGACCTTCAGGTCACCGACGTCTGAAAAATCCAACAGGCTATTGAAAAAAGTCGCGCTCTTTATGCGTTCGTCATCACGAGCTGCCAGCCAGGCAAGCGTGCATCCAAGCAGGGTTCCCCCAATGCAGTAGCCGACCGCGTTCACCTCGCTTTCGCCGGTAGCCTCCTGAATGGCATCCAGGGCCTCCACTGGACCCTCCAGCATGTAGTCTTCAAAACCCTTGTGGGCATGCTCTTTGCCCGGGTTAACCCAGGAAATAACAAATACGGTATGGCCCTTCTCCACCCAGTATCGTATGAATGATTTTTTGGCACCCAGGTCCAGTATGTAGTACTTGTTGATCCAGGGCGGAACGACCAGAAGCGGCCGTCGATGCACTGTTTCGGTAGCCGGCCGGTACTGGATCAGCTGCATCAAATCATTCTGGTAAATGACATCCCCGGGTGTATCGGCGAGATTCTTACCAACCTCAAAGGCATCCGGGTCCGACATCCTGAACGATATCCGACCATCGGCTTCGTCCAGATCCCGTAAAAAATTGGCAAAGCCCCGCACCAGGTTTCGCCCCTTTGTGTCGACCGTGGCTCTCAGCACTTCGGGATTGGTCAGAACGAAATTGCTGGGTGACAGTGCGTCAGTCACCTGATGGGTAAAGAAGCGGACTTTGTGACGGTCGTGCTCATCCAGGCCCCGGACATCTTCTATGGTGTCCTTGATCCAGCGATCCGACAGCAGATAGGCCTGCTTGAGAAAATTGAAGTAGGCAACATTGGACCAGGCGTCGTCCGCGAAGCGGGCATCATTCCGCTCGGGTGCCACCACCCGCATGGGCTCCCGGCTGACCAGGCTCACGATGGCCCCACCACTAAGCATACTAGTGTTCTGCACCAGCCGCATCTGGGCGGTAATGATAGTATCGGGCTGTGTGGCAAATTTCCCGGTGAAGCGAAGAAAGGGTTTCGCCATACTTTTATAGCTGACCGGATTAGGGCGACCGCCTTTTAAGCGCCTTACCACTGAGCGCATAATCACGCGACTTCCGTGCGCCCCTGCACGGGCCAGCGCCTTGCGTACACCTGGGCCTTCTTGATCACTACTGGAAACTGGCTTGATGGCCTTCTTAGACATTGGCGTTCTCCCTGTTTCACCATCGCCGGCCAGCGTCGAGGGCCTACGCGATTTCGAACACTGCGCTATATCCTGTGGATCCGATGCGTCGACCTTCAGATTGACGCACCGAGTTTTTGTTGCCCGCTATGAATTTAGCAGAGGGCAAAGAACGCAACAAGAAACCTTGGCAAGCTGCGCTTCAGGCGTTACGGATAAACTTCTGTAGCCTCGGAGCTATTTCCTCCCGCCAGCGACGACCATTGAATGTGCCGTAGTGGCCGACTCCAGGCTGTAGGTGATGTACCCGCCGGTTCTCGGGAATACTGGTGCAGAGTTTGTGGGCTGCGCGGGTCTGGCCCGGGCTTGAGATGTCGTCTTTCTCGCCCTCGATGGTCATCAGTGCCGTTTTGCGAATCGCTCCGGGATTCACCAGCCTGCCACGATGCTTGAAACAGCCCCGGGCCAGGTGGAATTCCTGGAAAACACGCTCAATGGTGTCCAGGTAATAGGTTTCAGGCAAATCCATCACTGCCAGATATTCATCGTAAAACTCTCTGTGGCGGGTGACCTCATCCGTGTCATCATCACGAATAGATCGGAACAGGCCCCGATAGGCATCCACATGCCTGTCGAAATTCATGTTGATGAAGCCGGTCAACTGCAGAAAGCCGGGGTAGACCTTGCGCATTGCGCCGGGATAGTTCACCGGAACGGTATGAATCAGGTTGCGCTTGAACCACGAAAGTTTGTGTTTCTTGGCCAGTTCGCAGGGCTCTGTCGGATCAACACGACCATCGACCGGGCCGCTCATCAGGGCTAGAGAACGAGGCGCCGACGGATGGTCGTCCTGAGCCATCAGCGCAGTTGCAGCCAGCACTGGCACAACGGGCTGACACACCGCCAGTACGTGCGTATCAGGGCCAATATGATCTATGAAATCAATGACATAGTCAATGTAGTCATCGAGCCCGAACTTACCTTCGGTAATCGGCACCATGCTGGCATCACGCCAGTCTGTGATGTAAACATCATGGTTTGGAAGCATTGCCTCCACAGTGCCTCTGAGCAACGAAGCGAAGTGGCCGGACAGTGGCGCCACAATCAGCAGCTTGGGGTCATCCGGACGATCGACATTGCGCTGGAAATGTTTCAGCTGACAGAAGGGATTGCGCTTGACTATGGTCTCGTTGACCAACACCGTCTCGCCGTCGCAAACCGTTGTGTCCAGGTTGAAGGCGGGCTTGGGATAACGCCTGGTGAGATCCTCAAACACGTTCAATGCCGAGGCAATACTGCGGGTTCCCGAAACCCTGGACCAGGGGTTCAAAGGGTGGCGAAGCAATTTACTCTGACCACCGGCCATAATGCGAGCCGGAGTCAGTGCGAAGCGACTCAATTCGTGAGCGAAGTACATCATAACGAAAGTTACCCATATTGAGCACTGTTAGTAGTACCTGGCTGGCTACCCTTCTCCATTGAACAGTGGCTCTGCGTCGCCAGGCAGGTCTGTGACATAGTTTTATCCTACGCCAATCTTTCGGCCAACGCGAAAGTGCGGGCTTCGATCCTGAGTCGCTTTTTGTCAGCTCTGTGGTGAGGGTCTGCCCGAAAATAACCAGATCAGCAGCTTACTGATCTGTCTCGCTATGAGTCAGTGGAAGAACGCATGAACAGGATGGCGATAAGGACCCGCCAGAAAGCAAGAAGCCGATCAGGCGATCGGCTTTTTTCAATAATGGTAGCGGAGAGCAGACGCGACCAGCGTCTGCGGCAGCAGCTTTGCGCCGCAGGCCCATAAACAGTGCTGACACACATGCCACCGCCAGAAAGCAAAAAGCCGATCAAAAGATCGGCTTTTTTCAATA
>NZ_JAAMPF010000028.1 GCF_011074795.1 Marinobacter salicampi
TCTTGATCGCTCAGCAGTGAAACAGTCAAAGGTTAAATTTTGCCTTCTTCAAGAGTGAAAAAAGGACAACTCAACCGTCGTTGTTTGTTGACCCAATGAAACGCTGATCGTTGAGTCCGAGACAATCATGGAGATTGCAGGACTGCCATCACGAGCCATAACATCCTCTAGGTAATCCAGCTGTTTTCGATCGTGAGTGCTTGGATCGGATTTGCAGCCCCTCGGATGAGAATGCCATTCACCTAGATACGAAACGATCCCGCCAGTTCTACGACGACACTCATCGATATCTCCTTCTACACCGGCAGTTCCGCGCAAGAACTCTTGGGGTCTTGCAGTGCTGTCCTCTGGTGCGGGCCTGGCTAGCACGACCGATATCGTTTTGATCTTCTGGTCAATAAAACCAAGCAAAATGCCACCGGTTTCACTGGGTAATTTGTCGTTTCTGAGTCTGGACATGCCATCTTCTATCGAGACGTCCCACCATACAGTCCAACCCCCAACTTCCGCGTGAATGGGCTTGCAGGCCTGAATGTCATGAGCGCTAACGGCCCCGGAGAGCTCATCGTAATCCCAGATCTTGATCTGGGCTTCTTCTTTGTCTGATAGCAACCTCAGCTGGCGAGCCAGTATCGATCCGTGGAGCCATATCAGTTCATTGGACATCGCCGTGGTTATGTCCCGGCATCCGGCCCCAACCCACAAAGAGCCCGAGTTCCCTTCCAGATGATCGGTGCCCCAGCAATCATTGGTCAGAATGGCTCGATAATACTGAGCCTCGAGTGACAGACTACGTGTGTATCCGGACTGATCCTCCATGAGTAAAACCGAGGACCTGCCTGATGGAGTTATGAAGAGTGTTACCAAACGAGCCGACCTATCCATGCCGGACAGGTCCCGAGGGACCTCTACCGTCGTGGATGCATCGACGATGATGTCCTTGTGCTCCAATAGGTCTTCGAGCCATTGGAGGTCCTCCGTGAGCCTCCTTACGTAAGCTTTTGGCACGCTGCTGTCACTCACCTTGAGGGAGAACATTGAAGCGGCCTGGGCGCTCATCATTTCGGATTTGGCCATGCCCACACATGGACCTAGGGAAACATGACGGGGCAGGTTATGGGGCTCAACCGCATCATGATCGACATATTCCCACTCACCCCAGCCTTCCCTTGCCCAGATTGAGGCAACGGCACTTCCCAAAGATCCGAGCCCAGAAATGACCCCGTTGAAATCGCATGGTGAATCAGCTATGCCCGAGTATTCCCTCACCTCCTGCTTTGATGGCATTAGCCTGATACCAACAGGGGTCAGAGGGTAACTTTCCAATCGATCCACGTTCAGGGGCTCGCTTTTTTCCATTATCCCAGTATTACGAAACCACTTGTTTTCGCCGGGACTACGGATCAGGGCGCCAAGGTCTTCACCGAGCCGGCCAAAATGTTGATCCATAGCGAAGCCGTAAACGTCCGTTCTCTCGGTCTTGCCGTCGCGTTTGAGGGAGATGCCCAGCACTAGAAGTATCTTATTGGTCTTGCCGGCCGGCCAGTCAAAGCTTTGACCCTCAGGAAGAAGATTCTGAATCGCCTCACGGAGCAATCCGGAAATCCTGGCACCTCGAGAATCGAGTCTTTGAAGCAGCTCCCCAAGATGTTTGGGGTGTTCCTCTACGCGGCCGTGAGTAATGGGAGGCAAGATGATCGTAATTGGTATCCATTTACCATCCTGGAAACCCGGATGCGACCTATCATCTACAACCCGGGCTTGATACAAGAATCTTCCTCGACAAGCGAATGGTTGCTGGTCGAAAACGATACGATAGCCGGTTTCGGTGAGTCTCTCGAAATAATTCTCCGGCAATACAAAGCGATCCGCGGGTTCGAAAAAAAGCTGCTCAAGAGGTTGGTCTTCTTGATGCAGGTTTTCGCAGGCGGTTTCCCGAAGCCACCAGAGAGCTCGACCCAGAAATGATTGAGGGTTCCAGACTCGCTCCACAGATGACCAAGGCTCAACGTAGAGGCACAGGGAACGTGGTGAATTGGGCCCTACATGGTTTTGATGCATGGTCACTGGGAAGTCGGAGCGAAGCGCCCTCACCTCCCAAGGGAACTCGCGGTTGGAACTATAAACCAGCGCCAGGCGTTCAAAGCGGCGTATTCCGACCCGATTCTTGGCATCAAAAGTCCCATCGCCAACATCGACAATAAGCGCATGTGAATCCGGCGAAATTCGCCGGAATTCAACAACGTCAAAAGCAGAGTGCTCGCTGCACGCGTCGGCCACGTCACGCATTGATGCCGGCAAATTCGACGTTACCGACTTTCCCAGCGGCTCTCCGTAGTCAATGTATTCAGTCGTCACTGCCTGCCCTCGGTGGAGCGGCGGATGCGACTGACGCTATTGCGGCAGCGGTAACGGCCAGCCTGAAGCCAGACCTGGTGCCTTGAAATACAATTGGCTCCGGCTTCTTGCGAGTCGGCTCTTCCCCGGTGCACTTAAAGATACCTGTTGACCCCAAGATACTGCTGTACTCACGCTTGGCCCGAATACAGGGGGGGTCGTTATCGTCATCAACAACCGGCTTGCTGCTGGAAACAATAAACGCATCATCATTTGCCTGAGCTAACGCTGAACGCGCATCCTCGGAGATCTCAGCATTGTTGCCATTATCAGACCAGCTGTCGTGTGAAAGTGAACGCCATGAGCAGTGGTGAGGGGCAAGGAGGAGGTCGTATTTCAGATCGTCAGACGTGTACTCGCGCCAGAGCCGCTCCCAGATGGATACCCCCGAGTCACCGCCAGACAGGAATCGGCTGAAACAATCGCCGGAGCTGGACTCACGAATGCTGAAATTGATCACAACACTGGAGTCGTTTTTAGACAGCTCTTCCTCCACCTCCTCGTCTTGCTCTCGGAAAGGGGCAAGTAGGCGCGATTTCAGGAGGGTTCTGGCCAACTCCGTTTATTCCGTTAATGACATCCCCTTGCCTTATGAGGATTTGTTCCAGGCCATCTGTCTTCCCGTCTTTGTCTTGCCCCAGGATAAGAATCCGATCGCCATCAGAAACGTTGAAGCCGCTATCGCGGTTTGCCTTGACGCGGCGACGCGCCTCCGTGGCGAATGCCTGGGCATCATCACACAAAGTCAACTTCTTCGACGCACGCCTGAAGACCATCGGTGACGACCAAAGCTCCCGTATGATAATCCGCTTCTGGGACTGGTCTTTGTCGTCATCGGGATAGTCGTCAACTGGGCCAAGCCAGAAATGCGCCCTGAGGCCAAGACAATGGTCCTCGTCCGGGTGTGAAAGAAGCATTGCATTAACAAACGGGCGCCCCCGGGCATCCTTCCTAATGCGCTTTCGAAGCTCAGAAGCAACGTCAGGGGTCGTGTCGCTCGGATCATCCGCAGAACGCCTAATCCGACAGTCGATTAGAAGGGAGGTCTGGCGATCGTCCGCAAGCTGCAACAAGGTCATGTCACCATTATCAACGGGGAAAAATGTAACCTTCGAGTTCATGAACTGCAGTTCCTTTCGTCTATTGAGAGACGGCAACGGCGTTTACAACAAGCCTATTACCTGCATTGCGAGCGGCAAGAAGAGCCAGCAGGGATGAAATGATGAGTACAACATAGACAGCAGGGACGACGTCGCCAAGAAGTTGAGGGTCTCCCAGGAAGTCCCACAAAATTGTAAAAATCAGGAGAGCGACCAAACCCGAAAAGGAGTCGCGGTAGAGGAGAAAGCTTCTGTGCGATTGACGGACTTCATGAGTATCTCTAACAGGCTTGTATATGTCCCGATACCAGAGGGAGTTACGATCACCCGCAGCGATCGCCTCATCAAAGACGTGCGGCCATTGTGATGCCACGTCTTCATACACGACTCTCGAATCCCGCTTACAGAGAAGATGAACCCTGCCCCCGGGCATTTCATTGACTAAACGCGTGAAGACCAGTTTGTGCTTTATGTCCTGTGGGAGTAGATGGGTGACAAGGACCAAAACCGCTAAGGTAATCAAACCAGCAACCCCTGTAAGAAGCCCCTCTTTTATTGTTGGCAAGGAGTTGAAGCCATACTGAAACCCCAAACACATGAGGACGGCTGCGCTTAACAGCGCGGCGATCGTGGCATTATTCTGTTTCTTTAGATCTTTCTCCACTCTGGCCACCATCAGTAACAAACAGTTAATACCTTTGGGGGATTAGCTGCTGATCAACCTTAATTCATCGGGCACCAATAACCTGATGCAACCTATGAATGCCCCCTATCAACCTTTGGGTGGAAAAGGATCATTCCCGTAGGAATCTCTCTCCCGTATTCGCCCATTCCGGCCATGGATAAACACTTCGCTGTTTTGATTCCGGGCAATCCCCCTCGCCGCCTCGGCCGCTTCGGCTTGGGTCGAGTGATGTGACGTGTCTCGGCTGTTGCCTGCCCCTTTTACCGCCCACCCGTTCTCTCTCTGAACGACATGCTGATTCTTGCCAGTCATGCTTGTAACCTCGCTATTGAGACGACATGACCATGTAAGCACAATATTGAACACAACACAACATGTGGTGCTGTAAAATCTACCAGCAACTATATGTGGGGTTATTGCGGATGAATCAGTGAAAGTCCACACCCTCCAAAAAATGCGCCCCGTCAAAGGTCAGTACGTTGGTGTAAACCTCCGTGGACTCCACGCTACGGTGACCCAGAAGCTGGCTCACGAACTTCAATGGCCGGCCGTGCAGGAGCAAGTGCACCGCAAAGCTGTGCCGAAAGGTGTGGCACCCAATCTTGAACGGCGGCGCTCCCCTCATCTGCTCAATCAACCGGTCGATGTTGGCGCTGACCGCCTGGCGCGTGATCGGAAAGATCCGCTCGTCCTTCCGAAACTTCCCCATCCACAGGTAGCTCTGGATCCGGGTCTGGAAATCGCGATCGAGAATCGGAATAAACCGTTTGGGCGAACGTTGCAGGCTGCGCTTGCTCGGTCGCCCGGCCCCTTGCTTAAGGGTCTTGAGGAGCACGCCGAAGTCGTAGCCGTCGTCGATGAAGCCGGCCGGTGTGATCGCCAGCACCTCGGAGACCCGGGCGCCGGTGCACCACATCAGGTCCAGGATCAGCCGGTGCATGGGATGCGACTCGCTCTCCAGCAGATCCAGGACTTCCGGTTTGAGCAAGTACTTGGGCATGGTGTCGAGGGTTTCGAGCAACAACGGCCGCTTGTCGATCAGCCGGTCCCAATCGATGGTCACCTCCTGGATCGGGAACGAGACCAGGGGCCGCTCCTGAAACCCAAGCGAACGCTTGTTGGGTCTGGGGCGTGGAAATGAGCGCGCGCTGGTGATGGATTTTGACATTTCCCCTCCGGGGTTCTGTCAATTCTGGGGAGGAATTATGGGAGCAAATAACCGCCCTATTCCGACCCGTTCAGTATGGCAAGCGCCGGGAAAACCGCAAGAAACGGGGGTCGGTTGACGAACTATGGACAAGCGTCAACAAAGGTCTACAGTGACAGGAAACGCCGATTTGAGGTGCTTTATGACGTCAGTTACCGATTTCCAGGCCCCGCGTTAGGGAGCGAACTATGTCCGATCTGCTATGGGTCAATGCCAACGAACAAGCCCAGCGTCGAATTGCTGAGCCCGGACACTGGGTCGTGGCAACCGTGGAACCTCGGTTTGGTTGGCCGACGACTCCCCAGATGGTGGTGCACGAAGGCCTTGAGTTCGTCCTGATGCCCCAGAACGATCCCGATTGTCGAAACGCGGCGATCGCATTTGAAGCGAACCGCCACGGCCTGGCACCAGAAGCGGCACGCAAAGTCATCATGCATTTTTGCAGCGTCTTGTCGTGGGCTGAGAGCGCCGGTCTGACGATCCTCGCCTGGGGAGCTGGCGACCGGCCGCGTCCGATTGGAATGCCGCTCAGCCGGGTGACAACGTCCTTTCTTGACACCCTCGAGATCCCCCACCCGACCGACGACCAGGAGCGCGCAGCGTTGGCGCTGTACCGGGAAGGGGTATCACTGGATAACCCGTTTTACGCTTTCCTGAGCCTGTACAAGGTGATCAGCGTTCTTTTATCAAATGGGCGGACACGCGGTGCCTGGATTGGCGAAGCATTAACCCGTCTGGATAGCGAACACGCGATCCGCCGCCGCGAGGAATTGCTTGCAGCCGGGTTGGACGTCGGGCTTTACCTTCGTGATGAAGGGCGGAACGCTGTGGCGCATGCGGAGGCTCAGCCCTACGCCAACCCGGATGACATCGACGATCATTTCCGCTTGACCCTGGATCTGCCGCTGTTGCGAAATCTCGCTGAACTGGCCGTTGAGGAGAGGACCACCGTGCAACGTCCACGCACGGTTCGACAAAAGCATTTTTACGAGCTTGAAGGCTTTAAATCGATTCTGCCACCCGGCTTGATTAGCGAACTTGCCCAGCGACAGGAGATCGACATTGAGGCCATAGAGCTGCCCGACAGGTTGACCCTTTTAGCCAGGCGTGGGCCCGCCGTGTGGCGGTTGGATGACCTGGTGCCCATCGGTGTAGAGGTGGATGGAGGGAGCCTATGTCTGCTGCTACAAAGTCACGACGCGGCCCTGACCATAAGAGTCGGTCTCGATGTTGCGGAGGAGCGTCTCAGGTTTGATCCCTTAATGGATATGGCGCTTCGGCCAAACCGGCATCAGGCAGCCGGTCTGCGCACCGAAATCGCGTTTCGGAAGTTTCAGATGGGGATCCTCCTCAATGGGCGGCTTGAGGTGTGGGAGCCAGAACATTTCGCCTTGCTCGGTCAGACCGCCCCATATCTGCCCCAGAACATACGAGTGGATTACCACGCCTACGAACGGGCGATTGAGGAACTCGAAGTGCTCTTAGCCGATCGAGATCCCAATCACTGATCGAGCGAATGTTTCTCGTCCCGAGTGTCATCCGTCTCAAGGTGTTCATTTGTTCGGCTTTAACCGCTCTACCGTCAATGAAACTCAATTCCGTTCATCATCTCCCGATCTGTAACCGTCAAAACCTCCATGTAGATTCTGGTGGAGTTCAAATGCTCGTGCCCGAGGAGTCGGCTGGCGTAATCAAGCGGGCGACCGTGCAGTAGCAGGTTTACTGCAAAGGAATGTCGAAACGTGGTGCTGGTAATGCGATGGGATGGGAATCCGACGGTATTGGCAAGGTTGTGAATGTGACGATTGAGTGTCTGTGGGGCGATCGAGAAAAGATGTTCCCTCTGCCGGAAATGGCCGGCACACAGATAGGTTTGCAGGCGGTCTTGGAGCAGCTCATCAACAATTGGCACGAACCGTTCTACGCAACGGGGTGCGCTAAGCCGGTTTGGCCTGCCCGGCGTTGCCCTTTTCGCTTTAAGGTAAACGCCGAAGAGGTCATTCGAGTCAATAATACGCTCTGGTGTCAATCCCAGGACTTCAGCGACTTTGGCGCCGGTGGTCCACATCACATCCAGTATGAGGCGGTACATGGGGTGTTTGTCCGCCTGAAGGAGCGCGGTCACCTCCGGCTTCAGCAAGTAGTATGGCATATGGGCGACATTCCGGACCACCGATGGTCTTTTACGGATCAATTCTTCCCAGTCGATGGCCACGTGCTGGATAGGGAACGGACCGTCTCGAAAGGAAGAGGTGGCTGCGCCTAAATCGGAGGGCTGAGGCATCGGTTCGTTGAGCTCCTAGAAAATGGTGCGAAACACATCCGTTTTCCCGCAAGAACTTCCTTATTAGCCTTTTGAATCTATTGTAGCCTATTGTTTAAAAAGAAAATTTAACATGTTGGTATATTATGAAAAAAAAAGAGAAAATCGAACATAATGGGCTCTATTTCGATGTGAAGGTTGGGAGCAAACTGAAGGCATGGAATCAAGAGGAGTGAGACCATGCCGAATTCGTCGCCAAACCAGTTTCCCTCTGTGCAGGGAGATACGCTCGAACCTCGCCAACGGGCAACCCGACAATCGATGCGTATCGCGACAGAGTTCTCCGTCCAGTGCATGCTCAAACATCCCCACCGCAGTGAATTTCACTGCCGCTCCGAGCACCTGTATGCAGGGCTGCTAGAGGGCAATCCTGCCGTAATTTCCTTTGTGCCCCAGCCGTTCACATTTGGGGTGGGTCGCTGCCGATACACCCCCGATTTTTTCGTTCAGGCCAAGGACCGGGCCTTTGTGGTTGAGGTGAAGCCGGAGGGTAAGGTGGACAACCGTTTAACAGAACCTGTTGCCCATTTTCTGCGACGTAACGGCATTGATTTTGATGTCGTTCACAATGCCGGAATTATCGAACGTGCAGTTGAAGCGGAGAATTGGCTCGAGATTGTGAGAGTGTTGCACGTTAACCGGGATCTACCAACAGAGTCGGTGGAGCGGCGCTTGTTGGAGGAGTTCTACCAAGAACCCGAGCGAGCCCTCGCCGATGTTGTGAACTCTGGTGACCGAGCTGCGTCCTATGACCGTGAAATCGCGCTATTCCGGCTATTGCACCGAGGGTTACTTCGGGCCGAGCTTTCGGAACAGCCCCTTGATTTCACAACCGTGGTTCTCTTGTCATGAGCTGGCGCGAAAGGCTTATCAATGAGCCCTCTCTCAAGGCCTTTTCCGAGTGGCCAGCTGTGGACTACAACCTGATTCCGCTGAAGAAGCGTCCTCTTTTCCTTCGCAATCAGCGTTTGGTATCGAAAGTCCTTTCAGGTACCACATTGGAGGCCGTGGCTCAGAGTGAAGGACTCAGTAAGGGGCGGGTGAGTCAAGTACTCGAGCGCTGCCTGGGTGGCAATCTGGATTCGCCGGCTCTCCTGACGGAGGGACTGATCCCGAGTGTTCAGGTTAACCCGCCGCAGCGCACGGCGCCTCTGCCTACCTTCCAATCGCCAGGCGCTTGCACTGGGGCTTTTGCGGCATTGCTAGCTCAAGTCCCGGAATTGAAAAAGGAACTGGACCGCGCTATTGAGGCAGATTTCAAACGGAAATCTGTGTCAGAGCGATTAACTGCCGAGTCTCTTCACAACCGATTTGTTTTTAAACTCGCTGCTCTGAACTGGCCTCTGGACCGGTATCCATACACAACAGCTTCACGTGGCTACGAATCCGTTCGGCGTTATTGGGTGATCAAAAAACAGGAGCTCACTGCCGAACAGTATCAGCATCAAGAGGCTTCATCACAGGCGGCCGCATTACCGTTAACCCTGCGTGCGCTGGCAACTGTTCAGGTGGATGAGCATCTGATCGACGTCCATTCACGGATCTCGATCGAATTGGGAGGAGAACTTATTCATCTTCGTCTCGCGCGATGCACCTTGCTCCTTGCGATCGATGTAGGCACACAGTGTGTGTTGGGTTTCCACCTGGTTCCTACCGCAGCACCAAATCAGCAGGATATGTTGGCGTTAATTGAACGATGCGTGACCAAAAGACAGCCTCCAGCCCTCACCACGCCGCAATTTACCGCACCCAGTGGCCCTGCATTTCCGTCAGAGCTTGAGCCCTCTGTGGCGATCAGTTTAGGGACAGTGCTGTTGGACAATGCCTGGATACATCACAGTAATTCGGTGGTCGATTTTTTATCGGCGAAAATGGGCGCTGCGTTGCGCTTTGGCTACCCTGCCCTGCCAAAAACCCGGGCTCTGGTCGAGCGCGTGTTTCATTATTTGGAGCTCCGACTGGGTCATAGATTCGACTCAACCACCGGATCCTCACCGACTGACCCAGCCAAAGAATCCAAAAAGAATGCGAAGAAGCCGCCGATGCTCAGTTTCCAGACGCTCGAGGAAGCGCTTTACCTCACGCTGTTTGAATTCAATCACCGGCCTCGACCTCACCTCGGTGGCTCCTCACCCATGGATTTGTTCCGGCATCAACTGCAGACGCAATGGATTCGGTACTTCGCTGAGGGACAGACCGCAGGCTTCAGGCCCTGGCTCTCTCAAAAAACCGTTCCGGTGCATCGTCCCAAACCAGGAAACGGAACGCCGTTTGTTATGTTTGAGTATTGTCGGTATCGGGGGCCGGGACTCATCAAATTAACGTCTCTCAAATCACAAGTTGTTATTGAATATGACCGGCGGGATATTCGAAGGATACGAGCAAAGACGCTAAAGGGAGAGGATCTGGGGGAACTGCGTGCGCCCCAGAGTTGGCAGAGGTTCGCCCATTCCGTCTCCACTCGACGCATGCTATTCAAAAACCAAAGGGCACATCGGGCAGATCAGCACGATCCGGTCACCGGTTGGTTTTCGGATCTTCTGGAAAAGCGTGATCAGCCAAAAATTGCTTCTCAAATTCTTCGGATCTATCAGGAAATCTCTGCAGCTGGCCGGATGGGCCTGGCTTTCGGAGAAGACCAAACCCGCGAAGAATGTTGGCAGCACAATGCCGCAACGGAGCGGAGTTTGACTCGAAATACTACCGCTGAACAACAGTATTCGTGGTCTCCAATCAGGACGCCCCTCAAGAGGGAAAGCGAGCCATGAAACCAGTATCAGAGCGGGAACAAGACCATCCCTTATTGCACCCGTGGACGGTGGTATTGGACACACCTGCGATGGCTCAACTCCGCGAGGATCTGACTCAATGGGTTTGGACGGGCATACCCGGAGCCGCGGTTGCTGGTCCCTCGAGAGTAGGAAAAACCACAGCCATCGAAAAAGTGTGCAATGACTTGGTAGATCGCAACGGGCGCCAGATTCCCGTATTTCAAGTCAATATACCCTTGCGAGATCAGTCGACGGTCGTTTCGGTCTATCGGCAGCTATGTTGGAGCGCCGGCCTAACCGTGCTGAGTCGCGACACAGCGGATCAAATGGCGGATCGCTTCATTCACTTTATTGCAGATCAGATGTCTGAAGCCGGCGTTGTCCAGGCCTTGCTGGTCGTAGACGAGTGCCAGAGACTCTCGCCCCGTCAGTTCAATGTCTTTGCCGAACTCTATGATCGGTTAAGGTCTATACAGCGAGCATTGCTCGTGGTTTTTGTGGGCAATGACGCAGAAACCTGGTCACTGATCGACAGCATGGATCCCGTATTTTTTGCACACCTCCACGGCCGCTTCTTCCGGGTCCGTCGGGTCTACCGGGGCATCGCCTCGGCTGAGGAGATCAAATATTGCCTGGCACAATATGATCGATTACGTCATCCGCCAAAAACGGGGCGCACCTTTGTCGCACAATACCTTCCCGAAGCGGTGAACTCAGGCTTCCGGCTCGCTTCTGCGGCCGGACTGTTCTGGCGGGCTTTTCGGAGCTTCCAGAAGGAACACAAATTGGACTCCTGGGGGATGCAATCCTTTTCTATCACCACCAATACGCTGCTAACTGATTTTCTGCCACGCTACGGTACCGATGCGCTGGATGACGATATGGTCGAACAAGCACTCCGCATGTCCGGATTGGTTCCGACACTAGTAAAACCGTTCCGCTGAGAACAAGGATGGTCTTTCATGCAGTGCCCAGCGTTAATTCCGGTCGATGGATGGGACGTCCCGGACAAAGCGCCTATGCGACAGCTCGCCAGCTCTTGGTGGCTAATCCGGGAATGTCCCCTCTACGCCTCCGTAAAGAACTTGGATCTACGTTCCCGACGCCCAAGGCCATTGAAAGCAACCTTGTTCGACAATGCCCTTCTTGTGCATGGCATTTATACCATTCAGACCTATTTCGATTCGATTGGGTACGCCGGTGCCCCGCTCACGGTAATCCTATCGTCTCTATGTGCCCGAAGTGCCAACGCCCCTGGCCTGACATTTATTCGCTGACCTTTGATTCGTGCGATGTGTGCGGCTTACCGAGCGTTACAGAGCTTCCCGGGCGAGTTCAGCCTGAAGCTGTCTTAGCTCCGTTTACGAGGCTCTGGGACTTTGTACACGCAGAGGCACCGGAATTGGATTTAGCTAAGTCGTGGGGTTGGGCAGATGAGATGGACGCATTGTATTGGCAAAACATGGAGAGCCAAGTCTGTTGGCAGCCGGTCTCCCATCAGTCTCGATGGTTCCCTTCCTTTCAAAGCCATTGGCACCCGGAGTTTTCTGCATCTGAGCTGCATTCGCTGGGCGTGGATCTGGTTGATTTGCCAATGCAGCACCTCATTGCTCAAGTACGACCTTGGAGTATTCCTAAAATTTCTGAGCGAACCTGGTGGCGCCACAACGGAAACAGAGAAACGCTCATTCGCTTTCCGATGCCGTCCAGGCTCGCTCTCATTGCGAAGACGGGTCAGGATATCGCTAACTGGGTCGATCAGCATGTTCCGAAAGCACATGCACTGCGGGTAGGCTTTTGCGGGAATTCACTTGAGGGGTATTTAAAGAACTGGACCATACCCTGCCCCTTTTGCCTCGCCTTTAGCATGTGGTGGTGTATCGTTACTCAGCGCTATTTCAATCCCAAGCGGGCGGTTAGATCGGCGCACTTTATGTTTACAAAAAGCGTTGGTTATCGGACGTGGTCAGCTCTCACAGAGCGCGTACTCCTATACATTTGTGATCGAGAAAATCCTAGTTTTCACGACAGGTACTACCGCCCAGACCTCTGGTTTCAGCGCTGGTTCTACCAAAGAAGTCTCCAACTCATTTTTTGTGAGCTGTTCGAATTGGCTTCATTTTTGGTCCATAGATATTCGGAATGTCGACTCAAGAAGAACCCAATAGCCTGGGATCACCGCAATCACTACAAGAGGGCGTGGAAGTCCAGTGCTATGATCGCCGGGGGCTTTGAAAAGGATCGGATAAACGTTTGGTGCACTAATGAGAACCCGTTAGACAACTTGCAACCCGGGTTTCCTGAGGCTACCCATTATCTCCACCAGGATGGCCTCGCGGGGGATGCATTTTTACGGGATGTTGATTGGGATCCGGATAATATGGCCGTTTGGAGCGCTGACAGTTTTCCTGAAGTCTTTGAGAAGACGGCACTGGATCTACATGAGTGGGGTTGGAATAGCCCTTGGTCTCGTCAGAAGTGGTACCGATTAGAGAACTAACCCAGCCTACTCACCGACTTTGCCAAGTCTCCTTCCTCTGGATAAATGGTCACTGCACCAGCCAGGTCAGAACCATTCAATACCAGAAGCGTAAATTCGTCAGCAGGGTCTATTTTCTGCTCGAAGGATTGAATCCGACGCAGCCATCCTTCACTGCAAAGACCGGAAAAATACGCTGGCAACCCTCTGCTGGCGTAGGTTTCCTCTCTTAGGGGCAAGCTTAAACTCAGTGCAGGTCCTCCCAGATTTAGGTATTCGTGATCATAAGAAAAAACCACGCTTTCATCATGCCCTCGCACAAGTGATCCAGCACGTCTGCCATGAAGATATACAACTGCACAATACGGTCTTGGAGCCATGATGCGCCCTCGAGCAGCGACTGATAAAAGTTCTTTCATTTACGCTTTGTAGAACGCCGACATCGTGACTTAATGCATTACAGCGAATCGGCCTTCAAGTGAAAAGCGATACTCAAGAAGTATAGCTTTCTATTCGCATCAGGTACCCAATCAGCCGAACTTCCCTAAGATAAAATGCTCTGGATAGCCCACTGATATGCTGGATCGTCTCGACCGAGCGGTTGAGCTTGTGCGTCGTAGTACTGGCGAGTCAGGCGCAGCCCCTCCTTTCCGCTCAGCATTAGGTCCATCGCTGAACGGCCACTAAAAGGGGGCGAAGCATTCGGGAGCCGAAGATGACGCTTTGCGCGAGCTGGATCCGACATCAATATCCAAACGGCTATCAGAATGCCAAGGACATAACTGAGCTTGATCTCATCAACTTCAAGTGAACCTTCAGCATTAGCGGTGCGCTCAACTGAATTGCGGTCAGTATTGGATGCTAGGTGGAACAAAGCAATTCGTTCACGCTCGTTAAGCTCAAGTTTCTCGACGATGTGCTGCACCAAAGCCAGGTGATTTTTCATATTTTCCATTCCTCGGCCCTCTTGACCTGCCCCCAATCATATTAACCTGCGAAGTGTTTAGGGGGTTCCGTGACCTGCCCCCAATCACTGAACCGCTCACTGCTTAGTGATGTTGTTTTTTCGTCCCTGTAATCCCTGATCCTGAGTTGAGTCCAGCCAGTCTTGGTAAGCCCAGCGCCTTGACTCTGACCCCAATTTAGGTCCGGCCAGAGTTTAAAAATGCGGCTCCCGAGTTGGACGACGAATTTAGCACTTTGTGTGGAAAATTAAAGCGGCTGATTATTCTAGAATCTACTTTAAGTTTGTTTAGCACTTTGTGTGGAAATAGGTCGCTAAGCTCCTGATATATGGTTAGGCAGGTTTAGTACTTTGTGTGGTCGTCCACCGCTCCATATTTGTCTGTATCAGTGAAGCCCATGCAATACGCTGCTCCGTGCTATCGGCTCAGTGTGGCAGAAGGCCAACTTCAGCGAGCGAGGATACGACTATGAAAACCTGGACTACAACCATAACGTTTCTGGTACTTATGATGGCTGGTGGTACAGCCTATTCGGAAGGAATCAGTAATGACGACATTCGGTGCGACAGAAGTCCCCATTGCCTGATAGATCATCAGGACGACAGCTCCTTCTGATACTTTGGAGCTTACCCCACGCCTTCCGGCTTTCTGCGATGCTTGCGGGCGTGGGGTATATTATTCTGGTTATCTTTTTCTAAGGGCTCGTCACAAAGCCATCCTACACGTCGTCCATTCTCCCTATTTGTCGGGCCAGGCGCATGGACTCGTGGGTCTCCATTTCCAATAATGATTCAAACAGCTCCCTTGCTTCAGGGATTTCAGCTTTAGACGCCAGGGTTCTATACAGATCCGTGACCTGATCATGGAAATCCATGACCTCCCGGTATATTCCCTGAAAGTCCAAATCGGCGTAATGTCCGTCGCAGGTTCGATGGGTCTGAATTGGATTATGATGAAGATAATCATAAACCCTTGTTTCGAGAGTGTTTTTCTCACTTTGCCGTTTAAAGCCGTCAACTATGCGAACCAGCTCTTCTTCGTGGGAAGACAGGTAAGTCAGCAATGCGCTCGCACGCTCCTCTTCATTTCGGCTGGCACAATGGGCAAGACACCGGGCCAGCTCCTGGTGCAGGTTGCGGGTCCAGTCGATCAGCTCGCCGAAAGTTCTGATGTCCATCGGGTTTCACTCCTGTCGCGTTCGATGTTGAGAGCCGCTTCCGGCCCTGGGTCTGGTCGATTCACGTCTTTGTTCGCGGCGGTCTTTGCTAGCCGCCGACTCTTCGTGGGAATCAAGTGCTTTGCCGTGCCGTCTATGCATAAACACGTGCATTAATGGACAAGCCAGAAGAATCAGCCATGGCAAGCTGCCCATAATGCGGGAACTGTGGTCCTCCCACAGAAAGAACAGCATCACTGTGAGCATGGCAAGAACGGAGATGCACGACCTGGTGAAATGTTTCATGCCTGACTTTCCTTCTTGCGCTCGCCGTCGTAGCGGCGTTTCAGAAGCATTGAGTTGCCGATTACCGAGAGCGAACTGGCTGTCATAGCCACCACGCCAATCATTGGGTGTAAGAGCCCCATGGCTGCAATAGGTATTGCGGCAGCATTGTAACCGCTGGCCCACAGGAGGTTTTCAACGATCTTCCGGAAGGTAGCTCGTGAAAGCACCATCGCATCCACGACACCGGACAGTTCGCCCCGCACCAGGGTGACGTCGGCAGCTTCAATCGCAACATCAGCCCCAGCCCCAATCGCAATGCCTACGTTTGCCTGCTTGAGAGCGGGTGCATCATTGATGCCATCTCCGACCATCGCCACATGGTTTCCGTATGCTTTCTGAAGCTCACGGATAGCGTCTACCTTGCCTTCCGGCAATACACCCGCCCTCACCTCGTCTATACCGACTTCCCGGGCAACGGCAAGAGCAGAGCGTTCATTGTCACCCGTGATCATCACCACATGAAGTCCGTGGGCGTGCATGGCCCTGATTGCCTCGATGGATTCATCCTTCAGCGTGTCGGCAACTGCAACGATGCCACAGGCCTCTCCGTTTCTGGCCACGATAACTGCGGTACGTCCTCGGCTTTCGAGGTCTTTCAGAGGCCCGTCCAATGTATCCAGTCCCTTTACCCCGCTCTCTTCCAGAAGGAGGTGATTTCCGATAAGCACATGGTCACCGGTTACATTACCTGACACTCCCCTGGCGCCGGCGGACCGGAAACCGGTCACCTGCCCTATGGTGATGCCCCTGGCCTTGGCGCCATCAACAATGGCTCTGGCTATAGGATGTTCCGAAGCATTCTCAACCGTGGCGGCCAGCTCCAGCAATTCCTCTTCAGTGACGCCCTCCCCGGCAACGGCTTCGGTGAGCTCCGGTTCACCGCGGGTGATGGTGCCGGTTTTGTCCAACACCATCACTTTTATGTCTTTAAAGGATTGGATGGCCTCACCTGAGCGAATCAGTATCCCGCGCTCGGCGCCAACGCCCGAACCTACCATCAGCGCCGTTGGGGTAGCCAGACCCAGGGCACAGGGGCACGCAATGACAAGAACCGCTACAGCGGCGAGTATCGCCAGAACAGGTGTGGCTGCGTTGGGGTCTACCCAGGGAAGAAAGGCGGCTCCCCATTCCAGCACGGGGCGCAGCGAGTCGGCAGCCAGAAGCCAAACCACCAGGCTGCCCAGAGAGATAACAAGCACCAGAGGCACAAACCGGCCGGTCATTCGGTCAGCAAACTCCTGAATCGGCACCCGGGAGCCCTGGGCCTCGTCGATAAGCTTGACCACTTGCGCGAGGAAAGTGTCACCTCCTACCCTCGTCGCTTTTACCCGCAACCTTCCCTCTTTGTTAATTGTGGCGCCGATGACGGTATCGCCTGCGGTCTTATAGACAGGAACGGGTTCACCGGTCGCGATGGACTCATCCAGATGGCTTTCGCCTTCCACTACATCTCCGTCAGTCGGCACTTTATCGCCCGGGCGCACGACCATGATGTCGCCGGGGACGAGGTCGCTCACCGATATCTCCACTTCTTCTCCCTGGCGTTCGACACGTGCAGTCTTGGCGCCCAGCGTGAGTAACCGCCGGATGGCTTCGGACGCCTTGCCCTTGGCCTTGGCTTCCAGGTATCGCCCCACAAGGTGGAACGTCATGATGGTAGCTGCCATTTCGATGAACGAAGTCATGGGATAAACAAAGCCCACCATACCTATGAGATAAGGTGGGAGGCTGCCCATGGATATCAGCACATCCATGTTGAAGGTACGATTCTTCAAGGACCGCCATGAGGTTTTGTGGGTTGCGGCACCGCCGAACATAAATACAACCGGGAACGCCAGTAGCGCAACGATAGCCAGATAGCCTGGAACTGGCTGCCAGAACATGTGGACGACCATCAGAACCATGATCGCCGTGGTGGGAATGGCGGCGATCCAGAGCCTGCGGATGGCCTGTCGCAGGTAGGTTTCCTCGACGGCGGAGTCATCACGTGGCTGGTTTCGCCGGCGCTGGAGATTGAAGCCACTTCGTAGCCAGCCCCTTCGACGGCACTACGTAGTGACGTTTCGTCAGGGCCGTTGGAAGCGGATACCACTCTGACCCTATGGCTTGCCACATTGGTCACAACTTCATCCACACCTTCAAGACGCTGTAAGGTGTGACGGATGATTCCGGCACAGTGATCCGACCCCATACCGGGTACGATCAACTCTGATTTCTTGCTATCAGGCTCAGCCTTCTCGCTCATCTCGTCATCCTGTATTTGTGTCGTTCGATAACCAGAAGACCACAGGAAACTGAACTGAAACTGAACGGAGCCAGGTAGCGTTAGCATCCTTGACTCCGGTCAAGTTCGCCCTTGGGCTAGCTTATTGCCGGGAAAGGCCGAGCTATGGCAAATGACAACTATCTCGCTGTGTAGCCACCATCAATAACCAGTTCGCTTCCGGTCACGAACTTCGACTCATCAGACGCCAGGTAGACTACGCCCCAGGCAATATCGTCGGGCTCGCCCATATGACCAACCGGATGCAGCGCGGCTGTGGCAGCTCTCGCTTCATCCGGGTCCTGACTGGTATTTTTGAGATGATCCTCAACCAGTGGTGTCCAGATAAACCCCGGGTGGATCGAGTTTGCGCGGATATTCTCAGTGGCATAGAGCAAGGCGTCGGTTTTCGTCATCAGACGGACCGCCCCCTTGGACGCGTGATAAGGCGGGAGATCCGGAGCACTTACAAGGCCATAAATTGAAGAAAGATTAATGATGCTGCCAACCCCAGCCTTTTTCATGTGCGGCATGGCGTGCTTGGTGCAGAAAAAAACGCCCTTGACGTTCACATTCTGGACACTGTCCCACTCTTCCTCGGTCAATTCGTGAGTGGGCTTGTTCGAGCCAGCGATACCGGCGTTGTTCACCAGGACTGTCAGGCTGCCAAAGGAATCCGCTACGTTATCGAGCACCTGCTTGACCTGATTTTCGTCGCTGACATCACAGTGCCAGTAACCGGCTTCTAAACCCTGCTCTGACAGCTTGTGCGCCAGCGCTTCACCCTCTTTGTCAAGAACGTCGAGAATGGCCACGGCAGCGCCCGCCTCTGCCATACGAGTGACGGCAGCCGCTCCAATCCCGAGCGATCCGCCGGTTACCGCAGCCACTTTACCTTTGAGTCTGTCCATGAATATATCCCTTTACCATACTGGTTATGCGGTGGAGCCCAGATGGGTTCCGGGCATTATTATTTATACGCCTGCTGGGACTTCGTCATATTGATTCTGATCAATTACGCGTCAGCCGTGTCATCGGGACCAATGGGTACTTGAAGCTGGCAGGCACCCTTGAGTTAAGCCCGTTATCTTGTGTAACAAAACTGTAACGTTTAACCTGATGTGTAAATTTCCCGGTTATAGGCGCTTGTTTAAAATGAATATTGAACTGACCCCAGGACGGGTTTACTCAGGGCTTTTGGCTATCATCGGCTTTTTATTACTTGCCAATCTTGCCGTGGTAGGTGTGGTCCATTTCACGGTCCACGATTACGCATGGGGACTGATCAGGCTATTCAGCTTTGATGCCGAGCGCAGCGTACCCGCCTTTTATGCGTCAGTAGCTTTGCTGGCTAGTGCGTTACTTCTGTTTGCGACAGGGCGACTTCAAAACGTGGCTGGCGAGTCCGCAATGCCATGGTATGTGCTGGGGGTCGTGTTCGCCTTTCTGAGCTTTGATGAGATCGCTTCCATTCATGAACGACTGATCAACCCGATGAGAGAGTTATTCAATGCAAGTGGAATTCTTTATTACGCATGGGTGATCCCCTACGGTATCGCTGTGCTGCTTCTTGGGCTTGTCTATGTACCATTTTTGCTAAAGTTGCCTCGAAGGACGGCTATTATATTTATCACCTCGGGCTGTGTGTTCGTTAGTGGAGCCATCGGTATCGAGCTTATTGGCGCCCGTCATGTGGACCTCTACGGTGCAGACAACCTTGCCTACAGTATGATTTTTACCGCGGAGGAGCTTTTAGAAAAGCTCGGCATCGCAACGTTTATCTTCGGGATTCTCGACTACATGGCAAGCCGGTTTGGCCTAAGCACAAGGATTACCACCTCCCCTCTGACGTAGCCGGTTTGGTTGGAATATGGCAGATGCTACTGAGGGTCTGAGCGAGCGATAGTCGATCCCTGGCCCTGGCTTTCCGGGAAGGTTTAACCCTGCTCTACAGAAGGTCTTAAAAAAGGTAAACTGCCACGCATTACCTTTAGCCCGAGACTCAAACCGGATGACGTCAGAAGTTCCAAGCAGCTCTGCAATATCGTCGCTTGATTTCCTTGCCGGTGGCGGTGAAATGGGTGTGTTGATCCGCGACCACGACTGGCAGAATACTGCCCTTGGTCCGCCCAGTACATGGCCACAGCCTCTGCGCACAGCGGTTCGCCTGATGCTCAACACCGAACATCCGATGACCATATTCTGGGGCGGTACCGGCCCTTGTCTTTACAACGATGCTTTTCGCCAATCTCTTGGCCCTGAACAGCACCCGGGCTCACTGGGTCAACCAGCAACAGAAGTATGGAAAGAAACCTGGCCTTTGTTCAGTGCAGAGATTGAGCGGGTCATGGTTGGAAAGGGCGCGTTCAAACGGGTCAACCACAAACTTCCCTTCACCCGCCATGGCCGTCGTGAAGAGGTTTACTGGACCTACAGCTTCAACCCTGTCGACGACGAAGAAGCCCCCTCGGGCGTCGGTGGGGTTCTTGTTATCTGCAACGAGACTACTGATCAGGTCTTCGCCACACAGGCTCTAGACTCAAAGCGTGATCAACTGACCCAAATGTTCAATCAGTCCTCGGCCTTCATGGTTCTGTTGAGTGGGCCTGAGCATATATATGAGTACGCCAACCCCAGTCATGCACAACTGGTAGGCCATCGGCCGGTCCTGGGCAAGACGATCCGGGAGGCTTTACCTGACGCCGTTGAGCAGGGTTTTGGTGACATTCTGGATGAGGTTTATTCCAGCGGTCGTACCTACAGGGCGAAACAGGCAAAGTATGGGGTTCAGGTAACGCCTGGTGGCCCGGTCAAAGAGCGTATCCTCGACGTTGTCTATCAGCCGGTCCTGGCAAAGGACGGCACAGTCAACAGCATTTTTGCAGAAGGGACTGATGTTACTGACCAGGTAATGGCTCAAGAGGAACTGGAGCGGGTCAACCGTGAGCTTGCCGAAACCTTGCAGCGCCTGAAGGCGAGCGAGCGCCGAAAAAGCTTTCGCTTGAAACTGACCGACCGCCTTCGTTCGCTGGTGGAACCGAACGAGGTAACTGCCGCTGCGACAGAATTGCTGGGCCGGTTTCTGGGGGTTACCCGCGTTTTCTATGGTGACTTTGCTGAGTCAGGTGAAGTCGTAACCGTAAGGCCGGGTTGGACAAGAGACGGCGCCGACTCAATGGTTGGGACAGAGCTTTGGTTAGAAGAGTTCGGCCCTGTGGTTGCTTCTCAAGTCAGGGCTGGCGAGGTGTTTGCCCTTGACGATGCCACCACCGACGAGCGTTCCGCGGACTATGCCCGGGCCTATCTGGATAAAGGCATAAAAGCGGTACTGGCCGTGCCCGTCATGAAATCCGGCTCATTGCGGGTATTGCTGGGCATACACGATTCCGAAATTCATCACTGGTCTGCCGAGGAAATAGCCCTGGCTGAAGACGTTGTTGACCGGACCTGGGCTGCCATTGAATCAGCCCGGGCGCAGGCAGAGCTGCGACGGGAGCGGGACCACAGCCGTTATATTATCGACAGCATGACGGAGGGCTTCGGCTCAATCGCGGCTGACTGGAAGGTTACCCACGTGAATGCTGAAGCAATGCGCCTAACTCAGCTTAATGCTACCGAGGTCATTGGTGAGGACCATTGGGATGTATGGCCTGACTTGCGCGGTACCAGCGTAGAAGAGCTGTACCACCGGGTAAGGCGAACCAACACTGCGGGTATTACCGAAACCTTCCGTAATTTACCAGACGGCAGACAGGCATGGCTTGAGGTGCGCGCCTACCCTTCCCTGGACGGGGGCCTCTCGATTTTCTTCCGGGACATAACAGAGCGCAAATTGGCTGACGAGGAAATGCGTCACGCCTCACTTCACGACCCGTTAACCGGTTTGCCGAACCGGGCCATGCTGTTCGAATACGCAGCCCACCTACTGCCCCACAACCTGCGAGCCTCCCAGGTTGCGGCCGTGCTCTTTCTCGACCTGGACCGTTTCAAGCCGATCAATGACACCCATGGACACGACATCGGCGACAAGGTGCTCAAGGAAGTGTCCGAGCGGCTTTCTCGCACCCTGCGCGCCGAAGATCTGGTGGTCCGGATGGGCGGCGACGAGTTCGTGGTTCTGCTGCAGGATATCAGTGCCTCCGTCTATGCCGCGGAGGTAGCCCGCCATATTATCTCCAAGGTCAGCGAACCCTATCAGGTGGGTGAACTGGCGCTCTCTGTTTCAACCTCGATTGGCATCAGTATTTTTCCTCGCGATGGCCAGGATATCGACACCCTGGTCAGCCATGCAGATGCGGCGATGTATCAGGCCAAGCAGGAGGGCCGAAATAATTTCCAGTTCTATTCGTCGGCGTTCACGGCAAGCACGAAACAGCAGAACAACATTGAACAGCAGTTAAAGCTGGCGCTTCATACGGACGGTTTTCACCTGTGCTACCAGCCGGTTTTCGACATCAATACGGGTGAGGTGGTCAGCGTCGAAGCCCTGCTTCGCCTGGGGGATGATGAAATAGGGCCGGAGCGCTTCGTGCCGATCGCCGAGGCCACGGGTATCATTAATCCTATAGGCCGCTGGGTTCTGGAAGAGGCGATTCGTCAGTCCAAATTGTGGACATCACGCGGAATGCCGGCCATTCCTATCGCGGTGAATGTATCAGCCGTCGAGTTCCGGGACCGGGAGTTTGTGGACCGCTCTGAAAAACTCATTCAGGAGCATGCCATCGACCCCTCCATGTTGCAGCTGGAACTCACGGAAACCGCCGTGATGCATGACATCGATCACGCGATAGCCGTGCTTACCCAGTTGCGAGCGCTCGGTCTCACTATTCTGCTGGATGATTTTGGCACCGGGCATTCCAGCCTTGCTTACCTGACCCGTCTGCCCCTGGACAAGATCAAGATCGATAAGTCCTTCATCTTCCAGTTGGAAAAGGACACCGGTAGCCGGGCTGTCACCGACGCCATGCTCGCACTGGGACGGACGCTGGAGCTGGAAGTGGTGGCTGAGGGCATCGAGACCGACGCTGCCCTCGACTACATGCGGTCCCGCGGCTGCAGGCAGGCACAGGGCTTTCTGTTCTGCAGCCCCATGCCGGGTGCAGAGTTCGAGACCTGGTACCGAAGCCGGCTCAACCAATGACCGGATCCACCAATGAAAATTATTCAGTACCTATACCCCTTTTCCGAACCACCTCTTCCGATGACATTCGGCCCAGGAAAAGCTTTAGGCCCTAAGCTGCACCCCGAACCGGGTAATCCTTCTGCTGAATGAACTCAATACCGGACTTCAGCATTTCAAGGTCGGGCCTGGAAAAGGGCGCGTTTGATACGTCCATGATCTGCAATTTTCCGTCCGGAGTGATGACGTAGGTTCCGGGCTCGGCAAACTGCTGATCTGTTTCGGCACTGCTGATGGGCTCTGAGATGAAAAGTCCGAGCGCCCGGGCGTCATCCCGTGACAGCCCGTAGCCAATAGGCAGGGTTAGCTCACTTCCGTCACGGAATTTCCGGGCCTTTTGTTCGGGGTCTGTTGAAATCGCGACCACCTCCACATCAATACCTTCAAACTCCCCTTTCATGGTTTCCAGTTTGCCGAGGTATTTTTTACAGATCGGGCAGTGAAGCCCGCGGTAGACAACCACCAACTGCCATTTGCCATCTGTTGGCCGGCCTACCTGAATCTGATTCTCGTCGAGCATGGCGACGGATATTTGGGGGAAGGTGCCCCCTACCTTTGCATGATGTGTCATAAAGCCTCCTTGGCGTTAATCCTGGTTGTGCTTAAACCATTCAATCTTTTAACGCCGCAACGAGTCTGGCGCGGGCTGAAATATTCAGTTGTTCAGTTCGCGCGCCAGAAAGCGGTTGAGAATGTTAGCGACCTCCTCCGGCTGTTCTTCGGTGATCCAGTGGGCCGAATCCACCCACTCCAGCTGGGCATTCGGAATCGCATCCCTGAGTTTCTCTGCGTATTCCGGCTTCTGGAACGCGTCATGTTTGCCCCAGAGGATCAGCGTTTCATGGGGCAGATGCTTTAGCTCATCTGCTATCGCCAGTGTGTATTCAGGGTTGAGTCTGCGGAGGTTTCGGAAAAAGGCCTGCTTGCCTTTCTCCCCCTTCCAGGGCTCCAGAATCATTTCTGCAAGCTCTGGGGTCGCAGCGTTCTGGTCATGCATACCTTTGGGCAAAAAATCACGGTGCATCTGCTCAAACTCAGCCACGCTCATTTGCTCCTCGGCACCCGGCGCCTGAAGAGGTTTGAACTCCGGAATGGGCCAGGAGTCGAAGCAGACCGCATCGGCAAGCACGAGGCGGTTGACTCGCTCCGGGCTGCCTACCGCAAGCAGTTGCGCGATGCCGCCGCCAATGTCATGGGCTACAACATCGGCCTTCCGGATACCCAGGGCGTTCATGAAGCCAAGCAGCATCTTGCACTGGGCACGGATAGAAACGTCGGCATCCCGGGGCTTGTCTGATTTGCCGTAATTGAGCAGGTCCGGCGCAATCACCCGGTGGCTTCGCGCCAGGGACGGAATGATGTTGCGCCAGAGCAGGCTGGAGGTGGGTATACCGTGGACAAGCAGTACCGGCGGCCCTTCACCCTGCTCCAGGTACGCAATGGAATGTCCGTCTACCTGCGCGTATTGATGATCAAGGCTGGGTCCGTTCATGTGTTGCTCCTTATTGCAGGTCTCGGCGCTAGACGTACGACGCCTCCTCAGTGATTTTGCTGCTGTCGCATACAGTTTGTTTCGCAGTACTGTACTGAGGCTAGCTGATTGAGCAGGGGCCGATCAATGGATTATTGAGTGGTTGCTCAATTAAATTAAGGAAAGCCAGGGATCAGCCGCCTTTCAACTGCTGGCCTGGGGAGTCCGCCAGACCTGGTCGGCGGGCACGGGCTCACTGAAATAGTAACCCTGGCCAAAATCACACCCGAGGGACTGGAGGAAATCTGCCTGCTCTACCCGCTCCACCCCTTCGGCTACCGCTTTGAGCCCGAGACTGTGGGCCAGGCCGATGATGGCTGAGGCAATGGCAGCATCATGTTCATTCTGGGGCAACCCCTGGATAAAGGGCTTGTCGATTTCCAGGGTTTGAACAGGAAATGTCCGTAAGTCACTGAGTGAAGAGGTTCCGGTGCCGAAATCATCGACGGCAAGGCACACGCCTTTTTTCTTGAGCGCCTTGAACGGGAGCTCATTTTCCGGGTCGCTGATCAGGGTTTCCGAGACTTCCAGCTCAAGGCAACCGGGCGGCAGGCCTATATCTTCCAGCAGATGGTCAACAAACTTCAGGAAGGTCATAGCCGTCAGATGGGTACTGGTCACGTTGACCGCAATACGGAAATTCTCGATACCCTGCTCGACCCACTGCCTGGCCTGAAGGCATGCTGTCCGCAACACCCATTCCCCCAGGGATTCAGCAAAACCCATCTCGGAAGCAACGTCGACCAGTTCCCTTGGCTCCAACCCGTCAATGGGGCAGTCGTCCCATCGAAGCAGAGCTTCTACACTGGTCACCTGATTGTCGGCAAAGGAATGTTGTGTCTGGTAATGTAACTTGAGCCGGTCCTCATCCATGGCTACCCGAAGCCAGCCGGCAATAGCACTGCGCCCGGTGGCGTCCGCGTCCAACTCCACGGAATAGCGGCGGTAGGCTCCCCTGCCACTGCCTTTCACGGCGTACATGGCCAAATCCGCATTTTTCAGGATCTGCCGTGCGTTTTTGCTGTCCAGGGGGTATACACTGAACCCGATACTTGCCTCGGCCTTCAGCTCTTTGCCATCAATGGTGTAGGGAGCGCTCAATGCCTTCATGAGCTTCTGTGCCAGTAGCTCACCATCAGCCATGGCTTCTTCCGTGGCACAGATCACCCCGAATTCGTCACCCCCGAGCCGGGCTACCAGGTCGCCTCCACGGACTATGTTTTTGAGGCGCCTGGCGACATTCCGAAGCAACTCGTCACCGGCGTGATGCCCGTAGGTGTCATTGATGTGTTTGAAGTTATCGAGGTCGATCAGAAGAACCTGAACCATGGTCTTGGTGAGCCCGGCCCGGGTCAATGTCTGCGCAAGCTCTTCATGGAACATGCTGCGGTTGGGCAGGCTGGTGAGACCGTCGTGGCGTGACAGGTAAAGAGCCCGCTCCATGGCGATTTTCTGAGGCGTCTTGTCGCGAATCACCTTGAGGTAGCCGATGAAGCTATCCTGCTCATCGTACACCGGGGTCATCATGCCTGACGCCCAGAATCGGGTACCGTCCTTGCGCACGTGCCAGCGGTCATCCTGGGAAGCGCCGGTACTACGGGCACGGGTCATTTCGTGGATGTTAGCGCCCTCGCCCACGTCCTTCTGGGTAAAGAGTGCCGAGGCTGAGCAGCCCTGAATTTCTTCTGGCGTATAGCCGAAGATATTCTCAGCGCCGCTATTCCACGAACGGACGATCCCGTTCTCATCGAGAAAAAAAAATCGCGTGGTGGGTCGCACTCTTTAACGCGAGCGCGCCTGAAAAAGGGGGGGCGTCCATGGCCTCCTCCGCTGACTGATGTGTGACTTTCCTACTCTACTGGAGATTTTCGAACAGGGCACTCCGCGCATGTTACAGCCTCGGAAACACAGGTGAACATTAGCGTTTTGAAACCTAAGCGTATCCTTATGACATGTCATGATAGGCTTCTGACTGAGGGACGAAGTCCATGAATAAGGGAAGTAAGATGGGAACCTGGTTAATAGCTAACCCCAAGGCCGGCGATGGCCAGAGAGGCGCCGAATTCTGGCTCGAGCACCTTGAACAGGCCGGCATCCGCACGCTTACCCTGTGCGATCTTGATGATACATCGTGGACAGCACGGGTCCGTGAAGATGATCTGGTTCTTGTGGCCGGAGGCGACGGTACCGTCAACAAAGCGGCTGAAATATGCGTCGAACACCAGGCCATACTGGGCGTTCTGCCCTCCGGCACTGCCAACGACTTCTCCCGAAACCTTGAGTTACCCGATGACCCTGCCGAGCTCTGCCAACTGATGGCCCGGGCACCGCAGCGCGTGGTCGATGTTGGCTACCTGAACGATCAGCTTTTTCTGAATGTCTCCCACATCGGGCTGGGCACCCTGCCGGTCCGGGAAGCATCCGGCCGTTCGAAGAAGCTTCTGGGACGGTTCAGCTACAGCGCCAGTCTTTTCAGAAGAATCCGGGCCCAGCGCGGTTTCCATGCTGAGATCAGCTCAGGGGCTCAAACTGTCAAAGGCCTGTGGCTTTCTGTCGCCGTAGCGTCCGGCGCTTTCTACGGTGGTGGTAACCGCATGCCTGAAGCAGTCTGTGACGACGGTAAGCTGGACATCATGGCAGTGCGGTCCCAATCCTTGCTCCGGCTGCTGGCAACTTTCCTCGCCATAAAACTGTTGAGGCGTTCTGCCGATACCCAGAAATCAGTGGTCCACATGAAATCCACCTGGTGCACGGTACATACACACCGTCCCAAGCACATTACGGCGGATGGTGAACTCGCTGGAAAAACGCCGGCAAGATACACCTGCGGTCAGGGCCAGCTCAAGGTTATTGCTGACGAGTCCCGGTAAACGCCAGTAGGTCCGGGAAAAAGGCCAGGAAGACGGTTTCCAGTTCTTCATCCATCACTTTTATTTCCTCAATCATGCCTCCGAATTGATTGGGAAAACGGATACGTCCGGCAATGCGATCCAGAGCGAGGCCAATGGTATCGAGCTCTTCATAGGCACTGAGCCAGTCATGCCGGATCATGCGCTGGGTCACCTCCACCATGGCCTTGGGCATGAGGTGTCGACCGCGGTCCAGGTCCTGGTAGGCGTCCTCTATGAAGGCCGGACGCGAGGCCTGGGTGAACCGGCTCCAGTTACGAATCAGGTAATGGTCGAACAGAACGTCCAGAGCGACACCGGCAAACCGGCGTCGCTGTTTCGAAAACAGGGTCTTGGCCCGCAACACCTCAGGATGCCGGTCAGTGAAGGCATCTGTTGCACGGTGATTGTCCAGCCCTTCTTTTACCGGGGCAGGCAAGGCGTCAATATCGACCCCGCGGGCAAAGTCACCCAATAGATTCCCCACCCGTGATTCGACTGTCGGCCGAGCGAGATACAGGTGCGCCAGGTGGTTCATACAGAGTCCCTGTGTTTTTTAAGGGCTTATAGTCGATTTTAGCGCAAGGTGAGAGTAACCTACCGGTCGTTCCAGGCTGACCTTGCTGATGACGTTGTCCGAATGAAAGATCTCTCGCCCGTTACTTACATTGCAAGCATTATGCTCGTATTGCTGAGCATATTCATGTCGCTCCCCGTCATCATGCTAGGGGGGACCGGCAGCCCCAACTCCATGGCATTCGTTCAGTCCGCGACGACGGCCCTTGTGCTAGGCGTGATTGGTCTCCTGATTACACGGGGCCACTCCCGCTACCTGAAGCCCAGGTTCATGTTCGTCCTGACCGTGTCGAGCTGGGTCATGGTCTCTCTCTTTGCTGCTATTCCGCTGTATCTCAGCAACCTGAACCTCTCCGCTACCGATGCCCTATTCGAAAGCATCTCCGGCATAACCACCACCGGCTCCACCGTGCTGACCGGTCTGGACGACACTGCGCCGGACATTCTCCTTTGGCGCTCAATTCTGCAGTGGATCGGCGGTATCGGCATCATTGGCATGTTCGTGGCGGTACTGCCGTTCCTGGGGATTGGGGGCATGCGGCTGTTTACCACCGAGTCGTCTGAGTGGACGGACAAGGCACTACCGCGAATGAAGACCCTGGGCCGGGGGCTTCTGCTGGTGTATTTTTCCTTCACGGTCATTTGTGTGGTCACCTACTGGCTTTCGGGTATGACTACCTTTGACGCGGTTAACCACGGGTTTACCACCATTGCCACCGGCGGCTTTTCCACCTCGGACCAGTCCATGGGCAAATTCGGGTCAGACCTTATTCTGCTTGAGGCGTCCGTCTTTATGTTGCTCGGCGGCCTGCCTTTCTTTCTCTACGTGCGCGAACTCAATGGCCAGCATGGCGTGCTCTGGCGCGACCAGCAGGTCAGGGCCTTCGTCTTGCTGATCGTGTTTGTCGCCATCGGCCTTACCGCTTACCGGTTCTGGAATGAGCCCGGGGACCCCTGGTCCATGTTTGTGGGTACGCTGTTCAATATAACCTCTATTCTGACCACCACCGGTTATGCCTCGGAGGACTACCAGCTGTGGGGGTCCTTTGCCTTTGCCTCCTTCTTCTTCCTGATGTTTGTTGGCGGCTGTTCCGGGTCAACCAGTGGCGGCATGAAGATTTTCCGGTTCCAACTGTCGCTGATGGTGTTGCGTGAACAGTTCAAGCGCCTGTTGCACCCGCGGGCCGTGCTCACCCGAAAGTACAACGGCCGGACGGTCAGTGACGAGATCATCGCCTCGATGATCGCCTACGCCTTCATCTTCCTGGTGTGCCTGCTTGTGGGCACTCTGGCGCTTTCCATGCTTGGCCTGGATTTCATGACTAGCCTGTCCGCTGCCCTCACCTCACTGGCCAACGTTGGTCCCGGGCTTGGCACGGTGATCGGGCCGGCGGGTACCTTCCAGACCCTGCCCGACCCGGCTAAATGGATACTCTGCATCGGCATGATCGCCGGACGTCTGGAACTGCTCAGCGTTCTGGTGGTTCTGTCGCCGGGCTTCTGGCGGGGCTGATACCGGCTTGATCAAACCAGAGCCGGCGTGCCAGTGGGTTCCAGGCGATTCAGGAAAGCCTGAGGTGGGTCCGGATAAACTGTCCGATGTCGACAATTTCTTCAAGACAGACGCTGTGATCCATGGGGTAGGTTTTGTACTCGGGCTTGTAGCCCATCTCAGTCAAGGTGCTGATGCTGTGCTGACCAAGCACCTCGGGAACCATCGGGTCGTGGGTGCCGTGGTAGATCCGGATCGGAATGTTGCGATTGGCTTCCGAGGGTTCGACCGTCTTGGCTGTGGCAAAATAGGTGGACAGCCCGAGAATTCCCGCCAGCTTTTGCGAATACGCCAGGCCAACCTGGTAAGCGACAGCGCCGCCTTGTGAGAAACCGGCGATGATAATGCGGTCGGTGGGAACCCCGCGCTCGACTTCACGCTCTATCAGCTTCTCTATCTCACGGGCTGAATCCATCAGCTGTTCGGTATCAATGGCCCGCTCCACATCCATGGCCTTGATGTCATACCAGGCAGGCATACGCATGCCCCCGTTAATAGTGACAGGTAGTACCGGAGCGTGGGGGAAAACAAACCTTACTGCGGCCTCTGGCGGCAGCTGCAACTGGGGGACCACCGGCTCAAAATCATGGCCGCTCGCCCCAAGACCATGAAGCCAGATAACAGCAGCGTCGGGTGATGGACGGGTTTCTATCTCAATACAGTTCAGGTAGCTCACAGACACCCTCTTTAAGGTTGGGTTGGGTCAAAGAACAGTTGGCGTGATTGTACTGCATCCAGGCACTACCTGCAGTTGCCACAGACCGGTCGATGAAACCCGATTAAAAGAATACTATGATCAACAGTAGGCGCCGTTGGCAGAGCATGCTTCGGCGTCATTAAAGATTCAGAGGAGACCCGCGATGACACACGCTCACCAGGTGGAGGACGCCACCCCAGGCATTGCCCCGGCGTCCGGTCGGCAGGCAGAGCCTTTCCCTGGCCACAGGCAGACCGCCGACTGGCACCTGAACCCGGTTATTGAGGGGCTGCGCGATGCCCGATATCAATGGCGGAAGAAGCACGGGCGGGAGCTTGAACTGGGCAGTCGCGAGCTGCCCTCCCACGCTGCTATTCATCAGACCATGGATACACTCTGCGGTATTCTGTTCCCCATGCGTCTGGGTCCGCCCGAACTGAGCAAGGAAGGCGAAGACCATTATGTGGGCTATATGCTCAATAACGTGCTCAACACCTTCTATACCCAGGTGTGTCTTGAGCTGGGTTACAAAAAGCAGGGTAAGCCGGAGGTTGATGCACACCAGGCCGTGCGCGATTTCGCCTCAAGATTGCCCGACATCCGCAAGACACTGGACCTGGACGTAACCGCAGCCTACAGGGGCGACCCGGCGGCCACCTGCGTTGATGAGGTTCTGATCTGCTACCCCGGGGTCTACGCCATTATCTATCATCGGGTAGCCCATGAGTTCTACCGGCTCGGGCTTCCGCTGATCGCGCGGATCATTTCGGAAAAAGCGCATTCCGCCACCGGCATTGACATACACCCGGGCGCGACCATAGGCGGCGAGTTTTTCATTGATCATGGCACCGGCGTGGTGATTGGAGAGACCGCGATCATAGGCAATCGGGTCCGGCTCTACCAGGCCGTCACCCTGGGCGCTGTCAGATTCGCGGAGGACGAGTCCGGCTCGCTCAAAAAAGGCGAGCCCCGGCATCCGATTGTGGAAGACGATGTGGTGATCTATGCCGGCGCAACCATTCTGGGCCGTATTACCATCGGTCAGAATTCCGTTATCGGCGGCAATGTCTGGCTTACACGCAGCTTGCCTGCGAACAGCCAGATCTCACAGGCGTCATCCCGTAACTCACGGGACTGTGTCACCGAGGACTGCCTGGAACTTGGCAGTAAAGCTGGCAAATAAACCTGCCTCGGCCGGGGTAAATGCCCTGCCCGCGTCCGTTTGAATGGCCGCGGGCAGGGTTATTAGCGGGCCTTGAGAGAGTTGACTACGGGGTTGGCGTACATGGCCAGTAGGAAAGGACGCAGAGCTTCATCACAGCCGTCCAGACGCCGCTCCATTTCCGCCTCAGCAGCCTCCAGTTCCGGCGGCGACAGGGTCTCTGCCAGATCAACAGTGGCACTGACTGTGGAGGGGTCGGTCGGAAACAGCTGATTATAGGCGACCAGATTGGAACCATGGACGTGGTAGTGCCTGTGCATATCGTGATCGATACGGCTTGCCAATTCCTTGGCCGTGTCGGGCGCATCGGTGATGGGTTCGCCGAAGTGCACGTGGACATGGCCCTTGAAGCCGGTCAGGCCCTTTATTATCTGCTCTGAATCTTCACTTCCATGTTTCTGGTATGCGCCGGTTCGAGCCTTAGTCTCCAGCTCCCGGGCCTTGTCCGCGTCGCAGGGGTCGTATTCGTAGGCAATGGACACTGGGACAATACGCAGCCGCTTCATAGCGTCGGCAAAGCCAAGCCCGGCCTTTTTCTGGCTCATGTAGAACATCTTCACGATGGCCGGATCGGTTTCGTCAATGCCGTCCTTGGCGCGCCCTTCCCGCTGGGCGATCCAGATGCTGTGATTGTCTTCCAGGGAATGGTACACAAACGACGATAGCGTCATGTAGGTGTCGCGCATTTCCCGGGGACTTGAAACACTTCGCTTCACCACGAAACTCTTGTTCAGCCTCATCATCTCCGCAAAGACGCGGTTTTGCAGGAGGTTGTCACCGATGGCGATACGGGTGGTTCGCAGCCCGTAGCTGAAAAGCAGATAATTGACCACCATGGGGTCGAATACGATGTCCCGGTGGTTGGATATGAACAGGTATGAGGTATTACGGTCGAGACGGTCAAGGCCCGAGCAGGTGACCCGGCTTGTGGTTTTATGCACCAGTTCGTCCACCAGGTGATAGAGCCGGGCCTGCAGGCTGTCTATCCGTTCAATATCGCCGAACTCCTTGCGCAGCCATCGCTGCAGCAGAATACGGGTCAGACCCGGCGCCCAGCGGGCCATGAACGGGGACTTGAAGCGGGCGATCATTTCTAGAAACTCTGCATCCGCCATGAGGCGGGAAATCGCTGCCTTGGTTTCGTCATCCTGGTACGGACGGATACCATCAAATTCCTGCATGAAAATCCTGTGATCGTGGTAGTGAAGGCGCAAACTTCCTGGAAAAGCCTCTTATTGTAACCTGTTGGGGCCTGCCTGCCCATTCTGCTCCGGTCCTGTGTTAAAGGGATCACAAACCGACGCCCAAACCCGTTCACGACCCGTTCTCAAACCCAAGCCCGGTGGTTTCTGGTAGTATTGGCGTCCGCCGGTCATAGCCCTAATCGCTCTCTTCAGCACAGATGGACCCTCAGTATCATGGATTTCCAGAACCTCAGCCCTGAAAAACCAGACACCAGTGGCGCTTCACCAGAAACGGTGCTCAGGCAGGTGTTTGGTTATGACGCGTTCCGCCCACTCCAGGGCGAGGTCATTCACGAGATTGTAGCGGGCAGGAACGCGCTGGTCCTGATGCCAACGGGCGGCGGCAAGTCGCTCTGTTATCAAGTCCCCGCCCTGGTCCGGGCCGGCACTGGTGTGGTCATATCGCCGCTCATTGCGCTGATGCAGGATCAGGTTGCGGCGTTGCAACAACTGGGTGTAAGAGCCGCTTTTCTGAATTCCACCATGGACTTTCAGCAGGCTCGGGATACTGAAAATGCCCTGCTCACCGGCGAGCTGGACCTGCTTTACTGCGCCCCTGAACGGCTGCTGCAGCCACGCACCTTGGGCTTGCTCCATGAAGCCTCAATCTCCCTGTTTGCCATTGATGAAGCCCATTGTGTTTCCCAATGGGGCCATGACTTCCGCTCCGACTACCTGGGGCTGGATATCCTGGCCAGGGATTTTGCCGCCATACCCCGCGTTGCCCTGACCGCCACCGCGGACGAACGCACACGTGCCGAGATCGCCCAGCGGCTGTCACTGGTGGATGCCCGACACTTCGTCAGCGGCTTTGACCGACCCAATATCCAATATCGAATCGCGCCAAAAACTAACGCAAACAAACAGTTGGTTGACTTCATTAAAGCTGAACATCATGGCGATGCCGGCATTGTATACTGCCTCTCCCGCAACAAAGTGGAAGCCACCGCAAAGCTGTTGGATAGCAAGGGCTACACCGCCCTGCCTTATCATGCCGGGCTGCCCTCAGAACAGCGCGCCAGAAACCAGGAGCGCTTCCTGCGGGAGGAAGGGGTCATTATCGTGGCCACCATTGCTTTCGGCATGGGTATCGACAAACCCGACGTCCGGTTTGTGGCCCATCTAGATTTGCCCAAGAGCCTGGAAGCCTACTATCAGGAAACCGGGCGAGCCGGACGTGACAGTCACCCTTCCACTGCCTGGATGGTGTATGGCCTGCAGGATGTGATCAAGCTTCGGCAAATGCTGGAGAGCTCCACCGGTAATGACCATTTCAAACGGCTTGAGCGCACGAAACTCGACGCCATGCTTGGGTTGTGCGAGATAACGACCTGCCGCCGCCAGGCCCTATTGCGGTATTTCGGCGACCTGCTGGAAAACCCCTGTGGCAACTGCGATACCTGCATAACACCACCCCAGACCTGGGACGGAACCGTGGCTGTTCAAAAAGCGCTGTCCTGCGTTTTTCGCACCGGCCAGCGTTTCGGCGTCACTTACCTGATTGATGTTCTCAGGGGGTCCGAAAACGAGCGAATCAGGCAGTCGGGGCACCAGGCCGTGTCCACCTTCGGCATAGGCGCAGATTTATCCGCAACTGAATGGAAGTCCGTATTCAGACAACTGGTCGCCAACGGCTACCTGCGGGCAGACCCGGACGGGTACGGAGCCTTACAGCTGACCGAGACCTGCCGTCCGTTACTGAAGGGCGAAGAGACCGTTCACCTGCGTAGGGACCCGGCCGAGAAAAAAGCAACCGGTAGAAGTAATGTGCGGGAACAGGTCACCGACCCAGTCGGCTGGGAAGCGCTAAGAGCCTGCCGCAAGAGCCTGGCTGACGAACAGGGCGTACCGCCCTACGTTATTTTCCATGACACCACACTGTTTGAAATTCTGGCAAGTCGCCCGCGCACGCTCGCTGAGCTTGCCCAGATCAATGGCGTTGGCAAGGCCAAGCTTGAGCGTTACGGCGAAGCCTTCCTGATTACTCTGGCCGAGTTGGACCCGGCCACTACCTGAGCACTAGTGTCCCGTCTGGTTAATTCGCTGATCTACTGAGCCCCAGAGGGCCTTGATAGCTAGGCGCGATGGCGAAGGTTTG
>NZ_JAAMPF010000029.1 GCF_011074795.1 Marinobacter salicampi
TATTGAAAAAAGCCGATCTTTTGATCGGCTTTTTGCTTTCTGGCGGTGGCATGTGTGTCAGCATTGTTTACGGGCCTGCGGCGCAAAGCTGCTGCCGCAGACGCTGGTCGCGTCTGCTCCCCGCTACCATTATTGAAAAAGCCGATCTTTTGATCGGCTTTTTTCGTTCTGGTGCTGTGCCTGTTTATGAGCCTCCGGCGCGACAGGAACGAGACCGTCCAGTATTGAAAGTGATTTTCGGGATGAGCTCGGTGATCAAGCTCCAAATTTTCGCAGACGGCCTGCGTGGGCCAGAGCCAGGGTCATTAGATGTTTTGCCCGAAGGTGGCCGAGCCCGCCACCGGCACAGGCGGTTTCGCCGAAGACATTGACTCCGTCTACCCGACATGTCTTTGCGCGGATGAGGACCGGTACCGGATGCCAGCTGTGGCTGGCCATTGCGCTGGGGGTACTGTGATCTCCTGTCACCACGACCACATCCGGTTCCAGTTCCATCATTCTGGGAATCACTCGGTCCAGTTCTTCGATGGCCGCAACTTTGCCATCAAAGTCGCCATCCTCGCCACGGCTATCGGTGTCCTTGAAATGCAGGAAAAGAAAATTATGGTCCGACCAGACAGCCCGCAGAGCCTCGATTTCACTGTCCAGATCAGGGCCGCAGTCCTCGACTTTCATTCCCAGCAACCGTGCGATGCCCCGGTACATGGGGTATCCAGCGAGGGCACAGCCGTTCAGTCCATACCGTTCTTGTAACGAAGCCAGCTGGGGCAACTGCGCAAAACCCCGCAACAGCACCATGTTAGCCGGCTCTTCCTTAGCGAGAATCTCCTGGGCCTGCGCTAGGAACTCACTCACCGCCCGCGCCGTTTCCTGTGACTTTTCTTCCCGGGCATGGGGTTGCCTGGGCGCTACGGCGGTTCGGTGGGGATCGGTGTCGTCCAGAGCCGCGCTGATTGCTTCCTTCTTGCTCCGCAACACCAGTAAAAATCGGTGCTCCTTGACTGGTTCGACGTAAATCTCCACGTCGTCGAGACGGATATCCCTGAGCATCTTCACCAGCCGGGTACTTTCCTGGGAGTCGATGCGGCCGGCCCGGCGGTCGGTTACCTCGCCGTCGTCGTTCACGGTGCAGAAGTTACCACGGGCAGCGACATCACCCGGCTTCAGGTCGAAGTCGATACCAAGCGCAGTAAGGACCCCTCGTCCAATGTCATGCTCCACCGGATCGTAGCCAAAGAGAGCCAGATGGCCGGGTCCGCTCCCCGGCGTAATGCCGGGTGCCACTGGGTAGGTTAGCCCGGTGGCGCCCTGGCTCGCCAACCGATCGAGATTGGGTGTCCGGGCTGCTTCCAGTTCCGTGCCTCGGCCTTCACTGTCTATACCGCCGAGCCCGTCGGCAATGACAAAGAGTATTTTTGTATCGCTTTCGGTGAGCAGGGGTCTAAGATCCATGGGTTAATCTCCCTTCAGGACTTGCAGTGCCGGCAATGAGCCTTGGGCAAGGTAATCAAGAAAGGCGCCGCCACCGGTGGAAAGGTGTGTCAGCTTATCCTCTATCCCGAGCTTATGAACCGCCTGTCCGGTTTCCCCGCCGCCAACAACGGTGATGGCCCGGGACTCTGCCATGGCTTGCGCTATTCGTTGTGTACCGCTGAAGTACTTTTCCTCTTCAATCTTGCCCATGGGTCCATTCCATACCACGGTAGCGGCGCTTCCAATGGCTTCTGCATACCGGGAGGCGGTATCCGGACCGATGTCCATCCCCATCCAGTCACCAGTGATTTCATCACCAGTGCGGACTTCCCCATCCCTGGTCATAAGGTGGTCTATGGGCAGAAGGAGTTTGTCTCCGGCTTTGTCCAGTATTTCCCGGGCCTCATCCAGATGATCTTCTTCCACTTTAGAAGAGCCTGTGGATCTATCCTGGGCGCGCAGAAAGGTATAGGCCATGGCGCCGCCAATCAGAATCCGGTCGGCGCGGTCGATGAATGCGCTGACAACTTCAAGCTTGTCGGCTACTTTAGCGCCGCCGAAAATCGCGACCAGGGGCTGTTGGGGGTTATCGACGATCTTGTCCAGGGCTTCTATTTCCCTTTCAACCAGACGACCCACCGCTCGCCTGTCTGGGTGAAAGCGTGTTGCTGTGGCATGCACAGAAGCATGTTCTCTATGGCAGGCCGCGAAGGCATCGTTAACATAGACATCGCCGAGCCCCGCCAGGGCGCCTGCAAACTGGTCATCGTTAGCCTTTTCACCGGGATGGAAACGCAGATTTTCCAGTAAAAGGATCTCACCACCGGCCAGAGCCCGGGCCATTTCCTCAGCTCGCGAACCCACCACTTCTTCGCAGTGTCGTATTCGATGATCGGGCAACAATTCAGAGAGCTTCTCTGCGACCGGAGCCAGGCTCAGTTGTGCCACCCGCTTACCGCCAGGCCTACCGAGGTGGCTCATCAATACGCAGGCGACATTTTTCTCCAGGAGGTGACGTAGTGTCGGCAGGGCCGCGCGCATGCGGCTATCGTCCAGCACCATGCCCTCGTCATTTTGGGGAACATTGAAGTCCACCCGAACGAGAGCACGTGAATTGGTTAAATCCAGATCGCTCAATGTTTTCATACTTGCGGGCCTCCTGCCTCTAAGGAATGAATCGGGGGGATTGCGCCGGGGTGCCCCCTAGAGCGTTGTTTAACTCATTCTTTTAGCTATACGGCTGTTATCTGGTTAGTCCGGTGAGTGAGTAAAAACTCGACTAGGGCATTGACATCTACTGCTGACAAGTGTGTTCTTGGATGCAGAGTCTTCGCGAATTTGACAGGTTCTGTTCGTGCTTGTTCAAAGCTAGCAATTCTTTTTAAGATAACGCAACAAGAGAATACAGTTGGGCTTGGCATAATGATGGCGATGTGTCATCACCCGGCTGAGCTTATCCTGCAGCTCGCAATGTGCTGCCGGAAGGGCATCGCGCCCTGTTTAGATCATGTTAGCGTACGGCCTTCAGTGCACTGATACTGAAGTACGCTTTAAGAATTATTGGATGGTTTTAACTCCGCAGTTTCTTGATCAGCTACATACGCAGTTCAGCTAACTTCACCGTGGAAAGCAAAGGAGATTGCAACCATGAAGATTGGCATCAATGGGTTCGGCCGCATAGGCAGACAAGTATTTCGCATCGCCTATGAGCAACAGGGCCTGGAAGTGGTCCACATCAATGATCTGACCGACGCGGAAACCCTGGCCTACCTCCTGCAGTGCGATAGCACCTATGGGCGCTGGGCTCATCAGGTAAGGGCCGAAGGGGACGCTCTGGTTATCGATGACAGCATGACCGTTACGGTAAGCGCCGAGAAAGACCCGGCTCAGTTGCCCTGGCGTGAGAAGGGCGCGGACGTTGTTCTCGAAGCCACCGGGCTCTTTCGCAAAAAGGAAGACGCGCATAAACACATCGATGCGGGCGCGCGGAAGGTGCTTATTTCGGCACCCGGCAAGAGCGAACTCGACGGCGACTTTATCCTTGGTGTTAATGGGGATCAGTTCGACCCGGACCGACATCATATTATCTCCATCGGAAGCTGCACGACCAATTGTCTAGCCCCGGTGGTCAAGGTGCTGCACGACGAGTTCGGGATCGAGAAAGGATTCATCAATACGGTGCACGCCTATACCTCCTCCCAGAATCTGCTGGACGGACCGCACAAAAAGCCCCGGCGGGGTCGGGCGGCGGCGGAAAATCTCGTACCCACGTCTACCGGCGCGGCGGCGATGATTGGACAGATCATTCCGGATCTGGACGGAAGGCTCAACGGCATCGCAGTGCGCGCACCGGTCAAATCCGGTTCGCTTTTGGATCTGACCTGCCTGTTGGCCGCAGACGCCAGTGATGAGCGGATCAACGACGCGTTTCGCAAACAAGCGAAGGATTCCATGAAGGGCATTCTTGCCGTCGACGATTCGCCCCTTGTCTCCAGTGACATAATCGGCAGGGAGGAAAGCGCCATCGTAACCAGCCAGGACACCCAGCTGATCGGGGACCGCTTCGCAAAGGTGCTGGCCTGGTATGACAACGAGTGGGCGTTTTCCCGCCGCTGCGTGGATATGATGCAACGGATGGGCTGATCATGAAGGAAGAAAATTACATTCGCTGGTTTGAAGACCTGGGCAATGACGACGTCTCTATTGTTGGAGGAAAAAACGCCTCACTGGGGGAGATGATCAGCAATCTGCGGGAAGGGGGTGTGCGGGTGCCGGGCGGGTTCGCCACCACGGCAGATGCCTACCGGGCTTACGTCGAGCACAATGAGCTGGGAGATACCATCCGGGAACTGACCAAAACGCTTGCCCGGGAGGAAAAGTCTCTCAAAAAGGTCGGCAAGGAAATCCGCGATGCCTTCCGCAAAGGTGAGTTTCCGGAAGATATTGAGCAGGCCATCCGTGGTGCCTACGAAGAGCTTGCCGACCGCAATGGCAAGAAGAATCTGCCCGTGGCCGTGCGCAGCAGCGCCACGGCGGAGGATCTTCCGGAGGCAAGCTTCGCCGGACAGCAGGAGACCTTCCTCAATATCCGCGGTAGCGACGATCTTATTGATGCCTGCCGTAAGTGTTATGCGTCCTTGTTTACTGATCGCGCCCTCAATTACCGTGAACATCGTGGATTCGACCACCTGCAGCTCGCGCTTTCCGTAGGCGTACAGAAGATGGTGGGGTCAGACAAGGCCAGCGCCGGCGTGATGTTTTCGCTGGACACCGATACCGGCTTTCCCGATGTGGTAGTCATTAACGCCGCCTGGGGCCTGGGCGAGACGGTCGTACAGGGCACCGTGGATCCAGATGAGTATCGGGTCTTTAAGCCTGGGCTTGAGAATAAGAACCTGGTGCCGATCCTGGCGAAGAAATGTGGCAGTAAGAAGGAAAAAATGGTTTACGCGTCCCGGGGTTCGGCGCCTACCAGAACGGTAAGTACCAAAAAGGCTGAGCGGGAAGCTCTGGTGCTTGACGACGATGACATTCTCACCCTTGCTCGCTGGGCCGTATCCATTGAGCAGCACTACAACAAACCCATGGACATGGAATGGGCCAAGGATAGTGAATCCGGTGAGCTCTATTGTGTTCAGGCCCGCCCTGAAACTGTTCATTCGCAGAAGCAGTCCGGCGCGTTCAAAAGCTATCGGCTGGAGGGAACGGCCGAGGTACTGAGCCGGGGCGTGGCCATTGGTGAGTCCATAGCAACGGGCAAGGTGAGGGTTCTGAGCAGCCCTAAAGAGATAGACCGTTTCGAGGATGGCGATGTGCTGGTCACCGAGCGCACCGACCCGGACTGGGGCCCTGTCATGAAAAGGGCGAAAGCCATCATCACTGACCATGGCGGCAGGACCAGCCACGCGGCCATTGTAAGCCGGGAGCTGGGCGTTCCCGCAGTGGTGGGCACCGGCACCGGGACCAAGGATCTCAAGGATGGTCAGGAAGTCACGGTCTCGTGTGCAGAAGGAAGCGAAGGCCGGATTTACAAGGGTATCCTGGAATACGAGGAAAAGGATATCGATATCGAGGATCTGCCCGAAGCGCCCGTGCAGCTGATGATAAACCTGGCTGCACCGGACGCCGCCTTCCGCTGGTGGCGTCTGCCGGTAAAAGGAGTGGGTCTGGCCCGTATGGAATTCATCATTAATAACGCGATCAAGGTTCACCCCCTGGCCCTGGCGCGATTTGATGAAGTTGAAGACAAAAAGGCGCGAAAGAGTATCGAGCAGCTCACAGCCGGATACGAGGATAAAACGGCGTACTTTATCGAGCACCTCAGCCGCGGTATCGCGATGATAGCCGCCTCCCAGTATCCGGATCCAGTTATTGTCCGCATGAGCGACTTCAAGACCAACGAGTATGCCAAGCTCATTGGCGGAGACCAGTTCGAGCCGCGGGAAGAAAATCCCATGCTGGGATTCCGCGGAGCTTCGCGCTATTACAGCGATCACTACAAGGACGGTTTTGCCCTGGAATGCCGGGCCGTAAAAATGGCACGAGAGGAAATCGGCCTGGACAATATCGTGGTGATGCTGCCCTTCGTTCGCAGCACGCGTGAGGCGGACCAGGTTATTGATGTAATGGCTGAACATGGGCTTCGGCGCGGTGAGCAGGGCCTGCAGCTGTACATGATGTGTGAGGTGCCCTCCAATGTATTTCTAGCGGACCAGTTTGCCAGGCGGTTCGACGGTTTCTCCATTGGCAGCAATGACCTGACCCAACTGATACTGGGAGTAGACCGGGACTCCGAGCAACTCAGCGAACTCTTTGATGAAAGGGACGAGGCGGTCAAAACCGCGATTGTGCAGGTGATCGAAAAGACCCATCAAGGTGGATGCAAGGTGGGCATTTGCGGCCAGGCCCCCAGCGACTATCCGGATTTTGCCCAGTTTCTGGTGGATAGCGGCATCGATTCCATCTCGCTCAACCCGGACAGTGTGCTGGATATACTGGAAATCTGGCGAGAGGGCTGATTCGCAAAAGCATTAACAAGACATTCAGATACGGGCCCTTGGGTGAAGTGCAAGATAGCGGCGAATCGGAGGCTGGAAAAGGATAAGGGCACATGGAAATTGTATTTTTCGACGTAGAAAAGTGGGAAAGGGGCGCTTTCGCGGTGTTACAGGAAGGACATTCCGTGAGTTGTGTTGAAGAGCCGCTACGGTCGGGCAATGCCGGTGAGTACGGGGCTGCGGAGGCCATTTCGATCTTCATCTACTCCAGGGTGGATCGGCAGGCTCTGGACGCCATGCCAGACCTAAAATTGATCACCTCCAGATCCACGGGCTTCGACCACATCGACATCAAGGAATGCGAACGGAGGGGGATCACGGTATGCAACTGTCCTGACTATGGCGAACACACAGTGGCGGAACATGTTTTTGGCCTTCTGCTCATGATCAGCCATCGGCTGGAGGAAGCAGTGGAACGGACCCGCAAAGGCGGCTTCTCACCCCGTGGCCTGCAAGGTTTCGACTTGAAGGGAAAGACTCTGGGTGTTGTGGGCACCGGGGCTATTGGCATGGCCGTCATCCGAATTGCACAGGGCTTTGGCATGGGCGTGCTGGCCTATGATCTTAAACCGGATGAAGAGGCTGCCCGAGACCTCAAATTTGACTATGTCGATATGGACAACTTGCTGCAACAGGCTGATATCGTGAGCCTGCATGTGCCTGCGAACCCCCAGACCCATCACCTTATTGATACCGAAGCGTTTTCCAAGATGAAAGACGGAGTGGTCCTTATCAATACAGCCCGGGGCGACGTGGTCGACATCCGGGCCCTGGCGAGGGCACTGGCAGAGCAGAAAGTAGCGGCCGCCGGGCTGGATGTTCTGCCTTATGAGCCGGTGGTGAGGGAAGAGGCAGAGCTGCTTCGTTCTGTCTACGAAGAGACCGAGGATCTTTCCTCCCTGCTGGCGAACGAGGTGCTGGTTCGAATGAAGAATGTAGTGGTTACGCCTCACAGTGCTTTTAATACCAGGGAAGCCGTTCAGCGTATTCTTGACACCACCGTGGAAAACATTCGCCGGTTTGGGAAGGGTGATCCGGTCAATGTGGTCACGGCCGGTCGGTAGAGGGTCTGCACAGCCATAAGCGGACCTGCTGGCCCGGGTGATGCCTTCCGTTTCAGACGCTGAATTTTTAGGAGAGAAACCTATGAAAGAAAGGTCGCTCACCAATTGGGAACTGGTCTACCACGAGTGGAATCCGGAGGAACAGCCTACCCGGGAAGCCCTGCTGGCTCTGGGCAATGGCTATTTCGCCACGCGTGGGGCACTGGAGGAATCGCCTGCCGGAGGCCCCCACTACCCGGGGACCTATCTGGCGGGGGGCTTTAACCGAGCGGAAAGCGAAATCCGGGGGAAGATCATTGAAAATGAGGACATGGTGAATTGGCCCAACTGGCTACCTCTCTCCTTTCGATGCGAAGATGGTGAATGGTTCGACCTGGCCCATGTGAAGATTCTCGACTACACCCATTGGCTGGATCTTTATCGCGGATTGGTTCATCGGAAAATTCAGTTCAGTGATAGGTCAGACCGTGAATTCATGCTGGAAACCCGGCGCCTTGTGCATATGGGCGATCCCCATATTGCTGCCATCAGCTGGGTGCTTACCCCTCTCAACTGGTCCGGAGCGGTGGAGATCAGGTCAGCCATCGACGGTCGTGTTACCAACAGCGGAGTGGCTCGTTACCGGGATCTCAACGGCAATCATCTGGAGGTAGAGGACACCGGTCAGGTGGGGGAGGAGGCGATTTTCCTTTGCGCCAGAACCCTGCAGTCCAAAATCCGCACAGCCCAGGCGGTCCGTACCCGGGTCTGGGTCGACAATGAGCCGGCTGCTGCCGAGCGGCACACCCTGTCCGAGCAGAACTGGATTGGTCAATCCCTGACGCTTGGGGCAGAAAAAAACCGGCCGATAACTGTGGAAAAAGTGCTCTCCTTACACAGTTCCCGGGATCTCGCCATTAGCGAGCCCGTCTTCGAAGCCTGCGAGGACATCCGGCATGCTGCAGACTTTGATGTTCTGCTCGAGCAGCATCAGCAGGCGTGGCAAAGACTGTGGCGTCGGGCTGATCTGACCCTGGTTGGCGAAGAGAACACCCAGGCTCAGGCCATCCTTCGCCTGCACCTTTTCCACCTGCTGCAGACGGCCTCCATACATACGACGAGGCGCGACGCGAGCATTCCCGCCCGGGGACTGCACGGAGAGGGTTACCGAGGACATATCTTCTGGGACGAGCTGTTCACTTTCCCCTATTTCAATCTGCGTCTTCCCGATCTCACCGAGTCGTTGTTGCTCTATCGCTATGAGCGCCTGCGCTGGGCCCGACGGGCGGCGAGGGAAGCTGGTTACAAAGGCGCCATGTTTCCATGGCAAAGCGGTAGCGATGGTCGGGAGGAGAGCCAGGTTCTGCATCTGAATCCGGAATCCGGGCGCTGGATACCCGACAACTCCCACACCCAACGTCACGTCAACGCCGCCATTGCCTACAACGTCTGGCAGTATTTTCAGGCCACCGGGGATATGGAGTTTCTCTCTATGTACGGTGCCGAGATTCTGATCGACATCGCTCAGTTCTGGGCCAGTATTGCCACCTTCAACCCTGACCGTGGGCGCTATGAAATACGGGGGGTAATGGGTCCGGATGAGTTCCACACCAAATACCCCGATCGGGAAGAGCTGGGCCTGGACAATAACGCCTACACCAACGTGATGGCAGCATGGGTCCTGAAGACAGCCTGCATCATGCTGGAGATGCTGGCTGAGGACCGGCGGGCGGAGCTCCTCCAGCTTCTCGATGTTTCCTCCGAGGATCTGCTCCGCTGGCAGGATGTAAGCAAACGGATGTTCATCCCCTTCCTTTCATCTGGGCTTATCAGTCAATTCGAGGGCTGGGACAGCCTTGAGGAGCTTGACTGGGAAGAACTGCGGGGCAAGCACGGTGACATTCAGCGCCTGGACCGTATCCTGGAGGCGGAAGGTCGGGATATGAACCGTTACAAGGCCACCAAGCAGGCCGATGTGTTAATGCTGTTTTTCCTGTTTTCCAGCCGGGAGCTCGGGGAAATATTTTCCGGCCTTGGCTATGAGTTTGATCCCGACAATATCCCCGAAAACGTCCAGTACTATCTCGACCGAACGTCCCACGGCTCCAGCCTTAGCCGGGTGGTGCACGCCTGGGTTCTCGCGAGAACGCACCGCGAGCGCTCCTGGGACCTCTTCCAGGAGGCCCTGGTCAGTGATCTCGACGACATTCAGGGTGGCACGACGTCGGAGGGTATCCACCTGGGCGCGATGGGTGGAACGGTGGATCTGGTGCAGCGTTGCTATACCGGTATCGAAATGCGTGACGGCATACTCTGGCTGGACCCCTGCTTACCGAAAGGGCTCGAAGGGCTGAGCTTCTGCGTCCACTATCGGGGCCATTGGTTGCACATCGAACTGAACCACGAAACGATGAACGTCAGCTTTGAGAAAGGCTGGTCCAGCGCGGCTCAGGTTGGCTTTGAAGGCCAGGTATACGAAATGTGTTCAGGAGAGCAGAAACGCTTCAGTCTCAATATGGCTAAGCCCTCATGAGATTTTATCCGAAAACGGTTGGGGCGCTCGGCTCTGAGTCTTCACTATTTGTCCGCAGGCAAGGAGGATTTTCAATATGAAGCGGATGGAGCCGTTTCAGGCCGTCATTTTTGACATGGATGGCGTGCTGACACGCACCGCTGACCTGCACATGCGGGCCTGGAAGCAGGTGTTTGATGACTACCTGAGCGGTGAGGATCAACAGCAGCCTTTTTCCCGAGCCGACTATCTTGCCCACGTGGACGGCAAACCCCGGTATAAAGGCGTTGAAGATTTTCTGCGCTCCCGCCAACTAAAGCTTCCCTACGGAAAGCCCTCGGATGACGCCGATTGTGACACCGTCTGTGGCCTTGGTAATCGCAAAAACACCCGGTTTCTTGAGCTTCTGGAAACAACCGGCGTGGCCGTTTTTGAGGATGCTGTGGCTGCATTGCAGCGATGGCGTCGCGGCAACATGAAGCTGGCCATCATCACCGCGAGCCGGAATGGTCGGCGGGTTCTCACCGAAGCCGGACTCATGACTGCAGTCGACGTGGTTATCGATGGCGTCATGGCGGCAGAGCAGGAGCTGGCGGATAAAACGCAGATCATGCTGGAGGCGGCGCGCCGTCTCGGGGTAGACCCGGGGGATACAGTCATCCTGGAAGATGCCACTGCCGGCGTTCGGGCCGGCCGTGAAGGCGGGTTCGGACTGGTGGTGGGCGTGTCGCGAAACGGCGGCGAGAAAGAGCTCCGGGAAGCCGGTGCCCATCGTGTCGACTCCGATGTCTACGCAGTGGACTTTCTACGCCGAATTCCCAACGTCCTGGATCACCTGAGCGATCTTTCGGCATGGCAGGGCGGCCGACCCCTGGCCGTATTTCTGGACTTCGATGGCACTTTGGCTGAAATCACCGATGAGCCGGGTAAGGCGGAAATTTCCGCAGAAGCCCGGTCGGCGCTGGAACGGTTCTCTTGCCCGGTGGCGGTGATCAGCGGACGGGACAGGGAGGATCTGGAATCCCGGGTCCATGTAAAGGGGATTTATTACGCCGGTAACCACGGCTTCGATATTGCTGGGAATGGTCATCAACACACTCTCCCGGAGGCCGATCAAGCCGTGAAAGACGTGGACCATGCAGAAAGGATGGCAACAGAGCAAGTCGGTGATCTTGCGGGTGTGATTATCGAACGCAAACGTTACTCACTGGCTGTTCACTACCGCAAGGTGAAGAGTGGGGATGTGCTCGACAGAGTGCGGGAGGCTGTTGAGGATATCCGTCAGGAAACAGGCTTGAGAAAGCGTGAGGGTAAAAAAGTTCTGGAGCTTGAACCCGACGTCGACTGGAACAAGGGCCGGGCGTTGCGATGGCTCATCGACGTTCTGCCAGTTTCGAGTGAAGAGCCACCGTTTATTGTCTACGCGGGGGACGATGTTACCGATGAAGATGCATTTGCCGCCCTCCGTGACGACGGGCCGGGTGTTTACGTAGGTGAAGCTATAACCTGCTCCCTGGCGGATTATCATGTCCGGGACCCCGCCGAAGTGCTTCATCTTTTACGCAACCTGGGTGATTCAGCGGAAGCCACGCCTTAGCGCAATGCCTCCGCACCCTGGCTCTCCTTGCGCGCTGGTTTTACTAAGTCAACCTGCGCCGCTGTATTTCCCGCACTGTTTGTCCCACCAGCAGGGGAACGACGCTCATTGCCAGAATCAGAAGCCACGGCTGCCAGCCCAGAGGCCGGGTTTGCAGTAGGCCAGAGAGCAGCGGAAGATAGACTGCGGCGGCGAGCAACACGATGCAAAGCGCCAGGGCTCCCCATACCCAGGGATTGCGTGTTATTTCGTTACGCAGAACAGCAGACTTGGGGCTCCGCAGAACGAATGTAAACCAGAGCTTGCCGAAAGCCAGAGTCAGAAAAGAAACCGTGACCGCTTCCAGTTCCGTCAATCCCAGCCAGTGATGTGCCAGCAGCAGGGCGACCAGCACACAAGCTGCCATCACGGCAGCAAATCCGGTGATCTCCGTCCAGTGGGCTCGGGTCAGCACCGATTCCCGGGGGCTGCGGGGTGGCTCTTTCATTTCACTTCCGCTGGCCGGGCCCACCCCCAGGGCGAGAGCAGGGAAGACATCGGTAAGCACATTGAGATAGAGAATCTGCAGCGGTAACAGCGGCAGAGGCCATCCCGCACCGGTGGCTATGGCCACCGCCAGCACTTCGGCCACATTGGTGGTGAGCATGAACATGACGGATTTACGGATGTTGCCGAAAATCACCCGTCCCTGTCGTACCGCCTCCACAATAGTCTCAAAGGCGTCATCCTTCAGCACCATGTCAGCGACCTGCTTGGCCGCCTCGGTGCCCCGTTTGCCCATGGCAATGCCGATGTCCGCCTTCTTCAGAGCGGGAGCGTCATTGACGCCGTCACCGGTCATGGCCACGATCTCGCCCCGGTTCTGGTAAATAGTCACCAGATCAAGCTTCTGCTCAGGACTCACCCTGGCAAATATATTGGCACGGTAGATCTTTTCCTGCTGGTCCTCGTCGATCTCTTCGGGGGCACCGATATCGCGCCCCAGCATGGTGACAGTTTCCGGATCATCCTTGCCCCCGACGATCCCTACAGCCCGGGCGATCGCCGTGGCGGTCTCTGCCTGATCGCCGGTCACCATCTCCACCCGGATACCCGCCGCCTGACAGGCATCTATCGCTACTTTGACGTTTTCGCGGGGTGGATCAAGCAGGCCCACAAGGCCGAGGAAGCATAGCTCTTCATAGGGATCGGAATCCTCGGTTTCCGTCCGCTTCTCGGCCATTGCCAGGAGGCGTAAACCCTCGCCTGCCAGTTCATTGGCGCGCTCGACCCATTGCTGGCGGGTCTCGTCATCCAGAGACTCGGCGCTGTCTTCGGACGCCAGGATATCGCTGCAGACATCCAGCACAGCCTCGGGGGCGCCTTTCACCGCCACGTAATACTTGCCATCCTCCTGATGAAAGGTGGCCATCTTCTTGAGCCGGGGTTCGAATTTTTCAACCCGTGCCTCAGGGCGCTCTTTAAGCAAAGATTCCCGCTCCAGTCCCAGGTCCTTGCCTCCGGCCAGAAGTGCGATTTCAGTGGGGTCGCCACGAGGATTGTCCTCTCCCTGTTCCTGCTTGAGGGAAGCGCCATTGCAGAGCAGGCCCACCTCCAGTACGCGGCGTACCCCCTCCTTGTCCTCCAGCGACGTGCCCGTCCCGTTTTCCTCCAGTGCGAGATCACCAGTGGGGGTGACGATTTTTTGCAGCCGCATCCGGTTTTCCGTCAGGGTGCCGGTTTTGTCAGAAAAGATCACCCGGGTTGCCCCCAGAGTTTCCACCGCGGTGAGCTGGTTCACCAGAGCGTTGCGGGTGGACATCAGGTACATGCCGCGGGCGAGGGCGATCGTGGCAACAATGGGAAGGCCTTCAGGAATGGCTGCTACACCGAGGGCCAGCGCCGTCTCGATCACCAGCGCGGCCTCTTGCTCCCGCACCAGCAAACCCACCGCAGCGACCGCGACCGCGATAAAAATGGTTAATACAGCGAGGCGGCGCCCCAATTGATCCAGTCGCCGCTGCAATGGTGTGACAGTTCCCTCCGCCGATTCCGCAAGTGCGGACACCCTGCCCAGCTCCGTCTTGGAACCCGTTGCCGCTGCAGCGCCTACCGCGGTGCCGTCGGCGATGCTGGTGCCCTTGTAGAGCATGTTCTTGCGATCGGCAAGGTCCGTATCCGCGGCCAGGGTATCGGTCAGTTTGCTCACCGCAACGGACTCACCGGTGAGAGGTGCTTCGTTGACCCTCAGATGTTCCGCTTCCAGCAATCGCAGATCAGCGGGGACCAGGTCGCCGGCCTCGAGCAGCACAATATCGCCGGGCACGATTTCCGATGCAGCAATCTCCTGCTCACTGCCTTCCCGGCGCACACGGGTCATGTGCTCTCCCAACCGGCGCAGGGCGGCCATGGATAGTACCGCCTTCCATTCGCTGACAAAGCCGATAGTGGTATTTACCAGCAGTACCGCAAGGACCGCAAACCCCTCCGGGAGGCGGCCGGTGGCAAACGCCAGAAGGGCGGCGCCACCCAGCAGGTAGATAACGATACTGCGAAACTGCCCCACAAGAATCCGCCACCAGGGCCGGCTTTGGGCCACCCGCAGCTGGTTAGGCCCGTAACGCTTGAACCGCTCCTGGGCCTCGTCATCCGTCAATCCATTTTCTTTCCGGACGTCGAGTTCCGCCAGAGTTTCCTCAATGTCCGCGGAATGCCAGGCAGTTTCTTTGGAAGAGTTCCCTCTCTTTTCGCTTTTCGCAGCCAATGGGTCGTTCCTTTGAAAGTCCTCTAAAAGGTCGGCGCGGACTCTTAAACTCAGATCTTTGCGAACGGCCTGCGCCTGCGCGATGCTAATCTTCCTCGTCATCCGGCACTGGCGAGAACTCAAAGGGCAGTGCCTTAATGGCTTCACGGTAACGCTGCAGCATTTCATGCTGGGTTTTGCCTGCAACATGAACCTCTGCCAGGATATAGCTGTAGGGGTCCTGGTCCGGAATTTCTGACAATCGCATGCCTTCCTGTGCTTTGAACACTACCTTGGTGTCGGGCTGCGACTCAGCGAGACGCGAGAGCTCGTCGCCACTTGGCGCGCGAGCAACGACGGCATCCTGCTGTGTATAATGCCGAAGGAGGAATTTCGCAGCATGCCTGTAGGGCCCGTTGTGATGTTCAAACCGTGGAGTATCACCAAGCGCCACATGCACGGCTATCTCGTGATTGGACATACCGTCGACCATCTCGAACTGATAGCAGTGAGACTGGGAGATTCGGGCGTTAATCTCGATAATCCATAAGCTGTCGCTATCTTCGCCCCAAAAAAATTCCATGTTGAAACAGCCATTATCGAAACCAATCTGGCGAAGTACTTTTTCGGCCATCGCAATACCGCGCTCCTGGATCCTGCGGGGCGCCTGGGAGGGATATTCATAGCGAAGGAAGCTCTTTCGGTTTTTGTCCCGAACCATGTCTATTACGCCATGTACGTGAAATTCTCCATGCTGCATATAGCCCTCGGGGGCAAACTCCCAGCCATGGATCAGTTTTTCGGCAACCAGGTAATTACCGTCTACCCCAGCCAGTTCAGGCGGCAAGTTCACTTTTTCCAGAATTTTGTTGAAGGGATCACCGATGCGTTTGATTCTCTGTTTTATTACGTCCAGAGCGTGGTCAAGTTCGCGTCTATTATTGATGCGAAACCCTAGGGCAGAACCATAGCCCTTGATCGGCTTTATCCAGAAAGGGTAATCCAGTGTGATTTTGTCAGGCGCATCTTTGTCGAAGGGGTCGACAGCGCAGAATCCTGGCGTCGCTTCGGGTACCGCGGCCTGTTGTTCGAGGCGGCTCCAATACTTGTGGGAACACTTGAGTACGGCCTCCAGAGAGGGTGCCAGCAAGCCGAACTCCGCGCATAAAATTGCGGCCATGGGGGTGGCAGGAAAATCCCAGTGGCAGACAATGGCGTCCAATTTTCCGTCGAAGCTGCGCAAGATGTCGCGAGCCTGTTCCAGTCTTTCATCAATGTAGAAGTTTTTCTGATGAACTACTTCATCCGTGCGCAAAAGCGGGTGGAAGCAAAAGGCGTCGGCATCGGGTATCTTCCGGAGGTCCTGGGCATGTTCTTCATCGTATCCAAGAACGAATATATTTTTTCGACGGTGATCCATGTCTTTGGCCCTTGTTGGTTGCTATCCAGCTAGCGGCTATCCCGACCGCCCCTGCAATACATCGTCTTGAGTATAAGAAAAAGTATGGGGTTTATCTCTTAAATGCCAGGCCAGACGGGCAACATCATCGGTATTTGCGAGTGACCTCGTCAGCCTCGGCTTTGAAGCCAGCAAACGTTTCTGACCGATATCCCCAGTGACCACTACTGATGCTCGCGGACGGCCACCTTCGTGACGATAGATTCGACCTTTTCAAGATCCGTGAGCTGATTGCCCGGCGTGCTGACCTTGGCCGCAGCGGCGGCAACCCCATAACGGAAGGCTTCCGCCATTGCCTGGCCACGATCAAGCTGGTAAACCAGGACCGAAACGAAGCTGTCTCCTGCGCCCACATGACTGATCACGCGGGTCTCAGGAGGGCGCGCGTGAAGCCTTTCGCCGACGCTTGAGGCGAGTAGGGCGCCGTCCGCATCCAGGGTGATTATCAGGTTGTCGCTCAGGCCCTGATCCACCATTTTGCCCATGGCCTCCAATACGCTGGCGTAGTCCTCCGGGCCGGAATACCCCAGGTCGAGGAATTCGCCGAAGTTGAGTTTGGTGAGATAAATGCCCGTTCTCGAGGAAGAGGAAAGGGCCTTGCCGGAGGTATCCAGTATCACTCTGGTTCCGCCGTCGGCGGCCGAGCGCGCCAGGTTGCTGTAGAAATCAGTCGGCACACCACCCGGAAGGCTGCCGCTGAGCACCAGGTAATCAGGCGTCGGCTGCAGGGTCTCGAACACGTCGACACACTGCTGCCACTCTGATTCCTGCAGTTCGGGGCCGGGGAAAACCAGATGATAGAGCTTGCCGCTGGCCTTCTCGGTGACCGCAAGGCTTTGCCGGGTCTCATCCTGGATGTCGACGAAGTGAGAGGTAAAAGCCTCACGTTTCAGGGTTCGTTTCAGTCTTTCTCCCTGCAGGCCGCCCGCAGTGAGTATCGCCACGACATTAACGCCGAACCGGTGCAGGTTCCGGGCCACGTTGATGCCACCTCCGCCGGGTTCATGGCTGGTATTCTGGCAACGGGTCTTACCGTTTTCCACCAGCCGCTCGGTTTCAGCGAAAAGGTCGACTGTTGGGTTCATTGTCACTGTCGCTACGTTACCCATATCTCATTCCTCCAGCTGTCTCGAACAGGAAGGCTTCAATTCGCGACCGGACTGTTCAGTTCAATTTATTCCCGGTCCATGGTTTCTGAAAATTTGTAGCGTTGTGCTCCATGGCCAATAAGGTCATGGAGAAGGGCCAGAACAACGGCCGTACCCGATTCAACAGCGGAATGATGCTGCCCGAACTGTTTCCGAAGAGCATTCTCTGTGGTGTGGCAAATGAGCGGTGGGCGGTGCACCGGCACACTTGCCATGAACAGGTTGTTGCGGGCATCTTGCAGTTCAGAGAGCCAGCCGTCAGGGTGAGGGCAGTGCTCCAGGATCAAAGCGGTTCGATGATATACGTCTGACTGTGAGTTAACCTGTCGGCAATCGAGTATTTTCTCCAGTTGATACATGATCAGCATCGCCATTCGGGAACTGTATTCATGACGGTTCTCCGCCACCTTCAGCAGGGTGAAAAGCACCTCATTGATGCTCTTTATGGCAGTATCTTTCCGGCTGCTTTCGGTGTTTTCAAGCCAGGCCCAGACCTCTTCAAGGGAAAGCTTTTTAAGCGGGGGCCACTGGTACTCCTGTGAGGCTTTCAGGGCACCATAAAACAGCCCGGAAGCATAATTCTGGGCCTCGTATTTATGAGCGCCTTGGCCGGCAAACCGGGTGTCCAGCAATTGGATTGCTCCGGGTCTGACAAGATTGACCGCTAACACCATCTGCTGGATAAAAATTGTGGCTACCTGGTAACTCTCTTCCTCTGCTGTGGTGTGACCCTCCGCCGAGATGGTGACGGAGAGTCCAGCCTTGATTGGCTTGTCAGGATCCTCCACATGGGCCAGCTGTTGCCTGGAGAAAGAGCCTGACTGACCCCGTGCCTTTTCCATGGCTGCAATCAATTCTCCGGCGTCCAGGCTGACCCGGTAGGAGTGCGCGCTTCCATTTAACCGGCCCTGGGCCGTAAATTCCATATTTGTGAAGAAAGCGTTGGCCTGCTGCCATAACTCGATGATCTCCTGGGTCTCATCTTCATTGCCAGGCGGAATCGCATTGCCAATCTGTAGTTGAATGGTCACCGATGAGGTCATAGATAACTTCCTTATAAAAAAATGGTCCATCAAGGAAAAGATAGCATTCAATGGTGATTTTTTTAATACAGTGTAAACCGACGGCAGACGTTGAGTCGCTTTCGAGAAAGGTCTGGCGATCAATCCAATTACCAAGAAAAGATGTAAAAAGACTATAGGATTTTGGTAAAGGTTGACAGTGAGGCAATCATTCGGTAGCTGTCAACCTGACCCAACGCACTAATGAGCATGCTGCGCCTGGCGTTATCCCACACAGGCCACATCGGTTTACGCGGGTTATTGCTTATTCGTGTCCGATTCTGAAATCATTTCTCCAGCGCTACGACAGTTACCGCTTTAGCTGTCTTGCTATGGGACTGGCACTCGCGGCCATCTATACGAACCCGGACCCATCGCGCTTGTTGTGGCGCTATGTCCCAACAGGAGAAGGAGCCTCCTATGAATGGCAGTGCCTTAAGAGAACTCGCTGAGGCCGCAGGCCTGATCCTTGAGTGGACCGACAGTGAGGGCTCCACCCAATACCTCGAGCCTGAGATCCAGAGTGTTCTATTACCACTTCTTGGATTTCCAGCTGGCAGTGACGAAGAGATACGAAGCAGTCGGGAGGCGCTGGAGCGGCTGTATCATCCCGAAACTCCAGCTCAGCTTCCGCCACTGATTACTGCCGATCAGGGATGTGTCATCACATTGGCCTGTCCGCTGGCCCCGGCCACGGACTATATGATCGAGCTCGAAAGTGGCCATCGCCATCAGGGCCGGACCGATGAACATGGCCGGATCCCGGCGGTAGCGGAGGCGGGCTACCACCGATTGAGCGTTGCAGACTGTTCGCTGACTCTGGCCGTTGCGCCCGCCAGATGTTTTTCTGTCGAACAGGCTGCTAGCAGAAGATCCGCCAGTCGCTCGACTGACGGATCTTCACGATTATGGGGCCTGGCCACACAGCTTTATTCCTTGCGTCGGCCAGGTGGCGGCGGGATGGGAGACGCCCTGGCGCTGGAAAACCTCTGTCGCAGCGCCGCAGCTGAGGGTGCAGCGGCGGTGACTGTGAGTCCGACCCACGCCATGTTCAGTTCAGACCCCAATCACTACGGTCCCTATTCCCCCTCAAGTCGGCTTCTGCGCAACGTGCTTTACAGCGCTCCTGAAGGTGTTTTTGGCGAGTCACGGGTTCAGGCAGCAATAGCCCGCTGTGGCCTGGAGCAACGTGTTCGGGATCTGGAATCCCTTGAGATGATTGACTGGCCTGCCGTTGGCAGCGCAAAACTCACCTGGCTTCGGTCTCTGTATGAGGACTTTGCTGAGGGCAGGGACGGGCAGGACAGCGATCTGTACCGGCAGTTCACGACCTTTCGTAAGCAGGGCGGAGCGGCTCTTGAGGATCATTGCCGATTCGAGGCCTTATCAGAATGGCAGGGGGCTGGCAGCTGGCGGAACTGGCCGGTGGAATTCCGTGACCCTGCCAGTGCTGCCGTGGAAGAGTTTGCTCAGGACCACGCCGATGAAGTGAGCTTCCATGCGTTTCTGCAGTGGCTTGTTGCGGATGGCCTTCAGCGGGCCCAGGACGCAGCCGTGGAGTCCGGCATGGCGGTCGGCCTGGTTGCCGACCTTGCCGTGGGTGCGAATGATTCCGGTAGTCAGGCCTGGAGCCGGCAGCAGGAAATGCTCACTGGAGTCTCTATTGGCGCACCGCCCGATTCGTTCAATGTACATGGCCAGGACTGGGGTTTGTGCTCGTTTTCCCCACACGGCCTGATACGTTCCGGCTTCCGGAGTTTTATCGACATGTTGCGGGCAAATTTTGCCCAGGCCGGAGGCCTTCGGATTGATCACATCCTGGGTTTTCTGCGGCTCTGGCTGGTGCCTGCCGGTAAGCGGCCCGACGAGGGCGGGTATGTTCGTTTCCCGCTCGACGATCTGCTCAGGCTTACAGCGCTGGAGTCGGTCCAGCATGAGGCGGTCGTCGTGGGAGAAGACCTGGGCACGGTGGCGCCAGGATTTCGTGAGAGGCTTTGTGAGCGCAGCATAATGGGGATGAACGTTCTCTGGTTCGAGCGGGATTATGTGGCGGACTTTCAGCCGCCTGAGCACTGGTCGCCAGCGACAATGGCCACGACTTCCACCCATGACCTGCCTACTGTGGCTGGCTGGTGGGCCGGCCGGGACATCGAATGGCGTGGGAAATTTGGCCTCCTGCCGAAAACCGAGACAGTGGAAACCGAACGCCAAAACCGGGCCAGAGACCGAGCCAGGCTGGCGCGGGCGCTTGGGCTGGTGGAGTCCCCGGATGCCGTCAGCGAGCTACAGGCCGCGGATATTCCCGTGGCCCGTGTTCTGGACCGCTGTGCGCGGCACCTGGGCCGTACGCCATCTCCGCTGGCCATTCTGCCAGTAGAGGACCTGCTGGGGCTTGAGGAGCAGGCGAATCTGCCCGGAACCATTACCGAGCATCCCAACTGGCGCCGTCGATGGTCGCCGGCTGCGCAGGAAATACCGAAGGCTGAAGAGGTCCGTCAGCGTCTGGGCGACCTTCGTAGCGGTCGTCTCGAATCTGTGAAAAGCGCGGACAGCGAACATTGAATTAGTAACTGGCTTAATTGATACTGGTTTTATACGCCGATGTCTCAACCGGACCAGGACGGCTTTAAATAGTCAGGGCCTTGCAAGAAAGCCACGTTGCAAAGGCTGCGGATGAGGGCAGAACAGACGAGGATGTACGAATTCTGAAGGCGGGCGGCGACGGTATGCTGCCAGGGAGGCTAGGGAGACAGCCTGATGAACAGAGAAGTGCGCAAGACGTCGTTGAGCAGCACGGCAGAGAATGACCGCAAGGCAGCGCAGAGTGCTGCCAAAGCTCCCCGTATTGCCATTGAATCAGTCGAACCCAGTCTTGATCAGGGAAGGTTCCCGGCGAAAGCCATCGCAGGCGACCCTGTACCTGTAACGGCCGTCATTTTTGCTGACGGGCACGATCTGCTGTCCGCTGTGGTTCGCTGGCGCAAAGAGGGCGGAGACTGGCAGGTTCAGCCTATGACCCGCGTCACCCCGCTTGGCAATGACCTCTGGAGAGCCGAGATAACGCCAGAGGAACTCGGGCTGCACCACTTTACGATCGAAGCCTGGTGGGATGTGTTCGGTACCTACCGCGACGAGCTCTACAAGAAGCATCATGCCGGTGTGCCGGTTGCTCTGGAACTCGAGGAGGGGCGCCGGCTCATTGCCCAGGCGCAGGAACGCAGCAGAGGTCAGACGCGCAAAGCACTGGAAGCCCTGCATACCCAGTTTGTAGAGACCAGCACGGATAGCGGCAAAGTCGCACTCATACTGGACCCGTTTACCCATCAACTGATGGAAAAAGCGGACCCCCGCCGCCACCGCGTTCGCAGTGCCATAAAGTATCCCTTCTACGTTGATCGGGTCGAAGCCAGGTTTGCCAGCTGGTATGAGCTGTTTCCCCGTTCCGAAACCGATGACCCGAACCGTCACGGCACCTTCAGGGACGTCCAGAAACGGCTGCCCATGATCCGCGACATGGGGTTCGATGTTCTCTACTTTACGCCGATCCACCCCATTGGCCGGATCCATCGTAAGGGCAAAAACAATACCCTGGAGGCCAGTTCCGACGACGTTGGCAGTCCTTACGCGATCGGCAGCAAGGACGGCGGGCATGAAGCCATCCATCCCGAGCTGGGTACCTTCGAGGACTTCGTCGAACTTGAAAGAGCAGCCTCCGACCATGGACTGGAAATCGCCCTGGACTTTGCCATTCAGTGCTCTCCGGATCATCCCTGGCTGGAAGAACATCCTGGTTGGTTTTCCTGGCGTCCGGACGGGTCTATCCGCTATGCGGAAAACCCACCGAAGAAATATCAGGATATCGTCAATGTGGATTTCTATGGGGAAGATGCCATTCCGGACCTCTGGCTGGCCTGGCGGGACGTAGTCCAGGGCTGGATTGACCTGGGTGTGCGCATTTTTCGTGTGGATAACCCCCATACCAAGCCCTTCCCATTCTGGGAGTGGCTTATCGACGACATCCGCAGCCGGGACCCGGGCATCATCTTCCTGTCTGAAGCCTTCACGCGTCCCGCCGTCATGCTTCATCTGGGCAAGCTGGGGTTTACCCAGAGCTATACCTACTTCACCTGGCGCAACACAAAAGCCGAGCTGACCGAATATCTGACGACTCTGTCTCGTCCGCCCTGGCGCTATGGGTATCGCCCCAATTTCTTTGTGAACACCCCGGATATCAATCCGTATTTCCTGCAGTCGTCCGGCCGTACGGGATTCCTGATCAGGGCGGCCCTGGCCGCCCTGGGGGCCGGGTCCTGGGGCATGTATTCGGGCTTTGAACTTTGTGAAAACGCGCCAGTGCCGGGCAAAGAGGAATATCTCAATTCGGAAAAATACGAGATACGTCCAAGGGACTACAGTGCCCCAGGCAACATTGTTTATGAGATTGCACAACTCAACCGCATCCGCAGGGAGAATCCGGCTTTTCAAACCCATCTGGGGGTCAGTTTTCATCCCATCAATAACGACCGCCTGCTGTATTTCTGTAAACGCACACCCGATAACAGCAATGTAGTCTTTGTGGTGATCAGTCTTGATCCGTTTGAGGCCCAGGAAGGCAGTTTCGAATTACCGCTGTGGGAGTTCGGGTTGCCGGAAGACGCCGACCTGGAGGCGGAAGACCTGATGACAGGCCATAGCTGGACCTGGCATGGGCAATGGCAATGGACACGTCTTGACCCGTTGGGCCTTCCCTTTGGCATCTGGCGGGTAAACCTGCCCTGAGTTTTGCTGCCGGCATGAAGAGCCCAAATTCCGATTGACGTCAGGAGGCAAAAACCACGATGGATGTCAAAGCCGAGCAAGAGAATCCGGTAACAGAGGCGTTTCTGCAGGATCCCCTCTGGTACAAAGACGCCGTTATTTATCAGTTGCACGTGAAGTCGTTCTTTGATGCCAATGAGGATGGGATCGGAGATTTCAAAGGACTGATCCAGAAGCTGGACTACATTGTGAGTCTGGGGGTCAATGCCGTGTGGCTGCTGCCGTTCTACCCGTCACCCCGCCGTGACGATGGCTACGACATTGCCGAATACTGCAACGTGAGCCCGGACTACGGAACGCTGGAGGATGCCCAGGAGTTTATTACGGAAGCGCACCGGCGGGGTCTGAGGGTTATCACCGAGCTTGTGATCAACCACACGTCGGACCAGCATCCCTGGTTTCAGCGGGCCCGCAACGCACCACCAGGATCACCCGAGCGGGAGTTCTATGTCTGGTCTGACACTGACAGTAAATACCCGGGCACCCGAATTATCTTCACCGATACTGAAACCTCCAACTGGTCCTGGGATCCAGTCGCCAATGCCTATTTCTGGCACCGCTTCTATTCCCACCAGCCCGACCTGAACTTTGACAATCCCCAGGTTCTGGATGAGCTCCTCAAGGCCATGGAATACTGGCTGGACATGGGTGTCGACGGGCTTCGGCTGGATGCTATTCCCTATCTGGTGGAAAGGGAGGGCACCAACAATGAAAATCTCCCTGAAACCCACGACGTCCTGAAGCGCATCCGGACGGTGATTGATGAGCGTTATCCTGACCGGATGCTGTTGGCCGAGGCCAATCAGTGGCCCGAAGATACCCGGCCCTATTTCGGTGACGGGGATGAATGCCACATGGCCTTCCATTTTCCCTTGATGCCACGGATGTACATGGCCCTGGCCCAGGAAGACCGCTTTCCGATCACGGATATCCTCCGACAGACCCCAGACATTCCGGAAAACTGCCAGTGGGCGATCTTTTTGCGCAACCATGACGAACTGACCCTGGAAATGGTCACTGACGAGGAGCGGGACTATCTCTGGAACCATTACGCCGCGGACCGCCGTGCCAGGATCAACCTGGGCATACGCCGACGCCTGATGCCTCTGCTGGAAAGGGACCGTCGACGGGTGGAGCTGCTCAACAGCCTGCTTCTTTCCATGCCTGGCACCCCCATTCTCTATTACGGCGACGAAATTGGCATGGGCGACAACATCTACCTGGGCGACAGGGACGGGGTGCGCACGCCGATGCAGTGGTCCATGGACAGAAACGGTGGCTTTTCCCGCGCCGACCCTGCCAGGCTGGTACTGCCTCCCATCATGGATCCGTTGTACGGCTTTCAGTCCGTTAATGTGGAAGCCCAGATGGGGGATCCCCATGCACTGTTGAACAGCATGCGCCGGATGCTGACTGTACGGAAGCAGCATCGGGCCTTCAGTCGGGGTGGCATGCGCATGCTATATCCTGCCAATCGCAACATCCTGGCCTATATGCGTGAGCTGACGGACGCAAACGGCGAAACACAGTCTCTGCTGTGCGTTGCCAATGTCGCTCGCACTGCTCAGGCGGTGGAGTTGGATCTCGCCGATTACAAGGGCAGGGTGCCGGTGGAAATGACCGGGGGGAGCGCTTTTCCTCCGGTGGAGGCAACCCATTACAACCTGACCCTTTCGCCCTATGGATTTTTCTGGTTTCTGATGGCCAGCGAATCGCAAATGCCGTCCTGGCATATGCCGCCTCCCGAACCCATGCCTGATTACGTTACCCTGATTACACGGCGTCATCTTCAGGAAGTGCTTGAACCGCGCCCCCGCAGAGAACTTGAGAAGGAAGTCCTGCCGAAGTACCTGCCCAAGCGCCGTTGGTTCGGAGCGAAACAGGCCCGTATTGAATCGGTGGATATCCTGTATGCCGACCCCATTGGTGACTCGGGCAACGAGTTCCTGATGAGCGAGATTGAGGTCCGCCACAGTGAGGGGGCCGATCGATATCAGGTGCCCCTTGCTTTCGTCAGTGCAGATGACCGAACCCATGTGCTCGCCCAGCAATTGGCCATGGCCAGGATACGCCGGGGCCGCGAGGTCGGCCTGCTGACAGATGCTGTGGCGCTTGAGGAATTTGGTCTGTGTCTGCTCAGCTATTTACGCAAGGGCGCCCCGCTTCCCTGTGGCAGGGGTGAGCTGAGGTTCTCGCCCACCTCGCTCCTGCAGGACCTGAAACTTCCTGATGATGTTGAGGTTGTGTCACAGGGCGTGGAGCAGTCCAACAGCTCGATTGTCATTGGCCGGCAGGTGGTCATCAAACTGTTGCGGCGCCTGGAGGCAGGCGTTCATCCCGAAGCCGAGATTGCCCATTATCTTACTGACAATGGCTTTACCCATGTGCCACCGTTTTACGGCGATGTGGCGCGCCACCAGGAAGGGGAGGAGCCCCACACGCTGATTCTTGCCCAGGGTTATATCGAGAATCAGGGTGATGCCTGGACATGGACCCGCAATACGCTGGAGCGGGCCATTCACGAAGCCACGCTCGAAGATGCGGGCACGCTGGAGAAGGGCTTCGGCCCATTTGACGAACTGGAAGCGTTTGCCGCCAAACTGGGACAGCGTCTTGGAGAGCTGCATCAGGTCCTGGCCAGACCCTGTCGGGATCCTGCATTCCAGCCCGAGCTGGCGGACGAAGAACAGGTTGGTCTCTGGTCCCGGCGGGTCGGAGATCGGGTGCGGGAAGCGCTTGATCTGCTAGATAAACATGCCCGGAGCGCACCAGAGGAGGACCAGCGACTGGTCGACCAGGTTCTTGCCCAGCGCGATGGGCTGGTCAGTCATGCCGAAAGCCTGGCGCATAGGGCAAGGGGTAGCCTGTTGACAAGAATTCACGGTGACCTTCACCTTGGTCAGGTCCTGGTTGTGCACGATGATGCGTATCTCATTGACTTCGAAGGAGAGCCGGCGCGTCCCCTCAGCGAGAGACGTGCCAAGGACTGCCCCTGGAAGGATGTCGCAGGCATGCTGCGATCGTTCGATTACGCGGGCGCAATTACAGGCGACCGATCAACCTCCTCGGAGACCAGCCCGAGCGTGAGCCAACAGAGCCGGGAAGTGGCTGAGCGATACCGGCACATCGGCAGCCGGGTATTCCTGGAAAATTATCGCCAGAGCGCGACAGGCATCGCCCACCAGTGGCAGAACGCAGACGGAGAGGACGCCGCCCTGCAGCTGTTCCTGCTGGAGAAGACCGCTTATGAAATTGCTTACGAAGCTGCCAACAGGCCCACCTGGCTCAGGGTACCCTTGCGAGGCCTGGCAGCTATTGCTGATCAATTGAACAAGGGAGAAGGCAATGTCTGATGCTGCTGAAAAACCGCCCACTGACCAGGGTGTCTGGCTTCCCCGAGCAGATGCAGAGGCCCTGGCGGAAGCCAGTCATGGCAACCCGTTTTCCGTGCTTGGCCTTCATGAAACCGCCGATGGCATGGTCCTTCGGGTCTACGTGCCCGGTGCACTGGGAGTCGATGTGCTCGACAGCGACGACAATCGGTTGCGATGCAGCCTGACCGCGATCCAGATACCGGGTCTGTTCGCCGGCCAGGTTCCTCACGCCGCTCCCTACCGGTTGCGAATCCGCTGGCCAGACCGTGCGATACAGGAGACTGAGGACCCCTACTCATTTGGTCTGCTGTTGGGGGACCTGGACCTTTACCTGGTTGGCGAAGGTACCCATCGTGAGATCGGCCATTGTCTGGGAGCTCAGCCGACAGAGGTTGACGGAATAAAGGGTGTTCGGTTCGCGGTCTGGGCGCCTAACGCGCGGCGGGTCTCTGTGGTGGGAGACTTCAATAGCTGGGACGGTCGTCGCCACCCCATGCGCAAGCGCGAGCCGACCGGTGTCTGGGAGCTGTTCCTGCCACGACTCGGCCCGGGAGAAGCGTATCAGTACGAGATCCTCAATTTTTATGGCGAAGCCGTGCTCAAGGCCGATCCGGTTGCCCTCGCCACCCAGGCCCCACCCAGTACGGCTTCGGTGGTCGCCGATACTTCGCCTTTCATCTGGAGCGATGACGACTGGATGGCCCACAGGGGTGACCTCCAAGCCCCTGTGAGCCCTGTCTCCGTGTACGAGGTTCACGTGGCCTCCTGGCGGAAGCACGGTGGAGACCTCGGTGAAATGTACGATTGGGAGGCACTGACCGAGCACCTGATTCCCTACGCGGTCGAGCTTGGTTTCACCCACATCGAACTGCTGCCGATCATGGAGCATCCTTTCGGCGGCTCATGGGGCTATCAGCCACTGAGCCAGTTTGCGCCGAGCGGGCGTTTCGGCAATACCCGTGACTTTGCCGCTTTCGTTAATGCGTGCCATCAAGCCGGGCTGGGCGTCATACTTGACTGGGTGCCTGCCCACTTCCCCACGGACACCCATGGCCTTGGCCGTTTCGACGGTACCGCCTTGTATGAATACGAGCACCCGTTTGAAGGCTTTCACCAGGACTGGGATACCTATATCTACAATCTGGGTCGGCGTGAAGTGCACGGTTTCATGCTGTCCTCCGCGCTGCAGTGGTTACGGGATTACCATGTGGATGCCCTTAGAGTGGATGCGGTTGCTTCCATGCTGCACCGGGATTATTCCCGGCAAGAAGGAGAATGGATTCCCAATGAATATGGAGGTCGGGAAAACCTGGAAGCCGTGGATTTTCTCCGCCACCTCAATGATGTCGTCAAAGAGGATGTGCCGGGTGCCCAGGTTATCGCAGAGGAGTCCACCGCCTGGCCCGGTGTCACCGACCCCACCGCCGGTGGTGGCCTCGGTTTCGCCTATAAGTGGAACATGGGCTGGATGCACGACACCCTGGAATACATAGCCCAGGATCCCCTTTACCGGTCCTGGAGCCATGACAAACTGACCTTTGGGCTGGTTTATGCCTTTTCGGAGAGATTCGTCCTACCCATTTCCCACGATGAAGTTGTCCACGGAAAGGGCTCGCTGATCGGGAAAATGCCGGGCGATGAGTGGCAGCAATTCGCCAACTTGAGAGCCTATCTTTCGTTCATGTGGACTCACCCAGGTAAAAAACTTCTGTTTATGGGCTGCGAGTTCGGTCAATGGCGAGAGTGGAGCCATGACCGCGAACTGGACTGGTCTCTGCTCAGCCATCCAAGGCACAAAGGCGTGCAGGACCTGGTCAGGGATCTCAACCGATTGTATAGAGAGACCCGCGAACTGCATCAGGCTGATGCGGCGCCGGAGGGATTCCAGTGGGTAATCGGGGACGATCGGAAAAACAGCGTATTTGCCTGGCTGCGCCTCGATCAGTTGGGCAACCCGGTACTTGTCATTGCCAACATGACCCCCCTTGCCCATAGCGACTATCGTGTTGGTGTGCCCAGGGAGGGTGCCTGGACGGAAATATTCAACAGTGATGCCGCGGTCTATGGAGGCAGCAATGTCGGTAATGGTGGTCAGCTGCTGGCTGATGAGACTCCGCTTCATGGCCAGCCATCGAGCCTGTCTCTCTCGCTGCCGCCCCTGGGGGTGCTGGTCCTTCGTCCGGAGCACTAGCAACGCTTTTGTCGCTAGCGTATGCAGAGCAAGGCGTATAAGTGAAATCATAAGTGGCAAATCATATGCTTGATCTTTACACCATAGGCGTCGGATGGTAAATCTGTAATAAATCAAGTCTGTCGTTTCGCGGTGTTCTCAGACACCTAGGAGGTAGTCGACGTCAAACCCAGGCAAAGGAAGGGTCCATGACCGCAAGGAAGAGGTTCGTAAGCCGTCTTACTCGTCAAACACTCGCACTGGTACTTGCTGGAGGCAGGGGCAGCCGCCTCCATGACCTCACCCGATGGCGTGCAAAACCAGCGGTGCCTTTTGGCGGCAAATTCCGGATAATCGATTTCCCGCTTTCAAATTGCATCAATTCGGGGATAAGCCGGGTGGGGGTTATAACCCAGTACAAGGCTCATTCACTGATTCGCCATATCCAGAGGGGCTGGGGTTCGTTTCGCGGCGAAATGGACGAATTTGTGGAACTGCTGCCGGCCCAGCAACGGATAGAAACCTCCTGGTATGAGGGCACTGCGGATGCAGTCATGCAGAACCTCGACATCATCAAGAGCCACAATCCGGAGTATGTGCTTGTGCTGGCGGGTGACCATGTCTACAAAATGGACTACGGCACCATGCTCGCAGCCCATGTGGAGGAAGAGGCGGATGTAACCGTTGGTTGTGTCGAGGTCCCGGTAGAGGAAGCGTCAGCCTTTGGCGTGATGTCAGTGGACAGTTCCTACCGTGTTACGGAGTTCCTTGAGAAACCTGAAAATCCGAAAGAACTCCCTGACAAGCCCGGCCGGGTCCTGGCCTCCATGGGTATTTACGTCTTCAGTACCAAAGTGCTATTCGGGGAACTGGAGCGCGACCATAAGCTGAATAGCTCCCACGACTTCGGTAAAGACATTATTCCTTCCATTATCGGCAGGCTCAGGGTCGTCGCCTTCCCCTTTCTCGACCCGGTTCGGGAAACCGGCGCATACTGGCGGGATGTGGGCACGGTCGATGCGCTCTGGCAGGCAAACCTGGAACTCATCGGTGTCAGTCCCGAGCTGAACCTTTACGATCCGAAGTGGCCGATATGGACCTATCAGGAACAGCTGCCTCCGGCAAAATTCGTATTTGATGAAGACGGGCGACGGGGAATGGCGGTTGACTCCATGGTGGCGGGAGGCTGCATTGTGTCCGGAGCGACCGTGAGAAATTCCGTCCTGTTTTCCCAGGTATTTGTGCATTCCTTCAGCGAAGTCAATGATTCTGTGATTTTTCCTGACGTGGATATCGGCAGGAATTGCCAGATTCGCAGGGCGGTTATAGACCGTGGCTGCAGAATTCCGGAGGGTAGCCGGATAGGCATCAACCTGGAAGAGGACCATCAACGGTTCTACGTCAGCCCGAAGGGAATCGTCATGGTTACACCGGAGATGCTGAACCAGGATTACCCCCACGGCCTGTAAGGGCGGCTGAAAAGACTACTTCAAGACCCCGGCGCGGAAACCAGCAACGCCACCGGAAACTCGGCGAACAGCTGCTTCGCTGCCAGGCATCGGCCCTGCTCGAGCGAGCTGGCATTTATTAACTCCCGGGTCAGGTGACTGCAGTAGTCACGGTTGGCCAGGTGTTCAGGCAACTCGATGCGGGCGTCCCCCCAGTCCAGCTGGCTCACAAGATGGCCGGAGCCATCGGCCGCGGCTACCGGTAGACGCCCGAGCAATCTTGGCACCACCACGATGAGCGTTTTGCCCTCGTGTTCCCGGGCAAACGCGAACAGGTTGTCCGCATATTCGCCCCTGGTCTGCAAAGCAATGTAGCCACCTTGGCTGAACAGGTGGGGATATTCCCGACGTAGGGACAGACACTTCCAGGTGAGAAAACATTTTATTCGGCCGTCCAACATGTCCTCGATCAGCGAGGAAAGCGCAAAACGCTCAATGGAGTCCCCACCAAACTGCGCTTTCAAGTCATGCAGTATTTCCCTGCGCCGGTCGTAGTTCACCGCACGGCGATTATCCGGGTCCACCAGGCTGAAATTCCAGAGTTCGTCCCCCTGATAGGTGTCGGGCATGCCGGGCGCTGTCAGCTTGAGCAGGACCTGGGCAAGGCTGACGTACATTCCCATCCGACTGATGGTTTCCTGAAAGCCGGTGAAGTCCTCCAGAAACCCGGCGTTGTCAGACTGCAGCACAGCGTCGACAAATCCCGACAGGCTCTCCTCATAACCCGCGTTACTGTTGATCCAGGAGGTGTACTGCTTGGCTTCCTTGACCGCCTTGAGCATGTAATCCCGAATGCGCGACCTGAACGCCTCTAAATCGATGTCGTCCATCGGCTCCAGGGGCCAGGCCCCGATCAGGGTCTGATACAGCAGGTATTCAGCGTTCTTGTCGGGCCATGCTCTGCCACTGGCCTGGGTTTTGTAGCGGGCATTGAGGGCAGTCCAGTGGTTGACCTTTTCCCGCCACTGGTCCGGCAGTTCGGAAAGTATCCCGATTCGGGCACGGGTATCGGCGGACCGCTTGGAATCGTGGGTGGAGGTGTCGATCATGCTATGAGGCCAGTTGGCCTGGCGCTCGAGGTTGGCCTGATGAAAGGACGAAGCACTGATTCCGAAGATGCCCGGTTCGGCCCCGACCTCGTTAAGCGCGACCAGCCGATGGTAGACGTACAGCGCGGTGTCTTCCAGGCCCTTGGCCATGACCGGGGAGGTATACTGCTGGAAGCCCATAGAGAACCGGATCAGCTGTTGGCGCAGGGTTTCCGGCTGGCCTTCGCCGATTTCCAGTAGCAGAGCGTCCCGGATGAAACGGAATGCCGTGATATCCGCCGCCTGGCTTCTTGCCACGGCATCCCGGATTGCCCGGTCTACCTGGTACCGATCCTCATCAGTAACGCCGCGCTCAGTAATATAGGTACGATAGACCGGGAAACAGGCGACCACTTCGGTAAGAGCCTGCCTCAGACCGTTCAGGGTGAAGTCCCGGGTGTGTGGGTCGGCGTCCGCAATGCGGGCAAGCTGATTGGCAAGCACGGCCATCCCGCTGGCAAGCGACGTCTGGACAATCAGTTTTTTTGAGCGATAACAGAGGTCGTCAAATTCCATTCTGTGGCCCACAAAGGCCTCATAGATTTCCTGCATTTCATCTGCACTGGCCGGATCAATAAAGAGGCTGGTGCAATCGGCAGCAAACTCATAGCCCGTCGTGCCGTGAACAGGCCAGTCCCGCCGCAGCCGTTCGCCCTCGCAGAGAATCTTTTCGGCAATTAGGTAGACTGGTCTGGGGCCCTGCAGGCGATGGAAATACTGCGCCGGGTCGTAGAGTCCGTCCGGATGGTCTATCCGCAGGCCCTGGACCTTGCCTTGCCGGATAAGGTCGAATGCAAAGCCATGGGTTTTTTCGAAAACCTCGGTATCTTCCTGTCGCAGGCAGGCAAGTTCATTGATATCGAAAAACCGGCGGTAGTTGATTTCATCAGCGGCTACCCGCCAGTAGGCCAGCCGATAGGCCTGGGCCTCAAGCAGCTCATGCATCGGGCTGCTGATCTCCTTGCCCAGTGCTTCGGAATTGTTGATCTCCCGGACGACGCTCGCCAGGTGATGCTGTAGGGCAGGGCTATTCTCATGGAGAGCTTTGAGCCGCTGTTTAAGGAGTTCCTTATCCCGATTGCGTGCAGTCAGTTCCTGTTTAAGAACGCAGCTGCGGGGCGGCAGGTTCTCAAACGCCGTGACAAGGCTCTGGAATTCCATCAGCGCAACCTCATCATCCGCAAAACGCTCTTTTAAACTGTCCGGCTGCCGTTTGAGAATCAGCGCGTACTGGTGCGGATCAATCGGGAAGTGATGCTCATAATACTGTACCGAGAACGTGCCTCGGTGCGGGTCAAAAACAAGTTTCAGCTGTTTCTGGTCAAGCACATCACCGTAATGGTCACCGAGTACAGGAATCAGTACCTGGTTATTCATCCCCCGGCGCAGGGGTGTCCAGTCGATGTCGAAAAAATTCGCAAACCTGGAGGCTGGACCATTCTCCAGAACATCCAGCCACCAGAGGTTGTCGTCTCCCATGACCCCCATGTGGTTGGGGACCATGTCGAGGATATGCCCCATGTCCCGCTCATTGAGTTTTGCGGCGAAGTCATCGAGGTCGGCCTGGCTGCCAATCTCGGGATTGAGAGTGCCATGATCAACGATGTCATAGCCGTGGCTGCTGCCCGACCGGGCCTTCAGGTAAGGCGAGCAATAACAGTGACTGATGCCCAGGTCATGGAGATAGGGGATCAGCTTGCCAGCATCGCGGAGGGTGAAGTTCCTGTTGAGCTGGAGTCGATAGGTGGCAGTCGGAATGGCTTTCGTGTCATCGGCCGAGGCGAGAAAAACGGCGACCGACCAGGGCAGAAGATGTCCAGATGCCAGTGCATCCGGAAGATCGTCAGGAAAGAAATACAGCGTGTCCCCGGAGTCTGGTCCGACGTCCGGAATTGCACAGGAATCGGGTCCAAGATTGATTAGCATGGTGAGCCTGGCGCCACTCTTTAACTGCCAGACTACCTCCAGTGCGGTGTCACCACACTCGTGGAACGTCCCCGCGCCGGGGAGCGGCCGGTGGTCCGTTTCGCCATAGAGTTTCCGGCGTAAGGCCAGCAGCTCTGTAAAGTGGCGGTGGCGGTCGGCGTGGTAAGGCGAATCGAGGCAATCCCACTTCAGTTTGCTCTGGACGAAGGTCTGTTCGGAATTCGGATCGGGAATCCGGTCTTTTGTGCCTGCTTCCGAAAAGTCCGAAAAATGGGAAAATTCTGACTGTCGCCCTGAGGTTACGGCTTCAGCGAGCTCACCGGAAAAGTCGCAAAAAAACTGAAAGGGAGTGGTCGCCCCGAATTCTTCACCCATAAACAGCAAGGGAGGCTGGGGAGCCAGCAGGCGCACAACAGCGGCAGCAGCGATGGCGGCTGGCGGGGCAAGGGTGTCAATCCGCTCCCCGAAAGCGCGATTGCCCACCTGATCGTGATTCTGCAGAAAGGAAACAAAGGCCTCAGGGGGAAGCTCCGTGCTCCGCTCACCCCGGTGAGCATTTGCCCTGTAGGGAGAGGGCTCACCCTGGTAAGCAAAGCCTTCTGCAAGGCAGCGGCCCAGGAACCAGTTCGGACGCCTGGCATAGTCAGCGTAGTAACCATCGCTCTCACCCGTGAGCATCAGGTGCAGGCAGTGGTGGATGTCATCATTCCACTGGGCGGTATAGAAGCGGGGTGAAAGCTCCGGTGTACGGGCCAGATAACCTGCCGAGTTGTGGTCGTTCTCAAGCACCAGGTGGATTTGACGATCACGGCCCGGGCCTTCCTGGACACGGCTGGCAAGCTCCTCAAGGAAGGACGGGCTTGCGTCGTCATGGATGGCGTGAACGGCATCCAGCCTGAGGCCATCGAGGTGGTACTCCTCCAGCCAGTAAAGGGCGCTATGGATGAAAAAATCCCGGACTGTCTGGCTGTTTTTACCGTCGAAATTGATCGCCGCGCCCCAGGGAGTCTGATGGCGTTCGGTAAAGAAATCAGGTGCATAGAGGTGCAGGTAGTTGCCGTCGGGACCGAAATGATTGTAGACCACATCCAGAAACACCATGATCTCGCGCTCGTGCGCGGCCTGGATCAGGCTTTTCAACTGCTCAGGGCGACCATACGTATGGTCTGGGGCAAACGGTAGAACGCCGTCGTAGCCCCAGTTCCGGCCTCCCGGAAAGTCCGACAGGGGCATAAGTTCAATGGCGGTAACACCAAGCTCCGCCAGGTAATCCAGCCTTTCCTCAATGCCCTGGTAATTGCCACCTGTGCTGAAGGTACCGGCATGCAACTCGTAGATCACCGCTTCATGCCAGGGTCGGCCGCGCCACTCACTGTCGCGCCAGGCAAAGGTTGAGGGGTCGACAACCTCACTCGGCCCATGGACATCCTCGGGCTGAAAGCGTGAGGCTGGATCTGGCACGCACTCAGTTCCCCCGATGCGGTAGCTGTAAAGGGAGCCGGCCCCGGCGCGCTCGGTTTCAAGGCTGAACCAGCCTTCTTCCGCGGGCTCCATTGGCAAATAGGTCCTGTCTTTGCCCCTGTTTTCGCCTTCGTACAGGCAGACTTCGACTTCTGAGGCAGCGGGCGCCCAGAATCCAAAATGCACCTTGCCATCCGGCTGTACCCGGGCACCAAACGGCATCTCGTGATAGCGTTTCACGATCTCTCCCTCTGGTGTTGGAACAGCATCAGCGAATGTCCCCCGACGGCACATTCGGAGCCTGGCTGCCAGCGCTCGGAAGACGCAGGAATGTCGGGGATGAAGGTGTTGATCAAAAGGTTCCAGGACTCTATGCCGGCGATATCTGGAATCGTGAATGGTACATCGTCATGATGGGCATTCAGGAACAGCAGGAAGTCGTCGTCTTCCAGGCGTTCTCCCTGCCTGTCTACGTCCGGCAATCCCAAGCCGGTTATTAGCACACCCAGAGCGCGGGCAAAGGTTGTGTCCCATTCCTCCTTGGTCATTTCGAGACCGTCGGGGTTGAGCCAGTAAATATCCCTGGTCTCGGAACCGTTGACTGGCTGACCGCGATAAAAATGACCACGCCGGAAGGCAGGGTGGGACTGGCGGATCCGGATCAGCTGACGGGTAAACTCCAGGAGTTGTTCATCTTCCTGGCTCAGCTCCCAGTTCAGCCAGCTTATCTCGTTATCCTGACAGTAGGCGTTGCTGTCTCCCTGCTGGGTGCGGCCGCATTCGTCGCCGGCCAGCAGCATGGGAACACCCGCCGAAAGAAAAAGCGTGGCGAGCAGGTTACGTTTCTGGCGCTCCCGCAGTGCCAGAACTTGCGGGTCATCACAAGGCCCCTCCGCCCCGCAGTTCCAGCTCCGTTTTTCATCTTCGTCATCATCGTTTTCTTCGTTCGGTTGATCCTCCTCCTGGGCTGGAACTTGCTCTATGGTGTAGCTGACGAGATCGTGAAGTGTAAAACCATCGTGAGCCGTAACGAAGTTGATGCTGGAGCAGGGGCTACGGCCGTTTGAGTAGAAAAGATCGGCCGAGCCGGTCAGTCGTGTGGCCAGCTCGGCAATAACATCACCTTCGCCCCGCCAATAGTCACGGACCGTGTCCCGGTATCGATCGTTCCACTCGGTCCAGCCCGGCGGGAAATTGCCAACCTGGTAGCCACCTTCGCCCAGATCCCAGGGCTCGGCAATCAGCTTTACCCGGGACAGCACCGGGTCCTGCTGGATGATGTCGAAAAAGGCACCGTACCGGTCGAACTCGTGCTCCTCCCGCCCCAGTGTCGATGTCAGATCAAACCGGAAACCGTCCACGTGCATTTCCTGCACCCAGTAGCGCAAGCTGTCCATGATCAGTTGCAGGACTTGCGGATGCCCCATGTCGAGCGTGTTCCCGGTGCCGGTGTAATCCATATAATGGCGTTCGTCCTCTGGCACCTGCCGGTAATAGGCCTTGTTGTCTATACCGCGAAAACAGATCGTGGGGCCCATATGATTGCCTTCGCCGGTATGGTTGTAGACCACATCAAGAATCACTTCGATGCCTGCCCTGTGCAAGGCTTTCACTGCAGCCTTGAACTCGGTGACCGGGTCGCTGCTGGCATATTTGGGCTCAGGCGCAAAAAAGCCAATGCTGTTGTAGCCCCAGAAATTCGTGAGGCCCTCGTCCTCGAGGTGGCGGTCTTTGACAAAAGCGTGAACGGGCAGCAGTTCCACCGCTGTTACACCGAGCTGTTTCAGGTAGTCGATGACAGGCTCTGTTCCCAGCGCCGCATAGGTCCCCCTTATGTACTGGGGCAAGTCCGTACGCATTTGGGTAAAGCCCTTGACGTGGAGCTCGTAGATGATCATCTCCTGCCATGGGGTAGCCGGCGGCATATCGCCTTCCCAGTCGAAGCTTTCGTCAATGACCCGGGAGCGGACCATGCCCTCCGCGCTGTCCGTTTCGTCAAAAGACAGGTCGTCGTCTTTATCGCCTACGCGGTAGCCAAACAGCGCATCGCTCCACTGAATCTCTCCGAAAACAGCTTTGGTGTATGGGTCCAGCAATAGCTTGTTCGGATTGAAACGGTGACCGTCTTCCGGCTCATAGGGGCCATGAACTCGGTAGCCGTAGAGCATCTCGGGCCGGACGTGGGGCAGGTAAGCATGCCAGACAAGCCCTGTGCGCTCAGGCATGATGATGCGTTCAATTTCATGCTTGCCGGAAGGGTCGAACAGGCAGAGCTCAACCTGTTCTGCATGTTCAGAAAAAAGGGCAAAATTTACACCGTTTCCATCCCAGGTCGCCCCAAGTGGTTGTGGTTCCCCCGGCCATACGCGTGGCTGCTTTTCACTCATTGCTCAGTTCCACCTTTTGTGCAGACAGCCAGCCTTTTCAGCTGAGCTGAAAAAATTCTTGATGACGGGTGGCAGACGCGTGACAAACTGCCACCACAAAACCTCCAGACACGGCATGAAAACTAGGCTGAAGCTGGCTCATAGTTTTAATGCCTGAAGACCGGAAACCGCTCACAGGAGCTCTTAAAGAGCGAATGCGCTGCTTTCCGGTAATGCCGGAACGACTGAGGTTGCGCTGTTGGCGCGCCTGCCTGGGCAAAGACGAAGGGTCGCCCGATGCTGTTGGCAAACAGAGCCGAAAAGACGGGCCGGACCGTCGGTCCAACGTTACAACTAGGCAGTTGGCAGTCTTGGCCTGGAGAGCCGGCCGAGGCACCGGTAGGTGCTGTCTGTCTTCCATGATGCACCCCTGTAGCGCGCGTTCAGTCCCTTAACGGCCTTATTGAAGGGGGCGTGCTTTGGGTGGTCGCCAAGAACACGCATTTGATATGACACTAGCTTAGCATCCGGTCTCAGACAACCCTTATCAGCGGGTTTCCTATGGGTCCACCTGCCAGCCCAAGTCGCGCTTACGCCGTCCTTTACCACATTCTTGCGGTGTTTCAAGGTGGGGCGTTGGCAGTCACCAACAGGCAGCTAGGGGAGATGTCGGCGTCAGATGTTGCTGTTTACCTGACCCAGCGACCTGGGAGACATTGCGCTGATCGGAAAGGCGTGGGATAGGGTGGTAGGGCGTGCAGGTCCAGCATTTGGACCGATGCTCAACTGAACCGGATCTGTAGCAAAAGCCGATCACCACTGGTCGGTGGGGATGCCCGGTGATAGCAGGAGGTATCTTCTACGAACCCAGTGCCAGCTGGGCCCTCGATAACCAGCTCGTTCTCCTTGCCGAACTGGAGGTAGACCTGATCCTCCGAGGCTACGGCGGAACCCCAGAGCATCCTCAGAGGCTTTTCTTTATGGGATCCCCTGACCATGATATGAGCGCCTGAGCTGCGGACCGTATCGAGCAGGTAAAAACTGGCATAGACGAAATTGTAGCCACCGACATCGTAGTGATAGTCAATCACGTGTTGCAGCATCCGGCGTCTTTCTTCATCTGTAAAGCTGGACGCAAAGCTCCAGTAAAGCAGAGTCATGATCTTGGTAGGTTCGTAGCCAAGGTATTTTCGGGCGATGCTGCGCAACCCGGGGTCCTCGGTAACCGACCTGACGGCAGGGCAGCTGAGAGGGTCCTTGATGGCGCCTATGGGTGCTGGGCGTCCATCCGGCCTGAAGCCGCCGACAACTTCTCGGGCACGAAAGGTGCCACCTTCTGGTTCGTGTCGGGCGAACAGGGCCTCCTCTTTACAGAATCTTACAATCTCATCCACAACGCTATTGGGCAGATTGGCCCCGATGAACACCGCCTCGCTGCGGATAGCCTGGACAGCGGCGTCGATGTCAAGCCCAACAAAAAGGGTCGCCTCTTCCGTTAGGTCTGATGGCGTTCTCCTTCGGCTCTGGTGAAATGCTCGAAGCCGGCTATAGATACTTCGTACGAGCTGGAATCGGCCGAGGACGTAATACAGCTCCCCGCCCCGCACAAGCTTCCACCCGCGTGTAATGTTCATTTCCACCTCATGACCTAACGGAACGGGGGTAATTTTATTGTTTCGATGTGTTCAGTTTCTGGGCAATTTTGGATATCTAAAAGATTAGCATCAATTCAATGGTCTCCTATTAGCTCTAAGGAGCTATCGCGGATCAGCTGGTGGGCTTTTGTGTGCCAATCATAGTGGGGTACATGCGTCATGCTCGACCGGAAGGGCGTGCCGCCGTAACTAACCCGATCTGGGCGTAAAGCTTGACCATGGGACCGACCGATAATCGGTTACCGCGAGGCTAGACCCTTCCCAGTAGTCCCTTTGGGCTATGTGTCAGAAGAATGAACAGGAATACCTTAATAGATAGCGTTTTAACAAAGCTAACAAAGTTTAGTGCGCAATTTAGAGGGTCAATTTCTTCGCAAACCCTATAGGGTTCGCCAACTTTAATGGTCCACACAGCGTCTTCCCAAGCGGAGTCTCAGCATGAGGAAGTGGCTTACTGGCTTTTGTCAGTGTGCCCGCGTGCCAGACGTCCTTAATTGAGGACCAGTGCAAGGCTCAGAAGAGTTAGCCCCCTTATGAAGTTGCTGTCTCCGAAGGATAGTTCCGGAATGACCTAAAAAATATGAAGTCCGGTGCGCCGTGATTGTGAAAACTAAGCCTGAAAGTGATGCAACGGTTTGTGGCCGAAGCAATACGTTCGGTGCCCGCTTGATCGTCGTTTCTTTCTAGAAGCTCGACAGCTCAGAGGGTATTAACATGAAACAGGGATGGTTATGGTCTTTGATCCTCGGGTTATTGTCCCTTCTGAGTGTCCCCGGGGCCGCCTCGGCACCGCTTTTTAGTGAAAACGCACTGATTTGTATTAACGCTGGTGGGAATGGGTTTGTAGATTCCCAGGGCACAACGTTTGAAGCGGACGTTCTCTATTCCGGAGGGAACACCGGTTCCTTCGCCCATGAAATTGACGGGACGAGCGACGACATTCTTTTTCAGAGTGAGCGATGGGGCCTCTTTAATTATTCGATCCCACTGCCTCCTGATAATTACCTGGTTACATTGCATTTTGCGGAAATCTACTATCAGGCGAGTACCTCAAAAGGAGGCCCGGGAAGCCGCGTTTTCGACATAACCTTGGAAGATCAACTGGTCGAGGACAATTTTGACATCCTTGCAAGGGTACCCGGCAAGACGGCTTTGTCCCGGACCTATCTTGCTACGCTTGAAGACGACGATCTGACGATCAGTTTTGGCCAAGAAGTCGAATACCCCAAACTATCCGGCGTTTGCGTTCACCTGAGTACCGGGGATTCGGACGGAGACGGCTATGAAGATAGCATCGATGTCTTTCCTCTGGATCCGAGCGAATGGCTGGACTCCGATGGGGACGGCGTCGGTGACAACGGTGACGCCTTCCCTAATGACGCTGCCGAATGGTCAGACCTTGACGGCGACGGCATAGGGGACAACAGTGACCCGGACCGGGACGGCGATGGCCACCTTAACGAAGACGATGCCTTCCCCGATGACCCCAATGAGTGGCTGGACAGTGACGGCGACGGTATCGGCGATAACGCGGACCCGACCCCACTGCCGGAAGTCTCAGCCTATGAAATGTGCATCAATGCCGGCGGGCCTGCCTATACCGCGGTCGATGGTACTGAATACCAGGCCGATGGCTATTACTCCAGTGGCCGGACCAGTACTCATGCTCACGATATCGCAGATACCGACGACGACCTGATCTACCAGTCAGAGCGCTGGCGGTCGTTCAGTTATGCCGTTCCGGTACCTGCGAACGGCGCCTACACCGTTGAGCTTGAATTTGCCGAAATCTATTACCAGGCCACCTCGACCAGTGGAGGCCCGGGCACCCGGGTGTTCGATGTCTTAGTAGAGAACCAGCTGATTGCCGACAATTTTGACATTCTGGCACAGGTGCCCAGCAAGTCAGCCCTGACATTGAATCACATGGCGATGGTAGAAGACGGCTCGGTAAACATTACGTTCGAGGTTGTGAAGGACTGGCCCAAACTCTCCGCCTTGTGTGTGCGTGAGAGTATTGGCGACACCGACGGTGATGGTGTGTCCGATAATGAGGATGCCTTCCCCTTTGATGCCCAGGAGTGGATGGATAGCGATGGCGATGGCGTGGGCGACAACGCCGATGCCTTTCCCAATGACCCGGCAGAATGGTCAGACCTGGACGGCGACGGTGCAGGGGATAATAGCGATCCAGATCGTGATGGCGACGGCGTTGCCAATGAAGAGGATGCCTATCCTGAGGACCCGACGCGCTGGGAAACTGAGCCGCCTCAGCCCGGCTCGGACTGGGGCTATTGTGTCAATGTCGGTGGTGAGGACTTTACATCCGCCGGCGGCCTGCTTTACCAGGCAGATCAGCATTACTCTGGCGGTAACGCCAGCACATTGACCCACGATATTGCCGGAACCGTTGATGATCGCCTCTACCAAACCGAGCGTTGGGGCAGCTTTGTCTATGAGATTCCCGTGCCGCAAGCAAGCGACTATATCGCGACCCTGCATTTCGCTGAAATATGGTACCAGGCCTCCACCGATACCGGAGGCCCTGGCACTCGCGTGTTCGATATCTATCTGGAGAACTCTCTGGTTGAGCAAGGCTTCGACATTCTCGCCCGGGTACCCAGCAAGACGGCGCTGTCTCTGGACTACTTGCTGTCGGTGAGCGACGGCTCCCTTGAGGTAAGTTTCGCAGCCATTGCTGATCAGCCCAAACTTTCTGCAATTTGCCTTCACCAGACCTACGGCGACGCTGACGGTGATGGCGTAGCTGATGCCAGCGACCCCTTCCCACTAGATCCCACTGAATGGCAGGACAGTGACGGAGACGGTGTCGGTGACAATAGGGATGCTTTCCCCAACGATGCGACAGAATGGTCCGACCTGGACAGTGATGGCGTCGGCGACAACATCGACACGGATCGGGATGGCGATGGCTACCTCAACGAGAACGACGCCTTTCCTGACGACCCCAATGAGTGGCTGGACACTGACGGCGACGGCATCGGTGACAATTCGGACCCGACACCAACCTTTGAGATGTGTATTAACTCGGGAGGCCCGGCCTACACCACTTTTGATGGAGTGAGTTTCCTGTCGGATGAGCAGTATTCAGGAGGCCGTGCCTCGAGCTATGACATCGGTATTGCCAATACCGAGGATGACACTCTTTATCAGAGTGAGCGCTGGGGCGACTTCAGTTACAGCATTCCGGTCCCGGCCAACGGCCCTTACGTCGTGCTGCTGATGTTCGCCGAGATCTATTACCAGGCCGCCGTTTCGTCCGGTGGTGTGGGGTCACGTGTGTTCGACATATCCGTGGATGGAAACCAGGTTCGCTCAGACTTTGACATGATTGCCGAGGCGGGTAGTCAAGCGGCGATTAACCAGCGTTATCTGGTCGAAGTGGACGATGGTAGCGTCGAGATCAGCCTTGGCCAGGTTGTGGATGCGCCCAAGCTGTCGGCCGTGTGCGTCCATGACAGCAACGGCGACTTTGATGGTGATGGAATTGCCGACAAAGACGATGCCTTCCCGAATGATGCCTCGGAATGGCTGGATTCCGACGGTGACGGCGTGGGGGATAACGGAGACGCCTTTCCTTTCGATGCGGCCGAGTCGTCCGATCTGGATAATGACGGCGTTGGTGACAATTCCGATGCCGATATTGACGGTGATGGTTACCTGAACGAAGACGATGCCTTTCCGCTGGATGCCGCCGAGTGGTCCGATCTGGACAGTGATGGCGTTGGTGACAATACCGACACAGACCGGGACGGTGATGGTTACGACAATCACATAGACCTTTTTCCGGACGACCCGACCGAATGGGAGGATGTTAATAACAACGGTATCGGTGACAACCGGGATCCCGCACTGGATTTTGATGGAGACGGCTACAGCAACGCTGATGACGCCTTCCCTCACGACCCGACCGAGTGGGTGGATTCCGACGGCGATGGCTATGGTGACAACACCGATGCCCACCCGCTCGACCCAACAAAGTGGTTATGGAGCGAATACTTTGAGGTGCTGTTCGTCAAGGGCATCGAAGTGGTCGATACCCTGGCCAAGGCGCAAGCGCTGATCACCAACGCCGATCAGTACCAGAGCGTTACCCTGAGCTCGAACACCATAAGCTTCAGCGACGGCAGCGCGGGCAATACCGGTATCTTCGCTGATTCTGAAGCTTTTCCTTTTGACGATCACTTTGCCATGTATGCGACACGCTCGGTACTGATCCCGGAGGACGGTTACTACACATTCCTGACTCGCAGCGATGACGGCGTTCAATTGACCGTCGATGGCCAGGTCGTCATCGACGATGGCGAGCCCCATGCCGTTAATGAAACCAACACAACGGTCTACCTGTTGGCGGGTATGAGGCAAGTGGAAATCCTCTACTACGAGGCTGCCGGCGGTGCTGTCGTGGAACTGGCCGGTGCCCGGGGAACGGAGAATGATTTTTACTTCTCGGGCATCGCAGACATGGCAGCGATCACTGATCGGGTGAACGCTGTTCTTACGCCACCGACTGAGTATGCCAGCCACGTTGGCGGCGAATGGAGCGAGGTGGTGCAATGGGCCGAGATTCCGGTGTCAGCCGCGCAGTTGCCAGATGGCAAACTGCTGACCTGGGTCGGCGGCACCGAAATTACCGATACGGGTAAAAAGTCCACTGCCAGTATATATGACCCGGAGACTGGCACTTTCCTGGCGAAGGATCATGCCACCCATAACCAGTTCTGTTCTGGTATCGCTCAAATGGAAGATGGTTCCATCTTCAACTCCGGCGGCAATCCGGCTACCAAAAAAACCAGCCGATTCGATATCGAAACCATGTCGTGGGTAACGCTGGACGATATGAGCTACCCCCGTTGGTACCCCACCACCATTACCATGCCCGACAACCGGATCTTTACAGCATTCGCGGATGGCGCCGGCAATACCTCGGAAATCTATTCCAATGTTCAGCAGCAATGGCTGAATACCCCGGGCGCGACCATGCAGAGCCTGGTGGACGAGCAGAACCTGATAAACAGCTCGCAATCCGGCAATGGCAGTGTCGATATGCAGTGGTATGCCTTCATGCACGTCGCGCCCAATGGCCGTGTCTTCCAGTCCGGCCCCATGCAGACCATGCACTGGTTTGATACGGCGGGCGAAGGCGCTGTGGAGCAGGTCGGTGCCCGCCTTGGCGGCGATCAGGCCCGGATGTTCGGGTCGGCGGTCATGTACGATGTTGGCAAGATCCTGATCACCGGTGGTAACGATGCCTCTGAACAGGAGCCGGCTTCCAACAAGGCCATCCTCGTGGACCTGAACGGAGCCGCGCCAGTCATCCAGGAAACCACACCGATGAGGCACAAACGGACCTTCCAGGATTCCGTGGTGTTGCCGGACGGTCGTGTGATGGTGATTGGTGGCACTACGGCAGCCAAATTGTGGAATGATGAGGGCAGCATACTGCAGCCGGAAATCTGGGACCCTGCAACCGGACAATGGACCGCAGTTAACAGCCTGACCGTTCCCCGGAATTACCACTCCACCGCCCTGCTGATGAAAGATGGCCGGGTATTCACCGGCGGTGGCGGCGCTTGCGGCGCCTGTGACGCTAACCATCAGGATGCGCAGTTCTATTCACCCGACTACCTGTTCAATAGTGATGGCACCCCGGCTGGACGACCGCAAATCCTTCAAGCACCTGTACAGGCAAAAGCGGGCACGGTGATGGCTATCAATGCCAGCGGCAGCGTTTCGGCATTCAACATGATCCGCCTGCAGGGGACCACTCACTCCATTAACACCGATCAGCGCTTTGTTCCGCTGGAGTTTGAGGGCGTTAACGGTGAGTACACTGTTGAGGTTAACCCTAATCCCAACGTCATGATTCCCGGTTACTACTGGCTGTTCGCAGTAGATGGGAATGGTGTGCCATCAGAAGGTTTCGCCATCCAAGTGGTACGTGACGGCGACGTTCTGGATTCCGATGGTGACGGCGTCGTCGACTCTGAAGACGCGTTCCCGTTCGATCCCGCCGAGTGGAAGGATACCGACGGCGATGGCATTGGTGACAACAGCGACCCGGATCGCGACGGTGACGGTGTTTTGAACGAGGAGGATGTATTCCCCGATGATTCGACGGAATGGGCGGACAGCGACGGCGATGGCGTGGGCGACAACGCCGACTTCTACCCCTACGATCCGGCGTTGTATGCCGAGGCACCCTTGCCAGTGCTCAACTCCACCACTCTGGCGGTCGAAAGCGTGACCGGAGAAGATCGGGTGTGGGTAGTGAACCCTGATAACAACAGTGTCTCCCTAGTGGTGAATGATCAGCGCGTTGCCGAGGTTGTGGTCGGCGCAAAGCCCTCGTCGATCACATTGAGTGCGGACGGTTCACAGGCTTGGGTGACCAACAAGGCAGAGGCCACTGTCAGTGTTATTGATACCGCCATTCAGGCAGTCGTCGATACGATCAGTTTACCGCCAAACAGCCAGCCCCATGGACTGGTTCGGGTGCCTGGCAGTGGTGACCTGCTGGTTATCCTGGAGGCCCGCGCGGAAGTTGTCCGGCTGGAACCTGCCACCGGGCAGGTGGTTGCCAGTGGAGACCTGTTCGGGCGTCCGCGGCATCTGGCGGTCAGCAGTAATGGCGAGACTGTCTATATTACCAACTTCGTGACGCCGCCTCTGCCGGGCGAGGATGGCCTTGTGCCCGGTGTGTTGGCGGGCAGCGCCGAGCTGTTTGTGATGGACGCCCAGACCTTGACGCTACTTGAGACCATAAGCCTGGGATACCGTAACCGCGGCGTGTCCGAAAGTACCGGACCCGGTATGCCCAATTATCTTAACGCGCCAGTGCTGGGGCCGCATGGAGACTGGGCTTATGTGCCGTCCAAACAGGACAATATCCTTGCTGGCGCGGCCCGCGGCGGCCCGGGGATAACCTTCGACCAGACTGTTCGAGCGGTCACCTCCCGTGTTGATCTGGTGACCGGAAGCGAAAATCCCGGTGCCCGGATCGACCATGATAATGCCAGTGTGGCCACCGGTGCCGTGGTAACCGCAGATGGCCGATACCTGTTTGTGGCCCTGGAAACAAGCCGCGAAGTTTCGGTATACAACCTGGAGCAGGGCTACCAGTTGACCAGGCTGGCGACAGGCCTGGCACCGCAAGGGCTGGCCTTGAGCGCTGACGGCGAGCGCCTGCTGATTCATAACTTCATGGGCCGCAGCCTGCAGAGCTACGACCTGGCACCGATACTGTTGGAAAACCTCCCGGAGGCCATCATCCATCATACGGTGGGCCTGGTGGCCAGCGAAACCCTGGCGCCGAACGTGCTGCGGGGCAAGCAGTTGTTTTATGATGCCGCCGATGATCGTCTGGCCCGGGATAACTACATGAGTTGCGCATCTTGCCACAACGACGGTGGCCATGACGGGCGGGTATGGGATTTCAGCAGCTTGGGTGAAGGCGTGCGTAATACCGCCGGTCTGATCGGCAAGGGCGCGGGCCATGGCTTCATGCACTGGACCGGCAACCTTGACGAGGTTCAGGACTTTGAAAGCCAGATCCGTCTGCTGGCGGGCGGTACGGGCTTGATAGACGACAGCATGTTCGACCTGGGGGACGACCCCCTTGCCAGCACTCGCGCCGGGCTCAGTGCAGATCTGGATGCCCTTGCCAGTTATCTGGCATCTCTGGACAACCATCCGGCTTCGCCATTACACGGTGGCACTTTGTCAGTGGCCGCCAGCGCAGGAGAGGCGATCTACCAGCGCGAGAACTGCGCAAGCTGCCACAGTGGTGAACAGCAGACGGATTCCGGTACTGGCGTGGTACATGACATCGGCACCATGACCGGCGCGACGGGGTCTAATAACTACGGCACTGTCCACGGCATCGACACACCAACCCTGGATTTGCTGTGGGCAACAGCGCCCTACCTACATCACGGAGGGAGCCTCAGCATTGCCGAGGCTATTCTCGCCCATGACAACCTTACTGTCAGCGAGCAGGAAGCTGTAGAACTGGAGCTTTACTTGCTTGAAATCGATGGAGGAAAGCCGTGAACGTGGCAGTCCGTTGCGCGCGGCAGGCGACACCCGATGGGACCCCTTAGTAAAAAGGAAACTCATGTGCGGCGCTCTGTTCCGACTGCAGGGAAGCTGCCGCAAACGTTGAGAGGTTTCGGTCTTGCTTTGATGCTGGTCTTCCCGACGGTGGGCCTGGCTGATGCATGCAGCAATGGTTGCAAAGTCCTGTCCCGTGATGGCGGCTTCCAGGTGACGGCAAGGCCAGCTCTGGAGCGCCTGCCACTGCGACGGCACCATGACTGGATCGTGGTAGTTCAGGATGGTGATGGGAACCCGGTAAAGCTCAATGGATTGTCGGTCAGCGGAGGCATGCAAGGACACGGACACGGGCTGCCCAGCCAGCCAAAGGTTACTGAATATCTGGGGGAGGGGCGCTACCGCATCACGGGGTTCCTGTTCAACATGCACGGTGAGTGGACACTGCGTTTTCACCTGGCGACGCCGGACATTCAGGACGTTGCTGACCTGACCCTTACGCTGGATTACTGATGGTGTCCCGCATAGCCCAATGTCTGATCCTGGGTGTCCTTCTTTTCATTCCGGTGGCCCATGCCGAGTTACCCGGAAATTTTACCGAGCGTGAGCACCGCATTCTCAAGTCTTTGAGTCTAGCTGCCTTGGGCCCAGTGCCCCCAAGCCCTTCCAATCGAGTCGCCGATGACGATCGGGCGGTGAACATGGGCCGGGCATTGTTTTTCGACAAGAACCTTAGTGTTGACGGATCGCTGTCCTGCGCTACCTGTCATCAGCCAGAGAAAGCCTTCACCGACGGCAAACCACTGGCCGAAGGCATTGACCGCACGGGACGCAATACTCCCACCCTTTATGGTGCGGCCTATCTTGACTGGCTGTACTGGGATGGCCGGCGTGACACCCTATGGTCCCAGGCTCTGATACCGTTCGAAGCGCCGAGCGAGATGGGCTCCAGCCGGGTTGGGGTAGTGCGTCGGGTCTTGTCCGACCCTGATTACCAAGAAAATTACCGCTCACTCTTCGGGACGCCTCCTGAATTTGACTGGGAGAGTTTGCCCGACCATGCGGCCCCCATCGGGGACACCGTTATGCAGAATGCCTGGCACCGCCTCCGGCGAGGGGAACAGCGAGCCATCAATACCGTGTTCGCCAACATAGGTAAGGCACTGGACGCGTTCCAGCGCACCCTTGCACCGCCGGAGACCCGGTTCGACCGGTTTGTCTCAGCCCTAAACACGGAGACTACGGCACCGATTGCTGTGTTGGCGACTGACCAAGAGTTGCGAGGCATGAAGTTATATATGGACGATCAACGCACTCAATGCCTCCGTTGCCATAACGGACCCATGTTCAGCAATGGCGGGTTTCACAATATCGGTACGGGCAAGTTCTCGGGGGAGGGCATGGACTTCGGCCGTGTGTTTGGCCTCCAGGCGGTGCTGATGGATGAATTCAACTGCCTGGGCATCTACAGCGATGCCGAACCCGATCAATGTGAAGCGCTCGGGCATGTGTCGCAAGATCCTCATCAGGCTCTACACGGCGCTTTCAAGACGCCCAGCTTACGCTATCTCGAGAAATCCAAACCCTATTTCCATGATGGGCGATTTTCCTCCCTTGAAGAAGTTATCCGTTTCTATCAGACCCCCCCTGATCAGGGGCGCAACAGGATTCACGAGTTACAGGCTATGGACCTGAACACGGAAGAAATAGTGGCATTGGTTGCTTTTCTGAAAATGCTGAATTAGCAGAGGAGGCTCTGAACACAATGGCAATTTGATCACCTGAGTTACGGACAAATCAGACCTTTCCGTAGCATGGGCAGTCTGTTGGCGACATCGGGGGAGGCACGAGTAGAGGCGAATTCTGCATGACCCAACCGGGCTATAGCATATGTATCGCTCTGGTCCTAAGGTGGATATCACACTTGCGCCAAGGGACGGCAGAGAGCGTCTTTCTGAGAATAAAGGACTTATGCTGCATACCCTAAAAGAAATCTATTTCCTTCTCACCGCCGAGCAGCGTAAGAAACTCCTTCGCCTGCAGGCGCTCGTCGTGTTGATGGCTTTCGCCGAAATTGCTGGAGTGGTTTCAATCGGCCCATTCATGGCGTTGGTAGGGGATATGAGCCAGCTTCAGGGAGAAGGGCGCTTTGCCGAGCTCTACCGCGCCAGCGGCGTCGGCTCGCCGGACCAGTTTCTGTTCTGGCTAGGCGTTAGCGTCCTGGCTCTACTTACCGCAGCAGCTCTAGTGTCCATGTACACTATTTATCGATTATCCATGTATGGCGAACGGGTGGGCGCAGAGCTTAGTAATCGGTTGTTTCATTATTATATGTGTCAGTCCTGGTTGTTCCACGCCAGTGGCAGCAGCAGCCATTTGACGAAACAGATTGCTGTGGAGTGCTCGCGGGTGACGGGGGGAATCGTCAATCCACTGATGTTGATGAATGCCAAACTAGTAATGGCGGGGTTCATGGCAGTAACAATATTTGTCTATGATCCCCTTGTAGCAACCGCCGGGCTGCTCATCTTTTCCAGCGCTTACTTCGGGCTCTATCGTACCGTTCGTAATCGTCTAAGAGCTAATGGAAAGATAATAAGCCAAACACAATATATGCGATTCAAGTTGATGCACGAAGGCTTTGGCGGAATTAAAGATACAATCCTGCTGGGCCGACAATTGCTGTTCACAGAACGTTTTGATGCCGTTACCCTGAAGTTCGCCCGCGCCCAAGGTGCCAGCAAAGCCATGAGCCAGGTGCCTCGCTATGCCATGGAGCTGGTGGCATTCAGCAGTATTATCTTCCTGGTGCTTTATCTGTTGAGCGCCCATCGCGGAAATGTCGGTACCATCCTGCCTATACTTTCAGTATATGCGTTGGCGGGATTCAAGCTGCTCCCGGCCTTTCAGCAAATTTATCAGAGCGTTTCCGTAATTCGAGGCAATTTAGCAGCCTTTGAGGTGTTGCGGGACGATCTCTATTCCAGCGCCGAGAACCCCCACGAATTACGCATGCAAGAGCGTACGGTACGTGATGTATATTTAAGACTCTCTGAATCCATTCAGCTGGAAAACGTCACATTTACCTATCCCGGCAAAGAAGAGCCGGCAATCAAGGGCCTGAGCCTGACAATTCCAGCGAATAGCGTGATCGGACTGGTAGGATCCTCTGGCTCGGGAAAATCCACGGCGATTGATTTATTACTTGGGTTGATCAAGCCCGACAGCGGACAACTGTTGATTGACGGTCGAAAACTTACGCCAGACAACCTCCGCGCCTGGCAGAACAGTTTAGGCTTCGTCCCTCAAGCAATATTTCTGGCAGACAGCAGTATCCGCGAGAATATCGCCTTCGGTTTGCCGCGGGCAGCTATTGATGAAGAAAAAGTTAGGCGGGCTGTCAGGTTGGCCCACTTAGAGGAGTTGATAAACGAATTGCCCGCCGGGCTGGAAACCTGGGTAGGCGAGCGCGGCGTGAAGCTCTCCGGCGGTCAGCGCCAACGTATCGGCATTGCTCGTGCACTTTATCATGACGCCGACGTTCTGGTTCTGGATGAGGCCACTAGTGCCCTGGACGGGATCACTGAAAAGCTGATTATGGATGCCATCCACGACTTTTCCGGAAGGAAGACCATTATCATTATTGCTCATCGTCTTGCGACAGTAAGGCAATGTGACTGTATTTATCTGATGTCTGAAGGGAAGATAGTGGATCGGGGGCGTTACGACGCTTTAGTTTGTCAAAGCAGTATTTTCAAGCGAATGGTTGAGCATAGCTGAACCAAAGACAGCACACCCTGCTTGGGCGTCTGTCTGTCCCGAGAGGCAAGGTCGGGGTCAACCGTGGGGCACCACAACATATATCGTACCCTTCGTTCGTGCCTGCGCTTCTGCGCAGGTTCGCCGCCACAGACGCCGGAGTACAGTTTCGGACCTTGGCCCTGAGTTTTTCGAGACAGGCTCGATCGAGGCTTTGATCCAGTTTAGCGCCGCGGCCGGGGATGCAACACTGCCTTCGACCCGCTTGCCTTGTATTGCCGGGGCCGGAAGCATCTGATAAACGGTCAGGTCGGCAAACACTGAGAGAGTATCATTGAAGAGCACCTCGTCAATTGGCGTGCTACCGCTCTCTGTTTGAATCAAGAGCCGGCGAGCCGCTGCGGCGGAGACCACGTACGCGCCAGAGCCGACATGCCTGGAGCGCAACCGCCGTAGGCTGCGCCCGCCTATGATCTTGATAGTGGTCCGGTCGAGATGGGCACGGGTACCGAAAGTTTCGAGCTTTACAACGTCGGCATCTTGCGGGATCCAGGCATCATGAAGGTAAGTGGCGATTCCGTTCGCCAGAAACATGTCGTCTTCGAAGATCATCGCATAGTGATCGCCACTATCGAGCAGTCGCTGCCAAATCTTGCGGTGGCTTTGAAGACACGCATAGGCACCCGAACTCATTCTGCAGCCAGTCCACATCGGTGCCAGAGCTCGTGCTGCGGCGCTAATACCCGGGTCCTTGCCATCGACTGCTGAGATGCGCTCGAAAACCATGCCAAGCCGTCCGAACAGATCGGTGACGTATTCCAGTCGATCGGGACGGCTATCGAGATTGATGCAATACGCTTTCATGAATTCGACCTTTTACGGGTGTCCGCACATTGAGCCTGATGCCATCAGGCCGTTAAAACTTTATGACAGGCAAGACCGAGGGTGTATTAGGACAACTGAATGCTTTTGTCTGGCCGAAATCAGGTCGTACTCGCAGCAAGGCCAGGCTCGAATATGGTAACGGTTTCCTGTTTTTGAATAACTAGCCCCATTGAGCCATCTATAATAATTGTAGATTCGTAATAAGGTAGGTAAATAGAGAAAATATAGAGGCGCGTATGAAATTAGCAATAGTGTGTCTCATACCTGATTTTGGCCACCTCATACCTCTAATACGGATTGCGAAAGAAGCCATTAAGGATGGCCACGAGATACGTTTTTTTGTCCCCGATGAGGCGGAACCGATTATCAATAAAAAGGAGTTTTGTTCGTACTTCTTTGGTTCCGTGACCCCAGAGCACGGCCAAAAATCATTAAGGCGATTGTTCGACGCGCCCCCCCTCGCAAACAGGCTAATCCTGCGCTATCTGTTTGACTATGACTATCTTGTCCCATTGAAAATAAATGTGCTTTCCCGGCTAGACGAAGTCAGATCGGCGGTAAAGTTTTTTGGCCCGGATTTAGTGATAGGAGATGCTACCCTTTCATTCAAGGAGGCTATGTACACAATTGCAGCAGACTGTGGAGTTCCGGTCGTACTTCATCACGCTCCCGGCACAAACCAGAGGCCTCGCCGAATCCGCGTGGCAGGCAAACGGTATTCCATTAGAAAACTGGTATATGATTTTTGCTCTAATATCCTGATCTCTGTGGAGTCCAGGTCAACCAGACTGTTCGCAAAAGCTGAATGGGAACGTAGAAAGGAGCGAAGCCTTATCGTAGAGGGGTACAAGGCTCAATTTGCGCAATTAAAAGAATCTCGACCCGGTACAAAGCTACTTTACATAACAACCGGGTTGGCAGCTCTGGAAACCAAATACCTCGGCAATTTGATAGAGGTACCCCCGGACAGGATACTTTTGGGTCCGCTACCCCCAGTCTCGGACTCGGAAATTTCGTCAGAGTTGAACAGTTGGCTTGAGCTCGCAGGGGGAAGACCCGTCATTTTTGTCTGTTTTGGCACACTGGCATCCTTTTCCCGCAAAGCGATAGACGCGATAGTTGAGGCAGCTACCGAGCTTGACGTCAGATTATTATGGGCATCCAAGAACAACCCCCTTCAGGACGTTCGTCTGTCGAGTTCAGACATCAGGTGGGAGCCCTGGTTGCCTCAGCCAGCCATCCTGTCTCATCCGGCTGTAAGGGGTTTTCTTAGTCATGCAGGCGGCAGTTCGATACAGGAGGCGCTCTGGTTTGCACAGCCCCTGATATGCGTTCCTCAGATGTGGGATCAGCCATATAATGGCTGGGTTACAGAAAAACTTGGCTTTGGCGTTACCATAGATAAAACCGCTTTCACAAAAGAGCGGCTTGTCTATGCTCTCCAAAAGGTCATTTATAGTGATGAACTGAGGCAGAATGTAACCAATTTATCAGCTGAGGTGCGAGCTCAGAACGGCTCTGGAAGGATTAGGGCTCTGATCAGGGAAATCGGGGGCTCTGCTAAAAAAATAATTGAACCGACGTTATAAAAGCGTTCGGGTAGGTAAACTCGGCAACAATCAGAAACTAGAGTAGGGTGGCTTATAGTTACCACGCTATACTTTCTCTAATTCTGGCGCAGTGCACTTATTCACGAAATAGTGGATTATCTCGCTGTCTTTTTCATGGCTAAATTTTCTTGCAAAAAATTGGCCTGATCGTTCCAGGTTGGTTTTATCACTCAAGTCAAAAGTCTTTGGAGAACCTCTTTCGGGAATGGACCAATCGATATATTTTAGGTTATTGTCTGTTATTGCTTTTTCTCTATCAGATAGATGCATGTAGAGGGTAGGGTAGTAAACCTCAGCCGCATTTAGGCTATAGCTGAAAAATTGATCGTACCAAGGGTTTTCTTCAATATAATTCAGCGAATTTTGCAACAACCTGCCGCTAATAGTAAACCAATCTGATCCTCCCCAGAACTCAATGCCAGAAGGAAGAGTTTGGGTGGGCATGAGTCTTAACCCAAAGATTTTATTGTAGAATCTTTTTATCGTATTCATAGGATGGTCTTTATTATATTTCCTTCTGTAAAATTTTGGATATTTATAAAGTATTCTATTGAAGCCTCCGCTTTTACCCCATGCCTTAAAAGGCATCCGTGATATGTCCATATAAATTTCAGTCTGGGCATTGTTCGCCAGATAAGTGGTCAGCTGGTCGACAGGTCTGATTAGTAGATCCTGACCACTTAGCAAAGTCACATAATCATAACTGTGCCTGTCTGCTAAAATTTCTCTAAGTAAAGCGTTTATAGACTCTACGTGAGAAAAATCGCCCCATTCAACCGCTACCCGTTCATTTATAACCGTCACCCGGGGGTCATTCGTTATTCCATTAACAGGGATGGAAGACTTTTGGTCTATATGTATAAATATGCGGCAGTTATCATTTTCCAGTATCTGGTTGATCAGTGCATTTAATAATTCTGGTTCCCTATGTGCGCATATAGCAAAAGCAAGCTTCATGGGATCTAACCCTTTTTGCATTACCAGATGCAGTTTATTTTCCGATTGAATCGCGAGCTATAGCCCGAATGAGCCAGGCGCCGAATAGGTGATTTGTGACACACAAGGCGATGGGTAGTCAGATTAAAGCCAGCTCTCACTTTCTTCTCATGTTCAGCCGCTTATAGATGGGCGATTTATCTCCCGGGACCAGCACACTAAGAAATCCAGTGTTGGGTTTTTGGCCTCCTATGTTTGTTTCTGCACGCTGCCTCTGAAGTGGTTTGGTTATCGAGCTGGTGGGAGAGAAAAGAAATTAGTCAGCTTTTCAAACCAATGCGTGGCTTGACCGGTAACAGGTCAGTTTAGCTCTAAGGGGCCATATCCTTTTAAACATGACCCTGTCTAAACTTCAGGACGGTTTAGTTGCTGAGGTTGGGAAAAATTGTATGGAAATTAAGAGCAGCACAAACTTCCTGCTTAACTTGAGTAAAGCCAGTGTGGGCCTTTTCTCAGCACCATCACAGGTAGAGTCGCTAAATGGACTATTTCTGAAATGAAAATTTTGATCACAGGTGGTGCCGGCTTTATAGGGTCAGCAGTCGTCCGCCTAGCGCTCACTGAGGTCCGCAACACAATAGTCAATGTCGACAAACTTACCTATGCAGGCCATCTTGGGTCTATGGCGAAAGTCCATAATAACCCACGCCATATATTTGAATGTATTGATATCTGCAACCGAAGCGCCCTTGATCGCATCTTCCACCAGTACCGACCTGATGCGGTCGTGCACCTGGCTGCCGAAACCCATGTCGATCGCTCCATAACAGGCCCGACCGCTTTCGTTGAGACCAATATTGTCGGGACGTTTACGCTGCTGGAAGCTGCCCGGGCGTACTGGTCCGGACTTGGTCCCAGGGCACGCTCAGATTTCAGATTCCATCACGTATCCACGGATGAAGTCTACGGAGATCTCCAGGCAGGTGAGGCGCCGTTTTCCGAAGAGACACCGTATGCTCCAAGCTCACCCTATTCGGCCTCGAAAGCTGCCAGCGATCATCTGGTTCGTGCCTGGCACCGAACCTATGGACTGCCTGTATTAATAAGCAATTGCTCTAACAACTACGGCCCGTGTCAGTTTCCCGAAAAACTCATTCCTCTGATGATACTGAACGCCGTGCGAGGGAAAGAGCTGCCCCTCTACGGTAAAGGCGAGAACATTCGCGACTGGCTGTTCGTAGAAGACCATGCCCGTGCCCTGCGCCTGATATTGGCGAAAGGGGAGATCGGAAGAACCTACAACGTGGGTGGTCAGAGCGAAAGAACCAATCTGGAAGTCGTGCAGATGATCTGCCGTTGTCTGGATAGGGCGTTTCCGTCCGACTCCGGACCTTATGAACAATTGATCCGCTTCGTAACAGACCGCCCGGGGCACGATCTGCGATACGCCATTGATAACAGCCGTCTGACCAGAGAGTTGGGTTGGCAGCCGCTGGAAACCTTTGAAACCGGCATCGAAAAAACCGTTCAGTGGTACCTCAACAATCCTGAATGGCTTAGCCACATAGAAGACGACAGAAAGTTATCCAGGCTAAAGGCACTGCACATTACAGCAGTAAGCGAGGCGTGACATCGTGAAACTGGTTCTGCTTGGCGCTGATGGACAATTAGGCTGGGACCTCAGGCGTGCCCTGGCGCCGCTGGGCCAGCTGCTGGCACTTAGCCGCACCATGGAGGGTGGCGATCTGAGCTGTATGACGGATATGGCCCGCACCATTCGTCAGTTCTATCCGGATGTCATCGTTAATGCTGCGGCCTATACGGCTGTAGACCTTGCAGAATCCCAGCCTGAAGTAGCCCATGCGATTAACGGCCGCGCACCAGGGGAACTGGCAGAGATTGCCTGCGGGCTCGGTGCGTGGCTCGTGCATTACTCAACAGACTATGTGTTTGACGGCAGCGGCAATACGCCCTGGCGTGAGACGGATGCGCCCCGTCCCCTGAATGTCTACGGCGAAAGCAAACTCGAAGGCGAACAGGCGATACGGGAATCCGGCTGCCGCCACTTGATCTTCCGGACGAGTTGGGTGTTCGGCAGGCGCGGTAATAATTTTATCAGGACTATACTGAGGCTCGCTGACGAACGTGACTTTATGCGCATCGTAGATGATCAGATTGGCGCACCGACAGGGGCGGCGTTATTGGCCGATGCCAGTGCCCATGCCATACGCACCGCCGCGCATCGTCCGGGCGTTAATGGCCTCTACAACCTGGCGGCCAGCGGTGAAACGTCCTGGTATGACTATGCGCGTTTTATTATCGATATTGCCGAGAAGCAGGGTATTCGGCTCAAACTCAGCGCACGGGGAATCAGCCCTGTGACGACCGCGGAATACCCGACGCCGGCGATTAGGCCATTGAACTCCCGCCTCGATACCCACCGATTCACTGAAACATTCGACCTGCGGCTGCCGCCCTGGGAGTCAGGTGTAGCCAGTACAGTCACTGAACTTCTGGATGGTCGCTCATGCTGACACGGAAAGGCATTATCCTCGCGGGGGGCTCCGGTACCCGGCTTTACCCGGCTACCCTGGCGGTAAGCAAACAACTGCTGCCGGTTTACGATAAGCCGATGATCTACCATCCGCTAAGCACCCTGATGCTGGCTGGCATCCGGGAGATCCTGATCATTTCAACGCCACAGGACCTGCCGAAGTTTCAGGCTCTGCTCGGGGACGGATCGAGCTGGGGGCTCAGCTTGAGTTACTGCGTTCAGCCAAATCCGGACGGGTTGGCCCAGGCGTATATTCTCGGGCGTCAGTTCGTGGGCAACCATCCCAGCGCCCTGGTGCTTGGCGACAATATATTCTATGGCCATGACCTGATCACGCTCCTGGGCCGGGCCGCTGCGCGGGAAGTGGGCGCGTCCGTATTTGCCTACCATGTTAAGGACCCGGAGCGTTATGGCGTGGTTGAATTCAACGCCCAGCGCCAGGCACTGAATATCGAAGAGAAGCCCGCCAATCCAAAGAGTAATTACGCCATTACCGGTCTCTATTTCTATGACAACCAGGTCTGCGACCTAGCCGCGGAGATAAAGCCGAGCGCGAGGGGCGAGCTTGAAATAACTGAGGTCAACGCCTGGTACCTCAGGCAGAACCAGCTCAATGTCCAGGTGATGGGGCGGGGCTATGCATGGCTTGACACCGGTACCCACGATTCTCTCCTCGATGCCGGGCAGTTCATTGCGACGCTGGAGAAACGGCAAGGGCTCAAGGTCGCCTGTCCTGAGGAAATCGCCTATCGGGCGGGATGGATAAGCGCAGGAGATCTGGACGCGCTAGCGCAGCCCATGGTGAAAAATGGCTACGGTGAATACCTTCAGAAAGTGCTCCTTGAGGGTCTGTCAGAATGAAGATCACGCCTACAGCCATTCCTGAAGTCCTGCTTCTTGAGCCTCGAGCATTCAGCGACGAGCGGGGATTTTTCATGGAGACGTTTCAGGCAGAACGCTATCGCGCTGCAGGGATAGCGGCACCGTTTGTACAGGACAACCTTTCCCGTTCAGAGCAAGGTGTTCTTCGTGGACTGCATTTTCAACATCCGTACGGGCAGGGCAAGCTGGTCTATGTATTGGAGGGCGAAGTTTTCGATGTAGCTGTCGACGTACGCCGCGGATCGCCCACATTCGGTAACTGGGTAGGTGTTTATCTCGACAGCACAAAGAAAAGCCAGTTCTGGATACCCCCGGGCTTTGCCCACGGCTTCTGCGTAACCAGCCCTACCGCGCTTTTTGCCTATAAGTGCACGGCGCTTTACAGCCCTGGTACAGAGCGTTCCCTTCGCTGGGATGATCCGGTCATCGGTATTGACTGGCCCTTGCAGAAGGTCAGCCTGTCATCGAAGGACCGTTCGGCGCCCTGTTTAAGGGATCTGAATCAGGGGCATCTGCCGGAGTACCAACAGTTGCCTCACGATCGCAGAGTTTATTCAGGTTCTGCTGAAACTTGAGCAGACCCAAAGGGGCTATTGATGGCTGCCCCCCCGCAGATCCAACATGACATTCAAACCACTTACCAAAAATAACGTGGGGTCTGGTGATGGCGGGACTGAGGCCCATCGAAACACGCTGTCCTGCCAAGCGGCAAATTATATGTGAGCTCCAGACCCCCTGTTCTTTTTCAATGCTCCAGTACAGGCCTTACGTGCATGGCTTCAGAAAAATACCGCTTGACCATAAGTGACCTGCTGGCCGGTTTGCAGCGCCGTGGACTCCTGATCACGGTGTCATTCGGCCTTGTTTTTGCGCTCGCCCTGGGGGCAGCATTCGTTATGCCCCCGGTTTTCCAATCCAAGGCCACCATTCTGGTTGAGTCTCAGCAGATTCCAAGAGACCTTCTCCCTTCAACCATTACCACCTTCGCAGATGATCGCATTCAGGTTATACGCCAGCGCATCATGACCCGCGAAAACCAGATGCAAATCATAAAAAAACATCATCTGTTTTCGGATAGGTCCGCCACGATGACCACCTCCGATATGTTGGCCACCATGCAGCAAAGTACCGGCGTGACGCCTATACATGCCGGAGGCGGAAGGCGCGGAGCAGCTGCTATTGCCTTCGAAATTTCATTCGAGCACAGATCACCGGAAACGGCACAGGCTGTTGCCAATGAACTTGTGACCCTGTTTTTGAAAGAGAACGCACGGACACGGACGGAAAGGGCTTCAGAGACAACAGACTTTTTAAGGCGAGAGGCAAAAAAGCTGGAAAGCGAGCTTTCACGTCTTGAAGGTCAGTTGGCGTCTTACAAGCAAAAGTATAGCGGTGCCTTACCCGAGCATCTTGAAATGCGCATGGGCATGCTTGGACGGGCTGAGTCTGAGCTGAATAACGTCGTGCGCGAAACCAAGTCGACCCTGGAAGAAATCCGGTTTCTGGACGTAGAACTGGCCGCCGCAAACTCCGGTCTTTACGCCGGCAACACGGGCGAGGCGGGAGATATTAATACCCTAAGCGGGCTAACCCAGGAGCATGAGCGGCTAAAACAGCACTATACCGACCGCCACCCTGACGTTGTATTGATAAAGCGAAGAATTGAAGCTCTCAAGCAGGCAGGCGATGCTCAGGCCGGCGGTAAGCCGGGCGATGATGCGGCTGGCATGACGGAAGGGCGCCTGAGAGTAGCAAAGGTGCAGGCTCGGCTCGATGCCGCAGGAAATCGCCTCAAGTCTCTTTATGATAATGAGACAAGTCTGAAGACCCAGGTGGCGCGTCTTGAAGAACAGATACTTGAAACTCCCCAGGTTCAGCGTGCACTCACAAACATCATGCGTGATTACAGTAATGCGCAGGCAAAATTCCAGGAAGTCAGGGCGAAACAGATCGATGCCCAGATAATGGAAAGTCTGGAGCGTGATGAGAAAGCAGAGCGTTTCTCATTACTTGAACCACCCCTGTTACCCACCGACCCGGTGAAGCCGAATCGTAACAAGATAATGCTCTTGGGCTTTTTTCTGGCCATAGGTAGCTCTGGCGGGCTGGCATTAATGGCTGAAAGCCTGAATCGCCGCATCCGCGGTAGTGGTGCCCTGACGCACCTCCTAGGTCGCAGTCCGATCGTGGTCATACCCTATATCAGAACCAGCGCGGAAATCCGTCGTCGGCGTATGTTTAGACAACTGACCCTATTTATCTTTGTCGGGTCTGTTTTCGCTGCGGGTGCGTTGCTTCATTTTACTTATATGCCGCTGGACCAGCTCTTTATGAAAATCGTGGCGCGACTGGGGTAGGAATTAAATGGACAGAATTAAACAGGCACTGGTAAAAGCGCGGCAGGAAGGCAACGTAGGTCTACAGGCGGTCGGCGGCCAAACCCATACCGAAATGTCGGTAGCTGTCCTGAAATATGAGTACGTCAATACTCGGACTACCGAACTTGATCCATACCTAATGAGCCGCAACCGGATAGTTGCTTTCAATAAAAATGATTGCCATAGCGGAACCTTCGATCTGCTCCGTACGAAGATCCTTAGAAAAATGGATGAAAATGGCTGGCGCACCCTGGCCATAACATCGCCAACATCTGGTGCTGGCAAGACGGTTGTGGCGATCAATCTGGCGATGAGTATCGCCCAGCGAACCGAACGCACTACCTTGCTGGTCGATTTTGATCTACGGAGCCCAAAAGTCGCAAATTACCTGGGCCTAACAGACGGTAAGTCTCTTAATGATGTGTTTCAGGGTGAATCAGAAATCTTTGAGGCATTGGTTAATCCCGGCCTTCCCAGGCTGGTAATACTGCCTACTTATAAACCGGAAACGAGCCCGGCAGAGCTTTTGTCCTCAAACCGGACCAAAGCAATGATTAATGCTATTAAGGGCCGTTACACCGATCGGATGGTTATTTTTGACCTGCCCTCACTTCTTCAGACTGATGATGCGATGGCAGTTCTTCCCCAGATTGACTGCGTACTGCTGATCATAGGCGATGGTGAAGCCTCCAGAAGCGACATCGAAAACAGTCTCTCTGATATGCCCGCACTCAACATAGTCGGTGTCGTACTTAATAAATCAGAGGCTGTGAAACATGGCCACCAATAGCGCTGGCAAGGCGAGTGCCAAACAGGTAGGCGACGAAACTACCGCGAAGGGTTCGGACAGAGCTGTGCCTCGGATTGCGTTGTTCGGCGCTGCGCCGGATACCTCAAACATGGGGGTGTCTGCACTGAACGCCAGTATTATCCATAGCATTGGTCAGGTCATCGATCCGATCGAATTGGTTATCTTCGATCACGCCTCTTTGGGCAGTTCACCATCAGAACTAGCTCCGGATTTAAAGAAGGGGACGGTTCTGATCCGGCATGGGGCAAGAGTTGGCAGGCGTTACTATTTACCTGAAAACCTTTCCACTATGGCGTCCGTTGCGAAATTGGGTCCGTTGGGTGGCTACCTGAACAGAGCGATCCGCTTGATTGATTCCTGTGACGCAGTGCTCGATATTTCCGGTGGCGATAGCTTTAGCGATATCTATGGCCGTGAACGCTTCAACCTGACTTATCTTCCGAAAGTGATTGCCATTGCTAGGGGCAAGCCCCTGTTGCTCCTGCCCCAGACCTACGGTCCATTCAAAAATCCAGCACTCTATCGGCTCGCGTCTGCGGTTGTGCAGAAGGCTTCTATGGCTTGGGCAAGGGACGAGAACAGCTTCGATATTCTCAAGCGATTGCTGGGTGACAGCTACGATGCTGAGCGGCACCTTTGCGGGGTAGACATGGCTTTTGATCTTCCACCGCTATGTCCGACACACAAACTGGACGAGCCGATAAAGCGTTGGATCAGCGATAAAGACCCCTCCCAGCCACTGGTAGGCTTCAATGTAAGTGGTCTGATCTTTAACAACCCTGCAAACGCCGCCGATCGGTATGGATTCAAAGCCGACTACCGCAAGGCTTTGGTAGACTTTTTGTCGAGCCTGCTCGTGAACACAGAAGCTCGCGTTCTGCTTATTCCCCACGTCATGGACCGGCCTGGCCACTACGAATCGGATATTGCTGCATGCCAGGAAGTGGCAAAGGCGCTTTCCACCCATGCTGGCCGCGTACTTGTCTCGCCGGCTACCCTTGATCAGGCCGAGGTTAAGTGGCTGATTTCACGCATGGACTGGTTTTGCGGTACGCGCATGCACTCCACAATCGCAGCACTTTCCAGCAAGGTGCCCGCCGCGGCGATTTCCTACAGCGACAAGACCCTGGGCGTATTCAAGTCCTGCGGACAGGGTAGGCACGTACTCGATCCACGGACTTTAGACACCTTTGCGGTAACTCAAGGGTTGTGGCGATCGTTTGAGGGGCGAGCGGGTTCAGCATTACAGCTTCATGCCAATGGTCCGGCAATAGCTGCTCAGGTGGCGGGCCAGACTAGTCGGATAGTCGACTTTGTGCGTCGCGCAGCAGCAAATAATCAGACCAGACGCCAGGGACTGACAACGATGACGTTACAGACCAGACAGTGATGATGGCAGCGACTGTTGCTGTTGCTTGCGTTCTTTCCCTCCTCGCCATCTCGCGACGAAGAGCCGGTGCAGGCCTCGGCGTTATTATCTGCTCAATGCTACTTTGGCCTGAGGATTTCCGTATCCCGTTAGGCATAGTGCAGATGTCAGTCCCGCGCTTCGTGGCTGCCACGATGATCATTAAATTCATTCTCGACGGAAAGCTCGATTTACAAAGGTTTAATAAGGTAGACGTGCTGGTGATTACCATTTGGCTATGGACGGTCCTTGCCACTGTCCTGGCTGGAGCAGAGTTTGGAAAGATCTCTGAAATGATTGGTCGCGGGTTGGATACCGTACTTCTGTATTTTGTTGCCAGGTTCGCTCTTTGGGATCGAGATCAGGTATTGGCGTTGATACCCTGGCTTGTGGTTACCGCGATAGTGATGGGAATAGTCGGTATCTATGAAACGCTCGGTTTTTCCTCCCCTTATCGATGGTTAATGAATTTTGGCGTTTATGAAGCTGCTCGACTCGGCTTGGTTCGGGCTATCGGAAGCACGTCTCATGCAATTCAGTTCGGTTTGTCCATGATGCTCATCATGAGCCTGTTATGGTCTGTGCGTGGATATTCTCGGTTTAAATTTTTTCATACGATTAGCATATTGGCCGCCCTCTTGGCCGCGCTATCTTCTATGTCCAGTGGGCCCTGGTTGGCAGTTCTGCTGGTCATCGCGCTACAAGTCTATTTTTATAAACCTCATTTGATCCGCCCATCACTCATACTTGGATTGATAGCAATTATTGCTTTGGAGATTGCATCCAATCGACATTTCTACGAACTGATTGACCGCTTGGCGCTTGATTCCCAAACCGCCTGGTACAGAACGCGCCTTCTTGAGGTTGCTTTTCAGCAGTGGAGAGATTACTGGCTCATAGGCGTTGGTTCCAACATGCCACATCATTGGGCCGACATGATTGACTATCGAAATCATGTAGACGTCGTCAACTATTTTATTCTTATGGCTTTGTACGGTGGAGTCCCGGCACTGGCTATGTTTATAGCTGCTCACGCGTTAGCCATTAAATGGACTGTAGCCGCATGGAAGCAGTCCGGCGATGAAGCACAACGCAAGCTTCTATTCGGTTTGGCTTCCACCTTGGTTGCGCTGGATTTCGCAAGTATGTCTGTGAGTTTATTTGGCCCCCCCTTGTTGCTAAGCAGCCTTCTCCTGGGGTCTCTGGTTGCGGTTACGGCATGGCCTATGGGTTCAACAATTGAGCTGCCACAAGCGTCGGAAAGAGAAAATATGGTGTCGCTTCAGGAAAATGGTCCTCTGCGCGGACATCGCTATGTTGAATAGCCTCTCCCAGCGAGCCCAGCGCGATTCGACCCAGACTCTTGGGCAGGCGCTATAAATGCATCTGGCTTTCGTCTGTCTGGTTGTTGTAAATATGTCAGGAGCTAAGTATGCCCACTAACTCAGCAATCAGCATGTCACTCAAGCCGCTAGCGAATAACTACTTGCTTGCAGTATTAGCCTCTCTAACTTTAGTACTCACGAGTTGCAAAGGTAACGGTGAAACAGTCAGTCGTGTTAATGAGCCCTCGCCTGAATTTGCAGAATCTACCGGACCCGCCGAACCTTTGGAATGCAACAGCGTTACCTACCAGTCTCCGTTGGCGAAAGAAAGCAAAATTACATTCACTTTTGATGCAGCGTACTTATGCGGCCAGTTCGCTAATGGAGACTGGTGGGTGAGCGAAGGGCGCAGGGGCTATGTTCAAATAGATAGTATTTCTCCGGATGCAATAGCCAACGCCCACGGCTCCGAAGTAAATCCGAGTGAAAGCGACCGGCAGGGTTTTGATGACAGAATTTACGGCCATGACAAGACCCTTGCGGCAGCTTTTCCTCTGAAAGTCGAGGGCGTTTCTTCCGTTGTAAAAACCATCAGTACTGCCGGATATGAAGACAATCACCCGCCCTGCCGTCCTTGTCTCGATTATGCAGCAGTCCTTACGGTGACAAGTGAGCCGGTCAAGGATTCCAGAGAAGTGTTGAGGCCCAGCTATTTTGGACAAGAGAAAAGGTTTTACAGGTTAAATGAGTTTGAAAATCTTAAGGCGCGGCAACTCACTGCCGACTGCTGCGAAATGTCTGCATCAGTAAAGTTCGACGCGCTAGCGCAAAGGTACCAAGGAGTGCAGCTCGACCACCTGACAGGGTGGGGTGGGCGCAATATGCACCCACGACACAATATGCCCGATTACGGAGCATCTATTGCTCGTGATAATGCTATTGCAGTGCTGCGTATGCTTTTGGATGATTTCGACATTCATAATGCAAGCCACAAGGCCGCATTGGTTAACTATTTGCAGATGGGAGTGGACCTGGAAGGTATGGCGTTAAACGGCGTAGGTTGGCCTGCCGCGGGCGGTCATGGCAACGGCAGAAAGTTGCCTATTCTTTTTACTGGCTGGGTACTGGGTAAAGAGAGTTTTGGACAGGCACTTGAAACGGCCGTCTTTTCTGAGGATGGGCAGGTTTATTGGAGCGAAAAGGCTCAACGAAGCCTCTTTGGCCAGAATTGTTCGGATGCAGGGTACTGGAGCCGAATGAGAACCGGTGCAGGCGCTAAGGACTGTCGCGATCCGTACGGATATATAGATGGCCATGGCTACCAATTCTGTTGTACGGCGATGCCATGGAAATATACCGCACTTGCGGTTGTTATCATGGACTCGGAAACGCAGTGGAATAACGACCCGCTGTTGGACTATGCCCATCGCTGGGTAAACCATGGCGTCTGGGCGGAGCCTGATCCCTGCGCGCCTTATAACGGCGACCCGGAGGATTATGGACGCTCATACGGGCCAGACGCTAGTGGAAACTGCATCCAGGGTACTGGGCGCCATATTTATTCAGAACAGGATGCTCGGCACGGCAGTAATCGGGATGAGGGGAATTACGGGGCGGAGTTTGGTGATGAGCTTTGGGCATGGTTTTGGCAAGTAAATGGAAAAAACCGAAGTGTTGATAAAGACATCTCTTCATCATTTAAATAGGTAGAGGATGAGGATTGGCGCCTAATAAGAATGGCTTTCTAATAAACGCTCCTTTATCCCCCTCAACTTGCGCCGCCATCCGAAATAGTATTTCGGATCTATCGGTGCCGATTGGAGTTCTCGAGCCGAGCGAGCCAGTCGGTTTTGCCATTCGACTAGCGACTTGACACCGCTCTTCTGTGCTGAGAGCGGTAGAAATTTTTTCAGGTCTTCGTCAGTGCGTAACAGAGAGTGGTCCGATCGAGGATCGTCCATGTGCTCATGGGGTAAAAATGGATAATACCAGCCATGAATCCAACCTGACCGGGCTAACATTTTACCATATTGCGTAAAGCTCAAATTGCTATTAATTAGGCCTGCCTCCTCAATACACGCGCGTTTCATCAGGTATCCACTTCCTCCGATCCAGCAATTCTGCATAATTCTATGTCCGCCACCAAAGGTGAAAATCTTTTTCATCGCGAACTCAGGGATAAAATCTTCCTCAAGATAAATCCAGCACCCCAGAATGCCGAATTTTGGCTCATCCTCGTGTGCCTGCCTCAGTGTATCAACCCATCCCTTTGACACTAGACAATCGTCATCGACCTTCCCTACATAAGCGCCAACAGAATTTTCCCAAAGCCAATTGGTCGGCTCGGTAAGTTTTACGTTCTCCTTGCTATGGTGGAATTTGTGAAGTCGGGGATGATTCTTGAATTTACCTATTACGTTTAGGGTCGCTTCATGGCCGCCGTTATGCCACAACCATACACGCACTTTTTCGTCGCTTGTTTCCAATAAGCGACGAAGCGAAAGCTCCGTATAGTCGGGGCGATTGTAAGTAATCATGAGAATATCGACTCCGTCATCCATGCTTTAAATCTCCAGTTGTCCAGGCGGCCGTTCCGGGCAGAAAAGTCAGCACGCGCTTGGCGATATTGGTGCAAAAAATGCGTTGTCACCATCTTAAACGGCGCCGCAACGTAGATTTTAATGAGTAACAGTATTTGTAAATTTTTACCCGGTAGCACGGGCCCGAAAGGACTATAGGGAGTCAAAAAGATAAGTAATACAGTCATTGGTATGACGTTATCCGAGCAAATATCAGGTAAACAAAAAGGATGCTTCAGCCTCTGGTTTCAATAATCGTGGTCAGTTATAACACCCGCGAAATGACGCTGGCGTGTTTACGGTCGGTCTTTGCCGAAACGCATTCCTTTGAATTCGAAGTGCTCGTTCTGGACAACGCATCAGAGGACGGGTCAGCAAGCGCGATCGAAGCCGATTTTGGGGATCGGGTCCGATTAATTGCCAAAAAAACGAATCTGGGGTTTGCAGCAGGCAACAACGTTGCGGCGAAACAAGCGGCCGGTGAGTACCTACTTCTTCTTAATCCGGACACCGTCGTACTTGATAATGCTGTCGACAAGCTCCTCTCCTTCGCTAGAAGTCGTCCTGATGCAGGTATTTGGGGAGGACGAACAGTATTTTCAGATGGCGCGCTTAATCCAGGTTCCTGCTGGTCCCGGCAGACGCTTTGGAGCCTGGCGTCACAGATGAGCGGCCTATCTTCGGTTTTCAGGAAGAATTCGATGTGTAACCCGGAGGGGATGGGCTCCTGGAACAGGGAGGGGGTCCGATATGTTGACATTGTTTCGGGGTGTTTTCTGTTAATCAAGCGGGAGCTTTGGTTGCAGCTGGGCGGGTTTAGGGAAGAGTTTTTCATGTACGGGGAAGATGCCGATCTGTGTTTGAGAGCACACAAGCTTGGATCGCGACCGATCATTACTGGATCATCGACGATCGTCCACTATGGCGGAGCTTCAGAGACGGTTCACGCTGACAAACTCGTGCGCTTGCTGAAGGCCAAGATGCTTCTGATCCAAACCCATTTCCCAGGTTACAGCAGATGGCTAGGGCGAAGGCTGCTTGCGCTCTGGCCTCTAAGCCGTTTTTGGGCCTACTCCTTGTTATCTCAGGTGGGTCGATCATTTACTGTCCGGCGCTCAATGTGGGGCGACGTCTGGCGGCGAAGATCTGAGTGGTCTGACGGGAGAGTTGAGTTGCACGAGCTGAAGCATACCAACTGAACGCTATCGGTTAGCAATTGCAGAATCTACAAGGAAAGCTCATGGCCTCCATTATTATGCCTGCCTACAACGAAGCCTCTGTCATCTGCAGATCGCTACACGCGGTCATTTCCCAAGCTGAACCCGATGACGAGATATTCGTTTGCGTTAACGGGTGTACCGATAATACGGAGCAACTTGCGAAGACGTTCGGACCGAGAGTGACTGTACTCTCGACCCCTTGCGCGTCGAAAACCAGAGCTTTGAATATGGGAGACAAGGCGGCTACCAGCTTCCCACACATCTACATTGATGCAGATGTAGAGCTGAATAACGGTTGCCTGAAGCTTCTAAAAAAAGCGCTTACATCCGGCCGGTTTTTAGCCGGAGCACCTAAGCCCATGATGGATCTCAGCCGTTCTAGCTGGCCAGTACGAGCCTATTATGACATCTGGCTTGCTTTGCCCTATTGCAGGCAGGGCATGATTGGAGCAGGCGTTTATGCAATATCGGAGGAGGGTAGGGCCCGGTTTGAGCAATTCCCAGACTTGATCGCAGATGATGGCTACATCAGGGCCTTATTTAAGGAGCATGAGCGCTGCCAGGTCGCCGGGGCCTATGTCATTGTTCGGGCACCCGCAACGCTCAAAAGTTTGGTCAAGATCAAAACCCGTAGTCGTATGGGTCAGATGCAGTTATCAAAAGTCTATCCGGAACTGAAGCCAAACGAGCGGAAAGCCTATGGCCGGGGAATTTTCTCAGTCACACGTAGTCCTCTCAGGTGGGCTGCAGGAGCTGTTTATCTGTGGGTCAGCTTGATTACAAGAGTAATCGGCCGTCATAAGCTTATCCATCTGTCAGCATACCAGTGGGAAAAGGACCACTCATCGAGAGCTAATATTAACGAGAAGCATGTCTGAGTAAGTGGAAGGCGCTAGCGGTGACGTGAATAATAATTCGGAGAGTTCAAATGTACAGTCTTAAAGCTGCCGCTGATGTAGAGAACCCACACTCACTTTCCAACAGAATGCGGAATAAGCGGTTTACGTTATTCGACGCATTTATTCGAGAGCTTCCGAAACCGTTGCGTCTAATAGATATTGGTGGAACTGAAATGTTTTGGGAGCGACGCGGGTGGGCAGGGCGGACCGACATTGACATTACCGCCATTAACCGCGAATCGTCGGTTCCCCGGTATTCAAATCTTAGGACGTTAAGCGGCGATGCGACTGATTTATCAGCTTATGGGAATAAAGAATTCGACGTTGCTTTTAGCAACTCCGTTATAGAGCATCTTTTTACCAAGGAAAATCAAGCTCGAATGGCGGCCGAAGTCGACAGAATAGCAAAAGCCTACTGGGTACAGACGCCTAATTTCTGGTTTCCGATAGAGCCCCATTTTCATGTGCCCGGGTGGCAGTGGCTGCCCCGAAATACGCGTGTCGCTTTGATCCAAAGAAGACGTTGCGGTTGGCGAGGGCCCTGTCCGGATCTTGAGTTGGCTCGCGCAGCAGTTGACGAGGTGCGCCTTATGACAGTCTCCGAGATGCGTAACCTGTTTAGTGGTGGGGAAATCTGGCAGGAGCGGTTTTGTGGTTTAAGCAAGTCAATAGTGGCGTACTCGGGGTTTGGTAGAACAATTGATGATGTTCGGCCAACGTCGAATGTATAAGGCCAGGTTTGCAGGCTAAACAAACCTTTTGGGACAGCAGACCTCGATGAAAATAACTAGCCCAATAATTTTAATGGTTGCTTCCCACGGAGGTCACTGGGTACAGATGCGTCGGCTGGCACCGGCTTTTGAAGGCCTGTCCGTCCACTATGTCTCAACAAACCCAGAGGTTGCAGGTGAGGTTGCTCCGGCGCCGTTGTCGACCGTGAAAGATGCCAACCTGAACAGAAAGTTTGCACTGCTGCGTCTGGCTTGGGATGTATTTTGGGTGGTGGCGAGAACAAGGCCACAAGTGGTGATCTCAACCGGAGCGGCTCCAGGCTTTTTTGCCGTACTGTTCGGCAAGGTTTTTGGCGCCAGAACCATCTGGGTGGACAGTCTGGCGAACGCTGAATGCATGTCGGTTTCGGGCGCCAAGGCCAAACGGTTTACGGACCTTTGGCTGACACAATGGCCCCATTTGGCTCGTGAGGACGGGCCCTCGTATAAAGGTGCGGTGCTATAGCTGAACTATGATAGGACGCGCCAACAGAAGTATTTTTTAGGGTGGTTTGGATAGGCCCGAAAGGGCTAGTTCTCGCACCGGCCAACCGTGGTATTTTTCGACTAATGTTATTCAGCATTTCCGTATACTTCTAAAGGCTTGCTTGGAGTAGCGGTACGCTTTCAAGTAATAGTGCGCGTTTTTACTGCGCTGGGCTCCTTGGAGGAGCCTGTAATATCAGAATTGAGTTTAGGGAGGTGCAGATGGAATATAAAAAAGTGGCTGGCGCGCTCATGCTTACATCTGCCGTATTTTTGTCAAGTACGGTCAATGCCGCGACCCAGGATTTTATTTTTGGAGATCTGTATAAGCCCAAGGAAAATTTAGGATATACGACGCCGACAAACTTTGCGTCGTTATCGGTGTCGACCGGTGCACTTTGGACATTCAGGGCAGAAGTCTACGATCTGGACAAATATTTTGGCGATAGATCTTTTTTTGGCGGGCTTGTAACACAAAGCAGCGATCAAACCGTCAGGGTAAAAGAGGTTAAATCTGGTAGCGGCGTCCATGTAAAATATAAACCATCGGGTATGATCTATAATGGCATAGATTCAGGCGGGTTTTCGTTCGACTTTGGCAAAGGCCAGGACCGCTTGCGCGATGGTGAGTGGGTAGAATGGACGGCTACCGGTGTCTCTAGCATTCTGGGTTACGCAGCTCATATCCAGGGAATTAATATCGTTGGGTTCAATGAAGGTTCTGCCTGGTATGAGGCGAAGCCCGCCCCGGTTCCGCTTCCAGCCTCCTTCTGGTTGTTAGGATCCGTATTGCTCGGGCTTTCCGCTGTTAAAAAATATATTAAAATCAAGACGAAAAGGATCGACGCGTCCGCGGTTACTAAATAATCAAATCAGCTTGGATTATATTTGGACTACTATAAACCCAACAGATTTATAGTGGTTCGATATTTATAGTGATAAAACTTTTATTTGAGTTGTTGCACATTACCCAAGACTTACAGATTCAAGCCCTCTTTAGTCGCCATTATTAGCTGCGCATACCTATCTTATACAGGTCGTTATCCAGAAATGTCGTAGTTTTAGAGGCCCAAATGGGCCAATGGCCCTGCAGTATTTTTATGATATTTTAACTTTAGGTCTATATGCCTCTATTCTTCGAGGAATGGGGAAAACAGAGGGATATGTACTGTAATGATAAACATTTTTGAGTTCTGTATAGGCCCAGTGGGTTAAAAGATTAACTCCCGCCTATTTACGTAAAAATAAAGAAAAACCTGAGAGATATGAGCGAAATAGAACGTTGCTTTTGTCCTGCCGGGCCGTTGTTCTCCGCTGGTTCAAATCGAGCGGTCCCGTCGAAAGCGGCACATCATGCCTGATGAAAAGGGGAGACAGATAGCCCATGGGCGTCGTCAAGCTAAAGGCTAAGCCACCGACTCAGGATCCAGTCGCCGATGCTGAAAAAATGATCCATCGTGTTCCCTGGACAGCGCGATTCGCGCCTCGTTCTTCGGACATTGAAAATGTTTCGCCCATTATTGGATTGACCAAATCACTGATTGATCCGGTTGTGGTCGCGGCTATTCTTTTCCTTCTGGCCCACGTGAGGGAAGGGGAGGTGACTGGCTTCGTTTTTTGTGTCGCCGTCATGGCGCTGTTGCTGTCGGGCTACCTCCTTGATGGTAGCAATGTATTTTTTCGAGGCCGGGCACCAGTCAAAGACCTGTTTTATTTCCTGCTTGGTTGGGCCTTGATCCTTTTTACCCTCGCCACTATTGGATACATCTCCGGCTATGCCGAGCTGATGGACCCTGTGCTTTTCATCCAGTGGGCTCTTTTGACCCCCGTTGTCGTGCTGGCAATGCACGGACTCATCTATTGGGTTTTTCGCCGCGTGGCGAGCAACAAGGCTGCAGGGCTGACGACAATAATTGTTGGGGCAAATGCCTCCGGACAAGCCCTGGCAAACCAGATAACCAGGCAACCATTGTCGAAACTGCAGCTTCTTGGCTTTTGCGATGACCGCTCTGCAGTGCGACTTAGTGTGCCGGACTCAAGCGTGCTCACCAATCTCGCCGACTTGCCGGAGTTTGTGCGCAAGCATAACGTTGCACGCATTTACATAACCTTGTCCATGACATCCCAGCCTCGAACACTTGAACTGCTGGATGCACTAAAAGATACGACCGTCTCCATTTATTTTGTCCCCGACATGTTCGTGTTCGACTTTATCCAGGCGAGCTTCGATGAGGTTGGCGGTATCCCCGTGATTTCATTATGCGAATCGCCCTTCCAGGGAGTCAGCGGAATCACCAAGCGGGCTTCTGACATCGTGCTGTCAGTGGCTATCCTCGCCTTTATATGGCCCTTTCTCCTTATCATTGCGCTGGCAGTAAAAATGACGTCCCCTGGCCCCGTTATTTTCGTTCAGAGGCGCTACGGTCTGGATGGCCGCGAGATAAAGGTTTACAAGTTTCGTAGTATGGCGGTTCTGGAGGACGGCGGCAGCGTCACCCAGGCAATCCGGGGTGATAGCCGTCTGACCCCTATAGGCGGCTTCCTGCGACGTACCTCCCTTGACGAATTGCCACAGTTTTTCAACGTGTTGCAAGGCCGAATGAGCGTCGTTGGCCCACGTCCACATGCCAGCACCCATAACGAGTTGTATCGCAAACTTATTAAAGGATACATGGTCCGCCACAAGGTCAGGCCCGGGATTACCGGCTGGGCCCAGGTGAACGGAGCCAGGGGTGAGACCGATACGTTGGAGAAAATGGAACGCAGGATCGAATTTGACCTGCTCTATCTGAGGAATTGGTCTATCTGGCTGGATCTAAAAGTGATATTTCGGACGGTCGTGATCATGCTTGGGGATCGCAGCGCCTATTGAGAAATTGAGTGGGCGCTTACCTGTTTAGTAGCCTCTATTTTGGCAATCCCTATTTTAGTAGCTCCTATGGACCATTGCCGGGAAAGCCCGTTCTGACAAGATAACGTCTGGGCAACACTCTTTGATTTGCAAGCGGCCATGCAGTCGGATCAGCGGGGGGAGCGAACGTGAAGACTTTTATCTTTTGGGTGGGTATTCAGGGAATTCTGTGCAGTTTTGCATTGCACTCCGTTGCAGCGCCTATGGCTGTTTTTGAAGGCCAGGATCAACGCAGGGGAATCTACCCAGCGACCGCGCATGGCGTGAATGCACCTCTTTCTGAGCATCTTGTTGCTGGGCTATGGGCCCCATCCGGAGCTCCAGCCGGTTTTGGGGAGAGTCAGGACGGCAAGGCAAAGACGGACCTCGGTCCTGCCGGTTCTCTAACCATGGATGAAGTCCGTGTGAGCGCTCTCCCTATTACCGGTGCAACCTCTCTCTTCCTTACTGTCTTGCTGGTTACAGGCGTCGTGGCGCGCAATAAATTCAGAAGCCACAGGCGGGAGGCCGTTTCAGCCTGAGCGTCGATGGCTGGCGGTGTTCATGGGCTTCCCGGGCGTGGAGCGACTTGATGATATTTGTGACAGTGGGCACACAACTGAGCTTTGACCGGCTGGTGCAAATGGCTGACGAGTGGGCTGGCCTGCACCCGCAAGAGCAGGTATTTGTTCAGTCAGGCATCAGCTGCTTTATGCCCAAGCACTGTGAGTCGACTCCGTTTACGAGTCCCGATGAATGGGAGCGATTATTCCAGTCAGCGAACCGCATAATTTCCCACGCGGGAATGGGCACCATCATCAAGAGCCTGGAGTTTGCCAAGCCCCTGGTGGTCGTGCCTAGAAAGGCATCCCTGGGAGAGCATCGGAATGATCATCAGCGCGCCACTGCGGCCCGGTTCTCCGATTTTGAGAATGTAACCATAGTTGACGATGCGCCTGGACTGGCCCGGGCACTTTCAGCTTCCTCTGTGTCAGCGCAGGCCGGGGGTGACGACCCTCTGATCAGACCTAACCTCGAAATGCTCATATCAGAAATAAGACGCTTCGCCCATGACACCAGCTAGGACGCAACCATGTTGACTCGCGACGCCTTAGCCGAAAAATCGTGGCCTAAGGGCGTTTTGACGGTTTTTCTCCTCGGCCTGGGCATGGTGGGTCTGATGTTTCAGTCAGGGCTACTTGAGGTCTGGATAGAGAGTGAGGAGTACAGCCATGGCCCCCTGGTCCTGGGAGTCCTGGCTTACATTGTTTATTGCAAGCGCGACAGCCTGCCCTTTCATGAGCGACACCTAGACGGACGCTTGATTGCCCTGGCTTGTGTTCCTCTCCTGGCATTTGTCCTTGGTGCAGCTTCGGGCATCGGACAATTGCAAAAACATGCGGTATGGATGTTTGCAGCCTTGATTGCCTACGCCAGTGGCGGCGTACCCATGGTGAAATTCCTCGCAGTACCTCTATTGATTGCCTTGATGACGATACCTCTCCCGAAGGGGCTTGAGCTGGCCTTAACTGGCCACATGCAGTTGCTGTCTTCGCAGATTGGAGTCTGGTTCATTCGTCAGTTTGGGGGTGTGGTACACCTTCAAGGCAACATAATCGATATGGGTAGCATTCAGCTTCTTGTGGATGAAGCCTGCGCCGGGCTGCGGTACCTATATCCTTTGTTGGGGCTTAGCGGGATAGCAGCCTACCTGTTCCGTGCAACGTTATGGGCAAAGTGGGCACTGTTTTTCGCAGCTATTCCTATCACAATCCTAATGAACAGTTTTCGCATCGGCGTGACCGGCATTCTCGTCGAGCACTACGGCCTTGCCCATACCACAGGCTTTCTGCATTTTTTTGAAGGCTGGGTCGTGTTTCTGGCTGCTATCGTGGTTTTGATCCTGTTTGCCCTAGGGCTACTGGCAGTGCAAAGGAAGCCCTTGGGTCTTATGGATGCGTTCTCCCTGGACCCGGTCGTTCGAAACGCCGCGCCAGCATTGGCGCCAGGCAGTTTCGGTGGCGCCAGGCAGTCTCGGCGGAGAGCAATGCCGATGGTGCTGTTAGTTATAGCCGGCGCACTTGTGTTCGCACCCGTCGTTTCTCTGCGGGCGGAGATTGAGCCTGAACGGTTCCCCCTGGCGGCTTTCCCCCTTGAGCTGGACGGCTGGATTGCTCAAGAACATCGACTGCCATTGATAGTCGAGGAAGTGGCGGGGGCAACTGATTATTATTATGCCGATTTTTCGTCATCCACAGAGGGCAGGGTGAATCTTTACCTTTCCTATTACGCATCCCAGCGGAATGGGAAAATTCCTCACTCACCTCTCGTCTGCATGCCCGGCGACGGGTGGACAATCACAAGTCTTGACCCTGTCAGCCTCCCAAGCGCCGCCCGCCGGCCTTTTGAAGCAAGTCGCTTGGTCATCACCAAAGGCAACAGGACAATACTGGCTTATTACTGGCTGAAGCAGGGCGATAATAACTTCCGTCAGGATTCCCTGGCACGCCTGGATCTGGTCCGGTCATCCATCTCTGAAAAGCGTACCGATGGGGGCCTGATCAGACTGCTAGCTGAGCTTGAGCCGGGCGAAACCCTGGCCGAGGTAGACCAGCGGCTTGTCAAGTTTGCGGGAGAGTTGACCCAGGTTCTGTCCGACTTTGTTCCGGACTGAGGCTTTTGCAGGCCCGGCCGCGACTTTATCTAATAAGGAAATGGCATGATGAGCGGACATACCGGTGACTCAAGACGCTTTGTGTTACGCATGCTGCTTGTGGTCTGGCCGCTTCTGCTGGTGCTTGTGGCCTCAGCTTGTACCTCGCCATCGGAACAGGCCGAAACCTACTACCGCAACGGTATGGCTTTGCTACAGGAGAAGAATCCGGCCAAGGCATCACTTGAGTTCCAGAATGCACTTCAGATTGCCGGTGACATGCCCTCGGCTACCTACGGACTGGCCCTTGTTGCGGAACAGCAAGAGGACTGGCGTAAGATGTTCAGTCTGCTTGAACAGGTTATCGAGACTGAACCTGCGCACTGGCATGCGCAATTGAAGCGGGGGCAGCTATTACTGGCGTCGAGTGAGTTTGAGTCTGCCCTCAAGGCAAGTAAGGCGGTGCTTGAGCTTGCCCCGGAAGAATCTGCGGCTTTTGCCTTTCATGCCGCTGTGCTTTTCAAACTTGATAGGCAAGAAGAGGCCGAAAAGGCCGCAGCAGCTGCTCTTGCGCTGGAGCCGGGTCATGTCGAGACAGTGGTTATTCTGGCCAACGAACGTTTCGCAGCGGGCCGGTTTGCTGAGGCCATGACTTATCTTGACCAGGGATTGAGCCACAGTCCGGAAAATATCGGTTTGTCCCTGCTCAAGATTCAGTCGCTTGAAAACAGCGGCGCGGTTGATCAGGCAAGCAGGCTCTATGGCCAATTGATCGCAGCAAATCCCGCCTCGGACGAGTTGCGCCGTTCGCTGGCGGATTTTTATAGCCGAAATGGACGGTACGATCAGGCAGAGGACGTGCTCAGGCAACTTGTGGCCGAGAAGCCCGACAGTGTGGCGGTAAAGCTTGATGTGGTTCGGTTTGCCGGCGCCCGCCTCGGCCCCGCTGGCGCCAAAGCAGAGCTGGAGGCATTTATTCGCCAATCGCCGGATAAGACTGATCTGCGGTTTGCCCTCGTCGAGTTGCAGCTTGAAACCAATCAAGTAGCCGATGCTGAAGCAGTGCTAAGGCGGATGATTGCCGATCCTAATGAATCTGCTGCAAGGCTCAGCGCAAAAGAAAAATTAGCGGGCTTACTCTTTGCACAGGGCGATCGGCAAGGGACCATTACTCTCGTCGACGAAATCCTCGCAACCGAACCGCGCAGCTCTCAGGCCCTCTTTTTACGCGCGGCGATGGCGGTCGAAAAACGACAACTGGATACGGCCATTTCAGATCTTCGCCTGTTGCTTTTGGATTCGCCCAAATCGGCGCGGGGGCTTTTATTGCTTGGTGTCGCCTATAAGCTCTCGGGTTCCCCGGAACTGGCGGAAAGCCATTTTTTGAAAGCCTTCAGGGTGAGCGGGGAGTCACCGAAGTACGGCATTACCTTTGCCGACTACCTTGTTGAAGAGGGCCGCCTCGAGCAAGCCGAGCAAGTTCTGACGCTAGCCCTGCGCGTGAACCCCGGCAGTCAGGTTGTTACGGAACGGCTTGCTCAGGTAAGGCTAGACCAGCGGGACTGGGTTGGTGCGGAAGAGGTGGCGTCAATGCTTGCGGTTACCCAAGCTGGTCAGCCGATGGCAGATCGCGTCCGCGGCGTGATCCATGCCCGGAAGGGGGAGCACGACCAGAGCATTGCAGCACTTGCAAAAGCGTATGGTGCTTCACCCCGGAATGAAACCCTTGCGCTCCTGATTGAAGTCCACATAGCCGCAGGCAAAACAGACCAGGGCATGAGGTTTCTGGAATCGGTAATTCGGTCAGCTCCCGGCAACAGCGCTGCGCTGGTGTTGATGGGTCGGCTTCAGGAACTGCAGGGCGACGACCGTCCCGCAGCCGAAAGTTTCAAGAACGCGATTGCTGCGAATCCCGGTCGCCCGGCTGGCTACCTGAGTCTTACCGGACTTTACTTAAAAGAAGGACGTTTTACCGATGCAGACAAAACGTTGCTGCAGGCGCTCGACCGGAGACCCGGCGACCCCGATATTATGCTGGCACAGGCTTCGGTATTTGAAAGGACTGATCGGATAAACGACGCAATTGAAGTGTATGAAGCCCTGCTCGTTGTTCATCCAAACTCAGACGTCGCCGCTAATAACCTGGCGAGCCTGCTTTCAGATCACAGGACGGACGACGAGAGCCTCAACCGGGCTTATCAGCTTGCCCAGCGATTTCAGCGGAGCAAGGTGCCTCATTTCCGCGATACCCTCGGCTGGGCCAGCTATCGCACTGGGCGCTATGCGGACGCCGTCGCTTTGCTTGCGAAAACGGTGGCGGACAATGCAGGGGTGCCGCTGTTCCACTACCACCTGGGTATGAGTTTCGCCGCTACCGAAGAACCCGCAATGGCCCGTCGCGAGCTGAGGACGGCACTGGCCATGGCAGCACAAACCGAATTTCCTCAAGCCGCAGAGGCCAGGGCAGCACTGGCCCAGATTGAGGCACTACCGGGAAAAAACCGGCAATAAATATGTATGAGCACTTTTATAACTTAAGCGCGAGCCCATTCTCCATCCAACCGGATCCGGAGTTTCTGTACCTGGGACGACGACATTCGATTGCCTACGCAATGCTAGAATACGGAGTTGCGAACCGCGCGGCATTTTCTGTGATCTGTGGGGAAATCGGATGCGGAAAGACGACGTTGATCCGCCACCTGCTGAATAACCTGGACCCGGCGGTGACTGTAGGGCTGGTGTCAAATACCCATAAGGACATCCTGAATCTGCTGGACTGGATCATGCTGTCGTTCGGGCAACCTTATGATGGGCTATCGCCGGTTGCGTTGTATGATGCCTTCCAGAAGTTTCTCATCAGCGAATATAAAGGCGGCAGGCGAACCCTTCTGATCGTTGACGAGGCGCAGAATCTCAGCAACAGCGCGCTGGAATCGTTGCGTATGCTGTCAAACCTGAATGTCGACAAAGACCAGTTGCTGCAGATCATTCTGGTAGGTCAACCCCAACTTCGGGAGATCCTGAGGCAGCCTGACATGCGCCAGTTGACCCAGCGTGTTTCTTCCCATTTCTTTATTTCGCCGTTGCAAGCAACTGAGGTTAAACCTTACATAAAGCACCGTCTGGAGGTGGTAGGCTGCAAAGAACCCTTGTTTACTCCAGAGGCATACCAATGCCTGGCAGAGGCAAGCGAGGGTATTCCCAGGGCGATCAATATCCTCTGTGATACCGCGTTGGTTTATGGTTTTTCACTCAACTCTCCCATCATTACCGCAAGGATGGTTGAAGAGATGCTGCAGGATAAGTACGCCTACGGCATATAGCCCCGGTACGTTAATGACCAGCAACTAGAGCTTGCTCACAGCCTGCGCTCTGTTGGTGACTTCCAGTTTCTGAAAAATACGTTTTAGGTGATTTTTAACCGTAAACGGACTGATGTTGAGAATCACACCGATAATTTCGTTGGTCTTACCGGCAGCTACCCATTGCATGATCTCGGCTTCTCTCTGGGTTAGTCCGAACGCTGTGCAGTCAGGTTTGTCAGGTTTTTCGGGTTTGAGCTCGGATGCATAACAGGACGGAATCGGCGCCACCTGGCGCAGGGCAAAATCGATGTAGGGAGTGAGCATCCGCATGTATTTGGCGGCAGAGGGAGGCGGAGCTGCGCTCTGACTGAACGCGATATAAAGACTCTGGTAGTGCTCCCGCTGATCCTGTATGCCGGTGGCCAGCGCAGACCGCATGCTGCCAAACCCAGTATCGATGAAAGCGAGGTTATCAGCGTCGGGCTCGAGGGAGAAACCCGTTGGTCTGGTCATGCAAAACGGATAGCGCCCTATGTCATCCCAATGCAGCAGCAAACTCTTGACCAACGGGACAATGCCACTTCCAGACATCTGGGACGTGCGCATTTGCGGCATGGCCGATATGAGATCCACCTGAAATTGTTCGCGGTGCTTGTCGCACCCTACCGCCACAAAGATTTCGTGGGGCAGGAACGACTGGACTTCCCCCTGCATCCAGAGAAAGATATCGAGGTGGCTTTGTGCTCTTAAGGCTGGTTGCAAAACGTCAATAAAGTGGTCGTTCTCTATTTTCTGGATGACAGGAATTTCCGGTGCGTCGTCCATGGCTAGCCCCGCGTTGGCATGTTGGTCAAAGCTCAAACTGCGGTTCTGGAAAGGTCTTCCTGACCGGATATGACCGGATGGGGCCTTAAGAGCACCATTAAGCACCGCCATCCATACTACGAAAATTATACCAGCTTGGGCTTAGAGCCATAAATTCATGAACTTGTGTTAGTTAAAAATTAATAATTTTTATGAATTGGAAAGTATCTTGACAGTTCCGGTGAGTATTTATTCTTTTTGCTATAGCCGATGCACCAATTGCGCAATATACGCATAACTAAAGGCCTTTCCGGCATTAAGCAGTCGACCATTAAAGTTAGAACGCATAATGAGATCAATTAACATAAGTTAAGCTCTAGATCAGCTGTAAAAATTGTCGACGTTTGGTCGGTTGGCGGCGCGAGCCCCCTGAGTTTCCTGCTATCAGCAAGGAACAAGGGCATCCAGCGCAGCCTTTTATGCTTCGCAGCTATGGGAACTCCTGCGGGGGACTGAAGCCGGCAAGGCCCTTATTTTCCAGCAATTCTGCGAACCTGATAGTGGTCAGGTCCATGCCGGGGGCTCCGATGACCTGAACGCTGAAGGGCAGGCCGGCTTGCGTTCTTCCGATGGGTACGGAGGTCGCTGGCAGGCCTAGGAGGGTGGCCAATGCGATCCAGCAGAACTGGTCCATGTAGGCTCTTGGCTTGCCGTTCACCAGGATACGGCGCTTGAATACCGGGTCTGAATGGTCATGCCGTATGGCGGTGGTTGGTGTGATTGGGGTCAGCATCACATCGAAATCCTTGAACAGAGCGTCGATCTGTACCCGCATCTTTTCTCGTATCTCGTTCCGGGATGCCCACTGGTGAACCGGCTGGTTGACGCCCCGGCCGTACTCGCCAATAAACGCCGTCATCGGGCCCAACATTTTCAGCCACTTTTCCAGCCGCGCGACCCAGAGCATCTGCCGGCGCTGGCGGGGTTTCAGGGACGCGCCGACCATACTCCCCAGCAGGTTGAAGTAGACTGGCAAAATCCGGGACAGGTCGAGTAACTCATGCCGGGCAGTACTGACCAGAGCACCGCCCGACTCCAGTTTTGCAGCAAGTGCCTGGTAACCATCCGCAAGTTCTGTCTCTATGGGGCAAAGAGGGTCGTCCAGCCATAAGCCGACCCTGGCCTGGCCAAGGTCCGAAATGGAAGCAGGCGCCAGGTCCAGTTTCCAGGAGCGGTCGTCAAGCGATCGGGGTCCGGCGATGACCTTCAGTATCAGCTCCAGATCCTTTGCGTTCCGTGCAATAGGCCCGCCTTCTGCCAGGTCCGGTTGGCCAAGTGTGCCGGGCGGGCCGGGTATGTGACCACGAAATGACACCAGCGAACGACTGGGTTTATGGCCGAATACGCCACAGAAATGCGCCGGAGTTCTGATCGATCCGGCAAGGTCACTGCCCACCTCAACGGCTGTCATGCCGGTGGCCGTGGCGGCGGCAGCACCCCCTGACGATCCGCCAGAGGTATGGTTGGTATTGTGGGGATTAAGGGTAACCCCGAACAGTTTGTTATAGCTCTGCAGGTCCGTGGCGAACACGGGCACGTTGGTTTTGCCCATGATGATGGCGCCGGCAGCAATCAGGCGCTCTACCACGTCAGCGTGGCGCTTTGGTCGGTAGTCGTGCAGGGACGAGGCCCCTGCTGTGCAGGTGAGGCCTGCTACTTCCCAGGTATCTTTCAGGGTCAGTGGCAACCCATGCAATGGGCCGGGGGTTTGGCCTTCTTTCAGGCGGTCATCCGCCTTTTTTGCCTGAGCCAGCGCGTCGTCCCCGGCTTGGGCTACAACAGCATTGACCTCGCCATTGATTGCTTTTATGCGGTCAAGAAATACCTGGGTTACTTCAACGCTCGATAGAGTGCCTGAGCGCAGATCAGCCACAAGTTCGTGGGCTGGTCGGTAATACAAAGGAGTCATAGCTGTCTCTTCTTGTTATTTAACAACATGGGCTGGTTTGTGGGCTTAAAGTTCTTGCCGCCAGTGCTTGACCCGCACCTGGCGTTTAACCGCTTCGATGATTTCATCCAGCAGGTTTTTCAGAGCTTCGTTCTGAACCTGCTCACCGTCCTGGGTGGTCTCGTCGGGGAGGAAGGCATTGACTATGTCTTCAATAAATCCGTGGTTACGGGTCGCGGCAAGGTCATCCAGGAGCTGATGGATAACACTGGCAACGATATCCCCCACGGCTTCCTCCAGCGCCTCCTGAATGGTCGCGCCCAGGACTGGCAAAGCTCGTAACCGGGAAAGTTCGACATTTTGCTGAAGGGCAACATCGACACGTCCCTCAAGGTAGGTCCGCAGGGCCCCGCGGTTGGGTTCGTAGCTCTCGATGGTAGCGTCGGCCACCCGGGCCGAAATCCAGTCGGCGATCATGGCGCGGCGGGGGAACAGAATGTCATGCTTTATCCGGTCAAAAAACGGTGCTCCCCGGCTGATCTCACCCTGGACCCCCGAGAGCACCTTGATGACGATCCGGTCCGACAGCTCTTCCATGAAGGCGTCGTAATAGAACGCGAAGAACTGGAAGGTCCGCGTCTGGGTAACGTCGATGACGTTGTATTTGTGCAGCCGGTAGACAATCGAGAAGACCCGGAGGATCCTGAGAAAGCGAAAACTACCCGCGGGAATGCATCCGATGAGATCGTACCAGTGGACCACCGGATAGAAGTACCAGCGCTGGTAAACCTGGGCTTTGATGGCGTAGAGCCAGCGGATGACGAATTCGGTCAGGAAAATGGCAACGAAAATAAGGTCATAGAACAGGAAGTTCTCGTGAATGGGCTGGTAGAATTCCTGTACAGGGGGCGCATTTTCTGCCAACAGGTTCTGCACACCTGCAAAATTATAAATCGAATCGAAAATGATGAAGGCCAGGTTGATGATCAGCAGGCCCAGCATCAGGAAGTCCACCGTGAACCAGATCAACTGATGGCTTTTGCGCAGGTTTTCCCGATTGAGCGTAAACATCCAGTAGGTCCGACCTTTTTCTGTTAAAGAGGTAATAACTCGTTAAGAGTAGCGTATTTCAGTAGCGCTAACGACTGTGCAGGTTGCAGGCAACAGACGGGGGAAGTAGGGCGCCTTGATTGAAATTCGGGCCGGGGTTGATGCATCGAACCTCGAATGTTTTGCGTATACTGCTGTAATGTAATCGCAGGCAGAGCTTGAGATCGTTGGAGCAGGGTGTGGTGCCACCTTGTGGAGCCGGTTGTTCAAGCTTGAGTAGCATTAGGGAAACTCGTCTGGTGCCGGCCGCCTGAAGGCTGGCGACGAGTGTTTATTAGGGAGAAGCATGTGTTGACGTCCATTCCCGGGAATCACCCCGCCATTGTCGGGACCGGTTTTCCGGCTGCAGGAAAACTCCGCAAAGCCATGGTCAGTTCGGGCCTATTGATTGACACACCCGGTCACCGGGCAATGTTCCTTCGTTGTTCTGTAAGCAGGCCAGTGTGCTGATGCGAAAGCGGGCTCGCTGGTATTATCTGCACGCTCTCCTGAGCTTGTGTCTGTTTCCCGCAGGTGCCTGGGGGAACCAGCTGGAAGTGAAGATCAAGGGTGACTATCCCGAGCTGCAGAAAAATGCGGAAGTCTTTCTAGGTGAGATTGAAGATCGCTCGCCGGATAATTTGCGACGATATGCCAGTCATGCCGAAGACCAGGTGAGAGAAGCGCTTCGGGCACTGGGCTATTACTCCCCTGATATCTCCCATCAGGTGACAGATCAGGACCCGCCGAAGCTTGTGCTGGAAGTCGAGCCTGGGGCGCCCGTCCGGATCGAGTCGCGCAGGGTAGAAGTCACAGGACCTGCCGCCAGTGATCCGGAGTTTAAGCCCGTTAAGGCAGAGCAGATTGCTCCAGGCAAGGTGCTGGATCATTCGGCTTACGCCAGTGTCAAAAGCACCATCCAGAACCGGGCGCGCAGGCTCGGGTACTTTGACGGGACTTTTTCCCAAAGCCGGCTGGAAGTGGATCCCGAGACGGAAGCCGCAAACATCCAGCTGGTGTTTCAAAGCGGCGAGCGCTACCGGTTGGGAGAGGTATCATTCGAGCCGGGACATGGCTTCGAGGAAGAGCTCCTGCGCCGGTTTGTGACCTTCGATCCGGACACCCTTTACCACGCTGATAAGGTCGCCCAGTTGAACAGTGACCTTTCCAACAGTGGCTATTTTTCTCAAGTGAATGTGAATGCTTCGCCCCAGGACGCCCGGAATGGAACCATTCCGGTCACAATCAGCCTGACCCGCAGGGACCCACGTTCTGTGGCTGCCGGTATAGGTTTCTCCACCAATGTTGGTCCCAGGCTTCGGGGTAGCTGGACTGAGCACTGGATTAATCCCGAGGGCCATCGCCGCGGGGTCGAGACGGAACTGTCTGCCCCCAGTCAGAGCCTGAGTACCTGGTATGAACTTCCCCTGGACCCGCCCATGACCGATTCCATAAGGATGACCGCGGGTTACCTCAGGGAAGATATCGAGGATGTCGAATCAGAGCTGCTCACCCTGGGGCCACAGTGGCAGCACCAGTTCGATAATGACTGGCAGCAGATAGTCTCCCTGCGCTGGCAGGGCGAGCGTTTCAGGATTGGCGATGAGCCGTCGGAAACCAGCCGCTTGCTGCTTCCGGGGGTGGGCTATTCCAAGCTTTCCGCTGACTCTCCCCTGGACCCTTCTGAGGGCTACCGCCTGCAGTTGGACGTTACCGGGGCCCACCGCAGCTTTTTCTCGGACGCTGACATACTGCAGGTCGTTGCTCTGGCCCGCGGCCTGACAACCGTTGGCAACGGACACCGATTTCTGGCCCGCCTCCAAGTGGGTGGTATAGCCACCAATCAGTTTTCCGATGTGCCGCCCTCCCTGAGATTTTTCGCCGGCGGCGACCAGAGCGTGCGTGGCTACGGTTACGAAACACTCTCCCCTGAAGACGAGAACGGAACCGACGCCGGTGGGCGCTTCCTGGTGGTGGGCAGCCTTGAGTACCAATTCCCCTTGACCGATACCTGGCGTCTGGCCGCCTTTGTGGACGAGGGCAACTCCATGGACTCACTATCGGACTCTCTTGCCACCGGGGTCGGGGCCGGGGTCCGGTGGGTCAGCCCAGTGGGACCTTTACGGCTGGACATTGCCAAGGGACTGGACGAGGAATTCGGCGGTGAGTGGAGAATCCACTTTTCCATGGGGCCCGAGTTATGACGAGCAAACCGGACGAGGCCAAAGCCAAGACCACCAAAAAGATGACGGGCAAGCGAAAGCTGGTCTGGGCCCTCATCGCCCTGGTGTTTGTTGTGGTGGTGTTGCCGTTGCTGCTGCTCGCGGGGGCCTATATGGCCCTTCGCACGGATGCGGGCACGGCTTGGGTACTGGAACAGGTGGACGGGCTCGAGGTGCGCGCAGGCGAGGGCTCACTTGTTGGCGACTGGCGGGCTGACTACCTGTTGTGGCAAGGCTACGGCGTTCGGCTTGAGCTCGACTCACCCCGCCTTGCCTGGTCGCCAACCTGCCTGTTTCGTAAAACGCTCTGTATCGACACTCTGAAAGCGCAGACCATCAATCTCGACCTGCAACCCGGCGACGATGAGGAGGTCGGGGAAAGCGCCGAAACGGGCCCATTCCAGCTGCCGGAAGTGGACCTCCCCATAGCACTGGCCATTGGCGATGTCGAGCTGGGAGAGTTTGCCGTCAATGGCGGTCTGATTTGGGACACCCTGAGGCTGGAGGCGCAGGGATCGGGCTCCTCGGTTGAGCTGCAGCATGTCTATTTCAAGCGCGACACCATTACGGTCGAGGCAGCTGGCCGTGTCACCATGCGTGGCGACTGGCCCCTCAATCTGGACGTAGACACTGTTCTGCCACCCATTGACGGCAAAGACTGGAATCTCAGTCTCGCGCTGGCGGGCAGTGCCAGGGATCTGCGGATTGAAGGCAGCAGTTCCGGCTACCTGGATGGGGACCTGAGCGGTCGCACCGCCCCTCTTGATCCCGACCTGCCGGCAAGGCTGACCCTGGAGTCGGCCGAGTTTCTGCCACTGGCCGCCTTGCCGCCAACCCTGACACTGCAAGACTGGAACCTTGCCTTGGAGGGCAGTCTGGCCAAGGGCTTCGAACTGGACACTAATGCCCATTTGCCGGGCGCTCGCGGCGCCATTGAACTTGGGCTGACCGGTCTGGTCGCTACGACCCAGGCTGAGGATCTGGTGCTGACCCTATCAGCCCCGTACCACCGGCAGGAAAAAGCCTCCGACCTGAAGGTCGTGGCGGGTGTCGACTGGAGCGATCCGCTGAGCGCTGAGGCCAGCTTTGAGCTGCAACACTTTCCCTGGTACGACCTGCTCCCTGACATGGAGCCGTTACCGGTCACGGTCAATACTCTCTCTGGCGTGGCGAACTATCAGGACGGCCAATACGATGCTGAGCTCAGCGCAGGGATTGATGGCCCCACTGGCGAAACGACTCTGGAGACTGAGCTTGCCGGCGATATGACCGAGGTTAGTATCAAAAGGCTTATGGTGCAGACCGGGCCGGGCCGGCTTGAGGGCGATGCCCGGATCAGCTTTGCGGAGCAATTGGCCTGGCAGGCAAATCTGGCCCTTGAACGGTTCAATCCGGGCTTCTGGCTGCCAGAGCTGGAGGCTGACCTTAGTGGCAGGGTACAGACGGAAGGTTCCCTGGACGAGGAAGGTCAGCCCGACCTGACCGCCGGCTGGGAGCTGGCAGGCACCTGGCAGGACAACGAGACCCGTACCCACGGCAGCATTGCTGCCGAGCAAAACAGGTGGACGCTGGAAGATCTTGAGCTGGTGGTGGGGGATAACCGCATCACGGGTAACGGTCGGTGGCATGACGAGCTGAGTGCGGCGCTTTCACTGGATCTGCCCGACCTCGCGGTATTCCTGCCGGGCCTTGAGGGTCGTTTGCAGGGCGACATTCAGGCAGGTGGACGGCCCGAGCAACCGACAGGACAGGTTTCGATCACCGGCTCAAACATTGGCTGGCAGGACCAGGTGGCCATAGCCAGTCTGGATGTGGCCGCAAGCATAACCGAGGACCAGTCGGTGCAGGCGAAGGTAATGGCACAGCGCATCGTTGCCGCCGGCCAGGAGATCCGGGAAGCCGGCCTGGACCTTTCAGGTACACTGGAGGAACACAGTCTGCTGGTTCAGGTCGACCACGAGCAACTTGCCACAAGACTCAGATTCAATGGTGGCTGGAGTGAAGGCTGGCAGGGCGCTCTGGCTGAAGGCCGGATAGAACTGGTCGAGCAGGAACAAGTCTGGTTTCTGGCAGACCCTGCGAGCCTGATTTACACCGCGGCCGGCCAGGTGACCCTGGGTCAGCATTGCTGGCAGTGGCAGGCCAGCTCCGTCTGCGCTGATGACCAGTCACTGGCTCCGGTTCTGGCCCTGAATTACCGTCTTGACAATTTTCCGGCCCAGGCCCTGGCACCAGTGCTGCCAGAGAACCTGCGGTGGCAAACCATGATCAACGGCCAGCTTGTGCTCGACATGACCGATGCCGGACCCGATGGCACTATCAGGCTGGACGCAGCGCCAGGGGAGGTGTCGGTGCTTGTTGAAGAGGACTGGGAGGTCTTCCGGTACGACACCTTAAATACCGAGGTGGTGCTCAACCCGGAAGCAGCGGATATCAGTCTGGAACTGGCAGGACCGGAGATGGGTCGCTTCACCATGGCAATGACGGTAGACCCGGTGGCTGAAGGTCGGCCCGTCGATGGCCAGTTTCGTCTCCAGGGGCTGGATCTTGCCCTGGCCAGTGCCTTTGTGCCGTTTGAGGACTTTGGCGGCGAGTTCAATGGCGAGGGGACATTCAATGGACCGCTCATGGACCCGCGATTGCAGGGGCAGCTGGCCTTGACGAATGGCCGCCTGGTAGACCCGTCATTGCCTTTGGCCTTCAAAGACTTGGAGGTCATGCTTGAATTTGCCGGCAGGGAGGCAGAGATTGAGGGCCGCTGGCAAAGTGGAGAGCAGGGCAAAGGCGCGATTGATGGCCGTCTTAACTGGGAAAATGAGCCTCTGGTGAGGATCGATATTACCGGCGAACGTCTGCCTCTGAGCTACGAACCCTACGCAAGGCTTGATATCGCGCCCGATATAACGGTGGCGCTCGAGCAGGGTGATCTGAGCATTACCGGCAAAGTTGATGTGCCTCGCGGGGAAATTGAGGTTCGCCGACTTCCGGAGCAGGCGGTGTCAGTGTCGGGCGATGAAGTTGTCGTTGGCGAGCAGGACGGGGAACCGGAGGAAGGAGGCCTGCAGTCACTGAATATGGACGTCACGGTGAACGTCGGCGAGGAAGAGGTGAGCTTTTCGGGTTTCGGGGTCAGCGGCAACCTCAAGGGCTCCCTGCGGATTGGCAATGATATGGACACCCGGGGCGCCCTGCGTCTGGTTGATGGCGAGTACAAGGCCTACGGGCAGGAACTCGAGCTGAGACGGGCACGTCTGGTGTTTGTCGGGCCGGTATCCGAACCTTACCTCGACATTGAAGCGATCCGCACAGTGGGCTCGGTCACTGCCGGCTTACGGCTGAGTGGGCCTGTGTCAGAGCCTCGTACAGAGGTGTTTTCAGAGCCTTCAATGCCTGAGAGTGAGGCTCTGTCGTACCTTGTGCTCGGCCGGCCCCTGCGAAGCAGCGGCGATGATGGCCAGCTTGGTCAGGCAGCGCTCGCTCTGGGGTTGGCCCAGACCGGTGGATTGACCCGTGGAGTCGGCGAAGAACTGGGTATACGGGATCTGACTCTTGAGGCGGAAGGGTCCGGAGACAGCGCTTCGGTGGTAGCAAGCGGCTATATTTCCGATAAGTTAAGCATCCGCTATGGTGTCGGCGTGTTCGAGCCGGTAACAAAAGTCGCTCTGCGCTATGATCTTGGCCAGTACTTCTATGTTGAAGCCGCCAGTGGTCTTGCAGCGTCACTGGACGTTTTCTATAGCCGGGATTTCTAGGTGTCGCAAAACGTGTCGAGCGAGAAAGCGCCGAGAAAGTGCAGAGGAAGTGTCGCCAAAGTGCCGACACCTTTTTACTCGTGTCGTCTATTCGAGCTCGAACGTAGCACTGACGCTCACCTGAAGTTCCCGGGGTCCAATGCTGGAAACCGGTGAGCTTCCCCGGGCTTCCGCCATCATCATCGGTACCGGCCGTCCGCCACCGTTAACGTTGATCGACTTGACCCTGCCGCAGCTCATGTTCAGCTCTTGGGCAACGAACTTGCATTGGGCGCGGGCATCGGCAATGGCCCGGGCTGTTGCCTTGCGTTGGAAGCCCTGTTCGTCTGAGTGATAGAACTGCTCGGGCCCAAGGTGATACTCCATTCCAAGTGACTGTGCGACCGATACCAGAGGGTTCAAAAGGTCGAGGTCATTTACGCTGAAAGTCACGGCCTGGGAGGCAACACTCCATCGTTGAAGCTCCGCACTGCCGCCCTTCTCAGGGCGACTGCGAGTGTAGAGATTGAGGTTGGCGTCAGTGTAATCGTTCAGTTGGCCGCGATACTGATCTATGGCTTCATTCCAGTCACTAATCATGGCGTTCACTTTGCGCGTAGCCTGGTCAGCATCCTGCTCTTCGACGGCTGCCGTAAACCGAAGCCGGGCACTGTCGGGAATGTACTCGACCGACCCTTCACCGGTGAGGCTCACTTCGCTGGCCGTTGAGAGCGCTGGCGATGCCAGGGCGAGACCGATGATCAGGGTGGTGGCATAACGGACTGAACTCGAGGGCATAAGCGTCTCCATACTTTAAAACAAGCATCGGGTTTAATTGAGCGGACTGGAATCGGCTGATGCCCTTTCTCCGGTAGTAGCTGGTAACTATGAGACAAGCGGGCTGAAAACTGAAGCCCCGACATAGGTGGCGCCTATGGAAAGTCCGGGAGAGGGGTGCCGAATTGGCCAACGTTACAGGGTAGAGTTATTTTCCTGTTCCGCAGAGGCATTGCTGATGCCAGGATCGTGTTTCGCCTTGCCCTCGATTCTGGCCAGCTTGAGCTCCCGCGCTGCGTCGACGAGACACCGGAAAAGCCTGCGGTGAAGGGGGTGGTAGAGCAGGTATTCCGGATGCCACTGAACCCCCATCAGCCATTGGCCCTCGGTATTTTCGATAGCCTGAACAAAAAGGTCGTTGTCGACCGCGACCACGCGAAGGTGGCGTCCCAGGCGCTTTATGGCCTGGCTGTGGATGCGGTTGGCACCAATGCTCGGGCTCAGCACGGCTTCCCGCAACCGGCTTCCCTTCACCACACGTACGGTCTGAAGAGGTAGCAGCAGTGGGCGGTGGCGCGTCTTAACCCGTAACGGGGTGACGTTCTGGGCCAGCGAGCCGCCCCGGTGGATATTGATTAATTGTGAGCCGCGGCAGATGCCGAGTACGGGCAGACACAGTTTTTCTGCCTGGGCCAGCAGGTATCGGTCGGTTTCATCCCGAAGATGATCATAACGCGCCTCGACTTCGGGCTCCTGGCCGTAAAGGCTGGGGTGGACATGGGTGCCCCCCGAAAACACAAGGCCATCCAGAAGACTGACATCTACCCGGGACCCCGGCCTTATATAGAGCGTCCTGGCCCCGGCGATTCTGAGACCCAGGCTGATCAGGCGGTGGGTAAACAGTATACGCCGCGGGCAACTGATACCAATAGTCAGCCCTGGTATCTGGCGCTCTGGCGCAACCTGCTCAGACATAGCCTTTGCTTTCCAGCCACCGGGCGGTCTGGTCTTTCCAGCTGGTGGTCAGGTTGGTAAAGCTGAGTTTCCGGCTGTTCCGGAACAGCATTACCAACTCGTTGAGATCGGTTTCGTTGGCAACGATTTCTTCAAGCACGACCCAGTCATTCCATACGGTTGAGAAATGCCAGGCCGGGTTGTCGATATCGCAGTCCGGAAGCCGATAGTGCAGCGTCGGACGCGATTTGATCCGGGCATCCTTTACGTGGCGGCGCAACAGTCCGTCGTCGATATAGGAAAACAGGGGCAGCAGGTCCATCGCCCGGTTACGGGTGGGATTCTCCTGCAGGTAGTCTTCCATAAACGCCGTAATATCGGGGGCGTAATCTTCAGCGATGAGCTTGTCCACGTACTTGCTTGTCCAGGGCTCAATATAGCTGGTGAACTTGCGACTGATGTCCAGCTGATGCCTGGCCTTGATCCACTCGTACAGAGCCGCAAAGGCTCTCAGGTATTTGACAAGGGTAGCCGGTTCCAGGTCAGGCAGTTCCGGGTTGAGCTGGAGGCCGAAGGCATAAAGGATGGCCTCACGGCTGCCCAGCGCCCCTGCGTCATGGAGCCGGTCACAGAGGGTTTCGACGCGGGGAAGCTCGCTGAACGGCAAGGGAGGGCAGATGATCTCGAGAGGAACAATGCGCTCTGCCGCCGCATCGATGATGTCCATGGCGTGTCCCCCAAGCTCCCGGATGGACTCAGGCAGGCGAGGGTCCTGCAAGTCGAGGTCCTTGACGGGCTCCGAATCGAGCTCAATGACAAAGTCGCCCAGGTCCGTTGTAACCGTGCTGACATAGCGTGACGTTTCGCGGGCCTCTCCACCCAGAAGCTCCGCGGTCAGGCTAACCATCTTCTGGTAACTCAGGCCCGATAGTTCGATTTCCACGCCCACCCGACGTTCCTTGTCCTCGGACGTACGCATACGCCCGGGCATTCTACAGGTCCTGCTGCTCATACTGATCTCCGTGAAAAATCGCTTTCTACACTAACATATTGACCGGGATTAAGGTCACCCGGGTAGTTCTCATGCCCAAGGCGGCTGCTTTTACAGCCCTACACATACACTGGCCGCAAGGGCCACCCGCTAGCCGGGCAATGGATCCTTTACACCGGATAAAACACTGTATATATTTACTCTACTGTATAAAAAAACAGGGTCTGAACATGAAGCTGACAGCAAGGCAATCACAGGTGCTCGATATCATCCGGCGCAACCTCGACGAAACGGGCTATCCGCCTACGCGAGCGGAGATTGCCGCGGAGCTCGGGTTCAAGTCCGCCAATGCCGCAGAGGAGCACCTTCGGGCACTCGCCCGCAAAGGGGCCATTGAAATGGTGCCCGGCGCCAGTCGGGGTATCCGTCTGCCTGAGGTTGAAGCGGATCTTGGTCTGCCAGTCATCGGCCAGGTTGCGGCAGGTAGCCCTATTCTGGCCCAGGAACATATTGAAGACCACTGCACCTTGCAGTCGAATTTCTTTTCCCCATCTGCTGATTATCTGCTTCGTGTAAGGGGTATGAGTATGAAGAATATCGGCATTCTGGATGGAGACCTGCTGGCAGTCCACCGCACTCAGGACGTCCACAACGGCCAGGTTGTTGTGGCCAGGGTTGGAGATGAAGTCACGGTAAAGCGCTTTCGTCGGGATGGAGCCAAGGTGCTGTTACTTGCCGAAAACGAAGAGTTCGCTCCGATCGAAATAGATTTGAGTGAACAGGAACTGGTTATCGAAGGCCTGGGCGTGGGTGTTATTCGACGGTCAGATCTCCACTAGTTGGTCATAACCATTCGATTGTCTGATATGAGCAGCCTGAAAGGCTGACAGTAAGGTGAGGATCATCATGGAACAGCTGAGTTTCAATCAGAGTATGGCGGGCGCACCCGTTAATAGACCCGCGCCCAGGAAGGCTCCCAGGGCTGCTGGCAACGTCACCGAGATCATCCTGCCGGCGGGGCAGGTTGAAAACTTCCAGCTGTTACTGCCCATGCTGACCCAGTTGAATCAGGAGCGTCGATGGCTGGCATGGATTGATCCGCCCCAGGCGTTGGTCAACAAGTGGCAGAAAACCCGAAATATCATTACAGGCGAGATACTCGTTCTCAGGTCATCCGCCGAATATTCAGCTCTGGATCTGGCGCAAAGGGCCCTTGGCGCCGGAACCTGCCATGCCGTGGTAATGTGGACCGGAAAGCTAGGCCGAAGTGCCTTTGAGGCTCTCCAGCAAGCGTCAGCCAACGGCAACAGTCATGGGGTCGTGCTGAGGCAGAGGTAGCGTCAGCTAGCGGCCTGCGTAAACAGAAGGCAAAGACTCCACCTGTCGCGTAGGCGCCAATGGAGGGGTTAGGATATTCAAAAGCCAGGGGGACACTACTCCGTTTGGCTCTCTGGGCACCGGCATAACCGTACCAGTCAGAGCAGATCGGGCCGATAATCAGTGAAGAGTATGGGATCGGCTGGACTCGCTGCGCTCAGCATCATCCTCGTCCCAGTCAATATCGTGGGCAACATTTCCTACTGCTTCGATACCTGCCGCGATCATTGCCTTGGCAACCATCAGCTGCTTGTCGTCTATCATGTCTTTCGCTTCTGTAGAAAAGGAAATGCGGACCAGCGGGGCACTTTCATCATCGTCAATGCGCCGCAGGGCATAATCCCCGTCTTTTAACTGCACGATTTCAAAAAAAGATGCTGACATTGGTAAAAACCTTTCGTCTATCGGGCGACCAGGCCCTGATATGAATGAATGCTTGATGCAGAACTTACCATTCCTCGTGTCGTTCAGTGAGCTCTATCAAGAAATGTTTCATGCTGCTCAATGTAGCTGACAGGGCTGCCGGGGAACGGTCCGGGCCAGACTCAACGCCCACCGCGATAATGTTCTCATCGGATACCGTTTTCTTTTTCAGAGGCGGATGGGACTGTCCACGCTGCAACTGTGTCAAATGGTTGAGCCAGCTTCCCTTTTCGCCGTCGAGGTCGTTCAGTAGCCTGGCGTCGGGGGAGTCCGGACCAATCAGTTCTATTAACTCTGACAGCGATTCAGGCTGTTCGTTCTTGTGTTGATAATACCTGGCGACCAGCGTCAGCAACGCGTTTCGCGCCCTTAGCGCGAGTTCAACAGCCCCCTGCATATGAGCTTCCACCAGGGGGCCGGCTCCCTCTGGCCGATACTTCAGCAGAGTTTCAGCCAAAAACAATTTCTGGGATGCCAGGGTGTACCACTCTGAAGCCATCCTGTGTCTCCGGTCGGAACAGGCAGTTAATTAAACAGATATGAGCAAATTATATCAGTTTCCCGAAGCGTTTTCCCCTGCCAAAACCCAGCCTGTCGTCAGCGACATCGTCCGGGCGCGGCGCCCAAACCCAGTCCTTTCGAGCTCACGTAAAATATCTATAAAACAAGGGTCTAACAAGAAAATACAAAAATTTTATTGTTAGTATTTGTCTTATCAGGCAATAAGCATCGGACTTTTATCCATTTCAGCCCCAGACCCGGCCAGATCCACGCCACGTATCCAGTGGGTGTAACTGCCGGGTGTTAGCAGGAGAAGTTCCATGCGCATGCGGTTTTTTGCGGCGTTTGCCGTACTGCCACTGGCGATCAGTCTTACCGTGCAGGCCAAGGTTTCTGAAACCGAAGCTGCCCGGCTTGATGCCGATCTTACGCCTGTTGGCGCAATCAGGTCCGGCAATGAGGCCGGCACCATTCCGGCTTGGACCGGTGGGCTGGCGATACCTCCGCCAGGGTGGAAGCCCGGGCAGATCGAAACTGATCCGTTTGAGGACGAAAAGCCGCTGTTTGTGATTACGGCGGATAATATGTCGCTATATGAAGACCGCCTGACCGAGGGTCATAAGGCCCTGCTGCGCGAGTACGGCCCAGGCTATGTCATGCCTGTTTACAAAACTCACCGGACTGCTGCTTTTCCAGAACATGTCTACGATAAGTCGAGGGAGAACGCCCGCACCGCGACGCTGCTCGATAATGGTAATGGCGTTACCAACACCATAATGACGAGCCCTTTCCCAATTCCTGAAAATGGCCTTGAAGCGGTCTGGAATCATATTCTTCGCTATCGCGGAGAGCAGGTTTCATTCCGTTCCGCATTTGCTACGCCAACGGTTGAGGGCCGTTTTAATCCGGTGCTGACCGAGTACGACTATTACTTCAGCTACAGTGAGCCTGGAGCAAAGCTGTCGGAAATCGAAAATAAGATTTTCTATCTCAAGACGCGCATCATGGCGCCCTCGAGTCTCGCCGGTACACTAAACCTTGTGCACGAAACCCTTGACCAGGTGCGGTCACCGCGTCTGGCCTGGCGCTACGAGTCCAGCTCCCGTCGCCTGCGCCGGTCGCCGAACCTGGCCTATGAAACCGACCTGCCCAATAGCTCATCGTTGCGGTCGGTAGACCAGAAAGATATGTACAACGGAGCCCCCAACCAGTACGACTGGCAGTTGCTGGGCAAGAAGGAAATGTTCGTTCCCTACAATGCCTACAAGCTTCATCAACCCGAGGCTACGGCTGGCCAGATTATCCAGGCCAGGAATATTAATCCGGAGCTTACCCGCTACGAACTGCATCGGGTATGGGTTGTGGAGGCCACCGTACGGGTCGGGATGCAGCATATCTACGCAAAGCGCAAGTTTTACATTGACGAAGATAGCTGGCAGATTCTGGCGACCGCTGAGTATGACAACAGCGGCAATCTCTGGCGTGTGTCCGAGGCCCACAACATTTCCTATTACAGTGAGCCGGTCTTCTGGACCACACTGGAGACCACCTACGACCTGAAGTCTGAGCGCTATTTTGTGGACGGTCTTGATGACGGACAGAGCGCCTATGATTTTAACCCCGGCTTCCGTGCCGGAGAATTCACCGCCTCTTCCGTGCGCCGTTCTGCCGGCCGGTAGGGTACCTTCCTGAAAGACCGCGGCATTGCTTGGGCGGGTTTCGGCGTCAGGTGTGCCGGGGCGGGTCGTCTGTTCCTGGCAGGCAGGGCGCGACAATGACTGTTATGATCTCATCAGTGTCCTGGTGAGATCATCGCCCCAGGCCGCTGTCCAATCCAAGCACTCAAAGGGACTTAGCTATGGCACAGGCTCTGGAACTACTCGACACCCTCATTGACGATCTCCGGCACGCCATCTCGAAGGACGACTGGGAAGAGGTAAACGTGCTGACCAGCCGCGTTATAGACCGTGTCGAGCCGGTTATGACAGAGCTTGCGGAGGGGGATATCAGCCCGGCAGTGGTTGAGGAAAAGCTAGGGACCCTGCAGCAACTATGTGAAGAGGCAAAGCAGGGCGTAAAAGGTCACAAGGCCGAGTTACTGGATACCCTGAAGGGACTCGACCGCACACGTACGGCAGCGCGGACCTACGCAGACGTCTCCGTCAGGCGTCCGGGCTAGGTTACGCCTCCAGTCAATTCCGGCTAACGCCTGGGTCGGTTGCGTCATAAAATTGACTCTGCCGAGTGAACCGTCTTAAATACCCGGCAGAGAATGACCAAACCGAGTTACATCTTCGCGTACCTCTGGCAGACAGGCTTCGGTTGCAATAGCCGCCTGAGCGTATCGTCCGGACAAGAGATTCACTGAATGCCGCAAAACAATAATGTGCTCGTGTCTAGCGAGGATGAAGGTCGCCGTAGAGACCTCGAAACCATATTGGAATTCATTGGTGAAGAAGGAATTATCGCCGGCCCTTCCGCCACCGAACTGTTAACACAACTTGATGCCGATGGCCGCGCTTCGATAGCGGCCGCTATTGTGAATGGCTCAGATACGCAGGTGGAGTCCCAGATAAAAGCGCTTTGTGCTGCCGATGAGGGTCTGCCGGTGTTGCTTCTGGGCGACCCGGAGCTGAAGGGGCTTAACGAAGAGCAGGTCAACAGGATCATTGCCCGTCTGGACTGGCCCCTGAACTACACCAAATTTGTCGATTCGCTCTACCGTGCCCAGGTATTTCGCAGCCAGTATGCGCGGGGCCATGGCAGGGGCCAGCAGAGAGGCATCCAGCTTTTCCGCAGCCTGGTAGGCACCAGTCGCAGTGTGTTTCATGTGCGTCAGTTGATGGAGCAAGTTGCGGACAAAGAGGTCAGCGTCCTGATCACCGGAGAGTCGGGGACAGGCAAGGAAGTGGTAGCCAGGAACCTGCATTACCATTCCAGCCGCCGGGAAAAGCCCTTCGTGCCGGTGAATTGCGGTGCCATACCGGGTGAGCTCCTGGAAAGTGAACTGTTCGGGCATGAGAAGGGCGCCTTCACCGGAGCAATTACCGCAAGGGTCGGCCGTTTTGAACTGGCCGAAGGTGGCACCCTGTTCCTTGACGAAATCGGAGATATGCCACTGAGCATGCAGGTCAAGATTCTGCGCGTGCTTCAGGAAAAGACCTACGAGCGGGTGGGCAGTAACCGGACCCAGACTGCTGATGTCCGAATCATCGCGGCCACACACAAGCACCTGGAGGATATGATTGCCGCCGGAGAATTCCGGGAAGACCTCTATTATCGCCTCAATGTGTTCCCCATCGAGATGCCCGCACTTCGGGAACGGGTGGAAGACCTGCCGTTGTTGATCAATGAGCTGACCGCACGCATGGAAAAGGAAAAGCGCGGCTCCATCAGGCTTAATTCCGCGGCCATCATGAGTCTGTGCAGGCACGACTGGCCCGGCAATGTGCGCGAGCTTGCCAACCTGATCGAGCGCCTCGCCATCATGCATCCCTACGGTGTGATCGGTGTCCAGGAGTTGCCCAAGAAATTCCGCTACGTGGATGATCTGGACGAAAACCGGCCCATTGACGATATCGGCATGCCATCCGGAATACCGGGTCTGGTGGGCTTGGACTCGCCAGCTCTGTTGCCGGTAAATGGTATTGATCTCAAGGATTACCTGGGCAATCTCGAAAAACAGCTGATCCAGCAGGCATTGGACGAGGCTGGCGGCGTGGTTGCCCGTGCTGCCGAGAAGCTGCGTATCAGGCGCACCACTTTGGTGGAGAAGGTGCGCAAGTATGGCTTGCGCGAAGACGAAGCCAGCGAAGAATAATATTTATCGTCTGTAGGGCTGTCAAACTCCTGCTGTCGCGGGATGAGGCAGCCCCTTCAGGCGACAGAAAACCGTCATTCTCTGCCCCTCCCGAATTTGTTACCTGCTGATTTAAAAGCGCTATCCAGTTCTGGCACACCTTTAGCTTATACAGCCTCAGACCAATCTGATCGCGACGGAACAATTCGTTGCCGTGTCCGGGGACCTGTATGAGCCAGTTACAGTACGTTGTGGAAAAATCCCGTCGGTATACCGCGCCTGATGTGGATGCTGCTGATGCCAATCACAAGGTGACCGCCTTGTTTCCGCCCCAGCAGGAGGGCGAAGCAGTTGATACCGCGCTTGACCTGTTCAACCAGATGTCCCGGCAGATTACCGATTCCTACCGCACCCTCGAATCCCGTGTTAACCAACTCTCCGGAGAACTGTCAGCGGAGAGCCGGCAGCGCCAGCATGAGCTGGAAGAAAAAGAGCGTTTGGCCGACAGGCTTTCAACCCTCCTGGATGTCATGCCTGCCGGTGTGGTCGTGCTCGACAGTCAGGGCGCGGTCAGCCAGTGCAACCCGGCGGCAGTGAACCTGTTGGGTCAGCCCCTCGAAGGTGAGCGCTGGGTGGACGTCATCCGTCGCTGTTTTGCGCCCCGTCGGGACGACGGGCATGAAGTCTCCCTAAAAGACGGACGCCGGGTCAGCATCGAGATCCGCTCGATGGAGAACGAACCGGGCCAACTGATACTTCTGACCGACCTGACCGAGACCCGTCAGTTGCAGGCACAGCTTTCCCATGCCCAGAGGCTTTCAGCCATGGGCAAGATGGTGGCCTCCCTGGCCCATCAGATCCGTACGCCGCTGTCAGCCGCTATTCTCTATGGTGGCCATCTGTGCCAGACCGACCTGGACACGGAAATGCGCCAACGCTGTGCCACCCGCCTTATGTCCCGTCTGACCCATCTTGAACATCAGGTCAGGGACATGCTTATTTTCGCCCGTGGCGAAACCCGGCTTGCTGAAGAGCTTTCGTCCGGGTCCATGGCAAGTGCGCTGGAGTCTGCCCTTGAGGGTTTGTCATTAGGTAGTCATCAGAGGGTCACTCTTTCCAGGCTGTCGGGCGACGTGAACGTGATGTGCAACCGGGAAGCCCTGGTTGGCGCCTGCCTGAACCTGGTAACCAATGGACTTGAGGCCGGGGCCACCCAGGTGTCTGTGAACCTGGCAAGCAGCCAGTCACAACTGCGAATTGAGGTGATTGATAATGGCCCCGGATTTGATCCGGCCCAGGCCGAGCAGTTAATGGAAGCTTTTTATACCACCAAATCCCACGGTACAGGCCTTGGCCTGGCAGTGGTTCAGGCAGTGGTCAAAGCCCATAACGGTGAATTTGTCATTGAGGCGCCTGCGACGGGCGGAACCCGGGCGTTGATCGCCTTGCCGCTGGCCAGCAAGTACGCCAGCAACTCAAGCAGCAAAAATAAGTAAGTGGAGATTTCTATGGCCAGGGCTCAGATTCTTATCGTTGAAGACGACCGCGACCTGCGGGATGCATTGGTGACGACCCTGGAGCTGGCCAAGTTCCGTGTTTGCGAAGCCGACTGCGCCGAGCAGGCCCTGGTTCGCCTTGCAGAAACACCGGTGGATATGGTGGTCAGCGACGTCAACATGCCTGGAATGTCTGGCCATGAACTTCTGGCAGAGGTACAGAAGCATTATCCGGGTCTGCCGATGATGCTGATTACCGCCTACGGCCAGATCAACCAGGCTGTTTCGGCCATGCAGGCCGGGGCGACCGACTACCTGGTCAAGCCTTTTGAGCCCGAAGTGCTGGTGGAGGCGGTCAGCCGCGTCACCGGCAGTGACCGCCAAAGCAAAGCCGATGTCCCGGTTGCCGAGGATCCCATCAGTCAGCGCATGTTCCAGCTCGCCCGTAAGGTCGCTGGAAGTGACTCCACCGTGATGATTTCAGGGGAAAGCGGAACCGGCAAGGAGGTGCTTGCCCGCTATATCCACCAGCATTCACCTAGGGCGGAGCAGCCTTTTATCGCTATCAACTGTGCCGCTATTCCGGAGAACATGCTGGAAGCGATTCTGTTCGGCCATGAGAAGGGTGCATTCACAGGCGCCCATGCGTCTTCGCCCGGTAAATTCGAGCAGGCAAACGGAGGTACTATCCTGCTGGATGAAATCTCGGAAATGGACCTCAGTCTGCAGTCCAAGCTTCTGCGGGTTCTGCAGGAACGTGAAGTGGAGAGAGTCGGCGGCCGCAAGACCATCAAGCTGGACGTGCGGGTTCTGGCAACCACCAACCGCGACCTTGCCGAGTACGTACAGGAGGGCAAGTTCCGGGAAGACCTTTACTATCGCCTGAGCGTCTTTCCCATGCAGTGGCGTCCTTTACGCGAGCGCCCCTTGGACATACTGCCCCTGGCTAACGCACTGCTTAGACAGCATTGTCGCAAGATGAAGCTCACCGGCGTCGCCCTGGGTGTCGATGCCAAGGCCGCCATGAAGGCCCATGCCTGGCCCGGCAATGTACGGGAGCTGGACAATGCCATCCAGCGCGCCCTGGTACTGCACCAGGGCCAGACAATTCAGGCTGAAGATCTTTGTCTGGAAGTGGGGATCTCAGGGCTCACCGTAAAGCGGGAGTCCCAGCTTCAGCCAGGTCTTGCTCAGATCCCGCAGACACCCCAGGTTCAGGAAACCGCGGATTTAATGGACGCCAGTTCTATGGCAGCGGTGGCTGAAGAGCCGGGCAGGGAAGACTCGTCTTCCCTTGGCGATGACCTGCGTCAACAGGAGTTCCGGATCATTATCGATACGCTGCGCAATGAGCGTGGGCGTCGCAACCGGGCGGCAGAAAAGCTCGGCATAAGCCCACGCACCCTCAGATACAAGCTGGCCCAGATGCGTGACTTCGGCATCGACCCCGACCGGGAACTGGCCATGGCCTGAAGGCCCCGCTCCGGCAGACCCTGCGTTACTCCTTTCTGCGGCACCGTGTGCCGCTTTTTTTGGCCTGCGCTGTGGCGTCAAGACTTCGCCGCGGGCCGATTCCCTGATCTCTTTTATATACATAACTAACTGTATTGTAATAATAAAAACAATATGGCCGCGATATTGCTTTAACCTTGTCAAGAGTCACTGAATTGAACCGGGCCCAGATTGCCCCTGGCCTGACGGGGAGAAGAAACATGGTCGAACGTGCCGATATAAACAGCGTACTTTCCGATATCCGCTCATTGCGTTCGCAGATGATGCAGAACCAGCGTGTTGAGCAGGAAAACAAGATTCCTGGCCAGCTCGACAAGCTTGCCCGCACCGACCAGGTACAGAAGACTCCGGGCTTCAGCGATATGTTGAGCCAGGCGGTTGGTAAGGTGAATGATCTTCAGCAGACTGCCGGCGATATGCGTACCGCCTACGAAACTGGTGATCCGACCATGGATCTTGCCCGCGTGATGATTGCATCACAAAAAGCCTCAGTGTCTTTCGAAGCTCTTACCCAGGTCCGTAACCGGGTTGTAAGAGCCTATGAAGACGTTATGAACATGCCGGTTTAACCGCGGAGCTGAACCATGGCCAGTGTACCTGCCCAGACCATACCCAACCGGCCCGATGACAGCGATCCCGGTGGCCTTGAAGGCCGTAGCGAGCTGCTGTTCGGCTTTAACCGGCTGACCCTGTTGCGCCAGATCGGTCTGATGGTGGGCCTTGCAGCGAGTGTGGCCCTGGGCGTGGCCGTTGTGCTGTGGGCCCAGGAGCCCAACTACCAGCCGGTGGTCGGGGACCTGTCCAGCTATAACCCCCAGGACGTCACCGCGATTCTGGATCAGAGCGGTATCGAGTACCGTATTGAACCCCGTACCGGGGCCTTGCTGGTGCCCTCGGAGTCGGTCTATGACGCCCGTCTGAAGCTCGCGGCCCAGGGTGTCACTGACCAGAAAACCATGGGCTATGAGATTATGGACCAGGAGCGGGGTCTGGGTACCTCCCAGTTTATGGAGAACATAACCTACCGCCGAGGCCTCGAAGGTGAATTGGCCCGCACCATCAGTAGCATGAGCAACGTTAAGGGCGCTCGTATCCACCTTGCGATTCCCAAGCAGACGGTTTTCGTCCGCGACACCCGTACGCCTACAGCCTCGGTATTCCTTGAGGTTTTTGCCGGCCGCCGTCTGGCCGAAGAACAAATTGCAGCCATTACCAACCTGGTTGCGGGCAGCATCCCTGGCTTGCGCAAGGAGCAGGTCACCATTGTGGACCAGAGTGGTCATCTACTGAGCTCTCGCGATGGTGAGGGCTCCGAGCGTTGGCGCATGCAGGACCAGTACGACTACAATTCCCGGGTCGAAGAGCGCCTGACGCGGCGGATTTCACAGCTTATCGACCCTATCATCGGTGGCGGCCGCTTTCGGGCCGAGGTCACTGCCGATCTCAACTTCTCATCCGTCGAGCAGGCGGAAGAGTTGTTCAACCCCGGCCAGCAGGCGGTACGCAGCGAACGGGAAATGAGTGAGCAACGCATTTCCGGCGGTTTGGGCGGTATCCCGGGTGCCCTCTCCAATCAGCCTCCGGCGGCGGCAGTTGCGCCGGAGCAGGCAGTGCCAGGGGCTGAGGCGGACGAAGAAGCACCGCCACCACCAGTGGACGTCCGACGCGAATCAACCCGTAATTACGAAATGGACCGTACTGTCAGCTACGTGCGCCAGGAGCAGGGCAAGATTGAGCGACTGACCGTGGCTGTAGCAGTGGACGATATGCGTGTGGTGGATCCCCAGACCGGCGAAGTCAGCTTCGAGCCTTGGCCCGAAGCTGAGTTGCAGCGCCTGACCATGCTTGTGCAGGATGCGGTAGGCTATTCGGCCGCCCGTGGCGACAGTGTCACCCTCATGAACACCGCCTTTGCCAGTGAAGAAACCTTGGCCTATGAAGCGCCTGCGTTCTGGGAGCAGCCGTGGTTCTGGGAGCTGATGAAACAGGTCCTGGCGGGACTGGTAATCCTGGTGCTGGTGCTGGGGCTGCTGCGGCCGACATTAAAAAACCTGGCAGGAAATGCCCGTCGTGAGCGGGATGATGCTGACGGCGACGCCTATGACAGCCTTGAAGGTCTTGATGGCGATGAGGCGCTCAAGAACGCTATCGGCGGCACCAATGAACTGCTTTTGCCAGGGGCCACGGACAGCTATGATAGACACCTGAATGCTTTGAAAGGCCTGATTGCCGAGGACCCGGCCCGGGTTGCCCAGGTAATGCGCCAGTGGGTAAATGTCGATGACTGACGAATTAATGCCTCAGCAACAGGCTGAAGCCCCGAAGAAGATGCGGCGCAAGATTCCGCGGGTGGAACAGGCGGCCATCCTCCTGATGTCCCTCGGCGAATCCGATGCGGCCCAGATCCTCAAACACATGGGCCCCAAGGAAGTGCAGCGCGTGGGCGTCGCCATGGCCCAGATGAAGGACGTTAGCAAAGACGACGTGACCTATGTCATGGACCAGTTCGTGGAGGCCGTTGGGGGCCAGACCGGTCTGGGCGTCGGCAATGACGAATACATCCGTGCCATGCTGACCCAGGCCCTGGGCGACGACAAGGCAGCCAGTCTCATAGACCGAATCCTCATCGGCGGCAATACCACCGGCCTGGACACCCTCAAATGGATGGAGCCTCGGGCCGTAGGCGATATTATCCGTTACGAGCACCCGCAGATTCAGGCCATTGTCATTTCCTATCTCGACCCTGATCAGGCGGCTGAGATTCTCGGCACGCTGGATGAAAAGGTCCGGCTAGACGTCATGATGCGGGTAGCCTCGCTGGAAAGTATCCAGCCCCAGGCCCTGCAAGAACTGAATGATATTCTTGAAAAACAGTTCTCCGGTGGCTCTGCCGCGCAGACCAGTCGTATCGGTGGCATCAAGCGGGCAGCGGACATCATGAACTTCATGGACCGCAGCATCGAAGGCAGTCTGCTGGATTCCATCAAGGACATGGACCCGGATCTGGCGACCACCATCGAGGACCTGATGTTTGTGTTCGATAACCTCAAGGACATCGATGACCGTGGCATTCAGGCCCTGTTGCGGGAAGTGTCGTCCGACGTGCTGGTCGTCGCCCTCAAGGGGTCTGATGAAGGCGTCAAGGAGAAGATCTTCCGCAATATGTCCAAACGTGCGGGCGAATTGCTGCAGGACGATCTGGAAGCCAAGGGGCCGGTTCGTGTCAGCGAAGTGGAATCTGCCCAGAAAGACATTATCACCATTGCCCGACGCATGGCCGAGGCGGGTGAGATCACCCTCGGCGGCGCCGGCGAAGAAATGATGTAATGAAAGACCGCCGCACGCTCGATCGTATCCCCTCTGAGAACCTGACCGCCTACGAGCGCTGGGAGTTGCCCCTGCTGGACCAGCAGGGCAACGAAGTGGCCCGGGAAGAGGAGCGGGACGTCAAGCCGTTGACTGCCGCAGACATTGAGGAGATTCGTCAGGCCGCCTATGAAGATGGCCGCATGGAAGGGCATGCGGTCGGCTTGAAGGCGGGCACCGAAGAAGGCCGTGAAGCCGGCCACCGGGAAGGTTTCGAAGCCGGCAGGACCGAAGGCCTGGACGTGGGCCGCACGGAAGCGATGGAGGCCACGCAGGCCGATGTAGACGCCGGCCTTGAGCGTCTTCAAAGCGTTATGGCAGCGCTGCTGGATCCCATTGCCCGCCATGAGGATGAGATTGAAACGGCCCTGTTCAACCTGACAACCGTGCTGTCCCGTGCCGTGGTCTACCGGGAGCTGCAAATGGATTCTTCCCATATCCGTGCCGTGGTCAGGCAGGCGATGGCCAGCCTGCCGTCCACCCAGGAGAATGTAAAGGTGCGGGTTCACCCGGCAGATGCAGAGTGGGTGAGGGAGGTAGCCGCCCGGTTTGAGGTCGAGACCGCTGTTGTGGAAGACGAAGCCATTCTCAAAGGGGGCTGCAAGGTGGAGACCCGCCATAGTCTGGTGGACTTTACCGTTGAAAAACGCTTTCAGAAGGCTGTTCAGGGCATCCTTGACCAGCAACTGTCCAGCGATTCACCGGGGGATCGGGCAGAGCTCGGCGCCCTGATGGATGATTTGACCGACTACCACGGCGATGTGCTGGAGACGTCCTTGCCGGAGCAAACCGCAAGCCCTGAAGATTTATCGGCCCAGGCCACCGGTACCGAGAATGAATCCGATTCACCGCAGAAGGCCTCCGCCAGCGAGCACGACAGTGCGTCCATGGCTGGTCAGCAGGATAGCGACGTGGATGCGGCGGACCATGGCAGTTACGGTGACGCCATGAACAGCCACGAAACGAATGGCCAGGAGGATGCGCCCGATGACAAGTCCTCTGGCTGACCGCCTGAACCGATTCCAGGATTACCTTCCACCTCAATTGGAGCCTGAACTGTCAGGACGCCTGACCCGCATGGTGGGCCTGACTCTTGAGTGCGTTGGTTGCCCCATGGTGGTCGGCGACCGCTGTCTGATCCAGGGGCAGGGCGTTGGCACGGTTGAGGCGGAGGTGGTCGGCTTTGAGGACGAGCGGGTCTACCTCATGCCGTTGACTGCAATTGAGGGTCTGCGGCCCGGCGCACGAGTGGTACCCCTCGCTGCAGCCAGCCGCGTACCCGTAGGCCCGGAACTTCTTGGCCGGGTCGTTAATGGTACCGGGGAGCCGCTGGACAACCTCGGCCCCCTGCGCACCGCCACCCAGGTTCCCCTGGCTGGCACCATCATCAACCCTCTCCACAGGGCCCCTGTTCGCCAGTCCATGGATGTGGGTATCAGGGCCATTAACTCGCTGCTTACGGTTGGCCAGGGCCAGCGTCTCGGGCTGTTCGCCGGCAGCGGCGTCGGCAAGAGCATGTTGCTGGGCATGATGACCCGGTTCACCGATGCGGATATTACCGTAGTCGGGCTTATTGGTGAGCGGGGCCGTGAGGTCAAGGAATTCATCGAGGATATCCTCGGCGATGAAGGCCTGGCGCGATCCGTGGTGGTTGCCTCACCGGCGGACGATTCGCCACTCATGAGATTGCGGGCAGCCATGCTAACCACCCGCATTGCCGAACACTTTCGGGATCAGGGCAAGCGGGTGCTGCTACTCATGGATTCCCTGACCCGCTATGCCCAGGCCCAGCGGGAAATTGCTCTGGCGGTGGGTGAGCCACCGGCCACCAAGGGTTATCCCCCGTCGGTATTCGCCAAGTTACCGCAACTGGTTGAGCGGACTGGCAATGCCAAACCCGGCGGCGGTTCGATAACAGCCTTCTATACGGTTCTGACCGAGGGGGACGATCAGCAGGACCCCATTGCCGACGCTGCCCGTGCCATCCTCGATGGTCATATCGTGTTATCCCGCCGCCTGGCCGAAGAGGGCCATTACCCTGCCATCGACGTGGAAGCATCCGTAAGCCGGGTGATGCCCCAGGTTACCGACCCGGCGCATTTCGCCCAGGCCCAGCGATTCAAACAGGTTTATGCTCGCTACCAGCAGGCCCGGGACCTGATCAGTGTCGGCGCCTACGTCAAAGGCTCGGACCCGGAGACGGACTTTGCCATAGAACACATCAACAATATGCGGGCGTTCCTGCGTCAGGACCTGGGCAAGAGTTCGCCATTTTCAGAAAGCATCGAGCAGCTTTTCACTGCGGTACCTGAGCGCCGGCAGGCCCGCCGGGGAGCGTCTGAGTAATGCTGCGCTCAGCGCGTCTTGAAGTGGTTCTTGCCCTTGAGAAACGCCGGGAGCAGGCGGCTCTTGAGGTCATGACCCAGGCGCGTGAAAAGTGGGCACAACAGCAGCAGCGGCTGCAGGAACTGCGGGAATACCATGCCGATTACCGGGTACAGATGCGCAACAGTCAGCAGGGCGTGGTGTCGGTAAACAAGCTGCAGGGATGGCAGGCATTCATCGCACAGCTCGATCAGGTCATTGCCCAGCAGGAAAAGCAGACAACCAAAGCCCAGGAGCACTTCGATACCGCCCGACTGGCCTGGCAGGAGGCCTACGAAAGGCGACGGGGCATGGCTCGCCACATCGACGCCTGCCGTGCCGAGGAGCGGCGCAACCAGGACATCCGGGAACAGAAACAGCAGGACGAGGCCTCGGGCAGGGCATTTGCCCGTCGCAGAAGCTGATGGGCTGCCCGGCCGAGGCCAAAAGTATACCCCGGCGATGAAAAAGCGGATGCAAATTGCCCCTGCTCAGCTATCCTCTACGGGAGAAAGTTAACCCGCCTTGCAGTAGTCTGCTCAAAGATCCATGGAGGACGCCGTATGGCAATCCAGACGCGACGAAGCGATGACGGTCGCACCCTGACTATCAAGATCGACGGTCGATTCGATTTCAGCACCCACCAATCGTTTCGTGACGCCTACGAGCACGGGGACCAGAAGGTCAGCGATTATGTGATCGACATGTCGGACACCACCTACCTCGACAGCTCCGCCCTCGGCATGCTGTTGCTGCTACGGGACTATGCCGGTGGCGACGCCGCTAATATCCGCATTGAAAACTGTAACAGTGATGTTCGTCGCATCCTGACCATATCCAATTTTGAGCAGCTGTTTTCCATCCGCTAGGGCAAGGAAAACAGTTGCGTTGAGCCTGGAGGACATGCCTTGGAAGAAGCGCTCGTCGAGCATGGGGCGCTGTGCGTCCTCATTGCAGATGACAGTGACAGCGACCGGATGATCCTCAAGACCCTGGTCACGAGACAGGGCCATGACGTCATTGTGGCGACTGACGGCTTCGAAGCGGTAGAACAGTTTCGGGCCCACAGACCCCAGATCGTTCTGTTGGATGTAATGATGCCCCGTATGGACGGTATGGAAGCTGCCAGACAGATCAAGGCTCTGGCCGGCGAGACCCTGGTGCCGATCATATTTCTGACTTCCCTGTCAGATGCCGACGCACTGGCCCGATGTCTTGAGTCCGGCGGCGATGACTTTCTTTCCAAACCCTATAACCGGGTCATTATTGAAGCCAAGATCAACGCCTTCAACCGGATGCGATTGATGCACAGGACGCTGACTCAGCAGAGGGATCTCATCCACGCCCGCAATCGGCAGTTGCTCAACGAACAGGAAGTTGCCAAGCGGGTTTTTGACAACGTGGCCCATACCGGTTGCCTGGACGCCAGCAATATCCGCTACCACGCCTCGCCCCAGTCCATCTTCAACGGCGATATTCTGTTCGCCTGCCCCAGACCATCAGGCGGAATGCACATCCTGATTGGTGATTTCACTGGCCATGGTTTGCCGGCAGCCATCGGGGCAATGCCCGTTGCTGAAATCTTCTATGGCATGACCAGCAAGGGCTTCAGTTGTGAGGATGTGCTCAGAGAGATTAACCAGAAGCTCAAGCGGATTCTTTCGGTCGGCATGTTCTGTTGCGCGGTCTTTATCGACGCCGATTTCCATCTCAATCATGTGCGGGTCTGGAACGGGGGCTTGCCGGATGGCTACCTGATTCGACGGGATGGCCGCCGGATAGCCTTGCCCTCGGCCCACCTGCCCCTCGGTGTAGTGAGCCCTGAACGCTTTGCAGCGGAGGTGGTTCATCTGCGCACCGAGCCAGGGGATACTCTCCTGATTGCAACTGACGGTGTCCTGGAAGCCGAGAATGAGTACGGGGAAATGTTCGGTGAAGGTCGCCTGCGCCAGGTTCTGGATAATGTCGACAATGGGCTGGAAGCATTCGATGCACTCATGGCGGGCGTTGGAACCTTTACCGGGACACAGCGTGTACAAGATGACCTCACCCTCCTTTCGTTGGTGATGGTGGCGTCGGAACAGCTGACTGATCTGACCAATGGGCTACCTCAGTCTGCCTTGCACGGCCCGGTCAGTTGGCAGTGCAGCTATGAGGTCAGTGATAAGACTCTGGGTCATTTCAATCCGCTTCCGTTGTTACTGCACATCTGTATGGAGGTACCGGGTCTCAGGCGTCGTAGCGGAGAGGTTTACACCCTCCTGTCTGAGTTGTACACGAATGCACTGGAGCACGGTATTCTGAAACTTTCGTCGGCCTGGAAGAATTCGCCGGAAGGTTTCGGTCAGTACTACGCTGAAAGGGAGCGACGGCTGGCAGAGGTTGACGGTCACTGTATCCGCTTCAGCCTCCGCCACACGGCTACCCCGACCGGGGGCGAGCTCAGGCTAAGTTGCGCGGATACCGGTGATGGCTTCGACCACCAGATCTGGCATCCGGTAGGAGAAAGATCCGGTGCAGGGCCTGACAGCCCTGATGGGGTGCGTTATGCGGGCCGGGGGCTGGCATTGTTAAGGCGCCTGTGTGAGTCACTGGAATTCGTAGGGCAGGGAAACGAAGTGGAAGTGGTTTATCGCTGGGATTTTAGTGAGCCCCGGGCTCAGGGTTGAGCGCGGGAAAGCAGTACCATCAGTAGCATGTACAAAGTGGGGTTGGTTATGAACGAGAAGCCACACCTTGATGAAAAGGCTCTGGCTGAACTTCAGGATGTCATGGAAGATGAGTTCGATATTCTGATCAGTACCTATCTGAGCGATTCGCGGGACCGGATCGAGGCGTTAAGATCTGCCCTGAGATCCGCCGATGCCGATTCATTCACCAGGTCTGCACATAGTTTCAAGGGAAGCTCGGTCAACATTGGCGCGCCGCGCCTGGGCGCGATCTGTATGGAGGCGGAAGTGGCCGGACGGGAAGGGCGCCTTGGTCAGGCCGACAACATCCTCGAAGTCATGGAACGTGAGTTCAACACCATCAGCAATATGCTGGAGCGAACATTGCGAGCCTGAGCAGGTTTGGCACTGGTTTTGCTGTAATCAGATTAATAGCCTTGTATTGATTAATCTGAGCCTTAAACGGCAAGAGGTTGCCATGTCAGGATCGGCACTACCGATAGTACCCCTACCCGAAAAACCGGGCCCCGCATCATCCAAAGCGACAGCCCAGCCTCGGGATAAAACCGCGGCGAGCGCCTACGATGACGTTTCCGTGCAGGAAAGACGGCGTCTTGAGCGTCGCGACGTAGCGGCAGAATCCCGTCAAGTCTCGGCAAAACCACCGCAGTCTGCAGCCCATGACGACGCCCGTCCTGAGATTCCGGCAGACCAGGCCATTGCCGGACCCCGCAAAACCAGTGAGTCCGACAACGAAAAAGCCAGAGCGGAAACGTCCGATGGCGAGACAGACACGCCCACGACCGGGCTTGCCGGCGTCGCATCCGACGTGTTCCTGGAGCCCGAAGCCGTATTTACCTTTGCCAACCTTCAGGCGCTGGTCGGCGGCGAGGAAGAGCCCTTCAAGCTTGCGCTTACCGGCTCTGGTGCGACTGCGCAGGGCAGCTCAGGCGGCCTTCTGCCGGAGGGGCTTTCGGCCATGCTGGTCGATAAGCCCGGGCTGAAGCAGCAGCTGCCAGGTCTTGAGTCGGAGAAGGTGGCCAAAGCCGGGGCCAGGCTGATTGAGAACGTCATGGGGCAGGTTTCTGCCGATAGTGGCAAAATTGTCGATCTCACCACTGCCACGGCTACCGGAAGGTTTCAGGGAGCGCTTGAGCTGGCGAGCCAGCAATTGGCTCCGAATGCTGTTCGGCTACCCGAGGCGCCGGTTCCCCTGCGCGGCTATGCCACCAGCATAGAGCTGCCCGTAGGCCATGCCCAATGGGGGGACAAACTGGTCGGCAAGCTGACCTGGCTAACCAGTCAGAAGATGTCGGTCGCGGAAATTCACCTGACGCCCCCTGACATGGGCCCCATGGAAGTCAGGGTTCAGGTCCAGAATGATCAGGCCAACGTCACCGTTCACGCCGCTAACCCGGCGGTCAGAGACCAGCTCGAACTGCACAGCCATCGACTGAGGGACATGCTGCAGGGCCAGGGCCTGGATCTCCAGAGCTTTGATGTGACCGATTCCTCGGACCAGGCGTCCGGAGGCGAGCGCGATGGCGACCAGTCTGCCAATGGGCAAGGACTTTCGCAACTGATCGACGAGGGTGACCTGGCTGAAAACTCAGGCGCGCTGGATCTTGCCTGGCGCGGTGAGGTAGATCTGTACGCCTGAGCCGGTAATTCCCCTCGCACCCGCAATTGAAGACAAGCTGGCCTGTTCAGGTCAGCTTTCCCGCTACGGATTCCGCTTTGCTCAAGCCCTGTGCTGAGGCTAAACTGCCGCAGTGTCTGGCAGGCTGGAGCAAATTGGCCCGGCCTTTGCATTATCCTATTTGTCTACCCTCCGGTTGACGGATTTCTGGCAGAAGCGACCTATGGCTGAAAATACGCAAGCGGCTCCGGCCCCCAAGAAAAGCAAGTTAAAGCTGATCATCCTGGTGGTGGTGGTGGTCGCCTTGGCGATCGGTCTTTCCGTCGCCGGTACCCTGTGGTTCCTCCAGGGAGCGGAAGAAGGAGGTTCAACGGCAGACCAGCCTGAAACGGAGGTCTTCCAGGCCAGCCAGTACTATGTCATGGCCAAGCCGCTGGTGGCTGCATTACAGACCGACGGTCGTCAGCGATATGCCCAGGTGCATCTTGCGTTCAGTGCTAGAGATACTGAATCTTTGACTGCCCTTGAGAAGCACCTGCCCCTGGTACGGAGTCAGTTGCTGGCGGTTCTCGGCGCCCAGAAATTTGAAGAGCTCCAGACGCCCGAAGGTAGGGATCGGTTGATCTCGGAATTGCTCACTGCGGTCAACCAAGTACTGGAAGCCGAAGCCGAGCAGCCCATTGAACAGATTCTGTTCCGGAACTTTGTTCTACAGTAATTGACACGCAGTGTCCCGGACGGCAGAGGTGAGCCCTGTGCCCCGGCCGGGATCCCGATTTCGGGCCGACTCCAAAGGCAGGACAACGTATGCAGGACCTACTGTCACAGGATGAAATCGACGCGCTTCTGCACGGCGTTGATGATGGTGACATCGATACTTTCGACGACTCGGATGAGGGCGGCGTAAGAGACTACGACCTGGCCAGTCAGGACCGTATCGTTCGCGGTCGCATGCCGACCCTGGAAATGATCAACGAACGGTTTGCCCGCTATACCCGGATCAGCCTTTTCAATCTTCTGCGCCGTAATGCCGACGTTTCCACCGGCGGTGTTCAGATTATGAAATTCGGTGAGTACATCCATACGCTCTACGTACCCACCAGCCTCAATCTGGTGAAAGTGAGGCCGCTGCGGGGGACAGGCCTGTTCATTCTGGACGCCAAGCTGGTGTTCAAGCTGGTAGATAACTTTTTCGGTGGCGAAGGCCGCCATGCCAAGATCGAAGGCCGGGAATTCACGCCGACCGAAACCCGGATCGTACAGATGGTCCTGGACCAGGTCTTCCACGACATGAAGGAGGCCTGGCATGCGGTACTGAAGGTGGACTTCGAGTACCTGAGCTCTGAAGTCAACCCGGCCATGGCAAACATCGTAAGTCCCAGTGAAGTGGTGGTTATCAGTACCTTTCACATTGAACTCGACGGCGGTGGCGGGGAGCTTCACATGGCCCTGCCTTACTCCATGATCGAGCCTATCCGCGACGTGCTCGATGCCGGCGTCCAGAGTGATATCGACGATGTGGATGAGCGCTGGGTTAACGCCCTGCAGGAAGACATCAAGGAAGTCTTTGTCCCGATCAATACCACTGTGGCCCGACGCCGGGTTTCACTTCGGGAAGTCGCCCGCTTCAAGGCAGGCGACATTATCCCGGTCGAATTACCTGAGTTTCTGACGGTAACCGCGAACGGCATACCGGTTTACAACGCCTCCATGGGAACCCGTGACGGCAAACTTGCACTGAAAATTCAGAGCCGGGCCAACAAGCCGGCTGTGAAGAAGCAACTGAAGGTAGGACGCAATGGCTGACGACAAGAAAGACCCCAAGGAAATGAGCGAGGACGAGAAACTCGCGGCCGAGTGGGAAGCAGCTATGGAAGAGTCGGGTGATGGTGACGATGACGTCGGCGACCAGGAGGATGAATGGGCCGCGGCCCTGCAGGAGTCGGGCGATGCCAAGGGTAGTGGGGCGAAGGTCAAGACCCCGGCCATGGAAGAGTTTGACAATGTTCCGGCAGGTGGCGGTTCAGGGTCAGCTCCGGACCTGGATGTCATACTGGACATTCCGGTCACCATCTCCATGGAAGTGGGTAATACCCAGATTCCGATACGGAACCTGCTCCAGCTGAACCAGGGCTCGGTGATCGAGCTGGACAGGCTCGCGGGAGAGCCTCTGGATGTTCTGGTCAACGGTACGCTGATCGCCCATGGTGAGGTGGTCATGGTGAACGAGAAATTCGGTATTCGCCTGACCGATGTGATCAGTCCCGGCGAGCGCATAAAGCGCCTGGCCAAATAGCCGTGATCCAGCGTCCACTGTGCCGTATCAGGCAAAGCATGACCACGGCTGTATTCGCGGCGACGTTCGCATTTCCCCTCTACGCCGAGGCAACTGAAAAAGCAGCCAGCTCAGGCAACGCCTCCTCCCAGCTGGTCTCCATGGTCACGCTTGGGCTGGGCCTGCTGGCCGTGCTGGCGGTCATTCTCGGGTGTGCCTGGGTGGTACGCCGGATGAACGGCCTTACCGGCATGAATAACCAGGCCATCAAGGTGGTTTCGGTGATGGCGCTGGGAGCCCGCGAACGTATTGCCCTGATTGAGGTCGGAGACACCCAGATTCTCATCGGCGTAACCGCATCCGCCATCCGCACCCTCCACGTCTTTGATGAGCCAGTGGTAACCCCGGGTCAAGGTGCAAACAGCGACTTTGCCCGCCGTTTGCAGGGATTGATGGCGAAATCATGGACATCCGGTCGCTCCCCTGGTGAGCCGCACCAGCATAACCCTGACAGCTCTTCGGATACCGCCTCAACCAAGCGTGACAGGTCTGACGGAATTTCTTCATGAACGCATTGCTGAAAAACCTTTGGCCTGGCATCGCTGGCGCGATGCTGATGTTGGTGGTGCCTGGCGCCCTGGCGGATTTACCGGGCATACCGGCCTTCACAGTAACGCCCGGGGAGGGGGAGAACGTCGAGGAGTACTCGGTAACCCTCCAGATCCTGGCGCTGATGACAGCGCTGACGTTCCTGCCGGCGATGCTGATGATGATGACCTCGTTTACCCGGATCATCGTGGTCTTCGCTATCCTGCGACAGGCACTTGGCCTGCAGTCAACACCATCGAACCAGATACTGCTGGGCCTGACCCTGTTCCTGACTATTTTCATCATGAAACCGGTATTGGAAGAAGCCAATCGGGTCGGACTGCAACCCTATCTCCAGGAAGAAGTGACGTCGCTAGAGGCAGTTGAACTGGCCTCCCAACCGTTCCGGGATTTCATGCTGGCGCAGACCCGGGAAGACGATCTGGGGCTGTTCGTCAGAATGGCCGATGAGCAATATGACCGGCCGGAAGATGTGTCTTTCTGGGTACTGTTGCCGGCGTTTGTCACCAGCGAGCTGAAAACGGCGTTCCAGATCGGGTTTATTCTCTTTATTCCTTTCCTGATCATCGACATGGTGGTTGCCAGCGTGCTGATGGCCATGGGTATGATGATGCTGTCACCCATTATTATCTCGCTGCCCTTCAAGATCATGCTGTTTGTTCTGGTAGACGGCTGGGCGTTGATCATGGGTACCCTGGCGGCCAGCTATGGGATTTAGCGAAAGCACCAACACGGGGGAGTGCGAGCTATGACACCGGAAACCGTGATCGATATCATGCGCGACGCCTTGTGGATGATCGTGCTGCTGTCCGGGGCGATTATTACCCCGGGGCTGGTTGTGGGCCTGGTGGTCAGTACCTTCCAGGCCGCCACCCAGATTAACGAGCAGACCCTGAGCTTTTTGCCCAGGCTGATCATCACGCTGCTGGTGATTATCTTTGCCGGGCCCTGGATGCTTGGTCAGCTTCTTGATCATGCCAATGGTCTGATCGCCAACATCCCCTACCTGATCGGCTGACCCATGCTGCCATCGGATTTCGGCGCGGACATGATCGGCCAGTGGGTGGGGCAACATCTCTGGCCCTTGTTCCGAATTGCCAGTTTTATGATGGTGATTCCCTTTATCGGTACCCAGCTGGTTCCCGCCCGCATCCGGCTGGGCCTGGCACTGCTCATTACCATCCTGGTTGTTCCGACCCTGGATGAGGTGCCCCAGGTCGAGGCGCTGAGCGCCGATGCGGTGGTCATCACCCTGCAGCAGATCCTGATCGGAGTCGGGATGGGGTTTGCACTGACAGCCCTGTTCCAGCTTTTTGTTATTACCGGCCAGATGATCGCCATGCAGATGGGCCTGGGTTTCGCATCCATGGTGGATCCTTCCAATGGCATCAGTGTCCCGGTCCTGTCACAGCTTTATTCCATCTCGGTGATGCTGCTGTACCTGGCCATGAATGGTCATCTTGTCGCTTTTGATGTCTTTGTCGAAAGCTTCCGGACCCTGCCGATCGGACTTGAAGGCCTGAGTCAGGAAGGCGTCTGGGCGCTGGCGCACCGGATCAGCTGGATGTTCGTATCTGCCATGCTGCTGGCGCTGCCGGCGGTAACCGCCGTTCTGATTGTTAACATTTCCTTTGGTGTCATGACCCGGGCGGCGCCCCAGATGAATATCTTCGCCCTGGGCTTCCCCATCGGTCTGCTTTTCGGCCTGTTTGCCATCTGGGTACTCCAGGCCAATTTCCTGCCGCATTTCCAGCTGTATTCTGAACAGACCTTCCAGTTCATGCGCGAACTGCAAGGGCAGCCCTGAGGTGAACCATGGCTGAAGACAACGACAACAGTCAGGAGAAAACCGAAGAGGCCACCCCCAGGCGCATGGAAAAGGCCAAGGAGGATGGCCAGACCGCTCGTTCCAAAGAACTTGCAACCATGGCCGTAACCCTGGCGGGTGCGGCTGGTCTGCTGATGTTCGGGGGCATGCTGGCCCGGGCGCTGGAAAACATCATGCGCCAGAACTTCAGCATTGAGCGCGAGGTCATTTTCGACACCCATCAGATGGCTTTGTTCCTGATGGACTCGGCATGGGAGGCAACGGTAGCGCTGGGTCCGTTCATGGTTCTGCTTTTTATTGCTGCAGTGGCGGGCTCCATCGGTATTGGCGGCCTGCTGTTCAGCGGTAAGGCGATTGCGCCCAAACTCAACCGGATGGACCCGATCAAGGGCCTCAAGCGCATGTTTTCCGCACGCTCCCTGATTGAGCTGGTCAAGGCGGTGGCGAAAGTATCACTGGTTATGCTGATTGCCATACTGATCCTGGATCTGCGGACGTCAGATCTACTCGCAATTGCCGATGAGCCGGCCATTCCGGCCATGACCCACGTGCTCTGGACGCTGGGCTGGAGTTTCTTTCTGCTCGCCTGCGCCACCATCGTGATTGCAATTATTGATGTGCCCTTCCAGATCTATGACCACCACAAGAAGCTTCGCATGACCAAGCAGGAGGTCAAGGATGAGTACAAGGACACCGAGGGTAAGCCAGAGGTAAAAGGCCGTATACGTCAGCTGCAGCGTGAGATGGCCCAGCGGCGAATGATGGCGGATGTGCCCGGTGCGGATGTGGTGATCACCAACCCGACCCACTATGCGGTTGCCCTGAAGTATGACCAGAAAACCATGGCAGCGCCCGTCGTGGTGGCCAAGGGCGGTGACGAGATCGCCTTCAAGATCATGGAAATAGCAAGAGAGAACAAGGTAGATATATTGCGAACACCACCGCTGACCCGGGCGGTTTACCACAATACGGAAATCGGCGGCGAGATACCGGATGGCCTTTATATGGCCATCGCCCAGGTGCTTGCCTACCTGTTTCAGCTCAGGCAGTACCGGCGCGGCCAGGGGCCCAAGCCTGGTATGCCGAGTTTGCCCATCCCCAGCGATCTGCGGCGGGATATCTAGCCGGCGCTAGCTCCGGGCTTCTACGATTCTGACAAATGGCGTGCCACGGCTATGGGGTATGGGCAGTTGATCGTAGAAATCTTCGGGGTTGTGGACGTGGACCTCGGGAAAGCCCTGGGCTTCAATATGCCTTTTTGTCTCGTCGCTATCGCTGAAATGGAAGCTGACCTGGCTTCGCGTCATCGCCCCGAGCACCTGGGCACACGCGTCCAGACCACCACGAATCAGAGGTTGCCGGGGTTTCAGGTAGCTTTCTGACAGATAAACCGAACCCGGATGCTTCGCCATGACCCCGGCCAGCCTCCGCCAGAAGCCGCTGATAACGTCCAGGGAGAAATAACTGGTCAGGCCCTCTGTGACCACAATGAATGGCTTTGCCGGGTCCAGTACGCGCTCGACAACGGTCTCAAGAGTATATTCACCCCGGGTCGCCAGGATGTCGATCGGTGTGACCTGGTGGTATTGGGATAGCCGGTCTGTCGCAAGCAGCCGCAGAGCTTTGCGGGCCGCCATATCAGGCAGGTCGGCTTCAACCACGTGGAGCAGCGGATAGCGTTGCCTGAGCCTCAGTCCCCGTGGGGTCATGCCACAGGCAATCTCGATTATCTGGGTAATGCCCTGGTCCGCAATAGCCTTGTGGATAAGATGATCAATGATCAGGTGGCGCTGCAGCAGAAAGGTGCGCAGGTTACCGCCCGCTACCAGCCGGCTCGCTGCCTCAAACGGGCTCATGAGATGGTAGAGCAGGCGCCCCTGGGTGGTGGCCAGACTGTCGTCGGACAGGCCATTCTGGTGCCAGACTGCGCCGGTATAAAGTGCCGTAAAGCTGATGCCGAAACTGTCAGAAGGATTCTTCAAGCGGTGCCTCTTCCCAGCCAGCTTTATTTCCTGGCAGTACCAGATTAAGCGCAATCGCCACCAGGGCACAGAGGGCGATACCCTCGATCTGGCCGATGGCCATCCCGCCGATGCCGAACACCAGGGTGATGCCGGTGATGATCAGGTTCCTGCGCTCGGAAAGATCCACCTGATGGCGGATCAGTGTGTTCAGGCCCACCACCGCAATTGACCCGAACAGCAGGCACAGTATACCGCCCATGACCGGCACCGGAATGGACTGTAGAGCCGCACCGAATTTACCCACGAAGGCCAGCACGATGGCAATGCCTGCGGCCCAGAGCATGACCCGCGGGTTAAAGTTGCGGGTCAGCATGACAGCACCGGTCACTTCTGAATAGGTGGTATTGGGCGGACCCCCGAAAAGTGCGGCAGTACTGGTTGCAAGGCCGTCACCAAGAAGGGTGCGATGCAGACCCGGCTTCTTGATGTAGTTCTTGCGGGTGACGCTGCCAATGGCCAGCACATCGCCGATGTGTTCAATGGCCGGGGCAATGGCCACCGGTAGCATGAACAGAATGGCCGACCAGCTGAATGCCGGCGCTATAAAATTGGGCAAGGCAAGCCAGGCGGCCTCGGCCACAACGGTTGTGTCGACGATGCCCATGAAGTACGAAAGCAGGTAGCCGGCCCCAACTCCAAACATGATCGGTACCAGCCGGAACAGCCCGCGGGCCCACACGGCAGCCACGATGGTCACCGCCAGGGAGATCATCGCAATAATGATCGCCACATCGTATGGCACAAGCTGGGCGCTGCCGTCACCGGCCCGTCCCGACGCCATATTGACCGCAACCGGCGCCAGGCTGAGACCGATCACCATGATCACCGGCCCAATGACCACCGGCGGTAACAGCCGGTTGATAAAACCGGTACCCCTGAGTTTGACCGCACCGCTCAGGACGATGTAGAGCAGTCCCGCGGCCAACAGTCCGCCCAGGGTTTCCTCGAGCCCGAACCGGGCTTTGGCAGCAATGATCGGTGCGATAAAGGCAAAGGAAGAGGCCAGGAAGATGGGAATCTGGCCGCCGGTGACAATATGGAAGATCAGGGTGCCGACACCGGCGGTGAAGAGCGCTACGTTCGGATCGAGCCCTGTGATCAGGGGCATCAGCACCAGTGCGCCGAAGGCCACCAGCAGCATCTGCGAGCCGGCAAGGGCCTGGCGCCACACGGGTTCCTGTGGCGGCTCCTGTCCTGGAGGGTGCATGGCGTGGGACATATCAGACATCCTTTTGTTTGGTGCCGAAAATCATGTCACCGGCGTCGCCGAGGCCGGGGAGAATGTAGCCTTTGTCGTTGAGACGTTCATCAATGGATGCGGTGTAAATGGAAACCTCCGGGTGGGTCTGCCTGACCTTTTCGATGCCTTCCGGGGCGGCGACCAGCACCAGCGCGCGTATTTCGGTACTGCCCGCTTTTTTCAGCAGGTCAATGGTGGAAATCATGGAGCCGCCGGTTGCCAGCATGGGGTCGATTATGATCGCCATGCGCTGGTCCAGCTCGCCCACCAGCTTTTCAAGGTAGGTGCTTGCCTCCAGGGTTTCTTCGTTGCGAACCTGGCCAACAACACTGACACGGGCGCCGGGGATAAGGCTCAGCACACCATCAAGCATACCCAGGCCTGCGCGCAGTATTGGAACGATGGTGACTTTCTTGCCGGTTATCCGTTCCACCTTCACAGGGCCCGCCCAGCCCTGAATAGTCTCAGTCTGCAACAGAAAGTCCTGCGTGGCCTCATAGGTCAGCAGAGCCGTGACCTCCTGAGCCAGCTCACGAAAATTCTTGGTGCTGATGTCAGCGCGGCGCATCAGGCCGAGTTTGTGACGGATCAGGGGGTGTCTAACCTCATGGATGGGCATGGCTCACCTTCTTTTCTGACTGGAGTGGGCAGTTGTCCGGCCCGTGACGGATCGTGAATGTGCGACAGGATACCGTATCTCCCGGTGTGCGTCAGGGGCCGGCCATGGAAATTTCCACGGTGCTGGTACGGATCTTGCCATTAATCCTCTAGCCGAGGCATTTCTGTCAAAAACACGACCGACAGACCAGCCAGAACCGTGATATCCGGAGAGTTTCCAGCAATGGACAGAGCGCTAGCCCTGCAAAATGTCAAATCCCTGACGCGTGGAAGTCTGGGTATTCCCATCCTGCTGATGGCACTTCTGGGTATGATGATCCTGCCTATGCCGGCGTTCCTGCTGGATGTGCTTTTCACCTTCAATATCACGTTATCCATTGTCATCCTGCTGGTCTGCGTTTATGCCATGCGGCCGATGGAATTTGCTGCCTTTCCCACCGTGCTTCTGGTCGCCACGCTCCTGCGCCTGGCCCTGAACGTGGCATCGACCCGGATCGTACTTCTCCAGGGTCACGAAGGCGGGGATGCCGCGGGTAAGGTAATCGAGTCCTTTGGCGCCGTTCTTATCGGTGGCAACTACGCCGTTGGTCTGGTGGTGTTCGCCATTCTCATGATCATCAACTTCCTGGTCGTTACCAAAGGTGCCGGTCGGGTATCCGAGGTCAGCGCGCGCTTCACCCTGGATGCCATGCCCGGCAAACAGATGGCTATTGACGCCGATCTCAACGCCGGCCTGATCAATCAGGATGAAGCCAAGTTCAGACGCTCTGAAATAGCCCAGGAAGCGGACTTCTATGGTTCCATGGATGGCGCCAGCAAGTTTGTGAAAGGCGATGCGGTGGCCAGTCTGCTGATCCTGGCCATCAATATCATTGGTGGTGTTGCGATCGGTATGCTGCAGCATGACCTTACCTTCGGGGACGCCACCCGGGCCTATGCCCTGCTGACCATCGGTGACGGTCTGGTGGCCCAGATTCCTTCCCTGTTGCTGTCTACTTCCGCCGCGATCATGGTAACCCGGGTGACCTCGAGCCAGGACATGGGCGGCCAGATTCTCCAGCAGATGTTTACCGCCCCCAAGGCGCTGGGAATAGCGGCCACCATTCTGATTATTCTTGGCCTGATCCCGGGCATGCCTCACGTCGCCTTCCTGGGTCTGGGCTTCCTTTCTGCCGGCGCGGCCTACCTGATCTGGAAGCGCCAGCAGCAGACCGAAGAGGACGATGCGGTCTTCCCGGCCCGCGGCGGTGCGGCACGCTCGTCAACTCCGACCGGGGTATCCCAGTCCCCGGGCGACGGCCAGCAGGCTCTGCCTGCACCAGGGGAGACCCGTGAGCTGGGTTGGGATGATGTCGCCACGGTAGACATCGTGGGCCTGGAAGTGGGCTACCGACTGATTCCGTTGGTGGACAAGTCCCAGGGCGGACAATTGCTGACCCGTATCAAAGGGGTGCGCAAGAAGCTGTCCCAGGATCTTGGGTTCCTGATGCCTTCGGTCCATATCAGGGACAACCTGGACCTGATGCCCAACGTCTACCGTATTACCCTGATGGGCGTCACCATCGCCGAGGCGGAAATTCATCCGGACCGGGAACTGGCCATCGATCCCGGCCAGGTGTTCGGAAAAATTGAAGGTATCGAGGGCAAGGATCCGGCCTTTGGTCTGGATGCCAGCTGGATAGAACCCGACCGGAAAGACCAGGCCCAGACTCTTGGTTACACCGTTGTCGATGCCAGCACGGTGGTTGCGACACACCTGAACCAGGTCCTGCAGAAGCATGCCCATGAGCTGCTTGGCCACGAAGAAGTCCAGAAGTGGCTGGATCAGTTGGAGAAGGTGTCACCCAAACTGGCAGAGGAGCTGGTGCCGGCTACCATTTCAATCAGTATCCTGCTCCGGGTTCTGCAGAGCCTGCTGCGGGAAGAAGTGCCGATTCGTGACATGCGTTCGATTGCCGAAGCGATCGTGAATGTGCATCCCAAGAGCCAGGACCCCAAGGTGCTGACCACTGCGACCCGTCAGGCCCTGCGCCGGATGATTATCCAGAGCATTTGCGGCAACGAGCCGGAAATTCCGGTTATCACCCTGGATCCGGAGTTGGAACAGTTATTGCTGAAGAGTATGCAACAGAGTCAACAATCTGGCGGTCAGGACGACATTGGCTTGGTTCTCGAGCCGGGCATGGTGGAAAAACTGCAGAAGTCGCTGCAGGAAACCGCCCAACGCCAGGAGATGTTAGGCAAGCCAGCGATTCTGCTGGTGTCGGCGCCCTTGCGGGCCGTAATGGCTAAGTTTGCCAGCTACGGAGTCGAACGCCTACATGTCCTGTCGTATCAGGAGATGCCGGATAATAAGCAAATAACGATTGTAGCGTCGGTAGGGCAGTAACCCGAACGCGCTATCCAGGTGAGTCGTCACACGGCGGCTACCGGCGGAGGATGTCCAGTTATGAAAGTTAAACGTTTTTTTGCGCCCTCCATGGCGGAAGCACTGAAGCAGGTCCGGGTCCAGATGGGGCCGGATGCGGTGATTCTTTCCAATCGCCGCGTCGACGGTGGCGTCGAAATTGTGACAGCCCTGGATTACGACGAAAACCTGGCACGCCAGCGTTTGGGGGAGGGCGCAGCTGAAGCCACTAACGGCTCCCGTCTCGCCGAGATGCAGGCGGAACAGCATCGCCACCTGGAAGATGAATTGGGCCGCTCCCGCGATCGTATCCGTGACGTGCGGCAAAAACGTGCCGACAAGGGCAGCCAGGCTGCCTCTATTCCGGCTGCTGACCTGTCCTCTGAGGTTGCTCCGGCAAACCGTTCGCTCGCGTCAGATAAAGCACTGGCAGACATGCGTGCGGAGATCAATTCCCTGCGCGACCTCTTCAATAACCGGCAGCCAGGGGTAGTGGCTGCAGCACCGGTCACACCGGTCGCTGTGCCCCAGGCTCCGGATGCTATCCAGCAACGGCTGACCGAGCGCCTGGAAGAGTTTGGCCTGGCCCATAACCTGGCCGCGGTCCTGGGCCGCAACCATGGTAAAGGCAGGCTTGATGATGGCTGGAAGCAGTCGCTGAAGACACTGGCGGCAGGGGTCAAGACCCGCAAAACCGAGTGGCTCGAACAGGGCGGTGTGTTTGCTCTGGTAGGCCCCACGGGCTCAGGCAAGACCACGACCATTGGCAAGATGGCTGCGCGCTACGTACTGCGTCACGGTGCCGATTCGCTGGCACTGGTAACCACGGACCGGTTCCGGGTGGCGGCCCATGAGCAGTTGTTTGTGTTCGGCCGTATTCTGAATGTGCCGGTGCGGGTGGTCGATGAGAGCCATTCTCTGGACAGTATCCTGGATGAGCTATCGGACCGGCACCTGGTCCTTATTGATACCGCAGGTCTGACGTCGTCCGACAAGGGCTATCAGGAACAGCTGGCGGAACTGGCGCGTAGCAGGCATGGCATCCAGTCGCACCTGGTGGTGCCGGCAACCAGCCAGCCCCGCATTATGAAATCCATGTGGCATTGCTATAAGATGGCAAAGCTTTCGGGCTGCGTGATGACAAAGCTTGACGAAGCGCTCACCCTTGGTGAAATTCTGGGCTTCGCTATGGAGACCGGATTGCCCGTGGCGTACTACACTGACGGTCAGAGGATTCCCACCGATCTGCATCACGCCCAGGCGGTGCCGCTGGTCCGGCTTGCTGTCGAGCGAATGAAAGTGTTGCAGCGCGAGCAGGCAATGGCTGAAGGTGCCTGAAGAGGGTGTTGCCGCCTCGACCGGCCCGGCAATAACCGATCAAAGAGACAAGAACCCGTATGAGTAAAGTTCATCCAGTACAGGTCATAGCAGTTACCGGCGGCAAAGGTGGCGTTGGCAAGAGCAACGTGTCCGTTAACCTGGCCATTGCGCTGTCTCAGATGGGGCGTCGGGTAGTGGTGCTGGATGCGGACCTTGGTCTCGCCAATATCGATGTATTGCTGGGTATCACCTCCAACCGAAATCTTGCTGATGTGCTGGCGGGCGAGTGTGAGTTGCGTGACGTGCTTGTGGACGGCCCCGGTGGCATTAAGATTGTGCCGGCCTCATCCGGAACCCAACGCATGACCCAGCTCACCGCCATGGAACATGCCGGTCTGATTAATGCCTTCAGTGATCTTGGTGATCAGATCGATGTTCTGATCGTCGACACGGCCGCTGGTATTTCCGAGTCTGTCGTGAGTTTCCTGCGGGCCTCCCAGGAACTGCTGCTGGTGGTTTGCGACGAGCCTACGTCGATCACCGATGCCTATGCGCTGATCAAGCTGATGAACCGGGATTACGGGGTCAGCCGTTTCCGTATACTGGCCAATCAGGTCCGCAACGAGCAGGAAGGTCGCCATCTGTTTGGCAAACTGACCCGGGTAAGCGAGCGCTTTCTCGACGTTGGCCTGCAGTATGTTGGGATCGTGCCCTACGACGAAGCGGTGAAGAAGGCGGTTCAGCGGCAAAGAGCGGTGCTTGATGCCTACCCCCGAGCCAAGGCCTCTCTCGCCATCAAGGCTCTGGCCGAGAAAGTGGATAGCTGGCCGCTGCCCTCGTCGCCGAGGGGACATCTGGAATTTTTTGTCGAGCGTCTGATAGAGGTCTGAAAGCCTTCTCGGGCTGGCCGATGTCACGGTAGTGCATGCTCATCAGTCCGCTGAAGATCAGTTAACCCCTCTGGTCAGATATCCTGGTCATTAGAAACTGGAAACATGACATTGGCGAAAGGCCTAGGAATATACCATCAGACCGGTGCCGAAGGGACGCATGCCCTTGTTGAGCGTCATGCGCCACTGGTCAAGAAAATTGCCCTCCACATGCTCGCCAGGCTCCCTGCCTCGGTACAATTGGACGACCTGATGCAGGCCGGGATGATCGGGCTGCTTGAGGCTGCAACCAAGTTCCAGTCCAACAAGGGCGCTTCGTTTGAAACCTACGCCGGCATCCGTATCCGCGGTTCCATTGTGGATGAGATGCGCAAAGGCGATTGGGTGCCCCGTTCCGTGCATCGCAATGCCCGGCGCATAGCCAAGGCCATCAAGACGGTGGAAGACCGCAGCGGGAGTGAAGCCCACGATGCCGAGGTCGCCGAAGAACTCGGAATGACCCTCAATGAATACCATGCCTGCCTCAGCGACGCCAACAGCGGACGACTTTTTAGCCTTGATGAGCTCAATGAATCCGGCGAGCTGCCGATACAGGAACTAGAGACCTCGGACAATCCTCTTGAGGGCATAACCTCCGACGCATTCCGGCAGAGTCTTGCCGAGGCTATTGGTGAGCTGCCGGAGCGGGAAAAGCTGGTGTTGAGTCTGTACTACCAGGACGAACTGAACCTGAAGGAAATCGGCGCCGTTCTTGGCGTCAGTGAGAGCCGGGTCAGCCAGATCCACAGTCAGGCTGCCATGCGATTACGGGGCCGCCTGACTGACTGGTGATTGCAGTGTCGGGTAGATCTGTAGTGTTTGGTAACCGGAGCTTTACAACGGCGCCCCATACAAGACAATAAGCGATCTATACGGTCAGATTGCCGGCATGCGATTAGCGCGTGGCGTGCTCGCGGGTCCTGAGTGTCGGGGCCACGAATTTAACGGTAAATCCGGGCGTTTATTAACTGGAGGTCCCTTTGGACAAAAACATGAAAATCCTGATTGTGGATGACTTCTCCACAATGCGCAGGATCATTAAGAACCTGCTGCGCGACCTTGGTTTCACGAATACCGATGAGGCTGACGACGGTAATTCAGCCCTGCCCATGCTCAAAAGCGGCAAGTACGATTTCCTGGTCACCGACTGGAACATGCCTGGCATGTCCGGCATTGATCTGCTCAAGGCCGTTCGTGCCGATGACAATCTGAAGACCTTACCGGTACTGATGGTTACGGCCGAGGCCAAACGTGACCAGATCGTTGCCGCGGCTCAAGCCGGCGTCAATGGCTATGTGGTCAAACCGTTCACTGCCGCGGTGCTGAAGGAAAAGATCGAGAAGATCTTTGAACGCATCCAGTAGTCACTCAGCCAGAGGCTCCGGAACCGATCTCATGGTCAACCAAGCGAACAATCAGAATCTCGATCCGGAAGTGACCGAGAAGCTTAAAGCCCAGGCCACCGAACTTATGGCTCAGGTGAACGCAGGCGACTATGGCAAGGCCATGAGTCTGATCAACGACCTCAATGAGGTGCGTGATCAGAGTCTTTATCGGGAAGTGGGTCGCCTGACCCGCAGTCTTCACGAAGCCATCCGTAATTTTCAGATCGACCCCCAGAACCCGGAGCAGCAGGAAGCGCTCTCCAAGATGTCGGACGCCTCGGACCGGCTTGAGTACGTTGTGCAGATGACGAGCAAGGCGGCCAATCGCACCATGGACCTGGTGGAAGATGCCATGCCCCGGGCCAGGCTCATGCGCGAGCAGTCAAAGCTCCTGCGGGACGACTGGCAGCGCCTGCGCCGCCGCGAGATGGCGCCGGCCGAATTTCGTGAACTGTATGGCCGCATCGACAATTTTTTTCTCACCTCGGCGGATGACGCTGAGTCTGTCTATAACAGTCTTTCGGAAATCCTGTTGGCGCAGGATTTCCAGGATCTGACCGGTCAGGTCATTCAGAAAGTCACCACCCTGGTGAAAGAGGTGGAAGAACACCTTCTCAGCCTGGTGGTCATGGCAAGCCACGTGGACAAGATCACCGGCACCGTTCACGAGATCGACGCGCCCGAAGCCGTTTCGGCCGAGCAGGGTGTGGGGCCGCAGATTCATGCGGCGGAACGAACCGACGTTGTGTCTGGCCAGGACGATGTTGACGACCTGTTGTCCAGTCTCGGTTTTTAATTGAGGATATTGCATGGCATTCGACGCTGATGACGAGATTCTCCAGGACTTCCTTGTGGAAGCCGGCGAAATTCTTGAAAAGCTTTCCGAGCAGTTGGTGGATCTGGAACAGAATCCTGACGACAGCAATCTTCTGAATGCTATTTTCCGTGGCTTTCACACCGTAAAAGGGGGTGCGGGGTTTCTCCAGCTCAACGCCCTGGTGAACTGCTGTCACTCCGCCGAAAATGTATTCGACACGCTGCGCAACCACAAGCGTCGGGTCGATCCGGAACTGATGGACGTTGTCCTGGAAACCCTGGACTACGTCAACGCCATGTTCGAGCAGGTGCGCAACCATGAGGAGCTTATCCCGGCGCCGGCAGAGCTCATTGCCTCCCTGGATACCTTTGCGGCACCGGCGACGGCGAGCGCGCCGGTACCAGAGGCAGTGACAGCTCAGGACGGCAATGCGGCAGCGGACGATGGCGACATTACCGATGACGAGTTCGAGCAGCTACTCGACGCCCTCAATGAGGAGCCCGGCCCATCGTCTGATGCCGCGACCGCCCCCGGTGACGATACTGCAAACAGTGCGGGTGCTGGCGGTGATGAAATTACCGATGACGAATTCGAAGCCCTGCTGGACGATCTGCACGGCAAGGGCAGGTTTACCGGGCCGATAGCAGGTGACGAGCCCGACCCGACACCCGCAGCCGACGGTGATGACCTGATCAGCGATGATGAATTTGAGAGCCTGCTGGACCAGCTGCATGGCAAGGGCGGCAGCCCCACTGCGGCCCAGGATGGCGAGTCTGACGAAGTGGTGGCTGCTCCGCCTAAAGCTGCTCCGCCTAAAAAGGCGGCCAAGGCAGCAGCCAGGACACCGGAGCCGGCACCAGCCGAGACCGAGCCAGCAGCCTCCGGGGCACCGGCAGTTCCGGCCCGTGAAGCGTCGGCGCCGGCGGCGGAAACCACGGTAAGGGTCGACACCAAGCGTCTGGACGACATCATGAATATGGTGGGCGAGCTGGTGCTGGTCCGTAACCGTCTGCAGCGCCTGGGTTCGCAAAGCGAAGACGAGCACATGCAGAAGGCGGTCTCCAACCTCGATGTGGTAACGACCGACCTGCAGTCGGCGGTTATGCAGACCCGGATGCAGCCGATCAAGAAAGTGTTTGGCCGCTTCCCGCGGGTTGTCCGCGACCTGGCCCGGAGCCTCAAGAAAGAAATCAGTCTTGAAATGCACGGGGAAGACACGGACCTGGACAAGAACCTGGTGGAAGCCCTGTCCGACCCGCTCGTTCACCTGGTCCGCAACTCGGTGGACCATGGTATCGAAGCACCGGATGTCCGGGAAAAGGCCGGCAAGCCCCGAGTCGGTAAAGTGACTCTTTCCGCCCAGCAGGAAGGCGACCATATCCTTCTGGTCATTTCCGATGACGGTGCCGGTATGGATCCGGAAAAGCTGCGCCAGAAGGCCGTTGAAAAAGGCATCTACGATCAGGACGCGGCTGACCGCCTGACCAAGAATGACTGTTACAACCTGATTTTCGCCGCCGGCTTTTCCACCAAGGACCAGATATCGGATGTGTCCGGTCGCGGTGTTGGCATGGACGTGGTGAAGACCAAGATCGGCCAGCTAAACGGCATGATCAATGTTGAGTCCGAAATGGGGGTGGGTTCGCGCATCGTCATCAAGGTGCCGCTGACACTGGCCATCATGCCCACCCTGATGATCATGCTTGGTGAGCAGTCGTTTGCATTGCCTCTAGTGAACGTGGTGGAAATTTTCCACCTCGACTTGACCAAGAAAAATATTGTTGACGGCCGCGAGTGCATCGTAGTGCGAGACAAGGTTTTCCCACTGTTCCATATCAAGAGCTGGCTGGTGAAGGGTTCCGCAGGCTCCGAGCCCCCGCAGAATGGCCACGTGGTGATTGTAGCCATGGGTACCAAGCGTGTGGGTTTTGTGGTGGACCAGTTGGTGGGTCAGGAAGAAGTGGTCATCAAACCTCTGGGGCGGGCCCTGCAGGGTACACCAGGTGTCGCAGGCGCCACTATAACCGGCGATGGCCGCATTGCCCTCATCATCGATGTACCGAGTTTATTGCAGCGCTACGGCTGATCAGCCCTGGCATGCACAGAGGAGATGTAGATGACGGTTTCCGTCCTGGTCGTGGATGATTCAGGCTTCTTTCGCAAGCGCCTGACCGAGATTCTCAATGCCTCTGACAACATCCGGGTCATTGGCGCCGCCACCAATGGCCGTGAAGGCGTTGAAATGGCTGAGAAACTGCGCCCGGATGTAATTACCATGGACTACGAGATGCCGGTCATGGATGGCATCACGGCCGTTCGGGAAATCATGAAGCAGCGACCGACACCGGTACTCATGTTCTCCTCCCTGACCTACGAAGGTGCCCGAGTCACTCTGGACGCCATGGAAGCGGGGGCGGTGGATTTTCTGCCCAAGAATTTTGAAGAGATTGCCCGGGACTCCAGCCAGCTTCAAAAAATCCTGCGTGAGCGCATCCTTAATGTTGCCCGCAGCCGGCCAACGGCTCGCAGTGCGCCGGTAGAACCCGCGGCTGAGGCCACAACCCCAAAGCCGGCCCCATCGGCCGAGCGCCCGGTTCGAGCACGGCCCGCCACGAATTCTGCAGCGCCGAGGTCAGGTAGTCGGCGCGGGGCTCCGAAGTCATACAGCGTGGTTGCCATCGGTACCTCCACTGGCGGGCCTATCGCTCTGCAGCGGGTCCTGATCAGTCTGCCTGCCTCTTTCCCATCCCCCATTGTTCTGGTGCAGCACATGCCGGCCAGCTTTACGCCAGCATTCGCTGACCGGCTGAACAAGCTGTGTCAGGTTGAGGTTCGCCAGGCGGAAGAGGGCGACATTCTCAAGCCCGGGCTTGCCCTGCTCGCCCCCGGGGGTAAGCAGATGATGATCGAGCAGCGAGGTGGCCAGGGCCGGGTGCGGATTTTACCGGGCGACGAGAGACTGAACTACAAACCCTGCGCTGACGTCACCTTTGGTTCTCTGGCTCGCAGCTTTCCAGGCAAGACACTTGGGGTCATCCTCACCGGCATGGGAGCGGATGGCAAAGAAGGCTGCCGTATGATGAAACAGTCCGGTTCCACCATCTGGGCCCAAGATGAAAAGACCTCGGTCATTTACGGCATGCCCATGGCCGTTGCCAAGGCCGGATTAACGGATGAAGTCCTGGCGCTGGAAGACATAGGCCCACGCCTGGTGGAGGCAGTTGTCTGATGGATATTCTGAGCCTGCTCGGGATTATCCTCGCATTTGCCGCGATTCTGGGCGGCAACCTCCTGGAGGGGGGTGCCCTTGCCTCGTTGTTCAATGGGCCGGCAGCCCTCATTGTTATCGGTGGCACCTTTGCCGCAACCATCCTCCAGACATCCTGGCCCACCTTGCGCCGTGCTTTTACCCAGGTTCGTTGGGTCTTCCTGCCGCCTTATGTGGGCCTTGAAGATGGCATGGGCAAGGTGATCGACTGGAGTGTCAAAGCGCGCAAGCAGGGTCTGCTTGGGCTTGAGGGCCTGGCCGAGCGGGAGCCGGAAAGGTTCGCCCGCAAGGGGCTGCAGCTACTGGTCGACGGTGCCGAATCTGAATCCATTCGCAGCATCCTTGAGGTGGACCTGGAGTCCCGGGAGCAGCGGGATCTGGACGCCTCACGGGTGTTCGAAGCCATGGGCGGTTACTCGCCGACAATCGGTATTATCGGCGCGGTCATGGGGCTGATTCAGGTCATGACTAACCTTGAAGATCCCAGCTCCCTCGGCAGCGGTATAGCGACTGCCTTTGTTGCCACCATTTATGGCGTGGCGCTGGCGAATCTGCTGTTTTTTCCCATCGCCAACAAAATGCGCTCCATTGTGCGGGAGCGGTCCCGGTATGAAGACATGATGATCGACGGCATCATTGCCATTGCAGAAGGCGAGAACCCCCGATCCATCGAACTGCGTCTGCGCGGGTTCATCCAGTGATGGCCCTGGCCCGTGTTATCCGTGGTGAATCATGAGGCGACGGCGTCGCTCGCCGGAAGAACCGGCCAATAGAGAACGTTGGCTGGTCTCCTATGCTGACTTTATAACCCTGTTGTTCGCATTTTTCGTGGTCATGTATTCGGTCTCGTCGGTCAATGAGGGCAAATATAAGGTGCTTTCGGACACCCTGACCGGTGTTTTCAATGCCCCCCAGCGTTCGGTGAATCCAATCGAACTGGGCAATACCCGGCCGCCGGTGCTCCCGGCTCAGGGTGAGGATGTCATTCCACCGCCGGTGACCGAGGTACCGCGTAGCCCACAAGCGGACCAGGCATCCCGGACGGAAGCCCTTCGGAGCATGGCTGATCAGTTGGCGCTGGAGTTCGACGAGTTGATCGGGCAGGGCGTGGTGACACTCGAGACCAGTGAGCAGTGGATTGAACTCAGCCTGCGCAACAGCCTGCTGTTTGGAAGCGGTGATGCCGAACCGCATTTCGACGCCTTTGAGGTGATTGAATCCATTGCCGGAGTTCTGAAGGGGCGGGATAACGCTGTGAGGGTAGAGGGATTCACCGATAACAGGCCTATCCAGACCCGGGCGTTTCCCTCGAACTGGGAGCTGTCCACCGCACGTGCGGCTGCGGTTGTACGGGTGCTGGTAATGGAAGGGGTCGAGGCCGAGCGCCTGGCAGCCATTGGTTATGGCGAGTTTCAGCCTGTCGCCCGGAACGACACCGAGGCTGGACGCAATCGTAACCGTCGGGTGGTGCTGCTGATCTCCCGCGACGCGAGCATTCGTGGCGCTATGCGTTAGCGAGAGAGCATCAGGGAAACTGGCACGGTTCCTGTATCCGTCTCTTGGGGAGAGCATTAAGGCAAGTTATTGCCACGACGGCCAGCCTGAAGGCGAAACGCTGAGGTATGCGCCCTCAAGAAACCTATTGATCTGCCGATACCCGAGGGTAGGGCAGTTGTCTGACTTGGAGAAACAGTGTGCGAATCTGGGCGGTAGCCAATCAGAAAGGCGGTGTGGGCAAGACCACCACCGTGGTTGCCCTTGGTGGATTGCTGGCAGCCAGCGGCAAGCGTGTGCTTGTGGTTGACCTGGATCCCCACGGCTCCCTGACCAGCTGGTTCGAATACGACCCCGATACGCTCGATAAGACGGCGTTCGATCTTTTCCAGTTCCAGGGCAAGGTGCCTGAGGGCCTGCCGGCACGGCTGGTCAGACCCACCAGTTGCAAGGGCCTGTCCCTGTTGCCAGCCAGTACCGCGCTGGCGACCCTTGAGCGCAAAATGGTCGGTGTAGAGGGCATGGGTCTCATTATCTCCCGGGCGCTGACCCAGCTGTGGGACGACTTTGATTATGTGTTGCTGGACAATACGCCTTCCTTGGGCGTGCTGATGGTGAACTCGCTGGCGGCAGCCCGGCATTTGATTGTGCCCGTGCAAACGGAATTTCTGGCAATCAAGGGGCTTGAGCGTATGCTCCACACCTTGGAAATGATTATGCGCTCCCAGAAAAACCGCCTCACCTACACGATCGTTCCGACGCTGTTCGACCGGCGCACCCAGGCTTCAGTGAAAAGCCTCAACGCCCTGCGCAAATCCTACCCCGATGAACTCTGGCGCTTTGCCGTGCCGGTGGACACCAAATTCCGGGATGCCAGCCAGGCCGGCAAGGTACCTTCAGAATTCGATTCCGAAACTCATGGTGTCAGAGCCTATCGGCGCCTGTTAGGCGATCTGGTTGAGCAGACCCTTGAGCGGAGTCCGGCATGATGCTCGGTGTCGGGATTTTGACAGCCGCAGGCTGGCCCGGCCCGGAGGGGCTGAGGGCGTGAAAGAATCCAGAAAGACGGCCTACGCGGATCCGGGCCATGCCCTTGCCAGCTATCTTGACGACCTGCTTCAGACCGCGGTCCAGAACGCCAGCATGCCTGAGCCTGAGCCGGCCGCACCCGAACCGGAAGTGGCTGTACCCGAATTAATAATGGCCGTGCCCGAGCTCGAGCGAGCCCCAGCGGCACCGGAAAAGTCGCCGACCATTGCTGAAGTGCAGGCTCCAGAGGTTCTGGTACCCGAAGCCCTCAGGGCACCGCTGATTCGTCCTGCGGCTGCCCGGATTATTGACCCGGTGCCAATGCCGACGCCGGAGCCTGAGCCAACAGCGTCATCAACGCGACCGGCCTGGTCAGAGCAGCCATTCGAATGCCTTCTTTTCCGGGTGGCAGGGCTGCAGCTGGCTGTTCCGCTGGTATTGCTCGGCGCCATTCACCGCATGGACGACAAAGTGAAGCCCATTCCGGGGCGACCGCCCTGGTATATGGGTATGCTGCCCGCAGGTGGCCAGAACCTGAGGGTGGTCGATACAGCGCAATGGATCATGGCTGGCCGCGTGCCCGAAGGCACCCGTGATAACTACAGGTTCGTGATTCGGCTGGACCAGAGTGAGTGGGCCCTGGCCTGTGACGAGGTGGCCCAGTCCTTCACCCTCAACCCAGGTGAAGTCCGCTGGCGGTCAGGGCGCAGCAAACGGCCCTGGCTGGCGGGGACGGTGATCAAGCACATGTGCGCGCTCATCGATGTTGGAACTATGGCCTCCTTGCTCGCCCGGGCTGAGCGCGAGCAACGCCTGGAGCTCGATTGAATTAAATGAACATGCCGGCTGACGCTGGCACGGTTTGTGCCCCTAACCAAGAGTGAGGGGCACTGATGATGGTTTTTTGACAATCAGGTTGTCCCGCCGGGGCACCTGCTGAGGAGACGATACATTATGGCAGCCCAGAGCGGACAACAGAACCAGGGTCAGGATGATCAGGTACTCCAGTACGTGACGTTCCGTTTGGACGACGAGACTTACGGAATCGGCGTCATGCAGATTCAGGAAGTGCTCAGATACACGGAAATCGCCCCTGTACCCGGCGCTCCGGACTATGTCCTGGGCATCATCAATTTGAGGGGGAACGTGGTTACGGTCATTGATACCCGCCGGCGCTTCGGGCTGGCGGACGCCGAGATTACCGATGCCAGCCGTATTGTGGTAATGGAGTCGGCCAACCAGGTCATGGGTATCTTGGTGGATTCCGTGGCCGAGGTGGTTTACCTCAAGGCCAGTGAAATAGAAACGGCACCCAACGTGGGTAACGAAGAAAGCGCCAAGTTCATTCAGGGCGTATGTAACAAAAACGGCGAGCTCATCATTCTGGTTGAGTTCGACAAGATGCTGAACAATCAGGAGTGGGCCGAAATCGCGTCGCTTTAACCCGAAGGGCAGAGCGGGGGCGGTCGCCACTCAAGAATCTTGGCTCTACAGGAGAGTGATGCATGACTGACTGGACCTCTATGCTGCCCTGGGCATTGACCGCCATAGCAATGGTACTGCTGTTTGTTCAGGGGGGCCTGGCGCACCGACGACTTGGTCAATTGCGCACCCAGCTGAAGGATCGATGTGATGACCTTGGCCGTGAGCTCCACGCTACCGGCAGCGGCAGCATGGGCGTAGGCCATCGCGTGGTGGCTTGCGAGCGCCAGTTGCACGAGTTACGCCGGGCCATGGACGAAATGCGTCAGAACGACCCCTTGCGCGTGTCCTATGATGAGGCCTCGCGCCTTGTGGAGCTGGGGGCTGACATTGACGATCTGATGGATACCTGTGGTATTTCGCGTCCGGAAGCGGAGCTTGTCATAGCGCTCAAGCGGCGGCAGGCTGCCTGACACGAACCGAGCTATTATTCAGTCTGAGCCCCGGCGTCGGCCGGGGTTTTGCCTTGCAGGTTGAAGGCAAAAGCAAGAATTTCTGCAATTACCCGGTAAAGTGTGTCCGGGATTTCTTCATCCAGGTCCAGTCGGGCCAGGATCGCTGCGAGCTCGGGGTTTTCATACAGTGGCACTCCATGTTCCCGGGCGATTCGGATAATCTCCTCTGCAATGTCGTCCATGCCACTGGCCGCGATGGTGGGGGCCCGTTGGCCATCGTATTTTAATGCCACCGCTGCACCACGCTCCGCTTTCGGTTGTCCGCTCTCCGCCTGTTTCGAGTTTTCCACATCTACCTCCCTGATTTCATGGGTTCTGGCTGCCAATCCGCTATACCAGTCTGGCCGGGTTCAGGCCCGGGTATCCACCAGTCGCTGTTCCAGGCGGGTTGTTGCGGCCTGGGGGCTGCCGCGCCTGCATTCCAGGTCGACCACGTCAAGGCCCAGTTCGCTAAGCCGCGTGCGCAATGTGCCCATTTGCGACTGGACCTGTCGAAGGGTAGCCTGCTGTTCAGCCCAGACCCGGGCAGAAATCTGTGCTTCCCGAAGCGCCACTTCGAAAAATACTGGGCCGGCATCGTCCAGGTCCAGGGACAGGCTGAAGCGCCATTCAGCCACCTTCGGTTTACGGGCACTGTCCTTCTGCTCAGGACCCTGGCGGTCATGGTCGATTCGCAGTTGTGCGACCCTGGGTTCGCCCTGGGGATTAAGCCACGGCAGCTCCAGCAGGAGCGTTGCCGGTACCGGGGCTTCGGCAGCCGTCCGGTTGGTCAGCACCTGGCTGTGGAGCTGGTTGACGGTAATGCGGTTGAGCATGCCAGCCAGCAGTCGGAGCATCTGGCCCGCATCCATGGGTTCCCGACTTGAGGTGGCCGCCGGTGGTACAAAAGCATTGGGAAACTGAAGCGGGGCCTGAACAAGTTCCTGGCTGACCAGCGGGGTATAGCGGTTGAATGCTGCAGTATCGGCTCCCTGTTGGGCGAGCAGCGAGCTAACGATCCGGCCCAGGGCCAGCTTCAGGTCTGCCAGGGGGGCCTCTGGTGTTCGAACAATCCGCGCTTCGGCAAATACACCGCTTTCTACGATCCAGCTCTTGATACGGGCAGCCGTGGCTTCTACTTTGCCAGGAACAGCATTACCCAGGCTCTCGCTCGACGGCAACTGGTTCACGAGCTGAAGGATCGCTTCTCGAACTGCCATTGGTAGCGGCTCGCGGCCAGCCGGTCCGGCCACGGTTGCCTTGGCAAAATTTGTAAGGACGGCATTCAGCTCTGAAAGTCCCACATCCAGCCGTTGCTGCCAGGGCAGTCGTTGGGCCAGAGCCTGGGCGATGCGTGCTTCCGGGGCCGGAGCCAGCTTGCCCAGTAATTGCAGTTCGTTACCTGCCCGCATGAGCTTGACCCAGTCACCCGCTTCCAGGGAGGTCTCGCCCATCATGGTCATTACGGTCAGGCTGCGCCCCTTGATGTCCAGTATGGCCTGCTCCGGCAAACCATTGCCTGAAGTCAGTAACTGAGCGACCCGGGCCAGCACCGCTTGCCGGTCCTGCAGCTGGAGTATGTCCAGTTGCCTGGCCGCTGTCAGGGGTAGGCTGGTTGACTCACCCACCTGTGCCGGCGAGCTTCCAGGGGTGTGGGGGCTTTTGGTGCTGTCGACGGGGGTGGGGGCGAGCCCACTGTCAGGTAACCTGGTGACCATTCGAGCATGTCCAGTTGACTTGCAGGGTGGGTAATCGCCTGCATATTTCGTTATAATACGGACGCTTTAAAGGACCTTAGGCCATTCCCGCACCGGATGCGAAACGCAATCCCTTTAATATATTCAAGGCCGTGCCATACCCACAAGTTGCACCCTGCTGGAGCACTGATGTCCGAGCCTCTTTTACAGGCTGTTGATCTGCACTGCGAGCGTGACGAACGCATGCTTTTCAGTGCTCTCAATTTTTCCATAGTGCCCGGGACCATCACCCGTGTCGAGGGTCCCAATGGCTCGGGCAAGACGACTTTGCTGCGCTTGCTGGCAGGCCTCCACGACGGTTACAGCGGCCGGGTGCTCTGGCGTGGGGAGCCGAGATCGGCTCGCCGGGAGGAGTTCCTCAGGAATCTGCTCTACATTGGCCACCGGCCGGGCGTGAAACCGCTGTTGACTCCCCTGGAGAATCTCCAGGCCATTTTTGCCGGCCGCCATCCTCACAGTAATGAAATTCTTCGTGCTGCCCTGGACAGCTCAGGCCTTGCGGGGTTTCACAATGTTCCCTGCCAGAATCTGTCTGCCGGCCAGCAGCGGCGAGTGGCACTGGCGCGTCTGCTGGTGTCCGATGAACCTCTGTGGATTCTGGATGAAGCCTTTACAGCTATTGATCATCGGGGAGTCGGTAACCTTGAGCAATTGTTGGTCCAGCGTGCAGCCTCCGGGGGCGCCATTGTCCTGACAACCCACCACCCCCTGGAGGTACCGGGTATGCAGCGAGTAATGCTGGGGCAGGTGATATGAATACCGTCACCGGCCCTGCGCTGGCCATTGCCAGACCGTCCGTCGGCTTGGGTGCTGCCATGATGGCAGTGCTCAAGCGTGATCTCCGGGTCAGTTTCAGGCAAAGCCAGGACCTGCTCAACCCACTTCTGTTTTTTGTCATGGTGGTATCCCTCTTCCCCTTGGGGGTTAGCCCGGAAGTGGCATTTCTCCGCCAGGCAGGGGCGGGTATCCTGTGGGTAGCCGCCCTGTTGGCGACATTGCTGGCGCTGGACCATCTGTACCGCCACGACTTTGAAGACGGCACCCTTGAGCAGCTGATGCTTCAGCCCCAGCCCCTGTTTCTGTTGGTATTAGCGAAGACTCTGGCACACTGGCTGGTGACCGGTCTGCCATTGGTGCTGCTGGCCCCGGTTCTGGGAGTAATGGTGCACCTGGACGGGAACTCTATCGGAATTCTGTGTCTAACGCTGCTGATTGGAACGCCGGTACTGAGTCTTGTTGGTTCGATCGGTGCAGCGCTGACTCTGGGGCTTAGGTCTGGGGGAGTTCTGTTGTCTCTCTTGATTATTCCCTTGTATATTCCCGTGCTGATTTTTGGCACCGGTACGGTAATGGCGGCTACGGACGGAGCACCGGTGGGGGCCTATCTGGCCCTGATGGGGGCTTTTCTGGCCCTGGCCCTGACCCTGGCCCCGTTCGCATCAGCCGCTGCTTTGAAAATCAGCCTGTCGTCCAGCTAAGAGGATACAACGCCTGATGTGGCAATTTTTTCACAAGCTAGGGTCGCCGAAATGGTTTTTCGGCATCGCTGACAGGCTTATGCCCTGGCTGTTGCTGAGCGGTCTTTGCCTTGCTCTTGTCGGCATTGTCTGGGGCGTTGGTTTTGCGCCAAAAGATTACCTGCAGGGCAACAGCTACAGAATCATTTTCATTCACGTACCCACGGCCTTCCTTGCGCAGTCGGTCTATATAATGATGGCTGTGGCTGCCGTGGTAACCCTGGTGTGGCGAATGAAGCTGGCCGACGTTTTTATCAAAACGGCCGCCCCGGTGGGCGCCGTTCTGACATTTCTGGCCCTGTTTACCGGTGCTGTCTGGGGCAAGCCCACCTGGGGCACCTGGTGGATATGGGATGCCCGGTTAACCTCAATGCTGATTCTGCTGTTTCTGTACTTTGGCGTGATTGCTCTCGGTGCAGCGCTTTCGGACGAAAAGTCTTCGGCCCGGGCGGTGGCCGTGCTGGTGCTGGTCGGTGTTGTGAATATTCCAATCATCAAGTATTCCGTTGACTGGTGGAACACTCTGCATCAGCCTGCCACGTTTAAACTCACTGAAAAGCCGACCATGCCAGCGGAAATGTGGATGCCCCTGTTGCTGGTTGTGTTGGGCCTGTACCTGCTGTTTGGCTGGCTGGCCTGCTATCGCATGCAGACCGAAATCCTTCATCGCGAGCGCCGTACCCGATGGGTAAAAGAACGTCTGCAGCTTGGTGGAGGAGCCTGAGATGGCTTTTGACTCATTTCAAGCGCTGATGCACATGCAAGGTCATGGGGTCTATGTCTGGACCTGCTATGCCGTGTTTTTTGTCCTGATGGCCCTGTTGGCCATCTGGTCCGTCCGGCAGCGCGCCCAGCTGATCCGCCGTCAGCAGCGTCAGTCAGCCCTAGATGCTCGCCAGACAACCCGGGGACAAAGTCACGGGGGCGGCATAGTAAAAACCGGCGAATTTACACCGATCAATCAAACGCGGACCTGAACCTAACATGCACCCGATACGAAGAAAGCGTCTTATCATTGTTCTGTTCCTGCTGTGCGGGCTGGGCCTGGCCATTGCGCTGACCACCTATGCGTTAAGGCAGAATATCAGCCTTTTCTATGACCCAAGCCAGATCACCGGTGGCGAGGCGCCATCGGATAGACGTATTCGTGCTGGTGGCATGGTAGAAGAAGGATCGGTCGTGCGTGATCCCCAGAGCCTCAAGGTGTCGTTCCGGGTAACGGATTACGAATCGTCCGTCACCATGGAGTACGTGGGTATTCTGCCAGACCTGTTTGCTGAGGGGCAGGGCGTGGTGGCAACCGGGACATTGACCCCCGGCGGGGTATTCGTCGCAGACCAGGTGCTGGCAAAACATGATGAGCAGTATATGCCTCCCGAGGTCAGCGAGTCGCTGGAGCGCGCAGCCATGCGGCAAAAAAGCCAGGAGGCAGCCAGCCCGGATGCGTCTTCCTCTTCGTATTAAGTACTCTGTAAACCGTTCACATACATAACCAGGCTCACCACAGGAGAAACTGATGTTTCCGGAACTTGGACAGTTTTCGCTGATACTGGCATTGCTGCTCGCCGGTCTGCTGGCGACAGTTCCCCTGGTTGGGTCACTGACCGGACGGGACAGTCTTCAGGCCTTTGCACGACCCCTGGCCGCCGGCCAGTTTGTCTTTGTCGCGGTTGCTTTCGGCATCCTGACCCATGCCTTCATGGTGGACGACTTCTCGGTTGCCTATGTAGCCAATAACAGCAACAGCATGCTGCCCTGGTACTACAAGTTCAGTGCGGTGTGGGGTGGTCATGAAGGTTCGCTGCTGTTGTGGATGCTGATTCTTGCCGGCTGGACCATTGCCGTGGCGGTATTCAGCAGACGTCTGCCGGCCACCATGGTGTCCCAGGTTTTGGCAGTGATGGGCATGGTCAGCGTCGGCTTCCTGCTGTTTCTGCTGGTGACATCCAGTCCGTTCGAACGCCTCATTCCCAATGTGCCGACAGACGGTGCTGACCTGAACCCGCTGTTGCAGGACTTCGGTCTGATCGTGCATCCGCCGATGCTGTACATGGGCTACGTGGGCTTTTCGGTGGCCTTTGCCTTTGCCATTGCGGCTCTGATCAATGGCCGTCTGGACGCTGCCTGGGCCCGCTGGTCGCGGCCCTGGACCACCATAGCCTGGGCCTTCCTCACCCTGGGCATTGCCCTTGGCAGCTGGTGGGCCTATTACGAGCTTGGCTGGGGTGGCTGGTGGTTCTGGGACCCGGTCGAAAATGCCTCACTGCTGCCCTGGCTGGCCGGTACCGCCCTGGTGCATTCCCTGGCAGTTACCGAAAAACGAGGCGTTTTCAAAAGCTGGACAGTTCTGTTGGCAATCCTGACGTTCTCCCTGAGTCTTTTAGGCGCCTTCCTGGTAAGGTCTGGCGTGCTCACTTCCGTGCATGCCTTCGCCTCTGACCCCGAGCGGGGCAGGTTCCTGCTGGGCCTGCTTGCATTTACCATCGTCGCAAGCCTTGCCTTGTATGCCTTCCGGGCGCCGGTGGTGCATTCACGGGTACGCTACGGATCGTTTTCCCGCGAGGTCTTCCTGCTGCTCAACAATGTGCTTCTGATGGCGGCCATGTTGCTGGTTCTGGTCGGCACGCTCTATCCGCTGATTCTTGATTATCTGGACATGGGTCGGCTCTCTATTGGCGAGCCATTCTATAATCTGACCTTCAGTCCGGTCGCCATTGCCATCGGCCTGCTGATGGGTGTGGGGGTTTTCTCGCGTTGGAAGAAAACCGATCCCGGCTGGCTTGGTCGCCATCTGCTCTGGCCGGCGGCCTGGAGTCTTGTGCTGGCCACTTCGGTGGTGCTGTGGTTTGGCGGTTTCGAACCCTGGGCCTTCATAGGCTCATTCACCGCCGGCTGGGTTGCGGTAACAACACTTCAGGACCTCTGGCAGAAATCGGCCTCGCGCAAGGGGCGCTGGCACGGCATGCGTAAACAGAGCCGAAGTTACTTCGGCATGGTCCTGGGCCATCTCGGTGTGGCTATAGCCATGATTGGCGTTTCGGTTGTGGCCAACTATGGCGTGGAGCGTGATGTGCGAATGTCCCCCGGGGACACTGCGAGTATCGGTGAGTTCCAGTTCGAGTTCGTGGCCATGGGCAGTCGTCAGGGGGCGAACTTCACGGCCCAGACCGCGCAAATTGACATTACCAGGGACGGCAACCGGGTCTCCACCGTTTATCCGGAGAAACGCAGGTATAACGTTCAACGCAGCGTCATGACCGAGGCAGGTATTGATGCAGGCCTGTTCCGGGACCTTTTTGTGGCAGTAGGGGAGAAGGTGGACGATAAAGCCTGGGCCATACGTCTGCAGTACAAGCCGTTCATTCGGTGGATTTGGCTGGGGTCGTTGTTTATGGCCATTGGTGGCGTGCTTGCGGTTGCCGACCGCCGGTACAGGATCAAGGATCGGAAAGCAGCTGCGAATGTATCGTCACCTGTGCCGGACAAACCGGTGTCGGCCGGACCGGCGCCTGAGGTGTCTGCATGAGGCGTGTCCTGCTTTTCATACCCGTGGTGCTCGCGATCATACTGGGCCTCGTTCTGGCGGCGGGCATCGGTAAGGACACCACCACACTGGAGTCCGCGCTTATAGGCAAGCCGATGCCTGAGTTCCAGCTTGCGGATCTCAGGACTCCGGATACCCAGCTGACCAATGAGGTTTTCAAAGGCCAAGTAAGCCTGCTGAACGTCTGGGGAACCTGGTGCCCGGCCTGCCGTGATGAGCATCCGGATCTGTTGTGGCTGGCCCGGGATAAAGGTGTGCCGATTGTCGGACTGAACTATAAGGACAACCGCTCCCAGGCTATCGAGTGGCTGGATACCCTTGGCGATCCCTATTCCACCAATCTCTATGACCCCCAGGGCAAGCTCGGGTTTGATCTAGGTGTCTATGGGGCGCCGGAAACCTTCGTTGTTGATCGTCAGGGCGTCATACGCTATCGCCATGTCGGCGTCGTGGACGAGAAAGTCTGGGAAGAAGTCCTGGGACCGCTGGTACGCAAGTACCGGGAGGAGAGTTGATGTTCCGTTTCATCCTTCTGCTATGCCTGTTGTTGCCCTTGGCGGGAATTGCCGCCGATGGGGACCTGTACCCGTTTGAATCACAGGATGAACAGGACCGGTTTCGCACCCTCACCAAGGAGCTGCGATGCCCGAAGTGTCAGAATCAGAACATTGCTGACTCCGACGCACCTATTGCAAAGGATATGCGTGAAGAGGTCTATCGCATGGTGAAGGAGGGCTCCAGTAACGACGAGGTGGTCGACTCCCTGGTGTCCCGGTTCGGGGAGTTTGTGCGCTACAAGCCCGAGTTTGATGGCCGCACCCTGATGCTATGGGCCACCCCGGTCATTGTGGTGTTAATGGGCCTGGGAATCGTGATCTCCATTGTGGTCCGTTCCAGACGCAATACCGAAACGGACAGCGCGCTCAGCCCGGAGCAACGGCAGAGGGCTGACCGGATTCTCAAGGATTCCGACCCTCAATGACGGGTTTTCTTTCACCGATCTCGTAATGGCTTTCCTATGACAACCACCTTCTGGATTGCGGCAGTGGCCCTGACTGGCCTGGCGCTGGCGTTCGTAATTTTTCCTCTTGTCTTCCGGCAACCCGAAAGACGCGCAGAAGACGACCGGCGCCAGCAGAACCTGATGGCCTATCGGGGCCGCATGGCCGAGCTTGATGCCGAACATCAGGCCGGGGTCATAGACGACGACAACTATCGGCAACTCCGCGACGAATTGGCGGGCAGCCTGCTCGACGAAGTCGACACAGACGGTGCCAGTGCTACTGCTACTGCGCCCGACAGGCGCCGCGCCAGTGCCAGAGTGGTGGTGCTCGCGAGCGTTTTACTCATACCCCTTGCCGCGGTTTTTCTCTATCAGCAATGGGGGTCCCTTGATGACGTCGAGCAATGGCTGGCGAGCCAGGACATAGCGGACGGTTCCGATCAGGACCGGGCACGGGAAATGGCCCTGTTGGCCGACAAGCTGCGTGAACGACTGGTGGAAAGTCCTGACAACCCTCAGGGCTGGGCCATGCTGGGGCGGACCTACATGAGTCTTGAGCGCCACGGCGACGCGGCCTGGGCGTTTGAACAGCTGGCGCAAGCTTCTGATGTTACTGAAGAGCAGGCAGCAGCCTGGGGCCTGTCTGCCCAGGCAGCCTTTTACCAGAGCCGCGGCCAGATGACGGAAGCGGTAACCCGGGCGATCGACAAGGCACGCAGTCTTGATGCGGATGAGGTCAACGCCCTGGGCCTGCTGGGAATTGATGCGTTTGAGTCAGAGAATTTCGAACTGGCAATTTCCTACTGGGAACGAATCACTGAGGTAGCGCCCAATCATCCGCAGTTGCCGTCCATCAGACAGGGTATTGCTGCTGCCTCCGAAAGGCTCGGGCGTGAAGTGCCCCGGTCGGATTCAACGCCGGAGGTGTCCGATCGCGGGGTTACGGTGCGGGTGACTCTGGATCCCGCCTTTGAGGATGAAGTAGCGGATGACACGACCTTGTTCATTTTCGCACGTAACCCCGACGGCCAGGGCGCTCCCCTTGCCATAGTCCGCCTGACGGCCTCCCAGCTGCCTGTGGAGCTGCGTCTGGACGACAGCCGTGCCATGTCTCCCAACGCCCAGATTTCCGATGCCAATGAAGTGATTGTGACTGCGCGTCTGTCCCGTTCCGGAAGCGCGGAGCCCCAGTCCGGTGATTGGCAGGGCAGTACAGAAGAGGCAGTGTCGGTCACAGGGGACGATGACTCCCCGGTTGACCTGACCATCGACAAGCGTCTTCGCTAGCAGTGGCACCGCTCCGTCACTGGTGTCAGGAGCGGTAGGACTCGGGGTACAGCGGGGGCAGGCGGCTCTGGCCGGTCTTGGCATTACCCTGTTCGCGAAGTGCCTGAAGCTCTTTGACCAGACCTGAGCCGTCCCATCGCGAAGCCTTTTGCGCTGATCGGCTGAAGTGGTAGGCCTGCAGTCGGTCGATCTGGGCTTTGAGTTCAGGCCTGCCGGACCACCTTACAGCCTCCGAGACGGTGCTGAAGTTTTGGCCCGGTTGTGCGGCGTTCAGCCATTTCGGAAACAGGTCGAGGGCGGCAATTTCACCATGGCTTGCAGCCGAGCACAGCCGGGCAAACAAGGCCTGTTCGCCCGCATTTGCCCCATTGTCCTGTGCAGGCTCTGAAGCCCTCCCGGCGCGTTTGCGCATGAATACAACAGTCAGGGCCCATCCCACCGCCAGCGCACCAGCCAGCCAGGGCCAGAAGCCACGGTAAGCCTCCGGCTGCGCGTCAGGGGCAGCGGCCGGCTCCGGCCTTTCCACCGGCTCAACCTGTTCGGGCGACAGCGCCGGCTGGTCCGAGGTTCCGCCCTGGGCTGAGACGGTCACTGTGCGGGCCGGGATAACCGCCACCCGTTCTTTGTCCGCCGTGGTGTCCCACCAGGGCAAGCGTACCTCGGGCAGGGTCACGGTGCCCGGCTCAACCCCCACGATAGCCATGGTCTGGGTGAGGGTGCCGATAACCGTCTGGTTATCAACCTCCGTTGATGTATCCGGATTTTCAGGGTAGCTCCGCAGACCCGCAGGCGTCGTCAGGGACAACGGCGGCAGGGCCTCGGCCTGAAGCCCCTCGGCCTTGATTGTCAGCGTCCGGGTGAGGCTCTGGCCAACGTCAAGGGTGGTCTGGTCCGGGACACCACTGTCACTCAGCGTCAGTTCTTTTGCTGGCAGCCAGGTATCGCCGCTGAACTGGTCGGGCGCCGGTTTTACCGGTATGTCGAACAGTTGGGCGGTGTCGCGAACGAACCTGAGCTGGCCGTTATTATCCCTTGTCTGCCCGTCAAACCGGATGGCTTCCAGGCTTAGCTGGCCCTGCTCCTGGGGGTAGATGGCATAACGGCGCTCGACGACGCGAAAACGGCGCCCGTCAATGAAGCGGTTGAATTCTTTCTGGTTACCCAAGGATTCGATCAGGGCATCGGGATGGGCCGGTTCGGACAGTTCACCCCGGATCAGGTTGCCGGCAAAAAACAGTCGCACGGTCAGTACGATCTGTTCCTGAACGTAGACCTCGTCCTTGTCGGCAGCCAGTTCGATGAAGGCATCGCGCGCCGGCGCTGCACTGTCCGGGGCATTGCCCCCGCGCACTTCGATGGTGACCGGTTCCGACCTGTCGCCGTTGAAATTGAGCGGCGGTATGGTGAGGTCGCCTGTTTTTACGGGGGCGAGCTCATAGGTCCAGGTGATTTCTGCCTGGGTTTTGCCATTGACCGTGCTGATACTGTATTTCTGATTCTTGCCCAGGATCTCGAAATTCTCTTCCAGCTTCTCGATGTCGGGGGCCGGAAGCTCCAGGCTGCCCAGGTTGAACAGCATGTCGAAGTTGATCGACAGTTCCATCTCGCCGACAACTTTCACAGTCAGGGTTTCATTCTCATACAGCGCCGTTCGATCCGGCTCAACCCTGAGGTCGGCAGTGGCCTGCGCAGGTGTGATGGCAAGGTAGATCAGGGCCACTACGGCCATCAGGGTAAGACGTCGACTTACCATGGGGTATCGCTCTCATCAGGTTGGGTTGCACGTTCACGGTACTGCTGCTGGAACTTGCGCCGCAACAGGCCGCCAGGATCGTCCGGAATCCGTCTTAGCCATTGCTCCTGGCCCTGGTCCAGTTGGGGGCCCTGCTCTTCGGCGGCTTCTGCGTTCTGGTCAGTTCCGGGTTCCGGGGTCCCGTCCAGTTGCCGGGGTTGCGCCGGCTGGGGCTGCTCCTGGTCGTCGCCATCGCCTTCGTTCTGCGCCCCCGGCTGCTGATCATCGGCCTGCGAATCCTGCTGCTGGTCAGACGATTGCCCGCCCTGGTCCTGCTGACCCGAGTCCGGACTTTCAGAGGCATCGGAATCCTGATCGCTTTGTTGATCACCCCGCTGGTCACCCTCTTTATCACCCTGCTGCTCACCGTCCTGATTCTGGCTGTCCTGGTCCTGATCCTCGGACTCGCCTTCGCCGTCCTGTTGCTCCTGCTGTTGTTGCTCCAGTAGTTCCTCCACAATTTCTGCATTATGGCGGGCGTCTTCGTGGTTTGGGTCTGCAGCCAACGCTTCTTCAAAAGCTTCCTTGGCTTCTTCCAACTTACCCGCACGGGTTAAGGCTATGCCTCGATTATAGTGGGCGTCAGCACCAGGGGCCTGTTCGAAAGCCTCAGCCGCGGCGTCATAGTCTTCCGCCCGGTAGAGCGCGCTGCCCCTCCAGGACGGATCGTCGAATTTTTTGGCAGCTCGCTCCGGGTCCTGTTCGATCAGGGCCTGCCCCCGTTGGTCTGGCCGCTGCCACAGATCGGCCCACTCCAGTGCGAGGGCTGGCGAGGGCACAGTCGGGGCGACCACCAGAACGGTCGCCATCAGTGCGCCTTTGCGCCAGCTAAGCAGCAACAACGGCAAGGCCAGCCAGAGCAGCCAGTAGCCGTCATCCTGCCACCGGCTGACCGTGAGGTCCTGCTCAGTCTCCTCCCAGCCTGAAGCGTTCCCGGCCAGCAAGTCGAGGCTGTTTATGTCGGTGTTGTCGACGGTCAGGCTATGGCTGCTGCCGCCGGTCCTGCTGGTAAGCTCGGCCAGTGCCTCGGGATCAGCCTGAACCACAACTATGTCACCATTGTCGCGGACGAACCCCTGCTTGGGCAGAGGAATGGGACCGCCAGAACGTGTCCCGACCACCAGCGCGTAGAGAGGGTAGGGGCTGCCCTCGAGTTCGTCACGGATGGCGTAGCGGTGGCTCGCCTGAATGTCATCGGTTATGAGAAGAATCCGGCCTTTGCCCCGGGCCCCGCGCTCAAGAAGTTCCCTGGCTCGGGCAATGGCCAGATCGGCCCGGTTGCCGGTGGCAGGCATCATGATCGGGTCGAGTACGCCCAAAAGCCCCTCTATGGTTTGCCGGTCGTCGGTCAGGGGCGTGACCACATGGGCGTCGCCGGCATAGACCACCAGTCCGGTCAGGCTGCCTTCCCGTTCGCCCAGCAAGTCCCGTATCTTGCGTTTTGCCAGGGTCAGGCGGTCCGGCTCCACATCGGTCGCCAGCATGGAAAGGGACAGGTTCAGCACAATGACCAGGCTGTCATTCTGCTGCTGCAGGGGTGTGGGTGCTTCCCGCCAGGCCGGACCGGCCAGAGCCAGGCAGAGGATCAGCCATGCCGCCATCAGGGGCGCGGCGCTGAAGCGGGAGGGGGAGCTGGTGGTTCCTCCAGAGCGGATCAGCGGTTTCAGCAGTGCTGCTGGAATAATGCGGGCCCAGCCGCTCTGGTGTTGCTTCACCTGCCTGGCAGCAGCCGGAAGGAGTGGAATAGCCAGCAGCAGCAACAGCCAGAGCGGCCGCAGAAAATGCAGATCATCCATAAGACTTCTCCCGGCGACGTGCAGCCAGCAGAAGACCTGCCTGCATCAGCAGCCAGATCATCACCGCGGCACCGGCGAACCAGACGTAAAGCTCGGTTACCGGGCGGTATTTCTTGCCCTCGAGTTCAATAGGCTCAAGCTGGTTGATGCTTTCATAGATCATTTCAAGTTCCGGCAGGCTACGGGCCCGAAAGAACTGGCCCCCGGTCTGCTCCGCAATACGTGTGAGCAGGTCCTCATCAAGGTCCCTTGACGGGTTGATCTGCCTGGACCCTAGCAACCCTCGCTGGATCATACTCTCGGCCCCAATGCCAACGGTATAGATACGCACCCCGGCCGCAGCCGCAATTTCGGTGGCTTTGTCCGGTGTTAGTTCGCCAGCAGTATTGGCACCGTCGGTCAGCAGTATCAGAACGCGCTGGTCCTGGGGCCGGTCACGGAGGCGCTTGACCGCAAGACCGATGGCATCGCCAATGGCGGTGGCGCGTCCAGCCATACCGATACCGGCCTCGTTCAGCAAGGTGCGAATGGTGGCGTGGTCAAAAGATAGCGGGGCCTGTATGTAGGGTTGGGTACCGAAAAGAAGAAGACCGATCCGGTCTCCTTCCCGGCGCTGGATAAAATCGTTGAGCACGTATTTGACCGCTTGAAGACGGTTGATCCGGCGTTGCTGGATGATCATGTCCTGCTCTTCCATGCTGGGCGAGATGTCCACGGCCAGCAGCAGGTCGCGCCCGGTGACCGGGAGGTCCACGGTTTCGCCTACGTGCTGTGGCCGGGCGAGGGCGATGACCAGCAGTAGCCAGGCCAGAAGTACAACCAGGCGTCGCCAGAGGGGCGTCTGCTGTCCTGACCGGCTGACCCCTGGCAGATCCTGGAGCCAGTGCGCCACCGGTACCACCGGTGCTTCCACTGGCTGGCTGGCCCGGCGCCGTAACCTCGCCAGCAAAGGCAGGGCTGCCGCAAGCAGCAGCCAGGGATAAGCGAAACTCAGCATGACTGCGCCCTCAGCCAGGACCGCGCCGCCTGTTCGGCCTCGCCGAAAGGTACCGTTGCCCCGGGCCGCCAACTGCTCTCCACCAGGCCCAGGAGCAGTGGCTCGTCAGAACTCCTGTTGTGCCGGCCGGTCTCCATCAGAAACGCCACCCAGCTATCACCTGTCAGGGCCTCCGGCCTGCGCTCGGGGTAGCGTGCGCGGGCAGCCCGCTTCAGAAGCAGATTGAGTTGCTTCAGTTTCTGGCCCTCAGACCCGGGCATTGCGTTTATATCGTCCAGCTCACGCCTGGCCTGTCGCAGCCATGCATTACGACGGCGGCGCCGCCAAAGCCAGATGGCCAGGCCGATGACAAGAGCCAGGACAACAGCAGCCAGCAGCCACCATCCCGGCGCCGGGGGCCAGAACCCGCCTGGCTCGGGAAGATGGATGTCGCGCAGGTCTTTGAGGGGATCGGTCTGCATAGGGCTCATCTATCCAATACGACCGCGGGGGCCAAGTATGAGCCGAAGGCTCTGTCCCGGGTCGTCTGCCGTGGAGATCGTGCGCGAACCAACGGCCGAGGTACGGAAACAGCTGGCCAGGGCCTGTTCATGGGCCACGACACGTTGCTGGAAAGCCCTCTGGAAACGCGGGTCCGAGCCGTTGAACCAGACCGGACCGTCGGGGCCGGCAACGGCAAAGCGGCCATGGTCCGGAAGTTTCTTCTCCAATGGGTCGACAATTCGCAGTGCGGTGACGGTGTTATGCCGTGACAGCGCGCCCAACAGTCCCGGGGTCTCATCACTCAGGGTCAGAAAGTCGCTGATAATGAAGACCCTGGAGCCGGTGTGAACCACCCGTCGGGCTTCCTGGAGCGCAACGTCAAGAGAGCCTGCGTCAGGATGGCTTTCAGTGGCTGTGCCCTGGTGTTGGGTGTCAGGACCCTGTTGGTGCCTGGCCAGGGCATCAAGCAGTTGCAGAACATTCTTCTTGCGTCGGGCAGGCCGGAGAACATTTGTCCCGTCCTCTGAAAAAACAATGCCGCCAATCTGGTCTCCGGCCCACAAACCAAGCCAGGCAATGATCGAGGCTACCTGGGCACATCGGACCTGTTTATAGGCCCCCTGACTGCCGAAAAACATGCTGGACCCCAGGTCGCAGATCAACAGGACGGGACGCTCCCGTTCTTCCTCGTAGAGTTTTGTATGGGGCTTTTGACGGCGGGCCGTCACCCGCCAGTCGATGCTGCGAATGTCATCGCCCGGCTGGTAGAGCCTGACTTCAGCAAACGCCATCCCCCGGCCACGCTGGGACGAAACCTGCAGGCCTGCCTGTCGGGTGCGGACCTGGCTGGCCCCTGGCAGACGCAGGGCACGAGCCTCCGCCTGGAGCCGGATCAGGGCCGGCAGGTCAGTCTGGATGAGGGCGCTCTGGACCCCTTGAGCCGGCACGGCCATGTCAGGCGGCGACCGGAACACAATCAATCAGGCGCTGGATGATGGCATCCGGAGTCATGCCTTCGGCTTCGGCTTCAAAGGTCAGCAATAGCCGGTGCCGGAACACATCAAAGGCCATGGAACGGACGTCATCGGGGCTCACATAGTCCCGGCCATCCAGCCAGGCCTTGGCGCGGGCGCACCGGTCCAGGGCAATGGTACCCCTGGGGCTGGCGCCGAATGCCGTCCAGCGGGCCAGTTCCGGATCCAGGCTGCCAGGGTCACGACTGGCGAGTACCAGGGCGAGGAGGTAGTCTTCGACCGCCTCTGCCATGTAGATTTCACTGATGGCCAGACGGGCCTCAAAGACCTGTTCGGCACTTACTTTCACCACGGATTGGGGTATTCCCTGACGGTAATCTCTCCGGGCCAGGTGCAGTATGTCTCTTTCGGCACTTGCAGACGGATAATGGATGGTCACATGCATAAGGAAACGGTCGAGCTGGGCTTCCGGCAAAGGGTAGGTGCCTTCCTGCTCAATGGGATTCTGGGTGGCCATCACCATGAACAGCCGATCCAGCGGAAAGGTGCGCAAGCCCACGCTGACCTGTCGCTCCCCCATAGCCTCCAGAAGTGCCGACTGAACTTTGGCCGGCGCCCGGTTGATCTCATCGGCCAGCACCAGATTATGGAAAATGGGTCCTTTCTGGAATTCAAAGTCCCCGGTTTCGGGGCGATAGATCTCGCTTCCGGTAACATCCGATGGCAGCAGGTCGGGTGTGAACTGGATTCGGTGGAAGTCTCCTTCCAGATGGTCGGCCAGGGCCTTGATCGCGGTTGTCTTGGCAAGACCTGGCGCGCCTTCCACGAGCAGATGGCCGTCGGCAAGCAGAGTGATCAGAAGACGTTCAACCAAAGTTTCCTGGCCGATTATCCGTTTTGCTAACTGAGCTTTTAACTCACCAAACGTATGCTGAAGAGACATTGGCGGGGAATACTCCTGAATCATCTGTTTTGTGGCGACAGTTTTTGTGTCTCGCCAGCAAAAATCAAGGGTTTGACTATGCTGTTGTGATAGCGCCGGTTTTTTTGGCAGGCAGAGCCCGTCGCTGGATGGAACTACGGAACGACTGGGTTCGACAGCCATCGGCCGGTTCAGTTTATTACGATACTTTCATAGCTAGTTGTACAGGCAGTTTCATAGACAATCAGAAAGACATTTCACATTTTGGGTAATCATCGAGGACAACTATGAACACGCTGACCGTGGCCAGCAAGGATCAATTCTTCAAACAGCTGGCAGAAGCTTTCAGCCAGAAGATAGAAAAGACCGAAGCCAAGAGAATCAGCGACTTTGCTGTCCAGTATTTTACTCACCTGCCGTTGGATGAACTGTTGAACCGACGATTTTCTGACGCCTACGGCTCGGTGTTGGCAGCTTGGCAGTTCATTCAGAAACGCGGCCCTGATGAAACACCGGTTCTGGTGTTCAACCCGGATCTGGAGGCCGACGGCTGGCAGTCGACACATTCGGTGATCTATATCCTCCATCCCAATATCCCCTTTCTGATCGACTCCATTCGCATTGCCATTAACCAGCGTGAAATAGACATACACAGCATTTACTACGCAGTGCTGAAGGCGGAACGCGACGATCAGGGCAAACTCAAGAAAATTCACCGCAATAAGCGAAAGTCTTCCAAAACCATTGATGAGGCCTTAATTGTTCTGGAAATTGACAGACACAGTGCCCAGGAGGATGTCAAAAGCCTCGAGAGCATGCTTCAGAACGTGCTCCACGAAGTCCGCATCGCCGTGAACGATTTTCCGCTCATGAAAAACAAAGCGGAGCAGATTGTTGAAGAACTCGAAACAACCAATGCCCAAATAAGCGGTGATCAGTTGGAAGAGGCCCGGGCTTTCGTGAGTTGGTTGGCGCAGGACCACTTCACCTTTCTCGGGTATGACGAATACGACTTCGTTAGAAGCAATCAGGGGATCATGGTCCGGCGCATTGCCGAGTCTGAGCTTGGCATCCTTCGGGTGAACAACGAACGCTCGGACAAGGTGCGTATCGAGGAGCTGCCCAAGCGGACGCAACATGAAATGACGCGGACCGACGACATTTTCATCTTCGCCAAATCAGCCCAGCGCTCAAGAGTCCATCGCCCGGCTTATCCTGACTATATTGCTGTTAAGAAGTTCAACGACAAGGGCGAGGTGATAGGCGAGCGCCGGTTCCTCGGCCTTTACACCGCGAAGGTTTACCACGAGCGCCCCGAAGAGATCCCGTTGCTGCGCCGGAAGGTGGATTCGGTGCTGGAACGCTCGGGCTTTGTTAGGGACGATTACGCGGGCAAGGAGCTGGACCAGATACTGACCATGTATCCGCGGGACGAACTCTTCCAGATTGAACCGGACGAACTGCTCCGCACCGCCCTGGATATTCTCTATATCCAGGAAAGACGCATGATCAAGCTGTTCATGCGCGAGGACGTCTATGGCCAGTTCGTGACCTGTCTGGCGTTCTTTCCCAGGGACATTTACAACACCGAATTGCGGCTCAAGGTGGAACAGGCTCTGGTCGAAAGATTGGCAGCGGAGGACATCGAGTTTGTAACCCAGTTTTCCGAGTCAGTCCTGGCCCGGGTCCAGTTTACGATCCGCCTGCCCCAGGCCGAGAACCGGCAACTGCCGGTGCGGGAGCTTCAGGAGCAGGTGGTGGAGCTTGCCCAGTCGTGGCATGACGGCCTGGCTGAAGCCCTCCATGAAAGTTGTGGCGAAGAGCGCGGCAACGAGCTTCTGCGCCAATACCACGCTGCCTTCCCGGCCAGTTATCAGGAACTTTTCTCACCGCGGCGTGCTGCCATCGACCTTGAGCACATCATCGACGTTATGGATGAGAAGGGTCTTGCCATGAGCTTCTACAGGGCTCTGGAAGAAGACGAGACGACCCTTCATTTCAAGCTCTTCCACCCTGACGAGCAGTTACCCTTGTCCGATGTCATGCCGATTTTTGACAATCTCGGTTTCCGGGTAATCGGCGAACATCCCTTTGAGGTAAGAAACCGCAGCGGCAAGGTGGTATGGATCCATGATTTCTCCCTTCAGGCCGACAGTGGGGCGATGGTGGACATCCACCGGATCAAGCCAATTTTCGAGGAGCTGTTCAGGCGAGTCTGGTATGGCGAGGCGGAAAACGACAGCTTTAACCGCCTGGTGCTGGCGTCCTATTTCAGCTGGCGACAGATTGCCGTGTTACGGACTTACGCCCGATACATGCGGCAGATACGAGTTTCCAATAGTCAGACCTTCATTTCCAATACCTTGGTGAACCACGTTTCCATGGCAGGACTGCTCCTTGAGTTCTTCGAGGTCCGGTTCAACCCTGAGCGCTACCAGAGCGAGGGCAAGAGTGCTGCCGCCCAGCAGAAACTGGAAATCGAGTTCAATGCCGGCCTTGATGAAGTTGAAAACCTCAGTGAGGACCGCGTCCTTAGACTGTTCCTGGAACTGATGCAGGCGACTCTGAGAACCAATTACTACCAGTGCGACAGCGCGAATGATGCCAAGCCCTATATCAGTCTGAAGTTTGACCCCTCCCAAATCCCGGACATGCCGCTACCCAGGCCGATGTTTGAGATCTTTGTCTACTCTCCGCGGGTGGAAGGCGTGCACCTGAGAGGGGGGCGCGTCGCCCGTGGCGGTTTGCGCTGGTCTGACCGGTTTGAGGACTATCGCACCGAGATACTGGGCCTGGTCAAGGCCCAGCAGGTCAAGAACGCCGTGATTGTGCCGGTGGGCGCAAAAGGCGGGTTTGTCGCCAAGAAGTTGCCTGACTCATCGGACCGGGAAGCGTTTCAGGGTGAAGGCATTGCCGCTTACAAGACCTTTATCCGGGGCTTGCTGGACGTGACCGACAATCTGGTGGAGGGCGGGATTGTGCCACCGGAAAGGGTGGTCCGACACGACGATGACGACCACTACCTGGTCGTTGCCGCGGACAAGGGCACTGCCACCTTCTCGGATATCGCCAATGGTCTTGCCGCGGAGTACGGCTTCTGGATGGGCGACGCCTTTGCTTCCGGCGGCAGCCAGGGCTATGACCATAAGAAAATGGGCATTACCGCCAAGGGTGCATGGGTGTCGGTTGAGCGCCATTTCCGTGAACTCGGCATCAACCCGGGCAAAGATGAGTTCTCGGTCATCGGTATAGGCGACATGGCAGGGGATGTGTTCGGCAATGGCCTGCTTCGCTCGGACAAGGCCCGGCTTGTGGCGGCATTCAATCACCTGCACATTTTCCTCGATCCGGATCCAGACCCGGCCACAAGCTTCGAGGAGCGCCAGCGGCTTTACGATTTGCCCCGCTCTGCCTGGTCAGATTACAACACCGACCGGATTTCCAAAGGCGGCGGCGTCTTCAGTCGTAGTGCCAAATCCATACCGTTGAGTCCGGAGGTCAAGAAAATGTTAGGCACCAAGTCCGACCGGGTGCCTCCAAACATGCTGGTTTCTCTCATCTTGAAGGCACAGGCAGATCTGCTTTGGATAGGCGGGATCGGGACCTACGTGAAGGCAGCTTCAGAAACCCATGCCGATGTGGGGGACAAAGCCAATGACGGCCTGCGTATTGATGGCAAGGACCTACACTGCAAGGTGGTAGGTGAGGGCGGCAACCTGGGCATGACCCAGCTTGGGCGCATCGAATTCGCGCTGATGGGGGGACGTCTGAATACTGACTTCATCGACAACGCTGGCGGTGTCGACTGTTCTGACCATGAGGTCAACATGAAGATACTGCTGAACGGAGTGGTGGATTCAGGGGATCTTACCCAGAAGCAGCGTAATGTGATGCTGGAAAAGATGACCGACGACGTTGCGGATCTGGTCCTGCTCAATAACTATCGTCAAACCCAGGCGATCAGTATTGCCAGTGTTGAAGCGGCCAACCGGCTGGAAGAGTACCGCCGGCTGATGAATACCTTCGAGAACGAAGACAAACTCAACCGGCAACTTGAATTTCTGCCGGACGAGGAAGTGCTGGCGGACCGCAAAGCTAGGAAGCAGGGCTTGACCCGGCCTGAGCTATCGGTGCTGATTTCCTATGTCAAGGGGGACCTGAAACAGGCACTGATTGCTAGCGAACTTCCGGAAGAGCCCGGTCTCGGTCAGGAAATACACAAGGTCTTCCCGGCGCTGTTGACTGAAAAATTCTCACAGGAACTGGATGAGCATCAGTTGCGGCGGGAGATCATCGCAACCCAGGTGGCCAACGATATGGTGAACCACATGGGCATCACCTTTGTGGAGCGCCTGTCCCAATCTACCGGCGCCTCGTCCTCGGCAATAGCCCTGGCCTGGATCATCGCCCGGGATGTGTTCCGGCTTGATCACTGGTGGAATAAGATTGAGGCCCTTGACTACCAGGTCCCGGCACAATTGCAGATGCGTCTTATGAACGACCTGATGCGCCTGATAAGACGGGCGGTCAGATGGCTGCTGCGCAACCGGCGCAGCGAGCTCAACATCCAGGCCCATCTTGAGCGCTTCTCGGGCAGTATCGACAAGATCACCTCTAACCTCCCGGATTACCTGGGGGCCCAGGCCGAGACCGAGTGGCAGAAGCAGTATCAGGGCCTGCTTGACCAGAAAGTGCCTGATGATCTAGCGGGTGTCCTGGCGGGCACGTCCTACCTCTACGCGGCTCTCGGAATTATCGAAGCGCAGGAGTCCACCGGTGTGTCCCTGAAAACTGTGGCCAACCTGTACTACAGCCTTGGCGAGAAGCTGGAACTCAACTGGTTTGCCGCTGCCATTGCCAAGCTTGCGCCCAATTCCCACTGGCAAGCCCTGGCCCGTGAAAGCTTCCGGGAAGACCTGGACTGGCAACAGCGGGCCCTCACCTCCGGTGTCCTACGTCTGGCGGGCGACAACGGTGATGTCAATGAGTGTGTTGATGAGTGGATGGAGCAGTACGCGCCTATGGTTGGGCGCTGGAAATCGATGCTGGCGGAGTTGCGCTCGGTACGTGAACCTGAATATGCCATGTTCTCAGTGGCCCTGAGGGAGCTGCTGGACCTTGCCCAAAGCACGCTTCATACACCACTGGAGGTGCCCGAGCGGGTAACCGAATAACGGTTGCGTTCCGGGGCGAAATCCCGTTCAATTCGCGGTCTTTCAAGGGCCCCGGACCACCCGCGGACAGGCTCAGGGCAACGGGCAGATTGTTCGTGGCGGATGCTTATGCAAGGACAAACAGGATGCGAGTGCTAGAAAATCTGCTGGACAGAAACAAAGCCTGGGCAAAGGGAATCAAGGAGCAGGACCCGGATTTCTTCAAGCGTCTTGCGAGCCAGCAATCTCCTGAATACCTCTGGATCGGTTGCGCAGACAGCCGGGTCCCGGCAAACCAGATTGTGGATCTGATGCCGGGTGAGCTGTTCGTGCACCGCAACGTTGCCAACGTGGTGGTGCATACGGACTTCAACTGCCTTTCGGTTCTGCAGTTCGCGGTCGATGTACTGAAGGTCAAACACATCATGGTTGTGGGTCATTATGGTTGTGGCGGCGTCCGGGCGGCGCTCAGCAATGATGGTTTCGGGCTTATCAGCAACTGGCTGAGGCACGTCCAGGATGTCAGAGACAAGCACGCTGACGTACTTGCCGCTCTGGAGTCCGACAATGATCGGCTGGACCGTCTCTGCGAACTGAATGTGGTTGAGCAGGTCGGGCATGTCTGTCAGAACTCCATCGTCCAGCAAGCCTGGGCCAATGGTCACGTCCTGTCTGTTCACGGCTGGGTTTATGATGTTGCTGATGGCCTGTTGCGGGATATGGGCCTGTGCATTACGTCAGAACAGGAGCGGGAAGATATTCAACGCCGGACCCTGGAAGAGCTGATCGCCCGACCTGTTCGATCTGGGCGGATCAAGAGCCTGGCATGATAGCGTCGCTACCGAACAGCCACGAAGCTTTGCTGCGGAACCTGGATGCACTCTCTGGCCGGTTAGCTCTGATCGGCCTGTCTGACGAGCGTTTGCCCGGGTTGCTGGCTGATGGCGGGCTTGCGGTAACGGATCACTACGGGCTCTGGCAGCGGCTTCAGAGCCAGCCCGGCTGGACAGCAATCTTCGGCTACGACGACGATAACCTTGGCCATGGCACCGGCGACACTGCCGTTGTGTTTCTGCCCAAGGCCCGGCCTGAGCTGACGTTGAGGCTGGCTCTGGCACGGCATCTTCTGGGAGATGGCGGTCGGGTGCTGCTCATTGGTGAAAAGCGCGAGGGGATTGCTGGCGCCGTAAAACAGCTAAGGATAGAAGATGCGGGTGCCCGGAAGCTGGACAGCGCCCGTCATTGCCAGGTCTGGCAGGCACGGCTGGCACCGGCTGACGCCGGCTTCGACCCGGCCCAATGGCTAGACTGGCATACCGTCGACATGGCCGGAACCTCGGTAAAGGTGGCGAATCTGCCTGGCATCTTCAGCGCCGGCCACCTGGACGCAGGCACGAGGGTTCTGCTTGAGGCTCTTGCAGGAGCGAATCTGTCCGGCCCGGTACTGGATTTTGCCTGCGGCGCTGGCACCATCGGCGCCTGGTTGCATGCCCATACCGGGGGAGCGCTATCAGCTGACGGCATAGACGTCCAGGCCCAGGCCGTCTACTGTGCTCGCCGGACCTATGAACGGGCCGGTGTGTCAGGCCATATTACCGCAGCAGATGGCCTGCCCGACGGGTTGGGACAGTATGCCACGGTCATCACCAATCCCCCTTTTCACACCGGGGTCCAGACTGATACCACCATGACAGCGCGTTTCCTGCAGGGTATATCCCGGCACCTTGCCCCCGGAGGTCAGCTGTTACTGGTAGCGAATGCATTCCTGCCTTACCGGGACCTCATGGAGCAACACATCGGACCTTGCCAGGTGCTGGCAGGGGACAGGAAATTCACCGTCTATCGGGCCAGCCTACCAGCCGGTCGGCGCCGGGGCGCAATTTAACCAAGGGCGCCTGTCCGTTGTCGATACGCTTCCGAAAGTTGCATATCTCATATAGTGTGGTCAGTATTTGAGCATAGATACTTTATGCTTGAATACATTGGGCATGGCCTGGTTGCCATGTTCCACGGCGTTATAGGCATGGGAATCATCAAGAGCAACCTCAGAACCAGAATCAGCCTGCTGTTTGGCGGGCTCACCATCGCACTGACCGCGCTCGTGGTTATCTTTGCCTCCAGTCTTGCAACCAGTGAACTCCGTCAGAGGCTGGGAATGAACTTTCAGGAATTGTCGATCCAATTAAGGGACAGTCTGGAGCGGCAACTGGAGGAGCGCTATCTGGACATGGCCATTGCGGCCAAGATGGCCACCACACTGGTAGAAGATAGGCGTTTTGACCGTATGACCCCCGTTCTGGATGAGCTTAAGGCCAATTTCAGGGAATACGCCTGGATCGGGTTCGCCTTACCGGACGGTCGCGTGGTTGCCAGTACCGGTGATCTCCTGCTGGGAGAGTCGGTCGCAGCCAGGCCCTGGTTTCAGCAGGCCCTGGCGGGACCCTTTCTGGGGGACGTACACAAGGCCACTTTACTGGAGCAGTTGCTTAATCCAGGCGGCGGCGAGCCCTTGCGCTTCATAGATGTGGCTGTGCCTATGACGGCTTCTGACGGTGAGCTCCTTGGGGTTATGGGCGCTCATCTTGATGTGCGCTGGATTGCCGATCTGGCCGACTCGTTCATGGAGCCTCATCAGTCACGCCTGCAGGCCGATCTGCTGGTCGTCAACGAAGCGGGCGAGCAGATCGCCAACACGGGCGGCGGCGCTATCCAGACCACAGGCATGCCCCAGACAATGGCGGAAGCGGAAGCGGCGCAATCCGGCTTTCTTATTGAAACCCTGCCTGATGACGAAGCCTACCTGGTAGGTTTCAGCCGCCTGCGGGATGATCCGCGCTACTCCGGCCTCAACTGGGTTGTCATGGTCCACACACCGGTAGAGAAAGCCTTTGCCGAGGCGCAAGACCTCCGCAACACCATTTTACTCGCAGGCCTGATAATCGCGGTGGTTTTTTGTGTGCTGGCTTGGCTGACAGCACGTTGGGTGGCCAGACCCCTGCTGAAAGTGGCCCAGGAAGTTACAGAGCTTGAGGCACGGGAGCGCAGCGACATTAGGTTGCGGACGGATTTTTCAGAAGTTTACACGCTTACCGGGGCACTTCGGCGCCTGCTTGGTAATCTGGTTGCGAAGGAGAAGGAGCTGACCAGCCTCAATGCGGACCTCGAGCAACGGGTTGAGGCACGAACCAGCGAAATCCGGTCGATCAACGATGCCCTTCTGGATGAAATCCGCCAGAAGGATCTCCTGCGGCAGGAGCGTGAAGCGCTGATCAAGCAGCTCGAACATTCGGCCAACACGGACGCCCTGACCGGCATCGCCAATCGCCGCCGCTTCTTTGCAAGTGGGCTCATGGCACTCAGGCGTTCGGCACGGAATGGCCGTCCGGTATCGGTTCTGCTGTTTGATGCCGATCACTTCAAGCAGATCAATGACAGCTACGGGCACGGAATTGGCGACGATGCCCTTCGCCATCTGGTGGCACTGGCGCAACGGGCCCTACGGGACATTGATCATCTGGCGCGAATTGGCGGCGAAGAATTTGTCGTTTTACTGGAAGATACCGGGCCGGCCCAGGCTTCCGCCGTTGCCGAGCGTTTGCGTGCCCTGGTTGAATCGGAGCCGCTACGGACCGGGCGCTACACCATACCGCTGACAGTGAGTATTGGCGTCGTTACGGTCTCGGCCAACCAAATACCCGAGCTTGAGGTGTTGCTGGCTTCTGCAGACCGGGCTCTGTATCAGGCCAAGTCCGGCGGTAGAAACCGCGTCGTTCTCGTGTCTGCTCAAGGTGATGAGCCTGGATAACCGATCAGGCATAAAAAAGCCCCTGGGGTGAGGGGCAAAGAAGGCTGCTGCATTGCTGGAGCATACCTTTATCCAACCGTCTACTCGTCGATGGCTGCCGGATGCGGTACATTTGCATGCCGATGGCGTTAATTTAGAGATAATTTCTAGAGTAATCAGCCTAAAATGAAGTCTTTCCCGGATTTCAGTGAGTATTGAGCCGTTCATGGATGTTTTATCTCTGCCGCACAGTTCCCTGACCCTGCTTCGCCCGGGAGGCGCATACCATGAGCTTAAGGCTTGGGACGCCGCTGACCAGTTGCTTGTTGAGCGGGCACTGGAAGTGGTTCCCGCAGATGCACGGGTTCTTGTGATTGATGACAGCTTCGGCGCCATTACCCTCGGTTTATCCGAGCTGTGTCCAGTTTCACTGGGTGACAGCGCAACCCTGGCCACGGCCTTGCCGAACAATGCAGTCCTGAACAATTTGCCTGCCATGACTCCCCATAACTGGCTTTCGTCGCCGCCGGGCATGTTCGACCTGATCGTCATGAGAATCCCCCGTCAGCTTGACTACCTGGCGTACCTGTTGCGATGGGCGAACGGTGCCCTGGCAGAGGGCGGCCAACTATTGGCAGGCGGCATGATCAAGCACATACCAGGCAGAAGCGCCGCCACCTTCGGGCAACTGGTCAAAACCACCTGTGTTTATCCTGCATCAAGGAAGGCACGGGCTGTGCTCTGTGCCCAGGGTGACCCGAAGCTGTCCGGCTGGCCCGGGCTCTGGCAGGGTTACGTTGTAGACCAGGCAGGCCTCACAGTTGAGGCGCTGCCGGCTGTGTTTGCAAGAGACCGGCTCGATATTGGAGCGCGCCTGCTCCTCGACCACATACCTGGGCAAGTGGCGCTGCTTGAACCAGGTGCCCGATTGCTCGACCTCGGTTGCGGTAACGGTGTCCTGGGCCTGACTGCGCTGGCGGCGCGGGCGGATCTTGACCTGTCCTTTTCAGACGTATCCAGCCAGGCCGTGGCAAGTGCTGAGCATAACCTGAGACGGAATTACCCTTCCTGCAATGCCCGGGGACACCACTGTGATGGCGTACCTGAGGGCAGTACCCGGTATGATTTGATTCTACTGAACCCGCCTTTTCACGAAGGCGGGGTTGTCGGAGACCACATCGCCATACGCCTGTTTGAGCAGGCCAGTTTGGCATTGGCCCCGGGTGGGAAGGTGCTTGTGGTAGGCAATCGACACCTTGGCTATCATCGAAGTCTGAAACGCTGGTTCAAGGTCGTGGAACAGATCGATGCCAATGCGAAATTCGTGGTGTTTAAAGCCGGCAATCAGGAGGCGGGCCGGTCATAGCCAAGCCTCGCCAGAGTATCCACAATCGTCAGGGTCTGGTGATCTATCTCAATGTTTGCCTCATCTCCAATCTGCAGGTCGGAAAAGGTCGTGGCCCTGAGCGTCTCGGGAATCAGGTGCACGTTGAACCGGCATCCACGTACCTCGCCAATGGTCAGACTGGCGCCATTGACCGCAATGTAGCCCTTGCCGAAGAGATAATGGGCCCACGGGTCCGGCACTTCAAACCAGAGTGTGCAGTTGTTTACAGGCTGCTCTATGGCCACCACACGGGCAGTGGTGTGGATATGGCCGGACAGCAGGTGGCCACCAATCTCATCACCAATGCGCGCCGCCCGCTCGAAATTCACCGGGTCGCCGGCAACCAGGGTAGCCAATGTCGTCGCCCTCAGGGTCTCCTGCATGGCATCAAAGCCGAGGCAGTTGCCTTCCTGTCCAGTTACCGTCAGGCAGGTGCCATTGATGGCCACCGAGGCACCGATAACGACATTGTCCAGATGATGCTCAGGAAAACGGATGAACAGGGTGGAGAGCCCGGTGCCGGACGTGACGCTGTCGACGGTCGCAATGCCCTGAATAATGCCTGTAAACATGGGGTCTCCTTCTTATGAGATAGCGTGGCACTTATGAGATAGCCTGGCACTGACCGCTAGGTGTAAGACGGTACCCGCGGCGCCACTGTGCCGGACGCTAAGGATAGCGGCCCGGTGTCCCGGTGCCAACCTGCTTAAACCAATCTGACTGACCCCGGGGCTTGGGATGCCTGCTTACCTGGCCTTGGGTGATGGTATCGCCAGTTTTTGTGGTTTCCTGCTCAAGAAATGCCCGCGCCGGGCGATAACGGGGTATGGGGTCCTTGTTGGCTAAGGGTCCGTTGCAGGCTAGCGATGATGATGGCAAAAACCGATACAGCACAGAATCCAGAGGCCAACCCATTGGCGGAAGGCCCCGTATTGCGGCAGGGCCGGCGGGCTGATCCTCTTTCTGGCCATGAGCAGCCCGTGGCGGAAGCTCATGTGACTCAAGGTGAGTCGGTTTCCACCACTGATGTTGAGCAGCCGTCCGCTGTCGAGGTGCTGGGGAAACAAGGGGAGCAGGACGAACAAGAGTGGGGCCCGGAGGCTGATGAAGTCGAAGCAAAAACCAGGCAGAGGAGGTTGCGCCAGCTGCTGAGGCAGTGCGAGCGCGTTCTGCTCCTGGACTTTAACCGTCTGGCGATGAGTGATTGGCCAGATAATTTCAGTCTGGCCGAGGCCCGTAAACATCGTGATCTGTGGGTTTTCAGCGCTTTGGTCGCGGCAGTGGTCTTCCTCAGCGGTCTCACCGGGTTTGTTCCGGCCTGGCTGGCCGGAGGCGGCTTTGGCGCGTTCGCGCTTATAGTGCTGGCCGGCTTGCCCGGTATCCGTCGCCTGTACAGCCATACGCCTTCCCATGTTGATTTGCTGATGCGCCGTCAGCGCCTGCTGCGTGAGGCAAGAAAACACGTAGAGTACCTTGAAAGCGACACCGGCCTGCTATGGCAGTGCGCAGCCATGGCAGACTTTAACCCGGCACTGAAAACCACGCGTTTTTCAGGGTTGATCAATCTTTCGGAGCGACGGGCCCTGCCAGCAGCGCTGACCCGAAGGGAGCACTTCCGCCTTTACCTCATCTATATGCTGGAAGCGGAAAAAGCCTATGCCCAGGTGGAGAGCGCCTACTTCAAAGGCCACCAGTCTGCAATCGACGAAGGCTGGGACTCGGCTGTGGAACGCACCGACAACCCTTAGCGTGTGATGTTGACATGGCGCTCCAAAAAGCGGCATGGCCGGCCTGGATAGGTTAGTCTGGGAGACCGACGACCAGTAGCTTCTTGACAGATGCGAGCCTCAAACGTATGTTTAAAACAAACGTTTGGCAAAAATAACAGGCAGCAACTATGGCACAGTCGGATACGGTCGACCGCATACTGGACGCAGCGGAAGAGCTGTTTGCGGAGCGCGGGTTTTCAGAAACTTCGCTGCGGATGATTACCAGTGAGGCAAACGTTAACCTTGCTGCTGTCAATTATCACTTTGGCTCCAAGAACGCGCTGATCCATGCGGTCTTTGCCCGCTTCCTGACACCCTTCTCGGCCACCCTTGAAAAAGCATTTGATGACCTGGAGGAGCGGTGTGCCGGCGAGCCGCCCACCCTGGACCAGACGCTGCGGGCACTGACAGAAAGTGCTGTGCGTATGCCCCAGCGCAATGACCGCGGCATCTCGATTTTCATGCGTCTGCTCGGGCTCGCCTATACCCAGTCCCAGGGCCATCTGCGCAAGTTTCTTGAACAGGAATACAGTCAGCCGTTTGCTCGCTTCATGCGCCTCTTGAAAGAAGCCACGCCCCAGTTGTCCGCAGTAGACCGTTACTGGCGGATTCAGTTCATGCTTGGCGCCACGGCTTTCACCATGTCCAGCAGTGATGCGCTCCGTGACATACTGCAAAACAAGCTCGGAGTTGAAACCTCCATGGAGGATATAGCCCGGCGTCTGGTTCCGTTCCTTGCCGCAGGCATGCAGGCGTCCGATCCCATCATGAAGCCGGCAACAAGCAAGCCCTCGGTTGCCTGAAGCCCTGCAGGTCGGTTACGCTCTTGGGCGCATCGTCCCTCCTCCGAGTGAGAACACCGGTTATGAAGGCCAGTGGGCTGAACCCCGTAATAGAGATTGATCTTGACCGCCAGGTTCTGGTGCTGAATCCGGGGTCCGGCGGCTCCGTTGTCAGATACCCTGTTTCTACCGCGTTAAACGGTCCGGGTGAACGCCAGGATTCCGGTTGCACCCCGCGAGGCGAACACTACGTCAGGGCCATGGTCGGGCACGGCCTGCCTGAAGGAACGGTTTTTGTGGCAAGGCGACCGACCGGCGAAATCTATACACCGGCACTGGCTGAACAACAGCCTTCCCGCGATTGGATACTGACCCGGATTATCTGGCTGTGTGGGCGCCAGTGGGGTCAGAACCGCGGCCCCGGTGTGGATAGCTTCCGCCGCTTTATCTATATTCACGGCACACCAGACAGCGAACCTATGGGGAAACCCTGTTCCCATGGTTGCATTCGCATGCGAAACAACGACATCACGCATTTGTTTGCCCAGGTAAAGCCGGGGGTGAACGTATTCATTTATCAGAGCAAGGCGGATGCCCAGGGCAGTCATGCTTGACGATACACCAACCTATCTGAAGTCGTGGATCGATAACTGGGATCTTCTTTCGCAGTTCTGGCGCGTTGGCCTGGTTATCTTCGGCCTCGTCCTCGGTACCGCCCTGACCGCGTTCATTGTGAGTCGGGTTATTGCAAAACTCGAAACGCGCTTCATGCGCAGTAGCAATCTCTGGGACGATGCGTTTTTGCATGCGCTCCGCAAACCCGCCATTGGCTTTGTCTGGCTCCAGGGCGTTTTCTGGGCGGCCGAAATAGCCTACCGCTATTCCGAGGCGGAAATTCTCTCAGCGAACGATCTTGTTCTGCAGATGGGCTTTGTCTGGCTGATGGTCTGGACGCTGCTTGGTGTCATCAAGCAGGGCGAGTACCTGCTCGCATCACCGGTCAAGATGGAGCAGCCCCTCGACTACACCACGGTAAACGCCATCAGCAAGCTGTTACGGGCCGTTGTCATCATTACCGCGGTTCTGATTGTCCTGCAGACCATGGGGTTCAGTATTTCGGGCGTGCTTGCTTTTGGTGGTGTGGGTGGCATAGCGGTTGGTTTTGCCGCCAAGGACCTGCTGGCCAATTTTTTCGGCGGCTTTATCGTCCACCTGGACCGGCCCTTCAAGGTGGGTGACTGGATCCGCTCCCCCGATCGCAATATCGAGGGCACGGTGGAGCAGATAGGCTGGCGGCTGACGACCATCCGCACCTTTGACAAGCGCCCGCTGTACGTGCCCAACGCGGTATTCACCCAGGTCGCGGTGGAAAACCCGTCCCGCATGACCAACCGGAGAATATTCGAGACCATAGGTATCCGCTACGCTGACATGGCGCAGATGAGGGCCATTGTGGAAGATATCCGTGCCATGTTGGACCAGCATGAAGACATCGATACCAGCCAGACCCTGATCGTCAATTTCCTTGGTTTCAGCGAATCGTCCCTGGACATTATGGTCTACACCTTCACCCGCACGACCGAATGGGTCAGATTCCATCACGTCAAACAGGACGTATTGCTGAAAATCAACGACATTATTGGTGGCTACCAGGCCGAAGTCGCCTTTCCCACACGAACATTGCATCTGCCTGACGGTGTCCGGGTCAGTGGCGATGAACAGGACGAGGAGGGGGCAGGTCCGGAAGGCGAGGAGGCGCAATTCCTGGCCCGGGCCAGCACCGACCAGAAAGGCGGCAGTCGAAGCAGCCGCCAGCGCAAGCCGGTTTACAGTGGCGAAGCGGATCAGGATCCTGATCAGAATCAGAGTCAAACAGGGGGCGAGCAATAGCCATGGCTGCAAAACGCGGATTAGTAGGTATTATCGGAGGCACGGGCCTGACGACTCTGGCTGGCCTCGAAATCTCCGGTGAACAGGTGGTTGAAACCCCCTGGGGAACCCCATCGGCGCCGCTTGTGTTTGGCCGCCTTGAAGAGCAGAAAATCGTGTTTCTGGCCCGGCATGGCCACCCCCACCGGATTCCTCCCCACCAGGTCAATTACCGGGCCAATCTCTGGGCACTGCACAACGCAGGGGCCAGCACCCTGGTGGGCGTCAACGCCGTCGGTGGCATTCATCCTGGCATGGGGCCGGCGCATATTGTTATCCCTGATCAGTTGATCGATTACACCTGGGGCCGTGGTCATACCTTTTTCGAGGGGGAACTGGAGGGCGTTACTCATATTGATTTCACCTATCCCTACAGCGACCGTGCCAGGCAGGTTCTGATTGAGGCGGCCTCGGAGCTTGGGCTCAGTCATTCGGCGTCGGGTGTGTACGGAGCGACCCAGGGCCCCCGGCTGGAGACAGCTGCAGAGGTCCTGCGACTGGAGCGGGACGGATGTGACATTGTCGGGATGACTGGAATGCCCGAAGCGGCCCTGGCCGCCGAGCTATCGATGGACTACGTATGTCTGGGCCTGGTGGTGAACTGGGCAGCGGGTAAGTCAGATCACATCATTACGATGGCGGAAATTGAAGCCGCCATCGAAGAAGGCATGGCGGGCATTCTTTCTATTCTGGAGCAGACTGCGAGCCGCCTGGGGCATCCACGCCCTCAAGCCGTTTGAAGAATACCAGTACGCCAATAGTGGGGGAGTCCAGGAAATGGATTTCCTCGCTGCGCATGCGGCGGGTCTCACGAATCCAGGTGATCAGTTCCAGCGCCGGCGTGGACTGGGGTTCAGCCGCCAGGTCTAATGTTTCGATATCCCTGGAGTCGCCTTGCCCCTGAGCATCCTGGCTACCCATTGATCGGGCGGGGGCATCGCCTGTGTTCAGTCCTGCGTCCGGATCCGGCTTCTGTGAGCCGGCTTCAGGATGTGCCTGCCAATGGTTCAAGGCGGCAGTGACATGCAGGAACCTCTGCCGGTCGATGCTGATATAGCCCTCCACTTCCCGCTGCCCGGCCTCCGGTAGCCAATCGCCCGCAGCAACCTGCAGGCGCTGGCCCTTGTAGTCCGGCGGAAAACTCTCGCGCCATGCGGCTGCAACCAGGACCCGGTACCGGCCGCTTTGCTCCAGACGCTGGGCTGCACTGTTGAGGTGTAGTCGCTCCCTGGGCACCAGGTCCAGGGTTGATTCGACAGCACCGTCCTGGTCCATCACCCATAGTTTCTGGTCGAGCTCAGGCACAGGGTCAGGGCGACGGCTAGCCATCTTTTCCTCGACCTGGTCAGGATCAATCCTTCGTTCGAGGACTATGATCTCCGCTCGGTAGAGATTGCCTTGCTGAGCCAGCACGGGCTCCGGAGCCAGGGCTGCGAGTAGCGCAAAATTGGCCGCCAGCAGGGGAAGTAAGTAGCCAGTCAGTCGCAAGGTCAGGTCTCCGCAATTGAATCAGGGTGACCGGGCTAAACAGCCATGGGCCCGGGAAAATCAGTGGTCAAGCCGGCGTCAGTTGGTTCAGCATGGCCGCGATGGCGTCGAGTTTACCATTGGTTGAGACATCCTTCAGCCGGAACCTGAAACTGTTGGCGCCTTCAAGACGGAACTGGTCTGGGGCCTGCTGTACTTTCTTCACCAATATCAGCGGGTCGACAGGGGTGGAAGTGCCAAACTCGAGCCTCGCCCATTCCTTGCCTGCGTCGACTTTGGTGATGCCAAGGGCTTCCGCCCTGATTCGCAGTTCAGACTGACGCATCAGGTTCTTTGCGGGCTCAGGCAACAGGCCGAAGCGGTCGATCATTTCGACCTGAAGTTCCTTCAGCGCCTCTGCTGACGTCGCGCTGGCAATACGCTTGTAGAGCATCAGGCGATTGTGTACGTCCGGCAGGTAGTCGTCGGGAATCAGCGCCGGTATACGAAGATTCATCTCTGTGCCATGACTCAGGGGAAGGTCTGCGTTTGGCGTCCTGCCCTCCCGTATTGCGGTCACCGCTTCGTCAAGCAGCTGCATGTACAGCGTGAAGCCAATGTTTTCGATCTGGCCGCTTTGCTCCTCACCCAGCAGTTCACCGGCACCCCGTATCTCAAGATCATGGGTGGCCAGCATAAAGCCTGCACCCAGGTCCTGGGCTTCGGCTATGGCCTCAAGGCGTTTGCGGGCGTCTCCGGTCAGGGTCTTGGGCGGCGGCGTGAGCAGGTATGCATAGGCCTGATGGTGAGAACGTCCCACGCGGCCCCGCAGCTGGTGGAGTTGGGCAAGACCGAATTTGTCGGCGCGCTCGATGATGATGGTGTTGGCGCTGGGGATGTCGATGCCGGTCTCGATGATGGTGGTGCACACAAGCACGTTAAACCGCTTGTGATAAAAATCAGACATAATCTGTTCCAGTTCCCGCTCGCGCATCTGGCCGTGGGCCACCCCGACACGGGCTTCCGGAATCAGGCGCCGGATATCCTCAGCCATTCGCTGGATCGAGCTGACCTCATTGTGGAGGCAGTAAACCTGCCCTCCCCGGAGTATTTCCCTCAATATGGCTTCCTTGACCATGGCATCGTCCCGCTGGCGTACGAAGGTCTTGACCGAAAGACGCCGGGCAGGGGGAGTGGCAATGATCGACAGATCACGGAGGTGGCCCATGGCCATGTTGAGCGTGCGGGGAATAGGTGTGGCGGTCAGCGTCAGCAGGTCAACCTCCGCCCTTAGCGCCTTGAACTTTTCCTTCTGCTGAACCCCGAACCGATGCTCCTCATCGATAATGACCAGTCCGAGATTTTTGAATCGCATGTCGCCCTGAATCAGCTTGTGGGTACCGATGACAATGTCGGCCTTGCCCTCGGCAATGTTCTTCATGGCCGACGACGTCTGGGCGGCACTGCGGAACCGGCTCAGCAGCTCGATGCTGACCGCTGTATCCGAGAAACGGTCGCGGAACGACTCGTAGTGTTGCTGCGCGAGCAATGTAGTGGGCACCAGTACCGCTACCTGTTTGCCAGAATGGGTGGCTATAAACGCCGCCCGCATGGCGACTTCGGTTTTGCCGAAACCGACGTCACCACAGACAAGCCTGTCCATGGGTCTGGGGCCGGTCATATCCGCCATAACCGCTTCAATGGCGGCCTGCTGGTCCGGCGTCTCCTCAAAGGGAAAGCCTGCGGCAAATGCCCGGTAAGCGTCTCCCGGCTGGTCGAAAGTAAAGCCTTCACGGGCTTCACGGCGAGCGTAGACATCCAGCAGCTCGGCCGCGGTATCGCGGATCTTCTCCAGGGCCTTGTGCTTGGCCTGGCTCCAGCGTTCGGTGCCAAGCTTGTGCAGTGGCGCGTGCTCCAGATCACTGCCTGAGTAGCGCGAGATCAGATGGAGACTGGATACCGGCACGTAGAGCTTGGAACTGCCCGCATACTCCAGTTTCAGGAACTCAGTGGCCTCGCCTTCCAGGGTGATGGTTTCCAGACCCTGATACCGGCCGACGCCATGGTCGATGTGGACCACGGGTGCGCCCAGCCGTAATTCGGAAAGATCCCGATAGCCGCCGTCGTTCAGCTCGGTGGGCTTCTCCCGACGCCGTCGCTGGAGTACCCGCTCACCGAACAGGGCGGTCTCGGTAATGAGAGCGATCCCGGGGCCCGGTAACAGCAGGCCGGCTTCCATTGGCGCGATGGAAATGGCCAGTCGTGCATCAGATTCATGAAGCCAGGCTCCCCAGCTCTCTACGCTGGCCAGCTTCAGGTGATTCTCGGCCAGCGTGTCTATTAGCGCCTCGCGCCGGCCGGAGGATTCCGCACAGATCAGAATACGTCCCGGAAATGTCTCTACGAACTCTCGCAGAAGCCGGGCCGGGTCGCTGGCCCGGCCGTCCATGGCCACGATGGGCAGGGCGGCGGTGGCGCAGTGAAGTTCTTTGTTGTCCGGCTCCATCAGGGGCTCGGCACGGGGCGTCACTCGGGGGAACCGTTTGAGTTGACCGAACAACTCCTCTTTCATCATGAACAGTTTGGCGGGTTCCAGTATGGGGCGGAAACGGTCGTGCCGCCGTTCCTCGTAACGGTGCCGGGCATCGGCCTGGAAATGCTCCACCGCCTGTTCAAGTTCCGGTGCGGTAAATACCCGGGTGTTCTCGGGCAGATAATCAAACAGAGTAGCCGTCGAGTCGAAGAAAAGTGGCAGGTAGTACTCGATACCGGGAGGCGTAATCGCCTTACTGACGTCCTGGTAAATCGAGGCATCCTTATCGGCCTGGGGGAAATGCTCAAACCAGCGGCCCCGGAAGGCGGACCGGGCTTCCTTATCCCAGGGGAACTCATTGGCCGGGAGCAGTTCGATACGCTCAATACGATCAATAGAGCGCTGGGTTTCCGGGTCAAAGGTCCGCAGGGTCTCAATTTCATTATCGAACAGGTCTATGCGATAAGGCCTTGTCGCCCCCATGGGGAAGATATCCAGGATGGCGCCGCGGACGGCGTACTCCCCATGTTCATACACGTTCTCGGCATGCCGGTATCCGGCGGCCTCGAGATTCAGGCGCCAGGAATCAATATCAAGGGACTGGCCGACCTCAAGCAGCAGCGTATTGCCTTGCAGGTATGGCACTGGCGGCAGGCGGTGCATCAGGGTGCGGGCCGGCACTACCAGTACGCCATGGCTGGTCCTTGGCAGCCGGTGCAGAGTACGAATGCGCCGGGAGCTGATGTCCTGATGAGGGGAGAACAGATCGTACGGCAGGGTCTCCCAGTCCGGCAGTGACAGAATTTCCAGGCCGTCACTGGTAATCGCGGGCTGGTCCTCGTCAGGGGAAAGGTCCAGGTAAAAACGCATGGCCTGTTCTAGGCGAATGGCTTCTTCGGTACTGCGGGAGATGACCAGGGTCAGGCCGTGATGAGCCCGCGCCGTTTCGCAGATTGCCAGCGCCTCGCTGCTGCCATGGAGGCTGCTCCATATCCGGTGGTCGCCAGCCTTGACCGGAAACTCGGGGGCCACCAGCGCTGAGGGTTCAAGTCCCGCTCTCGAGGCCTGATGGGGTGGTTGCTGAAACTTGCCTTGGCTCATGAGTGTCGCTGAACTCCTGCCGCAGTTCGGGCCGGGAATCTGGCGGCCGTCTGCTGGGGGATAATTTGAATTGAGGGCGCTTATTCTAGCGGTCCCGGCGGGTACTGTCATGACGGGTTCGCCTGGGCGTAGTCATTGACAACAGTTGCGGCGCCGTAATTTGCGATCAACGGTATTAAATTGGATAATGTGCGCCCAATTTTCCGAGTGCTAACTGCAGAGGTTTACGCGTGAGTCACGAACAGATGAATGAGCACCTGTCCGACTGGACGGAACGGGAGTCGACCGCAGAGGCGATGATTCCCCTTATCGGTCGTCTTTACCGCAAAAACAACGTGGTTACATCTATTTATGGCCGCGCGATCATCAACCAGTCAGTCATCGGTATCCTGCGGGCCCACCGGTTTGTGCGTCAGGTCGAAGACAGCGAACTGTCTGTTCATGACACATATCCCATGCTGGCGGCAATGGATCAGCTGGAGTTGGGGTGTGCCCACATCGACATCGGCAAACTTGCGGTCAAATACCGCGCAGAAGGGGGTGACGAGCCCATGGCGACCTTCCTCAAGCGTGAAATTGGTGAGGTGGTTGGCCAGTATACCGCGGAGTCTGCCGCCAATGCCGAAAAGGACTCCAAGGACATCGTCCTTTACGGCTTTGGCCGGATAGGCCGTCTGCTCGCCCGCATCCTGATAGAGAAGGCCGGGGGCGGCAACAACCTGCGACTGCGAGCTATTGTGGTTCGTAAGGGTGGCGCCAGCAACGACCTGGAAAAGCGAGCCAGCCTGCTGCGTCGTGACTCTGTGCATGGGCCTTTCAACGGCACCATCAGTATAGATGAAGAGAATTCAGCCATTATCGCTAACGGTAACTACATAAAAGTTATTTACTCGGATGGCCCCGACACGCTCAACTACAACGACTACGGCATAAACAATGCCATCGTTATCGATAACACCGGTATCTGGCGGGACGAAGACGGCCTCGGGCGTCATCTCAAGTCCAAGGGTGTCAGCCGGGTGCTACTGACCGCGCCGGGTAAGGGTGACATCAAGAACATCGTTTATGGCATCAACAGCGATACCATCACCGCTGAGGACCGTATTCTCTCGGCAGCCTCCTGTACCACCAATGCGATTACACCGGTCCTGAAGGCGATCTATGACGAGTACGGTATCGAGGACGGACACGTCGAGACCGTGCACTCCTATACCAACGACCAGAACCTGATCGATAACTACCACAAGGGTGGCCGTCGTGGTCGTAGCGCGCCGCTAAACATGGTTATTACCGAGACAGGTGCTGCCAAAGCCGTATCCAAGGCGTTGCCTGAACTGAAGGGCAAGCTGACCGGCAATGCCATCCGGGTGCCGACTCCAAATGTGTCCATGGCGATCCTGAATCTTAATCTGAAAAAAGAAGTCACTGTGGAATCAGTGAACGATTACCTTCGGGAGATGGCGCTCCATTCCGAGCTCCAGAAGCAGATTGATTTTGTCAATTCGCCAGAGGTGGTTTCGACGGACTTCGTGGGGTCTCGGCATGCGGGTATCGTTGATGCCCAGGCTACCATTACCAGTGGCAACCGGCTGATTCTGTATGTCTGGTACGACAATGAGGCCGGCTACAGCGCCCAGGTCATTCGGGTCGCGAATCAGATGGCAGGGGTGACCTATGCCGTGTTTCCCAGGCGCGGTCGGATGGAGCATTCCACCGAATAATAGAGCTGGATACTTCGCCGGCGCCTGAGTCCGCCGCACCCAGGCCCCCGATGTCTTCGAGCATCGGGGGTCTTTTGCTGTCCGCGATACGGATTCCCGGCGGGACCTATTACGTTTCGGAACAAAGTCGCGGTGGTTCTGGTGGAAATGCAGGGCCCCAGCCTCTATAATTGGCGCGATTTTAGGTATGTCAGGCAACCCTATCTTCGCTACTCCTGATGGCACTGACAGTGAGAACCGTCACGGTTCGGAAAGGTTTTCAACCCTCCGCCCGAAATAAACCACACAGGCAGGCGACGGCTCCAGGGGCCGGGCGTTACAAATCCGTCGAAAGTTTCTGATGTTGGACGAGGCTAATGATCAAGATCAAAAAAGGCCTGAATCTTCCCATCAGTGGCGCACCCGAACAGACCATTACTGATGGCAAAGCCGTCCGCCACGTGGCGTTGATTGGTTTTGACTACAACGGCATGAAGCCGACTATGGCTGTGAAAGAGGGAGACCGCGTCAAGCGTGGTTCGCTGCTGTTTACGGACAAGAAGACCGAGGGCGTTCGTTATACATCACCTGCCGCGGGGGTGGTGAAAGAAGTTAATCGGGGTGAGCGTCGAGTGTTCCAGTCAGTCGTGGTTGAGATTGACGGCGACGAGGCGGAAACCTTTGCGCGCTACAGTGATGCTGATTTTGCGGGTCTTGAACGCCAGCAGGTTATCGACAATCTGATCGAATCCGGCCTCTGGACAGCGTTCCGTACGCGTCCCTACAGTAAGGTGCCGCCCATCGACTCGGCTCCGCATTCGATCTTTGTCTCGGTCATGGATACCAATCCCCTGGCTGCAGACCCAACCGTTATTATCAATGAAGACAAGGCCGCTTTTGAGCTGGGCCTGCGGCTTCTGACCAAGCTTACCGCGGGCAAGGTTTTTGTCACCGGAAAGCCGGGTTCCAATGTGCCTGTGCCAAAAACAGAGGCAGTCGAGGTCCAGCAGTTTGACGGCGTTCATCCTGCGGGCAATGTTGGTACCCATATCCACTATCTCGATCCTGTCGTTGGCGACAAGGTGGTCTGGAGCATCGGCTACCAGGACGTCATAGCCATGGCGAAACTGTTCCAGACAGGTGAACTGCCCGTAGAGAGAGTGATTGCGGTCGGCGGCCCCAAGGCCCTGAAGCCTCGCCTGATCCGTACCCGCCTGGGTGCCAGCCTGGAAGAGTTGCTGGAAGGCGAGATGGCCACGGACTGTGAGGTTCGCATGGTTTCCGGTTCCGTTTTTGGAGGCCGTCGTGCCGCCGGTCCCTGCGCCTACCTGGGTCGCTTTGCCAACCAGGTTTCCCTGCTTGAGGAAGGCCACAAGCGTGAGTTCCTGGGGTGGCTGTCGCCCGGACCTAACCGGTTCTCTATACTGAACATCTACCTTTCGAAGTTTGTTCCCGGGAAGCTGTTTAATCTCACCACGACCACCAATGGTAGTGAGAGGGCAATGGTGCCAGTGGGCGCATACGAAAGCGTGATGCCCCTGGACATTCTCCCGACTCAGTTACTCCGGTCCCTGATTGTAGGTGACACCGAAGTGGCTCAGAAGCTGGGTGCGCTGGAGTTGGACGAAGAAGACTTGGCGCTGTGCACCTTTGTGTGTCCGGGTAAATACGAGTACGGGCCGATTCTCCGAGAGAATCTGACCCGTATCGAGATCGAGGGCTAATCTGATGGCTATTCGACAGTTTCTCGACGGAGTGGAACACCACTTCGAAAAGGGCGGCAAATATGAGCGCTGGTATGCGCTCTATGAAGCCGTGGATACGATCTTCTACACGCCTGGCAAAGTGACGTCGACGACCTCCCATGTACGCGACGGTATCGACCTTAAGCGCATCATGATCACGGTGTGGGCCTGTACGTTCCCGGCCATGTTCTTCGGTATGTGGAACATCGGCTACCAGGCCAACAGCTTCTTGGCCGCCAGTCCTGATGCGGTGATGGGCGACGGCGCCTTGCGCTCGGCCTTCATTGCCGCTCTTGCGGGCAATGACCCCGGTAGCATCTGGGATAACATGGTGTACGGCTTCGCCTACTTCGTCCCGATCTATGCTGTGACGTTCATCGTAGGCGGTTTCTGGGAAGTGCTGTTCGCTACCGTGCGTCGCCATGAGGTGAACGAGGGGTTCTTCGTCACCTCAATCCTGTTCGCTTTGATCTGTCCGCCTACCATCCCGCTCTGGCAAGTAGCCCTAGGCATCACCTTTGGTATTGTGATCGGTAAGGAAGTCTTTGGCGGTACCGGCAAGAACTTCCTTAACCCGGCCCTTACCGGCCGTGCCTTCCTGTACTTTGCCTATCCGGCCCAGATTTCGGGTGATACCGTTTGGACTGCGGTCGATGGGTTCAGTGGCGCGACAGCACTCAGCTGGGCAGCGTCCGGGGGCGTCGAGGCACTTCAGGAACAGATCGGCTGGATGTCTGCTTTTTTCGGGTCAATTCAGGGCTCTATGGGCGAAACCTCAACGCTGGCGGTACTGGCGGGGGGCATTCTCCTTCTGATAATGAAGATCGCCTCGTACCGGATCGTCGGCGGCGTGATGCTGGGCATGATAGGCACGGCCCTTCTGCTTAACACGGTAGGTTCGGAAACCAATCCCATGTTTGATGTGCCTGCACACTGGCACCTGGTTATGGGCGGGTTCGCGTTTGGCATGGTGTTCATGGCAACGGACCCTGTCTCAGCAGCCATGACCAACACCGGTAAATGGTGCTTCGGAATCCTGGTCGGCCTGATGACTGTCCTGATCCGGGTTGTTAACCCGGCCTTCCCGGAAGGCATCATGCTGGCAATCCTGTTCGCGAACCTCTTTGCGCCTCTGATGGACCACTATGTGGTCCAGGCCAATATCAAACGGAGACTCGCCCGTGGCTAAGAAACCTAAAGATACTGTTTCCAGGACTCTTGGCGTCGCTCTGGCCCTGTGCGTGGTCTGCTCTGTCGTGGTCTCGGCAGCGGCTGTAATGCTGCGCCCGGCCCAGATCACCAACCAGAGCCTGGACATCAAGAGCAATATTCTTGCAGCATCAGGCATGCTGGAGCCTGGCATGGGAGCCGAAGCCATTGAGGATCGCTTCCAGGAGTTTGAAGTCCGTCTGGTCGATCTTGAAACCGGTGAATACGTCAACCCGGACGCTGTCGGTGTGAGTGACATAATGAAGTATGATCAGTACCGGGCTGCCTCCAACCCCGAAATATCGATCAATCTGCCTACCAAGGAAGATATGGCTGGCATCAAGCGGCGTGCGAAGGTCGCCAAGATCTATATTCTGCGGGAAAATGACGAACTCAAGCGAGTTGTGCTTCCTATCCATGGTTACGGTCTGTGGTCCACCCTCTATGGTTTCATGTCACTTGAAGGTGACGCCAACACCATTGAGGGAATTGGCTTCTACGACCATGCTGAAACTCCGGGGCTGGGTGGAGAAGTGGACAACCCCCGCTGGAAGTCACAATGGCAGGGTAAAGAGCTTTATGACGAAGGCAGCGATGAGCCGCAGATCCGTCTGGTCAAGGGTGGCGTGAGCTCAGATGCCCAGGACAAAGAGCATAAAATCGATGCTCTCTCCGGCGCTACACTGACCAGCCGTGGTGTGGAAAAGCTGGTGAACTACTGGATGGGTGAGCGCGGCTTTGCCCCTTACCTGAACAAACTTCGCCAAGGGGATGCTTGATCATGGCCGAAACTTCAGCCAAGCAGGTTCTTTTTGAACCGGTCTTTAATAATAATCCCATCGCCCTCCAGATACTGGGTATCTGTTCGGCGCTGGCTGTAACCACCAGCCTGAGTGTGACGCTGGTTATGTGTGCTTCGGTTATTGCCGTTACCGCGTTCTCCAACCTGGCGGTGTCGCTGGTGCGGATGCAGATCCCTAACAGCATCCGGATCATCGTCCAGATGACCATCATTGCCTCGCTGGTTATTGTGGTCGATCAGGTGCTCAAGGCCTACGCCTACGAAATCAGCAAGCAGCTGTCGGTATTCGTGGGTTTGATCATTACCAACTGCATCGTTATGGGCCGCGCCGAGGGTTTTGCCATGAACAATGGTCCCTGGCTGAGCTTCCTGGACGGCATCGGTAACGGCCTGGGCTATTCGGTACTGCTCCTGATCGTGGCGTTCTGCCGGGAGCTGATCGGGGCCGGGTCTCTGATGGGTTACACGCTCATGCCTCTGGTAAACGAGGGTGGCTGGTATGTTCCGAACGGGCTGCTGCTCTTGCCGCCCAGTGCGTTCTTCATTATTGGTCTTCTCATTTGGGGCCTGCGGGCCTGGAAGCCGGAACAGGTCGAGGCACCGGATTACAAGATGTCCCGTCATAAAGTGAAGGAGGCCTTCTGATGGAGCATTATATCAGCCTGATCATAAAGGCCATCTTCGTAGAAAACATGGCGTTGGCCTTCTTCCTGGGGATGTGTACCTTCCTGGCGATCTCCAAGAAGGTTGAGGCTGCGTTTGGTCTCGGTATCGCCGTTGTCGTGGTGCTTACCCTGACGGTGCCGGTCAACAACCTGATCTACAATGAGATACTGAGAGACGGCGCGCTCGCATGGGCGGGACTGCCGGATGTTGACCTGAGTTTTCTCGGCCTTCTGACCTATATCGGCGTGATCGCGGCCATGGTTCAGATCATGGAAATGGTACTGGATAAGTATGTCCCGGCACTGTACGCAGCGCTTGGGGTTTTCCTGCCACTGATCACGGTGAACTGCGCCATCCTCGGTGCCTCATTGTTCATGGTAGAGCGGGACTATACCTTCGGTGAAAGCGTTGTCTATGGTTTTGGCGCCGGTGTTGGCTGGGCGCTGGCTATCGTCGCCCTGGCCGGTATCCGGGAGAAACTCAAGTACAGCGATGTGCCTGAAGGTCTGCGGGGGCTGGGGATCACGTTTATAACCGTGGGTCTGATGTCATTGGGCTTCATGTCATTTTCCGGCATTTCCCTGTAACCGAAACCATGATGTTGGATTTAACGAAAAGGCGAGACCATGAATATTGAAATTATTCTCGGCGTGGTCATGTTCACCGTTATCGTGCTGTCGCTGGTGGCGATCATCCTCGCGGCCCGCTCGAAACTGGTAAGCACCGGTAATGTGAAGATCGAGATAAATGACGATCCAGAGCATACCCTGACTACCGAAGCCGGCAGTAAACTTCTGGGAACGCTCGCAGCTAACGGCATCTTCCTGTCGTCTGCCTGCGGCGGCGGTGGTACCTGTGCCCAGTGTAAGTGCAAGGTGCTTGAAGGTGGCGGTTCCATGATCCCGACCGAGAGAACTCACTTTACCAACCGTGAAGAGCGCGAAGGCTGGCGTCTTTCGTGCCAGGTGCCTGTTAAGCAGGACATGAAAGTGGAGGTTCCGGAAGAGTTCTTCGGTGTGAAGAAGTGGGAATGTACTGTGGAATCCAACCACAACGTTGCCACCTTTATAAAGGAACTGGTTCTGAAACTGCCGGAAGGCGAAGAGGTAGATTTCCGTGCCGGTGGCTATGTTCAACTTGAATGTCCTCCCTACGATATCGATTTCAAGGATTTCGATGTTGAGGAAGAATTCCGGGAAGACTGGGACAAGCATGACATCTGGCGCTACAAAGGTGTGAACAGGGAAGAGGTGATTCGTGCCTATTCCATGGCGAACTACCCGGAAGAAAAGGGCGTTCTCAAGTTCAACATCCGTATCGCGACGCCACCTCCGGGGACTGACCACCCGCCAGGGCTGATGTCGACCTATGTCTTCAACCTGAAGCCGGGCGACAAGATTACCGTGTTCGGTCCCTTTGGTGAATTCTTTGCCAAGAAAACCGAGGCTGAAATGGTCTTTATCGGTGGTGGTGCCGGCATGGCGCCCATGCGCTCACACATCTTTGACCAGCTAAAACGTCTAAACTCAAAGCGCAAGATCAGCTTCTGGTACGGCGCCAGAAGCGTGCGAGAGATGTTCTACGTTGAGGACTTTGATGGCCTCGCAGAGGAAAACGACAATTTCGAGTGGCACGTAGCGCTTTCGGATCCACAGCCCAACGACAACTGGGAGGGGCCGACAGGCTTTATTCACAATGTCCTGTACGAGAAATATCTCAAGGACCACCCGGCCCCCGAGGATTGTGAATTCTATATGTGCGGGCCACCAATCATGAATGCGTCTGTGATCAAGATGCTGAAGGATATGGGCGTTGAGGATGACAATATCATGCTGGATGACTTTGGAGGCTAGAACCCGGTAATGACTGCCAGCAGAACCCGGCCCGCCCTGATTGCGATGGTTTTTGCCCTCGCAGTTTTGGCGGGCTGTTCTTTTGAACCCGAGGCCAAGGTCTGGGAAATCAGCGGGCCGGTTTTCGGTACCCGCTATAGTATCAACGTAGTATTGACCGACGACCCTGAGCGGCTTGAAACTCTGGCCGATGGAGTGACATCGGTTCTGGAAGAGGTTGACGCCTCCATGTCTACCTGGCGGGCGGATTCTGAACTCTCTCAGTTCAATTCGGTCCAAGACCAGAACAAATGGTTTCCCCTGTCTGAACCCCTATACCGGGTGTTGTCCGAATCAGAACGCATATCCGAGCTAAGTGGAGGTGCTTTTGATATCACGATTGGTCCTGTCGTCAACCTATGGGGTTTTGGGCCGGAAGCACGCCCTGAGCAGGCGCCTGATGAGGAGACGCTGGCCCAGAGGCTTTCGTTGGTCGGTTACGAAAAGCTGACCTTAAGACAGGATCCACCAGCGGTAAAAGCGTCTCATCAGCAGTACCTGGACCTCTCAGCCATCGCCAAGGGGTTTGCAGTGGATGCCGTTGCAGAGTATCTGGTGCAGCAGGGTGTGGACGGCTTTCTGGTGGAGATCGGTGGTGAGGTCCGGGCCCAAGGCCGCAAACCCGGTGATCAGCCCTGGCGTCTGGCCATAGAAGAACCGGTGGAGGATCAGCGTCAGGTCAACCGGGTGGTGGTGCTGGAGGGGAAGTCCATGGCGACTTCCGGAGATTACCGTAATTACTACGAGGCCGATGGCGTTCGGTACTCTCACACCATTGATCCGGCGGATGGTAAGCCAATAGATCACCGATTGGCGTCAGTCACAGTCATTGCCGACAATTGTATGCGCGCCGATGGCTTGGCCACCGCTTTCAACGTCCTGGGGTATGAGCGCGCAATGGCGCTGGCAACCCGGGAAAACGTAGCAGCCTATTTTATTGTACGAGGCGAAACCGGCTTCGAAACACACCATACGCCGGCCTTTTCGTCTTATCTGGTTGATTAAGGGGGACTTATGGGTACCTTTCTTTTGGTTTTGATGATTGTAGGATTTTTGCTTTTCGCCATGTCCATCGGCGTTATCCTCGGACGCAAGCCGATCAGCGGTACCTGCGGCGGCATTGGCGCATTGGGCATGGGGCAGGCTTGTGATATCTGTGGAGGAAACAGCAAGAAGTGTGAAGAAGAAAACGACCGTGTGGCTCGTGAGTCCGCACCTGACCTGGCCTATAACGCCATGGAGGAGAAGCGGTCGTAATAACAATTCCACGACGTAGATAAGGAGTCACTGCGAGCATGGCAGAACATCATTACGACGTCGTCGTTATCGGCGCTGGTCCTTCCGGAGAAGGCGCAGCCATGAATGCGACGAAAAGCGGTAAACGGGTCGCAGTCATAGAGGACAAGCAGACAGTCGGAGGAAACTGTACCCATTGGGGCACCATCCCTTCCAAAGCTCTACGGCACTCGGTCAAGCAGATCATAACGTTCAATACCAACGTCATGTTCCGGGACATAGGCGAGCCCCGCTGGTTTTCGTTCCCCAGGGTATTGCAGAACGCCCAGAAGGTTATCGGTAAACAGGTAAAGCTGCGTACCCAGTTCTATTCCCGCAACCGGGTAGACCTTATAACCGGTGAGGCCTCATTTCTTGACGCCAACCGAATACAGGTCAAAGGCAGCAAGGGCGATGAAATTCTTCATACCAAGAATGTCGTCATTGCAACCGGTTCCCGGCCTTACCTGCCACCTGACGTGAATTTCAGACATCGCCGCATTTATAACAGCGATACCATTCTGAACCTGTCCCACACGCCCCGAACGTTGATCATTTATGGGGCCGGGGTAATCGGTAGCGAGTATGCGTCGATTTTTGCAGGCCTTGGTGTCAAGGTGGACCTGATCAACCCCACTAGCCGTCTTCTGTCTTTTCTGGACGACGAGATTTCAGATGCTCTGAGCTACCACCTGAGAAACAACGGGGTACTGATCCGTCACAACGAAGAGTATGAAACCGTTGATGGTGATGATCAGGGCGTTGTGCTTTCACTGAAGTCCGGCAAGAAAATCCGCGCGGATGCGTTTCTCTGGTGTAATGGCAGGACCGGTAATACGGATCGCCTCGCCCTGGAAAATGTCGGCCTGGTACCCAACGGCCGGGGCCAGCTCTCGGTAGACGACCACTACCGCACGGAAATCCCCAACATATACGCAGCGGGCGATGTCATCGGTTGGCCCAGCCTGGCGAGTGCCGCCTATGATCAGGGTCGCTCTGCCTCTTCAGACATCGTGAAGGACGACCATTTCCGCTATGTGTCGGATGTTCCCACTGGTATATATACCATCCCTGAAATCAGTTCCGTTGGCAGGAATGAGCGTGAGCTGACGGAAGCCAGGGTTCCATACGAGGTGGGACAAGCGTTTTTCAAGGATTTGGCGCGAGCGCAGATAACTGGCGATGCCGTGGGTATGCTCAAAATCCTCTTTCACAGGGAAACACGTGAGCTACTGGGAATTCACTGTTTCGGTGATCAGGCGGCGGAAATTGTCCACATCGGCCAGGCCATAATGAATCAGCCCGGTGAGCTGAATTCCCTCAACTATTTCATCAACACGACCTTCAACTATCCCACCATGGCGGAAGCCTACCGGGTAGCTGCACTGAATGGTTTAAACCGGATCTTTTGATTCGGCAGTTACGGCAAAGCTGTGTTGGTGCCCGGGGTCATCTGTATCTGTTGATGGCTGCCGGTTCCTCCCGGTTTCTGCTCTGTTAGGCAGCCTCAGCGTCTTACCTGAGTCCCGGTTGTCAAAGTACATGCGGGTACTGGTCGGAAAATCGGTAATAATGCTGTCCACCCCTTTCTCTTCCAGCTCCAGCATGTCGTGGATACGGTTAACGGTCCAGGTCGAAACGTGGAGATCCCGCTTGTGAGCCGCCTCGACCATAGCTTGAGAGCAGATCCGCCAACTGGCGCAGAGATAGTCGCACTTCAGCCGCACGGCTTGTTTGACCGGGTTAGGGAAACGTCTTTCCGCTACAAAGCCAGTTTTTATCGTACGGTCTCTGCGCTTGGTTTCAAGCAGGAACCAACTGTCCGATGAGGTCACTGCAACACGGTCTTTGAGACCATTCTGCTGGATCAGCTCAGTGAGGCGGTTACACAGAATGTTGAGGCGGCTACGACTGTCGGTCTTGACTTCAAGCTGGAAATGTTCGAAGTCGGGGCATTCGGCAATCACATCGGCCAGAGTTGGAACGCCGGCGGGGCGTGGCCATACAACCGTATTCCGGCGGGCATCCATAGCGGCAAGCTCGACGGCGGTATGTTCCGACACCTTTCCTGTCTTTCCTGTAGTGCGCTCCAGTGTCAGGTCATGGATGACAATAGGAACCCCATCCCCGGACAGCACCAGGTCCAGCTCGAAATGCCTCACTCCATGGCGGTAGGCGTGGCGAAAACTGGCCAGCGTATTTTCCGGCGCTTCCCCTTTGGCGCCTCGGTGTCCGTATACAATCATGCTGGCTGAGGTCCTTCGTCGGTGGTGTACAGGTTCCGACGTTTTTTCCAGGTCTCGTGGCATAACTGAATGTCCGCGAGAAAAGCCGGTAACTCTCTCATATGAAGAGCCTGGGGACCGTCCACAAGGGCTTTCTCAGGCTTGGGATGAAAATCTGCCAGCACCATATTGGCGCCAGCAATCACACCCTGTGCGGTTGCATGAACGACTTCCAGAAGGCCGTCCGGAGCCCGATCACGGGTGCCAACTGAGTGCGATGGGTCTATGCACACCGGCATACGGGTCAAGCGCTTCACCGTCGGCACATGGGCAAAGTCAACCATATTCCGGTGAGGTTGGCCCGCATCTGTTTTCATGCCGCGCAGACAGAAGACCACATTTGCATTGCCTTCACTGGCGAGGTATTCGGCAGCGTTGAGGGACTCATTAAGCGTAATGCCAAATCCTCGCTTCAGCAGGACAGGATAAATCCGCTGACGCCCTATGGATTTGAGAAGCTCAAAGTTCTGCGTATTACGTGTGCCCACCTGTAGCATAACCCCTGTGGGGCGGCCCAGCTTTTCCAGGCAGTTATCTATTTCCTCGATGTGGCTCTCATGGGTGATCTCCATGGCGATCACTTTTATACCGTGCTTGCCGGCGGTCTCGAACACCCAGGGCAGGCACCCTTTACCGTGGCCCTGGAAGGAATAGGGGTTAGTGCGGGGCTTGTAGGCGCCCATGCGGGTACAGTGCTGTCCCTGCTCACTGAGAGCCCGCATCATGATATCGACGTGCTCCTGGTTGTCGACTGCACACAGCCCGGCAAAGATATTGAGATTGTTCTGGTCAAAGGACACACCATTGTAACTGAAGCCATTCTGGCGCAGGTCGTCATGGTGGCGGCCCAGAATCCGGTAATCGTCGGAAATGCGTATGACCCGCTCAACTGCTGGCAGGGCAGCAATCTCGTCTTTGTCCAGAGGCTTGGTCTCTCCCAGCAGGTAGATTTCCGTCAGTTTCTGCTTCGCGCCCTGTATTTCGTGCACCCTCAAGGTGACTCCCGGCAGGTTTTCAAGAAAATGCAGGGTCTCTCGATACGCCTCGCTGTCCAGGGGGGTGTCCGGATGAAGAATTGCAAGCATGATGACTCCTAAAGACAGTCTGGGCGGTCAGGTAAGGGCACCCGATGCAGGTTTAACTGGTGCCTGAAAACCGTCAGGGCGACAGTTGTGCTTCGGCCCGATGACGGCATTGCATATATTCACGATGGTTAAGGTGCAAGAGCTCAGCCATGCGACGAATGAGATGTTCTTCGTACTTGTCTATTCGTCCGTCAGCGAAGGCCACTCGCCAGATACTCTCGAGGATGGCTTCTTTGCCTTCCTGATCAAGCTGCTCGTTGAGCCTGTCAGTGAATTCGTAAATCGATGTGGCATCGTCAGCGTGGGAACGGGCGTCGTCCAGGATCTCCTGGGCTTCCTCGCGAGACACATCGTGGGAGCGGACCGCCGAATCCACAATTGCCTGTAGCTCGCGATCGTCCTCTTCATTGTCGACCCTCGCCAACTGAACCATCAATGCGGTAGCTGCTACCGCCAGTTGATGCCGGTCTGGTTTGGCCCCGGCCCCCTGACGGCTTTCCGGTGAAAACAACTCCTTCAACAACCCGATCATGGTGGCTTCCTAATAGGCTATGTGAGCTTTCAGGCAGCGCTCGACAGCTTGCGTACCTGATTCTCCAAGGCAACTTGGTCAGTTGCGAATTTACGGATGCCTTCAGCAAGTTTCTCGGTGGCCATGGCGTCTTCGTTCGATTCCCAGCGGAACCGGTTTTCGGTCATGGCCGTTGCATGGTCGTTGCTCCGCGCGGTCTCGGGCGATAGCTGCCGGGTTAGAGTCCCGGTATCGTCCTGCAATGACTGCAGCAGGGCAGGGCTGATGGTGAGGCGGTCGCAGCCGGCCAGCATTTCAATCTCACCGGTGTTGCGGAAACTCGCACCCATCACCACGGTGTCATAGTTATTGGTTTTGAAGTAATTATAAATTCGGCTGACAGAGAGTACGCCCGGGTCTTCCGAGGGCGCGAACATGTCCTTGTCGCTATGGGCCAGGTGCCAGTCCAGGATCCGCCCCACAAAAGGGGAGATCAAAAAGGCGCCCGCATCGGCACAGGCTGCGGCCTGAACAAAGGAGAACAGCAGGGTCAGATTACACCGGATGCCCTCTTTCTCCAGCTGGCGTGCCGCCTGGATACCTTCCCAGGTCGAGGCAATCTTGATCAGGACCCGTGATGGGTCAACACCGCGGCTGTCGTAAAGGTCGATCAGGCGGCGGGCCCGACTGAGGGTGGCTTCTGTATCAAACGACAGACGCGCATCCACCTCGGTAGAGACGACCCCGGGAATAAGGTCCAGTATTTTCTGCCCCGCCATAACGGCCAGCAGATCCGTCGCGTAGGCCAATTGCTCGGTCTCGGACGCGCTGAATGTCAGTGAGTCCGCAATGGCGGCATCCAGCATTGGCCGGTAGGCATCGGATGCCGCGGCCTTTAGTAGTAGGGACGGATTGGTCGTTGCGTCTTCAGGCCGCCATTGTGCGATTGCGTCCAGGTCGCCCGTATCGGCAACAACGGTGGTCATGGTTTTAAGTTGGTCTAGCTTGCTGGTCATTTCGTTCGTCGTCCTGATCGATATTGTTTGAATCCAAGGCCTTGGAGTGTCAGCGCTGCGGTTCATCTACAATAACCGCCACCACCGGTCTGAACAAGTTGAAAGCAGCCCAAATGGAGACTCTGAGCGGTTCCATGGCCGGCACTGGAATACTGACTGCCATGCCGGTCATGCCAGTGCCGCAGGCTCCTGCTCATGCTCCGGTACCTTTGCCAGCGCGGCCTCGAGAACGTCCAGGCCAGCGCCGGGCCTGTGGGCGTTTTCGCTGATGTGACGGCGGAACTGCCGGCCACCTTTGCAGCCGTGGAAAAGGCCTAGCAGATGGCGGCTCATGTGCCCAAGAAAAACGCCTCGCCTGAGCTCCGATTCGATGAAGGGGAACATCGCCCGTAGCGCGTCATGGCGGGTTCTGACAGAGGCCTCGTGACCAAAGAACTCGGCGTCGACCGACGCCAGCAGCCACGGGTTATGATAGGCCTCACGCCCGAGCATGACGCCATCGGTGTGGTTCAGGTGCTCGTGGCACTCATCAAGGCTCTTGATGCCGCCGTTGATGATGATTTCGATGTCGGGGTAACGCTTTTTCAGGGCGTATACCCAATCATACTTGAGCGGTGGCACGTCCCGGTTTTCTTTCGGACTGAGGCCCTCGAGAATGGCTATACGGGCGTGAACAATGAACGTGCGGCATCCGACTGCAGCGATTTTTTCCACGAACTCGCACAACTCATCCCAGGATTCATGGCTGTCGATGCCGATACGATGTTTTACGGTGACGGGCAGGCTCGTCTTCTCAGCCATTTCGCTGACACATTCCGCTACGCGATCAGGATAGGCCATCAGGCAGGCCCCGATCATGTTGTTCTGGACCCGGTCACTGGGGCAGCCAACGTTCAGGTTCACTTCACTGAATCCTGCCTGCTCAGCAAGAACGGCGCAGTGGGCCAGGTCCCTGGGATTACTGCCTCCCAACTGAAGAGCCAGCGGATACTCCTGGCTCTGGTGCCTCAGGAAACGCTGGGTATCACCGTGGATCAGGGCACCGGTAGTCACCATCTCGGTATAAAGCAGGGCATGTTGACTGAGACACCGGGCCATGTAGCGGTAATGGGTGGTGGTCCAATCCATCATCGGCGCGACGCAGAAGCGCCGGGAGGGCTCCGGCCGAATATTTTGAGAGGCCCCAGTGATTTTTTCGGAAGTTTCCACAGGCAGTTTACCAATCCTCTATTGCTTGTTTTTCGTCCGTTATGGCGATCTGGGTGCTCCAGAAGTGCCACAGGATACTCATGCTGCAACGCCGTTTTCTTAAGATCGGCGGCATACGGGCGGCGGTTCCGATTGTCCGGATTTAAACGGTCGGCCCTCTGATTTATTCCGTAATTCTATCAGGAAAATGGCCTCTCTAGAGTGTTTGGTTCTGTTTGTCCGGTAGGCAATAGCCGAAGAATCATGGGGCAGTACTCTGGAGCGGGGCACGGCATCCAGTTCCGGTGTCGGCATTAGTCCTGTATCTAGCCTTTTTTCAGTATCTAAGGCAGGCTAGCATCCCTTGATTTCCCTTTATCCACACTCGCAAAGGAACTGCGATGTATTCCTTCTCCAGTCGGACGTTGTCGTCCCTGTTCGTTTGTTTTTTACCTGTCCTGTTTTTGTCGTTTCCGCTGTTCGTGCATTCCGCACCGCCGAAGCTGCTGCTGGCTGAGGTCTATGAGGAGGGTATTGAGCTGGAGCACTACTGGGTTAGTGAAAAGCTTGATGGGGTCAGGGCCTACTGGAACGGGGAGCATTTTCTTTCCAAGCGGGGCCATGAGTATAAAGCTCCCGACTGGTTCACCGAGAGGTTTCCTGGCACGGTTATGGATGGTGAACTCTGGATGGGGCGGGGGCGGTTTGCAGAGCTGTCCGGAGTGGTACGCAAGCAGTCGCCGGTGGACGAAGAATGGCGGGAAGTCCGTTATATGGTCTTTGATCTGCCAGCGAGCAGCCTGCCATTTTCAGGGCGTGTTAAGCAGATGCGGGAGCTTTCAGCGTCGTCAGAGTCATCGTTTCTGAGGATTATTGAACAGCGGCAGGGCGCCTCTCATGCTGAGCTGATGACCCGTTTGGATCAGGTCACGAGTTCTGGTGGCGAAGGTCTGATGCTGCACCGTGGCAATAGCCTGTACCGGGCGGGCAGGTCATCGGATGTGCTCAAGGTCAAGCGCTATGAGGATTCGGAGGCGGTTGTGATCGGGCATACTGAGGGCACCGGCAAGTACGAGGGTATGATGGGCGCGCTGGTGGTTGAGCTGGAGGGAGGCCGCTCTTTCAAGATTGGGACCGGCTTCAGCGATGCCGAGCGAGCGGCGCCACCGCCGATTGGTGCTGTTATCAGCTATAAATTCTATGGCTTGACCTCCACGGGGCTGCCACGATTTGCCAGTTTTTTGCGCATCCGGGATGACGAACCAGGAGACTTATGAGGACCACTTGCACTCAGGGCCACTTTTACTGAGCTTTTGGGCGTAGCTCGACCTGGTCCAGTGCTCTCACTGTTTTTGTGCCATCGCTCGTCCTGAAAATAACCCGGAACTGGTAATCATAATCAAGAATCCTGCAACTACCCTGGGTCGTTTCTTCGCCTGTGCGAAAGCGGTATTCAACGACGGCGCCAGGGGCGTACCGTCGGTCACTGCAAGGCATCCAGCCGTCTCCCTCAGGTTGAGCAAGAAGGCTCATAAGGGCGGTCACATCGGCCTTTGCCTCAAGCCATACCATATCAGAGCTGGCAAACCCGCGTGCCGCCCATTCCCTGAGTCGAAGGTAAAGCCGGGCGACGATCCTGTCAGGCTCAAGGTCGTCCTCCACGGAATTGGATTGCGGTTCACCTGACGGGTTAAAGGGCAGCCCGTGCACTCCGTCATAGTACCCCGACGCATAGTCTGGAAGCCTACCTGACTTTTCAGGACTCGCTTGTCTTGTTCGCGACTCAAGGCGGATCGAATCGCCTGGCTCGAGCTTTCGCCCTGATAGAGCGGTAGCTTCGGTTGTGCATATTCCGTAGGGATAATCGCTCATAACACGCACCCGCTGTCGTTAACACCCTGGCCAGCTCCGTCGAGTTTCCATTTTCAGGAAACGCCACGCCGATGGAGCAACTTTGTGGTTAGGTTACCTGTGAAGTGTTACCGAAAGGCTTCAAGCAATTTTGAAGACCTGATGGGGTCGTCTGAGGGCGGCTCTTTCCGAGACATGGATCCCTCTGAACTAGTTTGCCTGCTATCATTCCTGCTTCGAAACGGACTCAGGGAGTAGGTCGGCATGGGGGTTATGGCGGAAGCTTTGGTACCGATCTTCGGCCTGATTGTGCTCGGCTATCTCTTTCGGCGCTGGCGCTTCCCCGGCGACGGTTTCTGGCCCCAGGCTGAACGCTTGACATACTACGTCCTGTTTCCGGCCATGCTTGTCTACAAGCTCGGCAGTGCCCAGTTGCCGGTGTCGGCTTACGCAGATGTCCTCATACTTGTATCGGCCATGGTCGCCACAATGACGCTGGTGCTGGTCCTGACAAGGTTTGTCCTGCCCTGGCCGGGGCCTCAATACAGCTCGGTTTTCCAGGGGGCTATACGGTTCAACTCCTATGTCGCGCTTGCCGCTGCGGGAGTGCTCCTGGGCAACGAAGGGCTTTCCCTGATGGCCATTGCAGTGGCCGTGATGGTCCCGATGCTGAACCTGATCTGCATCATTATGTTCGCCGTTGTTGCAGGAGATGGACCGGTTCGGTTCAGGCCCGTGCTCAAGGCCATTGCCACCAATCCGTTGATCATAGGCTCTCTTGTTGGTGTGTTCTGGAGTTATTTCCGGCTCGGATTCCACCCGGTTCTGGCTGGCATACTTGAGCCCCTAAGCAATCTTGCGTTGCCCTTGGGCCTGATGACCGTTGGTGCGGGGCTTCAGCTAAAAGCCCTGCGAGGGGCGTCCATGCCTTTTGTGGCCGCGTCTGCCGCAAAATTGATTGGCTTTCCCCTTATGACGGTGGGACTGGCATTCGCTCTTGGCATGGGTGGGTTGATGGTGCAGGTGGCTGTTCTGCTCGCCACTTTGCCTACTGCCTCGTCTGCCTATATTCTGGCCCGCCAGCTGGGGGGCGACGCCCCCCTTATGGCAGCCATCGTAAGTGGCCAGACTCTACTGGCTACCGTGACCGTACCCCTGATGTTATGGCTGCTCTGGTAAGCAGGAGAGCACGGCATCGGCAAGCGCGAACTGAAAATCCACATAACCGCCTGCGTCAGCGCTTATATCTGATGCCAGAGGGTCCCAGGTGCTCATCTGGATCTCAATGTTTTCGGTGATGGAACGCCACCACTTGCGGTTGAATTGGGGTTCGGTCAGCAGACAGGGCTGTTTGGCGTCGGCGAGTTTGCCCTGAACCTCCGCCAGATGTTTCGCGCCGGGTGTGCGTTCGGGGCTGGCTGTCAAAACGCCGGCAATTGACAGTCCGTAGTGCTCGGCAAAGCGGCCAAAGGCGTCGTGATAGGTAAATATAGAGACATCCCTTACAGCAGGGGTATTGAGTCGGTCATGGATGGTCTGTTCGGCTTGGGCGAGCTCTTTAAGAAACCGGTCGAGGTTCTGGTCGAGTGTGGCTTGTTCAACCTTGTTCATGGCTGACAGGCGCTGGTGAATGCGCTCCGCCATCCCGGCAGCTAGCGCCGGGTCGAGCCAGACGTGCGGGTCCTCGCCATCGCCATGGTCATGACCATGGTGGTCATGTTGCCCGGACGAAGGCGAAGGCTCTTCGATGTGACCATCGTGGTCCCCGCTGTGGTCATGCTCCTGCCTGGCCTCGCTGCTGTGGCTCGCCTGATGCCCTTGATCAGGGTGGTCGTTTGCCCGGGCCTTGCTGTCTTCGGCCCAGGTACGGTCGCCGGCAAGGCTAACTGCACGATCTGAAAAATCGTCACCTGCCAGTATCCGGTCGAGAAAGGTTTCCATCTCCGGGCCGACCCAGAAAATAACGTCGGCCTGTTCCAGAGCCTTACGCTCTGATGGCCTCATCTGATAGGTGTGAGGGCTGCCGCCGCCAGGTACCAGTGTGGTTACCCGGGTGTCTTCCGGAGCTATTGCGCGCGCCAGCAGTTCAATGGGTTTGAGGGAAGTCACGATGTGGAGCTCCCCCTGCGACTCTGGCTGGGCATGGGCAGCGGAAACGGCGATGAGCCCCAGGAAGCCATAGAGGGAAGCGCGCGCGAATGTCATGGTAGGAATCCTGTCAGAAAATTAGAATGTTATAGTATTACATTCAAGCTCGAGGTAGAAGCGGGGAGCGCTGTACAATGCGAAAATAGCTTCAGGTCGGTATAATGCCTCGCCTCACATTCACTCGCCGCCAACGCCGGCAACCTCCAACCAGGACGTTTTCATGACCGTACGCACCCGAATTGCGCCATCTCCCACCGGCGACCCCCACGTCGGGACGGCTTATGTAGCGCTGTTCAACTTGTGTTTTGCCCGCCAACACGGTGGCCAGTTTATCCTTCGTATTGAAGATACCGATCAGGCTCGTAGCACCGTTGAGTCGGAGAAGGATATTCTGGATGCCCTGCGCTGGCTGGGCCTTGAGTGGGACGAAGGACCGGATGTGGGGGGCAAGTATGGTCCTTACCGCCAGTCTGAGCGCAAAGATGACTATAGGCAGTACGCTCTGGAGCTGGTGAGCAAGGGCCACGCTTTTTATTGCTTCCGCAGTCCTGAAGAGCTCGACGTAATCAGAGAAGAACGGAAAGCGGCCGGTCTTAACCCAGGCATTAAAGGAGACCTGGAGTTGCCCGACTCCGAAGTCCAGAGCCGGCTGGCAGCGGGCGAGCCCTATGTGATTCGCATGAAAGTGCCGGATGAAGGCGTGTGCCGGATCGATGACCTGCTGCGTGGCACCATCGAGATCGAGTGGACTCAGGTCGACTGCCAGATCCTTCTGAAGTCTGACGGCATGCCCACCTATCACCTGGCGAACGTCGTCGATGACCACCTGATGGCGATCACTCATGTGTTGCGGGGTGAGGAATGGATCAACTCGGCCCCCAAGCATCAGTTGCTGTACCGCTATTTTGACTGGGACATGCCTGTGCTTTGCCACCTGCCGCTACTGCGCAATCCCGACAAGAGCAAGCTGTCCAAGCGCAAGAACCCCACCAGTATCAATTTTTACGAGCGCATGGGGTTTTTGCCGGAGGCAGTGCTCAATTACCTAGGGCGTATGGGATGGTCCATGCCTGATGAGCGGGAAAAGTTCACCCTCGCGGACATGGTGGCCAATTTCGATATCCAGCGGGTGTCGTTGGGTGGACCGATATTCGATGTGGAGAAGCTGCGCTGGCTTAACGGACTTTGGCTGCGGGAAGAGGTCAGTGATGAGGACTTTGCCGCCCGTATGCGGGACTGGTGGTTTAATCCAGAAGCGTTGGCCCAACTGGTACCCCAGATCAAGGGACGAGCCGAGGTATTCAGTGACGTGGCGCCCATGACAGCCTTCATGTTCGCGGGCATGCTGGACCTCAAACCGGATGATTTCTCCCATAATAAACTGGAGGACGGCGACGTCCGCCGGGTACTCCAGTTTACGCTCTGGCGAATGGAGGCCCAGCGCCACTGGAGCAAGGAGAATATCTTTGCTGATGTAAAAGTCCTGGCGAAAGCCCTCGACCTCAAAATGGGGGATTTCATGTTTCCCATCTTCGTCGCTATCGCGGGCACGCCCAACTCCTGGTCCGTGATGGACTCCATGGCGATGCTGGGCCCGGATATGACCCGGGCAAGACTGCGACATGCGCTACAGGTTCTTGGCGGCTTTTCCAAGAAGGAAACCAAGCGGGTAGAGAAGGAGTACGCCGTACTGCCCCTGAGCTGAAGCCGGATCAGAACAGGGGGTTTGGCGGTGATTTTGGCGTTAGGCGAAAAAAAACTGCTGGGCAGGGGTTGACGCATCGCCGACCGATCACTAATATACCGCTCCGTTGATGGGGCCATAGCTCAGCTGGGAGAGCGCGACGCTGGCAGCGTCGAGGTCGACGGTTCGATCCCGTCTGGCTCCACCATTTTTTTAGTGTCCCCTTCGTCTAGTGGCCTAGGACACCGCCCTTTCACGGCGGTAACACCGGTTCGAACCCG
>NZ_JAAMPF010000003.1 GCF_011074795.1 Marinobacter salicampi
GGATAGAGTACCTGGCTACGAACCAGGCGGTCGGAGGTTCGAATCCTCCCAGCCGCACCATATACAAACAAAAGACCCCGCTAGAAGCGGGGTTTTTTGTTTGTACCTCGGAGTTGGAAAGGATTTGAACCGACTGAGGTTCGACCGTAGCAGGCGCAGTTTTTTACCACATCAGATCATCAGGGATCTCATAGTCTGCGTAGGGGTCATCAGCGCCCAAATCATCTTTTTTGCGGTCGTGCAAAACCACAACGGCGCTTGGGTCTCTTTCCATGATTTTTCGGGCCACTCCCTCAGCTACCAGTTCGTAGGCGTCATTGACAAAGACCACCGCGAGGCGGCCCCATGAAAGCTGGTCAAGCATTGGCTCCTCGACAAATATTTTCTTGATCTTCTTGTCATGAACAAACTGATAGGCGGTTTCACCATGTTTCCTGGGTAGCTGGTTGGCTTCAACCAATTGCCTGATCTGGGCCTGAACCGCTTTGCGTTGAGCTTCGTCGTGGCGTTGCTGGTTGAGCTTCCGGTCACGTTCCGCTTTCTCTGCCCGGGCTTGAAGGGCACGCTCCTGGGCTTCATTGACTTCGAGGGTGCCTTTTGGCTGCTGTTTGCGCTGCTTGTGCTTTTCCTTCTTGAGTGCCTTGACCTTTTTTTCGTCGGCCAGGCCGGCTTTCATGAGCTGGTCCTGAAGTGATGGCATGATGATGTAAACCTTCCTTATGTCGGATGTTATGTCGGCTATGGGTTAGTATACGCGCTGATAATCCCGCCAGGGACCAGCCTTTTTCTTTTCAGGGTACTTTTATGTCGTCATTCCAGCAGCTTGGGCTTTCCAGACCCATGCTCACAAATCTTGAACGCCTGGGCTATAAAACCCCTACGCCGGTTCAGACATCGGCTATTCCACCAGTAATGGCGGGTCGTGACGTGATTGCCATGGCCAAGACGGGCAGCGGCAAGACGGCAGCATTTGGCATTGGGTTATTGGAACACCTGAATGTGCGTCATTTCGCGGTCCAGGGACTCATTCTGTGTCCGACCCGTGAGCTTGCGGACCAGGTCGCAAAAGCACTGCGTGAACTGGCCCGAGCCCAGGCCAACGTAAAAATACTCACTCTGTGCGGGGGCGTCGCCATTGGTCCGCAAATCGGATCCCTCAGTCATGGTGCCCATGTTGTGGTCGGCACCCCCGGACGGATCCAGGATCATTTACGCAAGGGCACCCTGAGTCTAGAGCACCTGCGGACACTGGTGCTCGACGAGGCCGACCGTATGCTCGACATGGGTTTCCAGGAAGCCATGGATGACATCATCGCCCGCATACCAGGCCAGCGTCAGACCTTGCTGTTTTCCGCCACCTGGCCGGCATCGATCCGCAGCCTGAGTGAGAGTTATCAGCGGGAGCCCGTGGATGTTCGCGTTACCGATGGCGAACCGGCGCCGGACATTCAGGAAACATTCTACGAGATTCAGCCTGGCCAGCAGACCGACGCCCTGGCTGCGGTCCTGTCTGATCGCCAGCCTGCCTCCTGCCTGGCTTTCTGCACCACTCGTCAGCAATGCGATGAGCTGGCTGCTGCTCTTGGGGAGCGTGGTTTTAGCGCAGTTGCCCTGCATGGGGATCTTGACCAGAAAGACAGAGATGCGGTGCTTGTGCGTTTTGCCAATCAGAGCGTCACGGTTCTGGTGGCCACCGACGTAGCGGCTCGCGGACTTGATATAAAGGCATTGCCATTAGTAATAAACGTGGAGCCGGCCAGAGATTCGGAAATCCATACCCATCGGGTCGGGCGGACAGGGCGTGCCGGTGAGCAGGGTGAGGCCGTGACATTCTGCACGCCCTCCCAGGGTCACCGGGTTTCCCGGCTTGAGGTCGGCCGCGACGCCCCGCTGAGTTGGGGTGACGCTGTTGCTTTGATGGCTGTGCCTGATCGCCCCCGGCCACCGGCCATGCGCACGCTGTGCATTGCCGGTGGTCGCAAAGAGAAAGTGCGACCTGGCGATATCCTTGGTGCCCTTACCGGCGAAGCCGGGGTTCCGGGCGCTGCTGTGGGGAAGATCGATCTGTTCGATTTTCAGTGCTTTGTCGCAATAGAGGCCAGTTTGGCTTCGAAAGCGCTCAGGCAGCTTGAGCAGGGGCGAATAAAAGGCCGGAAGTTCCGTGTCCGTTTGGCCTGATAGGGCATTCCAGGTGCGTTCGAATACCATCGCCATCCCAGCGAAAGGCATGGCAGAGGGGCGATCAAGCCGGCTTATTCGGTTGCTCCTATAAGTAGAAACCGGTAAATTACGCAGGATTTTGCCTCCCGAATGCCCCTCTAAAACGACTGGGCATCGGGGAAAAGCAATTAACAAGTGAAGGTAGCGTCTATATGAATGAGCTAATGTCACAAGCCATCGATCTGATGGTCGCAGGCATGGGGTTTGTTTTTGTGTTCCTGGTAGTCCTCGTGTTTGCCACCCTGCTCATGTCGAAGATCATCCTGCGATATACCAAGCCTGAGCCGACAACACCGGCACGCACTTCCCGTGCAAAGCCTTCGGCACCAGCGTCAGTCGATCCTGACGTTGCTGAAGCGATCAAACAGGCGATTGCACAATTCCGGTCCCGCCATAAGAAATAACCGGAAGACGAATTAGAACCTTTAAACGGAAGGCCGACACGATGACAGATACAAAGAAACCGCTGGGGATTACAGACGTCATCCTGCGTGACGCTCACCAGTCTCTGCTAGCGACACGCATGCGTCTTGATGACATGCTGCCCATTGCCGAGAAACTCGACAAAGTCGGTTTCTGGTCGCTCGAATCCTGGGGCGGAGCCACGTTTGACGCCTGTATCCGTTACCTTGGTGAAGACCCCTGGGAACGTATCCGCGAGCTCAAGAAAGCCATGCCCAACACCCAACAGCAAATGCTGCTGCGTGGCCAGAACCTGCTGGGTTATCGTCATTACGCGGATGATGTCGTGGACCGCTTCTGTGAGCGTGCCGCCGAGAATGGTGTTGATGTATTCCGTATTTTTGATGCGATGAACGATCCACGCAACCTGGACCGGGCCATCAAGGCCGTTCGCAAGACCGGCAAGCATGCCCAGGGCACCATTGCCTATACGACGAGCCCGGTTCACACCCTTGAGATGTGGGTTGATATGGCGAAAGAGGTCGCCTCCATGGGTGCCGACTCTATTGCCATCAAGGACATGGCCGGTATTCTGAAGCCCTATGTTGCTTTCGATCTGGTCAGCCGTCTGAAAGAAGAGCTCGACATTCCGATACACATGCAGTGCCACGCCACCACGGGCATGTCCACCGCAACCGCCATCAAAGCCGCAGAAGCCGGTATCGATAACGTCGACACCGCCATTTCGTCAATGAGTATGACCTACGGCCATTCACCCACCGAAGCGGTGGTTGCGATTCTTGAAGGCACAGACCGTGACACCGGCCTGGACCTGAATCTGCTCGAAGAGATCGCCAGCTACTTCCGCCAGGTGCGCAAGAAGTACGCGAAATTCGAAGGCAGCCTGCGGGGCACTGATTCCCGCATCCTGATTGCCCAGGTACCGGGCGGCATGCTGACCAACATGGAAAATCAGTTGCGTGAACAGAACGCCAGCGACAAATTTGATCAGGTTCTGGAAGAAATTCCTAAAGTCCGGGAAGACCTTGGATTCATCCCGCTGGTAACGCCGACTTCCCAGATCGTGGGTACCCAGGCAGTACTGAACGTACTGACCGGCGAGCGCTACAAGTCTATCTCCAAGGAAACCTCCGCTATCCTCAAAGGCGAGTACGGCTCTGCACCGGCTCCGTTCAACAAGGAGTTGCAGGAGCGGGTGCTTGATGGCAAGAAGCCCGTTACCTGTCGTCCTGCTGACCTGATTGAGCCGGAAATGGACAAGCTGACCGATGAGCTCAAGAAGATTGCAGAAGAGAAGAACATCAGGCTGGCGGACGAGGTGGTGGACGACGTCCTTACCTACGCGCTGTTTCCCCAGATAGGGCTCAAGTTCCTGGAAAACCGGGACAATCCTGATGCGTTTGAACCGATACCGAGCGCTGAAGATGTGGCCAACGCCCACGTTACCGCAGCCAAAAAAGGCGGCCCCGAGACCTACACCGTCACGGTGAACGGTAAGGAGTATGTGGTTGGGGTTGCTGAAGGCGGTGAAATCAGTGCGATTCAGCCCCAGGGTGGCGGCGTCCCTGCAGAAGCGGCCAGCTCCAAGCCGGCAGCTCCCGCCGCAGGAGAAGGCGAACCTGTGTTGGCACCTCTGGGCGGCAATATCTTCAAGATTCTGGTATCTCCCGGCGACACGGTCGAAGAAGGCGACGTGCTGATCATTCTCGAGGCGATGAAAATGGAAACCGAAGTCCGAGCATCCAAGTCGGGCACCATCGGTGAAATCTTCATCAAGGTCGGCGACGCTGTCTCGGTCGATGACGAAATGCTGACAATCGCATAAGGGCCAGCATTCCATGGAAAAGTTACTGACACTCTGGACAGGCAGTGGCCTGTTCAATATAGAAATCGGCCAGGTAATAATGATCGCGGTCTGCCTGGGCCTTCTGTTCCTTGCTATCCGCAAGGGTTTCGAGCCGTTGTTGCTGGTCCCGATCGGGTTCGGCGGCATTCTGGCGAATATTCCGGAGGCAGGGCTTGCCCTGTCGGCCGCGGAGAACGCAATCCATATCGCCAAGCCGCAGGTGATGGCAGCTTTGGCCGGTGTTCTGGATGTGTCCTATGAGGCCGGGCAGGCGGTTACACCTGAGGTCAAAGATCTGTTCAAGGAAGCGTACAAGGACGCCAGCTACGCGGTGGTCAGCTCTGCCAATACCGTTGCCCAGGACTTTGGCCATGGCAATGGCATGCTCCAGAACTTCTACACGGTGATTATCGGAAGCACGATCGGGCCACTGCTGATCTTCATGGGCGTGGGCGCGATGACGGATTTCGGTCCGCTTCTGGCCAACCCCAAGACCCTGCTGCTCGGTGCTGCTGCCCAGTTTGGTATTTTCGGGACAGTGATCGGCGCTGCTCTGCTTGATATGTTCGGCATCCTGGAGTTCACCATTCTGGAGGCTGCGGCGATCGGTATTATTGGTGGTGCAGATGGACCTACATCCATCTACGTGTCCAGTGTACTGGCACCACACCTTCTGGGTGCCATCGCCGTGTCGGCTTATGCCTATATGGCACTGGTGCCGATGATCCAGCCGCCGATCATGAAAGCGCTGACCTCGAAGAAAGAGCGGGCCATCAAGATGTCCCAGCTGCGCCCGGTCAGCAAAAAGGAAAAGATCGTATTCCCGCTGGTGGTGCTGATTGCCGTTGTGCTGTTCCTGCCTGATGCGGCTCCGCTGCTGGGCATGTTCACGTTTGGCAACCTGATGCGGGAATGTGGCGTGGTGGAACGTCTGAGTGATACCGCCCAGAATGCGCTGATCAACATTGTGACCATTTTTCTGGGTCTGTCGGTGGGCTCCAAGCTCATGGCCGACAAGTTCCTGGATGCCCAGACCCTGGGCATCCTGGCGCTGGGTATCGTTGCCTTCGGCGTCGGTACTGCTGCCGGCGTGTTGATGGCCAAGCTGATGAACTACTTCACCAAGGAGCCCATCAATCCATTGATTGGTTCTGCCGGTGTGTCAGCCGTGCCAATGGCGGCTCGTGTATCCAACAAGGTAGGTCTGGAGGCCAACCCCCAGAACTTCCTGTTGATGCATGCGATGGGCCCGAACGTGGCAGGTGTCATTGGTTCGGCGGTTGCCGCCGGGGTAATGATCAAGCTGCTTGGTTGATTGCGGTTGAAGCACGAGCCCCGTCCGGTTTCCGGCCGGGGCTTTTTTATTGGAAGTTCCAGGGCTACTGGAAATCCCTCGAGCTGACATTAAGGTCCTGGATCAGGTGGCTCAGATCGGACAGCTTGCCAGCCATTACATGGACAATCTCACCCTCGCGCTCAAGTACACCTTTGACATGCAGCAAGCGGGCAGTAATCAGTGGCTGGCGTTGCCGGCGTGCGGTGTCGAGCCAGACGATGACGTTGATGTTGCCGGTTTCATCTTCCAGGGTCACAAAGGTAACGCCTGAGGCTGAGCCGGGGCGCTGACGCCCAGTAACCAGCCCGGCTACCTGAACCGGACGCCCGGGTTCGGCCTTCAGTAACTCACTGGCATTCAGGCAATGCTGTAAATGCCCCTGCTCCCTCAGCAAGGCCATCGGGTGTCGTTGCAGTGAGAGTCCCTGGCTGGCGTAATCTGCCAGCACGGCCTGGCCTTCCGTGGGCTCTGGCAGGGCAATGGAGGCGCTCTCATACGAAGGCGCAGCCTCTTTGGCAAACAGGGCAGCGGGTGGCTGGTGTCCGAGCAGCTGCCAGTAAGCCTGGTGACGATTGCCTGTGAAGCCCTGCAGGGCATTGGCGCCGGCCAGGGCCTCCAGGTCCCGCTGGTTCAGGCCCTTGATGTTTCTTAGTTCCGTAGGGTTTTGATAGCCCCGGGCAGGCCGCTGCCGTACCAACGCCTGGCCGGAGTCCCGGCCCAGCCCCCGGACCAGGCGCAAACCCAGACGCAAGGTCTGGTTGGGCTCTGTCAGGGTGTGGTCCCAGGCGCTGGTATTCACATCCGGAGGCAGGATGTTTACGCCGTGGCGCCGGGCATCCTGCACCAGCTGGGAGGGCGAATAAAAGCCCATGGGCTGGCTGTTCAGGAGGCCACAATAGAACTCCGCGGGATAATGGCATTTGAGCCAGGCTGAGACATAGACCAGCAAGGCAAAACTGGCGGCGTGGGATTCAGGGAAGCCGTAACCGCCAAAACCACAGATCTGGTGGTACAGCCGTTCTGCAAAGGCCTGGCCGTGGCCCCGTTCCAGCATGCCCTTGATGAGCTTGTCCCGGAAAGGGGACATGTCTCCATGGGATTTCCACGCCGCCATGGCCCGGCGCAATTGGTCGGCTTCACCGGCACTAAAGCCGGCGGCCACCATGGCCAGTTTGATGACCTGCTCCTGAAAAATGGGCACTCCCAGGGTGCGTTCCAGGACTCCACGTACCGCTTCGTTGGGATAATTGACGGGCTCCAGGCCGTGCTTCCTTTTCAGGTATGGGTGCACCATGTCTCCCTGGATGGGGCCGGGCCGGACAATGGCCACCTGGATCACCAGGTCGTAATAGACCTCGGGGTGAAGCCTTGGGAGCATGTTGATCTGGGCCCGGGACTCGACCTGGAAGACGCCGATGCTGTCGCCCTTCTGCAGCATGGCATAGGTGGCTTTATCATCCTGGGGGATGTCCTGCATCCGCATGGGTCTGGCCAGCCGCTGTCCGATCAGGTCGAGCGACCGGCGAATAGCGGACAGCATGCCCAGGGCAAGCACGTCCACTTTCATCAGGCCGAGACTTTCCAGGTCATCCTTGTCCCACTGGATGACCGTGCGATCCGCCATGGCAGCGTTCTCCACTGGCACCAGTTCCGCCAGGGGACCGGCGCTGATCACAAAGCCGCCCACGTGCTGTGACAGATGACGAGGGAAGCCGAGCAGGGTATTGACCAGGGTAAAAAACTGGTCCGCGACCCGGGCATTGCGGGTAAGCTTCTTGTCCAGGATTTGCTGGCGCCAGCCGGTTTCCCGATCCCGCCAGTCAATGCCGTTGAGCAATTGCTCCACCAGGGCCGGATCGAACCCCAGGGCCTTGCCGACGTCCCGAATGGCACTGCGAGGCCGATAGCGAATAACCGTGGCGGCAAGTGCGGCCCGCTCCCGGGTATAGCGCCGGTAAATGTACTGCATGACTTCTTCCCGACGGTCGTGCTCGAAATCCACGTCAATGTCCGGCGGCTCGTTCCGATCCTTGGAAATAAACCGCTCGAACAGCAGTTCCACCTTGCGCGGATCCACTTCGGTGATGCCGAGGCAATAGCATACGGCCGAATTGGCGGCGGAGCCGCGGCCCTGGCAGAGAATGCCCCGGCTACGGGCAAAGCGGACAATGTCCTCCAGGGTGAGAAAATAATGTTCGTACTTCATTTCGGCAATGAGCCCGAGCTCCTTGCGGATCAGGGCCTGGATGGGAAATGGTGTGCCCTCGGGAAAACGGACCCGTTCGCCTTCCCGGGTCAGGTTGCGCAGATGTTCTCCGGCAGACAGCCCCGTCGGCACCAGGTCTGAGGGGTACTCGTATTTCAGGCTGCCGGGTTCAAAGGTGCACTGTTCGGCAATGAGCCGGGTTTCAGCCAGCCAGCTTTCGGGATAAAGCCGTTTCAGGACCTTCAGGGGCCGAAGGTAGCGCTCACCGTTCTGGAACAGGTGCAGGCCGGCACTCTCCAGGGTGCAGCGGTGGCGAATAGCGGTAACAACGTCCTGCAGGGGCTGGCGATCACGGCGGTGCATGTGAACGTTGCCAGTGGCAGCAATGGCACAGCTCAGGTGATCGGCCAGGGCGCGTAACTGCTGGAGGTGTTCTTCCTCACGATTTTCCAGAACCCGGGACCCTGCCAGCCAGACGCGCTGGCCAAACTGTTGCCGGAACCAGAGGCCCCAGGTCCGGGTTGCCTCACTGTCGGCCTGGTACAACGGAGGGGGCAGCCACAGGCACAGGCAGTGATCCAGGTGCTCCTCCCGGATGTCGTCCTTGTATAGCCGGTACTCGCCCTTTGGCGCCCGCCGGCGTGCGGTGGTAATAAGCTTGCAAAGCTGGCCGTAGCCCAGCCGGTCCCGGGCCAGCAGGATCAGTGCTATGGGCTGATCACCCAGTATTTCATCGTGGAGCTGGAAGTAGCTGCCGGTAATCAGCTTTACGGTACTTTCCTTCAGAGCTGCCCAGGCACGGGGGATGCCGGCTACAGAGCAGGTATCCGTAAGGGCGAGCGCGCTATAGCCCAACTCATGGGCCCGGCTCGCCAGCTCTTCGGGGTGAGAGGCTCCGGTCAGAAAAGAAAAATTGCTGAAACAGTGAAGCTCTGCGTAGGACATAGAAGGCCTCAGCCGAACAGGCCGTGGACAAACCAGCCACCGCTGACATCCCGGAAAACCCAGGCTAGCTGCCCGGAGGTCAACTGGGCGACGTAGTAATCCCGCTGCACCCGCTCACCATCCCACCAGCCGCCGCTGATACGCTCGGGGCCCGACAGCCAGGCTTCGGGCAGGTGGATGACCGGTTCCGGTGAGTTGAACAACCAGAGCGGCCGGGACCGGGCAGAAGGGCAAGTGGTGCCAGAGGCGGTGCCGGGCCTGACAGGGCGACCATGGGACCAGGCGCGCTCGGGCCGATGGTCCTCGTGGCTGGCCAGCACCTTCAGGGCCTGATCCCCCAGGCGGGCCTGGAGACGACTGATCAGGACCTGCCAGGCTTCCTGGGTGTCAGGGCCATCCCCCAACAAGTCATCACCCATGGGCTGGCCCCGGGGTATCAGGCGGCTGACCCGCAAGGCCATGCCTTCCACTGGCGCTACCAGGGCCTGTTGTTCAAGCCTCAGGCGCGCAAGGGCCAGAAAGTTGGCAGCCCGGTGCTCGGGGCCCGCAGTTCGCAGTCTGATCCGGGTTTCCGGCTGATCCCGATGGCGCAGGGTGAGCAAAAGACTGTCTGTGTCCTGCTGTCGCCATTGCAGATCTTCCTCCAGCTCCCCAAGAACCCGCTGAAGCGGGAACAGCAGGCCAGAGGTTTGCTCCACGTCCCGAGTGAAGTCCAGGCGCTGGCAAAACCGGTGCGGTGGGGACCAGGCTGGCTGAGGGTCTGGCCGGGTGCCCTGGATCTTCTGAAGCAGCTGCAGGGTTTCGGGTTCCAGCCGCCGCGCGATCTCCTCGGCAGGCAGTTGCATCAGGTCCCCCAGACTCAACAGACCGACCCTGGCCAGACGTTCAGCGATCCGCTCGGGCAGCCCTGCCTGGGCTATGGAAAGGCCGTGCAGAAGCCCGTTCAGGGTTTCGGGGCTGTCTGTGCATTGGCCCCGATCGGCCCGAGCCAGCTGTCGGGCGGCCCGTGGGGTCTGGCCGGTAGCGAGCCAGGCAGTGAGCTGACGCTGCTCCAGAGCCTGGGTCAGCTTCCGCCACAAACCATCAACACCCCCGTGAAGCCGGCTCATACTGCTGGCTTCAGCCAGCACACCGTCGGGTGGGCGCAGGCAGATATGGGCGGCATAGCGGTAAAGCCAGCGTGCCTGCTGCTCCAGAACCTGCTGTTCCCGCTCCGGAGCCGCGGCCATGATGGCCAGGTCCGGCGCCAGGCTGATGGCCGTCTTCAGGCGCATGCCCGGGCGAATGCCCAGGGCGCGGGCTTCAGGGCAGGCCTGGAAAACGGATTGCTTCCGGGCATCACTAATCACCAGGGCGCCCGGGTCATCACGGGTGCTTCTGACATGGTCCATGAGTAGGTTGGGAAAGTGTATGTAGAGCCAGAGCATGTCAGCGATTACGCTCCGGCCAGGGCCCGCGCACCACGCTGGTGGCTGTGTCGGGCCTGACCGGGGCCCGGTCGGGCAGGGCAAGGGTGCAGTGTTCAGCAGCCCAGCCACCCCGGCGCTTGAGAATCCGAATATCCAGGGCATGGTTCTGGCCGGGCTCAAGCTGCAGGCGCAGGGCTGCCGGTGAGCTGTTATCAGCAGCCCCGGTAGGACGAAACAGAATACACAGACTGTCGCCGGCTTCGGCCGCCAGTTGCAGCCGGCGCATTTCCCGGGATTTCAAACGGGTAGGCCAGGCCATCACCAGCCCTGTCACTGGCGAGCGCAGACAGTTTTCCAGCGACCACAGAGCGTCGGCCTGGTCCTGGGTGTGGACAACTACTATCTGGGCCAGGTTCAGGCCCTCCCTTTCCAGAGCGGGGGCATAGGGGGTGTAGGGCGGGTTGATCCAGAATACTGTTTTACCGGCCTCAAGCTGTCTCCGCATCAGTGGCAGTACCAGTTGCAGCTCACCAATGCCGGGGGCTGGCAGCAGGCATTCAGTGAGAGCCCCCCTTGGCCAGCCCACCCCTGCAAGTTGCAGATCCAGGGCTGAAAATCCGGTCGGCTCTGCAGGCAGGGTTGTCTGGGCCTGCTGGCTGCCCTGCCAGACACGGGCGTCGCTAATAAGGGTATCAAGGAGTTCTTTCATTGGGTCGCGCATCCATACTACTGTTTAAATATACAGTATATTGGGTGCGCCGGAATTTCAATAAATCCCTTTCGACGATGGCTTGAATTGCCGGCCGGGCGGGTTCACGCTGGGCACTCGGAGCCCAGTCAGAACAAGGAGCGAGACATGAAAGAACTCAAGGATCAGGCCCTGGAGCCTTGCCGGAAAGACACCCCCAGGTTGTCCGTGGAAGAGCAGAACCGCCTGTTATCCGATCTGCCCCAGTGGGAAATTGTTGAAGCCGACGGGCAAAGGCAGCTGAAGCGGGTTTTCAAGCTGAAGAACTTTGCCGAAGCCCTGGCCCTGACCACCCGCATAGGAGCGCTGGCTGAAGCTGAAAACCATCATCCCGCGATTCTGGTGGAGTACGGCAGGGTAACCGTCCGCTGGTGGACCCATCTCATCGGGGGCCTGCACAAAAATGATTTTATCATGGCGGCAAGAACCGACGCCTTACACCCATCCTGACAATCGGCTATTATTCGCGGTCATAATTCACCCTGAACAGAGATGGCATCAGCTTCATGGAGCATACATATCGTCTGGTAATTTCCTGTCCCGATCGGGTCGGTATCGTTGCAAAAGTCAGTAACTTCCTTACCACTTACAATGGCTGGATAACCGAGGCAAGCCATCATGCCGACAGCCAGGCCGGCTGGTTCTACATGCGTCACGAGGTCAAGGCCAGTTCCATTCCGTTCGGGCTGGACCAGTTCCGGGCCGCTTTTGAGCCCATAGCCCGGGAGTTCGATATGCGCTGGCATGTGGCTGATTCAGCCCAGCCCAAGCGTGTGGTGCTTATGTGCAGCAAAGAGTCCCATTGCCTGGCCGATCTGTTGCACCGCTGGCATACCAAGGAGCTGAACGCAGAGGTGGTTGCCGTGGTGTCCAATCATGACGATCTTCGCCGCATGGTGGACTGGCATGATATTCCTTACCACTACGTGCCGGTTAACCGGGAAAACAAGCAGGAGGCCTTTGACGAAGTGGCGCGCCTGTTCGAGGAATACCGGGCCGATGTCATCGTGCTGGCCCGCTACATGCAGATCCTTCCCCCCGAGGTCTGTGCCCGTTACCCGGGCCAGATCATCAATATCCACCACAGCTTCCTGCCGTCTTTCGCCGGCGCCCGGCCATACCACCAGGCCTACAGCCGCGGGGTGAAGCTGATCGGTGCCACCTGCCACTATGTGACGGAAGATCTGGACGAAGGGCCGATCATTGAGCAGGACGTGATCCGGGTGAACCACAGCGACACCATTGAAGACATGGTGCGTCTTGGCAAGGATGTAGAGAAAAATGTCCTGGCGCGGGGCCTGCGTGCCCATGTGGAGGACCGGGTCATTACCCATGAAAATAAAACCGTGGTATTTGGTTGATTTACAGACAGAGTTCGCCCACCCAAACCCGTACTTTGCAGCTTCAAATGTGTTAGCATTACCGGCTTGTTAATGGCCGGCCAGAGAGGCTGCTCGGCTCCATAAAAACGATGACTTCCAGCAAACGCAAAGGAACCTTTCTCGATGGGTGAATTAGCCAAAGAGATCCTGCCGGTTAATATAGAAGACGAGCTCAAGCAGTCCTATCTCGATTACGCCATGAGCGTTATTGTCGGGCGCGCACTTCCGGATGTACGTGACGGCCTCAAGCCGGTTCACCGCCGTGTGCTTTTTGCCATGTCCGAGCTGAACAATGACTGGAACAAGGCCTATAAAAAGTCCGCCCGGGTGGTGGGTGACGTTATCGGTAAATATCACCCCCACGGTGACTCTGCCGTTTACGACACCATCGTCCGCATGGCGCAGCCTTTCTCCCTGCGGTATCCACTGGTAGATGGCCAGGGCAACTTCGGTTCCATCGACGGCGACAATGCCGCTGCCATGCGTTACACCGAAATCCGCATGAAGAAGATTGCCCATTCTTTGCTGGCCGATCTGGACAAAGAAACCGTGGACTTCGTGCCCAACTACGACGGCACGGAACAGATTCCGGAAGTCATGCCGACCCGCATTCCCAATCTGCTGGTCAATGGCTCCTCCGGTATTGCTGTGGGCATGGCCACCAATATTCCGCCCCACAACCTGACTGAAATCGTCAGTGGCTGTCTTGCCCTGATCGATAACCCGGACATGACAGTGGATGAGCTCATGGAGTTCATTCCAGGGCCTGATTTCCCCACGGAAGGCATCATCAACGGCCGCGCTGGCATTGTCGAAGCCTACCGCACTGGTCGTGGCCGCATTTATATTCGCGCCCGCCACGAGATCGAACACGACAACAAGACCGGCAAAGACGCCATCATCATTACCGAGCTGCCCTATCAGCTCAACAAGGCAAGGCTGATCGAAAAGATCGCCGAGCTGGTGAAGGAAAAACGTCTTGAGGGCATTACCGAGCTTCGCGACGAGTCCAACAAGGAAGGTATCCGCGTAGTGATTGAGTTGCGCCGTGGTGAAAACCCCGACGTCATCATCAACAACATGTTCGCCCACACCCAGCTTCAGACAGTGTTCGGCATCAATATGGTGGCGCTGATCAACGGTGAGCCCCGGATACTGAATCTCAAGGAAATGCTGGATGCGTTCGTGCGTCACCGCCGTGAAGTGGTTACCCGGCGCACTATCTATGAGCTGCGCAAAGCCCGGGAGCGGGGCCATATCCTGGAAGGCCTGTCGGTTGCGCTGGCAAATATCGATGAAATCATTGCCCTGATCAAGGCCTCGCCTTCCTCTGCAGAAGCCAAGGAAAAACTGATGGAGCAGGGCTGGGAGCCCGGCGGCGTCATGGCCATGCTGGAGAAGGCCGGTGCTGATGTATGCCGTCCTGATGACCTTCCTGAGCACTTGGGTCTGCGCAATGGTATGTACCACCTGTCGCCGGAGCAGGCCCAGGCCATCCTTGACCTTCGCCTGCACCGTCTCACCGGCCTGGAAACAGAAAAGCTCCAGGGTGAGTATCGTGAAATCGTGGAAAAGATTGCCGATCTCCTGGATATCCTCGGGGATCCTGAGCGGTTGCTGCAGGTAATACGCGATGAGTTGCAAGCGGTAGTGGAAGAGTATGGGGACGAGCGCCGCACCGAAATCACCAGTTCCAAGCGCGACCTGACCATTGCCGACCTGATTGATGAGGAAGACCTGGTGGTCACGATTTCCCATGGTGGCTATGCCAAAACCCAAGCCATCGAGGATTATCAGGCCCAGCGCCGTGGCGGCCGGGGCAAGGCCTCTACCGCCATGAAAGAAGAAGATTTCATTGAGAAGCTGTTGGTTGCCAACTCCCACGACACCATCCTGTGCTTCACCAGCCGTGGCAAGGTCTACTGGTTGCGTGTGTTCGAGATCCCAAGGGCAAGCCGGGCCTCCCGCGGACGGCCAATGGTGAATATCCTGCCGCTGGAAGACGGTGAGCGGGTGACTACCTTCCTGCCAGTCCGTGATTATCCGGAAGATCATTACGTGCTGATGGCCACCTCCGCCGGTATCGTAAAGAAAACCCCGCTGCCGAACTTCTCACGGCCCCGCTCCAACGGTTTGATCGCGCTATCGCTGGATGAAGGCGACACCCTGATTGGGGCCGCGATCACTGCGGGAGATGCCGAAGTCATGCTGTTTTCTACAGCAGGCAAGGCTGTGCGCTTCCAGGAAGACCAGATCCGCCCGCTGAGCCGGACCGCCCGTGGTGTTCGCGGAATCCGTATGCCGGAAGGGCACCGGGTGGTGTCGCTGATCATTCCCCAGGAAGACGGTGTCATTCTGACCGCCAGTGAAAACGGCTACGGCAAGCGCACCCAGTTGCAGGAATTCCCGGCTTACAGTCGCGGCAGCCAGGGTGTTATTGCTATGCAGTGCTCAGAGCGGAACGGCAATCTGGTTACCGCCCTGCAGATGTTCGATGGCGATGAAATGATGCTGATTTCGGACAAGGGCACGCTGGTGCGTACCCGCACTGATGAAGTCTCGGTGCTCAGTCGTAATACCCAGGGTGTACGTCTGATCAAGCTGAGCCAGGAAGACGAGCGCCTGGTCGGGGTTGAGCGTATAGCGGATACTGGTGAAGAGGCACTGGAGGCTGAGGCTGCTGGCGATGCTGCGCCAGGGGACAGGCCCGTGGCAACTGATCCGGCCAGCACTGGCGGACATGATACAGACCGCAGTGCAGATGCCGGTGAAGATGCCGGTGATGAATGATGCCGGTGGTCAATAAAGCCGGGTCTCCCCGGCTTTATTGACCAACCTCCCAAGAGAACAGACGAGACCAGGTGGCGATGAGCAGGACGTATAATTTTTGTGCAGGGCCGGCAACTCTGCCGGAGAGCGTGCTGAAGCAGGCTCGGGACGAGATGCTGGACTGGCGTGGAAGCGGTATGTCCGTGATGGAAATGAGTCATCGCAGTGATGAGTTTCTGGCCATTGCCGAAACTGCCGAGCAGGATCTGCGTGACCTCGCGGGTGTGTCTGATGATTACGCCGTGCTCTTCATGCAAGGTGGCGCCAGCAGTCAGTTCGCTACAGTGCCACTGAATCTGCTGGGAGACAAAACCTCAGCGGATTACATCAATACCGGCATCTGGTCCACCAAGGCCATTGCAGAAGCCCGTCGCTACGGCCATGTAAACGTGGTGGCCAGCAGTGAAGCCAGCGGTTTCCGGGATATTCCTGATCAGGCTCAGTGGCAGACTGACCCCAACGCCGCCTACCTCCACTACACCCCGAACGAAACCATCGGCGGCCTGGAGTACGATTTCATTCCGGACAGCGGGAAGGTGCCTCTGGTAGCAGATATGTCGTCGAACATTCTGTCCCGGCCAGTCGACGTGTCCAGCTTCGGGGTCATCTATGCTGGCGCCCAGAAGAATATCGGTCCTTCCGGTCTGGTGGTCGTCATTGTCCGTAGGGACCTGCTGGGCAAGGCCAGGAAAGAGATTCCGACCATGATGGATTATAAGGTCACGGCGGATAATGGCTCCATGTACAACACTCCCTCCACTTACTCCTGGTACTTGGCCGGACTTACATTCCAGTGGCTGAAAGCCCAGGGTGGAGTAGCTGCGATAGGTGAACTCAACGCCCGGAAGGCCCGCAAACTCTACGGGTTTATTGACGCCAGTGAGTTCTACTCGAATCCAATCGTTCCCCGCTTCCGGTCGTGGATGAACGTGCCGTTCGTCCTTGCCGACGATTCCCTTAATAGTGCCTTTTTGCAAGGGGCAGAAGAGCGCAGGCTGCTGAACCTCAAAGGCCACCGTTCCGTTGGGGGCATGCGTGCCAGCATCTATAACGCCATGCCTGAAGCCGGAGTCGATGCACTGATAGACTATATGAAAGCCTTCGAGAAGGAGCGGGCCTGATATGAGTGATGAGCAGACCCGTCTGGCGGAATTGCGGGACGAGATCGACCAGCTTGATCAGCAGATCATGGGCCTGATCAGTGCCCGTGCCCGGTGCGCCCAGGAGGTTGCCAGGGTAAAGATGGCGGCGCACCCCGATGAGGATGTCTTTTTCTACCGGCCGGAACGGGAAGCCCAGGTTCTGACCCGTATCAAGAGTCAGAATCCGGGGCCACTTTCCGGTGAGGAAATGGCCCGGCTGTTCCGGGAAATCATGTCGGCATGCCTGGCACTGGAAAAGCCCATGCACATCGCCTTCCTGGGGCCCGCCGGCACCTTTACACAGTCGGCTGCCCTGAAGCATTTTGGTCATTCAGTCATCAGCGTGCCTCTGCCGGCTATTGACGCGGTATTCCGGGAGGTTGAATCCGGCTCGGCCCACTACGGCGTAGTGCCGGTGGAGAATTCCACCGAAGGCATGATCAACCACACCCTGGACATGTTCATGTCGTCGCCCCTCAAGATATGCGGCGAAGTGCAGTTGAGGATCCATCACCACCTGCTGGCAGCACCGGGTGCTGACGAGCAGGCCATTACCCGTATCTATTCTCACCAGCAGTCCTTTGCCCAATGCCGCCAATGGCTGGACGCCCACCGCTACGGTGTTGAACGGGTAGCGGTCAGCAGCAATGCTGAAGCCGCCCGCCGGGCAGCTGCCGAGCCCGGTACTGCGGCCATTGCCGGTGACATGGCTGCTGAGCTTTACGGCCTTGGCAAGCTGGCAAACAAGATTGAGGATCGCCCGGACAACACGACCCGCTTTCTGATCATCGGTCGCGAAGCGGTAAGTCCGAGCGGGCACGACAAGTCGTCCATCCTGGTGTCCATGCGCAACAAGCCAGGGGCTCTCTACCGGCTGCTCGAGCCTTTCCACCGTAACAATCTCAGCCTGACGCGGATTGAAACCCGGCCATCCCCCAGTGGTACCTGGGCCTACGTGTTCTACATTGATTTCGAGGGCCACATGGAAGACGAGCAGGTCAGCCGGGTACTGTCTGATATCGATGAAGAAGCGGTTGAGTTGAAGCGTCTGGGGTCTTATCCAATCGGAGTTCTTTAACGGGGGTTCTTTATGTCGGTTGATTACCAAGCGCTCGCAGTTGAGGGCGTCCAGGGCCTGATGCCCTATCAGGCCGGCAAGCCGATCGACGAGCTGGCCCGTGAGCTGGGTCTGGACCCGGATACCATCGTCAAACTGGCCAGTAACGAAAACCCTCTCGGCCCCAGCCCCCGGGCGCTGGAGGCTGCCCGGGACGCCCTGTCGACGCTGTGCCGCTACCCGGACGGAAACGGCTTTAACCTGAAAGCCCGGCTGGCGGACCGCCTGCATGTAGGGCCAGCGCAGATAACCCTGGGGAACGGTTCCAATGATCTGCTGGAAATAATTACCCGCAGCTTTGCTGACCGTGACAGTGAGGTTGTGTATTCCCAGCATGCCTTCGCCATTTACGCCCTGGTGACCCGGGCCATTGGTGCCCGGGGCGTTGAGGTACCAGCCAGGGACTGGGGGCATGATCTTGACGCCATGGCTGCAGCAGTGACTGACCGTACCAGGCTGGTATTCGTTGCCAACCCGAACAATCCTACCGGCACTGTGCATGGGGCAGAAGCCATCGAGCAGTTTCTGGCCCGTGTGCCAGCACATGTTCTGGTGGTCTTGGATGAAGCCTACTGCGAGTATCTTGAAGGGGATGCGTATCCGGACGGTGTGGAGCTGCTGAGCCGGTTTCCCAACCTCATCATCACCCGCACCTTTTCCAAAGCCTGGGGGCTGGCAGCCCTGCGGGTTGGCTACAGTGTTTCGTCCGCTGCCATTGCAGACATTCTCAACCGGGTTCGCCAGCCATTCAACGTGGATTCCATAGCATTGGCAGCAGCCACAGCGGTACTGGACGATGAAGAGTACCTGATCCGTTCCCGGGAGGTTAATTCTGCGGGCCTGGCCCAGTTGTCGCAGGGCTTCGACGCCCTGGGGCTGAGTTACATTCCATCTGCCGGTAACTTCGTTGCAGTGGACGTGGGTGAGGAAGCAGGAGCGGTTTTCCAGCGTTTACTGGCCGCCGGGGTGATTGTGCGGCCAGTGGCAGGCTACGGTATGCCGAGGCATCTGAGGGTCTCGGTAGGATTGTCAGCGGAAAACCAGCGCTTGCTCGATGCGCTGCCTGACGCCATCAATCCGGTGGTAGACGAGGTACTTCATGGCTGAGAAAACCGCAGGTTTCGAGCGCGTTGCGATCATCGGTCTGGGGCTGATTGGGGGTTCCCTGGCCAGCGCCATCCGACAGGGCCGGTTGGCACGGACTGTCGTGGGGTATGATCAGAAACAGGCAGACCTGGCACTGGGTCTGGAGATGGGCGTGATTGACGAAGCCGCTGAATCCATTGCTGCGGCGGTCAGGGGTGCGGAACTGGTGGTGATTGCAGTGCCGGTACGGGCGACCGCAAAGGTATTGCGGGAAGTCCGTTCCGGTCTTGAGCCCTACGCCTTGCTTACGGATGTCGGCAGTACCAAGGCCAGCTTCGTGGACGCGGTCAAGGATGTCTTCGGGGAGACTCCCGTATCGGTTATCCCGGGTCATCCCATTGCCGGTTCAGAAAAAAGCGGCGTAACCGCTGCCAATCCAGAGCTGTTTTCCGGCCACAAGGTGATATTGACGCCCCCCGAAACTGTCGATCCGGTACATCTGGGTAAGCTGAGATCCCTCTGGCAGGGCTGTGGTGCCACGGTCTTGACCATGTCCGTGGCTCATCATGACGAAGTGTTAGCGGCAACCAGCCACCTGCCGCATCTTATTGCCTTTTCCCTTGTAGACACCCTGGCCGGAGAGGATGAGAATCTTGAGATATTCCGTTACGCCGCCGGCGGTTTCCGTGACTTTACCCGGATTGCTGCCAGCGACCCGGTGATGTGGCACGATATTTTTCTGTCAAACCAACAGGCCGTGTTACGGGTGATCGACCATTTTACCGAGGATCTCGGCCAGCTCCGGGCCGCCATTGCAGACCAGGACGGTGCCACCTTGTTGCGGGTATTCAGCCGCGCCAAAGCAGCCCGTGATCATTTTTCCAAGATGCTTTCAGGACAGGCCTACGTGACAACTACAAGCCAGAAACAGATTACCTTCCGACTACAGTCAGGTGACAGAGTGTCCGGTGACATTCGCGTACCCGGCGACAAGTCCATTTCCCACCGCTCAATAATGCTGGGAGCCCTGGCTGATGGTGTAACTGAGGTGGCCGGTTTCCTGGAAGGAGAAGACAGCCTGGCAACCCTGCAGGCGTTTCGGGATATGGGCGTAACCATTGAAGGCCCTGACAATGGTCATGTACGTATTCATGGCGTGGGCATCGACGGGCTCCAGGCGCCTCGCGGCCCACTCTACCTGGGTAACTCCGGGACCGCCATGCGCCTGTTCTGCGGGCTGCTCGCCGCCCAGAAGTTCGACTCCCGGCTGACCGGGGATGCCAGTCTGTCCAAGCGGCCCATGGGGCGGGTGGCTGATCCCCTGCGAACCATGGGGGCCACCATCGAAACCGCCAATGGTGGGCGTCCGCCCCTGGTCATCGAAGGAGGCTGCACACTCAAGGGCATCCACTACGATATGCCCGTGGCCAGTGCCCAGGTGAAGTCGTGTCTTCTTCTGGCGGGACTCTATGCCGAGGGCACAACGTTTGTGACTGAGCCGGCGCCAACCCGGGATCACACTGAACGCATGCTTGCGGGATTCGGCTATGACGTCCGGAGGGAGGGGGCCACTGCCAGCGTCACCGGAGGAGGGCGGCTTACCGCAACTGCCATTGATGTGCCTGCGGATATTTCTTCGGCTGCGTTTTTTCTGGTGGCAGCGAGCATCGCCCCCGACTCGGACCTGACCCTTCGCCATGTGGGCATGAATCCCACCAGGGTCGGGGTCATCAATATTCTACGACTGATGGGGGCCAATATTGAGGTACTGGATGAGCGCGAGGTCGGGGGCGAGCCGGTTGCTGATCTGCGCGTGCGCTCAGCCAACCTCAAAGGCATCAGGATCCCGATGGATGACGTGCCTCTGGCCATTGATGAGTTTCCGGTGCTTTTCATTGCAGCCACCTGTGCCGAAGGGACAACGGTTCTCCAGGGCGCGGAGGAATTGCGGGTGAAGGAAAGTGACCGCATCCAGGTAATGGCGGACGGTCTGGCTCAACTGGGTGTAAAGACCGAAGTCACGGAAGATGGCATTATTATAGTTGGGCGCCAGGCAATCTCGGGCGGAAAAGTCGACAGCCAAGGAGATCATCGCATTGCGATGGCCTTTGCTGTGGCTTCACTGGTGGCTACTGGAGAAATTGAGGTGACAGATTGTGCCAATGTTGCCACCTCCTTCCCGGGATTTGTCGAGCTTGCCCAGAGCGTGGGCATTCAGATTGCGACTGAAGAGGAGGAGCAATGACCGACCTCTCGGCCCCGGTCATAGCCGTTGATGGCCCCGGCGGTTCTGGCAAGGGCACCATTACCCAGATGCTGGCCCGTCACCTGGGTTGGCATCTGCTGGATAGTGGGGCACTTTACCGTTTGACCGCCCTGGCTGCGGCTCGCCAGGGTGTGAAACTGGACGATGAGGAGGCCCTGGCGAGGGTGGCTCGGGGATTGGATGCGTCTTTCGAGCCTACTGCGCCGGGCGAGCCGGTACGAGTGTTGCTGGGAGGAGAAGATGTTACCAGGGACATCCGCACAGAATCCTGCGGTGATCAGGCGTCCCGGGTAGCGGTCATTCAGTCCGTGCGAGACGCGTTACTCCAGCGCCAGCGGGATTTCCAGAAGGCGCCGGGCCTGGTGGCAGATGGCCGGGATATGGGTACCGTGGTTTTCCCCGATGCCCAGACCAAGGTTTTTCTCACTGCCAGCGCCGCGGAGCGCGCGGAACGGCGTTATCGTCAGTTGAAGGATGCGGGTGTGGGTGTTAATATTGACGCCCTTTTAAATGAGATACGGGCGCGCGACGAACGGGACATGAATCGTTCAGCCGCTCCGCTTAAGCCTGCAGAAGATGCGCAAGTCATTGACTCGACGGGTTTAAGTATTGAAGAGGTGCTGGAAAGAGTCCTGGCTGCAGCTGGTCGGGTCTGACGGCACTTTTTTGTTGTTGGAAACCGGATGCAGTGTTAACAGCCAGCCCTGGCTGTACCCGGTCACTATTAACAGACCGTGCCGCTGGCAGCACGGAGTAAACTTGCGTTGATCACATAGGACATATAATGAGCGAGAGCTTTGCGGATCTATTTGAAGAAAGCCTAAAAGAAATTGACATGCAACCAGGTTCCATCGTCCAGGGAACCGTGGTTGATATCGACAGCGACTGGGTAACGGTTAACGCCGGCCTGAAGTCCGAGGGTGTTATTCCTGCCTCACAGTTCCTGAACGAAAAGGGTGAGATGGAAGTCCAGATCGGCGATGTTGTCGATGTGGCTCTCGATGCTGTTGAAGATGGCTTCGGTGAAACCCGCCTGTCACGTGAGAAAGCCAAGCGTGCAGAAGCCTGGAAGGTACTTGAGAAGTCCTTCGAGGCTGAAGAAGTCGTCAAAGGTGTGATCAACGGAAAGGTCAAAGGTGGCTTTACGGTCGATCTGGCCGGCATTCGTGCCTTCCTGCCCGGTTCTCTGGTAGATGTTCGCCCGGTTCGCGACACCGCACACCTTGAGAACAAGGAACTTGAATTCAAGGTTATCAAGCTTGACCAGAAACGGAACAACGTCGTTGTATCCCGTCGTGCCGTGCTGGAAGCTGAAAACAGCGCTGAGCGTGACGCGCTGCTTGAAACTCTGACCGAAGGCATGGAAATCAAGGGTATCGTCAAGAACCTGACAGACTACGGCGCCTTCGTCGATCTGGGGGGTGTTGACGGTCTTCTGCACATCACGGATATGGCCTGGAAGCGTATCAAGCATCCGAGCGAAATTGTGAATGTGGGCGACGAGATTACCGTAAAGGTTTTGAAATTCGACCGTGAACGCAACCGCGTATCCCTTGGCCTGAAGCAACTGGGCGAAGATCCATGGGTCGACATCAAGGCCCGCTATCCGGAAGGCAGCCGCGTTACCGCGCGTGTGACCAACCTGACAGATTACGGCTGTTTTGCCGAGCTGGAAGAAGGTGTGGAAGGTCTGGTCCACGTGTCCGAAATGGACTGGACCAACAAGAACATCCACCCCTCCAAGGTTGTTCAGGTAGGTGACGAAGTCGAAGTCATGATTCTTGATATCGATGAAGAGCGCCGCCGTATTTCCCTGGGTATCAAGCAGTGCGTATCCAACCCATGGGAAGATTTCTCCGGTCGCTTCAACAAGGGCGACAAGATTTCCGGCAAGATCAAGTCGATCACCGACTTCGGTATCTTCATTGGTCTGGATGGTGGCATTGACGGTCTGGTTCATCTGTCTGATATCAGCTGGAACGAGACCGGTGAAGAGGCCGTCCGGGAATACAAGAAGGGTGACGAAGTAGAAACAGTCATTCTGTCTGTCGATCCTGAGCGCGAGCGCATTTCCCTGGGCATCAAGCAGCTGGAAAGCGATCCCTTTGCTGAGTTCGTTCAGCTGAACGACAAGGGCTCCATTGTTAAGGGCACCGTTTCTGCCATCGACGCGAAGTCGGCAACGATTGCTCTGAACGACGAAGTCGAAGCTGTGCTGAAAGCCTCTGAAATCAGTCGTGATCGTGTTGAAGACGCCCGTAACGTGCTGAACGAAGGTGACGAAGTCGAAGCGAAAATCATCAGCATTGATCGCAAGAACCGTGTGATCAACCTGTCCGTCAAGTCGAAAGACGTGGAAGACGACAAGCAGGCGCTGCAGGGTGTTCGTGAAAAGGCTTCTGAAAGCTCTGGTGCGACCACCATTGGTGATCTCATCAAAGAGCAGATGCAGCAGCAAAACGCCAACAAGGAATAAGTAGTTCCTTCCGGTGTAAAAAAACGGGCTGTAACAGCCCGTTTTTTTTGTGTTTTTTTAGGGTTTAGCTAAACTAGGTTCATGGCGTTGCACTGCAGCTCTGCAATAAGAACGAAAAAGGAATGAACCGCATGACGAAGTCCGAACTGGTCGAACTGATTGCGTCCAAACAGACGCAGCTGTCCGTGAAAGATGTCGAGCTGGCCGTAAAGACCATCATCGAGCATATGTCCCAGTCATTGGCTGAAGGGCAACGGATTGAAATACGGGGTTTTGGCAGCTTTTCATTGCATCACCGAGCTGCCCGCACCGGGCGTAATCCCAAGACAGGGGAGGCCGTGCAGTTGCCGGCAAAGCATGTGCCCCATTTCAAGCCCGGAAAGGAGCTCAGGGAACAGGTCAACGAAAGTATGAAGAAAGGCTATTAACTGTCCGGTTGGCCTTACGGGAAGTGTTACAAAGGGAGCGTATTGATCTATGGCCGGTATACAGAAGATTCTGATTATCCTCTTGGTTCTGGTCCTGATTTTGTTGGCCCTGGTTTTTTCTCTAAACAACCAGGACCCGGTTGCTCTCAATTTTCTGCTGTTCGAGACTGCTCCCCAGGGGGTCGCAATCTGGATCATTCTGGCGTTCATTGTCGGGGCTTTAACCGGCGTGCTACTCACTTTACTCACCACCCTCAAGACATCGGTCACCAAGCGAAATCTGAAGAAGCGCTTGCACCGGGCAGAGCAGGCGTTGGAGCAGTGCAGGAATCCTACTGACCGGACGATTTGATGGATATTGTTTTTCAGTGGCTGCTGGTTACAGCGGCGGTGGCGGCTGGCTGGTTTATGGGCCGGTCTGGTCGCTCCCCTCGTAAAACCGGCGTGATTGAAGACGAGACTTCGGTTCGTGATCGCCTTCAGTTCCTGTTCACCAACTATTCTGATCAAGCGGTAGAGAATTTTGTCCAGTCTCTTGCCGTTACCCGGGATACCGTTAGTCTGCATCTCTCCATTGGCGCCCATTTCCGTCTCAAAGGCGAAACTGACCGCGCCATACTGATTCACCAGAACCTGCTCGCCCGGCCTGAATTGCCTGCCCGGTTCTCGCCCCAGGTGACCTATGAGCTGGCACTGGACTATCTCGCTGCCGGCTTGCTGGACAGGGCCGAGGCACTGTTCCACCAGTTAATGGGAGATCGCGAATACGGCCGCAAGGCGTCTGTACAGTTGATCGAGCTCTACCAGCAGGAGCGTGAGTGGAGCAAGGCCAGCCAGGTTGCCCGTACACTTACCAGCAATACTGTGGACCCGGGGTTGAGTACACAGCTTGCGTACCTGACCTGTGAGCTTGCGGATGAGGCACTTAAAACCGACGATCGCTGGACAGCGCAGAAGCTGGCCAGGGAGGCCCTGGAGTACGAACGGAACTGTGTCCGGGCTACCTTTATCCTGGTCAGCCTGCAGCGTCGGCAGGGCAGCTATAAAGACGCCGTTACAACGCTGCTGAAGGTTTTTGACCAGAATCCCGAATTCGGTCCAGAAGCAGTGGATCGTCTCATGCGTCTTGAAAAAGAGCATGGTGACATTACCCGCCTGGTGAAGAAGCTACGCAAGCTTTACCAGATCTGGCCCAGCACCAGTTTATTGCTGGCATTGGTGGAAGCGACCGAGAGGTCTTCCGGGCGCATGGCTGCAATCGAGCTGTTACGTGCTGAGCTTGAAATACGCCCCAGCGTCCGGGGCTTGCTGCGCCTGGTCGAAATGGCGGGGTACGAAAAAGGCATGACCACGGATGAGGGCAGGCTTGTGAGTCGTATCGGCCATCTGTTGTTAGCCAATCGTCCGGTTTATCGATGTGTCAGTTGCGGATTCTCGGGACAGCAGTTGCACTGGCTTTGCCCCAGTTGTAAGCGCTGGGAAACCGTTCGCCCTATTCAGGGCGTCGAAGCGGAGTAGTCGAGGCAGTGTCATGAGGGACTTGGTGATCAGCCAGGCGTCGGCCATCGGGATAGTCTATCCCCCTGTTAGCAGGACATTACATTTTGCAGACTGTGAATAATCCACAAATCATCGTTGCTCTGGACTTCCCTTCTGAGCAGTCCGCACTCGCACTGGCCGATACGCTGGATCCCGCCCTGTGCCGCCTGAAGGTAGGCAAGGAGTTATTCACCCGTTCGGGTCCGGCATTTATCGACCAGCTTCACCAGCGGGGCTTTGAGGTGTTCCTGGATCTCAAGTTTCACGATATTCCGCACACCACATCAGCTGCTGTGGCGGCAGCGGCGGACCTGGGCGTATGGATGGTGAATGTCCATGCTTCAGGGGGTGAGAAAATGATGAACGCTTGCCGTGAGAGACTGGAGAGGTACGGTGATCAACGTCCGCTTCTTATTGCGGTAACAGTTCTCACAAGCATGTCTTCGGAAGAGCTTGGCGCGATCGGAGTGCCGGGTACGGCCGCCGAGCAGGTAACCAGGCTCGCTGCCCTGACTGCCCGTTGTGGGCTTGATGGTGTGGTCTGCTCTGCCCAGGAAGCGACACAGCTGAAGCAGGCCCATGGGTCCGATTTCAAGCTGGTGACACCGGGCATACGACCTTCCGATGCGGCACGGGGGGATCAGCATCGGGTAATGCGGCCCTCCGATGCGGTCGCAGCCGGCAGCGACTACCTGGTCATTGGCAGGCCAATCACGCAGGTGGAAGATCCTCTGGCTGCGCTTCAGGGTATTTGCCAAGAGATCCGGACAGACTGAGATCCGGACAGACAGGACCGAATGAAAGTGCAGTCTTGAGCGAAAAAAAAGCCGCTGGTCCTTTGGAGCAGCGGCTTTTTTAAATAGTGGCTCCCCGAGCTGGGCTCGAACCAGCGACAAACGGATTAACAGTCCGTTGCTCTACCAA
>NZ_JAAMPF010000030.1 GCF_011074795.1 Marinobacter salicampi
TTGCGATTCGTGAAGGCGGCCGTACTGTTGGCGCCGGGGTTGTTGCAAAGATCGTCGAGTAAGTGCACTGAGTAGTGTCGGTGCAGGCCAGTAGCTCAATTGGCAGAGCAGCGGTCTCCAAAACCGCAGGTTGGGGGTTCGATTCCCTCCTGGCCTGCCATTTTTTAACTTCCGGATACATAAGCTGATTCCTATGGAGTCAAAAGCCGAACGTTCGACCAGCCGCTTTGACGCAGTCAAGTGGCTGGTTGTCTTTGTTTTGATCGCCGCAGGTGTTGTTGGCAATCAGTATTACAGTGCTGAGTCCGTGCTTTATCGGGTTCTTGCTCTCGTGGCGCTTGGTCTGGTGGCAACCTTGGTTGCGCTGCAGACAGACCGTGGTCGGCGTTTCGCTACTCTGCTAAAAGAAGCGCGGGTGGAAATCCGCAAGGTGGTTTGGCCAACAAGGCCGGAACTTATTCAGACAACCGTCATCGTGGTGGTCTTTGTTCTGGTGGTGGCGCTTCTTTTGTGGGGAATGGACTCGCTGATCAGCATGCTGGTTTCCGGGGTTATCGGTTAACAGGAGTGGGCAATGGCTAAGCGCTGGTACGTGGTACATGCGTATTCTGGCTTCGAAAAGCAGGTTATGCGCACTCTCAAAGAGCGCGTAGCACTTGATGGCATGGAGGATCACTTTGGTGAAATTCTGGTGCCGACTGAAGAAGTCGTTGAAATGCGCGACGGCAAAAAGCGTAAGAGCGAGCGCAAGTTCTACCCAGGTTACGTCCTGGTGCAGATGGAAATGGACGACGCCAGCTGGCATTTGGTGAAGAATACGCCTAAAGTGCTCGGCTTTATCGGTGGAACCAAGGATAAGCCGGCTCCAATTACCGAAAAAGAGGCCGATGCCATTCTTCGCCGCGTTGAAAGCGGTGTTGATAAGCCGAAGCCTAAAACGTTGTTTGAGCCAGGAGAAATCGTTCGGGTTACCGAAGGTCCTTTTGCCGATTTCAACGGTGTGGTTGAGGAAGTGGACTACGACAAAAGTCGGGTCAAGGTTGCTGTTCTTATTTTCGGCCGGTCCACCCCGGTTGAGCTGGAATTTGGTCAGGTCGAGAAAGACTGACGGCAATCATCTGTACACAGCTCGCGCACAAAGGTGACGCGGGCTTTTTGTGTCTGCTTTTAGCAGTTGTGCATACAGGGGAGCCGGAAGGCGTTTGAACCCATCAGGAGAACTATCATGGCAAAGAAGATCGATGCTTATATCAAGCTTCAGGTTGCTGCCGGCAAGGCAAATCCCAGTCCGCCGGTAGGTCCCGCTCTAGGTCAGCGCGGCGTCAACATCATGGAATTCTGTAAGGCGTTCAACGCCCAGACCCAGGATGTTGAGCCGGGTCTCCCTATTCCTGTGGTTATCACTGTTTATAGTGACCGCAGTTTTACCTTTGTGACCAAGACGCCTCCAGCGCCGGTGCTGCTGAAAAAGGCGGCAGGTATCAAAAGCGGGTCCGCTCGTCCCAATACCGACAAGGTCGGAACTGTGACGCGTGCGCAGCTGGAGGAGATCGCCAAGACCAAAGAGCCTGACCTGACCGCCGCCGACATGGAAGCTGCAGTCCGGACTATTGCAGGTACAGCCCGCAGTATGGGCCTGAACGTGGAGGGCCTATAACATGGCAAAGCTGACCAAGCGTCAAAAGCAGATCCGTGAAAAAGTTGATGCTACCCGTGCCTACTCCGTAGATGAGGCCGTGGGTATCCTGGTTGAACTGGGCCAGACAGTGAAATTCCGTGAGTCCATTGACGTTGCGATCAATCTTGGTGTTGATGCACGGAAATCCGACCAGGTTGTACGCAGCAGCACCGTTCTTCCGCATGGTACCGGTAAAACCGTTCGTGTAGCGGTGTTCACCCAGGGCGCCAACGCAGACAAGGCAAAAGCTGCAGGGGCCGACATCGTGGGTATGGACGATCTGGCTGAAGAAATTAAAAAAGGCAACATGGATTTTGATGTGGTCATAGCTACACCTGACGCCATGCGCGTTGTTGGTCAGCTTGGTCAGATCCTTGGTCCCCGTGGCCTTATGCCGAACCCGAAAGTCGGCACGGTTACTCCGGATGTTGAGACAGCGGTCAAGAACGCCAAGGCTGGTCAGGTACGCTACCGTACCGACAAGAATGGCATTATTCATTCTCCGCTGGGCAACGTTGAGTTTGACGCAAACGCGATCAAGGAAAACCTTGAGTCGCTGATTGCGGATCTGAAAAAGGCCAAGCCCTCGTCTGCAAAAGGTGTTTACCTCAAGAAGGTAACCCTTTCCACGACGATGGGACCTGGCCTGACTATCGATCAGGGCGGTTTGGTAGCTTAAGCCACCGGGTCGGTAGTGACTTTGTAGTCTAGGCGGAAGCCAAGGCTGTCAAAGACCGCAGGCCCCCGACGCTCGAAGTTTCAGGGCGACAAGGGTTAAAGCAACGCCTGCGCAGACGGTGTGAAGACGTTCTCTCTGAACCCAAACACCGTTAGGCGCCCGTAAGGGCAATGATGGGTTTGCTGGAAATGATTCCAGCGAAATCGAGGAGAAATCCAGTGGCAATTAGACTCGAAGACAAGAAGGCGATCGTCGCTGAAGTCAACGAGACTGCCGGTGGTGCTCTGTCCGTCGTACTGGCTGACTATCGTGGTATCACCTCTGGTGATATGACGAAGTTACGTGCGAAGGCCCGCGCAGAGCAGGTTCGCCTGAAGGTTGTTCGTAACAACCTGGCGAAGCTTGCGATCGTAGGTACTGAGTATGAGTGCATCCGTGATGTACTGGTTGGCCCGACGATTCTGGCGTTCTCTATGGAAGATCCAGGTGCCGCCGCAAGGCTGTTGAAGGATTTTGCCAAAGAGAAAGAGGCATTCAATATTAAAGGTTTGGCTGTTGGCGGTGAGCTGATGGGTGCAGACCAGATTGATCGCCTTGCCAAGCTTCCGACTCGCCACGAGGCGTTGACGATGCTGGCAGCCGTAACACAGGCACCGATTACCAAGCTCGCACGTACACTGAACGAAATTCCTTCGAAAGTGACCCGTGCAGTAGCGGCAGTTCGCGACCAGAAGCAAGACGCTGCTTGATTCTGTTGAACACCATTTTTATTTTTTTGGGAGAAAGTCATGGCTCTGTCTAAAGACGATATTTTGAATGCAATTGCTGAAATGAGCGTAATGGATGTAGTTGCGCTGGTCGAAGCAATGGAAGAGAAGTTTGGCGTTTCAGCTGCTGCCGCGGTTGCTGCTGCACCTGCTGCTGCCGGTGAAGCTGTCGCTGCTGAAGAGCAGACAGAATTCGACGTAATTCTGAACGGCCCGGGTGAGAAGAAGGTAAACGTTATCAAAGCTGTTCGTGAGCTGACAGGTCTTGGCCTGAAAGAAGCGAAGGAAATGGTTGATAGCGCTCCTTCAACCATCAAGGAAGGCGCCAGCAAAGCTGACGCTGAAGAAGCGAAGAAGAAGCTTGAGGACGCAGGCGCTTCAGTTGAGCTTAAGTAATAGCCGATTGTTGTACGCTGCCATGCGCTAAGCATGGACAGGCTGGTGGCCTTGCGCCACCGGCCTTTTTCTGTTGTATATGCTGTGGAAGTTGCGGCCGGATTTACTAAGATGGTAGTGGCCCGACAAACCCTACAGCCAGAGTCTTATTCAAGACGGCGCAGTTAGCCGAGCAATTCGGCCCCGAAGCAGGTAAATGGTTGCTTCTTGATACCAGGTATCAGGTCTAAAGCTGGGGAATGCAGATGACTTACTCCTACACTGAGAAAAAGCGGATTCGCAAAGATTTTAGTAAATTGCCGTCCGTGATGGATGTCCCCTATTTGCTGTCTATTCAGCTGGATTCATATCGGGACTTCCTGCAAATGGAAACTGCTGTCGAAGCACGCCAGGAAAGTGGCCTGCACGCAGCATTCAAATCCGTATTCCCGATTGTCAGTTATTCTGGCAACGCGGCGCTCGAATACGTGAGTTACCGCATTGGAGAGCCGGTATTTGATGTCAAGGAATGCCAGCTACGGGGTGTGACGTACGCAGCGCCGCTGCGAGTTAAAGTGCGTCTGATTATTTATGATAAAGAATCCTCGAATAAAGCGATCAAGGACATCAAGGAGCAGGAAGTCTACATGGGCGAAATGCCCCTGATGACCGAGAACGGCACCTTTGTGGTCAACGGTACTGAGCGCGTCATTGTGTCCCAGTTGCATCGTTCGCCAGGCGTATTCTTTGATCACGACAAAGGCAAGACCCATTCCTCCGGCAAGTTGCTGTATTCAGCGCGGGTAATTCCTTACCGTGGTTCGTGGCTTGATTTCGAGTTTGACCCGAAGGACGCGGTATTTGTCCGGATCGACCGTCGTCGGAAGCTGCCGGCCTCGATTTTGCTGCGGGCGCTGAACTTTACCTCTGAGCAAATGCTCGAGATGTTCTTCGATACCAGTAAATTCAAGATTGGTGCCGAGACCTGCAAGCTTGAACTGGTGCCCAGTCGTCTGCGTGGTGATATCGCAACCTTCGATATCAAAGACAAGGACGGCAGCGTCATTGTTGAAGAGGGCCGTCGGGTTACTGCGCGTCATATACGCCAGCTGGAAAAGTCCGGCATCTCCGAACTGGAAGTTCCGACTGAGTATCTGTACGGCCGCGTCGTTGCTAAAGACATGGTCGACACCAAGACCGGGGAAGTCCTGGTTGAGTGTAATACCGAGCTCACCGACGAGGTGGTCGAGAAGATCCTGGCTGCGGGCATCGACGAAATCGAGACCCTATATACCAACGATCTGGATTGTGGCCCGTTCATGTCGGACACCCTGCGGATTGATCCGACCCGGACACCTCTTGAGGCCCTGGTTGAAATCTATCGCATGATGCGTCCCGGCGAGCCGCCAACCAAGGAGTCTGCGGAAAACCTGTTCAACAACCTGTTTTTCTCGGAAGAGCGTTACGATCTATCCGGTGTTGGTCGAATGAAGCTCAACCGTCGACTGGGTCGTGAAGAAAGTACCGGTGCCGGCATTTTGACTCATGAAGACATCATCGATGTACTCAAGACGCTGATCAACATTCGTAACGGGCAGGGTAACGTCGACGACATCGACAACCTGGGCAACCGCCGTATCCGTTCTGTCGGCGAAATGGCCGAAAACCAGTTCCGGGTAGGGCTGGTTCGTGTTGAGCGGGCCGTTCGCGAGCGTCTGAGCCTGGCGGAAAGTGAAGGCCTCATGCCGCAGGACCTGATCAACGCCAAACCGGTTGCAGCTGCAGTGAAAGAGTTCTTCGGTTCCAGCCAGCTGTCCCAGTTCATGGACCAGAATAACCCATTGTCGGAGGTTACCCACAAGCGTCGGGTTTCTGCTTTGGGGCCAGGTGGTCTGACCCGTGAGCGCGCCGGTTTTGAAGTTCGAGACGTGCATCCGACCCACTATGGGCGAGTGTGTCCTATCGAAACGCCGGAAGGTCCGAACATCGGTCTGATCAACTCGCTGGCAACCTACGCCCGCACCAACTCCTACGGCTTCTTGGAAAGCCCGTACCGGAAGGTGGTTGAGGGTCAGGTCACCGACGAGATTGTCTACCTGTCAGCAATTGAAGAAAGTAATTTCATCATTGCCCAGGCAAGTGCTGCGGTTGACGAAGATAACCGTCTGGTCGACGAGCTGGTTACCGTGCGTCACCAGAATGAGTTTACCGTCACGCCTCCGGAAAACGTGAACTTTAAGGACGTGTCGCCGCGCCAGGTAGTATCGGTGGCTGCGTCATTGATTCCATTCCTGGAGCACGACGACGCCAACCGCGCCCTGATGGGTTCGAACATGCAGCGTCAGGCGGTGCCCACGCTGCGAGCGGATAAACCACTGGTAGGCACGGGCATCGAGCGCATCGTTGCCCAGGACTCCGGTGTCTGTGTAACCGCTCGTCGTGGCGGTGTGGTCGAGAGTGTTGATGCTGCCAGGATCGTAATCCGTGTGGCCGACGTAGAGACAGAGGCTGGCGATGCCGGCGTGGATATTTATAACCTGACCAAGTACACCCGATCCAACCAGAACACCTGTATCAATCAGCGGTCGATTGTACAGCAGGGCGACACCATCGCCCGTGGCGATGTTCTGGCAGATGGCCCCTCGGTAGATCTGGGTGAGCTGGCTTTGGGCCAGAACATGCGCATCGCCTTCATGCCATGGAACGGTTACAACTTTGAGGATTCCATCCTGGTATCCGAGAAGGTGGTTCAGGAAGACCGGTTCACGACCATCCACATTCAGGAACTGACCTGTGTGGCCCGTGACACCAAGCTGGGAAGTGAAGAAATCACGGCTGACATCCCGAACGTGGGTGAAAGTGCGCTGTCCAAGCTTGATGAGTCCGGCATCGTGTATATCGGTGCCGAAGTCGGCCCCGGCGATATCCTGGTGGGCAAAGTGACGCCGAAAGGCGAAACCCAGCTTACGCCAGAAGAGAAGCTGCTGCGTGCAATATTCGGTGAGAAGGCGTCCGATGTTAAGGACACCTCCAGCCGGGTTTCCACCGGCACCCGCGGCACGGTTATTGATGTCCAGGTCTTTACCCGCGATGGTATCGAAAAGGACCAGCGTGCCCAGGCAATCGAGAAAGAGCAGCTTGATAAGTATCGGAAGGACCTGAAAGATGAGTACCGGATCGTTGCCGGTGCCACCTTTGAGCGCCTGATGAGCGCCCTGACTGGTCAGGAAGTCATCAGCGGCCCTGGTCTCAAGAAGGGTGCCAAACTTGATGAAACCTACCTGTCCGAGCTTGCAGCTGACGACTGGTTCAAGCTTCGCCTTAAAGACGAGAGTCTCAATGAGCTGCTGGAGAAATCTGAGCAGGGCCTTGAGGATCGCAAGAAGGAGCACGAGGCTCGATTCGACGACAAGAAGCGTAAGCTTCAGCAGGGCGACGACCTGGCTCCGGGCGTGTTGAAAATCGTCAAGGTATACCTGGCGATCAAGCGGCGTATCCAGCCTGGCGACAAGATGGCGGGCCGCCATGGTAACAAGGGTGTTATTTCCTCTGTGAAGCCGGTGGAGGACATGCCTTACGACGTCAATGGCGATCCTATTGATATCGTACTCAACCCGTTGGGCGTGCCTTCGCGGATGAACGTCGGACAGGTGCTGGAAACGCACCTGGGCGCCGCCGCTAAAGGGCTTGGCCACAAGATCAACGAGATGCTTGAGGCGCAGCGCAAGGTTGTGGATATCCGTAAGCTGCTGGATCAGATCTACAACCACAGCGAAGAGGTTAATCGGGTTGACCTCGATAGCCTTAGCGATGCGGAGATCCTGGAGCTGGCCGGCAATCTGCGTGGCGGTGTGCCGATGGCAACCGCCGTCTTCGACGGTGCCAAGGAAGCCGAGGTCAAGCTGATGCTTGAGTTGGCCGGCATGGACACCAGTGGCCAGATCACGCTGTACGACGGCCGCACCGGGGATTCATTCGATCGTCCGGTCACTGTTGGCTATATGTACATGCTGAAGCTGAATCACCTGATCGACGACAAGATGCATGCGCGCTCTACCGGCTCGTACAGTCTCGTCACCCAGCAGCCGCTGGGCGGTAAGGCCCAGTTTGGTGGTCAGCGTTTCGGTGAGATGGAAGTGTGGGCGCTGGAAGCCTACGGTGCAGCGTATACGTTGCAGGAAATGCTCACTGTTAAGTCTGACGATGTAAACGGTCGGACCAAGATGTACAAGAACATTGTCGATGGCGATCATCGCATGGAGCCGGGCATGCCCGAGTCCTTTAATGTGCTTGTCAAGGAAATCCGCTCGCTGGGTATCGACATCGAGTTGGAATCTGATTGAGCCGAATTGTTTTTTGGCAGCGTGAGCGGACACCATTTGGTGTCCGCCCGAGATTAACGCCATCCGGAGCTTGTTACTGATGAAAGATTTACTGAATCTTCTCAAGAGCCAGAACCAGAAGCAGGAATTTGACGCCATCCGAATCGGACTGGCCTCACCTGATATGATTCGCTCATGGTCCTTTGGTGAAGTAAAAAAACCTGAGACCATCAACTACCGTACGTTCAAACCTGAACGTGACGGCCTTTTCTGTGCCAAGATCTTCGGCCCGATCAAGGATTACGAGTGCCTGTGCGGCAAGTACAAGCGCCTCAAGCACCGTGGTGTCATCTGCGAAAAGTGCGGCGTTGAAGTTGCTCTTGCGAGCGTTCGCCGTGAGCGCATGGGGCACATCGAGCTGGCCAGCCCAGTTGCACATATCTGGTTTCTCAAATCGTTGCCTTCCCGCATCGGTCTGATGCTGGATATGACCCTGCGTGACATCGAACGTGTGCTCTATTTTGAGTCGTTCATTGTGATTGACCCGGGCATGACTACACTTGAACGTGGTCAACTGCTGAATGACGAGCAGTACTACGAAGCGCTGGAAGAGTTCGGAGACGAGTTTGACGCGCGTATGGGCGCGGAAGCAGTAAAGGCCCTGCTGGAAGACATCGATCTTCAGGAAGCGGTAGACAATCTGCGTGAAGAGATTCCGCAGACCAATTCCGAAACCAAGATCAAGAAGTTCAGCAAGCGTCTCAAGATTCTGGAGGCGTTCCTGAACTCCGGCAACCGTCCGGGCGACATGATCATGACCGTTCTGCCGGTTTTGCCACCCGATTTGCGCCCTCTCGTGCCGCTGGATGGTGGCCGCTTTGCGACGTCCGATCTGAACGATCTGTATCGTCGGGTGATCAACCGGAACAACCGACTCAAGCGCCTGCTGGAACTGAACGCGCCGGACATCATCGTGCGTAACGAAAAGCGCATGCTGCAGGAAGCCGTTGATGCCCTTCTGGACAACGGTCGTCGCGGCCGTGCCATTACGGGCACCAACAAGCGGCCGTTGAAGTCGCTGGCTGACATGATTAAGGGCAAGCAGGGCCGGTTCCGTCAAAACCTGCTGGGCAAACGCGTGGACTACTCTGGCCGTTCGGTCATCGTGGTGGGTCCCTACCTGCGCCTGCATCAGTGTGGTCTGCCCAAGAAGATGGCGCTGGAACTGTTCAAGCCTTTTATTTTCTCCAAGCTTGAACATCGCGGTCTTGCCACCACGATCAAAGCTGCCAAGAAGATGGTTGAGCGGGAAGAAGCGGTTGTCTGGGATATCCTCGACGAGGTGATCCGCGAGCACCCGATCATGCTGAACCGCGCGCCAACCCTTCACCGCCTTGGTATTCAGGCGTTTGAGCCGGTGCTTATCGAAGGCAAGGCGATCCAATTGCACCCATTGGTGTGTGCGGCCTACAACGCCGACTTTGACGGTGATCAGATGGCCGTCCACGTGCCGTTGACCATTGAGGCGCAGCTTGAAGCGCGCGCATTGATGATGTCCACCAATAACGTGCTGTCGCCTGCTAACGGCGAGCCGATCATCGTGCCTTCCCAGGATGTGGTGCTGGGTCTGTACTACATGACCCGCGAGCGCAAGACCGCGAAAGGCGAAGGTATGATCTTCGCGGACACCAAGGAAGTTCACCGTGCCTATGGCGCGAAGAAGGTGGATCTCCAGGCGAAAATCAAGGTCCGTGTCCGTGAGATCCGTACCGACGAAGACGGCAATCTGTCTGAACATGTAACCATCACCGATACCACGGTTGGCCGGGCGCTACTGTTCGACATCGTGCCGGATGGCATGTCGTTCGATATCGTCAACAGGCCAATGGTCAAGAAGGCCATCTCCAACCTGATTAACGTGTGCTACCGGACAGTAGGTCTGAAAGAATCGGTTATCTTTGCCGATCAGCTGATGTACACCGGTTTCCATTACGCCACCGTTTCCGGCACATCGATAGGTGTGAACGACTTCGAGATTCCACCCGAGAAGTACGAAATGGTCGATGCCGCGGCGGACGAAGTTAAGGAAATCGAGACCCAGTACGCCTCAGGTCTGCTGACCCAGGGTGAGAAATACAACAAGGTTATCGATATCTGGTCCCGGGCTAACGATAAGGTCTCCAAGGCAATGATGGAGCGTCTGTCCCAGGAGCAGGTCATCGGACCAGATGGTAAGCCGGTCAAGGGAGAGAATGGCGAGTTCCTGACCCAGGAATCGTTCAACTCGGTCTATATGATGGCTGACTCCGGTGCCCGGGGTTCTGCGGCCCAGATCCGTCAGCTGGCCGGTATGCGTGGCCTGATGGCGAAGCCAGACGGTTCTATCATCGAGACGCCGATCACTGCCAACTTCCGTGAAGGCTTGAACGTACTTCAGTACTTCATCTCCACTCACGGCGCCCGTAAGGGTCTGGCAGATACCGCCCTGAAAACCGCCAACTCGGGTTATCTGACCCGTCGTCTGGTAGACGTATCCCAGGATCTGGTTGTCACCGAAGTGGATTGCGGTACCAGTGAAGGACTGCTTATGACGCCCCATATCGAAGGTGGCGACGTGGTAGTAGCCTTGGGTGACCGGGTTCTCGGTCGCGTAACGGCGCGGGATGTGTTTACACCTACCGACAAGGAAAATGCGGTTGTAGCTGCAGGTACCTTGCTGGACGAAAAGACTATCGAGGCGGTTGAGCGGGCCGGTGTGGACGAAATCTGGGTGCGCTCAGCAATCAGTTGTGACACCAAGCATGGCGTCTGTGCCATGTGTTACGGGCGTGATCTTGCCCGTGGTCACCTGGTCAACGTAGGCGAAGCCGTCGGTGTCATCGCAGCGCAGTCTATCGGTGAGCCCGGTACACAGCTGACCATGCGGACCTTCCACATCGGTGGTGCGGCAAGCCGGGCCTCTGCGGTGGACAATATCCAGGTCAAGCACGGCGGTACTGTACGCCTGCATAACCTCAAGTCGATCGAGCGTACAGATGGCAGTCTGGTCGTGGTCTCCCGGTCGTCTGCATTGGCCGTTGCAGATGAGCAGGGTCGTGAGCGTGAGTGGTATAAGCTGCCTTACGGCGCCATCCTGTCTGTTAAGCATGGCGATGCGGTAGAAGCCGGTGTCGCGGTGGCGAAGTGGGATCCCCACACTCACCCGATCGTTGCTGAAGGTGCAGGTATCGCTCACTTCGTTGGCATGGACCAGGGCATCACTACCCGGACCCAGACCGATGAGCTGACAGGCCTGTCCACGGTTCAGGTCATCGATCCGAAAGAGCGTCCTGCTGCAGGCAAAGACATTCGCCCGATGGTTCAGGTTGTGGATGAGAACGGCGAGGAAATTGCTTTGCCCGGTGGCAATCCGGCTCAGTACTTCCTGCCTGCCAACGCCCTGATTACGGTAACCAATGGTGGCCGGGTCGAGTTGGGTGACGTGGTTGCGCGGATTCCGCAGGAAAGCTCGAAGACCCGTGACATCACAGGTGGTCTGCCCCGGGTTGCAGACCTGTTCGAGGCCCGTCGTCCCAAAGAGCCTTCCATCCTGGCTGAGATCAGCGGTGTGGTGACCTTTGGTAAAGAGACCAAGGGCAAGAAGCGTCTTGTGATTACTCCGAAAGACGACGATGCCTATGAGGTTCTGATCCCGAAGTGGCGCCAACTCAACGTGTTTGAAGGTGAAACCGTTGAAAAAGGTGAGGTGATTTCTGACGGCCCGTCCAATCCCCATGATATTCTCCGTCTGCTGGGTGTGGTCGCGTTGGCGAAGTACATTACCAACGAAATCCAGGATGTGTACCGTTTGCAAGGTGTTGTCATCAACGATAAGCACATTGAGGTTATCGTCCGGCAAATGCTGCGCAAGGTTGAGATCACCAACCCCGGCGAAACCTCTTTCCTGGGTGGCGATACGGTTCAGTATCACCAGTTTACGGAAGAGAACGCGCGGGCTGTGGCCGCAGACAAGCAGCCGGCCCGTTGCGAGCGGTTGCTGCTGGGTATCACGAAAGCCTCACTGGCAACCGAGTCGTTCATTTCCGCGGCTTCTTTCCAGGAAACCACTCGGGTTCTCACCGAGGGTGCGGTTACCGGTAAGCGCGATTACCTGCGCGGCCTGAAGGAAAACGTCGTAGTAGGACGTCTGATTCCGGCCGGTACCGGCCTTGCCTACCACGCCGAGCGTCGCCGCAAGCGTGATCTTGAAGAGCAGGGTGTGACGGCGGAAGATGTAGTGGAAGCGTTGAGTGCAGAGCTCAACCGCTAAGCTGGCTGCAGAGGTGTGTTTGATCAGCCCCCGGTAACTACGGACCGCGGGGTTGATCAAAAAGAAATCAGTCATCTTGACTGAAGAGGGGCGCAGGCTTACACTTGCGTCCCTTAAATTTTGCCCTTACGGGTAAGTTTTCAATGATCCAGTTTTTTGGAGTTTGCTTACATGGCAACGATTAATCAGTTGGTGCGTAAGCCTCGTAAACGCAAAGCGGCAAAAAGCGACGTTCCGGCGCTGCAGAGCTGCCCGCAGCGTCGGGGTGTATGTACTCGTGTATATACTACGACGCCTAAAAAGCCGAACTCAGCACTCCGTAAGGTTTGCCGGGTACGTTTGACGAACGGCTACGAGGTTTCCTCTTACATTGGTGGTGAAGGTCACAACCTTCAGGAGCACAGTGTTGTGCTTATCCGTGGTGGTCGAGTAAAAGACCTTCCGGGTGTGCGTTATCACACTGTTCGCGGAACGCTGGACACCCAGGGTGTACAGAACCGCAGACAGGGCCGCTCCAAGTACGGTACTAAACGACCCAAGTCCTGATGTCCTAGCGGGTGTCTTTTATCGTTGCTCATGACGGTAAGAGTAAGGCTGAGTAGCAGAGTCTATCTCAGGGGTTCCTGAAGACCTTTCAAAAATTAAGGGCTTATCGATGCCTAGAAGAAGAGTTGCAGCAAAACGGGAGATCATCCCGGATCCCAAATTCGGAAGCGCACGGCTTGCCAAGTTCATCAACCACGTCATGGAAAGTGGTAAGAAGGCCGTGGCAGAGCGCATTGTTTACGGCGCTCTCACAATCGTTGCCGAAAAGTCTAAAGATGAGCCGATCGACATGTTCGAAAAGGCCCTGGAAAACATCCAGCCCATGGTGGAGGTTAAGTCCCGCCGTGTGGGTGGTGCTACCTACCAGGTGCCGGTAGAAGTACGGCCTTCTCGTCAGAACGCGCTGGCCATGCGCTGGCTCGTTGAATTTTCACGGAAACGTGGTGAAAAGTCCATGGCACAGCGGTTGGCTGGTGAAATTCTGGACGCAGCTGACAGCAAGGGCGCTGCTGTTAAGAAGCGGGAAGATGTTCATCGCATGGCAGAAGCCAACAAGGCCTTCTCTCACTTCCGTTTCTAATCAGCCGAGGTTTATACAGTGGCACGCAAAACACCCATCAAGCGATACAGAAACATTGGTATTTGCGCGCACGTTGATGCGGGCAAAACCACCACCACCGAGCGGGTCCTGTTCTACACGGGTATTTCCCACAAAATCGGTGAAGTACATGACGGCGCCGCGACCATGGACTGGATGGAGCAGGAGCAGGAGCGGGGTATTACCATTACTTCTGCTGCTACCACTTGCTTCTGGAGCGGCATGGACAAGCAGTACCCGGAGCATCGGATCAACATTATCGATACCCCTGGACACGTTGACTTTACGATCGAGGTGGAGCGTTCACTCCGTGTGCTTGATGGTGCGGTTGTTGTGTTCTGTGGTTCCTCAGGTGTTGAGCCCCAGTCGGAAACAGTTTGGCGTCAGGCCAACAAGTACGAAGTTCCGCGCATGGTTTTCGTCAACAAGATGGACCGTGCAGGCGCCAACTTCCTGCGTGTTGTCGAACAGATCAAGAAGCGCCTCGGTGCGACCCCCGTTCCTATTCAGTTGCCCATCGGCGCGGAAGAGGATTTCAAGGGCATTGTGGATCTGATTCGGATGAAGGCAATCTTCTGGAACGAAGAAGATTCCGGTATGACGTACGAAGAGCGCGAGATTCCGGCAGAGATGCAGGACGAGTGCGTCAAGTACCGTGAGCAAATGGCTGAGGCAGCCGCTGAAGGCAATGAAGAGCTCATGGACAAGTATCTGGAAGGCGGAGAGCTGACCAACGACGAGATCAAGAAGGGCCTACGTCTGCGTACGCTGTCCAATGAGATCGTTCTTGCTACTTGCGGCTCTGCGTTCAAGAACAAGGGTGTTCAGGCGGTGCTTGACGCCGTTATCGAATTCCTGCCGGCGCCTGACGAAGTCAAGGCAATCCGCGGCGAAGTTGATGACGAAGGCACTGAAGAAACCCGTGAAGCCAATGACGAAGCACCGTTCGCGGCACTTGCCTTCAAGATCGCCACGGACCCATTCGTAGGTACCCTGACTTTCTTCCGGGTGTATTCAGGCAGGCTCGAGTCCGGCATGGCTGTTTACAATTCGGTCAAGCAGAAGAAAGAGCGTGTCGGTCGTATGGTGCAGATGCACTCCAAGGATCGCCAGGAAATCAAGGAAGTGCTTGCCGGTGATATCGCTGCAGCCATTGGGCTGAAGAGCGTGACCACAGGTGATACGCTGTGTGCCGAAGATGCCAAGATCGTCCTTGAAAGAATGGAATTTCCGGAGCCGGTTATCTCTGTTGCAGTTGAGCCGAAGTCAAAGGCCGATCAGGAGAAGATGGGCGTTGCTCTTGGCAAGCTTGCCCAGGAAGACCCTTCGTTCCGTGTCCGTACCGATGAAGAGTCCGGCCAGACAATTATTTCCGGCATGGGTGAGCTTCACCTGGATATCATCGTTGATCGTATGCGTCGCGAATTCAAGGTGGAAGCAAACATTGGCAAGCCTCAGGTGGCTTACCGTGAGTGCATCCGGAAGTCTGTCGATGTAGAAGGCAAGTTTGTTCGTCAGTCCGGCGGTCGTGGTCAGTACGGTCACGTTCATGTCCGGCTGGAGCCGCTTCCGTTGGATGATGAAGATGGTGAAAACTTCATCTTTGTTAACGAGGTTGTTGGCGGTGCTGTTCCCAAGGAATACATTCCGGCGGTTCAGCAGGGTATCTACGAGCAGATGCAGAACGGCGTATTGGCCGGTTATCCTCTGCTGCGTATCAAGGCGACGCTCCACGACGGGTCCTATCATGATGTGGACTCCAACGAGATGGCGTTCAAGATCGCCGGCTCCATGGCAATGAAGAAGGGTGCCCTTGAGGCTAGCCCGGCTTTGCTAGAGCCGCTGATGAAAGTTGAAGTCATCACGCCTGAAGACTATATGGGTGACGTGGTCGGTGACCTTAACCGTCGCCGTGGTCTGATTTCCGGTATGGATGACGGCCTTGCGGGCAAGATAGTTCGTGCCGAAGTTCCCTTGTCGGAGATGTTTGGTTACGCCACAGACCTGCGTTCAGCAACACAGGGACGGGCGTCTTATTCGATGGAATTCTCCAGGTATATGGAAGCTCCCTCGAACATCGCCGAAGCAATCATTAAAAAGGGTAGCTGATACCCCGACTTAAGAAACAGGAAGAGGTGTAACCGTGTCTAAAGCAAAATTCGAACGTAAAAAGCCGCACTTGAACGTGGGCACGATTGGCCACGTTGACCATGGCAAAACGACCCTGACTGCCGCGCTGACGCGCGTATGTCATGAGGTGTGGGGAACAGGTGAGTCACGCGCATTCGACCAGATCGATAACGCGCCGGAAGAGCGGGCC
>NZ_JAAMPF010000031.1 GCF_011074795.1 Marinobacter salicampi
CTCGAACCAGCGACAAACGGATTAACAGTCCGTTGCTCTACCAACTGAGCTATCGGGGAACAGCGTCGTTGAGGCCGGCATATTAAGGACTTTGGGTGCGCCGGTCAAGCCCATGAATTGAATGATTAAAGGTCTGGAGCTTCAATGATCCCTGTAAACCCCGAAGGGCGCCAACAAAGGAAGAGCAAGGTCATGGAAGGCATGACTTCAGCATCACGTCTGAACTTGATTCCAGCTTGCGCGCCCGTAGCAGACTATGTTCCACAACGATGGCTGCGCAACGGACACCTGCAATCGGTGTGGTCAACCCTGTTCAGGAGCGTCAGCCTGGCAGAGCCTGCTGTGGAAGTCATAGCCACCAGCGATAACGATGAATTGCGCCTGGACTGGCACCGCCAGGGCAGTGACCGGCTCGCGATAATTTCCCACGGTCTGGAAGGGCACAGCAGGCGCCCGTATATTCTCGGGCTGACCCGGGCATTGTTGGCCGACGGCTGGGATGTACTGGCCTGGAACTTCCGCTCTTGCGGCGGCATCATGAACCGGCAGCCCAGGTTCTATCACAGCGGCTCCACTGACGACCTGGCGCGTGTGGTTGAGTACGGGTTGGGCGAAGGTAATCCGGGCGGCGTCTATCGCACCGTGGGGCTGGCCGGATTCAGCATGGGCGGCAACTTGACTTTGCTCTACCTGGGGCAGCAGGGCAGTCAGATTGATTCACGAATCGCCGGAGCCGTGACATTTTCTGTGCCCTGTGATCTGGCCGGCAGCGCCGGGATGCTGGCGCGCCCAAGCCGACGAATATACATGCAACGGTTTCTGAGGGACCTCCATGCCAAAATGGCCGATAAGGCCAGACTGTTTCCGGAGCTGATCGACGTTGCCGACTTTGAATCCATCCGGAACTTCAGGCAGTTTGACGACCGGTACACAGCGCCTCTCCATGGTTTTCGAGACGCCGAGGATTACTGGGCACAGTGCTCGGCCCTCACAAGGCTCAAGGATATCCAGGTGCCTGCATTGATGGTGAACGCCCGGGATGATCCCTTTCTGTCGCCCGGGTGTTTTCCCGATGACAGACCCCTGCTGGGTCACAAAGTGATGCTTGAAACGCCTCGCTGGGGCGGCCATGTGGGGTTTGTCGAGACTGCGAAAGATGGCTATTACTGGTCAGAACGTCGGGCGATCCGGTTTTTCCGGGGCCTTACCGACAAGTAAGGCCCATCTAGCCGTTCCAGAGAAGGTGAGGAGTTTAGTCGGATTCCAGAATAGGTTTCAGCTCGGGCCAGAGGTTGTTCAGCAGGTGTTCCTGGGCTTCATCGGTTGGGTGTATGCCATCGTCCTGCATCATGCCTTGCTGGTCGTAGATGCCTTCCAGGAAGAAGGGCACCAGGGAAACCGAATGCTCCCGGGCCAGGTCGGGATAGATGTCCGCGAAAGCCTCGGTATAGCGGCGGCCATAGTTGGGTGGCAACTGCATCCCGACCAGCAGGACCCGGGCTCCGGCCTCCTGGGAGCGGGTAATCATTTCCTCCAGGTTGCGTTCGATGACGCCCGGACTGAATCCGCGCAGGCCGTCATTGCCGCCAAGCTCTATGATAACGACCTCGGGATCATGGCGGGACAGAAGCTCGGGCAGCCGGCGAAGACCGCCGTCGGTGGTTTCACCGCTGATGCTGGCGTTGAGCACCTCCCAGTTGTCATAGCCCTGTTGCTCCAGCTTTTCCTTGAGCCGGGCCACCCAGGCACGCTCAGTCTGGACGCCGTAAGCTGCGCTCAGGCTGTCACCCATGATCAGCAACTGGTTGGCGGAACTTGCGAGGGTCGGGGCGCTCAATAACACCAGTGCCAGGAACAGAATTGATCTCAGGGATAGAAATACCGTATTGATAACCATCTTCCTCTATACAGTTTGTGCAGGAGCGCATGTGATCGAAAAAACGAACTTAGCCCAGGGGGCCACAACGGCCATGCTCAGGGTCGAAAACCTCAGTCATCGGGTTGACCTTGGCAATGATACGCTTACGATCCTGCAGGGGGTCAATCTTGAAATCAAGCGTTCCGAGTCTGTGGCCATTGTGGGCCGTTCCGGCTCAGGTAAAACCACCTTGTTAGGGCTGCTGGCAGGTCTGGATACACCTACTGAAGGCGTGGTGCATCTGGACGGCGCACGTATCAGTGAGCTTAGTGAAGACAAACGGGCACAGCTTCGGGCGCAGCGGGTCGGGTTTGTGTTTCAGTCATTCCAGCTTTTGCCTGCCCTGACCGCACTGGAAAATGTCATGCTGCCCCTGGAGTTGGGCGGACACAAAGAACCGGCGGCAAGGGCTCGGGAATTGCTTTCGCGAGTCGGCCTGGGCGAACGCCTGACCCACACACCGCGGCAGTTGTCCGGAGGCGAGCAGCAAAGAGTGGCCATTGCGCGGGCTTTCGCTGCCGACCCCATCGTCCTTTTCGCAGACGAGCCCACGGGCAACCTTGATAACCACACAGGCCAGGCAATATCGGATCTGCTTATGACCCTGAACCGTGAGCAGGGCACGACGCTCGTCATGGTGACCCATGATGAACTGCTGGCGGCCCGGTGTGAGCGCCAGTTTCATATCGAAGCGGGCGTACTGACAGAGCCAGCTTCCCTGCAAAGGGCTCAAGAGGAGCCAGTGCAATGAATGGTGCTAGCCAGAAGCTCTCTTCGGTCCGCAGGGACTGGCGGGAGCGGGATGTCCGGGTGGTCCTGGCCGCACTGATAATCGCGGTGGCTACCGTGGCGACCATTGCCCTGTTTGCCAACCAGCTTCAGCATACACTTGTTTCCTCCGCCAGCTCGTTTCTCGCTGCTGACCGTCAGCTGGAAGCTGAGAATGGTCGGCCCGTCCCTACGGAATGGCGTGCCGAGGCCCGAAGCCGGGGCCTTCAGACCGCTAGGATGGTCCAGTTTTCAACCATGGTCTTCGGTGGAGAACAGTTCCAGCTTGTGTCGGTAAAAGCTGTGGATGATGATTATCCTTTGCGCGGGGAAATCGAATTCCAGCCCGCACTTGGCGCGCCGCGCACCATGACCAGCGGAGGCCCGGCCCCGGGTGAAGTGTGGCTAAATCCGCGCCTTTTGAAGCTTCTGGAGGTTGAGGTTGGCGACACCATCGATGTTGGCGAAAGAACCCTTGAGGTTAGCGGTCTTCTGATTCGGGAGCCGGACGGTGGCTTCAACATGACGGCCCTGGCGCCGCGCATCATGATGCACCATGAGGACGTTGCCGCCACCGGGGTGATACAGGACGGTAGCCGCGTGGAGTACGTCAATCTCTTTGCCGGTGACGAGCCGGCCCTTGAACGATTTTACAGCTGGCTGGAACCACGGCTGGAACCGGGCCATGAATGGGAGAGCATCCGGGACGGTGAGGCCTTGTCAGAATCGCTGGCGCGGGCAGAGCGGTTTCTGCTTCTGGGCGGGAGCCTGGCAGTTCTGCTGGCGGCGGTTGCAGTAGCGGTGGCCAGCAGGCAGTACGCCATCGGGCAGCGGGATACAGTAGCGCTTCTTAAGACTCTCGGAGTGAGTAGCCGGGCCATTGGCAAGCTTTACCTCAGTCGCCTGGCTCTATGGGGCCTTGTCGGCATTATTGGCGGCCTTGTGGTGGCGCTGCCCCTATTCTGGATGCTTGCCAATCTGGTCAGTGAAGCGCTGGACCGTGCGGTGGACATTCATTTCGACGTGTCTGCGCTCACCCCGGCGGTGCTCACTGCCGTTGTTTCACTGTTCGCCTTTGCCTACCCGCCTATCCGCCGGCTGCGCGATGTGCCGGCGATGCGGGTGTTACGCAGCCAGCCTGGCGAGGCCGGCACCAGAGCATGGCTTGACGTACTCATTGCGGTGATTGCGGTGTTTGGGCTGGTCTATCTTTACGCCCGGGAGGTTTCCCTGGTACTGGCGTTGCTGGGGGGGCTGGCCGCCCTGATGGGCACGCTGGCACTGCTGGGCTGGGGTCTGGTCAGTAGCCTGAAGCATATGTCCGGTGGTGGCAACGCCTGGCGTCTGGCACTGATCGGCCTTTACCGCCACCGGCGCGCCAGTATGTCCCAGATCGCTGTGTTTGCCATGACGCTGATGCTGGCGACCACGCTCATCCTGGTGCGCTCGTCTTTGCTGGCGGACTGGCAGGCCCAACTGCCGGAGAGCACGCCGAACCATTTTCTGATCAATATCGCGCCCGAAGCCGTGGACGATGTGAGGGCATTTCTGGAAGCGAGGGACCTGCCCCTGGATACTCTCTATCCCATGGTTCGGGGCCGCCTGACTGAAATCAATGATCAGCCGGTGCGACAAGCAGTAAGCAAAGACGCCAAGGTCAATGCACTCAACCGGGAATTAAATCTTACCTGGATGGATGACCTGCCTGCTGATAACCGGATTGTGGATGGGCAGTGGTTTGAGGAGGATCAGACCCAGGGGGTGTCGATAGAATCCGAGCTGGCGGACAAGCTGGGCGTGAAAGTGGGGGATACCCTGACCTTTACCATAGGCTCAGACCAGGTCTCTGAACCCATAACCAGCATCCGGACGGTGCAGTGGGACAGCATGAAGCCCAACTTCTATATGGCTTTCCCCCCGGGCGGCGGTCTGGAAGGGATGCCGGCGACCTGGATCACCAGTTTCTATCTGGAGGGGGATGAGAAGTCGGATCTCAACAGCTTTGCCCGCCAGTTTCCGACCATCTCGGTTCTGGAGCTGGACCACATCATTGAGCGCATACAGAGCATAGTAAAACAGGTGGCCCAGGCCATTGAAGCCATACTGGCCCTGATTCTGGCGGCTGCCCTGGTGGTCATGGCTGCGGTGGTCAGCGCCACCCTGCAGGATCGCCAGAGGGAAGGCGCCCTGCTGCGGACCTTGGGTGGGCGCCGGTCCCTGCTGGTGCGCAGTACCATGCTGGAATTTGCACTGCTCGGGCTCTTTGCAGGCATACTTGGTGTGGTGGCAGCAGAAGCTGCTGTCTGGGCTCTTCAGTATCGTATGTTCGAGGGTGAGTTCCGCTGGCACTGGAATCTCGTCATTCCGGTTCCCCTGATAAGTGCAATGGTGCTGGCACTGCTGGGACGCAGCCAACTGAAGCCGGTATTGAACGTATCGCCCATGTTGCTGCTCAGGCGTCTTGAGTAACGCCTGACCCAGGTTATCGGTAACGTCGCTCGATCTTTGAGATTTCGCCGCTGTCTTTCATACGGGTAAGCTCCTCGTTGAAAGCAGTGGCGAACTCCGACCAGTCCTGACGCAACATTAGCCGAAAACCGAAGTCGGAGATGGGATCGCCGACGACTTCTAATTGGTCGCTCCAGCCGTTCTGGCTCATAATCCATTGGCCCACTGCCTGGTCCATAACAGCGGCGTGAAACTGTTCACCGTGCAGCAGGAACTGAAGCATGTCCTTGTGTTTGGTGACATCAAAGCGTTGCGCCCGTTCGGCAGCGAAAATCGGTTCCAGGGCAGGGTAGTGGAAGCCCAGGTGGGTCACTATGGTATGCCCGGCAATGTCCTCAGGCTCTTCGAATTCAAACTCCGAATCCACGGTCTTGAAGAAATTCTCCCGAACCCGGGTAATAGGCAGGGTAAATACAAAACGCTCGGGCTCTTCTGTCCATTCAATGGCACGATAGGTGGCGTCAATATAGCCATCCACTAACATCTGGTTGACCCGCTTTCGGGGGATCTTCCTGGGGATCACCTGATAACCCAGTTGTGTTGATATCCGCTCAACGACGTCCCAGATGATACCTGAATACTCATCATTTTCAGAAATGATGACATAGGGCGGATAACCGGTCGGAGAAACGTTGAAGACAAAGTCGCGGTGCGCGTTTGTACCGGCCTCGGAGGTCTCTTTTGCGTGGCTCTCAGCCCCGTGGCTTGCCCAGGCTGATGTGGACAGCAGGATGGCGCTAACCGCCAGGCTTAGAGTATGTCGCATAGAACGGTTGTGCTTGAGCATGAGTAAATGGAACCGATAGCCAGTTGAGCTTGGGCGTTACACGAGGCAGGCAAAAAACGAGGTGATGCGCGCCCGTAGCGTGTCGGCATCCATGCTTGCACAAATTCTGATCAAATCACTACGGACTCTTCCCTCCGCATGACTGGCACACCAGATCCTGGATCAGGTGTTTCGCAGAACAGAATACAAACGAATTGTTGCCTGTTTTGAAACGGTTTTCAATCCTATCATTGCAAAAAATTAAGGTTTCGAGAGGGCCGGACCCGAGGGGCCGGCCCTCTGACGTCAGGCCCAAGCGCGCTGAAGTACGGCGCGTGCATCTTCCAGGGTCACTTCCTTGGGGTTGAACATAATGGAGCCATCATCCAGGGCTAGCGCCGCAATGCGGTCAAGCTGGTCGGCTTCCACCTTCCCGGTTTCCTTCAGGGTGCGGGGCAGCTTGCAGTGTTTATAGAGCGCGTCGCGCAGGCGGCGGATGGCTGAAATTGAGGCCTCTGCACGACGACTGGCCGGCGTAGTGGCGTAGACCTCGGGACCGTCCAGATACAACAGCAGTTCTCCCAGGGGCTCACGGATGGTCTCCAGGTTGTACTCCAGCACGTACGGCAGAAACAGACTCATGCACATACCATGGGGCAGATGGCAGATGGCACCGGTGGCGTGTCCCAGCGCATGAACAAGACCAACCATGGAATTGGAGAATGCGATGCCGGCCATGGTTGAAGCCTGGGCCAGTTCCAGCCGGGCGTCGGCGTCTTTCGGATTCTCCATCACCGGCAAAAGAAAGGTACTGATCTTCTTGATTGCGGAGGTTGCATAAGCATCACTCAATGGATTCTTGGCCATGCAGGTGAAGGCTTCGGTGGCATGGGTCATGGCGTCCATGGCGGTTGCTGCGGTTATGTGCGGCGGCAAGGTCAGGGTCATGCGCGGATCAATGATCGCCGCATTGGGCAGCAGGAAAGATGAAGAGAAGGGCAGTTTCACCGACTTCTCAAGATCCGCGATAACCGCCACGGCGGTCACCTCAGAGCCGGTGCCGGCTGTGGTGGGGACAACGAAAAATGGCTTCAGAGGTCGTTTGAGAACACCAGCGCCGACATACTTGCTGATATCATCGCCGCCCTCAGACACCAGGATGTTGACTGCTTTGGCAGTATCTATGGCCGATCCTCCGCCAACTGCGATGATCGAGTCACACTTCTCCGAGCGGTAGACCTCGGCAATGGCCCTGACAACGCCTGTCGAAGAGTCAGGCGGGACATCATCATAGATGGAAACAATCTCAAGGCCACTTTCTTCACAGGCGGAAATGACCGGGTCCAGCAGCCCAGCGGCTCGTACCCCCTTGTCTGTGATGATCATCGGGCGCCTGGCGGCCAAGCCGGTCAGTTCGTAGGGTATGTGTTCCAGGGCCGCTTTGCCTGCGATCACCTTGACCGGACAGAAAAACTCATAGTATTTGTTGCTCATTATGCTCTCACCGTGTCCACAAATTGATTTGCCACTTTCAGGTAAATACGAGCGGCACCTATAACCTTTTTAGGAAGATTGAGGTCTCTCGGGTACTCCTTCACAGCCCTGGACGCCACCAGTCTGGGCAGGATAAAGGCTTCGAGCCGGTTCAGAATGCGGGTGATCCGTATGGCATAGCCCAGGTCGCCGTCCACCAGCATCCGGTCATTGGCAAAAGCGACCGAGGTTTTTTCCTGGAACGACAGCACCAGAAACGCGTGGGCGATATGCTTGAACTGTATCGAGAGGTCCGGATCCCGTGGGGCTGTGCTGCCATGAAACCGTAATGCACCGTTGCCAAGATGCTCGATGATGAGCCTTGGGCCGTCGGGCATGACCATCATCTCGAACAGGAAGCCCTCCGGTAACGAACGGGCTTCCCCCTGCACATCGCTGTCTATTTCACTCACGGCCTGAAGGGCCTGTCCCATTACCTGGAACATTGCCTCGACATACAGGCGGCGCGCCTGGAAGGCCATCGGTTTGATATGTCTGGCTAGCATGGATTCACCTGCTTGGTTGGTATAGTCTGATTTTTAGAGTTATTGCTCTAAAAGTCAATGCGAACCGTGACGCCGGATCTGTGTCAGATTGGCAAACCCTCGCACCACGGGCCGCCCCGTTCACGGCCCTCAGAGAGGGTGCCAGGCTATAAGTTTGCAAAAACAATTGTTTTGGCAAGGGGGGTGTTTAACGATAGAGCGGCTGTACCTTCACCCCAACCTGTAATAAGAGCAGCGCCCTGATGAGTCCCGATTTACTGCTGAGCCCAGCCGCCGAACCCGCATTGAAGCACCAACTGCAGCCTTGGGCCCATCAGACGACGGCCGGCTTTACAGTAAGGGGGCTCAGAAGTCCTGCCACCGGTAAACCGGTTATCCATTTTATTCACGGCAACGGCTACTCAGGGCTGGTGTATGAGCACCTGTTACAGCCGTTACTTGAACACGCAGACCTGGTCATCAGTGATATTCAAGGTCACGGGGAGAGCGACCACGGCGGCTCGTTCAAAGGCTGGAACGCAACCGCGCTGCTGTGTGAGGAAGCGCTTCGGGAGGTCCGCAAAAGCTACCTGGATGCCAAGGGGGAACCGATGCCGGTCCATGGACTCGGGCACAGCTTCGGAGCTGTCATGACGACCCTGATGATGGCCAACGCACCGACGTTGTTTCGTCAGTCAGTTTTACTGGACCCGGTATTGTTCACTCCGCCGATGCTCCGGCTCATGGCCGTGTCCAGTTCTGTTGGTCTGTGGAAACGAAATGCCATGGCGAGCAGAGCCCGTAAGCGCCGGGCTCACTGGTCAGATGCCAGGCAGGCGTTTGAGTACTTCCATCAGCGGGGGATATTCAAAGGCTGGGATGACCGGTGTCTGCAGAGTTATGTCAATCACGGCCTGAAACCGGTGAAGGAGGGCGGTCTGACGCTCCGATGTGAGCCTGAGCGGGAATCTGAACTGTTTGCCACTTACCCGAGGGGCCTCTGGCGGGCAGTGAAAAAGGTCCGTACCCCGACTCACCTGATCTATGGGCAGCGGACCTATCCCTTCGTTGGCAAATCCGTAGCCCGGTGGCAGGCGATGGACCCGGCGCTCACGGTCGACGAGAGCCCCGGTGGCCACTGTTTTATGCTGGAGTATCCCGAGCAAACCGCCGAGCGGGTGCTGAACAGGCTTGCTCTGTAGGAGGCTGATTCCGACAAGAGTGTTCTGGCCAAGGGTGACGTTGTGGATAGGTCAGCCTTGGGTCAGGGCCTCAAGCTTGCGCTGGGCCTCTGCCGCAATTTCACCCTCGGCCTTGGCCGCGGTACTGTAGTACTGAGCTGCTTCTTCCTTGCGACCCTGCTTGACGGCGATATCCCCCAGCCTCAGGAACGCGATTGACGTAGGGACAACGTCATTGGCGGCTTTGAGATCTTCCTGGGCCTGATCCAGATTGTTCAGATCCAGCTCATGCAATCCACGCTGCAACCGGTAGCTGAACATCTCCGGGTAGAGTGAGACCGCTTTGTCGTAATCTGACTGAGCCTTCTGTGGATTGTTCAGCTCTTCCTGGATCTGTCCACGGAACGCATAGAAGGCCGCTTCGTCAGGCTCGATCCGGATCGCCTCATTGATTTTGCTCATGGCAGCGTCGAGGTTGTCCGCCTTGGCAAAATCCATGGCTTCGTCCTGGGCCTTGTAGGCCGGCTGCTTTTTCTCCAGGTAGGCCAGCTTTTCCTGATAGGTCTCGCGACCTATTCGACCGCCGCTGCCGATTTTGTTTACCAGTTCCTGGTTTTCCTCAACCCGCTTCTGGGATGGCGGGTGAGTAGCGAACAGGCCCTGGAGGAAGCCGGGGTTATTTCCTTCAGACAATCTGACAAAGATTTCCTGGAGCTCGACTGCAGCCTGGGGATCGTAGCCGGCCTCCTTCATATACCGGATACCGTAGTGGTCGGACTCGAGCTCATGACTCTGGCTGTATTGGGCCATGGCAACCTGGCTTCCCACGGCGGCTCCTCCCATCAGCAGACCGGCGAATTCATTGTCAGTCATGGCAAGACCAATCCCGAGTCCGGCAACGCCGGCATTGATCAGCATTCCCCGCTGCATGCGCTGAACACTGTGCCGGGCCGCGGCGTGGACAATTTCATGGCCAAGCACTGCGGCCAGCTGAGCTTCGTTTTCGAATTCGGTCAACAACCCGCGATTGATCGCAATTTTTCCCGAGGGCAGGGCCCAGGCATTCGGCACGCTGCTATTTATTACGGTGAACTCGTAGGGCAGGTCGGGCCGATCGCTGACGGCAGCGAGTTTCTGGCCAATCTCGCTGACGTAGTTGGTCAGCTCCGGGTCCAGGTAGTATTTGCCGCCCTGTATCTGCTGGGTAGGTAAGTACTGTTCTTCGCCAATGGATATTTCCTGGCTTTCGGGTATGAGCGAGAGCTGCTTTTCACCGGTGACAGGGTTGGTGGTGCAGCCGATAAGTATGCTGAACAGAACAATGAACGAAAGACCGCGGATTCCAGGCCTGCTGATCACAATGAGCTCCTTGCAATGGTTTGGTTCTGCAGATGTTATAACACAGTTTTCGGGCTTACGATCTTTCCACCGCGGACCCTCTGGGCAAGGTCCTGCCAGTGGAGCCTGTGGGCCTGATGGCGTATTATCCACGCACCTTTTCTCTTCTAACCGGATTACCCGATGTCGGCCTTTCTCGATTTCATAGCCCTCGGCTGGTTCCTCGTCTGCTGGCTCGGCTATACCGAATATTCCCGTCGCATGGCCCATAACCGGCCCTGTCTATCGAATACGCTGGACATGTACCGGGAAGACTGGATGCGCATGATGCTGCGTCGGGACAATCGCATTCCGGACGCCACCGTGGTAGGCAACCTGGAGCGCAACGGCGCCTTTTTTGCCTCCAGCTGCCTGCTGATCCTGGCCGGTATCATCACGGCGTTGGGATATACCGAAGAAGTCATGAACGTGTTTGAACCCTTGCCTTTTGGCAGCCATGCCAGCCGCGAGATATGGGAACTGCGACTGGTGGTTCTGCTGCTGGTGTTCGTCTATGCCTTCTTCAAGTTCACCTGGTCAATGCGCATGTACAATTTCGTGGCGGTGCTGATCGGAGGTGCTGCCATGCCTGATGACCCCAAGACCACACCTGCGGCGCGGGAGGCGTTCGCCAAGAGCGCCGCAACGGTCTGCAACCTGGCCGGCGATGCGTTCAACCTGGGCCTGCGTTCCTATTACTATGCTCTGGCCGTGGTCACTTGGTTTATTCACCCTCTGCTGTGCATAGGTGCGTCGACTCTGGTGGTTATGGTGCTTTACCGCAGGGAGTTCTGTTCTGACGCACTGAGTGCGTTGCGGGTGGGCAAGACCTTTGAAGAGCCTGTGCCCAAAGGTGAGAAGAAACCGAAAACGGAAGCAAAAGAAGACCGCGATAGACCCGGACCCGACAAGAACATGAAAGCTCATTAAAGCCAGTCCTGAAAAAATTTTGCCAGGGCCTGCCCGCGCAGGCTCCGATCAACACCACAGCACACCAGACTAAAGCCAGGCTGAACCATGACTGACCGCCTTCGAATGGACCGGGTAAGCCGGTTTATTAATACCCTCAACCAGGCCCGGGAGCTGGGCCTGACCGTATCGGACGCAAGTGAGGAGCACCTGGTCCTCTGCCTGCCCTACAGCGAAAAGATCATCGGTAACCCGGACACCCGGGTGATCCATGGGGGCGCCATTACCACGTTGATGGACACGACCTCGGGTTCGGTAATGATCTGTGCATTGCCAGAATTCGAACTCTGCCCGACCCTGGACCTGCGGGTGGATTACATGCGCCCTGCGGAGCCGGACAAGCCTGTGTACGCCCGCGCCGAGGTTTATCGCATGACTCGGCACATTATCTTTACCCGATGCGAAGCCTACCAGGAGGAAGGTGAAACCGTAGCGCAATGTGTCGGCACGTTTATGCGTATCGGCAAGGAAAGTACGCCCAAGGCGTACCGCGACCTGATCACCGGGGGTGCGGAATGACAAGTCCGGAGATTCTGAGACATACACAAGCAACCGGCGATTTTACCCGTATGCTGGAAAGCGTGCCCTACGCCAGGTTTATCGGGCTGCACTGCGACCGCTTCGGTGACGACTTGATCTTTCGCCTTCCGCCAAAAGACCAGAACCTGGGTAACCCGATACTGCCGGCTATCCACGGCGGAGTAATTGGCGGTTTCATGGAAGTCTCGGCCGCCATTTACCTGATGATGTCCCAGGACACTTTCCGCATGCCTAAGATTGTCGACTTTTCCCTGGACTACCTGCGGGCGGGCCTTGACCGGGAAACCTTTGCCGAATGCCATCTGACCCGGCAGGGCAACCGGGTTGCCAATGTCATGATAACCGCCTGGCAGAAGTCCCGAAGCAAACCCATTGCCACTGCCAGAGCCCATTTTCTGCTGGAGGATTAATCCCGGCAAGTTTGCGACAAACACTTGAAAACCCTCAGGCGACCCCCATTTCTCAGTCAGCCAAGGCCATTGACCCCTCCCGGGCATGGCAACTGACCGAGTCGTGCCTCTGGATGATGGCATGGGCGTCAGTGATCTTCCCGGGTGGGGTCGAGTCACCCGATCCAAGACCCCAGTCAGGAGTAATGAACACATGACGGTCGATACACAGAAAGAAACCCTGGGCTTTCAGACCGAGGTAAAGCAGCTGCTGCACCTCATGATTCACTCGCTGTATTCCAACAAGGAAATATTTCTTCGCGAGCTGATCTCAAACGCGTCTGATGCTGAAGACAAACTGCGCTTCGCCGCCCTGAAAGACGACAGCCTGTTCGAAGAAGACCCCGACCTCAAGATCCGTCTGGACTACGATGAGGAAGCCAACACCGTAACGCTCAGCGATAACGGCATCGGCATGACCCGGGATGAAGTCATCCAGAATCTGGGTACCATCGCTCGTTCCGGCACGGCTGAGTTTCTGGGCCAGTTGACCGGGGATGAAAAGAAGGACAGCAAGCTGATCGGTCAGTTCGGCGTTGGTTTCTACTCGTCGTTTATTGTCTCTGAGCGAGTTGAGGTGTTCACCCGCAAGGCCGGGCGTCCGCCGGAAGAGGGCGTGCACTGGGAATCCGCTGCGGAAGGGGAGTTCTCGATTGAACCGATGACCCTGGAAGATCGCGGTACCAAAATCGTGCTCCATCTCAAGAAGGAAGAGAAGGAGTTCGCCAACGGCTATCGCCTGCGCAATCTGGTCAAGAAATATTCTGACCACATCTCTTTCCCCGTGGTCATGAAGGCCGAGTCTGACGAGAAAGATGCCGAGCCCAAGGAAGAGACAGTCAACGATGCGACTGCCCTCTGGACTCTGCCCCGCACTGAGATAAAGGACGAGGAATACAAGGAATTTTACAAGCACATTGCCCACGACTTCGAAGATCCGCTGACTTGGTCCCACAACAAGGTCGAAGGCAAGCTGGATTACACCAGTCTGCTTTACATTCCGGCCCGTGCGCCGTTTGATCTTTACCAGCGTGAAGCCCCCCGTGGTCTGAAACTCTATGTCCAGCGCGTCTTTATCATGGACGATGCTGAGCAGTTCCTGCCCCTGTACCTGCGCTTTACCAAGGGCGTTATCGATTCCAATGATCTTTCGCTGAACGTGTCCCGGGAGATCCTGCAGAACGACAGTACCGTGGAGAGCATTCGCACGGCGCTGACCAAGCGGGTACTGGACACACTCTCCAAGCTGGCCAACAAGGATGCCGAAAAGTATCAGACCTTTTGGGATGAGTTCGGCACCGTGCTGAAGGAAGGCCCGGCGGAAGACGTGGCGAACCAGCAGAAGATCGCCAAGTTGCTGCGTTTTGCCTCTACCCAGACCGGTGAGCGCACCCAGAACGTCTCCCTGGATGACTACATCAGCCGCATGAAGGAAGGTCAGAACAAGATCTACTACATCACCTCTGACAGCTTTACTGCTGCCAAGAGCAGCCCGCATCTGGAAGTCTTCCGCAAGAAAGGCGTGGAAGTTCTGATCCTCACGGACCGCATTGATGAATGGATGATGGGTTACCTGAATGAGTACGACGGTAAGCAGTTCCAGGATGTGGCCCGGGGCGAGCTTGATCTGGGCGATGTGGAAACCGAAGAAGACAAGAAACACCAGGAAGAGGCCACCGAAGCCCACAAGGATTTGCTGGAGCGCATCAAGACAGCCCTTGATAATCGCGTACAGGATGTCCGGGTAACCAACCGTCTCACCGACTCGCCCGCGTGTCTTGTTGTAGCCGAGCACGACATGGGCCTGCAGATGCGCAAGATCATGGAAGCTGCGGGTCAGAAAATGCCCGAGAGCAAGCCGATCTTCGAGATCAATGTTGAGCATCCGCTGGTGCAGCGTCTCGAGAATGAAAAGGGCGATGAGCGCTTCAAGGAGTTGTCGGCGGTGTTGTTCGACCAGGCTACCCTTGCCAGTGGTGAACAGCTGGAAGACCCGGGTGCCTATGTGTCACGGCTTAACCGGCTGTTGCTTGACCTGAGCAACTAAACGCCCATGCAGCACCTGGACGTCGATCTCGCGATTTCGCCTGACGAGTGGCTGAAGCTTTATCAGGGAATCGCCCGTGACGTCCATGCCACGAGCCGGGACGGACGCAGTGTCCGTTTCCCGGCCCGTATCCTCTCCCGGTTTTATCTTCGTGATGGCGTGCGCGGAAGCTTCCGCATATTTTTTGACGACGCCGGCAAATTCCATAGTGTTCAGCGCCTGAGCTGACTCACTGATTATCCATCGCTCTCTTCCAGAGCCTGCCTTACAATCTAAAGCCAGTCGGGGCTACCACTGCGGTCCGACTTTTTTTTACCGATAAAAACGCTAGAATGCAGCCACGCTTCCAGTTGGCCCGTAACCGTACAGCTACGCCACCGAGCCGCGCCCTTTAACTGAACGAGACGATCCGATGCGCATTATTCTGGCCCCCATGGAGGGTCTGGTGGATTCACCCATTCGTGAGTCCCTGACCCAGGTCGGGGGCATCGATCGGTGCGTAACGGAATTCATAAGGGTGACCCACGGCATGTTGCCGCCCCGTATCTTCTACAAGTTCGCGCCGGAACTGCACAACAGGTGCCACACCAGTACCGGCATACCTGTGGCTGTGCAGTTACTGGGGTCAGACCCGGTTCAGATGGGCCTCCACGGTGCGAGGGCGGCAGAGCTGGGCGCACCCCGGGTGGACATCAACTTTGGCTGCCCTGCCAAGACCGTCAATAAACACAAGGGTGGGGCGGTGCTTTTGGACGAACCCGAGCTGGTCTACCAGATTACCCGTGCTGTCCGTCAGGCGGTCCCGGCTCACGTTCCCGTTACCGCCAAGATGCGGCTTGGTTACCTCGATCGTTCCATGGGCATTGCCTGTGGCCATGCTCTGGAAGCCGCCGGTGCTGCCGAGATTGTCATCCACGCCCGCAGCAAGGCCGATGGCTATAAACCTCCCGCATACTGGGAAGAGGTCGCCCTGGTTCGCGAGGCGGTATCCGCGCGGGTTATCGCCAACGGCGATATCTGGACTGTTGAGGATTATTGGCGCTGCCGGAAAGTGACCGGCTGCGAAGACGTCATGATCGGCCGTGGACTCATCTCACGCCCGGACCTTGCCGCCTGCATAAAAGCCAGCCAGAAGGGTGAAAGTCACACCCCCATGACGTGGCTGGAAGCCGTGGCACTGGTAAAAGGTTATGGTCACGTACTTCAGGGTCACCTGGATGATAAATACGTCTGCGGCCGGGTGAAGCAATGGCTGAACTACCTTCGCAGGGGATTTGCCGAAGCCGAGGCTGTCTGGCCACAGGCGCGGAAACTCCGCGATGCTGAGACCCTGTTCAAGTGCCTGGTCGAGGTCGGTGCGAAGCGAGAAGCGGCCTGATAATCTGTCAGCGTCTAAAGCTTTGGGAGCGCTTCCCCCCTGTCTGTAATTCTGGACATTGTCCGATCGGTCGGACAGCCCCGTTACGACCGTGCTCCGCATGCTTTGCAGCCCGGTCAGGCTCTTTTTCCTCTTTTTCTGTGTGGAAACTCGGACATTACTGCCGGTGCTCCCAGTCAATCCCTTATTCCATCTGTATGAATTAAATACATAATCAAAAACAGGCCCATTGTTTGCTGGGTTTCATATCTGTCGTGCCCAAAAACGATAGGGCAGCCGTCCCACGGGAGCCGGAGCGCGACTATAAAAACAATGAAAGGAGTGAGCCTGGCCTATGAGCTTGATAAACAATCTTTCCATGCGCGGCAAATTGCTTGCCCTGGTAATACCCGCGTTGGTTGTCGTGAGTTATTTTGCTCTTGAGAGCTATGCCCGCAATGCCCAGGATCTCAGCCATATGCACGAACTGCAGAAGATGGTTGCCCTGGCGGACATCGGTGACCCGCTTGTGGAAGCCCTGCAGAAAGAGCGTGACCGCTCAGTGGTTTTCTTCGCCAGTCGCTTCGATCCGGAGAAGGCGACCCGTGAGCTAATTGCCCAACACGAGGATACCGATGCCCGTTTGTCAGCCTACCGGCACCGGATCGAGAGCCTGCTGAGGGACGACCGGCTTGATGCGGAAATACGGGATAACGTGGTGGCTTTTGACAGCAAAATGGATCAGCTGCAAAGCCTTCGCGAAAACACGGTTGCGCGTCAGGTGGATGCCGTGGAGGCAACTGGCAGTTACACCGGCCTGATCCGGGAGCTGATCAGTCGTATTCCGCTGATTATCCGGCGCTCCACTGATGCTGAACTGACCCGTCAGGTGAACGCCTACTATGTGCTGGCTGAGGCTGCCGAGAAGGCGGGGCTGGAACGGGCTGCTGGCTCCAGCCTGATTCGTCGCGGTAGTTTCGATGTGCCGGCGGCCCAGGAGCTTGCCACTCTTTACGGTCATCAGCAGGCGTTTTTTGCCTCGGCGCAGGCTATGCTTCCGCAAGACTCGTTCATGCGCCAAAGTATTGAAGATCTTCTCGCCGGTGAGGCCAACTTGGCCCTTCAGGCCCAGCGGGACACGCTTTTCAAAAGCCCGTCCGGGCTCTACGGGCTGGAGGCAGATACCTGGTTTGCTGTGGCCAGTGATCGCATCGAGGCGTTGAACAAGGTGCGCGCGTCCATGCTGATGCAGATCTCCGGTCTGGCCCAACAAGCGCTTGCTGCAACCCGGCAGCGTTTGATCACTCATGCCGTTATCGCTTTGGTATCGATTTCAGTGGCCCTGGTATTGATGTTGCTGATTATCCGTTCGATTAATCATCAGGTTCGCCAGTTACTGACGGGGGTGCGCCAGGCTATGGAGAATAAAGACCTCACACACCCCATCGAGGTATCATCGAAAGATGAAATCGGCACGATCAGCGCCGCTATCAATGAGCTCTACCGGCATTTCGGCGACGCTCTGCTGCAGATAGACCAAGCCAGTGTCCAGTTAGCCAGGGCTACCACACAGACAAGCGCCACGGCCGATCAAAACAGCGGACATATTCAGTTTCAGCAGCAGCAGATTACCCAAGTGGCCAGCGCAACCTTGCAGATGTCAGCCACCTCAGAGGAAATCTCCCGCAATACCCAGCAGGTAGCCGACGCCGCCAATAGCGCCATGGAGCGAAGCCAGGCAGGCGAAAGGGTTTTGAAGAACAGCCTTCAGAGCATTCATGATCTGGCTGAGTCCGTTAAGGATGTGAATTCGGTGATTGCAGAGCTGGAAGTGCGCAGTGGCTCCATTAGCGACGTCATACATGTGATCCGCCAGGTCGCAGAGCAGACCAACTTGCTGGCTCTGAACGCTGCCATCGAAGCGGCCCGCGCTGGGGATCAGGGCAGGGGGTTCGCGGTGGTGGCCGACGAAGTACGCACGCTGGCCCAGCAAACCCACAAGTCCACCACTGATATAGAAGCCATCATCGTAGGCTTCCAGGAAATGACAGGCAATGCTGGCCGCGCCATGAAGGCAAGCTACGCATTGGCGAACGATACCAGCGAGCGTGCGTCTGAGCTGGAGCGGACCTTTGCCGAGACCCTCAATGATGTGGGTTCCATTTCACAGATGGCTGGCCATATTGCCACCGCATCTGATCAGCAGGTCTCAGTCACCAAGGACCTGTCCCGGAACATGGAGGCCGTGAATGAATCAGCCAACATGGCCCTGACAGGATCTCAGGAGATAAGCTTGGTGACCGATGAGCAGGCGAGACTCGCCAGGCAACTGCAGGAGCTGGCCCACGAATTTAAAATTGGGGCCGCCCGGCAGGGTGCTGAATAAAGGCTTCAGGCCGGAGTAACAATCCGGTCCAGGGCATCCGAAATGTCCCGGGCACTGCCCGGGCGGACCACGCGGGCCAGCTCTTCTCCGTCACGCATGAAAACAAGCGTTGGCCAGAGTTTGACCTTGAAGCTCCGGCCAAGCTTCCGGCCCTTGCCATCCTCGATTTTCAAATGTTTTACGCTCTGATGGCCGGCGAGTGCCTCTTCGATCAACGGCTGTGCTCCCCGGCAGTGGCCGCACCAGTCAGTACCAAATTCAACCACCAGGGGGCCTGGGGTCTGGTCGAGCTCAGAGCGGCTTGGAGCGTCAGCGCTGTAGGCCTGGTTTGCACTCATGATAACCTCCGTGTTGGATTTCTGGTTTGAACTCTGGTTTTCGTTACGTCGGCAACCCGGCGTTTGAAAGCGGGTCTGCAGACCCAGTGTAAAAGGTTATTGCATCGGTTGGCAGTCGATGCGCCAAGCCCGGACCGTTTAATGGCCTAGCTGAGGTCACCCCACTCGGAGCATCTCATGTCGCCCTATACCAAACCAAAGCAGTTTCTTGGCCTTGTAGGCTGGCTTGTTGTTGTTTTTGTCGCGGCCGGGACCGGGGCAATAGCTTCGATTCAGGCAGATCAGTTCTATGCCCAGCTCAGGCAGCCGGAATGGGCACCGCCGGCCTCGGTCTTCGGTCCGGTCTGGACCTCACTTTATCTGCTGATGGGGCTCGCAGCCTGGCAGGTGTGGCGTTCCAGCGGATTCCCTTCTGCCAGGAGCGCGCTTACGCTTTTCCTTATTCAACTTGTGCTCAACGCCCTGTGGAGCTGGTTATTTTTTGGCTGGCACCTCGGCGCCCTTGCCATGGCAGACCTTGTCCTGCTCTGGTTACTGATCGTCGCTACCGTGGTGGCGTTTTGGCGAATCAGTCCTTTGGCCGGTCTGGCGCTGGTTCCGTACCTGCTCTGGGTCACGTTCGCTGGCACTCTCAATTATTCGGTATGGCAGCTCAATCCGCAGATGTTGGGGTGAGGCTGGATTGAAGCTGTAAGTAAGGCCTGTTACCAGTGTGTAAGGGGCGGCTCGTTGACGTCACTAGCCGACCGGTCTAATATAGCTGTCATGGCATCCAACGACACTCGCAATCACATCATTCAGATCGGTGCAGATCTGATCGGGCAAAAAGGCTTTGGTGCCACGGGCATCAATGCCGTGTTGACGGAAGCTGGTGTACCCAAAGGGTCGTTCTACCACTATTTCAATAGCAAGCACGATTTTGGTTTGGCAGTCATAGAAACCTTTGCCGAGGAATATGACGTCAAACTTGATCAGATCCTGAATGATACCAGCCGCTCGGGCGTTGATCGCTTGAGAGCTTATTTCGACACAGGTCTGGAGACCATGACCGGTTGTGAGTACACCCGTGGGTGCCTGATCGGAAACCTGGGCCAGGAACTGGCAGGGCAGAACGAGGACTTCCGGAAGCGGCTGGATACGGTTTTTCAGAGCTGGGAGAAACGCTTTGAGCGATGTATCGAGGAAGCGCGCCAGTCCGGGGATATCGATGATTCAGTCAACTCGTCCGACGTTGCCAGCTTTCTGTTGTCGGGTTGGGAAGGTGCAATTCTGAGAGCCAAGGTGCTGAAGTCTACAGAGCCCATGGAGCGATTTGTCCGGGTATTCTTCCGGCAATGCCTTGGCGTCGGCTGACTTTTTTCACTGGATACTAGTAGACTGGTCTAATAAATTTTGTTTAATACAGCAAGGAGAGCAACGAATGAGCAACGCCAACGATGTGCTGTTCAAACCATGCGAACTGGGGTCCATGACTCTGCCTAACCGTGTGCTCATGGCACCATTGACACGGTCGCGAGCCAGCCAGCCAGGGGATATTCCCAATGACATGAATGCTGAGTATTACCAGCAGCGCGCCAGTGCCGGCCTCATCATCAGTGAAGCCACCCAGGTTTCGCCACAGGGCAAGGGCTATGCCTTCACACCCGGTATTCATTCCGCCGAACAGATCGAGGGTTGGCGCAAGGTGACGGGCGCAGTCCATATGGCCGGTGGACGTATACACCTGCAGCTATGGCATGTGGGTCGTATTTCCCATACTGAACTGCAGCCCGGGGGCAATAAACCGGTGGCGCCTTCGGCCATCAAGCCGGAGGGCGCGAAAACCTTTATCAGTGCCGACTCCGGCATGGTCGAGATTCCCGAACCACGGGCGCTCGAGGCATCGGAAATACCGGACATTGTCGAGCAATTTCGCCAGGGCGCGCAGAATGCCAAAGACGCCGGCTTCGACGGTGTGGAAGTACACGCCGCCAACGGCTACTTGCTGGACCAGTTTCTCAAGAGCGGAAGCAACCATCGGGCCGATCAGTACGGTGGCTCAGTAGAAAACCGGATGCGCCTGCCCCTGATGGTTATGGAAGCCGTAATCGGGGTCTGGGGCAAGGACAAGGTGGGTATCCGGATCAGTCCGACAGGCAGCTTTAACGATATGTATGACGAAGACCCGGTAGAAACCTTCGGGGCCTTCGCGAGCCGGTTGAATGATCTGGGTATTGCCTACATGGAGGTAGTAGAGGATTCCTTCCAGGGCAATCACGCCGATGGCCGCCCGGAAAAAGTCATTGACGCCATCCAGGCGGGCTTCAAGGGCGCCTATATCGCCAATGGCGCCTATACCGCAGAAGAGGCCCGCAAGCGTATCGGGGAAGGTCGTTGTGACCTGGTCACCTTTGGTCGTCCGTTTATTGCCAACCCGGATCTTCCGACCCGCTTCCGTAAGAGCGCGCCTCTGAATGAATGGGATGACAGCACATTTTATGGCGGCGATGAGCATGGGTATACGGATTACCCGGCACTTGAAGAAACCCGCACAACAGCCTGATTTAAAATATTAAAGGAGATTTATTATGAGCAACAGCAATGATCCGGTAAACGGCAAGGTCGTCATTATCACAGGGGCAAGCAGTGGCCTCGGCGAAGCCACCGCCCGCCGTCTTGCGGACCGCGGTGCAAAACTGGTGCTGGGTGCACGCAGGGAAGATCGTCTGAAATCGCTGGCCGAAGAGCTGACTGCCAAAGATGGGGAGGCCATCTATCAGGTAACGGATGTCACCGACCGCAAGCAGGTGGAATCCCTGGCGAAAGCGGCGAAGGACAAATTCGGCCGCATCGATGTATTGATCAATAATGCCGGGCTCATGCCCCTGGCGCCCCTTGATGCCCTGAAAGTGGACGAATGGGAGCAGATGGTCGACGTCAATATCAAGGGTGTAATGTATGGCATTGCAGCCGTTCTGCCCACCATGCGGGAGCAGCACAGCGGCCACGTGATCAATCTTTCCTCTGTAGCCGGCCACAAGCTGTTTCCGGGCGCGGCTGTGTACTGCGCAACCAAGTACGCGGTGAAAGCCCTGTCTGAAGGCTTGCGTATGGAGGCCGGTGAGGAGATCCGCAGTACCAATATCTCACCAGGGGCGGTTGCGACCGAACTGACCACTACGATCACCAACCCGGACGCCGCCAAGGCCGCGGAAGATCTCTACAAAGTGGCCATCGATGCAGACGCGGTAGCCCGTGCCATTGTCTATGCGATCGAGCAGCCCCACGACGTGGATATCAATGAAATCATCCTGCGGCCCACCGCCCAGGAACTTTAAGCCAGAGCTTTAGGGCATCGGCCATTTCTGTTCGGTCGATGCCCGGTTTAGCGATGCCTTGCAGCCCACACTCGCCATTTCCCAAGAAGTTCCGCAACACGTCCTCCAGCCACCTCAACATTACTGCTTCGTAATTAGTCCGCGGGCGCCTCAATTGGTTACAACAGTAGCAGCAGCGGTGATCTGCGCTGCCGATCTTTTATGGTATTCACAAGACGATTCGAACCTAAGGAGGGGTTATGGACGCGGTATGGAAACTGGCTGTCAGCGAGAACCCGAAATACCCACAGCTGACCAATTCCCTTGTAACCGACGTTGCGGTTATCGGAGGCGGTATCACTGGCCTGACGGTGGCGCTGCAACTGGCTGAAGCGGGCAAGCACGTGGTTCTGCTTGAGGCGGGCCGTGTTGGGGAAGGCAACAGTGGTTACTCCACCGGTAATCTCTACAGCACCCTTGCCAAGGGCATTGCCACCGTTCGCGATAAATGGGGCGACAAAGTAACGACCGACGTTGTCCAGTCCCGCAGTGAGGCCGTGGACCTGATTGAAAATCTCACCGAACGCTTTGGCATTGACTGCCAGTTCAGCCGCCGTCCGCTCTACCGGTTCCTCACTGAAAGCAACCGCAAACTGGCCAAATCCCTGGATGAAGAAATGGATGCGCTAAAAAGCGCAGGGCTTGAGGTTAACGAAATCAAAGAGGACCTGCCCGGTTTCAGGGTCAGTAAAGGGCTGAAACTGGATGACCAGGCCCAGTTCAATCCTCTGCTCTATGTTCAGGGTCTTGCCCGCGCAGCCAGCTCTGTTGGGGTTGCGATCTATGAGCACAGTCCGGTCAGGGACATTGATTATGACGGCAACGAAGTCAAAACGGACCTCGCGTCCGTCAAGGCGAGGTCAATCGTTCATGCGACCCATACGCCGAAAGGGATCAGCCTGCTGCAGACGGGCATGGTGCCCTCCCGGGAATACGGCGTCAGCGCTAAAGTCGACGCCACGGGTGCTCCTGAAGGGATCTTCTGGGCGCTGGGATCCTTCCATTCGGTAAGAAGCTACCGTTATGGCGAGGATCACTATGTGATGGCCATTGGCGAGAAACACGGGGTTGGTGAAGGCAAGCTGGGGCGGGGCTATTACGATAATCTTCGCGACTATCTCAGCAAGCACTTCGACGTTAAGAGTTTTGAGCATGAGTGGTCAGCCCAGCAGTTCAGTTCTGCGGATGGCTTGCCCTACATCGGCCGGATGCATGGCCTTGACGAAGCCTATGTGGCAACCGGCTTCGGAGCCGATGGCCTGGTCTGGGGCACGCTGGCGGGCATGATCATCAGCGACCTTGTCCAGGTCAGGGACAACCGCTGGAGCAAACGATTCGATGCCCGTCGCTTTACGCCGGTCAAGTCCATGAAAGGCTGGACGGAAGAAAACGTGAAAGTGTCCAAGCACATGGTCAAGGACTTCCTGAATCCTGAGAAGATCGAGGCGCTGAGCGATGTGGAACCGGGCCAGGGCAAGGTGGTCTCCCTGGATGGGGAGCGACTCGCGGTATACCGGAACAGCGACGGAGACTGCTCGGTAGTCTCCGGTATCTGTCCTCATATGAAATGTCATGTGCATTGGAATGCCGCCGACACCACCTGGGACTGCCCCTGCCATGGCAGCCGGTTCAGCACTGATGGCGCGGTGATTGAGGGGCCGGCATACCATCCCCTTGAAAAACGGATTGCACCGGAAGAGCAAAAGTAAAGCCCACAGGGAGGACAAACCATGGGAGAGTTCATTGACGACAAGGAGCGTCACAGGCTCGAAGGTGCCGAAAGGCAGGGCTTTGACTCTCCACTACCCAGCAATAACATTTCCAATGGTGAGTTTTTTCCTGCCCGCCAGAGCGAGCAGCAGAAAAACTATGAGCGTCGCCTGACCGCCCTTGTGGACAAGGTTGCTCCCCTGCGCCATATGAGCCGCCGTAGTTTCCTGCGCAGCGCCTCGGGAATGGCGGCCGCCTTTGCGGTCATGAACAAGGTGTACGGCCAGACGTTCGAGGTAGATGATCGTGAAATCATGGATCAGGCTTTTGCCGATGAGCGGGAGGAGGGCCTGGCCGGTCAGTTTATCTTTGATGATCACTCTCACTTTCTACGTGATGACACGAATCTGGTGAGTTTCGTCCGGATCCGCGAGAATACCGGTATTAGCAAGAACCCGGAACTGGCCGAGAAGGACCAGACCCTTGAGTACCTCAAGTTCGAGAACTACATCAAGGAAATGTACCTCGACAGTGATACCAAGATTGCCCTGTTAAGCGGCGCCCCCTCAGACATTCCCGAAGACTGGTTTCTCACCAATGGCCAGATCGCCGCGGCTCGGGACCGGGTTAACGAGTTTGCCGGTTCGAAGCGCCTTTTCAGCCACGCCATTTTCACGCCAGGTCAGCCGGGCTGGCTAGAGGATATGGATCGGGCCATAGAAGAGCATCAGCCCGATTCCTGGAAGGGCTACACCATTGGCGACAATACCCACAAGGACGAGTCTTCCTGGCCCTGGCGGCTCGACGACGAAAAAGTGACCTATCGGGGTTACGAGAAAATGGACAGGGCCGGCATCCGCAATGTTTGTGTCCACAAGGGGCTGTTTCCACCCAGCGCCGAGGAAAAGTGGCCTCATCTGCTGGAATACGCAAAGGTCAACGACGTTCCCAAGGCGGCCAGGGACTGGCCCGGCCTGAATTTTCTCATCTACCACTCTGGCTATCGCCATGTGGGAGGCTCGCCTGATGCTGCCCTGAGCCATTTCGAACGGACCGGGCGTATCGACTGGGTGAGCGATCTGGCCGAAATGCCGGGCAAGCACGGTCTGGACAATGTCTACGCCGACCTTGGCGCTACCTTTGCCCACGCGGCTGTGACCCATCCGAGGCTGGCGGCCGCCATTGTCGGCATACTGATCCGTGATATGGGTCCGGAGCGGGTTGTATGGGGTACGGATTCGATATGGTACGGCTCTCCCCAGTGGCAGATTGAGGCGTTTCGCCGCCTGGAGATTCCTGAAGACATGCGAAGAAAACACGGCTTCGCTGAGCTGGGCCCGGCTGACGGACCAGTCAAGACCAGGATCTTCGGCACCAACAGTGCCCGGCTTTATGGTCTTGACCATCAAAAGGTCATGGCTCCCGCATCGGATAAACTCGCCCGGTTGAAAGCTGAATACAGGCGAAACGGCGGTGAACGCAGCAACCGCGCCTACGGCTATGTCAGGCGCAGTTGATCCGGTTCATCTTCAGGGGGAAAAGCTGCATCTGTCACTCTTCTGTCACGCAATACCCATAGCATGTGCAATTGAGACGATATGTTTGTTGTGCTGTTCGATCTTTAACCGGGACCCTTCCCGGTTTTTTTATGGCTGATGGCTGGCATTACCGCATTCTCAGATTCACAATGACCCTGCATGACCGAATACCCATCCGATCCGGAATACCCATGAGAGTAGAAGAACAATTTGTGGAAATGCCCGCCGGCAGTGCTTTTGTCCGCCGTTGGCAGCCGGAAGGGCCAGAGACCCTGTCGCCGCTGATTCTCCTGCATGACTCCCTGGGCTGCGTTGACCTCTGGCGCGATTTTCCTGAGGCACTGGCCCGTAAGCTCGGACGGGAAGTCATCGCCTATGACCGGCTGGGTTTCGGCCGGTCCTCTGCACGGCAAGGCTTGCCATCGCTGGATTTCATAGCTGAGGAAGGGGACTTGTACTTTCCTGCCTTGAGGGACGCCCTGGGAATCAGGCAGTTTTCGGTACTCGGGCACAGTGTTGGCGGTGCCATGGCGCTCATGATCGCGGCAACCCATGGGCCAGACTGTGAAATGGTGATAACGGAAGCGGCCCAGTCTTTTGTTGAGCAACGTACGCTGGATGGCATAGTTGTAGCGACCAGAGCATTTGAAGACCCGGCACAGTTGGGCAAGCTGGTTCGCTACCATGGAACTAAGGCTCAGTGGGTACTGGACGCCTGGAACGGGGTCTGGCGATCACCGGCCTTTGCTGCATGGCAACTCGATTCTTATCTGGGCAATATTTCATGCCCGGCACTGGTGATACACGGCGACCAGGATGAGTTCTCGTCCCTGGCCATTCCGAGGCGGATTGTCGACCATGCAGCTGGGCCGTCCCGTCTGGAAGTCATGAAAAACTGCGGGCATGTGCCGCATAGGGAGCAGCCCGATCGCGTGCTGGACCTAATCTCCGATTTTGCGGCCCAATGGAACATGACGCAGGCGCCTACCGGCTAGTTTTTCAGACATTCTTGTTAACTAAGGAACCGTCATGGGCAAGGTTGCGCAGGGTGGACGGGCTGAAGCCGAAGATACCCATGCAAAGAGGCGGACAGCCGGAGGAGATTGCACGAACTATATACTGGCTGGCGGGTGACGACAGTTCGTTTGTCACCGGCAGCTTTATTGATGCTATGGGTGGGGCTTAAGTTGTAGCGGTAACTTCTTTCTCTTACATATCTTTACCACTTGTCTTCGTTTTCCTTTTTCTCGTCGGCTTCAACTTCTGCTTTGCGCTTGCGGATCTTATCCATCTTTTTCTTGGAGATGGGCATGCTGTTGCTGGAATCCCGAAGCATAAAAAGACTTCCAAGTATCAGTGCCAGGGCGAAAAGTAGAAAGAGCCATCCGATAGCCGGCATAAGTGGACTCCACGCAGAGTTGGGTTTCCTTTATAGTGGATCACAGCGCCTCAGCCGTTCAAGTAACTTCGGAACCCGCTCATGTCTTTTGCCAGCATTTATCAACAGGCCATCGTCCGCAAGGGTGGAGAGGCTGCCATGAAAGACCTTTTGCCTCCGGTAGCCCAGGCAGAGCAGCTGACATCCACAGGAGACGATCGTTACCTCTCGGAAGTGACTCGCTGTGTCTTCAAGGCTGGTTTTGTCTGGCGCGTGATCGATAACAAATGGCCCGGCTTTGAGGCCGCTTTTGAAGGCTTTATTCCCCTGTACTGGCAACAGGTGTCGCCGGAGGTGCTTGAGAACCTGCTGCAGGATGAGCGTATTGTGCGGAACATGCAGAAGATCCGGACGGTGCCCGGCAACGCGAGGATGATTGTCGGGGCTGGCCGAGAGCACGGAAGTTTCGGGGAGTTTCTCGACTCATGGCCGTCCGATGACCAGGCGGGTTTGCTGCTCTGGCTCAAGTGGAACGGCGCGCGGCTGGGGGGAAACACCGCTCAGTATTTTCTTCGTCGGGTCGGATGGGACGGCTTCATCCTGTCGTCTGATGTGATAGCCGGCTTGCAGCGAGAGCAGCTCCTGGACGCCACGCCTGGCACCAGGAAGGCACTCAGGCAGGCGCAACAGGCTTTCAACACCTGGCACCAGGAGACAGGTCTGCCGTACAGCCACCTCTCACGCATTCTCTCCTTCACGGTGGGCGACTGAAGACGGTCGTGAGCGCTTATCCCCGGACCGGACAAGGGACCAGCTCCACTTCGGGTGAACGACACGGCCGGAAGCTCTCTCAGAGGTTGATCCTGACTGTAGGGCAAGATTCAGACGCTGCAGGGAGTCATGCATCATGGCCTGGATCTCAATGAGGGCTTTCAGGGGGGTGCGTGCAAGCTGACGTCTGGAGTCGATGACGAATTGTAGCCCCCTGAGGCGGCGTTCGCTGGCCGGGCCCGCGCTGCGGATGCAATCTTCGATAAGTTCGGCCCTGAGGGCTTCAAAAGCTGCGGGGTCCTGCGAGGCTAGTGTCTCGAGCTCTTCGAATGATGGCTGTTTCATAGACTTTCCTTCCCTGAAAGTTAACTCATCCTTATCTTTACCCTAGCGCTACCTTGGCTTGATGTCGAGTTCTGTTGGGATCGGTGCGTGGGAGGCAGCTATGAACACCTGGGGAGAGGGTGCCGATGTGACTGCACGGGCGTGCAGTCACTCCCGACCCCGCTGCACGCCAGAGGCCTGTCAGGCCGATTGGTGGTTGCGGATACTTGTTATAGTCGCGAGACTGATGCCAAGGCCAAGCAGGGCCGCTCCGATGAAAGCACTTCTTTCGCGACTGTATCCGGGGTTGGTGTAGGTGGCCGATGACTCAAGCCAGCCGTCATCGACACTGACCCGGCTGTCGATCGGCTCATGGACATTGCCGTGAGTGTCGAGGGCCGGCCGGTCCTGGAAATGCCTGTGCTCTGCCATAGGTCCGAATAGCCGTTCGGCCAGGGACGGCGCAAAGCTGCGCAGGAAATTGAGCTGCTTTGCTGCTGATCCGGGCAGCACCTCGCGTTTGGGGTTTTTCATGAGATCAACAATGGCTTCGACAATCAGGTCGGTGCTGTGTACCGGATCCAGGGGTTTGATGGCCTGACCACTGAAGTTCGCGGCGTGGCTGAAAAAGGGCGTATCGGTGGAGGGGGGTAGTACCGAACAGATCTTGATCTCGGGAGCGTCCTGCAATTCCATGCGCAGGGACTCGGTCAGTCCTTCAACGCCCCACTTACTGATGGAATAGGCGCTGGCGAAGGGGGCGCCAATATGGCCCACCACCGATGAGACATTAATCAATATACCCTGTCCCTGCTCCCGAAATGCTGGAATGGCGACCCGGGCGCCGTGGATATAACCAAACAGATTGGTTTCTATCACCCTGCGGTAATCCCGATACGGTACCTCTTCCAGTCGCCCGAAAGCAGCCACCCCGGCGTTGTTGACCCAGACATCAATTCGCCCGAATTCTTCAATCGCTTTACGGCCAACCTCTTCAACATGGTGCAGGTCTGCAACGTCGCCCGCCACAACCAGCACCTCAGCACCTTTTTCAGCGCACTCCCGTGAAACTTCTTCCAGTGCGTCCGAGCGTCTCGCCGTCAAGACCAGGGCGGCGCCTGCCGAGGCACACTTGAGTGCGGTGCCGTAACCGATACCTGATGAAGCGCCTGTTATTACCACCACCTTGTTCGAAATCCCCTTTGCCATGGGCCTTCTCCTTTTCCGACGATGTGACTTTCCTGGGCCGTACCCTGCCTGAAGAACAGGCCGGGCCGTCGCGTAGAGTTCCTGGTCATGAAAAATGCAAGATATGCGCCGGAAGGCCAGGCCCGCAGCCAGGCCATAGATGGCCGTCCGTTAGGCTGGAGGTCGGCAAAATTTACGGTTTACAGGTAATGGATACAGAGCGGTTGTGCTCTCGGGCTATGGCCTGCTCCCTGAACGAGCAATACGCTCATCGGATAAATGTCATCCAGGCGCTCAGGGTACCCAGCACCCGCCTCAGAAGTTTCTGCGTGACTGATCTTTCTCGCCAGGACGCAAAGCTGATTTCCTGACTTCGGGAGAGATTACTTTCGAAGGTGGCTGCCACCTCACTGGCAAACTGCCGGTCGTCCACTTCCTGATTGGCTTCCAGGTTCCAACGCAGGCTCCAGTGGTCAAAATTACAGGAGCCCAGGGTGCACCAGTCATCGACCAGGCACAGCTTGGCGTGGGTAAAAGATGCCTGGTATTCATAGATGCGTACGCCTGCTTTGAGCAGTCTTCCGTAATAGCTCCTGCCAGCATGACGTACTGTAGGGTGATCATGATTTCTACCCGCAACCAGCAAACGGACATCGACGCCCCGTTGCGCTGCCTGTTGTAAACTTTGGCGCAGGCTGAATGTGGGTATGAAATAGGGCGTGTATAGCCACACCCGTCGCCTGGCCCGGTTGATCTGGGCCTGGAGCGAAAATCTGATGGCCTGGTGCAGGCGACCCCGGCCCCAGATAACCCGCCCACGCATGTTCTCGTGCTGGGGGCGCGCGGCGCTGATCGCAGTCGCTTTATAGGCCGACACCTCTTTGTGCGGGCCCCTCACACCTGGAGAATTCCACAGCCGTCTGAACAGGAGGAGCCAGTCGTTGACTACGGGCCCCTCTATACGGACCAGAAGATCATACCAGCTGCCAAGGAACTCGTCGGTAAAGCAGACGCCCCCTGTGTAGGCTACCCGCCTGTCGATAAGCATCAGTTTTCGATGGTCCCGTCTCAGGTTATGGCACCAGCGAATCCGGGACAGGGGATTGAAAAAGGCGAGCGCTATACCTGCAGAGGTCAACCGACGCTGGTCGGCCTGGCTGAATCCCTGGCTGCCAACATGGTCAAGAAGAACCTGAACATGAACGCCACGGCCTGCTGCCCGGATGAGGGCATCCAGAATGCGGTCAGTAAATTCTCCGGACTCGACCAGGTATTGTTCGACAAGTACCGATTCGGAGGCATTATCGATGCTGGTGAGCAGCTCCGGTAAATAGCGGTCGCTTTCGGGGAAGAGTGCAAAGCAATTTCCGTTGCGCCATACATTCTGCATGGATGCATCCTGCCTGGGTTGGTTTTCAACGCACAAGGTACCCGGGTCCTGGCCCCTGTTCGGTATCACGATCAGGCTACCTGCCCGTGCCACCCGGCTGCAATCCGGTTGTTCAGAAGAGCTCGGGTATGTGCTTTTGAGGAATATTGATGAGAGTCGGCCTGATATCGCGTATCCATAACCTGCTGCGCCAGAAAACCGCCTCGATGGTGGAGGTGCCCTCCATCCGTGCTATCCATTAAGCATCGTTAATTGGTGCTCCTGCTGCTAACTGATAGCCTCAAATTGTAGTTATAGATTGGCTACATCCAAGGAGGACGTATGAAAGATCCCAAGCAGGATAAAGCAGAGGGCACCCTTGATAAGATCAAGGGCAAATTGAAGGAATTGACCGGTCGGGCAACTGATGATGAGCAGACCGAGGCCGAAGGTAAGGCCGAGAACACCAAGGGTCATGCAAAGGAAACCAAAGGCAAGGTCAAGGATACGGTCAAGTCTGGCCAGCGTTGATACTTACGCCAAACGGGTTTTCAGTTGCACAGTTGTGCCGATGAAGAGTTGTTCCGATAAAGAAGGAGCCCTCAGTCTAAATGGCTGAGTGCTCCTTTTTTGTTTGGGAAATTGGTTTACGGCTATACATCAGGAATTACCGGACGGAAGCAGATCACGTGATGCATAACCTCACTGAAGAGTGGGCCGGGTTGACGCCGCGCCAGGCCATCGCCTTACAGAAAAAAGCGGCGTCCCGCGTTATTCTTGAAGATGATCTACCCGAAATCAAGACGGTCGCGGGGGTAGATGTGGGTTTCGAAAACAAAGCCACGGCTCGCGCGGCGATCGTAGTCCTTCGTCTGGATGACCTGGTGCCGGTTGACTATGCAATAGCCAAACTCCCGGTGCCCATGCCCTATATTCCCGGACTGCTCTCGTTCCGTGAGTGCCCGGTTATCCTCGAAGCCCTGGCGAAGCTGGTCCATAAGCCTGACCTCCTGCTGTGCGACGGCCATGGCATTGCGCACCCCCGACGTCTGGGCGTAGCGGCACACACTGGATTGCTTACGGGGCTGCCTGCCATCGGCGTAGGCAAAAGCCGCCTGACCGGTACCCACGGGACCGTGCCCGAGGGTAGGGGTGAATGGACGCCGTTAATGGACCGGGATGAGCAAATCGGTGCCATATTACGCACCCGTACCGGCGTTAAGCCCCTGATCGTCTCCCCCGGGCATCGCATCAGCCTTCAGACTGCGGTGCATTATGTGATGGCGTGTACGACCCGCTACAGGCTTCCCGAGACCACCCGTTGGGCCGATGGCGTGGCATCAGCCCGGGGCCAGAAGTGGCTGAAGCAACTTGAGCAGCTTTCAGGCGCCTGATGCGTCGACGCCTTACTGGCTCAACAAAACCGCAATGACCGCCGTCAGAATGGCTGAAACTCCCTGCCAGAACAGCACGGGGTTGCGTTCCAGCAAGGGGGGTCGTGATCTGTTCAGAAAGGTCTTGTTGGGATGTCGCAGGTCAAACGTCAGTTCGGACAGTTCCTGGTAGCGCTTTTCGGGGTTAGGGTGTACTGCTTTTCGCAGGGTTTCATCGATCCATGAGGGTATTTCCCGTTCATCGTCAAGTACTGACCTGTAGGTCAGCCTGCGCTGGGAGGCAGCGGTGCGGGTCTTGGCGACCTGGGTGCCATAGGGGAAACGCCCGGACAGCATGTGATACGCGAGCACCCCCAGGGAATACAGGTCAGACCGGGTCGTACCCACTTCGCCCAGAAAGTACTCGGGTGCCATATACAAGGCTGTACCCGGTATGGCGCCCTCTTCGACTTGATAAGCCTCCACAACACCGGCAACCCGGGCTGAACCAAAGTCAATCAGCTTTACGGTTCCGGTGGTGTCGATCATCACATTGGCGAGCCTGAGATCCTGATGCAATATCTCCATCCGGTGAAGCGCATACAGGCCACGGGCGATCTGTTCCACGATGCCCCGCACTGTTTCCAGATCCGGAGAAGGGTTATCCGTCAGCCACTGGCCCAGGGTCTGGCCATCTATGAATTCAGTCACGGTATACAGGAAATTGCGCTGGCGGGTCTGAACACCCGCCTTCAACACATGGGCGCTGTTGACGCGTCGAGCGATCCATTCCTCCATCAGGAACTGCTCGAGGTAGGCCGGATCGTCCCTCAGGTCGATGGACGGAATTTTCAGCACCACCTGGGTATCGGTTTCCTGATCCAGCCCAAGGTACACGTGGCTGCGACAGGACGAGTGGAGCTCCCGCAGTACCGTATAACCGTCAAACCGGACGCGTGGCTCCAGCAGGGGCGGAAAAGGCAGTCGGTCCACCTGGCTGTTGAGGTCATTGGCCTGGGGCTGTGGCAGGGTTTCGACACGGACAATCTGCACGCTCAGATTGTCTTCACTGCCGTGCTCGAATGCCTGCGTGACAATTCGTCTGGCGGCTTCATCCAGATCATCACAATTGTCCTGTATGTTACTGATAAGTAAATCAGTATCGGTATGTTCATAAACGCCATCAGTCGCCAGCAGGAAAATATCACCCTCGCTCAAGGGCAAGGCCTGATGGTCCAGCTCCAACAGCGGCTCAACCCCGAGCGCGCGGCTCAGGTAACTTTCCGTCTGAGAGATCCATAGCCGGTGGTCGTTGGTCAACTGTTCCAGAGCTTTGCCCCGAAGCCGGTAGACGCGGGTGTCGCCGACGTGAAAGACGTAGCCTGTGCGGGCCTTGAGTACCAGGGCGCTCAAGGTGCAGACATAACCTTTATCCCTGTCATACCGGTACGGACTATTGCGGCTCTGGGAATATAGCCACGAGTTGGTAGCGGTGACTACCCGTTCCACTGAATGCCTGACAGACCAGGCCTCAGACGTGCAGAAGTAGTCGTCAAGAAAGCTCTTTACCGCCGTTTCGCTGGCGATGTGGCTGACCTCGCTGCTGCTGATCCCGTCTGCCATGGCAAAAGCCAGGCCTTTGAGCCCGACTTGGGAAGGCTTGGGCAGATAACAGCCGAGGAAATCCTGGTTGGCCGGTTTGCGCCCTTTGTCAGAATGCTGGCCGACAGAGACTTTGAGGTAACGGCTCATGGCAATGACCAGAGCCCCGGCATCAGCCCGGGCCCTGGGTAAGCTCCTGTGCTCAGGCCGGAACGCGGGTGGTAGCGGAAGCCCGCTTTGCGCCGGTACGGATATGGGTGGTGTATAGGGTCAGGCCGGTAAACGCCAGGCCGCCGACAAGATTGCCCAGCACCGTCGGGATCTCATTCCAAATCAGGTAATCCATGACCGAGAAGCTCCCGCCAAGAATAATGCCGGAGGGGAAGAGGAACATATTGACCACTGAGTGCTCGAAGCCCATGAAGAAGAACAGCATGATGGGCATCCACATGGCGATAACCTTGCCGCTTACGGATGTGGAAATCATGGCGCCGACCACGCCCATGGAGACCATCCAGTTGCACAGCATGCCCCGCAGGAAAATGGTGAACCAGCCTGCAGCACCATATTCTGCATAACCCAGGGTACGTGACTCGCCAACGCCGGCGATTTTCTCCCCAACGGCGCCCGGATCAATATTGAAGCCATAGGTCAACACAAAGGCCATCATGAAGGCGACAGTCAGGGCGCCAGCGAAATTACCGACGAATACCAGTCCCCAGTTTCTGAGGATGCCGTTGGTCGTCACCCCGGGGCGTTTGTCGAGCCAGGCCAGGGGCGTCAACATGAAGACTCCCGTCAGCAGATCAAAGCCCATCAGGTACAGCATGCAGAAGCCCACAGGGAACAGCACCGAACCCAGCAGAAAGCTGCCTGTCTCGACGGCAACGGTAATGGCGAAGACAGCAGCCAGAGCGAGAATGGCCCCTGCCATGAAGGAGCGGATCAAAGTATCCCGGGTGGACATATGAATCTTGGATTCGCCAGCGTCGACCATCTTCGTTACGAATTCCGACGGAACCAAATAAGACATGTTTCGTTTTCCTCTTTCATTTTATGTTCGGACTGCACAATATCTGTTCAGCCGTGGTCAGTGATTGACGCTACTGTGCCTTTCGCAAGCCACAAAAAAACGGCGCCGCACCTGGCCTGTCTTTCAGGAAGGTGAGGACGCCGTTGTCCAGATGTGCTCAAATTGTCGGGTCAGTGCTGCCCAGTTGATTAATGTTGGGTTTAACTAGGCAACAGTCGTGCCTATGTTTTTGGTGATTTTGAAAGGTAATTAAAAACAAAAGCGTAGAGCGTCTATAGAGAATCGTTCTAGGTAGAGGTATGGGTGCAAAATGTATCGCGCACCAGCATCGTACACAGAAGAGCCGCCGGTTCGCCTGTCCGCCCCATTTGAGTTCAACGATGCTTTGGGCCTCTTGTGGCGGAGCACGTACACTCGGCGTCACCGGTCTCTAGGCAAGGAGAGAGCAATGACCAAATCAGGGAAAGAGCAAAAAGAGAATCGTTGGGTCGAGAAAGTCAAATCGATCATTCTCGATGTGGATCCGGCTGAGATCTACCAGGACGCCCGGGATGCCGGGCTCAATGTTGCCGGCGTTGAGGACTTCAGGGGCCTGGGCAATCAATACGACCGAGTTGAGGAGCTGATGGCGCAGTATGCCCGAAAGGCGGCACGGTATTGCGCCACCAGCGGAGCCGCCGCCGGTTTTGGCGGCCCGGTTACCGCCTTTACCCTGGGCGGCATGGATCTGGCAAACCTTGCAGCACAGCTCTATTGGCTTAACCAGCGTTTGGCTATTGTTAACGGGTTCGACCTGGACGCCCCCCATCAAGTGGAGCAGGCACAGGAAATCTACCTCAGGTCTCTGGGTCTCGATGCGGCCGCCCAGGCTACCCTCAAGCAGCAGATTCTCTGGGCCACCAGTCTGTCAGGTAAGCGCAGTGCCGGGGCGTCGGCCGGGCCTGTGGCTAAAATCATGCTGACCATCGCGCGCAAACTGAGCATCAAGCTGACGTCCAAGCGGGCGACACGGTTGGTGCCTGTTGTGGGCGGCGTTTTCGGTGCCGGCGTGAATTACGCATTTGCTAAAAGCGCTGCCGAGACAATGATTGACCTATTCAGGGAGGCTTATGGAAGGGCTTGGACCACTGATCATAACCGTATGATTCAATGACACATTACAAGAGGTATCAAAGCGACTAGTGTAAGTGGCGAGGGAGACGTCTTTCGGGTCGGAACACGCGAACGAATTGACAATACAGGGAGATAGTTATGGCTATTCGCTATTTTGCGTTGGTTTACGGAATTGTATTTCTTGCGGTCGGCATTCTGGGCTTCGTGCCGGCCTTTCTCTCAGCCCACGGACTGGCAGATCCGGAACTAGCGATAACAGCCGGTTCCGGCCTGTTACTGGGTCTGTTCCCGGTTAACGTTCTTCACAACCTTGTGCACATCATTTTCGGTATCTGGGGGCTGGTGGCCTATAAGGCACTGAAACCCGCCGTAACCTATGCCCGTGCTGTCGCGGTTGTATACGCCGTCTTTGTGGTTATGGGCTTTATACCGGTATTGCAAACCACCTTCGGGCTCGTGCCATTGTACGGTCACAACATCTGGCTGCATCTGATACTGGCCGCAGGTGGTGCATACTTTGGCTGGTTCGCCAACGCGCAGGGTGAGCCTCGGAAAGCCTGAGGATCTGAAGCAGAACTCCGACCCGACTGATTCCTCATAACAAAGGCAGGCTCCTGGCAGGTCGATCCGGACCAGGGGCCGAAATTGTTCTCATGCGCACACGCCCCCGCCGTTCAATCCCGTGATCGTTATTCCACCCTTCGGTTTGGCCTCTTGAGACGGTATTTCCTCTGGGTGCCCCGGCCGGGCTCCGGTACTATTGGATCACCTGCCTGCGGAGAGCCCTTATGCCTGCTGTACGTCTTTCGGACCCCCTTCATTTACCCTGCGGTGCTATCCTGCCCAACCGGATTGCCAAGGCCGCCATGACAGAAGGCATTGCGGACACAAATCTACAACCTACGGTGCGTCACCAGCGGCTTTACGGACTTTGGAGCCAAGGTGGCGCGGGTCTCCTCATAACCGGTAATGTCATGATCGATCGCAACGTTCTGGAACGTCCCGGTAACGTTGCCATTGACCCGGTGCCTGATGCGGGCGAGCCCGGGGGGATGGCGCAGTTGAAAGCGTGGGCGGACGCCGGCACCCGGCATGGCAATCACCTCTGGATGCAGATCTCCCATGCCGGTCGCCAGTCGCCCCGTTATGTTACCGGTGAGCCTGTAGGTCCTTCGGCCGTGCAGCTTAAGTTACTGGGCAACTACGCCCGCCCCAGGGCCCTCGCGGAAGCTGAGATAAGAGACTACATCGCCCGTTTTGCGAAGGTAGCCCGCGTGGCCAAAGATGCGGGCTTTACCGGTGTTCAAGTTCACGCTGCACATGGGTACCTGCTGTCGTCTTTTCTTTCCACGGTTACAAACAGACGGACAGACCAATGGGGAGGATCCCTTGAAAACCGCACCCGCTTCCTGCTGGAGACCCTGCGGGCCGTCCGGGCTGCGGTTGGTTCCGGTTTTCCTGTGGGCCTGAAGCTCAATTCCGATGATTTTCGCAAGGGCGGTTTCAGCCACGAAGACTGTCTGCAGCTGGTGGAGTGGCTTAATGAAGAATCTGTCGACCTGCTTGAGATCTCTGGCGGTACCTATGAGCAGCCCAGACTTTTGGGTCATACCGGAGACAGGGCCACAGTCAGGGAAGAGATGCCCGAAGCGGGAAACCACCCGCAAACGGGAGGCCTACTTTCTCGACTACGCCGAAGCCATCCGCAAAGTGTGTCAGTTCCCGGTGATGGTGACTGGGGGCTTCCGCACCCGAGCCATCATGGAAGATGCGCTGGCGTCAGGTACCACGGATGTGATCGGGCTGGGGCGTCCCCTCTGCACTGATCCCGACACGCCTCGGGATCTGATGGAGGGCCGGATCGAGGCCGCTGCCAGCCATGAAAACCACCTGCATCTGGCAAGCAAGGGTCTGTTCTCGCCTGCCAGCCCGTTGATGCCCCTGAAAGTCATCAATGTCATAGGCGGACAGGCCTGGTACTACCAGCAGATTTTCCACCTCGCCGATGGTGAGCCTGTGGACCTTAAGCTGGGTGTGCTAGGCGCTTTTCGGGCGTATCTTGCCGACGAGATGCGGACAGCTTTCAAAGTCCGGCAGGCGAGGAGACGCTCGTCACCCGGCCCAACACCAGTTGGCGCCTAACCCAGCAATTTGGCCTTGGCTTCATTGATGCGCGCGGCAAAGTAAGTACTGCCACCCCGGTCCGGGTGCATTTTCTGCATCATCCTGCGATGGGCGCGGATGATGTCATCGCGGCTGGCTCCGGCATCGACACCAAGGATGTCCCGGGCCTCGGCTTCGGTAAGTTCACCGCTCTGGTTGCGTGACGCCGTGCCTCCCTCCTGGTCTGTCTGATCACCGGGATCGTCGGCTCGCCAGGAGTCTCCAAATCGACGGTCCAGGTAGCTTTCCAGCAGGCGTGCCGAGTCCACGTCCTGTTCCCGGCAATACTGCAGTAGGTCAATAAACTCGGCCTCTCCAAGGTCCGACAGGCTCCTGTCAGCCATGGGCCCTTTCAGGACCTTCCCCGTCATGTCTCCGGAGTCGTGATCAAGAGTCATGTCGAGTAGTTCTGTGCTGACACGGGACTGATTGCCAGAACTGGCTTTACCTCCATTGCCAGCTCCCCCTGAGCCCCGGGCAATCTGGCCGAGGATAAGGCCGGGCAGAAAACGCCGGAGCAGGGGGTACAGAAAGGCCAGCAAGCCCGCAACGACATAAAGCCGACCCGTAAGGGCGAGCAGGCCCAGGCCAATGATTGCGGCGATCAGCAGCAGTTTGATAGTTGCCGGTTTGCGAAGACCCGGAGGCTGGTTGCGGATCCATAGCCAGGCAACGACTGCAAGCACGATGACCAGTAACGTGAGTGGCAAAGATTATCCCCATTTTCAGAGTGAGCGCCGGGTTGAGTTGCCTGATTCAGCGTATCTGCCGAGTCAGGCGTTTTACCTCAGACGAGCTTGTAGTGGCAAAGTTCTGGAGTGCTTTGGCACCACCTGAAGCATAGACAGCAACAGCCGCCATGAGATCCTTCAACAACTGTGGGCTGCTCCGGTCAAAGGGTGCATAGGCACCTCCTGAAAGCTTGCTGATCTGTTGGAAAACCGCCTTTGCGTGCGGCTCCTGGCCCTCATGAAACATGAACACCGGGGTCTTGAGCATGCCCAGCTCACCTGCTGTGTGGCAGAGCTCGTCCACCGGCTCTTCGCAGCAGTCACCGATAAACACAACAGCTTTCACCGGCTGGCTCCGGGTTTCCTTCAGCGCATGGCCAAGTACGCGACCGATCTGGGTTCTGCCGCCCCGGCACGAAACGTCGTTCATCAGCTCCAGTAGCTGCTGTGTTTGCGTTACGAAACGGGTCGCCTTGAACTCACCGAAACCACGGTAGTAGCAGAGCTGGATTGCCAGCCCCCCCAGGTCCCTGGTGGCCAGGAACAGCTCACTCTGAAGGTGGCATGCCTGGTCCCAGGTTGCTTCCCGGCTTGCGGTTGCGTCCAGGGCAAATATAAGGCGCCCCTGTTCGGTTGAGGGTTTGGGCGTTGAACGCACCTGGTGGAGGAAACGATCAATAGCCTGCTTATCAGCGGTTTTGCGCAGCTCTTTGTCGGACATGGTCTTGGCTATCTCCAGCCGTTAAAAGTGGTACCTACAAAGATTAGAGGAAAGCTGCGTCAATTCACAGATAGGGCGGGCCTCCGGCATTGAATGCCAGATCAGGAAAAAGCGGTGCGGCAGCCACAAAAAAGGGCCCTCTTGGGGCCCTTTAAAGTCGATTCCTGTCCGCGTGCTCAGACAGCGCTTTGATGTGAGCCGAGGGGTTTCGAGCGCATGCCCCGCATCATCTGGCTCAGGTTTTTCCTGACGTTGGCAGTGACCTTGCGAGCCGCTACCCGGGTGTACTCTGCCCGGACATCCTGACTGCTGTGCAGGAGGCTGGAGGGAACGTTGGGGGTGTTGCTGTGAAGCTTTACTGTCATGGCTCTTCGCCTCCATGTGGTAGTGGCTGATGTGATGGCTTGCACTGTATAGCTTTATATTTGCAGTATAAATACGTTAAAACTCATATATTCGTGCGAAAACGCAGTATACAGGTCCTGATATTTTCGCCGTTTTTCAGCCTTTCCAGAAAGGCTTCCTTATCTCGTTGACCGCTTCGATGGAGTTCAGGCCAATGTCCCTGAGAAGCCGCTTATCCATAAGTTTCAGTTGATTACGAGTGGTTATGCGGTTCCGCCAGATGCGCTGGGTCGCTCTTATCTCTTTGATCATGGCCCTAATCCTCGGCAGGCAGTGGAGCTTAATTAAGTTAGCTGCCTATATATTAGCGACCAGATCGCTAGCACACTATACGCAGAAGGCGCAACACCACCGGAAAAGGCCTCCGGAGCACTGCCTCAACAGTGGCTGGTCAAGCAGGAAAGGGAGCCTGGAACCCGTGCCACCGGAGTGTTAACTTGGCATCGTATTGCCCACAGACTTAAGGAGGAGCTGGTGAGCAAGATTCCAAGGTCGAATTCGGAACATAAGAGTCGTGGCCGTTCGGCGACGGTTCCCGGGGAAATTCCGCGCAAAGGCTGGCGGGATATTTTTCTGAGAATAAAGGACGCGGTAGGGGACAATAACCTGAGCCTTATTGCAGCCGGGGTTGCCTTCTATTTTCTTCTGGCCGTTTTCCCATCAATTACCGCGTTTCTGTCTATTTATGGCCTTGTTCTTGATCCTGAGCAGGCCCAGGCTCAGGTAAACGCCTACACGGATATTCTGCCAGAGGAGTCCAGGGCGCTGCTGGTGGAGCAGACCAATACGCTTACCGGCAGTTCAAGTTCGGCATTGGGGTTCGGGGTTGTTTTCAGTCTGGCGCTTGCGCTTTGGAGCGCCCGGAGAGGCACCGCTGCCATGACAATCGCGCTGGGCGTGGTCTATAACGAGCATGATGATCGCTCGTTAATCAAACAGGTACTGATGAGTTTGCTCCTTACCGTGTCCCTGATTCTCTTCTTTATTGTTTCACTGGCAGTCATTGCTGCGGCCCCGGCTCTGCTGGGTATCCTGGGCCTGGGTACGGTTACCGCCCTGCTGGTGGATATCCTGCGCTGGCCGATTCTGGCCATTATTGCGATGGTTGCGCTGACCGGAATCTATCGGTTTGGTCCCGACCGTCATTCAGCACAATGGCGCTGGCTGACCCCTGGCGCCATTTTTGCGGTGGTAGCATGGCTTGCCATGTCGGGCCTGTTTTCCTGGTACGTGTCCAATTTCGGCAACTTCAATGAAATGTACGGTTCGGTTGGGGCTGTGGTAATCCTGTTGTTCTGGTTTTACCTGACGGCCTTCATTTTTCTGCTCGGGGCCCAGCTCGATGCCGAGATGGAGCATCAGACCGCCCAGGACACCACCGTAGGTGAAGAGCGCCCCATGGGAGAGCGAGGCGCTCACGTAGCTGACCATCTTGGTGAGAAGCCATAAGTGGACTGGGCAAAACCCCTGGCTTTGAACTTGTCTGTGTCGTCGACCGGCACATTCGTATCAAGGGCCGCTGGATAGCCATACCAGGCGTTGGGCGTTAGGATAAAGCCAAACAGTCGGGCGCAATCAGAAGGAGAGGAGCCATGGCCAACGGATGGGCGAAAGAGGGTGCGGTGCAGGAGCAGATAGACAGCACTGTGGACGATGCCCTTCGTCGCGCCAGGGATCAGTTACCCCGGGGAGAAAGCCTCAGCCACTGTGAAGAATGCGACGCTGCCATCCCACAGGCAAGACGCGAAGCGCTGAAAGGTGTGCGGCTCTGTGTTGCCTGCCAGAACGAACAGGACCGCAACCAGACCCGTTTCAGTGGTTATAATCGGCGCGGCAGTAAAGACAGCCAGCTGCGCTAGACTCTGTCTGTTTTATCCGAGGTAATATAATGCGTCGCCGTCACAGGGTTGGCCTGATGGTGTTGGTGCTTCTAGTGCCTTTCCTGGTGATCGTGATGGCAGCCTGGGTATGGCTTGCGGTATCCGAGAGCCTTGAGGCAAACGGGATCGAGCAGCTCGAATGGTCTGGTATGGACCTGACTTTGACCAGCCTGGCGTTTGAACGTTTTAGTCTTGTGCACAGGGCGCCCCGCTCACAGACCAAGGTTGCAGCCGAAACACTGTCTCTGACAATAGGCTGGCAGTGGACAGGCCCCGGGGTTGAAACGCTGGACATCAGCCGGCTGGAGGTCGACGGAGTCCAGCGATCCCAAGGCTCTGATGACGAAACGGATCAGTCGACTGAGGGAGAGCCCGCCCATGAATCAGCTCTGCCTGATCTCGACCTCGCCGGTGACAAGCCAGGCTGGCTGCCACGACGGATAACCATCCGCCAATTCGACGCCGAGCTCCCCTGTGTGGCTGGCCGCTGCCGTCTGCATGGTTCGGCGTCGGCGCTCTTTGGTCCGCTCGTGTTGCCTGCAACTGCCCAGATCAGGCTTCGCCACGAAGGTCAGATGCTCAGTCTTGAGACCGAGGCTGGTCGCGGCTCCGACACGGGTTATACAGCGCAGGCAACTCTTGCCATCAATGATTCCGAACATGCCCGGCTTGTGACCAGCTGGCGCACGAGCACCGGTCATGAGGTTCCGGGAGAAGGGCACTGGCAGGGAGAGTTGACAGTTTCCAGGCTGCCGCAGACGGACTGGATGCTGACCTGGCTTGGGCAATGGCTGCCAATGCCGCCGTTGAACCCGCCGCCGGCCCCGGAATACGCCAGTATCAACCTTGATTGGAGCCTGGTGGCGCCACTGGATGAGCCTATGCTGGCTGAGCTTTCAGGCAGCCTGTCATTGAATGCATCCCTGCCTCAACCCTGGCCCTTACCAGGTATCGGACATGTTCAGGGGCGTATTCAACTGGAGGCACTGGCAGATCAGGGACGATGGTCACCTCAGACTGCAGAGGCCAACTTGAAGCTGACCAACCTGGCCGGGTGGATCACGGAGATACCTCTGCCTCTGAGGCCCGAGGCCCTGAATATAGAACTGAATCCCGGCGACCCGGCTCTGTTTCCCCCAAAAGCCTCACTTTTGCCCTTACAACTGAAGTTGACCGGTCGAGGCAGATCACAGATGGAATTGACTACCGGCCTCGGCGTTGAAACCGGCCGACCATGGCGTGCGATGTTCCGGAACCTGTCCGCGAAAGCGTCGATGCCGGATCTCAAGGTGGGCAGTTGGACTTTGCGGAACCCGGAAGCCCGGTTTAATGGCCAGGGTGAAGCGGATTCCGAAAAGTTGAAACTGAGGTTCGGTCAGGGTTCCAGGCTGAAGGTTCCCCATATAGACGGGCCGGATGCTGCCAATGCCCTGTGGGTGGATGGTGTTGAGGCCATGCTGGATTCACTCGAGCTGCAGCTGGTCTATGGCGCAGCTGAATCCGATTCTGGGCTGTCTTTCAAAGGGCCTTTAACTCTGGATGCCCGCCGGTTCAGGCATCCGGCTTTCGCGACCCAGTCCTGGTCTTTCTCCGGCAATATGGCAGGAAACGGTCAGTCTGCCTTGCTCGAGGGCACACTGGCTTCAGACGCCGGACTACCGGCCAGCCTCGAGTTGAATTATGGCCCTGATTCAGAACTGATCATGCGCTCGCGGGTCGAGGTTAGCGGGGAGGCCGGCAGTGAAGCTCTGGGCAGGACACTGGCAAACTGGCCAGAGGAACTGGTGTTCAGCCAGGGCAGGCTGGAAGCCGTCCTGCAGCTCCGGCTGGTCGAAGAGGGCAAACCAGAAGCTGATGGCCAGCTCGGGCTCCACCGGCTGGCCGGACTCTATGATCGCACCGCCTGGAGTGGACTGGACGGAACACTGGATCTTGAATTTGGTGATGACCGGCTTACCTTAGGCACGGAGGGCCTCACCCTGGCACAGGTAAACCCGGGGGTAGCATTGGGCCCGGTTACGTTATCTGCCAGCTACCAGGCTGAGACTGACCAGTGGGAAGCGGGTCAGCTCCGGGTGCAGCAGGCCACCGCAGCCCTGCTGGGGGGTAGGGCCAGCGCTATTCCCGGCAAGTTTGATCTGGCATCCTGGCCTCTGGCGGTCGATATTGAACTGGACCGCATAGATCTGGGCGAACTGCTGTCGGTCTATCCTGCGGAAGGGCTGTCAGGAACCGGCAGGCTAACCGGTCTTTTGCCATTGCTGGTGGGACCGGACGGTATCCGGGTGCAGGGCGGTAAGGTTATGGCAACGGCTCCCGGCGGAGTCCTGAAGCTACCCGCCGAGCGGCTTCAGGCCATGGCCAGGGGTAATCAGGCGATGGGCCTGGTGGCGGATGCGTTGGCAAACTTCCACTATTCAGTGCTTAATACCACGATAGACTACAAAAAGGATGGCAAGCTCACCCTGGGGCTCCACCTGAAAGGCCAGAATCCGGACGTACGTGATGGTCATCCGCTTGTGTTCAACATAAATGTAGAAGAAGACATCCCAGCACTGCTGACCAGCCTGCAGCTCAGTGGCCGGGTTAACGAAGCCGTGACCGAGAAGGTCAGGGAACTGATCCGGAAACGGGAATCAGATGCCGACTGACAATGTCATGCTTCACCAGGGCCACAACCGGTCGACGAGGAGATTGAGATGATGTTATCCAGGCCCGAAACCGAGATGGACTTCCGGGCATGCTTTACCGGGCTACTGGTCTCGGCCTTTCTCACCGCCGGCTGTACGCCAACGGTGCAGATGGCCGCGCCCAAGGAACCCATAACCGTGAACCTGAACGTGAAGATCCAGCATGAAATTTACGTCAAGGTGGACAAAGACGTGGATGAACTTTTCAGTAAAAAAGGCTTGTTTTGATCAGTTACCCAGGACCGTTGTGTGCGGATCTTGTGGGCGTGGATAAGGAAGCATGAAATGAACTTGAATATGCGATTAGCGACGCTTTTGTCAGGGCTTGTTCTGGCACTGTGCCTCAGCGGTAATGTCCTGGCCATGAGCCTCGAAGAGGCAAAAAATCAGCTTGAAACAGTAAAAACGGAGGGCCAGGTGGGTGAGACCCAAAGCGGTTACCTAAAAGTTGTCGGCTCCAATGGCCAGGCCGAGGACGTTGTGGAGGTAATTAATGAAGCACGGCGAAAGGAATATGCCCGCATCGCCCAAAAACATGATATCCCGGTTACTCAGGTGGAGACAGTTGCAGGTCAGAAGGCCATAGAGAAAACGCCTGCCGGCCAGTTTGTGGAAATTGATGGCCAGTGGAAGCGCAAGTAACCCGGTCTGGAACTTAAAGCACCGTCAGAGTTTTCGCTCCCGGGCTTCGTCAAGAACTTCGTTAAGCACCTGGACAACCTCTCCACTGGCACTCAGACGAAGGATGGTGTCTTTATAGGTCTGGTGGAGTTTTTCTTCACCGGCCTCCAGAGACGAGAGTACTGCCTGATCGTCCTTATGGGCCAGCTGGAGGCCAACTTTAGGCAATCGGAAGCCCGAATCCCGGGGTGCACCGCCAAGAAACCGAACGCTTTGCCCTATTTTTTCGATGTGATCTTCGTGCATCTGCCGGAGCCGCTCAATACGGTCGCTGGTGTCCGGGTCTGATATCTCGCCTTTCGCGCTCTCGCACTGGGAGGCCAGTTCCCGGTTGAGCCGCAGCACCTTATTCAACCCGTCCACCATCTGTTGGTTGTTTACCGACTTTGTAAAGTCCACCATGAAACACATCCTCTGTTGACACTCGGTTTTCATCCGTTTGGGTACCAACCAAGCAAGCACAATGCCGATCTGAAGCCCAGGTTTGCAGCTTTACGAAAATATATCGTGGCATGAATTCTGCTAGAAAGATTATGTGTGATGTTTCCTAGCATGATTCAAACGATCACCAGTGAGGTGCCAGATGCAGGTCAGGGAAGTGATGGAGCGCGGCATTGAAATGGTCAGGGCATCGGACTCGATAGAATACGCAGAGTCTTTGCTCCAGAGAGGCCATGAGTTGCTTGTAGTGGTTGACGAGTCTGGCCGGCCCGTCGGTGTCCTTCATCAGGGTCAGATAAACCCACGGATGACGTCAGCAAGCAGCAATCTGGAACGCGGGCTGGAGAATGAAGTGGACGAAGCACTGGATGAGACATTCCCGGCAAGCGATCCTATTTCTCCAGCATGACCACCGCTGCAACAAGTACATCTGATGCCCCTGATAAAACATTCTAACCTGTGGGATGCGGAAAAACTTGCATGAGCATTGCATTTTTTCCCGCAAAAAAGCTCGATCCCGGGCATTTGCAAGCTGGCTCAGGCAAGGCAGGCGCCCGACTCCTCACTTTCCTGAAGTGGTAAAGCATTTGCATGCATTCGGAAAGCTTTCTCTCTTACGGTCCATCAAGATGAAAGCTCTACAGTGCTCACCGATTCGTTAAAGAAAAGGAGATCAGAATGAATATTAAGGACGTGATGAATCCAAAGGCTGATGTGATCAGCCCCTCAACCACCCTCAAGGAAGCCGCCGAGAAGATGGAGCGCGACGGCGTGGGCTTCCTGCCGGTAGGCGAAAATGATGAGCTGAAGGGCACGGTTACAGATCGGGACATCGTTGTGCGTGGCGTCTGCAAGGGCAAGGATGTGAACAGCACGAGCGTCGGCGATATCATGACCGGCCAGGTGCTTTATTGCCAGGAAAGCCAGGACGTCGACGATGTAGCCCGCAATATGTCCGAGCAGCAGGTAAGGCGCATGCCCGTCGTTGACGACAACAAGCGCCTGGTAGGCGTGGTCAGTATTGGCGACATGGCGCAGCATCTGAGTGCCGACGTTGCCGGTAGAATTCTCAAAGGCGTGACCGCAGAGAGCAGAGCTGCCTGACGCCCGGGTTGACCTGAAGTGAGCGGGGCAGCTGTCAAAGCCTGCCCCGTGGCCTCCCTTCCATAACCTGCCACAGATTATTTGCCACAGTGTGTGCCGACCATCCTCGCAAAAGCATTTGCTTGATCCACCAGGAAGTTTGCCAACCTATGCGTGAATAGGTTGGTAGAACCCCGCAATGCCTCAGCATTTTTGGGTGTGCCCTCATTGTAGTGAAGCGTTTCGCTTGGCGGAGTATACCCGACGTTTTTGCACTGGTTTTCCAGATTTTACCGATCCGGAAGAGTTAGAGGTAATCGACATGCCGCTATTGAAGGGCTATAGAAGTTGGCTCGCAGGTTGCTTTGATTATGGCTGAGCCTGCGGCTAGAACTGCACGCCCTGAATTCAAACACTGGCATGGGCCCACCCAACCGGGTTCCAGTGCACTGACCGGAGACCATGACCCATGAAGCACATCTTTGTATTAGCCATGGACGACCTTCAAAGGAAAGAACTCGAAACTGTTCGGAACGCCGAAAACTACGAGTTCCACAACGTGCTGGATATACCGACCCTGGTTGAGGCAGAAGAGATTGAATTCGACAGACTGCTCGAGCAGTCACGGTCGGAGATCAAGGATGCAGGGGTGTCGGTTGACGCCATTATTGCTCATTGGGACTTTCCCAGCAGCGTACTCGCACCCATTCTAGGCAAGGAGTTCGGTGTTCCAGCGCCTTCGTTGGAGAGTGTGCTGAAATGTGAACATAAATACTGGAGTCGGCTGGAGCAGGCCAAGGCCGTGCCGGACGTAGTGCCGAAATTCTGCAACTTTGACCCCTTCGCGGAGGATCCCCGGGCCGAGATCGATCTGGAGTTTCCGTTTTGGGTGAAACCAGTCAAATCGTTTTCTTCTCAACTGGGATTCCTGATCAAAAGTGAGGCCGACTTTGATCACGCCATCGAAAAAACAAGGGAGGGAATAGGGCGGATAGGCAGTGCCTTTGATGAAGCATTGGCCCACATTGAGTTACCCGAAGAGTTGAGGAATGCCGGCGGCATGACCTGTCTGGCAGAGGAAATCATCGATGGTACCCAGATCGCGCCGGAGGGTTCGGTCCGTCGCGGCAAAATCGATATCAATGGTGTCATCGATGTGAATAAAGATGAAACCGGAACCAAGATCGACCGTTTCGAGTACCCCAGCTCGGCATCGGAAGAGCTTCAGCAGAAGGTCATTGATACCAGCGAGAAGATCATTAAGCACATTGGTTTTGATAATGGCTGTTTCAACGTTGAGTTCATGTGGGATGAGAAAAAGCAGCAACTGTGGCTGATCGAGATCAATACGCGGATCTCCCAGTCCCACTCTGAAATGTTTATTCTTGTTGACGGCATGTCCAACCATGCAACGGCAATCGAAGTAGCATTGGGAGAGGAGACGCGCCTGCCAAAGGGTGAAGGCCCCTATAACGTCGCTGCCAAGTTCACCATCATGCATCCGGACGACGGCATCGTTGAGCGGACCCCATCGGACAAAGAGCTTGAGGAGCTTGAGCAGATGTTCCCCGGCATGCATTTGAAACTTGACGTTAAGCCTGGCATGCGGCTCAGTGAGAAAGTAAACCAGGATGCCTATCAATATGTTTTAGGTGAAGTCTACCTGGGGGCAGATTCGCAGGAAGAGTTGCTGAAACGCTACGATGAGTGTCTGGATGTCTTGCAGGTGGAGATACGGCCTGTAGGTTAGGGGCAGAAGGCACGAGATTAGTCAACGGGAAGAAGGAGGTTGCGTGAGAACGGTCGACTCGTTTCCCTACCAAGTAACGATAATCGAGAACCTGTTCATCCCCATGCGGGACGGGGCCAGGCTTGCGGCCCGGATCTGGATGCCGGAAGGGACTGAAACCCGGCCCCTGCCGGGCATACTTGAATACATACCTTATAGAAAGCGGGACCTTACCCGTGGGCGCGACGCCACTAACCACGCCTATATGGCCGGTCACGGTTACGTCTGTGTTCGGGTCGACATGCGGGGAAGTGGTGATTCTGACGGCATTATCACCGACGAGTATACCCGCCAGGAGCATGAAGACGCCCTGGACGTTATCGCCTGGATGGCTGAACAGGACTGGTGCGATGGCAAGGTCGGCATGATGGGTATTTCCTGGGGCGGATTCAACAGCCTGCAATTGGCTGCCCTTAACCCCCCAGCCCTAAAGGCCATCATCAGCGCCTGCTCAAGTGACGATCTGTATGCTGACAACATGCACTACATGGGCGGTTGCCTGCTGGGTGACAATCTCTCCGAGGCGACTGTCATGTTCGCGTTCAATTCCCTGCCGCCGGACCCCAAAATCGTTGGTGACCGCTGGCGCGACATGTGGATGGAGCGTCTGGAGGGCAGTGGCCTCTGGCTTGAGCCCTGGCTTAAGCATCAACGCCGCAGTGACTACTGGCGGGGCAGCTCGGTATGCGAAGACTACAGCGCTGTCCGTTGCCCCGTCATGGCCGTCGGCGGCTGGGCCGACGGCTTTACCAATACCGTGTTCCGTTTGTTAAAAAATCTTGATGTGCCGCGGCAGGGACTGATCGGCCCCTGGGGCCACAAGTACCCACACCATGGTAGCCCGGGTCCCGCCATCGGTTTCCTGCAGGAGGTCCTGCGCTGGTGGGATTACTGGCTGAAGGACCAGGACAATGGCATCATGGATGAGCCCATGTTACGTGCCTGGATGCAGGACAGTGCACCCCCCAACACCAAACATCAGACCAGACCCGGACGCTGGGTGGCCGAGTACGAGTGGCCATCAGGCAGGGTGACGGAGGAGCGGTTTCCTCTTGATACCCTTGACCGCATCGGGGACCCGGGCACCAATGCGAAAAACGAGACCTGGCTTGACGTCCAATCACCCTTAACCCTCGGCATGGCGGCGGGTAAATGGTGCTCTTATGGGGCAACGCCGGACCTGCCGGGAGACCAGCGTGAGGAGGATGGTGGCGCCCTCACATTTGATACCGAGCCCCTCGCAAACCCCATCGAGGTGTTGGGCGTCAGCTGGCTCGATCTGGAAGTGTCCGCTAACAGGGACCGGGGGATGGTGGCTGTCAGGGTCTCGGACGTTGCGCCGGACGGAAAGGCGACCCGCGTCACCTATGGCCTGCTTAACCTGACCCATCGGGACAGTGATGCTGACCCCGAGCCTCTGGAGCCGGGCAAACCCTACCGGGCACGGGTTTATCTCAATGGCATCGCTCAGCGTTTTGCGGCAGGTCATCGTATACGGGTATCGATTTCGTCATCCTATTGGCCACTGGCCTGGACTCCGCCCCAGGAAACCATGATTAGCATAAAAACCGGGGTCAGTGCATTGCACCTTCCAGTACGCAAAACTGATGTCGAGGAGCGGGAAATAACCTTTGAGGAGCCAGAGCAGGCGCCGGAACTGGAAGTTAAACTTCTGGAGCCCAGCCACCACAACTGGCGCCTGATAAAGGATCTGGCTGAAAATACCTGCACGCTCGAGGTGCTTAATGACCAGGGTAAGTTCCGTATTAATGAGACCGGCACGGAAGTAACCCGACTGACGGAAGAACGGTACACACTGGAAGAGGACGATGTCACCTCGGCCCGGGGCGAAACCTTTACACGGCGATGTTTCAATCGGGAGGACTGGAACATTGAAGTGATCACCAGAACCGTGCTGACGTCTGACCAACATAACTTCAGGGTACATGCGTACCTTGACGGGTATGAGGATGACGTACGCTTCTACAGTCAGAACTGGGCCTATACCATTCCTCGGGATCTGGTTTAGCCGGGTAGCCCTGGGCCGGCTCTCTGGGACCATAGATTGGCGCGGTCAGGGCGCTGCGGTCATCCCGTGTGAATGGCGCCTGAGATGCTGCATTATTATTCGGTTGCCGTTTTGGGATCCTGTTGCAGGTAGAGGCTTTTCACCAGGGCCATGATCACTACCGTAAGGGGCGCGGCAAACAGGAGTCCGGGTAAGCCGAACAGGACACTGAAGATGACGATTGCGACCAGACAGAGGGCTGGGGGTAAATCAACCGCCCACTGCTGGGCGATGGGCATGATGACATTACTTTCGATTTGCTGGACCACCAGGTAAACAAGCGCAGCGTAGGCTGCGGTGGTCGGGCTCAGGGTGAATGCAAGCAAAACCCCCGGCAGCGCAGCCAATATGGGGCCGAGTATAGGAACGAACTCAAGCAGGCCAGCGATCAGCCCGAGAGTGAATGGCATGGGAACCCCAAGAAGCCACAGGCCAAAGCCGGTCAGCACGGCCACGGCGCACATTGCGATCAGTTGACCTTTAAGCCAGCCCTGAAGTGCGTAGTCGGTGGCCTTTAATCCGGTGTGGAGGCGTGAACGGCTTGCTGGGGGGAAAAGCGCCAGGATGCCCTTCAGGTAAATCGAAGGGTTAAAGGCCACGTAAATAGCTATAAGAATCACCAGTATCAGGTCCAGGGCAAAGCCAACGGTAGCGTTTGCCACGCTGATCACACGGGCCAGGGAGAAGCTGTCACCGGCGGCGCCGCCCATGGCGGACAGCGACTCTGCCAGCCCTATATTGGCTAACCACTGGTCGACATCCGTAAGGGCCTTGTCCATTTCGCTTCGAAGGTCCTGCAGGTTGTCTGCCAGATCTGTCCCGAAGAAATAACCCGTCAGCCCCAGGCCGGCACCTATGAAGCCTACGACCATCAATGCTGCCCAGCGCTCAGGTATTTTTAGGCCTCTGGAAAAAGGTGCGGCCGCAACTCTGATCACCAGGGCGAACACCAGGCCGCCGAAGATAAGCATGAGCAGAGGCCCGAGAAACCAGACCAGAGCTATTCCGGCGGCAACGGCGAATACGATAAAAACCCGGCGTACGAACTCGGTCCTTGAGTCTTCAGACATTGTCTCTCCCTATCCCTGGACGTTTTTGGTTATTCAAAGCCCGTGCAGAAAAAGCTCTCCCTGTCAGTAGTCCTGGCGTGCCAAGTCTGCAACCGGGGAAAACGCATCTGCCACCTTAATTCAGGCATACGAAAGGCCAGGTAGTCCAGTGCCACGGCGATGACAATGCTACCCAGTGTCATGTTTTTAAACGCAGCGCCTGAGGCTGCCTCAGTTTCAAGAGCCTGCAGCGTCCGTTCAATAGCCGCCAGGCGTCGTCGTCCCAGAATGCTGATGTCTGCCTCAGACCCCTGGTGCTTGCGGGCGATGATGGTATTGAACGAAGCGTCGATCAGTCCCTGGCCCAGGCCGCAGAGATGCAGAACCTCCACAGCCAGGTCATCAGGACGCAGGCTTGGACCATGGCCCTGGGCGTCAAGGTAGTGGGCAATAAGCAAGGATTCAGACAGGGATACACCATCATTCGTAACCAGGGCAGGCACCCGGCCAGCTGGATTCGCCTCGAGCAGGCTTTGATCATCGGCCCAGGGATCACACCAGCGGACGGATATACCCTCGATCAGGCCCTTTTCAACGGCCACGATGCGCACGACACGGGCGTAGGGGGAAGTGGAATTGAGAAACAGGTCCATGTTAACTCCAGGTCTGAAAGATGGCCCTTATGGGGAGATACGTCGACATTAATTACACTGTTGTCAATGAACTGTTAAACAAGGTCAAATAATGCGCTCCAATACAAGGGTTTGAGCGAGATGGAACGAGCTTTGCTTAATAAGACCTACCCATTCACTTGTAAAGGATTACCAAGATGAAAACGTTGGGGAAAGCTCTCCTTGCTGCATCAAGCTGCATTCTGTTTAGCAGCTCTGTCTATTCTGCCACTTTTAACCTTTCCGGTGAGATCGACTTCCAGAAAGACATTGTCTTCAGCTATTTTTCGCTCGAGAATTCGAACACCGTCAGTCTGTGGACTGACTCATACCAGGACGGAGCCAATTTTGACCCGGTGCTATCGCTGTGGGACTCAAACGACATGCTGGTTCGTCTGAACGACGATTCCGAATTCCGCAGGCCAGGCCAGGAGGGCAGGCTGTCGGATTCCGGGATGACTCTGGGGTTGAGTGCCGGAAGCTATCTGGTGACGCTTACCGCCTGGGATAACCTGCCAGCCAATTTCCGGTTTGGCGGCACCAACAACCTCAGCCTGAGTGAAGGGTTCTTCTTTGATGAGCGCCCGGCAATTGCGCTGGAGAACTGGGATCAGCCAGCGAGTCAGACCGATGAACCCGGTATTGGTGGAGAGTGGAGTCTGTGGCTGACAGGGGTCGACTCGGCAAGCCTGACGCCTCCGACAGATCCTTCTGACCCGACAGACCCTACGGATCCGGTAGAGGTTCCAGAGCCTGCGCCCCTGATACTGATGGGGCTCGGTCTGGCTGCCATGGCACTCAAACGAAGCAAAAGCAGAGCCTGATCAAAAATAACCCAGGGCGGTCAGTTTCAAGACCGCTCGGCGGGAATTTCAGCGGACTACTTCTTCACCTCTATCTGGTTGCTGACACGGCCCACCTGGTCGTGCCGATTTGCGACCGCTTCTGCTTCACGTTTCTGCTCCCGGGTTTCAACAAAACCGGTCAGTACCACGTCGCCATCGTCAGCGCTTACGTCTATAGCCGATCCACTCAGACTCTGGCTTTCCAGAAGCATGGCTTTTATTTCAATGGCTACCGGGCTGTCCTGGTAGTCAAGCTGGGCGGACTCGTTGCCCCTCGGACTGGCACACCCCAGAATCAAAAGTGAGGCCGAACCAGCCAGCAATACCGGTACTAACCTGCGTCTTCTATTCATCCGCTGTCTCCATCGCCACTGTTTTCATTAATAGCTTCCCGGGAGCGACTGACAAGTCCATCACAGTAATTGAGGTCCGCACCGGTACCAAGGTCAAGCAGGGGTAACAGAGAGGCAATCGGACCAGCAGCAGCGGTAAGCGCTACGCTTGCGGCCGCCCGTGTCATGAAGGTTCCGCCATGGATGCCGGGCTCAACATTGCCAAAGGTGCCTCCCAGGTGGAACGGTGTTCTCCCGACCAATACGCTTGGGTCTTTCGGATGCGCCTGCAAGGTAATGTCGAGGCTTTCAGTATTGAAATTAATTTCCCCGCCTGCCGTAAAACTCGTATCGGCGGTATCGAGAACAAAGGTATCCAGTTTAGCAAGGCCATCTCTTGCGGTCAGGTCGAGGTAGGCGCAATCAATAGGTACTGTGCCACTGCCGCCGAGCCAGGTGAACACTGACTCTGTGGCATCAAGACCAGCCAGTTCAATCAGCAGTGTGTCCAGCTGACCATCTGCCATCAACATGACCAGGCCGCCGTCTGCCGAGGAGAGCAATTCAGCAACCGAACGGCCTTTGATCCAGAATTTACCCTGGGCGCCAATGCGGCCAACGCTGTCGCCGGCTATGCCCCAGTGTCCGACAACTTCACGCAGGTCCACGTTGTTCACCTCAAGTTCCATGGTGCCGTTCGGTATCGCAGCATCGGCGGCAATATTGAGGTTAAAATCAACACTTCCATCACCCACGCCGAAAGCCAGCGGCTCAAAATAGGCGCCGCCATCCTCGAGACGAAAATCGATCACCACATTGGACAGCGGCACCCCACCGGCCCTTACTGACTCCCCGCGATAGCTGACATCGGCAACGAGGGTCTGCCAGCGCTCGCCTATAATGGGCTGGTCCGGCAACACGTCGGATGATTCGTCTGGCTCCGCTGGCTTTGCGTCCTCACTGGCACTGTCGTCCTGCGTCGGTTTGCCACCTACCAATCCACCAAGGTCGGCGATGTCGAGGGAACGGGACGCCAGCTCTCCACTCAGATGAGGGAGCTCATCAATCACTTCAAAGGCCAGGTGGCCTCTGAGGTCGCTGTCTCCGACCTCGCCGGCCAGATCCTTGAACAGCCAGCGATCATCCTGGAGCGAAAGCTCCCCATAGACGGAATAGGGGGGCAGCGTAGGCAACGGGAAACCGAACAGCCGGCTGAGTTGATCAGGGTTAGGTCCCTCCATGGAGAGCGTCAGGTCCAGACCTTTCAGTGCCAGAGGCTGGAGAATGGTGCCGCCAAGGTCAATGTCGGTTTCTACCACCTGGGCCTGCATATCAAGGGCATAAGGCGAGTCCGGGTCTCGTGCGTCGAGCAGAGGATCGCTCACCAGATCAAGGGAAAAGGGGTCGCCGTCATAACGGCCATCACCGTTAATCTGGAACTTCTGCTGGCCCTGGCTCAGGTCTGTGGTCTGAAACTCCAGGGTCAGGTCCGTATCAAACCGGGCATCGGTAAACCTCAGTCGAGAAGGCTCGACCTGGAGGCGGCCAATGAAGGGCAATAGGACGTCGTCGTCCAGGGCGTCGGCCCGGGCCTGTGTCATGTTGAGTGCCAGGTCACCTGATAGTGTGCCCAGACGCTGCTCAACGAGCGAGAAGGTCTCCCCCAGTTGCCCCAGCTCGATGTTCTGGAATTCGCTCTTAAGTGACCCGACCGCGGGCTGCTCGTTGGCATCCAGAGTCGCCTGGGCCGATACCGACCCGTCGGCGATGCCGAAGCTCACGGACTGCACTTCGGCCACGCCGTCTTTCAGATTGCCTGATACCTTGAGGTCATTGAACTGCTGCCCGCCGGGAAGAACCAGTGTCTCAGCGTCCAGCTCAAGTTCGGCGTCAAGTTTATGCAGAGCCGATAGAGGATTACCCTGAGACCCGGCGGAATCATCTGGCTCCGTCTGGCCCGACACGCCGGTTCCATCAGTTTCCGCGGACTCTCCTGCGGCCTCGGTAAAGCGCGCAACGTCGATACGCCCTGCCTCAACATCTGCTTCAAGCAGCGGCTGCTGGCCATGGGTGTAGTGAACCTGGCCGCCGATATCCCCGCCGCCCAGTTCGCCGTCCAGTTCAGTGGCACTCCATCGATTGCCTTCGCGTTCAAGGTTGCCCGCGAGCCGATAAGCCGGCAAGGGCGGCATGGCCACGCCCAGCCAGTCTTCAAGGCCCTGGCTGCCTTCGTCACTGAGGGCCAGCTCGATGTCCATGGTGTTCGGCTCTATCAGCGAGCCCAGTGTGGTCTGGGCAGCCATGTCAAATTCATCAGAACGGGCGTCGGCTTCCAGAGCATATTCTTCGAGGTCTGCCGCAAGCTCCGGCAGGGGCTCGCCTTCGAGCGAAAGGCTGATGGGCTTGGACTGGAACTGCCCGTCCATCTCAAACCTGGGCACAGTCTCTCCGGAGACTCTGAGTGATCCGTCAAGCTGGCTTTTGTGCTTTTCATTAGCATAGGAAATGTCGCCCTGGCTCACCCTGACGTGAGCCAGTAGTGTCCCGAGCTGATGATTTGGCCTTTGCTCAAGTTCAGCCATAGCAAGATCAAATTCCGCTCCGAGCTTTCCCCCTGACCAGGGCAGATTGAGATCCTCAGTGGCGAGCGACTCAATGTTCAGGCTGGCGTCTGCCTGTACCAGCTCGGGACTGCTCAGCAATTGGGCGTCTCCTTCGATCATTCCCCCCGCGAGCTCTGCCTGCAAGGGAGACAGGCCGAGCTTATGGTCGCTGAGGGTCACTGTGGTTTGCACATTACTCAGCTCAAGCGTGGGCAGTATCAGCTGCTCCACAGCAACGTCGACGGAACTCTTCCAGGCAGGAAGCACAGGTATCGAGATGCCTGGCGGTTCATCAGTATCGGGTGACTCAGGCAGCGCGTTCTGAAGTGCGACGATATCCAACACGGGAGCCACAAGAGAACCGCTGAGCTCAAGCGGTTCGCTGCCCAGATCCAGAGTCAGCTCGCCCCCGAGTTCGCTTTGAGCGCCGGTGAGCAGAATGTTCCTGGCGCGCCAGAGTGAGCCCTCTTTGGCGAGATCACCCTCGAACTGAATCTGCTCAAGCTTAATGGGAGGCAGGCCAAGCCATTGGCTCCAGGCTTCAATGTTGTCCAATTCAAGGTGCCACTGAGCACCCAGGACCTCTGTAGCGGGTGCTTCCGGAAGCGCGAAGGCAAACTGCGCCTTACTGTCCTCAAAGCTCAGTTGGGCTTCGCCCTCAAACTCCTGACGCTCCCCGGGCGGCCGGTCGAGGTTGGCGAGCATCACGTCAAGGGAAGAGGTCCGGGCGTCCAGGTTGAACGTGCGGTCATTAAAAGACAGCTCTCCGTCGACATTTAGAGCGGACGGCTGATTCTCGACCTGCAGGTCAGGAATGGCGACTACAAGGGGTTCGTCAGCATTCGCGGGTCGATAGCTGACCTCACCATCGGTGATCGAGAGGTCGCGAAAGTTAATCGGTGGGCCTGCTTCGCCGTCAGCCGTCTGGCTGGTCTCGATGCCTTCCTCTTTTGCCGGCTTGTCAGGGCCTGCTTCTGTAAATACCCAGTTCGGTTCAGCCTCCGCAATCTGCTCAAGAGAAACCGTTGGTTGGCGAATGTCTATGTCGGCCAAGACCAGGTCGCCGGTAAGCAGGGCTGTCAAGGATGGAGTGATACTGACCTGGCCCACCTCAACCATGGTTTCAGATGTTGCCCGCTCGGGGTTGGCCAGGGTTATGCCGTTAACCGTCGCTTCAGGCCGGGGCAAAAGGCTGAGTGAAATGTCGCCGTCGATGTTCATCTCGCGACCGGTTGCTGCTTCGACCCGCTCAGTTATGTAGGGCTTGAGGAAATTCCATGACACCAGCTCTACCACCAGAGCCAGAAGTACAAGAAAAACCAGAAGTCCAAACAGCGACCAGGACACTCTTTTCAGAGATAAGAGCCGCATCGTTGAGGTATCCCTTCCTGCTCAGAGCCAATGCCTGGCACGGTAAGGGCAAAGGCCCTGGTAAACCCATGTCGGACCTTTGCCCTCCGGTTACAATGCCTTTTCGGCCTGACCCATTGTGAGTTGGCGAACCCAGCTCTTGATCTGCTCGAGGTGCTTCTCTTCCTGAGCGAGGGCCCGGCGGAACTCTGCTGAGGTATCGTCCAGACCCATTTCCTCACAGAGCTCTACCAGCAGCTCCCAGGCGCCGTTATCCGTCATTTCCGCGGTCAGGAGTGCCTCCAGGCACTGACTGAGCGAGGTTCGGGGTTCGGTCATCACCTTTTGAATCCCAAGAGCGGCGAGACCGGCCACATCTGCGTCCGGCGTCTGTGCGGTGGGATCTGCCCCGACCGATTCCATGACCTCTTTGACCATCAGGAAATGCTCGTATTCCTCTTCCCGGAACTGCTTGAGCAGGTTGATCGAAACAATATCCTTGCCCTCGTCTGCCTTATCCGCCTCGATCTTCATGATCAGGGCATCGTACAGACGCACCCCGGACCGCTCGAACGCCAGACGTTCTCCCAGTTTGTTGATCAGCACTTCAGGATTGTGGCCGGTCATTTTTTCCTTGCCGGAGGTCAGTACCCCTTTGAATGTTCCGGGTAGGGGAACGGAACCGACGGGCTCCTTTAACTGGACATAGCTACTGCGAATGGCTGCCATGCCTGTTGAGTCGATCGGGCCAACCTTGAAAAGACTCTGGCCTTTGAGCATGGCCTTGCTGTGAATGGGCGACATATCGGCGCCGGTCCTGTTCATGCCTAACTGTGTGGATTTTTCCATCATCTTGCTCCTTGAAAACGGTCATCACTGATTGGTCGTGGTATCAGGACGACTTCCTTGCCAGTTCGGTGCCTGGCGCCCACTGATAGCCCGCTGACACGGCTTCGCTTGGCGAACCTTCCGAGTTGATGTGGTTGCGATAGTCCAGAGAGGCTTTGCTTTCCTCACTCTTGTCTACAAACTGGGTACCGTTTGCCCGCAGGTTGATCTCCTCTTCCAGGGTCTTCCTTACGAAATCCCGCTGGCTCTCGAACGGAATTGGTGTCGGAAGGGCCTCGGGAAGAATCTCCGCCGGGTCCCTGCGCTCGTATTTCTTGAACAGGTTTTTGACCACGTCCAGATGCCCCAGTTCGTACTCAAGGAATCGTTCCCAGATGGCTTTGATGCGGGGGTTGGTTTCACTCTCAAGAAGGCTGTAGTAGTTGTAGGCTTCGTTCGCTTCGTAAAGCAGCCATTTCTCAAGCATGGTTTCGTCGGGATCGATGATGGAGCCATACTGGGTTACGTGCTGCTCTTCGATCGATGCGATTTCGGCATAGAGTTGCCGCGCTACCGGATCTGAAAAAGTCGGCCCTATGTTCATGTAGTAGTCACGGGTCTGGTATTCCCCGGACATGATGGTCAGAGCATTCATTTTTGATACGGGGGCTGCGGTCTTGCGATCGTAGTGATCCCTCAGGTCGTCAGTGGGATGACGATGCTCATCCACGGTTGGGCGGCCGGGCACTATGTCGGTGTAGCTCTGCAGTATGTTGTTGGCGTCCTTGCCTTCGACCCGGTCCAGCAGGGCAGAGTAGCGATACATATGGTCGAAGTCCTCCAGCAGACCGAACCGGTACACCTGTGCAAGGTAGGGGTCTGGTTCCTGCTGTGCTATGGCTGCTGTGACCTCAATGGCAACCTGTTCATAACCGATGGTGGTCTCGATGGGTGAGTGATCCGATGACAGCAGCCAGTTGATCATGGTCTGCTGATGGTGTTCAACACGGCGGATCATGGCCAGGGGCTCGCGCAATTCCTTGTTCATCTGTGAGCACATATGTTGGAAGCGGTTCGCCTGCTGCTCCAGTCCGTTTGCGAGAATGATTCTCACGCGGGTAAAGGCGTCATCATCAAGCTTGCTGATAGGGTCCTGAACGAGGTCCCTCCAGGTGAAGCGCTGTTGATCAAGGGGGGTGCCACGGGCATCTAGTAGGTTAACTGACATTATTCCTCCTGAAACTTGTCAATTATTCGTGATTCCTACTCGCACGGATCGAATACAGGGATCTCACGGAGCGTTTTCCGGGTTAGTCACGCTGACACACTTGTGTCCCAGAAATTGTACTGCAAAGTTCGTGCCCTATCGGCAGCCCCTGTCAAACGGTACCACTTTGAAACAGACCGGAAAAACTTACCCCTGGTCGGTAAGCCATACTCACCAAGCCGGCTCGCTTGGGATTGGCCTGAGAGCTGCGGCCTGGTGCGAGAAAGAGGTCAGTAAAAGGTCGGGGCCTGGGTGAGTCAGGGCCCCTTTGAACGTCAGGCGGCTGCCAGAACCTCAATCAGCTTGGCGCAGAACGCATCCAGATCGTCGGGTTTACGACTTGTGATCAACCCATCTTCATAGTGCATCTCTTCATCCACCCACTTTCCGCCGGCATTTATGATGTCGGTTTTGAGGCTGGGGAAGGATGTCAGAGTGCGACCGCGGACCTGATCTGCTTCAATCAGTGTCCAGGGCGCATGGCAGATAGCGGCCACGGGCTTGCCCTTATTGAAGAACTGTTTGATCAGGTTCACTGCATCTTCGTTCAGGCGCAAGGCATCGGGGTTTGCCACCCCGCCCGGTAATACCAGCGCTTCATAGTCATCCACTGAGGCCTGGGATACCGTCTTGCCAACCGGAAAGCTCTTGCCCTTGTCGAGGTGGTGATAACCGTCGATCTCACCTTCTTCCAGGGAGATAAGTTCAGGATCCGCACCGGCACCCTGCAGGTCATCCCAGGGACGAGTGAGCTCGATCTGCTCGACACCGTGGGTGGCTAGAAAGGCGACTTTTTTACCGTTGAGTGGTGCTTCGTTCATAACGCGTACCTCCTGTACAGGTCATTGTGTAAATACCCCCTAACCATAACTGATAGCGGCGCTTAGCGGCCGAGCATGAAAGAATGGACATCTTTCCATGACGTCGCCCGTTTGGTTTATGCTCGAATGTATATGGAAGGAATATTCAGTTAAGGTTCGTTGCACGACGTACAAAACAGTCAGCTTCAGGAATAACCAGCTTCAGGAAGAGGTAGGAGCAATGCCAGAGGACAAGCGCGAAGGATCTGCCCAGTCATCAACCCTGAGTGAAGAGCTTGCTACCTCCGAGCAGGGGAGCGACCGTACCAAGGGCCCGCTCATAGAAGCCGTGAATGTCCGCAGTATGTCGTTGGTCATTCTCACCACCGTGGCGACCCTTTATTTTATCGACTGGGCACAGGCAGTTCTGTTACCGCTGGTGGTCGCTGTCCTGATCAGCTATGCCCTTGATCCCCTGGTGTCAGCCCTGGAAAAGTTATGGGTGCCACGGGCCCTGGCTGCGGCCCTGGTCACGGTGGCGGTGATTGCGGCCATTGCCGGCGCCAGCGTTCCCCTTCAGCGGGAAGCCATTGCGATGCTCGATAAGGTCCCCGTTGCGATCAATCAGTTCCAGCGCAACGAGTCGCGCAAGGGTCCGGAAGAACAGGGCGTCATGGAAAAGGCCCAGATCGCGGCCAAAAAAATTGAAGAATCGACCGGTGATGACGAGTCGGCTGAAGCGGCGATGGACGATGCCACTGCTGTCCGGATCGTGGAAAAACCTTTTGATGTGCAGGAGTACTTGCTGGAGGGCTCTTCTGCCGCCCTGGTCATGCTTTCTCAAGCCCTGTCTACCCTGTTGCTGGTATTCTTCCTGCTGACGGTGGGGAGCCTCTACAAGCGAAAAGTGGTGAGAATCTCCGGTCCGTCTTTCGGGCGTATGCGCAAGGCCGCTCGGATCATGAACGAGTTTCACCAGCAGGTTCGGCGTTTCCTGTTCGTCATGCTCCTGGGGGCGCTGTTCGTGGGTATCTTTACATGGCTTGCCTTCTGGCTTATGGGAGTAGAGCAGGCCGGGTTGTGGGGAGCGGTAGCGGGGGTTGCCAGTGCCATACCCTATCTCGGACCCTTCCTTGTGCTCATCGGCACCGGTGCCGCAGCTTTTATTCAGTTCGGTTCATTCGATATGGTGGTGATCGTTGCCGGCACCTCACTGGTTATTACCAGTATCCAGGGCTATCTGATCACACCCTTTTTGACCAGTCACCTTTCCAGCCTTAATGCAGTGGTGATTTTTGTCGGCCTGATTTTCTGGGGCTGGCTATGGGGTCCGATCGGCCTGATTATCGCCACACCGGTACTCATGATCATCAAGACACTGTGCGACCACGTGACCAATCTGCGTCCGGTTGGGGAGCTGTTGGCCAAGTGATTCGGAGAATGCCTGAGTGCTACTGAAGGGTGCCTGGTGAATCCGGACCTCAGAGATACTGGTAGCGCAGCAGCCGGTGCTTGATGTTCTCGAGCAGGACCTGGTCAATAATCGCCGCCAGTATCGCAATAACGAGTATGTTCGTCATGACGCCGGTCATGTCCGCCACTTCACCGGAATAGGCGAGGGACCGTCCCAGGCCGGAACTGAAGCCGACAATCATCTCCGCGGAAATCAACGCGCGCCAGGCGTTGCCAAAAGCCAGCTGGGCGCCGGTGATCAGCTCTGGCGTAACGGCCGGAAAGTACACCCGATGCAGCATCTGAAATCGCGAAGCACCCATGACCCGAGCTGCCGAAATATGCACTTTCTCAACACTTTCAGTGGCATTCATGACACTCAGCGCGGTGGGGAAGAAGGCGCCAATGGCGACCACAACAATAATGGGCAGGTTGCCGAACCCCATAAGGATGAGGAACAAGGGCACCCAGGCAATGGATGGGATCGACTGAAGAATGATTATGGCGGCCTTTAGCGGGCTGCGAACCGCATTGAGTGTGCCGCCCAGAAGACCAAGAATAATTCCAAAAAAGAGCGCTGTACCATACCCCGCCCCCAGCCGACTCATACTGTTGGCAAGCCCCTCGTAGAATTCACCACTGTTCAGCTCCTGCCACAAACGGAGCATGGCGGTCCAGACATCGGGCATCAGAAAATCGGGCAGGAACCAGGCTGCCACCTGCCAGAAAAACAGGATGATGGCGATTGCTATGAGGTAGGCGGTTTTACTCTGAACGCCCGTCGACTGGGTAGAACTCATGGGTGGAACGGCCTTTGGGTGGATGGTCGGGCCGGTGCACGGGTTTACGTACACCGGCTACAGATTCAGGGATTGCGGTCCTGCTGCCAGGACAGGTCGAGCAGGGCGTCTACATCAAATTCGCCAGCGACCTGCAGAATATTCTGCTCCTGCATGATGCCGGCCAGCTCTTTCATCCGTGCGATGTCATCTTCAGTCAACCTGGCACTGAAGTCCTGGGTTTCGATGGCCGCCTCGATAACATCAACGCTGGCCATTTCACCGTGCTCCAGAGTTTTAAGGGTCGGCTCCTTAATGAAGTAGTCGGTGATCAGGGGCGCTGCCTTGGCTGGCTCATTTTCCAGCATCTCGATGGCCTCGCGCTGGGCATCGAGTGCTGCCCAGATGACGTCTTTGCGCTTCTCAAGTGTCTCGCCGGATGTGATGACCACCATGCACGGGAAAGGCCAGACTTCACCAATCTCATAGATCTGCTCAACCGGGGCCACCAGCTGTGCGATCCGGTCGTAGGGCTCGAACAGGAAGGCTGCATCAACGCGCCCACCGACCAGAGACTGGACCGCAACCGCCGGGGCCACACCCATGATGTTCAGGTCGGAAGGCTCAAGGCCTGCTTCTGACAGCATCACGCCTTTAAGCACGATATCGGCAGTGCTTCCCTGTTTCTGCGAGGCGAGGTTTTTGCCCTTGAGGTCTTCAACCGACTCAATGCCTGAATCCTTGCGGACCAGCAACGAGTGATAGCCCCGCTGGGCGCCGCCAACGATTTTCAGATCCGCACCTTTTGAAACCCAGGTGAAGGCGTTGGAAAAACCAAGGACACCAATATCCAACTGGCCACCGACAATGGCCTTGATCAGGTCGGTACCGGAAGTGAACTCGATAAGTTCAGCGTCAAGCCCGTGCTTCTCGTAAAGACCAGCCTCATAAGCCAGCATGGCCTGGGCATCATCCATTACGCGGACGTAGCCCACTCTCAGGTTGTCAGCGGCAAAAGCTGTACTGGCCAAAATGGCGAGCAGGGGTATAAGTAACCAACGTTTCATGGGTGTGTTCCTTCTGGGTTTGAAGCCTGTTTATTGGAGCCTGCGTCAATTCCAAGGAGCTCAAGCACTTCCCGACGCTCAGCCGCGAAGGCAGAAAGGTCGTGAGTCTTGGGAATGTGGCCGAGGGTTATCTCTTTCAGAATGGTGGCTGGGCGATGGCTGAACACCATCACCCGGTCTGCCAGATAAAGAGCCTCGTCAACGTCGTGGGTAACGAGCAGCACCGTAGGGCGCTCTTCCTCGATCAGATCTTTCAATACACTTTGCAGGGTCATCCGGGTCAGGGCATCCAGGGCCCCGAAAGGTTCGTCAAGAAGCAGAACCTGCGGCCGCGCGATAAAGGCCCGGGCCAGGGCCGTGCGCTGGCGCATACCCCCTGAAACCTGGTGGGGGTAATAGTCCTCAAACCCTGGCAGCTCTACCTTGGCCAGCCAATTTCCAGCCTCGGCCAGAGCTTCTTTCCGGGGCCTGCCCTGAAACTCAAGGGCCAGGGCAACATTCTCAAGCAATGTCATCCAGGGGTAGAGTGCATGCTCCTGAAAAACAAGCGTACGCTGCGGTGAGGGCTCGGTAATAGGTTTGCCCTCAACCAGCAATCTGCCGGAGAAAGGTGATTCGAGCCCTGCAACCATATGCAGCAGAGTCGATTTTCCACAGCCAGAGGGGCCAACCAGGGCAACAATTTCACCAGTCTCGACCCGGGTGTCAAAGTGCCTGATTACCTCAAGGCTGCCAAAGGTCTTGGTGACCTGCTCGAATTGCAACTTCATATATCAATCCAGAATATCTATATATTCATTTTGAGAATATCATCTCAGTATTTTATAACTAAAAATGACGATAGAAAACCCCTGAACAGGGGTGCCCTTCTTAAAAGGCACAACTGTTCAGGGGTAGATCCGGGGCAACTGATATATGGAGGCTCTCAAAAGAAAGGTGGGTCAGGAATCTTTCTTTACCCAACGGTCGCCTTCTTTTTTATACTCGTTCTTCACCGCTGACCAGGCAACCTTATGGGCGGTTTCTTCCCGACCGGAATTGCCCCGGCGATCCTCCGGGTCATCGTATTCGTCCCATGCGGAGTTGAAGGCCTTCATATAGATTTCCTGGGCGTGGCTGGGAAGGTTGTCTTTGACGTTATCGGGTAGCTCGGATTTCTTGTCATAAGGCATATGGATCTCCTTTTCACATTCACCTGTTTCACGTGTAAAAACGCAGTGGCCAGCCTGATCCGTTACGTTACGGGAGGGAGCCGTAAAAAGAGTAACGTGCAAAGGTTCCAGGGTTCCAGCCTGTATGTACCGGTCTGTTGGTAAAAAATTTTGAGCGAGGCTTTCGGAGCGCCATGCCGCCGAGCTAAACTCAGGCACAAACAGCACGCCTCACCTGTCGTTTCAGGTGTGAATGTCTGAACCCTTCCCGTTCGTGGCAGAAACCTATCGTGTTTTTATACCGTTTTCTCAAGGCGTACACGCTTAAGCTGACGCATGCTGTTGTTCTGATCACAAGCTCCATGAGCGTTGCTGCCATTGAGTTGCGTTTGAGTGATGCGGAGCTGACGGTTGTCGGACAGAAAGTCTTCCAGAACGAGTGTGCGGGCAAGACCTCGTGTCTGGTGCACTGGAACAAGGGCGAGGCTTTTCCGTCTCTCGGTATAGGGCATTTTATCTGGTACCCGACCGATGTCAGCGGGCGGTTCGTCGAAAGCTTTCCGGACCTGATTGCTTTCATGCAGCATCGGTCGGTCGCATTGCCCCAGGTGCTGCAGGGCCTTGAACCCTTTGACGCACCCTGGCCAGACCGCGATGAGTTTCTGCAAGTAAGCGACAGTGCCGAAGTTGATAGCCTGCGCCAGTTTCTTGTCCAGACCAGCGGCCTACAGGCGGAGTTTATGTTTGGTCGTGCCCAGCGGTCCATTGAGCGCGTCATTGCAGCGGTGATCCCCCAAGACCGCGAACTGATCCGCCGTAGGCTGGAGGCCCTGACATCGACGCCGGGAGGGGTATATGCATTGATCGACTACGTGAACTTCAAGGGCGAGGGACTCTCGAATCAGGAGCGCTACAATAACCAGGGCTGGGGATTACTTCAGGTCTTGCAGGCCATGGGTGAAGGCGGAACAGATCCGGCAACTGCCTTGCTGGCGTTCCGCGATGCTGCCGGACAAATGCTCACCCGGCGGGCCAATAATGCAGATAAAGCCATCGAAAAAGAGATTTGGCTGCCCGGCTGGCTCAAGCGACTCGAGACCTACCGGAACTGATGTTTCAGGTCGTTTAGAGCGGCACATCACTTGCATGCAGCGTTGAGACTGTTTCTTTATACTGTAAAAACCCTATATTTCAAACGTCTCTATAACCAGGAGCTCCAATGGACGCATCATTGACGGAAATTTTGAATAAAGTAAAAGCACGGGATCCAGATCAACCGGAATTCCACCAGGCTGTTGAGGAAGTCCTGGACAGCCTCGCGCCTTTTCTTAAGGAACACCCCGAGTGTCAGGACCAGAATCTCCTTGAGCGTATGCTGGAGCCTGAGCGTGTCATCCAGTTCCGGGTTTCATGGGTAGACGACAATGGCAAGGTACAGGTCAACAGGGGCTACCGCGTGCAGATGTCCAGCGCTATAGGGCCCTATAAAGGAGGGCTACGGTTTCATCCGTCGGTCAATTTGAGCATTCTCAAGTTCCTCGCATTTGAGCAGGTGTTCAAAAATGCCTTGACCACGCTGCCGCTAGGTGGTGGGAAAGGTGGCTCTGATTTTGACCCGAAAGGGAAAAGCGACGGCGAAGTCATGCGGTTCTGTCAGGCTTTTATGACCGAGCTTTACCGTCATATCGGTGCGGATGTCGATGTTCCGGCGGGTGACATTGGCGTGGGTGGTCGGGAGGTGGGCTACCTTTACGGGATGTATCGCAAACTGAGTAACCAGGTGACCGGGGCTCTGACCGGCAAGGGTGTCAGCTTTGGCGGTAGTCTTATCCGACCTGAAGCGACCGGCTACGGTCTAATCTATTTCGTTGAGGAGATGCTCAAAACCCGGCACAAAAAACTCAGCGGTCTCAAAGTCGCTATTTCCGGCTCAGGAAATGTGGCCCAGCATGCGGCAGGTAAGGCAATTGAGCTTGACGCACTGGTAGTCACTTTCTCTGATTCGGGGGGAACAGTCTACAACCCCAACGGCTTTACCTTAGAGCAGTGGCAGTACCTCATGGTGCTTAAGAACGAAAAACGGGGCCGGCTATCAGAACTCGCCGAAAAGTATGGTCTGGAGTATGAGAAGGGCGGCGTGCCCTGGAACTATCCCTGCGATGTGGCTTTGCCATGCGCAACCCAGAATGAGCTGGATGCATTCGCCGCCAGGACCCTTATAGAGAATGGTTGTTTCTGCGTTGCTGAAGGCGCCAACATGCCGAGCACTCTCGATGCCGTAGATGTGTTTCAGCATGCCGGAATTCTCTATGCCCCGGGTAAAGCATCCAACGCTGGTGGTGTTGCTGTCAGTGGTCTGGAGATGGCCCAAAATTCCATGCGTCATCATTGGACAGAGGGTGAGGTTGATAACAAGCTCCATGAAATCATGATTTCGATTCACCATTGCTGTCAGCGTCATGGGGAAAAAGGTGACTCTGTGGATTACGTGAAGGGTGCTAACGTTGCGGGATTCATGAAGGTAGCGGATGCCATGCGTGCCCAGGGTGTGCTTTAGGTCAGCACAAAGTGCCTGGTTTGGCCGGAGTGGGCTTATGAAAATCGGTATCTTTATCTTTGATCAGGCAGAGGTGCTGGATTTCTCGGGCCCGTTCGAAGTTTTTTCCACCGCAGCCCGCCTTTGTGAAGAAGATGAGACGCCTTTTGACGTATTTCTCATTGCAGAAACGGCTGCCGCCGTTTCTGCGCGGGCCGGCTTCCGAGTGCTACCAGATTATTGCTTTGATGATCATCCGGAACTCGATCTTCTCATCGTTCCAGGTGGTGTTCATACCGCTGAGATGGAAAAGTCCAGGGTTATCGACTGGATCGCCAGCCAGGGCCGGAGCGCTGGACTGGTTGCCTCTGTGTGCACAGGAGTATTTCTGCTGGCCCAGGCGGGACTGGTCCGGGACCAACCGGTGACCACCCACTGGGAGGACATTCCGAACCTGAAAGCCCGCTACCCCGGTCTGGATGTTATTGCCGGCGTGCGATGGGTGGATCAGGGCAACAGAGTGACATCGGCTGGTATTTCGGCCGGGATCGATATGAGCCTACATTTGGTGAGCCGGATACACAGTCAGGCACTGGCCGAGCGGACCGCCCACCAGATGATGTTTTCATGGACAGGGAATCCTTAAACTCATACCTTACAAAAACTTATCAATGGTAGTGGGCATCTGCCCCTGTTCGTGACCAACATGGAGTTACAGAATGGTCAAGCCAAAACCGGACGAGTCAAAGATGCCCCAGGTCACTTTGGTGGCCTTTAGTGCGCTTGCGCTGTTCTTTCTCGGGAACTACCTGGCACGGTACGTCCTGGGGCTGTCGGGTTTAATGCTGACACTGGTGATAGCCCTGGGGATAGGCCTGGTTATGGGCTTCTCGACAGCTCGCATACTCAGACGCTACCCCTCGGGCGCAGAGCGAGCGAGGCTGCTCTGGATATACGGGGGCGGACTTGGGGCTCTGTTTTTTGCCTGGGCGGGGTTTGTATTCCTGAGCGAAGGCTTTAATGAGTCGGATCTGCTTCTGCTGATGCTGCACTATTTGCCGTATCCGGTATTTGCGTTTCTTTTCCTGTCCAACTTTTACTTCAGCCGGTTCTTGCCTAAGTCGGACAGGAACTGAATGGCTGCCGCCTAGTCGTCATCCTCTTCGGCATCACGCATTCGGTCAAGACGCTCGAGCTCTTCTTCTTTTGCAGCGTCAATGACCGCCATAAGCTCATCAACATTGGCGCTGGTGGTGTCGTGCTCGAAGCGGCCTGTCAGCTTGCTGTCCGGATGCAGGTCGCCGGTCTCGTAGAGCGCCCAGATTTCCTTACCGTAATCCGTGGCCATCAGCTCCGGGGCGAAACGTCCAAAGTAACGCCGCATGTTGTCAACGTCCCGCTCGAGCATCTGCTCGGCACTGTTGTTGCCTGATGCGTTAACAGCCTGGGGCAGGTCAATAATAACGGGCCCGCTCGGGTCTACCAGCACATTGAATTCTGAAAGGTCACCGTGAATGAGGCCGGCGCAGAGCATGCGCACAACATCGGAGAGAACCTTTGCGTAGTATTCCCTGGCCTGTTCCGGGGTGAGCGTTACATCATCAAGCCGGGGAGCTGCCTTGCCATCTTCGTCGGCAATCATTTCCATCAACAGCACGCCGTCCACAAAACCGAGCGGCTCCGGCACCCTGACACCTGCGCCAGCAAGCCGGTACAGGGCGTCCACTTCAGCGCTCAACCAGGCGTCTTCCTGTTCTTTCTGGCCGTAACGGGTTTTTTTGCCCATGGCTCTCGCCTGGCGGCTGTTACGAACCTTCCGGCCTTCCTGATATTGAACAGCCTGTTTGAAGCTGCGCTTCTGGGCTTCCTTGTAGACTTTCGCGCACCGTACTGAGGAACCGCACCGCACGACATAAACCTGTGCTTCCTTGCCACTCATCAGTTGGAACAGAACTTCGTCCACCATGCCATCATCAACGAGGGGCTGTAATCTCTTCGGTATTTTCATAGAACCTTTTCGGGTGGCGGCCAATGCCTTGCGAATGTTTGGCTTTACGCCAGAGTATAGTGCCATCTTACCTGAAAATCCTGAAACTGACTCCCTTCACTCTATCAGACGGCACAGAGGCTGAAAGTGAGCCTGAGCAACTTTGTTTGGCAACCCACGGGCTTTTTTGTAGGGTAGAAAGGAGTAGCGGAAGTCTACGTTCACGATCAGGCAAGGGAGGTACGCCTATGAAACCCGCGAAAAGTTTATCCGGCGAAAAAATAGACCATAAGGCAACGGCCATCTTCGATAATGAAGCGGATGCCGAAAAAGCGGCTTGGGCAGTTCTCGATGCCACCAGTCTTGAAGACAATCAGGTTTTCGTAATCAGGCCAGAGGACCATGACGAGAACAGGGAACTCAAACTTGAGCCGGAGCCGACGGGTATGTGGAAAACCATGATCCGGTCCCATATCTGGCTGGGATTGGCTGGCGCTGGCGCTGGCGTGGTACTGATACTTGTACTGAGCGCTCTCGGCATACCCTTCATCACCCAGAACTTCGTGGTCGCCCTGGCCCTGGCAGTGGCGTTCCTGGCAGTCATCGGTATGATGTTTGGGGGACTTGTCACCAGTCGCCCAGATCACATGCCCTACATGGCCAAAGCCAACTCAGCCCTGCAAAAGGGTCAATACGTCCTGACGGTGCATGCAGCGACAGCTGCTCAGCTAAAAGAAGCCAAAGCGGAGCTTAACAAGAAGCACATCAAGGCGATTCGAACACTCTGAGCCTGGCTGACGACGCGGTATCGTGGACTCTGAACAAGGCCGGGTGACCGCAAGCACAGACACAGAAATGACAATGCCAGGCGATTGGTTCGCGGTGACAGCGAACCAATCGCGCCGGGCTCGTTACTGAACGTTATTTGAGGCGCTCAGGCAAGTGCTTGCGAAGCTCGCGGGTTCCCACCCGTGACAGGTCCTTGTTTATCTCCTCTGCCACTATGGCCTTCAGACTTGGTTTCATGGCGTGGCGAAGTTCGCCCAGAAAGGAGGGCGGCGCTACCACATACAGTTTCTCTATTTCACCACGGGCGCGTTCCTTTTCCAGCTTCTCCACTAACTCGCGAGCAAAACGCTGAATCTCCACGTCTTTTGCGTCGGTTGGCTCATCAACCATGCCTTTGGAAACACTTCCTGGTGCATACTTCTCACCCGGGCCGTCAGCCTCGAGGTCCCCCGTATGCATTCGACCTTCGGGGTTGGCCTCGGTTTCCAACTCGATAAGCTCGCCAGTGGGGCTATCGACACTAAAGAAACGAGCTTTACTGGCATCCGCAACCATAATCCGGACCTTGGGCATGGTGAAATGTGGATTGCTCATGAAATCCCTCCTTGTGGACGTGACTGTCACAACTCCCGCGTGCTTTTCTGCACCTGGCAGAATACTAGCACTCATTAGACTAGTGTGAGGCCGTGGTGGCTGGTCTTCAAGCCGGAGTGATTAAGCTGCTTTCACGCCTCGAGGGTTTAACGACCCGTTAAGCTGGGTGTAGGCTGAATGTGAGAAGGACCCCATTGAAGCAACCCAAGGAGAATCAGCCATGATAGACCTATATACCTGGAGTACCCCCAACGGTCGCAAAGCTTCGATAATGCTGGAGGAACTTGCGGTGCCCTACCGGGTAACGGCGGTGGATATTGGCAAGGGTGAGCAGCACCACTCAGAATTTCGCCAACTGAGTCCCAACGGCAAGATCCCAGCTATTGTCGACCATGAGCCCGACGATGGATCTGGCCAGCCCAGGCGTATTTTCGAGTCTGGTAACATTCTGATGTATCTGGCGGAAAAGACCGGTAAGTTTTTGCCAGCGGGTGGCCAGGGGCGTACGGAGGTCATGGGTTGGCTGTTCTTCCAGATGGCCCATCTTGGGCCCATGGTTGGCCAGTGGCACTGGTTTAAAAATGCCGCTCCGGAGAAAAGTGAGCTCGGTATCAAACGCTACCGGGAAGAAACTCTTCGTTTACTTGAAGTCATGAATGGACGGCTGGCAGAGGCTCCCTACCTGGGCGGAAAAGACTACAGCATTGCGGACATCGCCAGTTACGCCTGGGCCCGGACCGGCAGTGACGAATTGGCGAAGGAGGATGCGCAGGCCATTGCCAACCTTAAGCCCTTGCTGGACTGGCTAAGCAGAGTGGGGGAGCGCCCGGCGGTGGAGCAGGGGATGGAAATTCCCACACCGGAGCAGAAACAGGAGTCGGCGGAGCGGGCTGCCGTGAAAGGCCCAGCCGGTGGTGGCAGCGTTTTGCCTTAGGTCACATGAAACATGCCCCACGAACACGATCGGGCACCAGTTACATTGGTGCCGATCGCTGACTTTTGCTGATGCTACAGAGGCTTGAGCGGATCCCAATTTTTGCGGTTGGCTAGGAACTCAGGGCGCGGTTTGTTGCCGCAATAGGGCTCTTCAAGCGTGTTATGCACGCTGTTGTAAACGAAAAAGAGGTTGCTTCGGGGCCAGCAGGACATGTTGATGTTGGAGCCATGCAATGTATTGCATTCGAACATGATCAGCGAGCCTGCGGGCCCTTTCGGTGCCTCAATGCCGTTTTCGTCCATCAGTGCGCGCAGGCTGCCGGCGTCGGGTACGCCCACGGTCTGACTCTTGAGTGATTCCTTGTAGTTATCCGTTGGGGTGCGCCCGGTGCAGGGCACAAAATAGTTCTGGGAGCCCGGGATCAGCATGAGCGGCCCGTTGAATTCGTTATTGTCCGTCATGACGATTGAGCAACTGACACTGCGCATCCGAGGCATTCCATCCTCGCTGTGCCATGTTTCAAAGTCTGAATGCCAGTCGAAACCCTTGCCCTTGAAACCCGGTTTGTAGTTGATCCGGGACTGGTGGATATAGGCCTCGCTCCCTAGTATCTGCTGAACCATCTCCACCAAACGGGGATCCCGGGTCAATCGGTCGAAGCGTTCGGAAATCTCATGTATCCCAAAAATAGAGCGGATTTCCTCTTTTCCCGGTTCCAGAATAGTACCTTCTGACAGCTTGAGGTCTTCATCATATTCATAATCCCGAAGCTCCTGTATGAACTTCTCCATTTCTTCCTTGGTGAAGAAGGATTCGAATGACAGGAACCCCTTGTCTTCAAATTCCTTGAGCTTTTCCGCTGAAAGCGGTCCCTCCGACCGCTGCTCTTCCGGGGTATGTACAACGGGATCAAGCCGCTCGAACATGCCCAGTTTTCGTTCCAGCCTGGTGGGAAAAAGATCTTGCGCGCGTGTCATGCCAGTTCCTCCTTTTTCTGGTGCAACAGGCTTAAGTTGCAGGCTAAATATCGAGTTTTCAACAGCAATAAAGGATCAAACGGGATTTAGCATGATTTATGAGCGCATCGTAATGAAAGAGCACAGCTACTTAAGCAGATACATAAGAGGCCCATTTTGCTTCCTTTCCCGTATTCCTTGAGAGCAGAATAAAACCATCAGCATAATAAGAACTGGAGATACAGCATGAGGTCGAAACGAATCAGCTCTAATGAACGTAGCTGCTGGTCTGGAACCGGCTTGGCCAGCGCAGGCCCTATAACATCAGTTATTGCCATGGTCTGTCTGGCAGTCGGGTCGGCCTCCGCCAACACGGCCGGAACCGTCAAAGTGACGCCCCTTGGCGGCCAGAAAGGCGAGTTCTGTCGCCTCGACCGGGCGCTGGTCTTCGAGGATCCCAACGGCACCCGGATACTGTATGACGCCGGTCGTACTGTGGCAGGCCCAGACGACCCGCGACTGGCTGACATCGACATCGTGCTGGTCTCCCACGTCCATGGTGACCACATTGGCGATCGGCACACCAAGTCACCTAATGCCGGTACCTGCGCCAATCCGGACTTTTCTGTCGACGCCATGCCGCACTCCAGTAGTGTTGCCATCGCGGTGGAAAAGGGCGCCAAGATCGTGACGGGAAGCGAAATGCCGAGTTTCTTTGCCGCCAAGCTGGAAAAAGCCGGCGGCAAATCCGAAGACTCTGTACTGGTCCGGTTCGGTGCGATGACGGAAGTCGGAGGCGTGGGTATCACGACTGTACCTGCGACTCACAGTAATGGCCTGGCGCCCGGCTTTCTGACAGGACCTCTTGCGGACTACATGACGAATTCCGGTATTACCGCCTACGTGGGTCCGCCCACGGGCTATGTTCTGAAGTTCAGCAATGGGCTGGTGGCTTACCTGTCAGGGGATACCGGGATCACGGCCGAGCAACAGGTAGTCGTGCGCGACTATTATGGCGCCTCAATGGCAGTGATGAATATCGGCGATACCTTCACAACCGGGCCGGAAGAAGCTGCCCATGTAGTGAACGAACTGATCAGGCCGAAATCCGTGATTGCCTCCCATGCTAATGAGGAAGCTACCCGCGACGGTGAGGTGCTGCCCGGGACCCGGACCGAAAAGTTTATTAGTGCCGCCAACATGCCGGTCCATGTTCCCCTTAGCGGCATGACCATGGAATTCGATCAAGCCGGTAGCTGTAGCCGTGGCTGTTAGACCATGATAGGTTGATTGTCTGGCAACGGCCTTGAAACTAAACGGGCCGTAGCCATCTATTTTAAAGGCGCCGGATCCCCTGAGGCGTCTTCAGGAAAGCTTCCCGAGCAGTTCTTTCCAGATCAAGTCGGTAAACACTCTTGTTTGCAGAACTAAACGATCAGGTTGCGGAGGGATGTCGATGACACGGAGTCAAGAGCAGAAACCAGCAAATAAACCGACCAAGTCAACCGCCAGAAGCAATGGCAATGGTGCCGGTACCAAGTCGCGCCGCGTTTACCTCGTAGACGGTTCAAGAACCCCGTTTCTGAAAGCTCAGGGCCGCCCCGGACCTTTTTCACCCGTTGATCTGGCTGTCCAGTGCGGCCGCCCGCTTCTCATGCGCCAGCCGATGGAGCCGGACGCGTTCGATCAGGTCATCCTCGGCTGCGTCAATGTAATACCCACAGAGATGAACCCGGCACGGATTGCGGCGCTTCGCCTGGGGATGGGGGAGGCCATGCCGGCTTTCACTGTCCAGATCAATTGTGGCTCAGGTATGCAGTCCATTGATACCGCCTATAAATACATCCGCGATGGCGACAGCGACCTTATCCTGGCGGGCGGAACCGAAGCGCTTAGTCATGCGCCCATGGTCATGCAAAGAGATGCGGTTGAATGGCTGGCAGGTCTGAGCGCTGCCTCTTCTCCCCAGGACTATGCCCGCCACTTGGCCCAGCTCAGTCCCTCGGATTTCAAGCCTGAGATCAGCCTGGTCAAGGGGCTTACCGATCCGATTGTAGGGCTGAGTATGGGGCAGACCGCCGAGGTACTGGCGCAACAATTCAAGATCAGCCGCCAGGCCGCTGACGAGTATGCGGTGTCCAGCCATCACCGTCTCGCCAGGGCCCAGGAGGAGGGCTGGCTGGATGATGAGATAGAGCCTGCGGTCTCACCCGAGGGCAAGCTGTTCAAAAGCGACGACGGGGTCCGCCCCGATACCTCCACCGATTCGCTCAGTAAGCTCAAGCCTGCCTTTGAACCACCTTTTGGTCAGGTAACGCCGGGTAACAGCTCGCAGGTAACCGACGGTGCTTCCTGGATGATTCTGGCCTCGGAAGAGGCCGTCAAGAAACACGGCCTCACGCCCAAGGCCGTCATCCTGGACAGCGAATGGTCAGCCCTCGACCCCAAAATCATGGGCCTCGGGCCGGTACTGAGCTCTTCGGCCATTCTTCAGAGGCATAAAGCGGGCCTTAACGATATTGATCTCTGGGAGATCAACGAAGCATTTGCAGCCCAGGTTCTGGCCTGTCTTGAAGCCTGGCAGGACCCGGAATTCTGCAAAGTCGCTCTGGGTCTGGACCAACCCATGGGGAAACTGGACCCCGAGCGGCTGAATATCGACGGTGGTGCTGTGGCGATCGGGCACCCGGTCGGCACCAGCGGCAACAGAATCGTTCTGCACCTGATGAATGCTCTTGACCGCAAAGGCCTGAAGCGGGGCATTGCCAGTGAATGCATTGGCGGTGGGCAGTCCGGTGCCATGTTGATTGAAACTGTCTAGGGAAGCGAGATTAGATCGTCAAGGAGAGAGTGATGACTGGTCATATTCTTAAAGCGTTAAGCACCCGCGAAATGGAGCGGGGCCCTTTTGAAAGTTCAGATACCCAGGCGTCCGTTGGTAACTGGAAGCACTGGAAGCTTGCCCGGGACCAGAGCGATCTTGCCTGGCTGGTGTTAGACAAACAGGAAGCGAGCGCCAATGTGCTTTCAGCAGAAGTGTTACAGGAGCTGGGGGAAATTGTCGACGAGCTTGAAAAAAAGCCACCCCGCGGACTGGCACTTCGTTCCCTCAAGCCCTCCGGTTTTGGCATGGGAGCGGACATTTCCGAGTTCTCCCAGTTAGAGTCTGAAGCTGATGTGATTGAGAAGCTGAGCCGGGCCCACGAGGTGGTGGACCGGTTTGAAGCCTTGCCCTTCAAAACCGTTGCCATTATCCATGGCGCCTGCCTTGGCGGCGGCCTTGAGCTGGCTTTGTGTTGTGATTACCGCCTTGCGATACCCGGTGCCAAGCTGGGGTTTCCGGAAGTCCAGCTGGGGCTGCACCCGGGACTCGGAGGAACTGCCCGGTTCACCCACCTGGTAGATCCCATTGAAGCGATGACGCTGATGCTGACTGGTAAAACCGTACCTCACGGCAAGGCAAAAAAGCTCGGAGCCGTCGACCATGTCCTGGAAGAGCGTCACGTTAAAGCTGCCATAGAAGCAGCTTTACGGGGAGAAATCGAGCAGAGCAACAGCGGCATGAGAGGCCGGGTCCTCAGCACCAAGCCGGCCCGCCAGCTGGAGATTCGGCAGATGCGCTCCCAGACCGCGAGCAAGGCCCCGCCCAAGCATTATCCGGCCCCGCAAGCGCTGATCGAGCTTTGGGAACACCACGGTGGGGACTCAGAGGCCATGCGAAAGGCTGAAATTGAGTCCTTTGCCCGTCTGATGATGACCGAGACTTCCCGAAATCTGGTGAAGGTCTTCTTCCTGCGTGAAAAAATGAAAGGCCTTACCAAAACCAAGGCGGAGCCCATCAAGCACGTCCATGTTATTGGCGCTGGCGAGATGGGGGGCGATATTGCTGGCTGGTGTGCATACCAGGGCCTGAGCGTCACCCTGTTCGACATGGAGCCCGAAAAAGTCGCGGAGGCCGTTGGTAAACTTTCAAAACTGTGTGAAAAGAAACACCGCACGGAAGCCGAACGGCGCGACATCCTGGACCGGCTCACGCCAGATATGGGCAATAGGGCAGTGGTTCGGGCAGACCTGGTGGTTGAAGCGGTGCCTGAAAAGGTGGAGATCAAGCACAAGGTCTACAAGGAAGTGGAGCCCCAGCTCAAGAAAGGCGCCATTCTGGCCACCAATACCTCGAGTATTCCCCTGGAATCTCTTCAGGACGCTTTGGAAGACCCGGCCCGCCTGGTCGGTCTGCACTTCTTCAACCCCGTGGCGAGCATGCCACTGGTGGAGGTCGTCAAACACGACAAGATCGCCGATGAAGTGGAGGAGCGGGCACGACGTTTTGTCGGTCAAATCGACCGTTTGCCTGCGCCGGTCAATACCGCCCCTGGCTTCCTGGTGAACCGTGCCCTGACCCCCTATCTTGTGGAGGCGATGGTTATGCTGGATGAAGGCATTCCGGCTGAGACGATCGACCGGGTGGCAGAGGACTTCGGCATGCCCATGGGCCCAATTGAGCTGGCGGACCAGGTTGGTCTTGATATCTGTCTGAGTGTGGCCAACATGCTCAAGGAACGGCTGGACTCACCCATGCCGCCTGTTCCCGACTGGCTGGAGCGCAAGGTGGAAGAAGGCGATCTGGGTAAAAAGACCGGTAAAGGCCTGTATGAATGGAAGAAAGGTAAGGCAGACAAGAAAGATAAAACGGCCAAGGCTCCGGACGATGCGCTGGACCGGCTGCTCCTGCCCATGTTGAACGCCTGCATGGCCTGTGTGCGTGAGAAAGTCATCGAGAATGAGGAACTTGCAGACGGCGCAATGATCTTCGGAACCGGGTTTGCGCCCTTCAGAGGCGGGCCGATGACCTACGCACACAAGCGTGGTTTTGACGAGGTCCGGCAATCCCTTGAGACTCTGGCGAAGCGCTACGGTGAACGTTTCAGCCCGGATGAAGGGTGGGGTCAAGGCAGTCCTGTCGAAGCGCACGAGAAAACCTCAGCGGAGCACGCATGAAGATGAAGTAGCAGTCGGAGGCTAACCAAAAAGGCCCGGAAGTTGTACTTCCGGGCCTTTTACTTGGCGCTAGAGGGTGGTGACTACCTCAGCCGCACTTGCTGTCACCACAGGAAAGACAGGTTGCGCAGCCGTCCATCACAATAACGGCCTTGGTGCTGCATTTGCCGCACATGGTGGCATTGGCCGGGTAGTCGCCGACCGACTCGTCATTTCGTGCCGCCTGGTTCGACTCGAATTCGGCCCTTTTCTCCGCCAGAATGCGCTTGGTAACCTCGCTCATCTCCTCGGTTTCAATCAGACCGATGGCCTTGAGATGCTTTTCGATAACTGCCCCGATTTCTGCAACCAGAGACGGCATAAAGACCCCGCCTTTCTTGAAATAACCGCCGTTGGGGTCATAGACCGAGCGTAATTCTTCCACCAGAAACGTCACATCGCCCCCTTTACGGAACACAGCCGAGATAACGCGAGTGAGAGCAATCACCCACTGGAAATGCTCCATGGACTTCGAGTTGATGAAGACCTCGTAGGGCTGGCGGCTCTCATGATCGGTATCTTCATTCAGCAGAATGTCATTGATGGTGATGTACATCGCATGCTCTGCAATGGGCGGCTTGATCTTATAGGTGGTGCCTAGCAGAAAATCCGGCCGTTCGATGTATTCGTTCATCTGTACGGGCTGCAATACCTTAGTTTCCGGCTCTGCTGCCGGCTGGGCTGCACTGTCGGCCTTGGTAACCCGGTAACCGACGATTTTGTTGCTGATTTTAACTGTCATGGTCTTTTGTCCTGTGTCGGTATGCCGGATTAATACTTTCCGTAGGTGCCTTCTTTCAACGCATCAAACAGGTTGGCAGCGTTGTGGATCTCACCATCATATTCCACCTGTTCGTTTCCTTTCAGAGTGACTTTGCTGCCGTCATCCAGGGTGAACTCATATAGGGTGTTTTCAAGGTCTGTCTCCTTGACCAAAACGCCCTGGAACGCTTCCGGATTGAAACGGAAGGTGGTGCAACCCTTCAGGCCCATTTCATAGGCATACATATAAATGTTCTTGAATTCCGGATAAGCAAAGTCCGTGGGCACATTGGCAGTCTTGGAAATGGAGGAGTCTACCCACAACTGAGCGGCCGCCTGGATATCAACATGCTGAGCCGGAGACACGTCATCGGACGTTGTGAAGTAGGGCGGAAGCCGCTTGTCCTCGTCCTGGGAAAAAGGCATGGCACCGCTGTTTACCATATGGCGGTAGGCCAGCAACTCGAAGGAGAAAACATCGACTTTCTCTTTCGTCTTGCGACCTTCGCGAATAATGTTCCGCGCGTAGTGGTGGGAGAAACTGGGCTCAATACCGTTGCTCGCATTATTGGCGAGCGACAGACTGATGGTTCCCGTAGGCGCAATGGATGTGTGGTGGGTAAAGCGTCCACCTTTTTCTGCCAGAGCAGCCACCAGTTCAGGCTCAACTGCTGCGATGCGTTGCATGTAACGGCTGTACTTTGCGTGCAGTATCCGGCCTTTAACTGTATCGCCTTCCTTAAGACCGTCTTCCTTCAGCTGGGGACACTTCGCAAGCATTTTTGGCGTGATCACGAAATCATCGTTCATGATCGGGGCCGGGCCCTTTTCATCGGCCAAGGCCAGGGACTGGCGCCAGCCTTCCACGGCCATTTCCCGCACCACGTCCTCGGTAAACTCAACCGATTCAGGAGAGCCATAAGGCATACGGAGCATGGCAAGTGTGGAGCCAAGGCCCAGGATACCCATGCCGTGACGGCGCTTGTAGGTAATTTCGTGACGCTGCTCCGCCAACGGCAGGCCATTGATTTCAACCACGTTGTCGAGCATGCGAGTGAATATCGCCACTACCTTGCGGTATTTTTCGTAGTTGAAGCTGGCCTTGTCAGTGAAAGGGTAGTCCACGAACATGGTCAGGTTGACAGAGCCCAGCAGGCAGCTGCCGTAAGGGGGAAGAGGCTGTTCACCGCATGGGTTGGTGGCTCGTATGTCCTCGCAGAACCAGTTGTTGTTCATCTGGTTGACCTTGTCAATCAGAATGAAGCCGGGCTCAGCGTAGTCGTAAGTTGACGTCATGATGCTGTCCCAGATGAACTGGGCTTTCAAGGTGCGGTAAATGCGGCACGCCACCTTGCCCTCATCATTGACCACGTAACCATCCAGAATAGGAAAGTCCCGGTAGATAAACTGGTTGGGATCATCGATTTGAAGCCCTTCGTCTTCCACCTCTTTGCGGGTAACAGGGAAGGAGAGCTTCCAGTCGCCATCATTCTTTACCGCTTCAATAAAATCTTCAGTGATAAGAAGTGACAGGTTGAACTGGCGCAGACGACCGTCTTCGCGCTTGGCCTGGATAAAGTCGATGACGTCCGGATGATGGATGTCGAAGGTCGCCATTTGAGCCCCGCGCCTGCCACCTGCAGAAGACACGGTGAAACACATGCGGTCAAAAATATCCATGAACGACAATGGACCGGAGGTGGTCGCACCAGCGCCGGCAACGTAGGCACCGCGGGGGCGGAGGGTGGAGAATTCATAACCGATGCCACAGCCGGCCTTAAGCGTGAGCCCGGCTTCGTGGTTTTTCTCGAGGATGTCGTTCATGGAATCGTGAACACTGCCTGAAACCGTGCAGTTGATGGTCGAGGTGGCAGGCTTGTGGTTCTCGGCCCCGGCGTTTGAAATAATACGCCCGGCAGGAATGGCTCCATGCTTCAGAGCCCAGACGAATTCCTTCATGTATTTGGCGCGATCGGCCTCGGCTTCCACCTGTGCCAGCGCAGTTGCAACACGCTTATACGTCTCAACAATCGTGAAATCCACAGGTTCGCCGGTTTTCGTCTTGAGCTGATATTTGCTGTTCCAGATATCAAGCGACGCATCCTGCATAGGAATTGTTGTTGTTGAGACTGCCTGTGCTTTAGCGTTCATTGCCATCCTCAGTATCCTGTTAATGCCTGAAAAATAACGTGGTCTGTCAAGCGAGCTATACCGACTGCGCCATACCCCATTCCGAAATTACGTGTTGCTAAACCGGGCTATGACTGGCTCAGCCTACCTGATGGTGCGGCTGACAGTGCTTGCCTTTATTACCAGCTCTTAACTATCAGTAATTTACTACATTTGGTGCTTGTTGATTCTCTGCCGACCGTTAGAAAAAACGGGGTGAACCATGATTTAACGTTTACCCGGTTCCGCTGTGTCCTGCACAAACAGGTGTTCTGGGGCTTGCGTTTAGAAGGCTCTGATAAGCGACCTAACCCCTACATGTTGTTGCTGATCGAAGAAGTATAACAGGATATTGTGGTCTGTGAAGGTGGGAGGAACTATCGAATTGCTACTTCTTTTAAGAAAAAGTTATGGCTTCTGTCTTGCAAAATCCTGGATTATTGAATCCCGCAGAATTTTTAGAAGCAAATCAGTATCGGTAGGGCTGGCACAAGATGTAGTGGTTAAAAGCTTGAAGAGTTTTCCACTTTCTGGCTTAAAACTTGTCCGTTTAGTTAGAAATGTCAACGAAACTGTGATGGCCCGCACGACTCTTGACTATACCTGTCGCTAAAGTAGATGCGTGGGGAGTTTGTGGACTTCTCATAGGGAGTAAAAAGAAAAAATCAAAATAAGGACGACAACAATGAAAGGCCTGAAACGAACATTGCTTGCGCTGGGCATCGTAGGGTTGCCTGTTGTGGCGACAGCAGACCTAACGATGCTAGATGATAGCGCACTGGGAGACATCACCGGTCAGGCTGGTGTCTCTATCGAGTTGGAGACAAAGGTAGATATAGGTCAGTTTTCCTATACCGATGAGGGTACGTTGGCGATTAACGATATCAGCATCGGCGGTGCAAACCGAACAAACATGTTCGGATTCAATGGAATGGGGGGGCCCGAGGCGACTGAAAGGTTGGACAACATCCGAATCGACATTGATATTTTGGCCGATGGTGATGCGGCGATAAATATTGTTCCCACCTACTTCAATGCTATCGATTTTCGTGTAACGACCGGAGCCTGGGATTTACTAAGTTCTGATGGTAGTAATAGCTCTACGCAGGTGCTTAATAATTTTATGGCAGAGGGTGTGCTGGGACGTGGCGAGATTCATATCGACACGAACACAGATGTAATGCGGTTTGCAACGGCATTTGGGATAGAAACCATGGAATTCGACGTGCCCTTCCTCGCGATAGGAGTGCGGGGCATGAGCATCACCGGGGCTAACTATGACCCTGTCTTCCGTAACCCAATGGATGTATTTGCTGAGGTAGAGCTTTTCATCTATGCGGGGCAACGACTAGGCAGTACCGAGTCATCACTGGCTATTGATATGCCCGTATTCGAAGCAGACATTGGCATTGAACAGGTGATCGTAGGCCAGCAGTCCATCGGGCAGATTTTCGTCGATGATCTTTCGATTACCAATACGGCGATGAGTATATACGGTCACTGAGAGGGCGCGTGGACAGCTGCAAGGCGGGGTATTCCCGCCTTCTTCTAGTCTAGCAGGAGGCTATCGTCTGTAATCTCAAGCCCGCGCTGTTTTTCAAACAGCTCCAGCAAATCTTTTACTTCCAATCCTTCCCGTTCACTCCCGGCGATATCGAACACCACCTTGCCCTGGTGAAGCATCACTGTCCGGCTACCCACTTCCAGAGCCTGCTTCATACTATGGGTTACCATGAGCGTGGTAAGGCCCGATTCCCTAACAATTGACTCAGTCAGTTCCAGGACAAAACGTGCGGTTTTCGGATCCAGAGCTGCGGTATGTTCATCCAGAAGCAGAATGCTCGAGGGGGTGAGGCTTGCCATCAACAGGCTGACGGCCTGGCGCTGGCCACCGGAAAGGAGGCCCATCTTGTCCCCAAGGCGATTCTCAAGCCCGAGGTTTAGCGACGCCAGGCTGGCACGAAACCGGTCTTTATAGCGGCTCTTGACTGCACTTGAAAGCCCTCGCCGCTGGCCCCTTTTTATGGCAAGTGAAAGGTTCTCCTCGATGCTCAAGCCTTCACAGGTGCCCGCCAGTGGGTCCTGGAAGACCCGCGCCACCCGTCCTGCCCGTTTATGGGTTGGCAACCGACTGACATCCTCTCCATCCACCACAATGGTTCCGCTATCGACAAGCACTTCACCGGCAAGGGCATTCAGAAACGTGGACTTACCGGCACCGTTGCTGCCTATAACCGTCACAAATTCACCTTCAGCCACCGTCAGGCTCATACCCTGCAGAGCAGGATTTTCCAGGGGCGTGCCCTGGCCAAAGGTCAGTTTCAGATCGTTTGCACTGATCATTTCACACCTTGGAGCTGTTGCGTAGGAAGCGCGCCCGGAGACTGTTCCGGGCGCCAGGCAGAACGATAGCGAGCGTCACGAGTACGGCCGTCACCAGGTTCAGGTCCTGGGTTTTCAGCCCAATGAAATCGGCGTTGAGTGCAAGTGCTATAGCCAGCCGGTAAAGGATGGCACCGACCACACAGGCAAGCAGGGCACGCACGACGTTTAAAGGTGTAATAACTGCTTCGCCACCGATTAACGATGCCAGTCCTATAACAATGACCCCTACGCCCATGGTGACATCTGCTGCACCCTGGCTTTGGGCAAACAGCGCACCAGCGAGGCCCACCAGACCGTTTGAAAGTGCCACCCCAAGCACAATCATGGCGCCGGTCGCGATGCCCTGGGCCCTCGCCATTCGCGGATTGGCACCGGTTGCGCGCATAGCCAGGCCGGTTTCAGATTTCATAAACCGCCAGAGCAGCACAAAGCTAACCAGCAGGACAATACAGAACAATAAAACCGGCACCTGGTGATAGGCGAGGTCAAGGTCATACCAGGGGGTCAGCACGGTTTCCTCGGAAAGCAGGGCGAGGTTGGGCTTCCCCATGATGCGCAGGTTCACCGAGTACAGAGCGATCATGGTGAGGATCGAGGCGAGCAGGTTCAGAATCTTGAGCTTCACATTCAGCAAAGCTGTCACAGACCCTGCAGCCATACCGGCCAGTATTGCAGCGCCGGTGGCCAGCCAGGGGTTGAATCCCTCGATAATGAGCACGGCCGCAACCGCGGCACCAAGAGGAAAGCTGCCATCGACGGTCAGGTCGGGAAAGTCTAGAACGCGGAATGAAAGGTAGATGCCAAAAGCAACCAGGCCATAGATCAAGCCGGTTTCGACGGCGCCATACAGGGCAATTTCGCTGAGCATGGTATTCGCTTTTGGTGCTGATCCCGCCGAAGCGGGCATCGGTTTATTGTTGACTGCCTACTACAGTGTCGGCGTCGTCGATTACATCCTGGGGTATGGTGAGCCCCATACGTTCGCCAGCCTGGGGATTAACGAACAGCGACAGTTTTTCCACTGTCTCGACGGGCATTGAGGCCGGTTTGGAACCTTCAAGAATCCGCACGACCATCTTGCCGGTCTGCCGTCCAACGTCATAGTAATCGAAACCCAGGGCCGCGATTGCGCCGCGGGTTACGGTGGCGGTATCCGCTGCAAAGACCGGTATGTCGGCACGCTCACCGACAGAAATGACCGCTTCAGCAGCGCTGATGACGGTGTTGTCGGTGGTCAGGTAAATGGCGTCAACCTTGTCCACAAGGGAGCGGGCAGCGCCCAGTACTTCGGAAGTTTTAGTGGCGGCCGCCTTGACCAGGGTGATGTCACGGCCCGCGAGCACATTCTCCAACTGTTCAACCAGTGCTACGGCATTGGCCTCACCGGGGTTATAGACTGTACCAATGCGATTCGCGCCGGGCATGATTTTCAGAAGCATATCCATATGCTGCTCGAGGGGAAGCATATCGGTAACGCCGGTAATATTGGCGCCTGGAGCGGCAAGATCCTTAATCAGTCGTGCACCTACTGGATCTGTGACTGCAGAAAACACTATCGGGATCTGGCGGGCTGCGGCCGCGACGGTTTGAGCCGATGGCGTTGCAATGGCGACAATCACATCCGGACCTTCGCCGACAAATTTTCGGGCGATTTGGGACGCTATGGCTGAGTTGCCCTGGGCGCTTTCGAAAAGCAGGGCAAGGTTGTCGCCTTCGCGGTAATCCTGATCCGCAAGCTCGTCCCTGACTCCCTGATGTACCGCATCGAGGGCAGGGTGTTCTACAATTTGTGTGATTGCGACGGTCTTCTGTTCTTCTGCCTGTACACCTGCGGCGCCAAGCAGGGCCAGGGCCAGGGCCAGGGCAATGACTGAATTGCGGAGCATGAGCCAGTCTCCCAGTAAGCGAGGAATTTTGAACGCGCGAGTTTATCATAGCGTTCAAGGCTGTGCTGCCTGAAAAAATGCCTTACGCCGGCTTGGCGTGGAAACAGTTGTAGTTGCGTCACATTCTACAGGCGCCCGTTATGATGAAATATCGCCGGAACCCATAACTCTAATAATCAGCCTCAAGGAAAGTTCATGGACACCAAAAACAAACTTCCCCTCGATATGGTCTACCACTGGGAAACGGCCAAGGCGGAATCCGTCTATATGACCCAGCCCATGGGTGGCGGCCAGGTGGTGGAATTCACCTGGCGTCGGGCCGTTGGCGAGGCGCGTCGCATGGCGGCGTATCTGAAGTCGCTGAACCTGCCGGAAAAGAGCCGCATCGGGATTATTTCAAAAAATTGCGCTCACTGGATCATGTCGGACTGGGCCATCTGGATGGCAGGTCATATCTCCGTGCCGCTTTATCCAACGCTTAATGCCGGCACTGTCAGCTACATTCTCGATCATAGCGGCTGTGAAGTACTTTTTGTCGGCAAGCTGGATGACTGGGATTCAATGAAATCCGGGGTGCCGGATTCGGTTCACTGTATTTCATATCCCTTGAGTCCTCCCAACGATTTCAAGTCCTGGGACGATATTGTCGCCAAGTTTCCGCCACTGGAAGAAAACGTGCAGCGCAGTGGTGATGAGCTGGCGACCATCGTATACACCTCCGGTAGCACCGGACGCCCGAAGGGCGTCATGTTAAGTTTCAATAATCTGGCGTATGCCGCTGCCGGTGGTACCGAAGAGCTGGATGTAACCAGCAACGAACGCATGCTTTCCTATCTACCGCTGTCCCATGTGTTTGAGCGTTTCGTGGTAGAGCTTGGGTCCATGAACAAGGGCTTTCATCTGTATTTCGCCGAGTCGCTGGACACGTTCGTGGACGATCTCAAGCGGGCACAGCCTACGCTCTTCCTGGCGGTGCCCAGGATATGGATCAAGTTTCAGCACGGCGTCTTCCAGAAACTGCCAAAGAAGAAGCTTGAGAAGCTTCTCAAAGTGCCGCTACTGAATCGTGTGATCAAGAAAAAGGTGCTCATCAACCTTGGCCTGCAACACGTCAAATTTGCGGGCAGCGGCTCGGCTCCGCTGGCCCATGACATTCTGGAATGGTATCGGGGCCTGGGTCTGGAATTACTCGAAGGCTACGGCATGTCCGAAAATGTGGCCTACTCCCACATGACCAAACCCGGCCGGGCACGGACAGGCTATGTAGGCGAGCCCCTGCCCGGTGTGGACGTCAGGATAGGTGAGCATGGTGAAGTGCTGGTCAAGAGTCCGGCTACCATGATGGGGTACTACAAGGACGAGGAAAAAACCGGGGAAACCATGACTGCTGATGGCTATCTCAAAACCGGCGACAAGGGGGAAGTGGACGAGCAGGGCAGGCTGAAGCTGACCGGCAGGCTCAAGGAGATCTTCAAAACCAGCAAAGGCAAATATGTGGCGCCCGCGCCAATAGAGAACAAGCTTATGAGTCATCCCGACATTGAAATGGTCTGTGTGTCCGGAGAGAACTACCCTCAGCCTCATTGCCTGGTTATGCTGTCGGAAGATGCTCAGGCGAAGCTCGCGGATGCCTCTTATCGCGCCGAGCTGGAAAAAAGCTTCTCTTCCCTCCTCAATGACGTCAATAAAACCGTCGACCCACATGAGCAGCTCAAATTCATGGCGGTGGTCAAGGACGAGTGGAGTATCGAGAATGACTTCCTGACGCCCACCATGAAGCTCAAGCGAAACAGGGTGGAAGACACCTATAAACCTGCCCTTGAGAGCTGGTACGCCAAGAAAGAACCCGTTATCTGGCAATAGCGCAGGTCAAGCCTTGCCTGTAAACACCTCCACGGCGCGCCCTGGAGGTGTTTTTGTTGCTCCACGGTCATGCTCCCGCGCTACCTTGGTCGAATTGGGACGCCTCCGGCAAGGCACTAGACTGAAGCCAGTGGAGGGCATGCGACCAATGGCACAGCTTAACCGGTTTCAAAGGTACATTAACGACGTTATCCCGCTGACTCAGAGCATGGCTCTGAGACTGGAGGATTATAACGGGCGACGACTGGCGATCAGTGCTCCCCTGGAGCCCAACCATAACCATCAGAATACCGCCTTTGGCGGCAGCCTCTACGCTGCGTCGGTGGTTTCAGCCTGGGGCCTGGTGGAGCTGGTTCTTCGGGACGCTGGGCTGATCGGAAACGTGGTGGTTCAGCATGGCGAAATGGAATACTTAGAGCCGGTAAATGACGATTTCTACGCTGTGTGCGACCTGCCGGACGATGGCACCATGGTGCGTTTCCACAAGAGCCTTGCACGGTACGGAAAAGCGCGACTCAACCTTCATGCCAGCATTTTCACGGGGCCGGTTTCACTGACGCCGACCGGTTCGGCGCTCGCGGTTTTTAGCGGACGTTTCGTGGTCCAGGATGCGCGCACCAAGGTGCGCTCACCGTTCTAGGGCTCCAAGTTGCCCGTCAAGCGGGAGGCGTGTCCCTGCTCGTACCGATAGAACGACTCATTAGAATAATCGGCAGTATACCGGCAAGCACGATAACCAGCGCAGGTAGCGCAGTTCGGCTGAGCATCTCATCAGAAGCGAACTGGTAGACATAGGTTGCAAGGGTATCGAAATTGAACGGCCTGAGTATCAGTGTGGCCGGAAGTTCTTTCATACAGTCCACGAAAACGACTAGCGCCGCTGTCAGGAGAGTTCCCCGCAAAATAGGCAGGTGAACGTGGACAAGGGTTCCGCCGGGACTCTGACCCAGGGAGCGCGACGCCATGTCCATACTCGGGGTAACTTTTTGCAAGGCGCTTTCAACGCTGCCTGCTGAAACGGCCAAAAACCGCACGGTATAGGCAAACACAAGCGCAAAAATGGACCCGCTGAGCAGTAATCCGGAATTCCAGCCAAACCACTCCACCATCCAGTAATCGACCCAATTATCGAAACTTGCAAGCGGTATGATTACCCCGACGGCGAGCACGGCCCCGGGCATGGCATACCCGAGACTCGAGAGTCGCATGAGAACGCGCATGCCGGGTGTGTCATGCAGTCGGCGGCTGTAGGCCAGAGTCAGCCCCAGGATCAGCGTGGTGAAGGCTGCTGCGGCTGAGAGCAACAGGCTGTTCAGGGTGTTTCTTATGAACGTGGTATTCCAGCTCTGCTCAAAATACTCCACTGCGTAAGCACTCAACACCAGGGCTGGGATCACAAAACCGAAGATCACAGGTAGCGCACAGGTAATTATGCATATCCACTGCCTTGGCCGGGACAATTGAAAGCGGTGAAGCGGCTGGCGGTTGTCTCTGGCCGAAAATTGCTGTTGCCGGCGACGGGAATAGCGCTCCAGGGTGACCAGTATCAGCACGAAGGACAGCATTACGGTGGCAATCTGGGCAGCGCCGCCCAGATTGCCCAGGTTCATCCAGGTGTCGAACAGCCCTGCTGTCAGTGTCTGCACCGCAAAAAAGTCGACGGTCCCGAAGTCATTGAGTGTTTCCATCAACACCAGCGAAAGCCCGACAGCAATGGCGGGGCGGGCGATGGGAAGTACAACTTTAAAAAACGTACTGATCGCTGAATGCCCCAGGCTCCGGCTGACCGAAAACAGGGAGGGCGACTGCTCGAGGAACGCGGCACGCGACAATAAATAGACGTATGGGTAAAGAACCAGACCGATCATCAGGATTGCGCCGCCGAGCGTCCTGATCTCCGGGAACCAGTACTGTTTTGCACTGGTCCAGCCAAACCAGTCGCGAAGGGCGATCTGGACGGGTCCGGCGTAGTCGAGAAGATCGGTATAGACATACGCGATCACATAAGCCGGAACGGCAAACGGCAATAGCATCGCCCACTCGAACAGACGTCGACCGGGAAATTCGCACATGGTTACCGCCCAAGCAGTGGATAAACCCAGGATAAGGGTAATGGCGCTCACTCCGAGCATGAGCGCTAGGGTATTTTCCAGATAACGGGGCAGAGTGGTATCGATCAGATGGGGCCAGATGTTTTCGTCTGGCGAAAACGCAAGCACGATTACTGCGAATACAGGCAAGGCCACAATGCAGGTTGTTACAAACGCCGATATCATCCACCGCGCTGAGGTGCGCCGGGCCAATAAGGGCTGGTGAACCTGATAGTCGACGCTGGTGGCAGCCTGGTTCATGAATTTCCTGTCGGGTAAGAAAGCCGAAGGAGTTTAAACAGCGCTGTCGGCAACTGCAACGGGCTGTCATGCAGCGTTGCGGGAAAATCCTGAAAAGAAGCAGGGCCGGTGAGGGCATGAAGTCCCCACCGGCCTGGCAGGCTTAGTTATCGTAGTCGACCCGGTCAACCATCTTGACCGCCGCATCCCTGTTTTCAGCGATGGTCTGTAGTGACAATGAGTCAGGGTTCAGCTCACCCCACTCAGCAACCATACCCTTCACTTCAACGTCCGGGTTTGCAGGATATTCTTTATTGGCTTCAGCGTAGATCTGCTGAGCCTTTGGCTGGGAAAGAAACTCCATCAGTTTCACGGCATTTTCGCGATTGGGCGCGTTTTTAGTCAGAGCAACACCGCTGATGTTGATATGGGTCCCCCGGCCATTGGCGTTGGGAAATACCATGCGCACATCCTCGGCTGCTTCACGCTGGTTGTCGTCTTCAAGCATGTTGCCGTAGTAATAACTGTTTCCAATCGCAACGTCACAGACCCCCTCGGAAATGGCCTTTATCTGGTCACGGTCCCCGCCCTGGGGTTTCCGGGCGAGGTTGTCTTTCACCCCTTCCAGCCATTCCTGGGCCTCTTCTTCGCCGTGGTGGGCGATCATCGAAGAGAACAGGGCAATGTTATAGGGGTGTTTGCCGCTACGGGTGCAGATCCGGTCATTCCATTTGTCGTCGGCAAGTTCTTCATACGTGGTTATTTCACCTTCTTCTACCCGTTCCTTGGATGTGAAGATCATCCGGCCACGGGTGGTGAGGCCAAACCATTTTCCCTCAGGGTGGCGCAGGTTCTCAGGAATATTGGAATCGAGCGTCTCGTTGTCCACCGCTGCGGTCAGATCCTTCTCGACCAGCTCGTTAAGGCGTGAGATATCCACCGTCATCACGAGGTCTGCCGGGCTATTGCGTCCCTCACGCTCGAGGCGCTCCGAAAGACCTTTCTTGGCAAAGACAACATTTGTCTCGATGCCAGTTTCTTCAGTGAAGGCGTTCAGCAGCGGATCCAGGAGGAAGGCCTGACGGTAGGAATAGATGTTGACCGCTTCGTCGGCGCTAACGCTCATGGGCAGGAGGGAAAGGGCAACCAGTGCGCCAGTGGCTCGCTTGAGGGACATACAGAACTCCTTGAGTAATGTGGTGTAAAAGCCTGCGGGCTGAGCCCGTCCTTGGCTGTTAAGATGAAACAAAAACCATTCTCATTAATATTTCGGTTGGTGTCAATTCCTGCCTGATCTGCAAGTCAATTTTCATTAAAGAATGTTATGCTCAGCCTGGCATATTCAACTAAAACAGTAAGAAACGGCGGGGCAGGCGGTACTTCCATGTCAGATGCGGAACGACGAGAACATATAAGAACAGCGCTGAATGCCAGGGTCAGCGTTACCCATCCGGCCCATGAGCCTCAGGTCTTCGCAACTCGTGATATCTCAGATGGCGGCATCTTTATCGTTGTGGAAAATGAGTTCTCTTCCGAGATAGGAGACCGTGTTCAAGTTCAGGTTCAGGGATTGCCTATTCCCGCACCGGTCCTGGAAATGGTCGTGGTAAGAAAAACGGTTGATGGCTATGGTCTGCAGTTCGCCGAGGCCTCAATTGCGGACTGATAGGCAGTAATTAAAGCGGCGGCCGTGATAATAACACGTTCATGAACCCTGAAAGCCGCCATTCTGGATCTCGTGCTATGCCTTACGCTGTTTCGAAAATCTTCACTGGTATCCTGGCGCTGCTGGCGCTCCTTGGTGCGCCTGGATGTGCTTCCTATTACAGCCACTATTCTGTTTTCCCTGCCACCAATTCTGCCGGTGAGCCCCGTAAGGTAAAAGTGAGCTGGCAAACAGCAGAGTACCCCGACTGGTGGCCGTCCGAGGACAAAGCGACCGCGGTAACCCTTGAAACCCAATGCAGCTCCCGGGTCTGGCGTTTCTTTGATGACTCCCTACGGAAGGGGTCAGGTTCAAGCTGTGCGGATGGAATACACGCCTGTGGAGAGCCAGAGATGGACATTTTGGTTGCGACCGGTACACCGGCGGGGCGGAATGACCTTTGTGTCTACATTACAGATAAAACAGGTGCCCGACAGATAACGGAGCTCGGCAATCAGGTGCAGATTCAGGTCCAGTGCAGGCCTGCTGAGCCTGAACAGCATATGGATGGTGAAACCACGAATCAGGACTATCTTCGGGCCTCGGCTGTTCCCTATGACGTACAGGTGCGAAAGGCCCCCCGGGGCAGCCTGGCTGCACGAGCGCCCAGGCTTGACGAATCGGTTTGTGACGCCGATTAATGTGGTCCAGTCCCGCGATGTTTGTGATGAGTGTCTCGGTATTACTTTTTGTTTCCCAGGGCCATAAAACGTAACACTTTGTGGTTTAGTGGTTACTACTGCATACCAAACTGTAATGGACTCTTGTTCTCGCTGAGTCACAATAGGAATCGTTGAGTCATTGTGAACCGAGGTGTCCTGTGGGCGTCAGTCAGAACAAAGTAGCGGTAAGAGATCTTCAGGTCGGGATGTTCGTTTCCGATCTGGACAGGCCGTGGCATAGGACTCCTTTCCCGATTCAGGGCTTTTATATTCGCTCCGACGAAGAGATCCGGGCTCTTGCCACCCATTGTCAGTGGGTAATGGTCGATGTGGCGGAAAGTCGTGACAGTGGCGACTATGAAGATGCCCGGGCACCGGTCTTCGCCCGGCGGGCAGTAAAGCAGAAGCGCAAAGATGTGCTGCAGTTGCCACCGCTGAACATCAAGGAGCCGGTTCGCTACGAGCAGACAACGACCCTGAAGAAAGAGCTTAAAAACAGTATTAGCCTTTTGAGTGATGCTGAAGATGCATTGGCAAGCGTTATCCGGTCGGTGCGGAGCCAGCAGTTTCCCGATATCCAGCCGCTGGTCCACGTTACGCGCGAAATGACTGCCAGCATCGTTCGCAATCCCGACGCGCTTCTCTGGCTGGCCCGAGTTCGGGAGCACGATGACTATACCTACCAGCACTCCTTGAATACTGCGATCTGGGCGCTGGTTTGCGGACGCCATCTGGGGTTGCAGGCCGGTTTACTGAACCATCTCGCCCTGGGGTGCCTGCTTGCTCACGTGGGCAAGGCAGAGCTGCCTGTGGAGCTTATAGAAAACGAGAGCCGACTGGACGCTGAATCTTTTGCCCTGTTCCAGACCTATGTAGAACGAGGTGCCAGCAAACTTGAAGAAGCCGGCCTCTCCCGGGCTGTGGTAAGCACGGTTAGAGGTCATCGGGAGCGGCACAACGGCTCGGGTTTCCCCGCTGGAGTCAAAGGCGATCGTATCCCGCTGCTGGCGAAAATCGCAGGTCTGGTGGATTTCTACGAAACGCTGATTGCACCGAGAGTCGGGTATACGCCCCTCTCTCCGGCCCAGGCGGTAAACCAGCTATTTGAGCTGCGCAATATAGAGTTTCAGGAAGATCTGGTCGAGCAGTTCATTCAGTCCGTTGGTATTTACCCGACGGGTACTCTGGTCGAGCTGAACAATGGCCAGCGTGGGGTGGTGGTTTCCCATACGCCTGCAAGGCGGTTGTGGCCAAAGGTCATGGTCATGACGGACGAACAGCACAAGCCGGTCAAGACCGCGAAGATCATGAACCTGTCCACCTACAACGAAGGCAAGGTGCCGGAGGAAATGCTACAGGTCGAAGGCTGCCTACCGTTCGGCACGGATAATCTGAATCCGAATCACTTTGACGTAACCGGGGCAGAGTCCCGCTGGAGTCTGAAAAAGCTGGTGGGTGCCTAGGCATCCACATCAGGGCGAGCTGGTAAACAGCTTAGCCCCTGTCTGGGCTACTCGATAATAACACGGATCTGTTTCTTGACCCACCGATAGTCCCCCGCGGGGCGGAAGTTCACCAGTACCTCGCCCTCTCTCCCTGCTTCGCCATCTATAAAATACTCCACTTCAGCAGTTTCCCGGCTGAATGAATGTATTACTACATTCATTGGATTGGTGCTTTTTGCCTCAATCTGGGCAAGGGAGGGTTGGCCTCCGACCTTGCGAACCTGGATTGACTTGATGCCGTCATCGGAGGCTGGGTGGCGCGCAGTGGATGAGTCCAGGTAGTAATGGTTCGCCCGATTGTTGGATATGATGTCAAGCTCACGCCGCAGGTACTGGCGTGCATCGTCCCGGGTGACTTCGTTTATCGTCCGCACAGCGTTCAATATCCGCTCGCGCTTGTTTTCCAGGTCCTGCCTGTACTCGACGCCCGGCTCACGATCCTGGGGGTCGTCTGGCGCTTCCGGAGCATTGGCAATTTCTTCGAGCGTAGGCGGCTTCTCGCAAAGTTCGTCGTCCGCCGGATAGAAACAGATATTTTCCAGAAGCTGATTGGCAGGGGAGAGCGCATCTCCCTCTTCACTAAATCGGGTCTGGCTTACGGAGAAATCAACGGGTGCAGTAAGCGTCGGAAGTGCTGCATTAAGCTGGTCAACGACGCGTTCACGGATCTCCACCTCGCTGCCGTCGTTCGTCGAGCCCTGCCAGGTCAGGGAGAGCAGGAACCGGGTGGCATTCATGACGGCATCGTTTTCCATCAACCGGTCTTCAGTCGGCTTGTGGCTCAACAGGCCTTCCTCGGTCAATGAGGCCTGGTCCAGCTGATCGCGTACCTCGGGAACGAACTCAAGGGGTGTCACGAAGTCCTGGGCGGGTACTTCAGAAAAAAGTACGAGATCGCCCACGCTCAGGGTCAGGGATTCACCCGGGTAGTATCGAAACCGGCCCTCCGTATCGGTAGTACCACTCTGACTGTTGGTCTGGTAGTCCACCCCTTTAATCCCAGTCGGCGTGAGCTGACCGGTAGAGGCACCATTGCCGGAAGAACCATCGCCGTCGAAACAGCCGCTCAGGGCGAAAACACTGGTCAGGGTGAAGGCGTGCAGAGTCGTGTGAACCGATTTCATGGTGATTCGTAGGGTTCCCTGGTTAACAGCCTGCTTGGCTCGTATTGTAAATTGTTGTAACGGCATTATAGGGATGGGCCAGACCCCTTATCGGGAAGCCTGTCGCAGTTTGGCAGTTTTGCCCGTTTCGGTTTTACTGCCCCGAACCTTGAATTCTATATCTCTTCCCACATATTGAAGGGCTTATGACTGAAATCGGGTCAAACTCCCGCGCAATGACGAGAGACCGTTTATCGAGGTCGAAAAGGAGCTTATGACCAACGCATTGCATATTGAAGGGCTGGTTAAAACCTACGGCGATGGCATGCATGCCCTCAAGGGCATTGACCTTACCGTGGCCCAGGGGGATTTCTTTGCCCTGCTTGGGCCGAACGGGGCAGGAAAATCCACCACTCTTGGAATTGTTTGCTCACTGGTGAACAAGACTTCTGGCATCGTCCGGGTGTTTGGGCATGATATCGATACCGACCTGTCGGCGGCCAAGCTGAATCTGGGCGTTGTGCCCCAGGAATTCAATTTCAATCAGTTCGAGAAAGTGTTCGATATCGTAACTACCCAGGCGGGGTACTATGGCATACCGATTAAGCGTGCCAGGGCTTCAGCAGAGCACTACCTACGCAAACTGGGCCTGTGGGCCAAAAGGGACAGTCCGGCACGAATGCTATCCGGTGGTATGAAACGCCGTCTGATGATCGCCCGTGCCCTGGTCCACGAACCCAGGCTACTGATACTGGATGAGCCAACCGCAGGGGTCGATATTGAACTCCGACGTTCCATGTGGTCCTTCCTGGAAGAAATGAACAGGCAGGGCACAACCATCATCCTGACCACCCATTATCTGGAAGAGGCAGAGGCACTCTGCCGCAACATTGCCATTATCGACCAGGGACTTATTCTCAAGCACACCAGCAAAAAGGAGCTTCTGCAGCAGCTGCATGTAGAAACTTTTGTGCTCGATACTGACCAGGCTCTGACAGCGCCTCCGGTACTTAATGGTTTCACCACACACCTGACTGACGAAGGCGCACTGGAGGTTGAGGTTGAGAAAGGCCAGGGGCTCAATGAAGTCTTTGCCGAGCTGAATCGTCACGGTATCAAGGTGATGAGCATGCGAACCAAAGCCAACCGCCTTGAGGAGCTGTTCCTTCGTCTGGTCGAGGAAAACGCGGACAGCGGAGCGGTGCTGCAATGACCCCTTACGCTATCTTTACTGCATTCCAGACCATCGTAGTCCGCGAGATCCGGCGTTTTACCCGTATATGGCCGCAGACGCTGCTGCCCCCCGCGGTTACCATGACGCTCTACTTCATCATTTTTGGCAACCTGATCGGGTCCCGTATCGGGCAGATGGATGGCTTTGATTATATGTCATTCATTGTGCCTGGCCTGATCATGATGTCAGTGATCACCAGCTCCTATGCCAATGTGGTGTCGTCTTTCTTCAGTATGAAATTCCAGCGCAGTATTGAGGAGCTGCTGGTTTCGCCGGTGCCCAACTGGGTCATTCTTGCCGGCTATGTCGCTGGCGGCATGGCCCGCGGTCTGGGTGTGGGTTTTATCGTGACTCTGCTATCCCTGGCTTTTACTCAACTGCAGATCCACAATCTGCCCGTAGTGATCCTGACGGTGTGCCTTACGTCGGCGCTGTTTTCGCTTGGTGGTTTCATTAACGCCATGCTGGCGACCAAGTTTGACGACATCTCCATCGTGCCGACCTTTATACTCACGCCTCTGACCTATCTCGGTGGCGTGTTCTATTCGATTCAGCTACTGCCGGAATTCTGGCAGGGGGTTTCGATGATTAACCCCATTCTGTACATGGTCAATGCATTCCGTTATGGCATTCTCGGGGTTTCGGACGTCAACGTCTGGATCGCCCTGGGAATGGTCCTGTTCTTTATAACCGTTCTTGTCGTGGTCTGCTTGCGAATGCTGCAGCGCGGCAAGGGCATCAGGCACTGAGCTGGGAGAGCAACTTGCATGTCACTGATTGATGCCCCGCTTGGCAAAGCCAGCGCCTATCCGGACCAATACAGTCCGGAGCTTCTGTTTCCTGTTCCGCGGGATGATAATCGTCGCCGCATAGGCTTTGATGACGGGCGCTGGCCCTGGTTTGGTGAAGACATCTGGCAAGCCTGGGAAGTCTCCTGGTTGCGAGGTAATGGGGTGCCGGCGGTTGTCTGGGCGGATATCAGGATTCCGGCTGCGTCTACCGCGATCATCGAATCGAAATCCCTCAAGCTGTACCTGAACTCACTTAACCAGACGGTTTTCTCTTCCCCGGGCCAGGTTCGCCAGACCATAGAGCAGGATCTGTCCAGTGCCTGTGGTGCCGCCGTTCGAGTCAGATTCCATGATGTGGATGTGACCGTCAGTGCCGTGGGTCGGCCTCCGGGATTCGTGCTGGTGGATGATGAATCTGTTAGTGAAGTGGGGTATGACTACTGCCCCGAAGAGCTCAAAACCTCGGTTGAGGTGGTCTCGGAAAAGCTTTGCTCGCACCTGCTTAAAACCAACTGTCCGGTGACGGGGCAGCCTGATTGGGGTTCATTGCTGATTGAGTACATAGGCCCGGCCATTTCCCGCCAGGGGCTCCTGAAGTACGTGGTGGGTTTCCGGCAACAGCAGGATTTTCACGAGCATTGTGTTGAGACAATATTTTCAGACATTCTACGAAGGTGCCGTCCGATGGAACTTGCGGTCAGCGCCCGATATACACGACGTGGTGGTCTCGACATCAATCCGTGGCGCAGTACAGCGGCCGGAGAGGCTCCAACCTCACGCCTGGTGAGACAATAGCGGATAAGTGCAACTTGGCTAAAACGGCAGAGCTACTGGTCTTCCTGTCGCAACCTATCCGCTGCATCCTCAAGAGCTGAAAGAATGCTTTTGCGTTCGGCTTCGTTGATTTTGTCGGAGTCCATGTACATCGCAAAGCCGTTGTGCTCGTGTTCGAGAAAGCTTCGGTTCGGCCCGAGGTCCCGTCGGAAGTCCACCACTTCGTAGATAGGCACAGGGCGACCGAACCCCTTTACTGTAATTTCGCCTTTGTCCCGACACATGATCCTGTCCTTGATCAACGAGAATGTCTCATAGGAAACCAGTATTTCTCCCGGCTCCGCAAGGGATTCCAGCCGGCTGGCGAGGTTAACTTCCTTGCCGATTATGGTGTAGTCCATGCGATTCTCTGCGCCAAAATTGCCAACGGTGGTGTAGCCGGTGCTGATACCCATGCGTATTTCGAGAGGGGTCTTGATGCCCTGGCTGCGCCATTTTTGGCGCATGATTTTCATGTGCTTGCGCATATCGATCGCCATCGACACGCACGCAGACGCATCTTCCCTCTGGCCCCGGCTGGTCGGGTCGCCGAAGAAAATCATGATTGAGTCGCCGACAAACTTGTCGATCGTGCCACCGTACTTCAGTGCGACTTCCGACATCTCGTTGAAATAGTGATTCAGAAGCTCGGTCAGTGCTTCCGGCTCCATTTCTTCGGAAAGCTCGGTAAAGCCCTTGATGTCGGAAAAGAAGATGACCAGTTTCTTGCGCTGGGTTTCAAGCCTCACATCCCGTTCACCGGTAAATATGGACTGCCAGACTTGGGGTGAGAGGTACTTGGACAACTTATGGGACAGAGCGATCGACTGTTCACGCTGGTTCTGTATCTGCGTCTTGGCCATCATCAGGGCGCGGGCCTGCTGATGCGCATAAAAGGCCGTTACGCATATATAAAGGCCGGTCGCGAGCATGGCGGCGCTGCCCAGCAGCAGTGATGATTCAAGGCTATCAGCGACACCGCTGATGCTCACGCCTAAAGCCGCCGCAGTGGCCATGAGTACGAAACCATAGAACCACTGACGGATGCCGCCCACGATCAGACAGCTGAACATCAGCATCAGGACGACAGCAATTGACGGCGTCGCGATCAGTCCGATCAAGCCGACGAACGCGCCACCAACCACACAGTCAAACAGAAGCATCTTCTGGCGGATACGGATGGAATGGCGAAGGAAGGTTCGCCTGGTGAGGTAGTAGACCACATGGGGCCAGATAATCGCGCCAACCAAGAGCCAAACCATCCACGACGGAAAGGCGTTTTCCACCAGGCCTGCAACTATTACTGCCCCGGTGGCGGTATAGGCGAGAATGCGTCCGTTATAATCTGGCATCGGCGGAATCGCGATGGGATTATTCTGGGCATCCAGGACCAGTGATTTGCTCACTGAGAGTGGTGCGTTCATGAGTTCAGAACCGGATACGTCCTGTCAGCATGTCTTTCAACATGACCCAGTCGCCCGCCAGGCTGTACAGTGGGTGCTGAAACGTAGCGGGGCGGTTCTTTTCAAACAGAAAGTGGCCAAGCCAGGCGAAGCCGTAACCGATAACGGGGAGCAGTAGCAGAAACGCGAATTTCGCTGTAATCAGTGCGTACAGAGCCACTGCTACGACCAGGAGACTGCCTGCGTAGTGCAGCCGCCGACAGGTCGGATCCCGGTGCTCATCAAGGTAGTAGGGGTAGAACTCTGAAAAACTCATAAACTTGGGATCTTCACTCATGGTATTTCTACCGGCCCATTTGTTGTTTTAAAGTGAATTCGACTACGACTAAAGGTTAACAGTATTAACCGCTAGTCACAATTTTATAGCAGAGATGCGCAGTAGTACGCTCTTCCCATAGAACCAACTGGTAGCCCATATGAACCCCGTGTTAGAAGCCATTCTGAACCGTTCGTCCGAACCCCGCCTGTCCAGTCCTGCGCCGGATTCGTCGCAACTCGAGGACATCCTGGCCTGCGCCGCCCGGGCTCCAGATCATGCGTTACTCCGGCCCTGGCGTTATCTGGTCATAGAGGGTGCGGGTCTGGAGGCGCTTGGCGAGCTGTTCGTAGAGGCGGCTGACGATCCAGACGATCCCCTGGAGGGAAGCCGGGAAAAGCTGCTCAAAACCGCTTCACGGGCACCCATGATCATTGTCGGTATATGCAGTCCGAAACAACATTCGAAAGTGCCTTTTGTAGAACAGGTCATGTCTTCCGCGGTTGGGCTCGGCTATGTACTGCTGGCTCTGGAGTCTGCCGGCTTCGGCGCTGTCTGGCGCACTGGCGCGCTGGCCTATCACCCCGTGGTTCACAGAGGGCTGGGGCTTGGAGAAGGCGAGCAGATCAGCGGCTTCCTTTATGTCGGCTCGGTAGTGTCTGAAAAATCTGCGGTACCCAGGCCGGACACCAGCACTTTTGTCAGCCGGTGGCCGTAACAATCAATGACTTGCCCTAAGGGGGAAAGGGCTTGCCGCTTTTCTTCCCCTTGCCGTCTTTTCTGCTATGCCTGCCTCTTCAATTTTTTTAAACGACCTTTCCAGGCCTTTAATAACGCGCATTCCGAAAAACTGGCATTGCTGTTGCTTCTACCTGTTTAAGAGGACGTCCGTGGCAATTCAACCGGATGTCAGCGCTAGACATGTTTGGGAGGCGGTATGGCAATTACATTCGATAAGGCCCTGGGTATCCATGAGCATGCCCTGAATGCCCGGGTAAAGCGTGCTGAAGTCCTGGCCAATAACCTGGTCAACGCTGATACCCCGGGCTTTAAGGCCCGTGACGTGGATTTTCAGAGCATGCTTAGCCAGGCCCAAGCCAGCCAAGGGGTTGAGATGGCCCGGTCCCACGCCGGACATATCGGCATTGGCCAGGGTGACGGCGATGGCCAGCTCATGTATCGCACTCCCCACCAGCCTTCACTTGACGGAAACACGGTAGATGCCCAGCAAGAGCAAAGTCGCTTCATGCGCAACGCCATGGACTACCAGGCCAGTTTCCAGTTCCTGAGCAGCAAGTTCAGTGGGCTGACCAAAGCTATCAAGGGCGAGTAACTCCGCCGCGATTGAATAAACAGGAGATTCACCATGTCCCTCGGAAGCATTTTTGATATCGCCGGCTCTGGAATGACCGCACAGTCACTGCGGATGAATACAACCGCCTCCAATATTGCCAACGCTGAGACGGCCAGTTCCAGCACAGAGATGGCCTACCGGGCCAGAAAGCCGGTATTTGCTGCCATCCAGCAAAGCATGATCAATCCCGACAGTCAGGGTTTAGCTTTCGGCGATGACAATGGTTCCGGAGCCGGTGTCCGCGTTGAGGGCATTGTTGAGAGCGATGCGGAGCTACAGATGCGTTATCAGCCTGGTCATCCGGCGGCGAATGAAGACGGTTATGTGTTCTACCCCAACGTGAACGTGGTAGAGGAAATGGCAGATATGATGTCCTCTTCAAGAAGCTTCCAGCTCAACGTCGACGTAATGAACACCGCTAAATCCATGATGCAGCGCATCCTTACCCTTGGGCAGCAGTAAGCCTCAATAAGGAATGAACCATGACCACGGTTAACAATACTGCCGCTTCGGATGTCCTGAGTCAGTACCGTTTCAAGAACGATGCCGCCAACCCGTCCCAGGAACTTGGCAAGAATGAATTCATGGAGCTGATGATCGCCCAGCTCAAAAACCAGAATCCCCTTGAGCCGCAGGATAACGGCGACTTTATCGCCCAGCTTGCCCAGTTCAGCTCTCTGGAAGAAATGCAGAATCTTTCTGGCAGCGTTAACGATGTGGTGGGCGAGTTCCGCTCGACCCAGGCGCTTCAGGCCTCGGCCATGGTAGGGCGCTCTGTGCTGGTGCCTTCACAGGTAGGTGTGCTGGGCGCATCCGGTGAGCTTAAGGGCGTCGTCGGCGTGCCGGCGTCCACGTCGAATCTGCGCATATCGGTTGTGAACCAGGCGGGTGAACGAATTCGACAACTGGACGTGGGCGCGGCCCAGGCCGGTCAGGTGGCCTTCAACTGGGACGGTAAAAATTCTGCAGGGGAGGCTATGGCGCCTGGTACCTACGCCATCGTAGCGGAGGGGTCTTACCCGCAGGGCACGGAACAACTGGGAACGTTAATGAGCGCCAACGTGGACAGCGTCTCTCTGGGGGGAAAGGGCAACGTGACTCTTAATCTTGCCGGCATGGGCTCAATCGCCCTGTCTGACGTCCAGCAAATCAACTAACCAGGCAAAGAACAATAGACGGGGTGTAGTATGGCTTTTAATACAGGGCTTAGCGGCTTACGCGCATCATCGGTGGACCTGGACGTTACCGGCAATAACATCGCCAACGCCAGCACAGTGGGCTTCAAGGGCAGCAAGGTTCAGTTCGGGGATCTTTACGCCAACGGTTTCCTCAGCTCGGGCACCAACCCGATCGGCGATGGCGTACGGGTTCAGGACGTCAAGCAGAATTTCGGCCAGGGTAATATCAGTTTTACTGACAACGGCCTTGATATGGCGATCAACGGTGACGGTTTCTTCGTGCTGAATAACGGCGGCGAAACGCGCTACTCCCGGGCCGGGCAGTTTGGTGTCGACCAGGACGGGTTTATCACCAACAACCAGAGCATGCGCGTGCAGGGATTCCAGGCCGATGGCGACGGCAATCTTTCAGGTGTCCGTGGTGACCTGCAGATCGACACTGACAATCTCGCGCCCAGGCGTACCACGAACCTGGAATCTGAGCTGAACCTTGATTCCAGGCAAGGGGTGCTGGAAGTCAGTGGTACCAAAGTTCAGGGAGTCCAGCCAGCCGCAGATGATCCGATTGATGCGCAGATCCTGGCTATCGCCTATCCCGACGGCTCTAACCGCGACGTCAGTATTGCTGCCGGCACCGAAGCCAGTCAGGTCGCGGAACTGCTGAACCAGGAAGAAGGCGTCAGTGCTTCGGCGAGGACCGTATCCGAGATCCCCCAAGCTGGCATTGTCGCGGGCGGCACGGTCACTGTCCAGGGCACCAATTTTGACATTCCCGACCCCATACCTGCCGGTGAGAGTCCTGCCGAATGGCTACAGAGGGCGGTTAATGATTCGCCCCTGAACAGCGTGAGCGCCACCTCCAACGGTGCCGGCGGTCTGGTTCTGACGGAAAGCCGGGGCAGTAACCTTGCGCTTGCCTACAATGGCTCGGTCGGAACAATCGTTCAGACCGGCAGCATCAATGTGACCCTTGACCGGGACCTCACCCTGGGCTCCCGGGACCCGGCTGATCCTGTAACGGCCTCCGATCCCGATTACGGGCTTCTGGCTGGGGCGTCGGAAACGCCGTTCCGCAGCAATGTTTTTGATCCCAACGACCAGCGCACCTATAACCATGCGACCTCATCCACCATCTATGACAGTCTGGGTAACTCGCACGAAATCACTCAATACTTCGTCAAGGAGCCGGTGTCAGGAGGCGAGAGCGCCTGGGCAATGTATGTTCAGATAGACGGCCAGGACGTTGGTGACCCCCCGGGGCCCGGTGGTGAGCCCTCTCAGGCGCGGTATGAACTCCAGTTTACTCCGGACGGCGTACTGGAAAGCATCGATGGTGATCCCAGAGGATCGGTTCTGATTTCCAACTGGGCACCGCTGGATCAGAATGGTGATCCCAACGGAGCAGCGGGTCCCCGTCTGCTTTCCGAGGGTGCTACCACGCCCATCCCGGATCCGCCCAACAGCTCCAACTTTGTCATCAACCTGGGCGAGACTACCCAGTTTGGCAGTGCGTTTGGCGTCAATGACCAGCGTCAGAACGGGTTCACCACCGGCCGTCTGTCCGGACTGGACGTGTCGGATACCGGGATAGTGTTTGCCCGCTATACCAACGGTCAGTCCCAAACTCTGGGGCAGGTGGCCCTGGCAACCTTCAACAACAGCGACGGCCTGGCGCCGGTGGGCGAAACCACCTGGGTTGAAACGTTCGAGTCCGGGCAGCCAGTGGTAGGCAAGCCGGATACGGGCACTCTGGGCTCCATCAAGGCCAGCTCACTGGAGGAGTCCAACGTGGACCTGTCCGCCGAGCTTGTGAACCTGATCATTGCCCAGCGTAATTATCAGGCCAACGCCAAGACCATCGAGACCTCAAACTCGGTAACCCAGACCATCATTAACCTGCGCTAGTCCTCTTTTCCAGTAACACGCTGAGCCGGGCCTCCAATCCCGGCTCAGGGCTTCCTGCTTTCATTCCAGCTCAATCAGAGCATTTGGCACAACTCCTGCATTACAGGCTATAACAGTCAAAATTCCGGCAGGAGTTTTCCATGGACAAGTCCATTTTCATCGGTATGTCAGGGGCCAAGCAGACCATGCTTGCCCAGCAGGCCCATGCCAACAACCTGGCGAACGTCAGTACCACCGGCTTCAAGCGCGACTATGCCCAGGCCAGGAGTATGCCGGTATTTGGCGAGCATTTTCCTACCCGTGCCTATGCCATGACCGAACGCCCGGGCACCGAGACCGGCGCCGGAGCACTTATTGAAACGGGTCGGGACCTGGATGTTGCGGTTAATGGTGACGGTTGGCTTGCCATCCAGAACCAGAATGGCGAAGAGGTGTTCACCCGGGCGGGAAGCCTGCAGTTGGACGTCAATGGGCTGCTGCGTACTTCCAATGGCGAAATGGTGATGGGCAATGGCGGTCCCGTGGCACTGCCTCCCTTCGATAATGTCCAGATCGGCGCTGACGGCACCATTTCCATAGTGCCGGTGGGCGGACCTCCCAGCCAGTTGGTAGAAGTGGATCGGATCAAGCTGGTTAATCCTCCGGCCGATGCGTTGCAAAAAGGCGAAGACGGCTTCATGCGTCGCAAGCCGGATGCGGCCCTGGATGGACCGGAGCCCCCAGATGGCAACCTGAGGCTTACCTCCGGGTTCCTGGAGTCGTCGAATGTAAACGCCGTGGAAGAAATGATTTCGAACCTGCAACTGTCCCGTCAGTTCGAAATGCAGGTGAAGATCATGCAGACAGCGGACGAGAATTCTGAAGTTACGGCACGGCTGTTGCAAAACCTTTGATAGACGCATCAAAAGCATTCTGAGAACCCGGCACCAGGCGTAAAGCGGCAAATGTTTGCCGACACCGGCCGGTTCCACACAGGAGTAGAGTCATGCATCCAGCGTTATGGGTCAGTAAAACCGGTTTGAGCGCTCAGGACACCAACATGTCCACCATTTCCAACAACCTGGCGAACGTGAACACCACGGGTTTCAAACGTGACCGGGCGGTGTTTCAGGACCTGCTGTACCAGATCAATCGTCAGCCCGGCGGTATGAACACCGAAAACAGCGAATTGCCCTCAGGCCTTCAGCTCGGTACCGGTGTCAGGGTGGTAGGCACCGCGAAGCAGTTTTCCCAGGGCAACCTGCAGGTAACCGAACAGCCGCTGGATTTGGCCGTCAATGGCCGGGGCTTCTTCCAGATCCAACTGCCGGATGGCGAGATCGCCTATACCCGCGATGGCCAGTTCCAGCTTAATGCCAACGGTGACATCGTGAACCCGGACGGTTACCTGCTGGAACCCAATATCAACGTTCCGGAAGATGCCACCACCGTCACGATAGGCAAGGATGGCACGGTTTCGGCGGTGGTAAACAACCAGGCCGATCCGGTAAACCTGGGCCAGATACCCCTGGTGAACTTCGTCAATCCCCAGGGGCTTCAGGCCATCGGTAATAACCTGTTCAGGGAAACCAACGCCAGCGGTGATCCGGCCGAGGGTGAGGCTGGCATAGGCGGCCTGGGTACCGTAGAGCAAGGCATGACCGAAGCTTCAAATGTGGAAGTGGTCGAAGAGCTGGTGAACATGATTACCACCCAGCGGGCCTATGAAATGAACTCCAAGGTCGTGTCAGCGACGGATCAGATGCTGCAGTTCATCACCAATAACATCGGTTGATGAGTGAGCACACAGGTGAGCGTTAAAAGGGTCACCATGGCCGGGAACAAGGGGATCAAAATGAGCCATTTCAACAAGACACGTAGCTGGATCTTGCTTACGGTGCTCTTCGTTGCCGCGCTGCAGGGCTGCACGGCCATGAGCCGGCCCAGGGCCATGCCCGATGATCCCGCCTTCGCGCCGGTTCGGGCAGAAGCCATGATGCAGCGGGACGCTCACTCAGGCTCTATCTACCAGACCAGCCGCAACTACAACCTTTACGGCGACACTGTAGCGATCAACGTTGGCGATGTACTGCTGGTCAATCTGCAGGAATCCACCCAGGCCAGCAAGTCGGCTGAAAGCAGCATCAGCAAAGAAAACGACATCAGTCTCAATGAAGGCAGCATCCTGGGCCGCTCGGGGTTGAAGATGGCCACCGACCTGAATATGGAGCGGGACTTCCAGGGCCAGGCCGAAGCTGACCAAAGTAATCGACTGGCCGGTAGCATTACAGTGACGGTTATCGAAGTCTTGCCGAATGGCGTCCTGCGTATTCGGGGCGAGAAGTGGCTGTCCCTGACCAATGGCGATGAATATATCCGCCTTACTGGTCTGGTGCGCCCCCAGGATATCAACCCGAACAACGTGATCGCTTCCAATCGTATTGCGGATGCCCGCATTGCCTATGGCGGCACCGGTGACTTCGACCAGGCCAATCAGATGGGCTGGCTCGGTCGCTTCTTCAACAGTGAGTGGTGGCCGTTATGATCCGCAAATTTTCCCTGGTTGCCCTGATGTTCATGGTGGTTTCCGCACCGGTGATGGCGGACCGCATCAAGGACATGGCCCGGGTCAAGGGCGTACGTTCCAACCAGTTGCTGGGTTACGGCCTGGTGGTGGGGCTGGACGGCACCGGCGATAAGGCACCATTCACCAACCAGACTTTCCGGAACATGATGACCCAGTTCGGGGTCACCATTCCCGAAGGAGTGAACCCGAACCTGTCCAATGTGGCAGCGGTAACTATCCATGCCGAGTTGCCCGCCTTTGCCAAGCCCGGCCAGGAAATCGACATTACGGTCTCATCCATTGGCAACGCCGATAGCCTGCGTGGGGGCAGTCTTCTTATGTCACCGCTAAAAGGCGCGGATGGCCAGGTATACGCCATGGCCCAGGGCAGTCTGGTGGTGGGAGGTTTTGGCGCTTCTGGCGCAGACGGCTCCCGTATATCGGTAAACGTACCCAGCGTGGGACGTATTCCGAACGGCGCCTCCATAGAGCGGGAAGTGACTTCGCCGTTCGCTAAGGGCGACACCATCACCTTCAATCTGCTGCGTGCGGATTTCACCACTGCCCGACGTATGGTTGAAGTCATCAACGATACCCTTGGCAGTGACATGGCCTATGCCCATGACGCCACGTCAGTTTCAGTAAAGGCGCCCCGTGACCCTTCCCAGCGGGTGAGCTTCCTGTCCATCCTTGAAAACCTGGAAGTCGACCCGGCCGAGGAGGCCGCCAAGGTGGTTATCAACAGCCGCACCGGCACCATTGTGGTAGGTCAGAATGTGAAAGTCAGTCCTGCCGCGGTCACCCACGGCAACCTGACGGTCACCATCGCTGAAAACCCCCAGGTCAACCAGCCCAATCCTTTTACTGACGGTGAGACCGTGGTGACGCCGAACAGCCAGATTGCGATTACCGAAGAGCCTGCCCGCATGTTCAACTTCGGGCCGGCCGTCACCCTCAACGACATCGTCCAGGCAGTGAATCAGGTGGGTGCAGCGCCAGGTGATGTTATGGCCGTGCTGGAAGCCCTCAAGCAAGCCGGTGCCTTGCGCGCCGAGCTAATTGTCATCTAGGTGATGTGATGCAGAACTCGCGACTCGACCAGGCCCAGATCTACACCGAATTCAACGGCTTGAATGCCTTGAAAACCCAGGCCCGCTCTGACGGCAAAGGCGCACTTGAGCAAGTGGCCAAGCAGTTCGAGAGCCTGTTTCTGGCGGAAATGCTGAAGTCGATGCGGGCCGCCAACAAGGTTTTGTCCGAGGGCAGCTACCTGAACAGCAGCGATTCTGAGTTCTACCAGGACATGTTCGACAGCCAGCTCAGCCTTAGTATGTCAAAAGACCAGGGGCTGGGGCTGGCTGACACGCTGGTACGCCAGCTCAGTCAGCAGATTCCGGGTATGAGCGAGAAGGGGGAGCCGCTGTCCGGCCACCGCCGCAGTATTTCCGATTACGATCGCAGTTTGCCGTCCCTGTCTCCGGCGTTACCGAAAGAACTCGACAGGGTGAAAGAGGTCATCCGGTCAACGTCCGATGCCGTGCAGACTGACGAAGTGGCAGGAAAAGCGCCGGTACGTTTTGATTCTCCACAGGCTTTCGTCAGCCACATGATGCCCATGGCCGAGGCCGTGGCTGAAGAGAGTGGCATCAGCGCCCAGCTGATGGTCGCGCAGGCGGCACTGGAGACCGGGTGGGGCAAGCATATGATCGAAGGAAAGCAGGGTGAGCCAAGCTTTAACCTGTTTGGGATCAAGGCGGACAGTCGCTGGCAGGGCGAGTCAGTGGGCATAGCCACGACGGAATACCGTGAGGGCGTGCCCATGAAAGAGCGAGCTGCTTTCCGCTCCTACGATGATTTCGAGGCCAGTTTCAGGGATTACGTGGATTTCCTGAAAACCAATCCCCGTTACCGGGATGTGCTTGCTTCGGCGGACGATCCGGATGTGTTTGCTGACAAGTTGCAGGCCGCAGGTTATGCCACTGACCCGGCCTATGGCCAGAAGATCAGGCAGATAATGGACCGCGATTTCCTGCAGCCAACGAGTGCATCCGCATCCGTTTCACCTTACCGCGCGTCTGAGGAGTAATCGGTCATGGCTGGATTGATCGGAATTGGTCTTACGGGCGTGCTGGGACACCAATCTGCACTCAACACCACCGGCAATAACATAACCAATGCCAACACCCCGGGCTACAGCCGACAGGAAGTGGTGTTCGAGACCCAGCCGGGCCGCCAGAGTGGCGCCGGAACCATTGGCAGCGGCGTTAACATCAACGATATTCGCCGCATTGCCAATGACTTCGTTACAGAGCAATTGCGCAGCGACACCTCCCTGTTCAACGAGCAGGATGTGCTGAATGGCGAATTGGGTCGCCTTGACAACCTGCTGGGCGGCGAGAGTACGGGGTTAAACAACGCGCTAAACAACTTCTTCGCAAGCCTGCAGAGCGCGGCGGAAGACCCCGCTGCACTGCCTCAGCGCCAGCTTGTCCTCAGTGAAGCCCAGGCGGTTGTGAACCGTTTCCAGTCGTTGAACTCCGCCTTCGTGCAACAGCGTGAATCCGTCAACTCCCAGATGGGCGCCAACACATCGGATGTCAATGCGCTGCTGTCGAGCATCGCCGAACTGAACATGGCCATCTCTGAAACGCCGGGCATTGCCCAGGGCAAGATGCCGAACGAGTTGCTGGACAAACGAGACGAAAAACTCCGAGAACTGTCCGAACTGATCAGTATTCGGGTGGTGCCCGCTGATGGCGCCCAGGTCAACGTCCAGATGGGCAATGGCCAGTCGCTGGTGGTTGGCGGAGAGGCGTCCACTCTTGCCACTCGCCGCAGCGCTGAAGACCCCAATGCCATGGAGTTCACCCTCAACACCGGTGGCAGGGTCAGGGTCATCACCGAGCAGGTGGTGGGCGGCAAACTCGGGGGCTTGCGCCAGTTTGCAGCAGGGCCTTTGAATGCCGCATTCGATGAGTTGGGCCGCATTGCCGTGGCACTGTCAGACCAGGTCAATCATCAGCACCAGATCGGCATGGACCTGGAAAACGATCTGGGCGGATTGTTCTTCACCGATGTCAATACTCGCAGCGCACAGATCAACCGGGTGACGCCCAATGCCAACAACGCCAGCCCGAAAGATGGCGTGGTCGCCGTTGAAATCACCGACAGCAGTGTTCTGGCGGCGGGCAGTTATACCCTGAAAATCGGCGACAACCAGAACTTCGAGCTGGTTGACCGGGCCAATGGCAAAACTGTTCGGCAGGGTTCACTGCCGGCGACACTACCGGCTGAACTGTCCATGCCCGGATTCAATGTCCGCATCGAGTCGGGCAGTTTTTCTCCCGGTGACAGTTTTCTCGTTCGACCGACCCGATCTGCGGCCACGGACATGGCCTTACAGGTAGAGCGGGAGGAAGACCTGGCCTTCGCAAGTCCGATTCGTGCTGGGGCTGACGAAGGTAACACCGGAAATGGCGCCATTTCGCAAGGCACCATGCTGGACGTGCGCAATCCGTTGACCAACGTGCCTCTGTCAGAATTCAACCAGCGCGGAGCCCTGTCGCCGCCATTGATGGTGCGGTTTATAAACGAAACAGAGTACGAGATTCTGGATGCCAGCGATCCAACCAAGCCAAAAGATCTAGATCCGGCCGTTTCTGGTCAGACGTTTCAGCCGGGCATTTCCAACAAGTTGTTTTCAGAGGACCCCCGGGATGAGAACTATCGCGGCTTTCAGTTCACCCTGAATGGTAACCCCCAGGCCAACGACAGCTTCCTGATCGACTACAACACAGACGGGATTTCTGATAACCGCAATGTGGGACTGCTGGGTGGCCTGGCGACCGCCAACACCATGAACGGCGGCAACCAGAGTTTCACTGAGGCTTATGGCGGGCTTGTTGAAACCGTCGGTGTTTCCACCCGTCAGAGCCAACTTGATCTCGATGCAGGTCAGGCTCTGCTTGAGCAGACAAGTAACCAGCGGGAGTCTATCTCCGGTGTCAATCTGGACGAAGAAGCCGGACGCCTGATCCAGTACCAGGCCGCTTACAACGCCTCCGCCAAGGTGATGAGTGTGGCCCAGGATCTGTTCAACACGCTGCTGAGCACATTCCGATAAGAAGCTGAGGAAACGACCATGATCCGGATTTCATCACAGCAGATTTTCCAGGGCGGCGTTAACCGCCTGCAGGATCTGAACGGCGGCCTGCAGAAAACCCAGGAGCAGATATCTACTGGCAAGCGGGTCAATACGCCCTCAGACGACCCGGTTGCGGCGGCCCGTATTCTGAAGCTGGACCAGGAGGTCGCCCAGATTGATCAGTTCCAGCGCAACGTGAATCTGGCAGAAAATCGCCTGGAGCAGGAAGAGAGCGCACTGACGGCTACCAATGATCTTATCCAGCGTGTCCGTGAGCTTACTGTGCAGGCCGGTAATGGCTCCTTGTCGAGCCTTGATCGCCAGTCTCTGGCCGCTGAACTTCGCCAGCGGCTTGAGCAGATGGCTTCCCTGGCAAACACACGGGATGCGTCAGGAGAGTATATCTTCAGCGGTCATAAGGGCGGCACCCCGGCCTTTGAGCAGAATGTTTCCGGGAGCTGGGTCTATCAGGGCGATGAAGGTCAGCGCAGCCTGGAGATTGACAAGGGTGTGAGCGTCAAGATCAGTGACAACGGCAAGAAGATTTTCACCGACGTGGCCAGCGATAAGCCAGCTTTCATCACTGAGGCAAGCCCCAATAATGCTCAGCCTCCGGCACAGATAACCACCGGGATGATGCTGGACCAAGCCGTGTTTGCCGAGCTCTACCCGGATGATCTGGTAATCGAGGTAGACACTACCGCGGGCACGTTCACCGCATCTACCCGCACCAGTCCACCGGTGGACGTGACGCCCCCCGATAATACTTATACCAGCGGGGAGCCCATCCGGGTTGCCGGCATCCAGTTCGAGATAAGCGGCGCAAGTGACGGTGACCGTTTTGTTGTGAAAACCTCGGAGAAACAGTCATTGTTTGCCAGTGTTGAAAAGCTTATCTACGGGCTGGAAAACCAGGACAAGATGCCCGCAGTAGCGACTATACCGGGGGGTACCAGTTACTCACCGATGATTGGTGATGAGCTAACTATTAACGGCGTAGCATTCTCAGACTTCACCGATTTGGCACCTCTGACTGCGCTTCGTGACGCAATCAATAGCAGTGATGCGGCAGGCCTGGAGAAGGTGTCGGCCAAGATAGATGCCAATGGCGATCTGAAGATCCAGTCCCAGGGTGGTGACCTGAATTTCGAGGCAAGTGGCACGGGGACTATTGTGGTTGGTGGGGCAAAATTTGAGGATCTGACGCTGCCCACTGGACCCTTAACAGCAACCGTCAGTGGCGGACAGCAGGCCTTTGACGAGCTGATTGCCAGCTCCCTGAGCAACCTGGACAACGCCCAGGAAACCATCCTGGAGACACAGACAGAGATTGGCGGCCGGATGAACGCCGTTGAGTCTACCCGGGAGTTTCTCGGTGACACGGCGGTCTATACCAAAGATATCCGGTCCCAGTTGCAGGACGTGGATTACGCTGAGGCCATCAGCCGCCTGAGTTTCCAGAGCTTTGTTCTGGAAGCGGCCCAGCAGTCGTTTGCCCGGGTTTCCCAGATTTCGCTGTTCGATCGGCTGTAGCCGCCGTGAGTCGCCCCGGAGCGGGCGGTGATGCGGTTGCTTTCATGGGCAACCTCAGTATAATCCTGTCTCTCTTCGATGGCGGTGTGGTGAAATTGGTAGACACGACGGATTCAAAATCCGTTGCCCTCACGGGCGTGGCGGTTCAAGTCCGCCCACCGCTACCACAGAAGCCTATTAATCAATGGCCTGCCAGTGTCAGCGCCACCCTGAACAGCCTCCTCCATGAATCTCTCGGACTTCCATTTTGATCTGCCCGATGAACTGATCGCCCGTTATCCTTTGCCTCAACGTAGCGCCTCCAGGATGCTTACACTTGATGGCCCGACGGGGCACGTTCATCACAGGAAAATCATTGATCTGCCTGACCTACTGGAACCCGGTGACCTTCTGGTCTTCAATGATACCCGTGTTATTCCCGCCCGGCTTTTTGGGCGCAAGGCCTCCGGCGGGCAGGTGGAGATACTGGTTGAGCGGGTAACCGGAAGTCATACCCTGCTGGCCCATGTGCGCTCGTCAAAGTCGCCCAAACCAGGTCAGACCATCATTCTTGAGGACGACTCCGAACTGCTCATGGCCTCGCGCCAGGGTGCTCTGTTCGAGCTTCATCGGGGCGGCAGCGAAACAGTGCTTGAGTTGCTGGACCGGATCGGCCACATGCCGCTACCTCCCTATGTTGATCGCCCGGACGAGTCCACCGACCGCGAACGCTACCAGACCGTTTATGCCCGTGAGGCGGGAGCTGTAGCCGCGCCAACCGCCGGTTTGCATTTCGACGATGCCCTACTAGCAAGGTTGGCTGACAAAGGTATAGAAACAGCCTTTGTGACCCTGCATGTAGGTGCGGGCACCTTCCAGCCGGTTCGCGTCGAAAAAATCGAAGACCACGTCATGCACAGTGAAGTGGCCCATGTGCCGCAGGCAACGGTTGACGCTGTACGCAAGGCCCGTTCAGCAGGCCGCCGGTTAATTGCCGTAGGCACGACGTCAGTCCGGTCCCTGGAGAGTGCCTGCAGGGAAGGGGAGCTAGGGCCGTTTCAGGGTGAGACCGATATTTTCATCTACCCCGGTTACAGGTTCGGCTGCGTTGACGCGATGATCACCAATTTCCATTTGCCTGGCTCGACTCTAATGATGTTAATCAGCGCCTTTGCCGGTATCGAGAATGTCCGGGTTGCCTACGCTGCTGCGATCAGCGAACGCTACCGCTTTTTCAGCTATGGCGACGCCATGTTCATCAGCGCCCGGGAGCAGAGCATGGGCGCGATGAACGCCAGAACCCAACCGGGAGATTCACAGTGAGCAACCGCTCTTTCATGACGTTTGAAAAACTGGGTGAGGATGGCCTTGCGCGGCGGGGGCGGCTGACCTTTCCCCGGGGCCAGGTGGAAACCCCGGCATTCATGCCGGTAGGAACCTACGGCACGGTCAAAGGCATGCTGCCCAGAGACATCGAGGCCATCGGCGCTCAGATCATTTTGGGCAATACCTTCCATCTCATGCTGCGCCCGGGCACCCAAGTAATCCGCGCTCACGGCGACCTCCATGATTTTACCCAATGGCAGGGCCCGATCCTGACGGACTCGGGCGGCTTCCAGGTGTTCAGCCTGGGCGAGATGCGAAAAATAACGGAAGCCGGGGTGACTTTCCGTTCACCGATTGATGGTTCGCCGGTTGAGCTGTCACCGGAAATCGCCATGCAAGTGCAGCGGGATCTGGGCTCGGATATCGTAATGATATTCGATGAGTGTACCCCGTACCCGGCAACAGAAACCCAGGCCAGGGAGTCGATGAAGCTCTCTCTGAGGTGGGCCGCAAGAAGCAAGCTGGCCCACGGTGATAGCCCCAGTGCGCTGTTCGGTATTGTGCAGGGCGGTATGTATACGCATCTTCGGGATGAGTCCCTGGCAGAACTCACCAATATCGGTTTTGACGGCTATGCCATCGGCGGGCTGTCTGTTGGCGAGCCCAAGGCTGACATGCTACGGATACTTGACGATTTGCCACCTAAAATGCCGGCCGATAAGCCCCGGTATTTGATGGGTGTGGGCAAACCGGAAGACCTTGTGGAAGCTGTGTACCGCGGCGTCGATATGTTTGATTGTGTTCTACCCACCCGAAATGCCCGCAATGGCTATTTGTTCACGTCCACAGGCGTCGTCAAAATTCGCAATGCAGCCCACCGACACGATACCTCGCCACTGGACACCGAATGCGACTGCTATACCTGTCAGAATTTTTCCCGCAGCTATCTTCATCATCTGGATAAGTGCGGAGAAATGCTCGGTTCGCAGCTGAACACGATTCACAATCTCCGGTATTACCAGAACCTTATGGCCGGATTGCGTGGGGCCATTGAAGCAGGTACATTGTGCGACTTTATTGACGCTTTCTACGCCCGTAGAGGCGAAATCACGCCCACCCGTCAAGCGGCTTCAGCTGCCCATACACAGGCGTAAGTGCTAATCAGACGAACAACGGAGACACCCATGAAAACAATGCAGACTCTATTTGCCGCCCTCCTGGTGCTGGCGCCAGGCTTCGCTTTCGCCGAGGCTCCTGCAGGGCAGGGTATGAGCGTAATCGGCCAGGTGATTTTCTTCGCCGGTTTCATCCTGATCTTCTACTTGTTGATCTGGCGCCCGCAGTCCAAGCGTGCGAAAGAGCACAAGGCCCTGATGTCCGGTCTGAACAAGGGCGACGAAGTGGTCACTTCCGGCGGTATTGCCGGCAAGATCACCAAGGTTACCGATGACTTCATCGTGGTCGAGATTGCCGACAACGTTGAAGTCAAGGTACAGAAAGTTGCAGTAGCCACAGCTCTGCCCAAAGGCACGTTGAAAGACATCTAAACCCGGACAGTTGCTGACCAAAGGCACCGCATGCTCAATAAATTCCCGCTCTGGAAAAACATGATCATCCTGATTGCTGTGGCAATCGGATTCATTTACGCGTTACCGAACCTGTATCCGGATGATTATGCGGTTCAGATCAGTGGTGCCAGAAGTAGCACCCAAGTTGACGAGCGCACCCTGGAGCGTGCGGTGACCGCCCTTGAGGAGGCGGGTATTGAGGTGCGTTCTGCCGAGGTCGACGAGCCGGATGGCCTGATAAGGCTGGCGGGTGGTGAGGCCCAGCTAAAGGCCCGCCCCATTGTCCAGGCCGCCCTTGGCAATGACTACCTGGTAGCCCTGAATATGGCACCTTCCACCCCTGACTGGCTGCGCAGTATTGGTGCGGGGCCCATGAAACTGGGTCTTGACCTGCGTGGCGGCGTCCATTTTCTTCTGGAAGTGGATATGGAAACCGCCCTCAAGCAACGTTTGGAAGCACTGTCAGGCCAGGTCAAGCAGGATCTGAGGGATGAGCGCATCCGCTACCGTGGTGGCGAGGTGGCAGGAGCCCAGAACATTGTGCTGACATTCCGCGATGAGAGTGAGAGGGACAAGGCCTTCAGCCTGGTCCGCGACCAGTACAACCAGTTCCTGCTTGATGAGAGACGCGGCGACGACGATGAGTATGAACTGGTGCTGACTCTGTCTGAAGCACAGGTTCGCGAAATTGAAGACTATGCGGTCGAGCAGAACCTCACCACACTTCGCAATCGGGTAAATGAGTTGGGTGTGGCAGAGCCCCTTGTTCAGCAACAGGGCCGTTCCCGTATCGTGGTCGAACTGCCAGGTGTTCAGGACACGGCTCAGGCGAAACGGGTTATCGGCGCCACGGCGAACCTTGAGTTCCGCCTGGAGGCCCGTCAGGATGCGCCTGCCGGTACCACAGAAGTCTACCCGTTCCGGGACAGTGAGAACCGGACCGCCAGGCTGGAAAAAGAGGTCATTGCCTCCGGCGACAGCGTTGCCAACGCCCAGCAGGGGTTTGATGAGAATGGCCAGCCCCAGGTAAATATCACCATGAATTCCGCGGGCGGCGACAGGATGAACCGCGCCACTCGGGACGCCATTCAGCGCCGAATGGCTGTGCTGTTTATTGAATACAAGTCCGAGACCACCGAAAGGCGTGTTGACGGCGAAATGAAAGAAGTGGAAAAGCGTAGCGTCGAAAGAGGCATAATCAGCCTTGCCACTATCCAGTCAGCGCTTGGTTCCAGTTTTCGTATCACAGGGTTGGATTCTGTGGCAGAAGCGGCTGAATTGGCGCTTCTGTTAAGGGCAGGCTCCCTGGCCGCACCGATGTATTTCGCCGAGGAGCGAACCATCGGCCCCAGCCTGGGCCAGAAGAATATCGACGCCGGCATGATGTCAGTTGCCTTGGGCTTCGGTCTGGTGCTCATCTACATGGCGGTTTTCTATCGGGTATTCGGCCTGATCGCGAATCTGACGCTGACCATAAATCTCATGATGCTCATCGCCTGCATGTCGATACTGTCGGCGACACTGACCCTGCCGGGCATTGCCGGCATCGTGTTGACTGTGGGTATGGCGGTAGATGCAAACGTACTTATCTTCGAGCGAATCAAGGAAGAGCTTAAGAGCGGCATGCCGCCACAGTCGGCGATCAATGCAGGCTACTCCCGGGCGTTTGTTTCCATCGTTGACGCTAACATCACCACGTTGCTGGTGGCTGTTATCCTGTTTGCCATGGGCTCCGGCCCGGTTAAAGGTTTTGCTGTGACACTGTGCATCGGCATCCTGACGTCCATGTTCACCTCGCTGCTGGTTAGCCGGGGTATCGTGAATTTCGCCTTCGGCGGTCGCAAGATTGAGAAACTGTCCATCGGGGGGAAGCTCGCTAATGCCTAATGTAGAAAAGAAACCCATTGATTTTATGGGTATACGCAAGGTAGCTGCAGCCTTTTCCATCGCTTTGGTGCTGGGCTCCCTCATCATTTTGGCGATTAACGGCCTCAATCTGGGGCTGGACTTCACAGGCGGTACCTCTGTTGAGCTGGAGTACTCGGAAGCGCCGGCACTGGACGATATCCGCAATGTACTTGCAGACTCGGGTTACGAGAACTTTGTGGTCCAGAACTTCGGTGCCGAAACGTCGGTTCTCGTTCGGCTCTCAGACGCCTTTGACGATGAACTGGCGGCACAGGTAACTGAGGATCTGCGCACAACTGGCCAGGAACTTGAGTTGGTGCGTTCGTCATTTGTTGGCTCCCAGGTGGGAGATGAGCTGAAAGAAGACAGCGGGCTTGGGCTGCTTCTGGCGCTCGCAGTTGTGCTGGTCTACGTGGCTATGCGGTTCCAGGCCAAATTTGGTCTGGCTTCAGTGGTGCCTTTGGCCCATGACGTCATTATCATTCTCGGTATTTTCTCGCTGTTCCAGTGGACTTTTGATCTGAGTGTATTGGCGGCACTGCTTGCGGTTATCGGCTACTCGCTGAATGACACTATTGTTGTGGCGGACCGCATCCGCGAAAATTTCCGCAAAATGCGGGTTGGCGATTCAGAGCACATCATTAACGAGTCGATTCATCAGACCATAAGCCGGACACTGAACACTTCCGGAACCACGTTGGTGGTCTTGATTGCTCTGTATCTGTTTGGGGGCGAGGCTATCAATAACTTCGCCATTGCGCTTATCTTCGGCGTAATCGTGGGTACTTACTCCTCGATTTACGTAGCCGCTTCCATGCTTCTCGCCTTGGGTGTCTCCCGGGACGATCTAGTCATACCGCCCAAGGAAGGTCTTGTAGGGCAGGAAGGCGAAGATGAGGAAGAGCAGCCCCCTGAATGGCTGAATCGGATGTAGCAGGACCATCCTGTAATAAAAAAGCCGCGACTCTTGAACAGAGCGCGGCTTTTTTGATTTGCTGTGAAAGCTATTGGGGTAGGCGACCACGGAAGGGGTGCAGTGCTTTCAGCACTTCCTTGAACAGTTTTGGATTGGCTACCACCATCTGTCGGTCTTTCTGGGTCGAGGGATTGCCGGAAAAATCTCCAGTCAGGGCGCCAGACTCGTTGGCGATGATCAGCCCTATGGTCAGGTCGATGGCCTGGGGTCGGAATATCACCGCTGCATCCAGATGCCCTGCAGCAACACGGGCGATATCCAGAGGGACACAGGAAGACGTCCGCAGACTTGCTGTCTGCTGGGCCAGGGTTGCGGCCATCTCTCCCCACAGCAATGCGTTATCGGAACCACGGGCATGATCCAGAATGTTGGTCACCACTGCAGCCTGCTCAGCCTGTCGAATAGAACTGGTGCGAACGCGACGGCTGTTCAGTGTCGAACCGTGACCCCGGCTGGCGGCGTATTCTTCGCCGCTGACTGGATTAACCAGAAGCAGGTTTTCAGCCCGGTTGTCCTTTTTTTGCAGTAATGCCAGAGCGAACTCGGGAATACCCCGTAGAAAATTGTCCTGACCCAGAACCGGGAAGATGTGCCAGCTCCTTTCGTGCTCTCGGGCGTCTGCCTCCCCCAGGGGAGCAATTACATGATCGCGATAGGATTTCTGTAGCTGTTCGGCAAAGTTGTCATACAGAGACTGCTCGATACGTTCGAGCTGAGCTCGTAGTTCCTGGGGGTCTTTTTCGGCCAGTTCCTGGCGTTCGAAGTGGGACTTTAGGAAATCCGAACCCTGGCGGGCGACCCGGAGGGCCATTTTAATTGCTGGTTGCATCAGGCTATTCATCACTTGGGTGTGCGAAGGCCGCGTATCATAACAAACTGGGCTTTTGCCTTGTATGTTTTTTAATAGATGAACCATCAACACCCCGGGGCCTGGTTCGGAGAGTACTCGCCTTCTGTTATTATGCCCATTCAGTTTTTACCAGAGATGGACACTCCATGCGAAAAGCGGCCTTGCCCTCAGAATCGAACATAGAACCACTGGAAAACGTCCGCATCATTTTGGTCGAGACCTCTCACTCGGGCAATATCGGAGCTGTCGCCCGAGCAATGAAGAATATGGGCATGGCAAACCTCTGGCTGGTCAACCCAGCCTCATTTCCAGACGAAACCTCCTATGCCCGGGCGGCTGGAGCCGCTGATGTCCTTGATTCGGCAAGAACGGTGGCTACTCTTGATGAGGCTCTTGCGGAGTGTGTGGTAGTGATGGGCACCAGTGCTCGGGGCCGTAAGGTTCCCTGGCCGGTCATCCCTCCACCTGAGGCCGCCTCCAAGGCTGTCACACATGCTACCGCCGGACCTGTGGCGCTGGTTTTTGGTAGGGAAAATCATGGTCTGAGCAATGACGAGCTGCAGCGTTGCCATTTCCACATCCATATACCGTCTAACCAGAGTTACAGCTCGCTCAATCTTGCGATGGCAGTACAGGTGGTCTGCTATGAACTCCGCATGCATTACTTGCGTTTGCAGGAGGGCGGTGAGTCAGGGCCGCAGCTCCGTTCCATGACCACGCCAGCTGACCCGGGGTGGGACCAGCCTCTGGCCTCGGTTGCAGATGTTGAAAGCCTCTTTAAACACCTTGAGGAAGTACTGGTGGATGTAGAATTCCACCGCAGGGATAAACCGAGACAGTTAATGACGAGACTGCGTCGCCTGCTCCAGCGCGCTCAGATGGACCAGATGGAGGTCAATATACTCCGGGGTATTCTTTCCTCCGTCCAGAAGGCCGCTGGCAAACAGAATAAGGCGGAAGATGCTGGCCCCTGAATACTTGACTGAAATACTTGGTCAATTCATAATCAGGTATATAAAAAGTCATCTCCTCCGAGGCCACGCTTTATGCGATTGACCACCAAGGGCCGGTACGCGGTAACCGCCATGCTTGACCTTGCCCTTCACAGTGAGGGTGGGCCGGTTAGCCTTGCTGATATTTCAGGTCGCCAGGACATCTCCCTGTCCTATCTGGAACAGTTGTTTGCCCGCTTGAGGCGCCAGGAACTTGTGGTCAGTGTTCGTGGCCCCGGTGGAGGGTATCGGCTGGGGCGAGACTGCCAGCAGGTGTTCATTTCCGAGGTTGTGGACGCGGTTAATGAGTCACTGGATACCACCCGCTGTAAGAACCATGGGGACTGCCAGAATGGCGAAAAGTGCCTAACCCATCATCTATGGTCTGACTTGAGTGATCAGATTCACGACTTTCTCAGTGGTATCAGTCTGGCGGATCTGATGAAGAAGCGGGAAATCCAGGTGGTGGCTGAGCGTCAGAATCGGCGCCGGAGCGAGAGTGGCTCGCAGGCCATTAATACCAAGCTTCTTTCCGATCGGGCCCCGGCCTGAACATCATCTTTTCGTAATTCGTGACGCTATGAAAAAACCGGTTTATCTAGATTATGCCGCAACGACCCCCGTAGACCCGGCAGTTGCCGGCGACATGATGGGGTGCCTGGCGCTGGACGGCTTATTTGGCAATCCCGCCTCCCGGTCCCACGGCTATGGCTGGCAGGCCGAAGCTGCAGTAGAGAAAGCCCGTCGCCAGGTAGCAACGCTGATTGGTAGTGATCCGCGGGAAATCGTCTGGACCTCGGGCGCGACAGAATCGGATAACCTCGCAATTAAGGGAGCTGTTGCCGCTCTCGCGAGCCCCCATCCCCATATCGTTACTTCAGTTGTCGAGCATAAAGCAGTAATCGATACCTGCGCCTGGCTCGAGAGGCAGGGATGTGAGATCACATGGCTGGTTCCGGATAGCCGAGGAACCATCAGTCTTGATCAGGTCAAAGAAGCGATAAGACCAGGGACTGCCCTGGTCAGCCTGATGATGGTCAATAATGAGCTTGGTTCTGTTACGGATATCAGGAGCATAGGGTCCTTTTTGCGGGACAATGGCATTCTGTTTCATGTGGATGCCGCTCAGGCTGCCGGTAAAATCGTTATCGACGTTGGTCAGATGCCAGTAGACCTGTTGTCACTATCCGGGCATAAAGTTTATGGACCCAAAGGGATCGGCGCTCTTTATGTGCGTCGGGACCCTGCAGTGCGTATTGAGGCCCAGATTCATGGCGGTGGTCATGAACGGGGTATGCGCTCCGGAACTCTTCCCACCCATCAGATTGTTGGTATGGGCAAGGCCTTTGAGCTTGCAGGTGGCCAGCTAACCGCAGAGACCGAACGACTTGAAAGCTTGCGCGAGCGATTTCTTGTCGGGCTTTCCGCTTTGGCCGGGGTCACTCTTAATGGTCATTCCGAGCAGCGGGTGCCGGGTATCATGAATCTTTCCTTTGACGGGGTCGAGGCCGAATCCCTGATGCTGGGGCTACGGGATCTGGCTATTTCTTCTGGCTCAGCCTGCGCATCAGCAACCCTGGCGCCATCTTATGTTCTCAAGGGTATCGGTCTGAGTGATGCCCAGGCGCACCGAGCCTTGCGTTTCTCGCTGGGTCGGTTTACGACAGTAGAGGAGGTGGATTTTGCCGTTAGCCAGGTGGTTGAAGTGGTTCAACGCCTCAGGAGTGTTCGCCGGACTGTGGCCTAATCCAGCGTACCGGTAGGCAGTAGGCCCCCGACTGCGTATAATCCCAGGCCTGAATTTAACCTGGCCAAACACGTGTTTTCACGGGGCAGGCCAATCCAACCATTCCGGAGTTTTATCATGTCAAATGAGCGGACGCTCTCGATCATCAAGCCCGATGCAGTAGCCAAAAACGTTATTGGCGAAATTTACAGCAGGTTTGAGAAGGCCGGCTTGAGCCTGGTCGCAGCGAAGATGATGCACCTTACCCAGGAGCAGGCCGAGGGCTTTTATGCTGAGCACAAAGAGCGGCCTTTCTTTGCCGATCTGGTCGCATTCATGACCTCCGGGCCCGTAATGGTTCAGGTGCTGGAAGGCGAGGGGGCGGTTCTAAAAAACCGCGATCTGATGGGCGCCACGAATCCTAAAGAAGCTGAAGCCGGCACCATCAGGGCCGATTTCGCATCCTCCATTGATGCAAACGCCGTACACGGCTCTGACTCTGCAGCGTCAGCAGAGCGTGAGATAGCTTATTTCTTCAATGACAATGAAATCTGTCCACGCGGCTGATTTCCCAGGAAAAAGGGTTCAGGATTGGCATAAGCCGGTCCTGGCCATTTTTTCGTTGATTCAACTGAGGTTACTGAATGTCGTCGCCCGTAGAAAAGACAAACCTTCTGGGTCTTCCGAAGGCCCGGCTCGAGGCTTTTTTCGAGTCCCTGGGGGAAAAACGTTTTCGGGCGACTCAGGTTCTGCAGTGGATCCATCAGAGAGGGGCCGACGATTTCGACCTGATGACCAATATGAGCAAAAGTCTCCGGGACAAGCTCAAGGAAGTCGCTGAAATCCGTGGCCCTGAAGTTATCTACGATGAAACGTCCAAGGATGGCACCCGTAAATGGGTCATGCGGATGGATCAGGGCAATAGCATCGAGACTGTGCTGATTCCTGACGGCCAGCGGGGTACCCTTTGTGTGTCCTCCCAAATCGGCTGCAGTCTTGACTGCACTTTTTGTTCTACTGGCAAGCGCGGCTTTAACCGGAATCTGACTTCCGCTGAGATTATTGGTCAGGTGTGGGTGGCCCGTAAAGCCTTCATGCCATTTGAACCAGGCCCAGAACGCCCGATCACAAACGTGGTCATGATGGGAATGGGCGAGCCCCTACTGAACTTTGATAATGTCGTCGATGCCATGAACCTTATGATGGAGGACCTGGCCTACGGAATCTCCAAGCGTCGGGTAACCCTTAGTACTTCAGGTGTCGTGCCAGGCATAGATAAGCTGGGGGAGGTAACCGATGTCTCCCTGGCGATATCTCTGCACGCACCCAATGATGAGCTTCGCAACCAGTTGGTTCCCATTAACAAGAAATACCCTATTGCAGAGTTGCTGGCAGCCACCAAGCGATATATGGCACGGTTGCCGGACAAGCGAAAGGTCACTATTGAGTATACGGTCATCGAGGGCATGAACGACAAGCCGGAACATGCCCGCGAGCTGACTCAGCTTTTGCGCGATATACCTTGTAAAATCAATCTGATACCGTTTAATCCTTTCCCTGAAAGTGACTTCAAGCGGCCCAAGCTGTCTGCCACCCGCCGGTTCCAGACCATCCTGAACGAGGCCGGATATGTATCCACGATCCGAACGACCAGGGGTGACGATATTGACGCTGCCTGCGGCCAACTCGTCGGGCAATTCGAAGACCGCACGCGCAGAAGCCAACGCTATATTCCTGTACACCAGATGACCCCCTGAAATCAGGCCCGACACAGGATAGACAACATTGAATAACAGGCGCGCCTTTTTCCTTGCCAAGCTGACGATAAGTGCGTTGGTGATCACTTTGCTCACTGGCTGTGTAACTTCTTCGGACAGTCGTTTCGCCCGCGGAGCCGATGAGGATGCTGCCGTTCGTGATTACGTTCAGCTTGCCACAGCCTATGTGGCCCAGGGTAATTACGAACGAGCGAGAACCCACATTGAACGTGCACTTGAGATTAATCCCGATAGTCATGGCGCCCTGGCAACCATGGGACTTATTTTCCAGCGTGAAGGCGAGCCTGAATTAGCCGAGAAGGCGTTCAGAGACAGTCTGAAGCAGGAGCCGTCCTACACCCGTGGTCGGGTTTTCTATGCGGCTTTTCTGTACGAGCAGGGAGAGTACCGAAAGGCCCGCGATGAGTTTGCCATGGCGGCAGCTGATACCGGCTATCCAGACCGGGCGTCTGTCTTCTATAATCTTGGACGCGCGGAGCAGCGCTTGGGCAATGCCTCGGCTGCAGCGGAGGCGTTCAAACGTTCGGTAAGGCTTAGCCGTGGCGATGCGCGTTCGCTTCTGGCGCTTTCCACAGCCCTGGTAGATGCCGGGGAGTACGACGAGGCGGTCAGGCATTACGATCGTCTGATGGCCATCATGGCACGAAGCGAACGAATCTCGCACTCTCCGGAAAGCCTCCTTACCGGCATACGCATTGCTCGTTCTCAGGGTAATCAGGACCGTGCTGCCAGCCTCGCGCTTGTATTAAAGAACCAGTTTCCGAACTCAGAGCAATATCAAAAATATAAGGCACTGATGTCAGATGACAAGTGAAGAGACTCCGCAACAGCCGGCTCAGGATACCGTTGGCACTCAGCTTCGCAAGGCCCGTGAAGCCGCCGGGCTGAGCATTGCCGATGTCGCCGATAGTCAGCATCTTCGCCCGTCCATCATTCAGGCCATCGAAAACGGTGATTATGGCCAGATCGATACCGAGCTGTTCCTCAAGGGTTATGTGAGAGCCTATGCGGAACAGGTGCGAATGCCTGCCAACGGCCTTATTGCCCAGCTGGATCAGGAACTGGAACCTCGCAGGAGAGAGAAAGAAGCGGCGCAGGAAACTAACCCCCTTCAGGATATTGCCCGTAAAAAACAGCGCAAAAAGAAACTGGCCAAAGCAGTCATGCTGGTGATCGTCCTGGCGGCTGTTGCTTACCTTCTGTTCAGGGTAGTGAGTATCCAGCTCGGTGATGAGCTCACAGGCGTAAGTCCTTCAGACGAGAGTCCTATCATTGATGAGGATGCGCCACAGATTCCGGCCGGTGAAGATTCTCCTGCTGTGTTTGATCGGGAGCCGGTGAATGAGGCCGAGCTGCCGCCAGTGGATGAACCTTCGGACGAGCCGGCTGATGTGCAGGAAAGGGGTGGTGCAGAGGGCGGGGACATATCTTCCGACCGTATGGCACCGTCTGTTTCTGATGAAGCGGTTATCGAGCCCGATGCAGGCACAGAGTCGGGCCCCGGGGATAACGCAGAGGTCGGCACACCCACGGGTACTGATTTGCCTGGCGTGTCGCCCGAAGAAGGTGGCGACCCGGTCACGGAACCGGCTCCTGAACGCGAAACTTCCCGGGACGAAGCCGCACTCAACGGAGTTACAGAGCCGGCTGATTCCGAGGTCGAGGAAGTCGCACTGGCTGCAAGTTTTATAGACCCCTGCTGGGTACAGATAACCGATGCTGACGGCCGCACGATTGTATCGGCACTGTTCGGCGACGGGGATAGCCTGAATGTTCAGGGCAAGGCGCCCATGCGAGTGGTTCTGGGCGCGGCCGATGCTGTGTCGCGCTTGGAATTCAATGGCCAGATCGTTGACTTGTCCAGCTATCGCATCGTAAATAATCGAGTTGAATTCACCCTCGATGTATAGGTTTTTCAACACAAACCCACTTTCTGGTTTGGTTACTGATTATGAAACATGAATCGCCAATTAAACGCCGTGTGTCGCGACAGATAATGGTTGGGTCTGTTCCTGTTGGTGGTGATGCTCCAATCGCAGTCCAGAGCATGACAAACACGGAAACCCGTGATGTTGACGCCACCGTCGGTCAGATCGAGGCGCTCCAGCAGGCAGGCGCGGACATCGTTCGCGTTTCCGTGCCGTCCATGGATGCGGCTGAGGCCTTCGGAAAAATTCGGGCCCGGGTGTCAGTCCCACTGGTGGCGGATATACATTTCGACCACAAGATCGCGTTGCGTGTCGCTGAGCTTGGCGTTGATTGCCTGAGGATCAATCCGGGTAATATTGGCCGCGAAGACAGGGTCAGCGCAGTAATAACTGCGGCAAAAGACAGGAATATTCCAATCCGGATCGGCGTTAACGCCGGCTCACTTGAGAAGGAGCTCCAGAGAAAGTACGGCGAGCCCACCCATGAGGCTCTTGTCGAGTCAGCCATGCGCCACATCGATATTCTCGATCGACACGACTTCCAGAACTTCAAGGTGAGCCTGAAGGCTTCTGAAGTATTCATGACGGTGGCTGCGTACCGCCTTATCGCCAGCCAGATAGAGCAGCCTTTGCACCTGGGCATTACTGAAGCTGGAGGCCTGCGTTCGGGGACAGTGAAATCATCCATCGGCCTGGGCATGCTGCTGATGGACGGGATAGGTGACACCATCCGTGTTTCTTTGGCCGCCGATCCGGTACAGGAAGTGAAGGTTGGCTTCGACATCCTCAAGAGCCTGCGCCTGCGTAGCCGTGGGATCAACTTTGTGGCGTGTCCCAGCTGCTCGAGGCAGAACTTCGACGTCATCCAGACCATGAACGACCTTGAGGCCAGGCTGGAAGACGTGCGTGCACCCCTGGACGTTGCCATTATCGGGTGTATTGTCAATGGCCCCGGTGAGGCCAAGGAAGCTGACCTGGGTCTCACCGGGGGAAGTCCGAAAAACCTGTTCTACGTGGCAGGGCGCCCAAACCAGAAGCTTGACAATGCGAACCTGACCGACGATCTCGAGCGTTTAATCCGGGAAGAACTTGCCCGGCGCGAAGACGCTGAAAAGACAATCATCGCCCGGTCGGACGCTTAACCAGGGCCTGTTACCCCGACTTGGCTCAGGGTGGCTCGGACGACAACGAACAGTTACCGGCAGATAGAACTAAGGTTTAACGTTGGCTAAAATCCAGGCAATCCGGGGGATGAACGACATCCTGCCGGACCAGACAGCAACATGGCAGTATCTTGAGGATAAGGTAAGACAGGTCCTCGACAGTTATGGCTATGACCAGATCCGAATGCCCGTTGTCGAGCAAACGGAGCTTTTCCGGCGCTCTATCGGTGAAGTTACCGATATCGTAGAAAAGGAAATGTATACCTTTGCCGATCGCAACGGGGACAGCCTGACCCTGCGGCCCGAGGGCACTGCTGGCTGCGTCCGTGCTGCGGAAGAGCATGGCCTGCTGTTTAACCAGACCCGGAGGCTTTGGTATACCGGCCCCATGTTCCGTCATGAGCGGCCACAAAAGGGCCGGTACCGCCAGTTCCATCAGGTCGGGGTTGAATGCTTTGGCATGGATGGGCCAGACATTGACGCCGAGCTTCTGATAATGACGGCACGTCTTTGGCGTTCGCTCGGCCTTGCAGAGCACACACGGCTTGAGATCAACTCCATCGGTACCCCCGGATCGCGGCAATCTTTTCGTGACGCGCTTGTCACTTACCTGTCTGACTACCGCGACGATCTGGATGAGGATAGCAAGCGTCGGTTGGACACCAATCCGTTACGGATTCTGGATAGCAAGAACCCTGAAACCCAGCAGATACTCGACCAGGCTCCGAAACTGGACGATTTTCTTGATGAAGAATCCAAAGCCCATTTCGAGTCGCTCAGGGCGCTGCTCGACGCCGCCGGCATTGAATATATTGTCAATCCGCGACTGGTGAGGGGACTGGATTACTACGGTAAAACGGTCTTTGAATGGATTACAGACAGTCTCGGTGCCCAGGGCACGGTCTGTGCCGGTGGTCGGTATGACGGCCTGGTGGAGCAACTTGGCGGCAAGTCGACGCCAGCGGTTGGCTTTGCCATGGGTTTGGAGCGACTGGTTTTGCTTCTGGAAACTCTTGAGCTGGTACCTGACAGCGTCTCAGGCAATCCTGATATTTACGTCACTGCCATGGGAGAGACAGCAGTGAAGGCCGCGATCGCGCTCAGCGAAAAGCTTAGGGATGATCTGCCGGGCCGGGCAGTCATGACCCATTGCGGCGGTGGCAGCTTCAAGAGTCAGATGAAAAAAGCCGATCGAAGTGGCGCCTCTGTGGCGGTCATACTGGGCGAAAATGAAGTGAATTCGGGCACCGTGACCCTTAAACCACTTCGATCCAGTGCGCCACAGCAGGAAGTTGAAATGGCTGAAGCTGCCCCCCTGCTAACGCAATGGCTGGATGCTCAATAGCTAACCCGATAAACGACAAGTCCAACGACGAACTTTAGGCAGGAGTCATCATGGCCGAAATGCGTACAGAAGAAGAGCAGGTCGAAGCGATCAAAAATTGGTGGAAGAGCAACGGTATTTCCATACTCGTTGGTATTGGCGCTGCGCTGGCAATCGTGTTTGGCTGGCAGAGCTGGCAGGAGCAGAAGGCGGCAGAGCGTAGCCAGGCCGCTTCCCAGTTTGCAGGCTTGCTTAATGCGCTAAGCAGCAGTGATCTTGATACCCGTCTTGAAACCGTCCGTTACCTGGCTGGGGAACTGCAGGAAGATTTCGAGGACAGCGCCTACGCTGTCTACGGGACGCTCATACTGGCCCAGCAGCAATTACTGGAGCAGGACGATGCCGCAGCCGCAGTAGAATCACTCAAGTGGGCCCTTGACCGCGTAGAACAGGGTGGTCCGGTAGAGCCGATTGTGCGGCATCGGCTGGCCCAGGCACAGTTTGCGGCCGGCAATAACGATGAAGCCCTGGCAACGTTGCGAAATGGAACTGATGCTGAAGCATTTGCCCCGCTTTTTGCTGAGCTGGAGGGTGATATTCTGCTTGCCAGTGGCGACGAAGACTCCGCCAAAGAAGCATATAAAACAGCCCGCGAGGCTCTCGGCGAGCAGCGCAACGGTTTACTTGAATTAAAAATGGCGGACCTGTCGATCGGGGAGGAAGCTTGATGCCCCTGGGCAACCTGCGCCGTTACCTCGGCTTTACCTCGCTGTTGGGCCTCATTGTGCTGGCAGGGTGTAGCTCAAACGAACCGTTTGATGAGCCGGCACCACTGCCTGATGTGGTCGAGACCGTAAAGCTGGACACGGTTTGGTACATGTCGGTAGGGGACGGTCACGACGGTAACTTCCTTCACCTGCAGCCAACCCTGGTCGGCGATACACTCTATGCGGTCGCAGCTGACGGTATGATGGTTTCAGTTAGTCCCGAGAACGGCAAAGTGTACTGGCAGCATGAGCTTGACCGTCAGATCATGGCGGGTGTGGGCGCCGACCGGGACCAGCTTTATCTGGTGTCTCGCAAGGCAGAGCTGCTGAGCTATGGCCGTGAAGAAGGTGAAGCCAGGTGGCAGGCGGAGCTTCCTAATGAGGTTCTGGCGCCGCCCCAGTCCAACGGCTCCATCGTTGTGGTCCAGACCATTGATGGCAAGGTCCTCGCCTTCGATACCGCGTCGGGGGAGAAACGTTGGCAATACGATGGTGTCGTGCCGGTGCTTACCATTCGTGGAACAGCAACGCCACTGGTTGGTTCTGAGCTGACGCTGGTTGCCTTTGCTAACGGACAGTTGTTCGGCCTGTCTTCCGATAACGGTCAGCCGCTCTGGCAGTACGCGGTCGGCCAGCCTGAAGGTCGCACAGAACTTGAGCGTCTGGTGGATGTGTCAGCCCAGCCCCTGGTCATTGACAACGCTGCGTTGGTCGTTGGATACCAGGGCAGTCTCGCAGCGGTGGATATCCGTAACGGACAGGAGATCTGGCGCCGCAAGATGTCGAGCCTCAGAACTCCGACAATCGCGTATGGCAATGTGTATGTAACAGAGTCCAATGGATCCATTACTGCTGTCGACGGTAATTCCCGCCAGACGGTGTGGAGCCAGGACGGACTGGCCTGGCGTCAGCCCTCGGCTCCCACCGTAGCAGGGGAACATCTACTGGTCGGGGACTTCAAGGGTTACCTGCATACCCTGGCACTGGAAGACGGCGCCTTTACCGGCCAGCGTTCGCTTGACAGCGAGGGTATCAGGGTACCTATGCTTCGATGGCAGGACCTGGTTCTCGTGTACACTAATGGCGGCAGACTTGCCGCTGTCAAAGTGGTCCCGAAAGACTGAATTTATGACCCGGCAACGGGTCTACTCCCTTGGTAGCAAAAATTATGACGCCAGTGATTGCCCTGGTCGGCAGGCCAAACGTTGGCAAGTCGACACTGTTTAACCAGATGACTCGAACTCGTGATGCTCTGGTTGCGGACTTCCCGGGCCTGACCCGTGACCGCAAGTACGGCGAAGGGGAGTTGGATGACCGACGCTTCATCGTGATAGACACCGGTGGCCTGACAGGCGATGAGCAGGGGCTTGACGCCGAGATGGCAAAACAGTCCCTGTTAGCGGTTGAAGAAGCGGATATCGTCCTTTTTCTTGTAGATGGCCGTGCCGGGCTTGTCGCAGGGGATGAGTTGATTGCCCGGCAGTTGCGGCGGACCGGGAAAAAAATCCATCTGGTCGTCAACAAGACAGACGGCACCAATCCCGACGTTGCAGTGAGTGATTTCTTCAGTCTTGGTATGGACTCGGTGTTCCATATTGCCGCATCCCACAACCGGGGCATACGTTCCATGCTCGAAATGCTGCTGCCCTCTGCGGAGGAGTTGGCGGGGCAGGACCGGGCCGATCGTTACCCGGGCATCCGTATCGGGATCGTAGGGCGACCAAATGTGGGTAAATCCACCCTGGTTAACCGCATGCTTGGGGAAGACCGGGTCGTGGTCTACGATATGCCTGGTACCACTCGGGACAGTATCTATATACCCTTTGAGCGCCTGGGCCAGGAATACACCCTGATAGACACAGCAGGCGTGCGCCGCCGCAAAAATGTCCACGAAACGGTTGAGAAGTTTTCCATCATCAAGACGCTGAAAGCCATTGATGATGCCCATGTCGTCATTCTGGTGCTGGACGCTCGGGAAGGTCTCGTTGACCAGGATCTGCACCTGATTGGCTTTGTACTTGATGCCGGGCGCTCGCTGGTCATAGCCATTAATAAATGGGATGGAATGGATCCGGAGGACCGGGTTCGTGTAAAAGAACAGGTTCAGCGCCGGCTTGATTTCCTTAACTACGCTGACAAACACTATATCTCGGCTCTTCACGGCTCAGGGGTTGGCGTCATGTACGAGTCGGTCGCAGCCTGCTATGAGTCGTCCATGGCGAAATGGCCGACCAACCGTTTGACAACCATTCTTGAAGACGCCATATCCCAGCATCAGCCACCCATGGTCAGTGGCCGCAGAATCAAATTGCGGTACGCGCACCAGGGCGGGTCCAACCCGCCGGTAATTGTGGTGCACGGTAACCAGACCGCATCTTTACCCGGTGCCTATAAGCGCTATCTTGAGAACACTTTCCGTCGGGTATTGGCTGTGAAAGGCGCGCCTATACGGTTTGAGTTCAAGTCCAGCGAGAACCCTTTTGCCGGGCGCGTCAATCGCATGACACCTCGCCAGAAAGTCAAGAAGGATAACGACATAAAGGAAGGGCGTAACAAGCGTCCGAAGAAGCCGCGGATGAAAAGCAAGAAGCCGAGTTAGCGGCGAGCCCTGACAAGATGCAGTCAGAACACGCCACGTCCATGCCCAGGTTCGACTACAGGTTTTCAGACTGCTGCGCCTGAACCGCCGTTAGCGCAATGGTGAATACAATATCCTCCACCAGGGCTCCCCGCGAAAGGTCATTAACAGGCTTTCTCAGGCCCTGAAGCATGGGCCCGATGCTGATCACATTGGCACTCCGTTGTACCGCCTTGTATGTGGTATTGCCGGTGTTAAGATCAGGAAAGATAAAGACCGTTGCTTTCCCTGCTACCTTGCTGTCGGGGGCTTTGCTCTTGGCAACGCTTTCGATAGCGGCTGCATCGTATTGGAGGGGCCCGTCAATCAGTAGGTCCGGACGACGCTCCTGTGCTATGCGAGTAGCCTCCCGCACCTTGTCCACGTCCTGTCCCGTACCTGAATCCCCAGTGCTGTAACTTATCATTGCGACCACAGGGGTCACGCCAAAGGCTTCGGCAGATTCGGCGCTCTGGATGGCTATGTCCGCCAATTCTTCAGCATTGGGATCGGGATTGATCGCGCAGTCTCCGTAGACAAGGACCTGGTCTGGTAACAGCATAAAGAAAACCGACGACACTACCGAGGCATGCTCATGGGTCTTTATCAGCTGTAGGGCCGGGCGCACGGTGTTGGCTGTGGTATGCACGGCACCTGAGACCAGGCCGTCCGCGTCGTCCATGGCGACCATCATGGTCCCCAGTACCACGTTGTCCTCAAGCATCGCTTCTGCCATGTCCCGTGCAAGACCTTTGTGCTTGCGTAGTTCTACCATGGGGTCAACGTAGTCTGGCCGGGCTTTGACCGGGTCGATTATCTCAAGCGCCTCAGGAAGCGTCAGGCCCTGGGACTGGGCTGCCGACTCAATCTCCTCCCTATCCCCGATCAGGGCACAGGTGGCCAGGCCGCGTTGGTGACAGATTATGGCGGCCTGAATGGTCCGCGGCTCATTGCCCTCCGGCAATACAATGCGTTTGCCTGCAGCACGGGCTTTTTCGGAGAGCTGGTAGCGGAAGGCCGGTGGCGACAGACGGCGTTCGCGAGCAATACGAAGATGCGTCTGCAACCACTCTGTGTCCAGTTGGGTGGCAACCGCCTCCATAACGTTTTCGATCCGGTCCGGGTCGTCCACGGGCACTGCAGAGGAAATGGTCGCAAGGCGTCGAGCGGTTTCGTAGCTGTTGGCTCTTGTCGCGAGCACAGGCAGCCCGGTCGCAAATGCACCCCGGCAGGTGTTGAGCGTCCGGTCGTCAGGCCTGAGATCCCCGGTGAATAGCAGCCCAGCCAAAGGAACCCCGTTGAGGGCTGCCAGACAGGTCGCGACCAGGATATCCTCCCGGTCGCCGGGTGTGACAATGAGCGTGCCTGGCTTGAGTGTCTCGACCATGTTCGGAATGGTTCGGGCACTGATTGATACTTTCTGGACCCGTCGCTGCTCAATCTGGCCTTCGTTGAGAACAGTGGCATCTATTGCCCTGGCGAGGTCTGAAACCCTCGGAGCCAGCAGTTCCGGTTGCCAGGGAATCGAACCCAGCAGCCGCAGCCGTCCATCGCTGAAGACCCTGCACTCCGACGAGTAGTCCGGTAGCTCCCGGGGGCCTTCGGTATTGATACGCGGGGTAAATTCGGAGTGCTCAGGCTCGCCAACTTTATTGAGCACGACACCGATCACATCAGGATCTTCAGGATCTGCAAAAAGGCGCGCGGAAAATTCCAGCCACTCGTCCAGTTCTTCGGGTGTCCTGTCCTGGGGCGCGCTGACCAGGATAACATCTGCACCGAGGTTGCGGGCTATCTCGACGTTAAGACGGGCCGTATAGGCTTCGCTACGGTCCGGCACCAGGCCCTCGATGATGACCACGTCGGCCTCCCTGGCCGCTACATGGTATTCCGCCACAATGTCTTCCATGAGATCTTCAGTCTTGCCTTTGTTCAGCAACCGCTGCGCATAGTGAAGGCTAAGCGGTGCCGGTGGTTCAAGATGGCTGCGGGCTTTAATAAATCTGATCGAACTGTCGGTATGGTCGCGCTCGCCTGTATCTTGTTCTCCGGAGGTCTGACCGACAGGTTTGTAAAAGGCAACACGGACACCTACACGGTCCAGTGCCCTTACCAGACCAAGACAGACAGAGGTAAGACCGGATTCAAGTCCAGTAGGGGCAATAAAGAGATTTTTGGCCAAGGCTACGTCCTTCTGACATGGTTTTCTGGTGCCGACCTGCACTGCCGGTGCCAACTTTTTAGTAAGTTTTGAATAGGCTTCAAGCGTTTCGGGACTCCTGATCCGCAGCCCGGGCAATCACAAGTTCCTCATCGGTGGGAATAACGAGCACCGGAAAGCGGCTGCCATCGGCGTCGATACGCTGGCTGGATTCTCGTCCATGGTTGCTGTTGCGGTCGACGTCGAGCTGGAATCCCATTAAACCCAGCAGTGCAATGGTGTCCTGCCGGACCCTGGCGCTGTTCTCGCCAATGCCGCCGGTAAAGACGAGGGCGTCCAGAGCTGTAAGTGAGGCCATCATTGCACCGACATAGCGGGCCAGACGGAAACAGAAGACAGCCAGGGCCTGTGCTGAGGCCTCATCCCCCTGGTCTGCCTGGTCAACGAGAGTACGCATATCATTGGTAGAGCCCGACAGGCCGAGCAAGCCGCTCTCTTTGTTCAGTATGGCATTCAGTTCGTCAGCCTGAATCCCCTTGCCATTCAGGAAGTCGAAAAGCCCCGGGTCAATGTCGCCACAGCGGGTGCCCATGACCAGTCCTTCGAGCGGCGTCAGCCCCATGCTGGTATCGACACTCTTGCCATCCCTTATGGCTGTCATACTGCAACCATTGCCCAAGTGAGCTGAAATGATTGAAAGTGAGTTGGTTGGCCTGTCGAGAAGCCGGGCAGTTTCGGAAACCATGAAGCTGTGGCTGGTGCCGTGAAACCCGTAGCGCCTTACCCCCCAGTCGTCGTAGAAGCGTCGGGGCAGGGCGTAAAGATAGGCGTGCTGGGGCAGGGTCTGGTGAAAGGCGGTATCGAATACGGCGACCTGGGGCACGTCCGGGAAGAGCGAACGAGTCCCCTGAATGCCCTTCAGGTTGACCGGATTATGCAGCGGGGCAAGGCTGGCACAGTCCTCGATTGCAGCTATGATCTCATCGGTAAGCAGCGAGGGGGCTGTAAACGCCTCGCCACCATGAACCACACGGTGCCCGATGGCTTTGGGGTTACCTGACATCACCCCCGTATATCGGAAGTGCTCGACAATGGCGGCCAGGGCATCTTCATGCTTTGCTTTTGCGGGCAGGGGCACGGAGGTTCTGTCTGCCCTGGCGCTTGCGTCTTCCTGTCCCAGGCGCTCAGCCAGTGCGCTGGCCAGCCGCTCCAGACGGGCCGAAAACAGCGCCACCTTCAGGGATGAGCTTCCGCAGTTCACAACAAGTAGAGTATCTTCCATGAGTTCAACCAGTACCGAGATAGAGTTCTATGGTTCAGCTGCGTGAGCGATGGTTGGTTCTGAGCCAGTTCTCGAACTCGCTCTCCGGAGCAGGCCGGCTGTAAAAGTAGCCCTGTGCAAAATCGCAGCCGTTATCCATGAGGAAGCGGGTCTGGGGCTCTTCCTCTACGCCCTCCGCTACGACTGTCAGGCTTAGACTGTGTGCCATATTGATGATCGCTTTTACCAGAGCGGCGTCATCCTTGTGGGTCATGACATCACGAATAAAGGACTTATCAATTTTCAGCGTGTCAAAAGGATAACTTTTGAGGTAGCTAAGCGCTGAGAACCCAGTTCCGAAATCATCAACGGAGAGGCGAATGCCATGTTCATCAAGGCTCCTGAGTATCTCGGCCGTTTCAATGGTGTTGTCCAGAATCAGTCTTTCCGTGATTTCCAGCTCCAGTTGCCGGGGCGCCAGCCCTGCGGTTTCTAGCGCTGACAGAACCACAGCTACGAAATCGGGATCCCGAAACTGCCGCGGCGAGACATTCACTGCAATGCTCAACCGAAGCCCGGTGGCTTCATGCCAGCGCATGGCTGCGGCACAGGCCTCCTGTAGCACCCACTCACCGATCGGAATAATCAGGCCGGTCTCTTCCGCCAGCGGAATGAATTTGTCAGGCATCACCATCCCCATCGAGGGATTGTTCCAGCGTATCAATGCTTCGGCACCAATTAATAGCCCCGATGCCGTATGCACGATCGGCTGGTAATACAGCTCGAACTCATTCAGTTCAAGGGCCCGTCTGAGGCGGGACTCTATCTGAAGCCGCTCATGAGAGACGGCCTTCATTGCCGGGGCGAAGCGCTCATAGGCACTCTTGCCCTTGTGTTTGGCCTGGTACATGGCGGCGTCAGCATGTTGTAGCAGGGTGCCGCTGTTGTCAGAGTCAGTGGGGTAGATCGCGATGCCAATGCTGGTGGTTACAAAAACTTCCTGGGCACCGACCAGGAACGGTGGCACAAAGGTGTGCAATATCCTGTCTGCCACTTGTTCTGTCGCTTCCGGTCCAGTCATACCCGGCAGAATCACCAGAAACTCATCGCCACCCAGCCGTGCCACAGTGCTGGTTCCACGTAGGCAGCTGGAGATTCTTCGCGCAGCCTCAATCAAAAGGTTGTCGCCGGCGTCATGACCCATGGTGTCGTTGATGTGCTTGAAGTTGTCTAGGTCAAGGAACATGACACCGACGAGGCTGTCTTCACGGCGGGCATGGGCCAGAGCGAGCTTTAACCGGTCCAGCGCCAGCATTCGGTTGGGCAGGCCGGTCAATATGTCGTAGTTTGCCTGGCGTAGCAGCTGTTGCTCATACCGCTTACGGATACTGATGTCTTCGCCAAGGATGAGGAAGTGTGTTATTGCCCCTTCGGAATCCTTGATCGGCGTGACCACAACCTGTTCCCAGAAGCGTTCACCATTCTTTCGGCTGCTGTTGATCTCACCCTGCCATACGCCGACCCGTTGCACCTGTAAACGAATGTTCTGCCACAGCTGGCTATTCTCACGTTGTGTAAAACTGTCGCCGGAGATCATCCCAGGGTTCTTGCCAATGATCTCTTGGGCCTTGTGGCCGGTCAATTGCGTGAACTTCTGGTTCACAAACTCGATATGCCACTGCCGATCGCATATGAGTACAGATGAGGGGCTTTGCTCAATGGCCTTCGAAAGCTTCCGTATTTCGGTTGCATCCTGCTCCTGCCGCTCCACATCTTCGTTAAGCCTGGCACGCATGTGATTTATGGCCTCCGTCACCTGCGCCAGCTCATCCCGACGGTTCATCTCCGTGTCTGGACGATCAAGGACCAGGGGGCGGTGGAGGTTGTCCAGAGAGAAGTTGCGGGCGTAGCTCGCCATGGTGGACAGGTGCCGGGTGACGAAATACTGGAAGATCCAGACGATCAGAATCGAGATGAAGAAGGTCTTGAAAAACTGGGTAGTTAGGATAATCACAACCTTCCGGCGCAGGTCGCTGTATATCTCCTCCATGCTGGCCGTGATGGTCAACTCACCAAGGTCGTAGGGGATGTCGCTGTCATGGGTGAGGGAAAAGCTGCGCGTAATGGTGGCGACGTCCCGTGGCTTGTCGCCCATGACCAGTTCGGAGTCCGGAAAAATGCGCAATTGCAGATGGACAATATCCGGCAGACTCAGTATGCCCTCCATTTGCACTTGCAGAAGTTTCTGGTCGAGGGCCCAGAGGCTTCTCGAAAGGCTGCTCGCGTAGCTGGTTTCGATGACGGACATGCGTTCGTCTATCAGGGATACGTCCTTGCGGAAGTCCGAATAAATCTGGATCCCTGAGGCAAAGAGCGTGAATGCAGAGCTGAACAGAAGGATGTAAGCGAGCAACCGGAAGGACAGAGGCGATCCTGAACGGAACTGTTTAAAACGCGTCAACAGTGTCTGCATGCCGTGGTTCTAGCCAGCCTGTAATCCGGTGAAAAATGTAGTGACCTCTGAATACGCACCCGCCGGACGGATAAAATGCTCAGGTGTGCGAAATGACTATAGCAGCAGTTCCGCTCGATCGCTGCCAACGAACAGAAAAATTGATAAAAAACAGGAATATCACGGCTATGCACGGGGCCGGAAAATCTGATCGACATTTTCCGGGCACAAAAAAAACCGGTTTGGGGCCGGTTTATATAAGGCTGAACAGGCGATTAATTCTGTCCATGTTCTGAAAGTGGCGTCCCCTACCGGGTTCGAACCGGTGTTACCGCCGTGAAAGGGCGGTGTCCTAGGCCA